>JAZDHI010000001.1:0-2460 GCA_043806115.1 Bacteroidota bacterium
GTCTTAAATTTGAGGACATCACAGATGCCGCCAGCGTCACAGGAAAGGGTGACTGGAAGACTGGTGTTACAATGGCAGACATAGATGGTGACGGACTATTGGATATTTACGTTTGTCAGGTGGGTAATTACAAGGGGTTGCAGGGAAGAAACCAGTTGTTCATGAATCAGGGCGATCTCACATTCAAAGATAAAGCTCAGGAATATGGTCTTGATTTTCAGGGCTTTTCCACCCAGGCAGCTTTTTTTGATTTCGACATGGATGGGGATCTTGATATGTACCTACTGAACCATTCAGTACATACCTCCCGTAGTTATGGGGATGTATCTCTGCGCTATGATCAGGATTCCCTTGCAGGTGACAGGTTATTCAGAAATGATGAGGTTGATGGGAAGCGAATTTTTCGTGATATTACACTCCAGGCAGGTATATACAGCAGTCAGATTGGTTATGGATTAGGAGTAAATATCTGTGATATCAACAACGATGGTTATCCCGATATTTATATATCGAATGATTTTCACGAAAATGATTATTTATACATTAATAACGGCAATGGTACTTTTTCAGAGCGATTGACAGAATTTATCGAGCATACAAGCAGATCCTCCATGGGTAATGATGTAGGTGATATCAACAATGATGGCCTTTTGGATGTGATGGTTTTAGATATGATCCCGGAGGAGGAAAAAATCAGGAAGCAATCGGGAGGAGAAGATGCTTATGAACTATTTGTATTAAAGCTGAGATACGGCTATGGTTACCAATTTGTACGTAATACACTGCAACTCAATTTGGGTAGTAATATGTTCAGCGAGATCGGATTATTGGCCGGAGTTTACTCAACAGACTGGAGCTGGTCGCCATTGTTTTGTGATGTGGATAATGACGGTTGGAAAGATCTCTTTATTACGAACGGGATTTATCGAAGAGCCAATGATCTGGATTATGTCAAGTTTTTGGTAGATAATAGTTTTTTTACTTTAAAGGAAAACAGAGATGCTCCGGACAGGGTATTGTACGAGAAAATGCCACTCTATCCATACTTCAATTACATGTATAAAAACAACGGCGATCTCACATTTTCGAATATGGCCAAAACATGGGGTTTTAATAAGCGGTCTTATTCCAATGGATCCACTTATGCTGATCTTGATAATGATGGTGATCTGGATCTAATTGTCAACAATATCAATGAGATGGCATATATATATATGAATAATGCTGCAACCCAGTTAGATAACCATTTTTTATCTGTATCATTAAAAGGAGAAGGGTTGAACACCAGGGGAATAGGAACCCGTGTTACCTTATATAGCAATGGGCAGAAACAGGTTGCCGAGCAATTTCCGACAAGGGGTTTTATGTCTGCCACCTCCGATGTATTGCATTTTGGATTGGGGCCGGTAAATGTTATCGATTCGATTGTCGTGCGATGGCCGGACCTTTCAGAACAAGTGATAAAAGATGTTTCTGCTGATAAGGTTATTACATTAGAAATGAAAAATGCAGTGAATCCTGTGAGAGGAAATGAACAGGACAATGAAAATATGAAGTTGTTTTCCCAAACCCTGCTCCCGGGAATGGAGTACAGACACCAGGAAGATCCTTACGTTGATTTTAAACGCGAGCGCCTGATTCCGCATAGTCTTTTAGCGGAGGGACCAGCTCTGGCCGTTGGTGATTTAAATGGTGACGGAATGGAAGATCTATTTGCGGGTGGGGCGAAAGGGCAGACATCCAGGATATTTATTCAACAAAATGACGGAACTTTCAAACCATTTGAAGCACCTGTATTTATAAAGGACCTTTACTCCGAAGATGTGGATGCAGCTTCGTTTGACGCAGATGGAGACGGTGATCCTGATCTCTATATTGTACGGGGCGGCAATGAAGTGTCAGTTGGGAATCCTTTGCTGGAGGACAGGTTGCTTATAAACGACGGTAAAGGTGGATTTAATGAGTGTGAAAAAGGATCTTTGCCTTTTACAGCTAATAATGGATCCTGTGTACGGCCATGCGACTTTGACGGTGATGGTGATATGGATTTGTTCGTAGGTTCAAGGTCTGTACCTGGTGCATATGGATTATCGCCCAATCAGTTACTACTTGAAAACGATGGACATGGCCATTTTAAGGATGTGACAGATTATAGAATGAAACGACTGAAAAAGATTGGAATGGTGACTGATGCATGCTGGATGGATTACGACCAGGATGGTGACAAGGATCTGATCATAGTTGGTGAATGGATGAAGGTTTGTATTCTAATGAATGATAAGGGTTTTTTTACTGACGTAACCCGCCAAACTGGTTTGGAAGAAACATCAGGATGGTGGAATTGCTTAGAGGTTGCTGATGTTGATGGTGATGGAGATATGGATTTAATAGGTGGAAATCTGGGGCTTAATTCAATGCTGAAAGCTTCTGTTAAGGAACCCGTCAAAATGTACCTGAATG
>JAZDHI010000002.1:0-19746 GCA_043806115.1 Bacteroidota bacterium
TTTTAAAAACCGAATGGGGTATCGAACCCCATCTCGGTTTTGCCCAACAAAGCTTAAGCTCATCATTGCCCATTGAATTATGAATGAAACAAAAATGAAGTATTAATCTAAGAAACTGTAAACAAATTTCAGGACGGTACACCTTTAAGGGGCGGCACTATCAGGGCTTTCCTGTAAACAGATCTTTCCCGGTCAGCCGGTCAGGCGGCATTGACTTCAGTCCGTGCAAACGCCAGACATAGTGGTACATCACCAGTTTGTTATTCCTGTATACCGGGATGGTATCCGGTTGTCCGATTTCCTTAAAGAATTCACTGTAATGATCTTTCGGATCTGAGAAATCATAGCTGGAAGAAAAGAAATAGGCGTCTGTGCCCGGATAAAATCCACCGCGGAGTTGCGTAATCCACGCATATTTGTGGGTGCGTTCCGGTTCTGCCAGGGTAAGCAGTTTTATTCCCATTGGCCGGGCTACATAGTAGTCAAGGTTGGCTGCAGGAAACCACCGCTGGGAAAGTATAATGGCATCTTTCGGCATTTGACCGGATGCAGTATCCTGTTGATATATGCGGGTAAATCCATCGTGTAACTGACCCCATCCATAAAGGTCCAGTGTCATATCCCTGATGCCGAGTCTTTTCCCTGAAGTCTCATCGATACCTTTGTTCAGAAACCACCCCTGCCTGATTTGCAGCATGGCGGCCGATACAACGACAGCAAGGAACAGGATCGCATTCCGAATCATGGGCGTGATCCCTTTTCCGGTAATTCCCTTTTCCGTTTTTTCCCTGATAAACAGGGCTGCCAGCGGAATCAGCGTCATATAGGCTGGTCCTGTCCAGTGGGGCAGGGTACGGCGGAAAAGGGAGAATCCGAGAAACAGCAGAATAGCCGGCAGGGCTGTGGCGACCATCAGGCGGAGTTCAGGTTTATTATCCGGGAAACGGCCACGGAAGAATGCGACCAGACCTGCAATCACCAGGATAAATAAAAACGGATTGTTATAAAATACCTGCCCTCCCAGTTCGATGGCCAGCAGGTCGGGACGAAGTATGGTTTTTACCACGTCCACGCGGTCGCTGTGAAAGGTAAAGCTTACAAAGTCGTAACGGATGTTCCAGAGGATTACGGGTGTAAAAATGAGCAATGAAATGGTGCCGGCCGCATAAATCTGCCACTTTACGAGCCATTTCCGGTCATAGATCAGAAAATATAGCGCAGCTCCTGTAAAAAGAAATGCGGAAGTGTATTTGGACAACAAAGCCAGGCCTCCGGTCAAACCGGCCAGCAGAAAGAGTTTACCGGCCCTTTGACTTTCCGGTCCGGCTTTTACTGCTTTCACCATCATTAGCAGGGTCAGCAGCCAGAAAAAAGTCTGTGGAGCATCGGGCATCATAAAGGTACCGGCAATAATGAAACAATAAAGAGATGCGGTATAGAGCAGTGCTGCATACCAGCCGGTAAGCCCATCATGTATCGTTTTGCCGGTCAGATAGATCAGCCAGGTGTTCAGGGTTCCCAAAACCACGGCACCGAGCCGGATAAAGCCTTCGCTTTCAGACAACAGGTTAAGGCTGAATAACTGTATGATCCATCCTGTCATGGGTGGATGATCGAAGTGGCTCAATGCGGGATAGAGAGCATAGTTTATGTAATAAACCTCGTCGTTGCCCAGTTCGGTAAATGCAGCGATCAGCAACCGCGCAAGGGCTGAAACAGCCAGCAGCAGCCAGAGACGGTACTTGCGGAAAAAATCAGCGGTCATTGAAAGGGGAATGGTACAGCGAAATTACGAAAAAAGTGCCAGGGCCGGAGCAAACTGAAGGAAAGGAAGGTTCCTGAACCGTCAAATTAATTGAAGAAGCAGATGGATATTCGGTTACCGGGGTCTGCGATGTCTTAAAGAGCAAACCAGAAAGTATTCTGTTAGGCGCTGAAAACCGACTTGTATTTTTACAGCAGTTTCCATTGACATTGAGTAATGACCTTTCAGCGATCAGATTTTCCTGAGCAAGACACTCATGCTGCGGTTGACCTCCTTGTCCTCCACTTTTTCAAGGCCGGCTTTACCGGCATAAACGAGTGATTGCTCAAACCCGCTTTGTTTTACATGGCCGGCCGGCTCGGCAAACAGCATCAGAGACCCGGGTTTCATCATAACCGACAGATCAGTAAAAAGTTTCTGCTGATCATTTACTTCATGAGCAACGGCAAATAATAAAATGAAATCTATCGTTTTACTAAACTGGTCATAAGTATCCCCTTCTTTTATCAGGATGGGTTTTACTATGTCTGACAATCCACGATCTGAAGCTCTGGAAGTGAGTTTACTGAGCATTTTCTCCTGGATATCAAAACAATATACTTTTCCTTCTTTTCCTACAATCCTTGCCATAGGTAGGCTGAAATAACCCATGGCACAGCCAAAATCAACGGCATTCATCCCGGATTTAAGGTAAGGTTTAAGAATCACTTCAGGTTTATGCGATAGTTTTCTGACAGGGTTGATTAACAGGTAACCCATCCACCACGGGCAAACACTTTTCTTTTCCATTCTTTTGCGATAATTATCCTGTAAAAGTAGAGACAGACGCCCTTCCGGAAAAGCGGATTCCGGTGAACCGGTGATTCTGGTGGTTAAGCAGGGAATATCCTGATGTGAAATGAGGTCGTTTTGTTTTCAGTTTCATCGTTTATCAAAACGGAATCAGGATTTATTTTTCCAACAGATTGTATGCCGATCCTGATCCGATTTATTTTATAAATTTGATAAGACACAGTCCAGGCCATTTCATTGAATCCAATCAGATGAGAATCCCATTGATTATTTTCTTCCTTCTTTTGTCTGCCGCGCTCCGTGCGCAGAACCTGGCCATTGAAGGCCGCGTTCTTGACAGGGAAGGAAGGGAACCCGTTGCTTATGCCAACATCTATAATAAAAGCCTGCAAAGAGGAAGCATCAGCAATAGCGACGGTTATTTCAGGATCCCGGTCAGCAATGCAGGGGATTCCGTCTTTATCTCCTTTGTCGGGTATAAGAAACAATGGATAATCTTTGACGGGAAAGATAAATTCTACAATGTGTTGCTGGAAACTACCCCTCAATTATTGAGTGAAGTCCTGATTTCCGCGCCAGACGACACCTGGCTGCGCGATCTGCTGGTTGAGTGCCGGAAGCGGGCTCCGGGGTCATCTGCTGAAGCAAGGTCCTATTATGAGCTGAAAAGCTTTATCCTGGATCATCAGGTTGAATTGGTTGAGGGTTTCTACAATGTCAAAATGACCGGTTATGATCTCTCCTCCCTCGACCTTAAGGCGGGAAGGCTGGCTCTGAAACCCTTTAACAACGGCCTGTTTGTTTCAATGGCCGGCTCCAGGGCCATTACCCTGCTGAAAATGTTCGGCGATAATCCCTACTTCCCGCAAAGTCCCCTTGAATTGTCAGCCGGAAACATCAGAAAACACTATTACCTTAATCTTATCAGGAAATTCCGCGACGATAATTCTGACTCCCTTTACGAAATAAGATTTACTCCCCGTGATACCAGCGGACTTTTTTTCGGAGGTAAAGTGTGGCTGAATCCCGCCACCCGGCACATTCTCCGTATAAACCTGCATTGCCCGCACAGTAAAAAACATCCGTTTCTTCCTGTTTTCAACACCGATGAGATCAGCAATGTAGATTTCAATATCTCAAAAACTTTTCGTGTTTTCAGGGGAAAGCTCTTATTCGATCATACCGATTTCACCTACGATATTGATTACATAAGCAGAATGGGAACCACCGATGAAATGCCTTACCGGGTTACGACCAGTGCCGTGATTTATGCCTTTGAATATGAAGATTTATTTTTCATTCCGCGCTTTCCTTTCACGGATGACCACATCGACGACTATAAAAAGATCAGTGCCCTGCCTTACAATGATTTTTTCTGGAAAAATTACAGCGATTACCGGCTCAGTGATCATCTGCAGCTCAATGAGAAGTTTTTCAGCGACAGGGAAACCATCACTAACATAAACCTTTTTACCCAGCACCGGGTTTTTAGTCTTGGCCTGTTTGAAAATTCTTTTCTCAATTGGTCCGCCAAAAGGATACTTTTAAAGGAGAATACTCCGGTCCCATCAGACAAAAGAATCGGAGATCTTGATTTCCCGGCCGACCAATACAACCTGAGTGTGAAAATCTTTATGGACATCAATACTGATTCAGACTCCACCCACATCCTCACGGCAACCATACTGGATCCGATGGAAAGCTTTTATCTTTTACCAATGGACAATATTACCCATTGTTTTATCAATATCTGGTTTGATTTGGTTGAGGCCGAAAGGCGGAGATTTGAGAAGGAGCTGGAACTTTCTGATAAAAACGGGGCTACTGTGCAAGGAATGTATGATGCTTTGCTGCTCAGGATAAAAACACTGAAGCAGCAATACATGAAGGAAACTGAACGGGGAACCCGGCTTGAAGAACTTAAAAAATGGAACAGGGTGGTTTATAAGTATCTTGGAATTGATAATATGGAGTTTTTTCATCTGAACGAAAATTAATAATAACGCATTGTGCGGTTACAAATATAACATACTGATAGCGTGGATGAAGTAAATGTCTGTTTCGACTCCGCTCAACATGACATTGACTTCAATAATGCTTATTATCAGTGATTTAAAGATTTAACCGCTTAACACGTTCATAATAACACTTTCTTTGGCAAAATAAACAGCTCGAAAAAAATATGAAACATTACCTGCTCTCACTGATCTTTTGTTGTTTCTCATATGGTGTGTTCTCTCAGGTTGCCATATCCTCTGATCTTTTCAGTATGCTGAAAGCACAGGACAGTCTGCTGTTCGGTATTGGTTTCAATACCTGCGATATCACTCAGTTTGAGAAGCTCATCAGCGATGATTTTGAGTTTTACCACGACAAGTCAGGCATCACCACATCAAAAGTCTCTTTTATTGCCGGTATCCGTGACGGGCTTTGTAAAATGGACTATAAGCCCAGAAGAGAGCTGGTTGAAAACTCACTGGAAGTTTATCCGCTGGAGAACAACGGGGTGCTTTACGGAGCCATTCAAACAGGCTCCCATCGGTTCTTTGCTCTTGAAAAAGACAAACCTGAGTATCTGACCAGCGTAGCCCGGTTTACACACGTCTGGCTGCTCGAAAATGGTTTGTGGAAACTCAGCCGGGGGTTGAGTTATGATCATAAAAGCTCAAAGTAAAAAGTAAAAAGTAAAAAGGGGAAAGCTCCAAGTATACCAACCAAAGACGGGTACGTGATACCTGCCAGCCGGCTTACCCGCTGCAGGAGGGCAGGCTGGTCCGCAATTACAACCTGATTCCTAGTTTCCGGGCCAATTATTTTGAACACGGATGACACAGATTTGACGGATTCCGGCAGAAATGATTTTTAATCTGTGATAATCCGTTACATCTGTGATATCTGTGTTTTTCTTTCTTTCCTACTTACGGTGGCTTCGATACGATTTGCTGCCGGTTTGTTTCAGATTGACCGGATTGGTCAGGCAAATCGCTAAGCCACCTTCGATTTTTAGATGTTCTTCAATAAATCCATAATCCCACAGCCTTTGGCAGCTTGCCCCGCTATTTCGGCGGGGGGACAGGCTCAATCCGAAATTTCTGTAATTCATGTCAGAAAAATCCCCAAACACGTATCTTTAACTTGGCACCGGCTGGACCGCAATCCGCAATCTGAATTTACAACCTGATTCCTAGTTACCGGGCCAATTATTTTGAACACGGATGACACAGATTTGACGGATTCCGGCAGAAATGATTTTTAATCTGTGATAATCCGTTACATCTGTGATATCTGTGTTCTTCTTTCTTTCCAACTTACGGTGGCTTCGATACGATTTGCTGCCGGTTTGTTTCAGATTGACCGGATTGGTCAGACAAATCGCTAAGCCACCTTCGATTTTTAGATGTTCTTCAATAAATCCATAATCCCACAGCCTTTGGCAGCTTGCCCCGCTATTTCGGCGGGGGGGCAGGCTCAATCCGAAATTTCTGTAATTCATGTCAGAAAAAATCCCCGGACACTTATCTTTAACTTGGCACCGGCTGGACCGCAATCCGCAATCCGCAATCCGCAATCTGAATTTACAACCTGATTCCTAGTTTCCGGGCCAATTATTTTGAACACGGATGACACAGATTAAGCGGATTTGAAAGGATTTAAATATTTTATCCGTATTTATCCGTGACATTCGCGTTATCCGTGTTCTTCTTTTTGATCCGAAATCTGCAATTATCACCTTGTCTCCATTTCTCCGTATCGCCTTGTCTCTTCCTTCAAATCCGCTATCCGGAATCAACAATCCTTCAACTCCGATGTTATAGTAGCAGATTTTTAATACCCAATGGAATCACTGCAAAATGACTGATGAGACTATAAAAAGAAAAATAACCCTGCCGGGACTCCGCAGGTTATTTAAACTCTACCGTTTTATAAAGCCTTACCGCTGGGAGTATGGGCTGGGTTTGTTATTTCTCCTGGGCTCCAGCAGTGCCAGTCTGGCGTTTCCGAAACTCCTTGGCGAACTGGTTGATTATGGCAATAAGGGAAACATCGGGCATGAGATAAACCGTATTGTATTTATCCTGGTTCTGGTCCTGATTGCTCAATCGGTGTTCTCTTATTTCCGAATATTTCTTTTTGTCAGGGTTACCGAAAAAACCCTTGCCGATCTGCGCCAGCATACTTTTAACCACTTAATCCGGTTGCCAATGAAATTTTTTCAGCATCGGAGGGTAGGCGAACTTAACAGCAGAATTTCCTCGGATATCACGCTTTTACAGGATGCCCTTACCAGCACACTGGCTGAATTTATAAGGCAGATTATCATCATTATCGGCGGTGTAACCCTGATGCTGATGACTTCTATGAAGCTGACTTTGTTTATGCTCCTGATACTTCCGGTCATCATGATTCTGGTAGGTGTTTTCGGGCGGTATATCCGTAAACTGAGTAAGCTGGCGCAATCGCAGGTGGCCGATTCGAATACCATTGTTGAGGAAACATTACAGGGCATCCAGAGTGTTAAAGCTTTTACCAACGAATTCTTCGAAATGACCCGTTATCGTATAAAAACGAAAGATATTGCTCAGACCGGTATTAAGAATGGTCGTTTGCGTGGTGCTTTCTCTTCCTTTGTTATCCTGGGAATTTTCGGTGCCATGGTAGCCGTGATCTGGAAGGGCTCCACCTTACTGGCCGCCGGCGAGCTGGCAACAGGCGAACTTTTCTCATTTGTGATTTACACCGTTTTTATCGGTGGTACTATTGGTGGCATGGCAGATGTCTTTGCCCGGGTGCAGAAATTTATCGGGGCAACCGAAGACCTTATGGAAATTTTTAATGAAATTCCGGAACCTGTGGAAGAACTTTTACCTGGCGAACCCCATCAGATCCTCCGGGGTGGCATACGTTTCGATCACCTTTCCTTCAGCTATCCCACACGCACCGATATGCAGGTGCTGAATGATATTCATGTAGAGATCAGGCCAGACACCCTGGTGGCGCTGGTAGGTCCGAGCGGAGCCGGAAAATCGACCATGGTGGCGTTGTTGCTCCGACTCTATGAACCGACCAACGGCCGCATTCTTTTCGATGAAACGGACAATCAGTCCATCCCGATTTCGGTGCTGCGTAGCCAGATGGCTATTGTTCCACAGGACATCTTTCTTTTCGGGGGAACTATCCGTGAAAACATTGCCTATGGAAAAACAGGAGCTACCGTTGAAATGATTGAAGATGCAGCCCGCAAAGCCAACGCCTGGGAGTTTATCAGTAAATTTCCCGAAGGACTCGACACCCTGGTTGGTGAGCGGGGTACACAGCTTTCGGGCGGACAGCGGCAACGTGTGGCCATTGCACGTGCTGTTCTAAAGAATCCTAAAATACTGATTCTGGATGAAGCGACCTCTTCGCTTGATTCTGAAAGCGAACGCCTGGTGCAGGATGCCCTCGAAAAGCTGATGAAAGGCCGCACTTCTATTGTTATTGCCCACCGCCTCTCTACCATCCGACAGGCCGATCAGATTCTTGTCATCAACCATGGTAGCATTGTGGAACAGGGAACCCACCTGGAATTGCTGAAAGCGGAAAACGGGCTGTACAGGAGCCTGAGTGAATTGCAGTTTGCTGGCTGAAGGTCAGGCTCAAAGCTTAGAGTAAAAAGGAAAGATAACCTTCGACAATTTGGTTTTAGACATTAGAAGTTAGATTTTTATGCCCAAAAGCAACTATGAACGTCTGATTCAACTGGCTGAGGAGGTTTTTGCTGTTAAAAACGATCCAGACCAACTTGATGTAGATCAGGAGGTTATCACCCGACTGCAGAAGATGCATCCTTCAGCTGTTTCGGAGTATAATGACGGTAATGGCCCGGTAGCCTGGCTTTTACTGATTCCAACCACGCAGCATTTAATGGAGAGATTCTTATCCGGTGAAATTTCCGAGAAGGAACTGTTTGATATCACGCCTGCATATGCGGATTATGATGCATTGTATCTGTGCTCAGCACTGGTACTTGAAGAATACCGGCGAAAGGGGATTGTGAAGCAACTTGCTTTGTCCGCAATAAAAAATATCCGTAAAGACCACCCGGTAAAATCACTGTTTGTTTGGCCATTCAGTAATGAAGGAGATCTGGCCTCTGAGGCAATTGCCGGAATGGCTTCATTACCTTTGTATAAAAGGTAATTCGTATTTCGTAACTGAACCTGCAGGATATGAAAATTAAAAAGCCCGCATCTCCGTTATGGAGGCGGGCTTCGCTTGTGACTTCAGACTTCAAAATCGTAAATCGTATATCTGAAACCGTAAAAAATTAAAGGGGTATGTTCCCATGTTTCCTTGGTGGATTACTTTTCCGTTTGTTGCTGCACATCTCCAGTGCCTGTATCAGTTTGCGGCGGGTATGTTTCGGGTATATGATTTCGTCAATGTAACCCTGTTCAGCGGCTTTGTAAGGACTGGCAAATACTTCACGATACTCTTTCACCGCCTCGGCCTTGCTTTCATCGGTGAGTTTATCGCGGAAAATAATGTTTACAGCACCTTCGGCTCCCATCACGGCAATTTCAGCCGTAGGCCAGGCGTAATTCACATCGGCGCCGATGTGTTTGCTCGACATCACATCGTAGGCTCCGCCATAAGCTTTACGGGTAATAACGGTAATTTTGGCCACGGTGGCTTCAGCAAAGGCATACAAGAGTTTGGCGCCATGCTTGATAATACCACCGAACTCCTGTGAAGTTCCCGGCAGGAAACCGGGCACATCCACGAAAGTGATAAGCGGAATATTGAAGGCATCACAGAACCTTACAAACCGGGCTGCCTTTACTGAACTGTTGATATCAAGCACGCCTGCAAGGAATGCCGGCTGATTGGCCACAATGCCTACCGGTTTGCCGTTCAGACGGCCGAACCCGGTAATCATATTCTGGGCATAATGAGGCATAATCTGCATGAAGTTACCGTCGTCAACCACACTGTGGATGATTTCAGTCATATCGTAAGGTTTGTTGGGGTCGAAAGGGACGATTTCCTGAAGCTTTTCTTCTTCACGGTTGGGGTCGTCAGTCGAACGGATGGTCGGGGGTTCCTCCATATTGTTCGAAGGCAGGAAACTCATCAGCTCGCGGATCATCATCATAGCCTGTTCATCGCCATCGGCAATAAGATGAGCCACACCGCTCCTGGCATTGTGGGTCATTGCACCTCCGAGTTCTTCCTTGGTTACCTCCTCGTGAGTTACGGTCTTAATCACATCCGGACCCGTTACAAACATATAGCTGGTATCCTTGGTCATCAGAATAAAATCAGTGATGGCAGGGCTGTACACAGCTCCACCGGCGCAGGCGCCGAGGATGGCTGAAATCTGGGGAATCACGCCACTGCTCATTACATTGCGGTAAAAAATGTCGGCATAGCCGGCGAGACTTTCCACCCCTTCCTGAATACGGGCTCCACCCGAGTCGTTCAAACCGATCACAGGGGCACCCATCTTCAGGGCAAGATCCATGATCTTGATTACCTTATCGGCATTGGCACGGCTGAGGGTACCACCGAAAACAGTAAAATCCTGGGCAAAGACATACACAAGCCGCCCGTCGATTTTGCCGTGTCCGCTTACTACACCGTCACCTGAAATCAGGTTTTTCTCCATATCGAAGTCACGGGCACGGTGTACAACAAACCGGTCAAACTCTACAAAAGTTCCCGGATCAAGGAGCATTCCGATGCGCTCACGGGCTGTTTTTCTTCCGGTACGGTGCAACTTGTCAATGCGTTCCTGACCACCACCAAGTTCTGCCTGATGGTTGCGCTCTTCAAGCCTGCGGTAAATTTCATCCAGATCTGACATAAATTCAAGTCTAAAGTTAAAAGTTGCCTCACCCCTCGACCCCCTCTCAGAAAGGAGAAGGAGAGCCTGATTCAATGTGAGGTTATTAGTTCAAATAATCAATTCATTGATATTCAAGTTTTTGACAGCACTGGCATTGTGTCATCAGGTTGGAAATTGGCATCTAAGTGCAAAGGTTGAGGCGGGTAGCATAAAGCATCAAACATATCCTCTGTCTCCTTGTCTCCGTATCCCCTTGTCTCAAAGTCTCTATTTCTCCTTGTCTCTTAGTCCCCTTGTCGGCCAATCAAACAGGGTTATTCAACTGTGGGTTCTACGACCACCAGCACTTTATTTGCATCAATGGTGTCTCCTTCAGCAGCGTGAATGGATTTAATGGTTCCGGCTGTTCTTGCCTTAAACTCACTCTCCATTTTCATTGCCGAAACGATGATGAGGGTCTGACCTGCCTCAACAGCATCACCTACCTTAACAGGAATTTTAACAACCTTTCCGGGCATGGGTGAAATAATGGTGTTCCCTGTGTCGGATGAATCACCCTTTGAACGGCTTTGACGGTAACGGGTCTGTGCATCTATAACCTCTACCTGGTAGGAGTTGTAGAATGAATTTACCGTGTAATTTCTCGGTGATCCGTTGTCGATCATCTCTATGTTGTATGATTTCCCCCGGTAAATCATCGAATAGATGCCTTCACCTACTTTCAGGGCATCTACTTCATAGATTTCGTCGTCAACCTGTATAGTAAGCAGGTTGCCGTCGCGTTTTAATTCGGTTACCTGAGCGGTGCGCCCATCAATGTTGATTTCCAATGCCATAAAAATGAGTTTAAATATAAGCCACGCGTTGCGGGTCTTTCCAACGACTGACAGAAGGTTTGCTACTATTGCCGGTGGATTTTATTTTTTCGAGTTTGCTGCTGTGTTCAAGGAATGCAGCAATCAGGGCGATGTCTTCACAAATCCCGTCACATTCGTGCGGGGCGAATAGGAACTCACTGTTTTCCTCAATAAAATGGGTATTGTATTTTCCCGATTTAAAGGCATCGGCTTGCATGATCCTTGCAAGGAAAGGAATGGAAGTTTTTACACCGGTGATTTTATATTCATGAAGGGCACGTCTCATGCGGCTGATGGCTTCATCCCTGTTTTTAGCCCAGACAATGAGTTTCGAGATCATAGGGTCGTAATAGATGGGGATGGTATAACCTTCATAAACATAGCCATCGTGTCTTACACCAAGCCCCAAAGGTTCTGATATATGACGAATGGTGCCCGGACTCGGCATAAAGTTATTGTCAGGGTCTTCGGCATATATACGGCATTCAATGGCGTGGCCGCTTTGTTTAAGATCCTCCTGCTTATAGGGAAGTTCGAAACCGTTGGCGATGTTGATCATTTCTTTTACCAGGTCAACGCCAACCACACGCTCGGTGATCGGGTGCTCAACCTGCAGACGCGTATTCATTTCCAGGAAATAATAATTCTGATTATCGTCGGCAATGAATTCGATGGTACCGGCACCATGATAGTTGCAGGCTTTGGCAGCAGCTACGGCATGGGCTCCCATTTCAGCCCTAATGGCCGGCGTGAGCAGGGGTGAAGGTGTTTCTTCGATAACCTTCTGATGTCGACGTTGCACCGAGCATTCCCGTTCGAACAGGTGAATGGCATTGCCATGTTTGTCTGCCAGAATCTGAAATTCAATGTGGTGAGGTGATTCGATATACTTTTCAACATAAACTGAGTCATCACCGAAGGCTGTACTTGCTTCGGAACGTGCTCCACGAAGCGAACTTTCAATGTCTTCTTCTCTTTTAACCAGGCGCATTCCTTTACCTCCTCCACCGGCCGAAGCTTTGATCATCACTGGCAGTCCGATTTCACGGATGGTTTTAAGTGCTTCCTCATAGTCAGTGATTTTATCCACCGTACCTGGAACCACCGGTACGCCGGCAGCGATCATGGTTTTACGGGCGGTAATCTTATCGCCCATCTGTCGTATAGCATCGGGATCGGGACCGATGAATTCAATGCCTTCCTTCTTGCATCGCTCAGAAAATGAGGCGTTTTCTGAAAGAAAGCCATATCCGGGATGAATGGCATCAGCCCTGGACTTTTTAGCCGCTTCTATAATTTTTTCAATGTTTAGGTAACTCTCGATCGAAGGAGCAGGACCGATGTGGAAAGCTTCATCCGCATAACGAACGTGCATGGATGCACGATCGGCATCGGAGAATACAGCAACGGTAGGGATGCCCATTTCGCGGCACGAACGCATGATACGTACTGCTATTTCGCCCCGGTTGGCAACTAGAACTTTTTTTATCATAATATGCTGATAGTGGCTTGCATGGATTTTCCCTTAACAACGGGAAATCTTCTCATAAACACAGTAACAGGATTTTTGTTAACGGAATGTTAACAAAAAAAATATAAAAGCAGGGATAATAACACCTGCTTCATTGATAAACAGACAGATAAACAAATATGTTTTATCAGGAAAATGATAGACAAAAAGTAAACCAGGGACGGATTGAAACTGAAAGTGAAAAGTGGTGGTATTAAAAAAGACATTCTTCTACAGGATCAGCCGTTCCTCAGCTGCTCAGAGAAATATAATATCATCCACATGGACAATGAAAGCGAAATTCCGGTTGAATTGCCGCGCAGATAACTTTCGGTTAGCCTGTCAGCGGTAAAGTGAAAATAAAGCGGCTGCCTTTGCCAGGCTCGCTTTCAACCTTGATGGAGCCGCCATTTCGTTCGATGAATTCCTTGCACAATATGAGTCCGAGCCCGGTTCCGGTTTCTCCCCTGGTGCCTTTGGTGCTTTGCTGATTTTCCACCCTGAATAAATTCTCAAGATTCCCGGGATCAATACCTACTCCGGTATCTGAAACAGTGATCTCAGCCATGTTGCCCGGTACTGAACGGGCAGAAATTGTGACCGAACCGTTTTCAGGCGTGAATTTAATGGCGTTTGAAGCCAGGTTTCGGATGATGGCATGAACCATATTCTGATCACTGAAAATGGTCAGCCCCTTTTCAATCTTTCCGTTAAGTTCAATCGATTTACCACGGGCGTTGGCTGAAAGCAGGCCGAGTATGGGCTCAACCTGATCCTGAAAAACAAGGTTTACCGGTTTAAATTCCATACGTCCGGTCTGCAGCCTTGACCATTGTAAAAGTTTCTCAAGCAGATTAAAGGTATTTCTGCTTAGACTTCTGATGACTTCAATGTATTCCTGAACTTCTTCCTTACTGAGCGAGTCATAGTCATTTGACAAGATATCGGAGAAGGCAAGAAGTCCGTTGAAAGGTGTTCGCAGGTCGTGGGCGATGATAGAAAACATCTTATCCTTGCTGGCATTGCTTTCGCGGAGATCTTCAGAATACTTTCTGATGGCCTCTTCCGCTTTCTTTTTCTCTGTAATATCTTCCGCAACTTTAATGTAACCTGTCAGATGTCCATCGTTGTCGTATATGGCTGAAATGGTTGTTGATTCCCAGAATAACTCCCCTGATTTCCGGGCATGGCAAGTAGTTCCCTGCCATTTTTGCTTGTTGGCAACGGTCTTGGTAATCTCATTTACAATTTCCTCGGGATTGTGGGTAGCATGATGATGAAACAGGTCAGTGCCTTCAAAATCTGACAAAATATAGCCTGTAATCTCAGTAACCCGGGGATTTATGTATTCAATAAAGCCTTCGCTGTTGGTAACAAGCAGCATGCTGGGGCTTTGTTCAACAGCCATATTCAGCTTTTTAAGCTGGTCGCCCGACTGCTTGTTACGCAGGCTGCTTTCAACAATAAGAGGCAATACTTTCAGGTGGCCGAAATCCACATCTTTAATTACGTAATCACTGGCGCCCATTTTAATGGCTTTAACAGCCACATCTTCATCGCCGGTGCCGGTTACGAGGATGACCGGTGTTCCGGTACGGATCATTTCAGGAAGATATTCGAAAGAGGTTCCGTCGCCGAGCAGGAAATCAGATATAACGATATCAAAATTGCCGTTCCGGAATGCTTCCCGGCCAGATTGAACGGAATTCGCCACTGTCAGTTCATACGGAAGATTCTGCTCCCTGATCAGCCTTTTAAAAGCCAACTGGTCAACAAGGTCATCTTCGATGTAAAGAAGTTTAATCATCCCGTTTGTCATACTTCTTACTCAGATAAACACATCCACTCCAGATGCATTCAAATTAATTTTATAATCAACAGGGCAATTCGCTGAGCGACCAGTATAATTTGATTGCCTTGATCACTTCAACAAATTGTTTGTAATCGACAGGTTTTACCATATATCCTGCAACCCCAAGGCTGAAAGTGTCAATCCGGTCGATCTCCTCCAGCGAGGTCGTAAGAACGATCACAGGAATATGCTTCAGGTTGTCGTCCTTTTTCGCTATCCCGAGAAATTCAATGCCATTCATCCTTGGCATGTTCAGGTCAAGAAGGATAATGCCTGGTAATTCATTTTTATTGTTACGCAGATATTCAAGCGCTTCTTCACCATTTTCAACCGTATCAACAGGGTTGAGAACGTTCAGTTCCTTGAGTGCCCTTTTGACAGTCATTGCATCAATCGTATCGTCTTCAACCAGCAGAATTGTCTTATTTTTAATCATAATCCGAACAGGGTTTTTGTTTATTTCAGAATTGTAAAGGTAAATGTAGTTCCATTTCCCGGAGCAGAATCTACATGAATTGTTCCACCATTGTTTTCAATTATTTTTTTTACGATCGTCAGACCGATACCGGTGCTTTCAAATTCATCCCGGGCGCGCAGGGTCTGGAAAATCTGGAAAATCTTTTCATAATATTTTTCTTCTATACCGGGCCCGTTGTCAGATACTGAGAAAGCCCAGGCTTTACCCTGGTCAACGCAACGAATATTAATTTCGCCGGTCTCCTTATCGTTGTATTTCACTGCATTGCTGACCAGATTCTCGAAAACCTGGAGTAGGCGGGTCGGGCCAAACGATACAGTTGGCAGATTCGTGTCAATGGTTATGTTGAATTTTTCCGGCGGGGCAACCATTTCAATAGCCTCCCGGACCAGTATGTTCAGGTCAATCTGTTCCTTTTCCTCGACAGTGCGGGTAACCCTCGAGTAGGCCAGAACACCTTCAATGAGGTTCTGCATCCGGTGAACCCGGCTTAAAAGAAGGTCAAGTTGCATTTTACCATCTTCATCAAGTTTGTCGATGTAGTCGGTGTGAATCCATTGAGATATGGAGCCTATGGCCCTGAGCGGAGCTTTGAGGTCGTGCGAAACAATGTAGGCAAAATCTTTCAGTTCACGGTTGGCTGAATCAAGCTCTGAAATCAGTTTTTCTTTCTGTGCTTCTGTTTTTTTCCGGACATCAATTTCTATTTCAAGGGCTTCCTGCTGCTCAAAATAATTATCAATCAGAATGCCGATTTTCTTAAACTCACTTTTCAGCGTTTTGAGCCGGAGCCTGTCTTCGCTGCTTTTTGTGAGCAGGGCCTGGGAGATTCGATTGAGGGGAATATTTACGAGCAAACTGAATGCAATGATAAAATTAACCAGAATCACCAGGGCCAGCCCAATCAGGGAAAATATTGAAATTGCGGAAAGACTTTTGAAAATGGTAATGGAGTCGTATTCCCGGCTGAGCTCAACCATTCCGATGACTTCATTATTCCATCCCTTTAAAGGATAGCTGGTCACAATCGAATTACCACCTTCAGAAATGTTAGCAGTTCCGGATTCTGTGAGTTTAATGTCACCTCCGGTTAGTTTTTCCATTTCACTCAGATAGGTTTGATTGAGGAGTTTGGCCATAAAAAAGTAACCGCGCGGAGGAGATTTCCGTGCCTCATCGTCTGAGGGGTGAAGTGTAGCGCCATAGATCTCGAAGATACCCGAAGGTGTTTGTAAATAAAATCTGATGAATTTATTCCTGTAGAGTATAGGAAAGACACTCTGTGGTATATCGATTGGTTCAATTTCAACAGAGTCTTCCCTGGCTTCCCTGAACACAGGCTTTAATTCAAGGGTATACAACCAGACACCATTGACGTGAAATGATGAGAAGAGTGTGTAAAGGTTATCCTCTGCCCATAGTTCATCAGAGGTATTCATATATTCAATCATCGCATCCCAGTAAGTATAGTCATACACTGTCCTGTAAATGAGATCGGATTTTGCTTCAATGGCTGTTTTGAGGATGGAATTCTGCTGTTCAATCCCGGATTGCAGCAGGATTGCGTTTTGTTGTTTCTGAACTTTTAAGATTATCAGGAATCCCGAGAATAGCAATAATGCTGTAATCAGCAGGCTGATCAGAAGCTTGGTCTGAGTTCTCATTTTTCCCGGTAGAATTATTATTCCTTGTAAATATCTGAGAAGTAGCAATCAATTTGCCAATGATAATTGACTACAGATATATAATGTCATTTCCGGCTGAAAGTAATGCGTGAGGAGGAAGACCACTTCTGATCCGGAATCCTTGGAAAAAAGGGGAAGCCACCGTCCAGATGGCTTTTGGCACAGACCCCGGCAGTTTATAAACTCCGCCGAGGGCAGGACAGGCACTGTGACGATCAGAACCGGAATACGATAGAGTTGAATAAAAAGAGGCTGTCCAAAATGAACAGCCTCTTCAGTGACCCCGACAGGATTCAAACCTGTGACCTTCAGAACCGGAATCTGACATTCTATTCAGCTGAACTACGGGGCCGGAATTGAGAGTGCAAATTTCGTTAAAAATCGCTTACCTGCAGCAGATTTTAAATATTTTTCACGCATTCTGGCTGATCGTCTGTCATTTTGAATTTCATGATAGACCTTTTCGTATGGAATAAAGTGTTTAGTGGATTTAACCCGGTCTGAATTGTGCTCTTTGATCCTGTTATCCAAATTTTGGGTCATCCCGGTATAAAACCTGCCATTGAGGCAACTTTTTAAAACATAAACATAATACATATGCTTATTTTTTGACCTTCATAACCGGAATCTGACAATCCCTGTCCGACTGGCCTGATTGATGATTATTTCAGTTTTGAATTCGCCGGTCAGGCGGGCCTGCCCGATTGATCAGATTAATCATTTATTATCAGTAACATCATGCCGGTAAGTACTATTTCGCTTCTTTACTTAGATCCCACCAGGTATCTTCAAAAAAGTAAGCAGTTACCAGATTTTTTGGTGTAAACTCAAAGTAGTAGTTAACTGGGGTAATGGCTTTTGGGGGGTTCTGCCAGAGCTCGGAGGTAGGTTCTTCGGGTTCGAAAATGGCATTTATCCTGCTTTTAAAATCAACCGGTGAACGTTTCCTCGAATCACAGATCACATAAAATGGCTTTCCGGATTCACGGCACACCAGTGCAATGGGATATGTTCCTATTTTATTTGTAAAGCCGTCGGTAAACACGTTGTCAGCTCCCATCACAGCAAAATCAACTTCATGAATAAACCTGCCGACCGCTGCTTCATTGATGAAATGAACCTTACAACCCAGGTCACTTAATGCCCTGGCCTGGAGTTTACCCTCATATACCGGACCTGACATTGTTTGATAAACCGACGGAAAGATACTATGCGTTGCCAGATGTTCAAACAACACATGGATACTGGAACTATTGCTGTGTAAAAGGATCCGCTTGCCATTGAATTTAACCAGCCGTTCCATTTTTTCCGAAGCCTGACCGATACTCTCATTCCAGATCAGGTTATAGCTGTTGATGAATTGCCCGATCTTGAGAATTGTCTTTTCTTTCGACCATTCTTCATGCGCAGACTGATCGAGCAGGTCATAGAATTGTTGCATAAAATGATGCAGGACAGCCAGGTCGGGAAAATGAATGGTTACCTTGTCAAGATTCGACCGGAGAAATTCCTGGTCAATTTCCCTGTTGTTTATATAAGTCTGTATACTCCGGATAATCTTTTCGAGAATAGCTGCAGAACCTGAATAGTTATCGGAAATCAGATCACGGATTTTTAACTGGAACGACATTGTACTTAAGTAGCTGAAAAACAGAAATTTAACGGATAATTTAAAGGACTTCAATATGCCCTGTAAGCAGGGATAAATCAAAATTGATTACCTTTGCGAAGATAAATCATTCAGTCCAATCTAATTCAATCATTAAAATGTCAGAAAGAATATTTGATAAAGTGAAGCCCGGAGTTGTTACCGGAAGCGATGTTCAGGAAGTTTTCCGTATTGCCCGGGCCAATGGATTTGCGCTACCCGCAGTTAATGTTGTTGGCACCGATTCAGTGAATGCTGTGATGCAGGCAGCCAAAGAAGTGAATTCTCCGGTTATCATTCAGTTTTCGAACGGAGGAGCGCATTTTTATGCCGGTAAATTCCTGAGTAATGATGGTGAACGTGCTGCCATAGCAGGAGCGGTTTCAGGCGCCAGACATATACATATGCTTGCTGAAATGTATGGTGTTCCGGTAATTCTGCATACCGATCATGCTGCAAAGAAACTTCTTCCCTGGATTGACGGCCTGCTTGATGCTGGTGAAAAATTCTATAAAGAAACGGGCAAACCACTATTCAGTTCCCATATGCTTGATCTTTCGGAAGAATCGATGGAAGAAAACATTGAAATCTGTAAAAAGTACCTCGCACGAATGAGTAAACTGGGTATGACCCTTGAAATTGAACTCGGTGTCACCGGGGGTGAAGAAGACGGGGTTGACAATACCGGTGTTGACAGTTCAAAACTTTATACTCAGCCTGCAGATGTGGCTTATGCATACGAGGAACTGATGAAAATCAGCGACCGTTTTACCATTGCAGCGTCGTTCGGGAATGTGCATGGTGTCTATAAACCGGGCAATGTCAAACTACAGCCTGTTATTCTGAAAAATTCACAGGATTTTATTCAGAAAAAATACAACACCGGCGATAAGCCGGTTAACTTTGTCTTCCATGGTGGTTCAGGTTCGAGCCGTGATGAGATCCGTGAGGCCATTTCCTATGGCGTGATCAAGATGAACATCGACACCGACACCCAATGGGCGACCTGGGAAGGAATTATGAATTATTATAAGAAAAACGAAGGCTACCTCCAGGGACAGATTGGTAATCCTGAAGGAGAAGATAAGCCCAACAAGAAATATTACGATCCCCGCAAATGGTTGAACGAAGCTCAGAAAACAATGATTGCACGACTGAAAACTGCTTTCGAAGACCTGAATAACATAGACAGGAACTAGAATCAAATAAATAGTAAAAAGCAAAAAACGGAATTCATGGTTGAACTTGAATTTTTAACTTTTTTACCTTTTTACAGATAAACCATTCCTATAATATGTTTACTGAAAAGCCCCGGTTGATCATTCAACCGG
>JAZDHI010000003.1:0-111487 GCA_043806115.1 Bacteroidota bacterium
GGATGATTATTCCTGCATAACAAAGTTAGGACTTTGTTTAAGCATTTGGTGCAGGAATAATTCAGTGAACTCATTCTACGAGTAGCTTGGGTTTGCAGAGCCTGCCTGCCGGGCATTCAGGCAGGTACTTCACGAATGCAAACCTTAGCTGCACGAGTCCCGCCCACTTCGGCGGGGCCTACGTAGCTAATTCAACCCTCTTCTTTCATGATCCTGCTTGATTCACGATTTTAGTTATCCGCCTGTGGCGGATGATTATTCCTGCATAACAAAGTTAGGACTTTGATTAATCATCCAGTGCAGGAATAATTCAGTGAACTCATTCCTACGTAGCTACTTCAACCGGGAAATCAATCTGCATTATGCGGAGCGTATTCAGTTTCAGTGAACTCATTCCTACGTAGCTACTTCAACCCTCTTCTTTCATGATCCTGCTTCATTCATGATTTTAGTTATCCGCCTTTGGCGGATGATTATTCCTGCATAACAAAGTTAGGACTTTGTTTAAGCATTTGGTGCAGGAATAATTCAGTGAACTCATTCCTACGTAGCTACTTCAACATGCTGTAATTTGTCTTCTTGATAATGAGTCGATGTTTCAGTGAACTCATTCCTACGTAGCTACTTCAACTTTTTTCTTTTCATCATTCCTTATGTTTTCAATGTTTCAGTGAACTCATTCCTACGTAGCTACTTCAACTCCGACGTGGAGATAATGACCAGGTGCTTTCTGAGTTTCAGTGAACTCATTCCTACGTAGCTACTTCAACTTGATCTGCTGATGACCTGTCGTTCAACCGGCGGTTTCAGTGAACTCATTCCTACGTAGCTACTTCAACGAAGAAGGCGCCCAGGTTAATTCGAAAGAAGAAAGTTTCAGTGAACTCATTCCTACGTAGCTACTTCAACCGGAAACGGGTTATAGGGTTTCTGCTATTGTTGTTTCAGTGAACTCATTCCTACGTAGCTACTTCAACTGGAGAGAAACAAAAAATTTTTTCTTGTTGAGGTTTCAGTGAACTCATTCCTACGTAGCTACTTCAACTTTCTGCAATTAACAATCATAAACACTCAATAAGGTTTCAGTGAACTCATTCCTACGTAGCTACTTCAACTGACAGAAGAAAGCGCACAAGTTCTCAACGAGAAGTTTCAGTGAACTCATTCCTACGTAGCTACTTCAACTTATTCACACTTTAAATTTTAAATTATGAAAAAGGTTTCAGTGAACTCATTCCTACGTAGCTACTTCAACATTATGAACAGGCTTATGAAGCTCTGATTCAGAATCCGTTTCAGTGAACTCATTCCTACGTAGCTACTTCAACACAAAGATAATTAAAACCATTTAATATCAAGGCTTTTCAGCGGTTTTTTTTTGCAGAAACATGTCATATTATGCACCACATCAAAAAAATTGAATCCGGCGTTCACCGGTCCAGTAATCTAATTCTGAAGGTTTATGGCCACTGATGCTCCGTATCTTTTTTAAACTGTTTATCCCCAAAGGCATAAAAAAAAGTCTTGAGCCACTGGCTTCGGGCTTGTTGAGCATTTCTCGCAGAATTTTGAATAATTCAGGATTTTCCTTTGGTCCCTGCCACCCTAACCATACCGAAAAATTGATACGCTCATAACCATTCTTCTGAATTAGTTTGGCGGCCCTTTGCAGCGTGCGCTCATGCGTAATGTCGTACATCAACATGTAGATTGTAGCTGGTGGTGTCATAACATCTTTATTTTGTCAGCCAGTAATTTAGCTTCAGTTAAAATGTGATTTTTCAGGGTTGTACTTCTATTTCTGAATTGCAAATTACTGTGTAAAGATGTCATGAACAACCTGATTAATGTTTGTCGCCCGGTTTTTGTTAATGAGTACAATCCTTCATTTAATGTGAAACAATCCGGAGCTATTTTGGTATTTAAAATGGATTGAAAAAGCATTTTATCAACTATTGGCCTGAATGGTTCCATCAAATCAAAAACCAATGAAGGCATGCTATAGCCGTCGCGATGCATTACCCCCAGGGCTGGATCGAGACCTATGCTTAATACAGCTGTTTCAACTTCATTACGCAGTATCCCGTAAAGATAATTTATACAGGTATTGGCCGGATCGGGTGGTTTGCGTTTAACCCTGTTATAAAATGTAAAAGGCGTTGGAAGCCCGGTACCTGCCAATTGCCAATAGCGGGAGGCAGCGAAAGCTTCGCAAAACAGGATTTTTTTCTTTTCTGAAACTGTTCAGGATTCAATCTCTTTATTCAAATGGATGACCATTTGTTGGGTTATTTCACCAATGGCCTTGTTTACAGATGGTTTGATAATCTTAAGGGATTTTGCCAGAAAAATAAGATTATCTGTTTGTCCGGAAATTTTAAGCCGGATTATATCTTCAGCCCATGTTGTACCATGGTCTCGTGTAGTGAACATATATTGCTTGCGCCTGAGTGTTGAAGTATTGATAAAGCGGGAAGACCATAGCCTGGCCACCGGGCTGCCCGAATTATTGCATATTACTACAGGAATCTGATTTTCAGCAGCAAGCAGTAAAGCCGGGCTGCTTATACGGCAGGGGGAGGTAATTAAAATGCTGCTTATACGCGATGGATGCACAATGTTTGATTGGCTTTCATGTTCAATCTCAAAACATTTGTTGCGCACACTCATCTGCAAACCCCGTGTGTCAAGTACTATTTGCATATTGTGTATTATTAGTGATAATCGTATCCGGCATAGCGCCAGCTAATGCTGTACTCAATGTCATCGATTTGTCCGGCCATCAGAAACTCATCTGATAGTTTCCGGTAAACCGGATGGTTTGTTCCGTAAACCATTTCCAAAAAAGCCAGTCTGCCGTGCATTACCTGTTTAAGTTTTTCAATCCATTCCAAAACATGGCCATCGGGATATTGGTGCGCATAATTGACCACATCGCGGTACCTTGCCAGGTCTGTTTCAAAATCTTTCAGAAATTCATCGGGTATCGCTATTTTATCAGCAAGTAACAGGCCTGTAACCTCTTTAATATCATCTTTTCCGTACCATTTCGTTTTTTTCGGATCAGCTATGAATTGATGTGACAACAATATCTGGTTAATCTGATCGAAATGAGTATGGCTTATAAGGTGATTTGACGAAAATGATAAATCATCAACATACCTCGTATAGGTAAATGAACTTCGATAGGCCCAATTCAGCAGCTCATTGTCAAGGTCGATCGTGGCAAAATTCGATAGGGGCGGTGATGTCGGGCTGCCCATCGGCAGACGACCATGAAAATTCACCAGGTTAACCAGCAATTCTTCCGCTTCGTGACTAAATGAGAACAGGTTGAAATTTGTAAAAATATTGCGGACCTTGGTCTCATTTACCTGATGGAAAAAATCATCCAGATCCATGTTAAGCAGGTTTTTTCTTCCAAGGTGTTTTTTAGCATTTGTGAAAATATTTCGCTTGTCGGGGTCGGTTTTATAGGAGCGCACAAACCCATATGCAGCATCTGTTTTATGTTGCTGGTAAAGTCCCTGCAAGCCGTCGGCCAGCCGGTCAAGAATACAACGTAATCTTCCGGTCGGGGTCTCAATCAACCTTTTTTCGGTTTTCCCTGGTTTTGGAATTTCAAAAACGCGATAATTGTGTTCAGGCTGTATGGTTGCCAGTTCATTTTCACTTGAAGCCAGAAATGCAGCCAGTTCTTTCAGGGTTTTAACTTTTTCCAGCATTTTTTAGCAAAGTTTACATTAATACTTGAACCGGAATAAGGCAAGAATCAGTCGGTGATCCTGTGATCAGCTATAAACACTATCCCGTTTTCATCACCAACCCATATCCGTAAACCTTTCCGTTTCCGAGGTTAATGAACTCGGGCAGCATCAGATTTACTGAAAACCTTACCGTAAACGGCTGAAAATCCTTTTTTCGGCCATTCACCGTCAACTGGCGGCAGGAGCGGTTAAAGGCATCCACATCAAGCATTTCTACGTTTGCATGGCTCAGATCAAGATCGAAATACCGGCCAAAATCCTTGGCCAGGTTATCCATCAACAACTGTTCGAGAAATTTCACCTTTTCCATTATTGATTCAAGCGCCTTATAAGTCTTATGGTTCAGGCTGTTTAAAGGCAGCCATTCAGTAACTGTATAAGTATGAAGTTCATCAATCCTGAGTACATCTTCGTTTACGCGGGATATAATTTTAAAACCGAGAAGACTCTTTTTATCTATCTCAACCGGCCGCTCATAAAACGAAAGTAAGGTTTCGAGGGCTTCGGCGCCTTTGTTGATACCGGTTACGAAAAGCTGCCCTCCGCGCTGCTGATACAATACCAAGGGATACCTGGCGATGGTGTTGCCGGTGACCTCATCATGATTGTGAAATACATCGTGAGCCACCCCCGCCGCCTGAAGTCTGGCCTTTGATCGGTTTACCAGCATTAGTATGGCATTGCGCAACCATTCGGTAGGGGAGGGCTCCAAAATGGCTTCCCCTGAGGGATGTAGTAAGTAAGGGCTGATTTTGTAGGTTAACAGATTCATAGTCTGATAAAAAAAGTGATTAATGTATTTTTGTTAAATGCCGGAATCCTTAAATTTTCTGCATTTTCCGGGTATTTGTTATCCGGGTGATACACCAGGATACATTTTGCAGTACTACAGAAGATCAATACAGGTTCTTGCTGTATTGTAGAACCTGTTTGGTTTAAAACCATACTCATTTCGTATGATAATCCACTGTTTTACTGCCTGAACCACCAGAATTGGTATGCCGATGCACCGGAATGCTGTGTAATTACACCAAAATAGTGCGAAGCTTTATCATTCCGTTGTATTTTCCTTCCCATTTACTGTGTTTGCGGAACAAACCTCAGGCAAATTTCTTTCCCAATCTAATTTAATCTCGTTTTCCGGAACAATCATTTGAAAAGCCGGTCGGTTCCCGGTCCGGCCGGCATAATCAGTCCCGGAATTTCAGGCAACCGGAGCATTTACAGGAGCCGGTGTTACTTTATAGAGTTTCCCCAGTTCATCCACAACGGATTGCATTCCGGGGGTTCCCATTTTCAGCTCCATCTTGGCTTTCGAATAAATAAACCGCGCAATCACGTACGATTCTGCGCCGGCCAGTTGTTTTGTGTCGCGTACCATTTCGATCAGTTGCAGCAATTCATTTTCAATGGAAGCAAGGAAAGTATAGAGTTTAATATCACGCAGGCCTTCTTCTGCCATTTTAATACCTGGGTCTAAGGATGTGTTACGGGAGGCTAAGTCATAGGCTTTTTCAACAAAAGGCTTCCGGCCATCGCTGAGTAATTGCATGGTTTCACGTTCTGAAGGCTGCAGCTTTTTCAAAAACGGCATCAGGGATTTCACTGCAGCTACCCCCTGGATTATCTGATCCTGGGTTTCCTGTGCTAACGAAATATCAATACGATTTTCCATAATAAGATAGATTTAAGTGAATAGAATTTATTTAGCATATATATTTATCCACCCCCGGGAAGAGTGGAGAAATATCCGGGGTAATAAGAAGTAACATAGGCTTTTTATTTGTGCATAATTTTATTGGTAACAAATTGGCAACTATTCAAACTGACCATAACCGACATTGGTTTTGGCGCCGATGCCAAGATTTAAAATTAACTGGCGGAATAATTCGAGTTTTTGCTCAGCAGTAAGATGTAATCCATTATTTAAATTGAAACAGAAACGCCAGGTTGTTCCAGACAATACTTTTAGAAATAAAAGAGGTACCGGGCTTTTTAAAGGATTCGTTCCATGTGGAGTGACTGAATCTGTTCCAAAGATTCTGTCTTTTGTCAAACCGTGATCAACTGGGAGTTCAATATATGAATCAAAAAAGATGTCGCTTTTATAAATTCCGGAATACTCTTCACCCTGAAATTCCTTTGAAGCCTTTTTCAACTCAGTTTCTATTTTAATTTTTCTTCCTTCAAATATTTCCAATTCAATCTGCCTGATAATTTTTCTTTCATTTTCGTTTAATCTACTTTTTTCATCCTTCTTTGAAAATGAAGCGTTGTCTATCCCTTTAAGATCGCATATCAGATTCCAGATAAAACGGGCTTTCTGATCATCATTTTTTGACTTTCGTTTCAATTTAGCTTCTTCTTTTTCATCTTGAAATGAAGGAAATATTGACCTGATAACACCTTTAATTGATGAACCCGGGATAACAGGCATTCCTGTGGTATGATCAAAATAAAAGCCTATTTTAAACTCACCAACCATACCTATACCCATTTGATAGCCAACACCAGAAACTAATCCAGGATAAAGCAACTTCAATGTGAAAGAATGAAAGGGTACTCCATTTGAAACCAATGGAATTAAAATTGCTCTCTCAAATTTCTTGTTTTTGGGTTTAAAGATTTCTTCCTGACTTTTTTTGTCTGAAATCTTGAAATCTACATCATTAAAATAATCACGATAGAATTTCCACCCATAATTTGGTTGTTTGATCATGATCCTGTCTTTTTAGTTAAAGGAAAAGTACGAATTGCTCTTTTTAATGCTATTGCTGCATCAGAAAAGTATTCCTCATAGAAGTTAACTATGGAACCTGTTTGATCATCCATTATTGCATTTACCAAACTTAAAAAGTCAGGATAGACAGATTCTGACAAATTCCCCTTAGTTAATATTTTAAATAATAATTGAAGTATCAATTTTTTGTCTCCATCACTTTTCGAAGAATCCGAAACATTATAAATTGCAACTACAGTACGCAATCCCATTTGATCAATCATAACAGGAAATGCAGCAGTGTAATTTTCGTAGATTTCAATTATTGAATTTTGGTTCCAGATACCGGATTTACTTCCTTTGGCTTCTGCCCTGGAATCTTTTAATACTTCCCTTGCAATTGGGAGTAACTCATCTATTAAGCTTTCCATGGCTCAGAATTTTGAATTTTAATTTTACAATATCCATATCCAACTGAAGAATTACCTCCAATTTGCATTTGCTTTATACCTTCGAATGCATCGTAAAATTTATCAAAATCAAGTGGACTCGTAACTATTGAATAAAAAAGTGATTCACGGGGTACAATTTCTTCATACCACAGATTTTTACTCTGTCCATTATCTAAAAAGTTACGTGCTATAACAGGAAGTTTCTTTACTAAAAAATCTGTAAGTTCCTGATCATTAAAAATAACAAGATTAATTCCAAGAAAATCAGTAATTAGTTTTTGCTCTTCAATTGATAATTGATCGACCTGGCATAATGTTGCAATTGTAGTATGAATTTCGATTTTTGCACCTACGAAATCAGCATTGAAAACAATTGGTGATTTTTTTGTAAAAACAATTTCTTTTAATTTCTCCAGAACAATATTTAAGTTATTAGGAATGGTTACATCCATAATTTGAATTTTATCCAGAAAGTTCTTAATGATTCCAGGTGAAGTAGCCTGAAAATATGAGAAACTATCACTCCGCATAGGGAAAGTGAGTAAATATGCGTTAAAAAAGTCACATTGCCCCGGACTGTTTGGATTGTCCGAATTTGATTCTTTGCCATTTTTTTTCTCATTACCCTTACCAAAAATCTTGTCGATAGTTTCAATGGATAAATAGTTTACAAGCAATTCTCTGAATGCACCTTTGAGACTGGTTGAATGAATGACTGGATGTAATGTCAGAACATCCCTTTGAATTAGGTTATCTACTTTGCCGCTATTGCTTTTTCCACTCCCAACATGCATATTTGTAAATGGTCGAATCAATATCAACCTTGATTGTTTTTTCATTTTATTTTGATTTTGGTTTAACAATAGTAAATTGATTGTATCCAATATTCATTAGAGATTGGGACCCAATGCCTGAATCTGTTTTCCACTTTTCGAACTGCTCATTTGAATTAAAATAAAAGGAAGAGCCGCGTTCTATCATATTGTAGAGACTGCTTTCAATTAGCCCTTCATTTGATTTGCCCCTGTTAGAATGATTAACAGTATCTTTTAATGTTGATTTTAGAAAGCGGAATTGTATAGTTTTAGTCGAAGCAGATAAGGAATCCTTATATGGATCGTTGCTGAAGTAAGCATCTGAAGTAAGTACTACTTTAATAAAGTTTTTATTTGGTTGATAGAAAATCTCCCTCTCTTTTAAGGAAGGTATTTTGATTCGATTATCATCAGTAGGTGATATTTCAATAATAAATTTTGATTTTTCTCCACCCAGAGTCATCGTATGTTTTCCAATCAGAGATTCTTCAATGTCCTTTTTGATAAACATCTGAATCAAAAAATGGAATTTACTTTCGGATAATTGATAGTATTCTTGCTTGTAAAATGCATCATCATCATTTTCTCCTTTGTTATTTTTTTTGTTACCGGGGCGGATCGAGGAAATAAAAAGTTTCCCATTTTCAAAGAACTCTCCGGATGACGAAATCCATCCTGATTTTTCAGGTTCTTTGGGATTGTAGCCTTCAAATCTTGGAATATTTTTGTTTAATTTTCCGTTCTGGAATGAATCACCCACAATTTTATCAAATAAGTATGATATACCAAACTCTTTTCGAGGTTCAGAAGGTAACAAAATATCATCTCCAGTGTAGATCATTAACTCTGAAATAGATTCAATTTTCCCGTACTTACCTTTATAATCCATTAGAAAACCATTACCACCTATTAGTTTTCTCGCGAGAGCTTTATTTAAGATATTCCCATTGGTGTCAAGTAGTTTTTTACTTAGGTTTTTCGAATGGTAAGCTAACAATGTAAGGTATCTCATAGCTCCCAGGATCGTAGTTTGCTGTGGATAGGGTAGCGAATAAAGAAAATAATTTTGAGTTCCATCGTCTCTTCGGTTTTCTGTACCGAAGAAATAATGCTCAATCGGTTTGAACATTACGTTGAGTTTAATCATTGTCGGTCCGGATTAGAAAATTTAATAATCGATAAATTGTATCAAGTTGAGCCATGGCCTCAACTTTAATCTGAGGAATATCAGAAAAGTCTGAAACTCCATCCTTTTTACGTTTCTTCTCAAGTTCTAGTCTTGTTCTTTTTTGTTCTTCAAACATTGAAGTGAAGATGTTTATTGATTGCACAATGAAATTTTTCCGGTTATGATCCTTTATGCTATCAATGTCGTACTCATTATTAAAATACCCACTGAAATCAATAAGTTCGTCCATGCCTATGAGTTCGATCAAATTCTTATCATTTCTGATTCTGTCATGCACTGAATTTATGAAAGTGTCTTTTAAAGGAAACTCTTTAAGAAGGGAAAGAAATTTGTCAAATGAAGCATTTTCATTTTTCTCGAAAACAGTCTTACTATATTGACCAGAATGATGCATTACCTGAACAGCAATTGCATTTTTTTCCGGAGCCATTTTAGCGACATCTTGAAGCAAATGATGTGACAAATTAATAGCTTCAGCAAGGGGATATTTATAATAAGTTATTGAAAGTCCATATGACATGCTGGTTTTAACATCAACTCCGGGGATTTTATTCTTTTTCCAGATTTCATTAAAACAGGTATCAAGTTTTTTTATCAATTCAAAAATTGTTTGATCAATTCCATCAACAGTAGAAAGTACTGGAGCAAGAAAGAAAAGGTCATCACCTCCTATATATATTGGGTGTCCTCCATATTCATGAATAATATCAGCTGATTTTCTTGAAAAATCAGTCAGATTTTTGGAAAATTTTTCAAGCTTTTTCCATTCATTACCGATTTTACCTAAACATTGACCCATGTTATCACCATCGGCATTGACAATACATATGTACTTATGAGCTGTTCTGTAACGGGAATTATTATCTTTCTTCAGCAAGTCTAAAATGCTGTTGTCATCAATATCTTCATTTTGAGTTTTGTCTTCACTCACCAGATATGATAAACCTTGTTTGATCAGGTTTTCATATTCATTATATTTTTGGCCACTAGTTGGTATTAATTGTTTTCCGGCAATCTCTATTACGGATGGGAAAGACATGATTTTTACCGAAACTTTCTTTCCACCTTTTGTGGTTTTTATTATATCCTGATAGTTCTGTATATCAACATTGTCTTTATTGAACCCTAGGGTATAAAAATCAGTTACATTTTCGAAAATTATTTTGGTAATATTTTCGTCACTTGAATGATAGACGCTTTGCCGTTCAAGGTCATCCATCATTTTATTCAGCTTGAAAATAACCGATTGATCCTGGGGATCTTTTTCCTGCCGGAGTTTTTCTGTATCAAATTTTGCAATTAGTCCATAGATCTGAAGATAATTCTTCAAAGGTTTTATTAGCAATGAAGGTTTTTTTGTAAATGTGCCACTCAATAATTTAATAATCTGATCACTTAAATCCTTGAAATCGCTTTCACTAAATGTTTTACCATTCTGCAATTCAATTATACACCGATCATTAAATACACCCGCACCATGAAATGTTTTATAATCTTTTAGAAGATTCAAGTCAGGAATAAGGAATTTTCCAATTTTTTTCTTTTGGATTTCAATAAGTAATATTCTCATTAAATATGAGAACAAATAGCTACTGATCCAGATTTCCCTTGTTTTTCTTGCCTTAAGAAGCGTTTTATAAATAGGGCCAATGGTGAATGCGAGGTAGGTTTTCATATAGATTCAATTTTGACATTTGCGATTCTTTTATTCTGGAAATCAAAAGCATTAAAAGATTTGCCTAAAGAAAAATGGTACTGCTCAATTAAAGATTTTATCTCAATACGCCTACTTGGTGTTCTTAAAATTTCCTCTCCCGGTACTTGATATGCAAAAAACTCTTTTAATTCATTTGATTGATCCTTAATTCTAATATTTTCCTTTAAATAAGAAGTATGAATTTTTATGAGTCTATTAAAGTCATCGAATTCTTTCTGTTTAATAAAATCTGGTTTAGGCTCACCTCTTGTATTGGTTTTTCCAATATACAATGGAAACTGTAAATCTTGCATTTTAAATTTAAATGCTTTGTCCAAAATATCCCATGCGGAGTATTCATTTTCAATTAATAGAAAAATCAGAGTACTATCACCAATTATTAAAGGCTTATAAATTATTGGTGAAGGGATTCTATCAATTTCATCTGAATGGACTTTTATTTCAAATTTGAATGGATGAGCGACCTTAGTTGATCCTTGATAACATGTACAAGATTTTAACTTGGATTTATCCATAAAAGAATACTTATCAGTTAATCCAAATAATGCTCTTGTGAATTTTGGTTCTAATTTTTCTGATGCAACCTCAGGGGATAAATTAATAAATTTTTCTTTTAGCCATCTTTTCTCCCATGTATTGGTTTTAATATAATTGAAAAGAAATGATTTCTTATATTCACCTGTACAAAGCTTATTTTTTCTATCATGCCGCGTATAGTTTATTCCTGTTTTTAATCGTTTAGAATAATAATCAATTATCTGAAATATATCTGATGGTTCAATGGAATTGAAACTGAGATAATCTTTATATCTTAACCGAAATAGACCATCATTTGCGATGCTTTTAAAATGACTGATATTGTCTGTCACTGATATTAAGGTTTGGTTAAAAGATGAAAGAGTAAAACTACCGAACCCTTTTCCATTGCGACAGCCAAAATTGTTTAAAAGAAAAAAAGTTATAAGGTTTTCCTGAAAAAAGTTATCAGGTTGGAAAAAGCCCATAAATAGGAAAGTGCCACGTAAATCAGTGTTTCCAAATCTGTGTTCCTTTTTAGGATCACCGGGTTTTAAACCAATGTTTCCGAAATAATTTGGATTTTTTAAATCAATCGTATGAACTTCATCTTGGATAATCTTTAACTTATAATCCAGTGCAAAATGATCATTATTTCCTATAAGCCAACCCTTGTTCTTTGCTATGGTTTTGCCTGCTTCATAATTTCCCTTTCCAAATAGAGTGATTAAGAACCTATCCAGTTTTGGCTTTACTTCTGATGCCCGAAGCGTAGCTCCTTCCTGATCATGCTGGAAGTGAATTATTGGTGTATGTTGTTTAAGGGTAAAATCAAGTTTGTACATAATTACTCCTTTTTGTTTTGTTGTTCAGAAATAAGGATTTCATAATGTTTAATCAAGCCGGATAACTTCTCGGGATTCACTGATTCCGTTTTCTTTGTTATACCATTGTCATCAATGTGTTTATTATCAGGATCTTTTGTTTTTGCTTTGCCATTATCGTGTAATTCTTTTGTTTTTTCTTTAGCCAGTTCGATAAGTTTGAAGTAATCGTTTATTTGATTGCTTTTCTGTTCAGATTCCCTTCTAGATTTTGCATCTGAAATAAGTTGGTTGTTCCAGGCAAGTTTGTGGGCATTTTCGAGTTTTTTCTCTTCAATTATTTGATTGTGGTCGATACATCTTCTGAGTTGCCTTAATAAAAAGAAAGAGAGAAAAAATGTTCCGGCAACAACTATAGTCTGATTGATTCCTAAGAAATAGGCAAAAATTGAGTGATTGTATTCATCAGGAACCATCCATAAATAAGCCGGAATAAATGTTACTCCAAGCGCAATTATCAGAAGTATGCCAATTGCAACCAAAGTGTTCAATTTTGTAACCATCTTTATTTCCATATGTTCCTGGGCCTTTAATTAAATGAATAACATGAATGCAAAACCAAGGGCAACAACACCCAAAACGAAAAGAGCAAGCCACCATATCCATTTTTTTGCCCTTTTTGTGTCTATCAAATAATAAATGATAGGACCAATTAAGAGTGGAAGCAGCAACGTCGATTCCCAATATTTAAGCGTATGTCCGCTGAATTGAGGTAATACGATCATCCCGATAAAGCTGATAAGGAAGGTAGGTAAAATGAACAATGCCCCTATTATGGTCAACAGTTCTATGTTGCGGCTTTGTTTCTGGTTCTCAATCAGTGATATATAAGCATGCAATTCTTTGATTTCACTGTCAAGGTCCTTGACATTTCGTTCAATCTTCATATGCTTTTGAAGCATATCATAAAGTTCGATGCCTTGTTCCTGGGCAGTTACTTCCCGGAAATAAATCCGGTTAACAAACCGCATATATTGTTGGTAGAGATTTCCAACCCGGTCAGTAAGTGAAATCTTTTTATTGTCTTTCATGGCGGATATGCCTGTAACTTCATCCGAGAACCTGATTATACAAGCCCGTTGTACAAGACATAACTCGCATAACTTGTAATACATGGTTTGCATATGATTAACCAGAAAAGCCGCATTAATCAAGGGTTTCTTCAAATGTTCCATTGATCCGGTAAGGCATACAAAAGAATACCTGTTAACACCAAAGAAAGTTCCGTAATCACTCCAACGGGCATAGGTATGCTTTCTGACCAGGCTTCGTTTCATTTCCTGATTCTGGCAAGTGGTAGTATTCTGATCATTAAACATAAACCTGTACCACCAGTCAGATTCAAGATATATCAGTTTCCCGTTTTCATCTTTGCAATGATTATTAGAATCTGCCCTCAGCTCTTTTATTAATTCATCACTGCCATACCAGCACAGAACAAACATCCTGTCATCAAGAAGTGGATTAATATATACTTTCCGCTCATCGGAGGCAAAATCTGCTTTATCAACCGTTATAGGAATTCTGTCAAACAGAAAACCATAATGTTCGGGAAATTGAAAAGGATTGGATTTAAAATTTTCCGGGTTTCGATATTTACTGAAATCTTCATAATTATTTTCTGAAACAACGCTGAATTCAACAGCCAGTTCTTTTTGTTGTGTATAATCAAGTCCCAGAGAAAAATCTTTAAATTCAAATTGTTGCTGAGTACCAACCAGGTTACTTTCCATACCGAAAAATGGAGGATAAAGCCTTCTTCCCACCTGATTTATATTTAAAATATCCTGAGGACTACTCTGATCTTTGATCCGGTTATTCAAATGAAATGAAAGCACCCCAACCCCTGTAGAATACAGATGCAGAATAATAGAGTCAATATGGAGTGAATAAGATTTATAGGTCTTTTTATATCCATCAGTGCACACCTTAAAATCATAAGTCTTCGTATCGGAAGGGATATTATAAAAAAAGTTCGAGATAATTGTTTTATCTGAAATCTCTTCCCCTTTGTCAAAAAGAACATCGCGTACCATACTATAGAAATAATTATACTCATTATAGTTAAGTATAGTATCAATAGAATAGGGTTGCCTCTTCCAATTCGTATCCTTAAACAGATCGGATAATTCTTTAAGACACGTTCGTTGTTCAAGAGTTTTTTCTTTCATCTCCTTTCCGACAAAATGCCACTGAAACGGAAACAGGAAAACATGATAACTGTATAGTTCCATTGTTTAGAAGAGTTAATGTTTGATAATTGAAATAACTTTATCCTTAATATAAGTAAGGTTTATGGTAGGAAAACTCTTGAATGAAATTCCCAGAAAACCATTATCACCACCTCCGGTAAAGGCTTTGCCTTGAATTATCAGATCTCTGAATTCCCTGGATAACCGTACAACACCCTCACCATAATAGGTTAACTCATCGTCAGTGTAAATAAGCAGTTTATTATAAGGGAATAACCTGTCAGTTATAGTAGAAAAATGGGATGTCAATGATTTTACGATCGTTACGTCACCTTCAATTGTCAGATGATTTCTGATAGATTTTTCTGCCAGAAGTTCATCTTGCTTGGTTATTCCCTGGGCTTTCTTGTCGTCCTTCCTGATCTTCTGGATTTCTTCTTTTGTTGCACCCATTGCTTCCATTGCCGGGATATATCCACGGTCATTTGCAGCCACCAGTTTTTGATGTCTGTCCAATTCAAGATTCAACATTTCGGCAATCTGTTCAATCGAAGAAAGGCGGTTTCTATTTTCGTTGTGATGATCAATAGGAATATATTTTAATGGCAGAGGTATATCTTCTTTCAGTTCAATACCGACAAAATGTTCGTCATCATTGAAAACTGATTTGTACTCACTAAGTTTCGCTCCCCATTTCAGCTTTTTGTCATAATATTTTAAACCATGTTCCATTATAATATGGAGAATAGTAACCATTTCAAGGTCATATCCACCAAGCAGAAAACGATATTTTACCAAGTGCATATTATTGTTTGCGGAGCCTGATGTTAATTGAACTTATTTCAGAATGCCAATATTATGAATGAATCCTGACTGAATGTTATAATGAAATTTTAAACCGGAATCATTCTGATATATTGCTGTTGGAGGCGAGGTATAGTAAAATTAGCTATTTTAGAGTGTAAGAAAAATTCAATATTTCTCCTGTTATTGAAGTTTAAAGGTATAAATTATTTTCCAATTTTTCAATTTGTGCTTTAAATATTGCTCAAACGGTTTTTAAGAAACAGTTGGTGAGGACAAAAAATAGAACTCGTCTGAAACAAGAGTTAATTACAATTCATGCAGCATTTAACATATATTGGCTATAGAATATCGATTTTTCTTATTTTATTCACTATTTATGCTTACCTTGCCACGATAAATACACTAAATGAGAAAAACAAAACCCATTTCGGGGCTTAATCACAAGACAATTCAATCAATTACACCTCATATCTCCGCTACCTGCGGATCTATCAAAGGAAAGTTTCCGGTCGTTCTGGATGGTGGCAAGACCACCATATACATTGATGATAAGAGCCGTGAAGCTGAAATTATTGAACGATACAAAATGAGAAGGGCAAAATAAAATCCACCTGTCCTGATTCAGGATCTGTGATTTCATTCTGTTTACCGGTGCCACTTTTGTAAATCCTTGCCATCTCCCTGACTGGTGCAGCAGAGAAAAAAGCATGCCGAAAACCGGTTTTGGTGTGTTAATGGAAGGATTATGTTACAATCTCACGTGATTTCTATAGCTGGCTCTCGCAAGGCAGGATGTAATTTATGAAAGCGTTGGGTTATAAATTATAAGTGATGAAATTATTAGTCTTCAGGAATGAGCGATGAGAGGTTTCGACAGTCATAAGTACGAAGTTTTAAATCGTAATTCCCCATTCGTCATTCCCCGCCTACACTGCGCTTCTGCGGGGCAGGCGTAAATCAATACAACTTGTTCCGCTGCTCCTTTAGTTTCTCATCACCGATATAGTCATCATAGTCCATCAGTTTATCGATCATGCCTTTGGGCCCGATTTCAATGATCCGGTTGCAAACAGTCTGTATAAACTCATGGTCATGCGACGACATCAGAATATTGCCTTTGAACCTGATCAGGGTATTGTTGAATGCCTGGATGGATTCCAGATCCAGATGATTGGTAGGGGAGTCGAGCAGCATGACATTGGCATTCCTGATCATCATCCGGGCAATCATACAGCGTACCTTTTCGCCACCCGATAAAACATTGGCCTTTTTATAAATCTCATCTCCTGAGAAAAGCATTTTACCAAGGAAACCCCTAAGATACAGTTCGGTGGTATCCTGCGAAAACTGTCCGAGCCAATCGGTAATACTCAGATCTGTTTTGAACAACTCCTCGTATTCCAGTGGAAGATAGGCTTTCAGAATGGTTTGTCCCCAGATAAATTCGCCGCTATCGGGCTGATCATGGCCTTTAAGGATTTCGAACAAAGCGGTCATGGCACGGGTATCCCTTGAAAGAAAAACTACTTTGTCATCCTTTTGCAGGGTGAAATTCAGGTTTTTAAACAGCAGGGTGCCATTCAGACTTTTGCTCATGCTTTTGACTTCCAGGATATTGTTACCGGGTTCGCGCTCAGGGGTAAAAATAATGCCGGGGTATTTGCGGGTCGAAGGCCTGATCTCTTCAATATTCAGTTTCTCAATCATTTTCTTCCGGCTTGTGGTCTGCTTCGATTTCGAAGCATTGGCACTGAAGCGTGCAATAAATTCCATCAATTCCTTCTTACGGTCTTCTGCTTTTTTATTCTGTGTCTGAAGCTGTTTCAGGGCCAGCTGGCTCGATTCATACCAGAAAGAGTAGTTCCCCGGGAAAAGTTGTACCCTGCTGAAATCAATGTCGACGATATGGGTGCAGATTGAGTCGAGAAAGTGACGGTCGTGTGAAACAACCAGCACAGTGTTATCGAAATTCGAAAGATACCCCTCAAGCCAGTTAACGGTATCAAGGTCGAGATCATTGGTAGGCTCATCAAGCAACAGGTTATCCGGCTTTCCGAACAGCGCCTGTGCCAGGAGCACTTTTACTTTTTCCTTGCCGTCAAGTTCAGCCAGTCTCCTGCCATGGAGGTTTTCCTTTATGCCGAGTCCGCTCAGCAGGCTGGCCGCTTCACTCTCGGCATTCCAGCCATCCATCTCAGCAAACTGTTCTTCGAGTTCAGAGGCCCGGTGACCATCATCTTCAGTAAAATCGGTTTTTGCATACAGTATGTCTTTCTCGTTCAGCACCGACCACAACTTTGAATGACCCATCAGTACTGTGGAAATCACAGTGAAGTCATCAAATTCAGAATGATTCTGCTGCAGTACCGACAAACGTTCTCCTGGCCCCTGAGTTACATTGCCTTTGATGTTGTCGATGTCACCCGAGAGCATCTTAAGAAAGGTAGATTTGCCTGCACCGTTGGCTCCAATGATGCCATAACAGTTACCCGGGGTAAATTTCATGTTTACATCCTGGAATAATATTCTTTTCCCGAACTGTATGCCCAGGTTTGAAACTGTAATCATTTAATATTGTGTTAATTGCAAATTAGGAGAACTCCTTCCTTAAAGGGCTGCAAAAGTACACAATTAAATTGAAAATCAGCTCAGCTCTTTTTATACTTCAGAAAAGCACGGGTTGTTCATTATCTGATGCGCCGGGATAAAATCAGGATCAGAAAAAACACGGATCAAAGTGTCAACCTGTTACGATATTTAAGTTTAAAATTTAGCAAAAATACCGGGTTATTCAGGAATCCGATCCAATCAGATCGGTAACACCGGGAGTGCGGGAATCAACAATCATTGGAACCGGTCTCCTCTGAATCCAGGGCTTCCTGGTATGTTGTGAATAAATGAAGGACCGGCCATCAATAACCTGGCGAATCAATCTCATGTGATTCCCTAAAAAAAGCTAAGCACCAAAAAGGAAGTCAGGACAACTGGCAGCATGCCTGTCCTGCAGGCAGATTTTGAAGTCCCGGCGATCAGGTGGCTGTATGATTTTCGTTTTAACCCGGATAATCAGCTTCGTTGAACTTCGGTTCACACATCTCAAACCTGTTTATGTGAATTATTCTGAGTCGTGGTTAAGATGAATTAGGTGAAAATTTTGGGCTATTTTCTCCATTTATTTACTTTCGCATTTGAAAACTGCTGTATGACAGATATCCGGCCCCAAAGTGCTTCCATCTCAGCGTTTAACAGCCTGAAATTCAGGTTCTGGTCTTTTATAGCCATGTTTCTGTTGGTATTCGTTCATGGCTATAACCTGAACGAAAACTACCTTCAACCCTGGACCATCCCGGGCGAACCCATGACATTTACAGCCTTTACCGAGTATTTTCTTGCAAACGGTATTTTCAGGTTCAGGATCCCAATGCTGTTTATAATCTCAGGCTATCTGTTTGCACTTCACGATTACCGCCCGTATGGTCAGCGAACCCGGAAGCGATTACGCACCCTGTTTATTCCTTACATTATCTGGAGTTCTGTGGGTCTGGCCTTCACCTGGTTGCTCGAACTCCATCCTTTTACCCGTGATATCGTTGCCGGCTCGCATATTGTTCAGATTGACGGTTCGAGGTTACTCCTGCACGATTACCACTGGTATGAACTGGCCGCTCGCTGGATACTGATTCCGGTACCATACCAGTTATGGTTTATCCGGGTGCTGCTCATCTATAATATCGCATATCCGGCCATTCGTTGGTGTATTCAGCACCACTCAGGACAGTGGATTTTCTTTGGCCTGGCTTTCCTGATGTGGCTGTCAACAGCGGGTTTTGTCTTTTTTGAGGGGGAGGGATTGCTTTTCTTTTCACTTGGAGTCTGGATGCAGAAAAAAAACTTCGACATTGACAAACCGAATCCAATGCTGAATCCGCTATGGTGGGGTATTGCATTTGTAATGCTGTCGGTCCTGAAAACCTGGCTGGCTTTCAATGGTGAACCCCTCCTTGGTAATTCAGTTTATCCATTACTCACAATTATGCATAAGCTTGTAATAGTCGGTGGATTGATTTCAGCCTGGTATGGAGGTAACGGAATCGTTGAATTTTTCATGAAAAAACCATGGTTCGTTTGGCTTTCAGCGTTCTCATTTATCATCTATGCATTTCATGCACCCCTGGTTGCTTATGCAACAAAAGCGGTCTTTAACGAAGTTCATGAAATGGTTGCTTACCGGATGCTGACTTTTATATTACTGCCGCTGACCATTATCGCAGTTGCGGTAGGGTTTGGAGCATTGTTGCGCAGGTTTCTGCCAGGATTGTATGGTGTACTGACGGGTGGAAGGGGGTTTTAGCTGTTAGAAACTGTCTAAAAATTATAAAAAGTCGCATTTAGTTGTTAGAAACTCGTATTTCTGTCACATTGAGCCTGCCTGCCAGGCATTCAGCCTGCCTGATTGTATCAAGCAGACAGGGCAGGCGAAGTCAAAATGCTCTCGTTCAACTTTCAAACACGTTTTTATAGTTAGTCTGAGTGGGCTTCGTTCCGATAGCTACCGGAACCGCTCTGCCTGACAAGCGATGAATAAATTAACGAAAATTGCAAATTTCGACAGTCTAATAAAACATTTTCAATATTTCCCGGATTGTGTTATTTCAACCCAATTTGTAAGAAAAACATGAAGTGTTCATGTTTCTGTCGCCGTGTACTGCCTCAGAATCAGGATTTAACGATAAATTTTGATCGGTATGCAACGTTGTTGCCGGCCTCAAGACAAGCAACATACAATCCCGGGACGAGACCGGGTAATTGCAAATCGGTTATTCCAAGCCCGCCTGAACAGGCAACCGGTTCACAAATTCTCATTCGTCCTGATGCGTCATAGATGCAAACCCGGGCATTGGTAATAGTTTCCGGTAAACTTATCCTTAACATGCCGGTCTCACTGATGTAAGCCATTGCCGTAATGTTTTCGGCGGGGTTAGCATGGTTAGCGCCAACCGGTGGATTGCTCAGGTTGATGTCCATCACAACACCTTCGATCACGGTCAGGTCATAGGGGATATCTACAGGAGGCATGGTGTACCAGCCATTGGCCGATCCGCCCCATCCGAAATTAAAATGGAACAGTTCATCTGTATTGTAGCCATCAACAACGACATTATGTCCCACCGTCCAGGCTTCATTCACCAGTCCGAGTTGCGCCGGAAGGGCCAGCATCATATTCTGTGCAAGCTGGTTGTTTAACCCAGGGTTGGAAGGATCAACGAGCCGTGCATCGGAGTATCCGAACCTGATAAAGGCATCATAAGCCTGGTTGATACCATAAGTGCCCGAGACCGATGAGCTGTAAACCTGTTTTGCTGCAGCCCCGCAGGCAAAAGTCAGGGCTGCTTTATCGGTATTACTGAGTGGCAGAGAACTCTGATACCGTCCTTCAAGGGTGTCAAGATATAAATTCAGTTGATCCCATGAAGGAAAACCATGACTATCCCAGTCATCATCAATCCAGTACATATTACCGGATCCGTAATTGTGATAGTAGTCATCTGCATCGGTAAACCGGGTCTGGTGAATGTTATGCTGAAAATTTATAATCTGGGCCATGGCTGTAGCCGGACAACCGGCAACACTCCGGACATGGGTTTGTCCATCGATCGGACACAGGGCGTTATAGGGTGAGGTTTGAGTCCAGTTGGTAAAAAGCCAGCCACCGGTGGGTGACCATCCTGCTGTTGGCCATTGCTCAAACACCCGGCAATGCTGATCCGGATTGAGCCAGTATGTCCATTTTTGAAGGTTGGCCCTTGCTTCAGAAGTTTCAGGTACTGAAAATGCATTCCTTGTCTTCAGATCAAAAAGAAATATAGGCAGGAAGATATCCCCGGCCTGCCCTTCTCCGAAATTGCATTCATCTGACCATGCCAACACAGGAGGCTGCATTTTGCCGGAAGCGATTACCATAAAACCCCGGGGCTCACAATGCATCAGCCAGGCAATGGAATCAATTCCCGACATCAGCGTTTCGGTTTGGATAATTTCCAGTTTCAGTTGCCTGTTTTTAATATAGTTACCGGCAACGGTTATGGCTTCCTGCCGGCTAACATGCTGTGCCATGGTATCAACCCGGACGAACAGCTGGCAGCTGATTGCTGCAAACAGAAAAAGAATCACATTTTTCATCGCTAAGTATATTTCTCAGACAAATATATTAACTTTCAGAATACATTCATTCTGTTTCCGGAACTTCAGAAAAACATTTTTTGTCTCTGAACATAACTTATCCGGGTCTGATTATACTTTACAGGTTTTAGTAAACCATCTGTTTTCCTGCATTAAATGAATCAGGATGCAACTATTTTTCAATACATCGCCTGCCTGAATAAAGGTTAGGTGGAAAAAAGAGGCTGTCTTATAAGTCAGTAAAGGCTTAGTTCCGATAACTATCGGAATCGCTCAGCCTGACATCTGATAATCAATCTATTGTCATATTGAACAGCTTGTGCCCCTCCCGACGAAGAAGGCAGCTTGCCCCGCCATCTACGTCGGGGTAGTCGAAATACAGACAATTTCAGGCTTTTGAGACAGCCTCTTACAGGTCAGGTTGTGATCCGGAGGCGATCACAAAAGACATTTTTCAATGTTATTCAGTGTTTTTGTTCATCTCTAAAAGTGTTGATAAATAAGGCAATAAAGATAATACATTTTTGTATATTTTTGTAGGTTATTAATAAAAGTGTATGTATTTTTGTATGGAGGTATTCATTAATTACATACAATTATGAAACACAGTGTTAAAATTGCTCCAGAACGGCGCAAAGATAAGGCCGGAAACCTGATAGTTAATAATGTTCCAATATTTGCGGATATCCGCTTTTCAGGTACCCGGATATTTTATTTCACTGGTTACCGTATGGATTCTGATAAATTCGACATTGACTCGCAGCAAGCTAAAAAAAACAGTAAAGGGAAAGAGGGGAGCAATGATATTAAGGATAATATTATGAATATCAGGTTCCGCAAAATTGTATCAGAACTTGATGATTTTTTTCCCAGTAAAACAATTGTTACAAAAGACCAGATAAAAACATTGCTGGACGAGGTATGTAAAAAAGCAATAACCCCCGAACCTGAAGCCGATAACACCGGATTTTTTGAGATGTTCCGCAAATACCACGATGTTTGTAATTTGTCGCAGGGGCGCAAAAAGAGAATAAACGTTGCTATTAATCACTGGCAAAGATTTGAAGCAGCCAGAGGCCTGAAAATCACTTTTGAGAGTATTACAGTTGACTTACTCAGGGATTTTGAAGATTATCTAAAGAATGAAAGCACAAGCCCGAGGGGAAAGAGTAAAGTATTTGTATCATCACATTTAAGTAAAAATACTGTTTATTCCGTTATCTCGTTAACACGTGCTTATTGGAACTTTGCCCGGAAGGAATTGAAGCAACAAGGCATGGAGCTACAAAGCTTGTTTGGTAAAGATGGGCACCAGTTAACAGGGGAGGTTTACGGCAAACCTGTATACATTACAATAGAGGAAAGGAACATTCTGTTTCGTGCTGAATTGTCTTCAGAACATCTGCAGCGTGTCCGGGATATATTCGTGTTTCAGTGTCTTATTGGTGCCCGTGTTGGTGACCTTTGCAAGCTGACAAAAGCGAATATTCAGAACAATACTATTACTTACATACCCCGGAAAACTAAAGAGGGTAAACCCGTTGCAGTGTCGGTTCCATTGCACCCGATGGCATTGGAAATATTAAGCCGTTACGATTTACCTGATGGCAGGTTATTGCCGTTCATTACAGATCAGCGTTATAATGTTAACCTTAAGAATCTATTTAAGGAGTTGGAAATAAACCGGATTGTTACCCGATTGAACCCGACCACTGGGGAGCCTGAACAGGTGCCTATTTGCGACATTGCCAGCAGTCACATGGCCAGACGGGCGTTTATTGGCAATCTTTACGGGAAAGTAGACAGCGGCATTATCAGTAGTATGTCAGGACACGTGGCCGGAAGTAAGGCGTTTACACGGTATTACGATGTAAGTAAGGAATTACAGCAGGATGCAATCAGTAAACTTTAATCATCAAAAAAATGGACTTAACAGAATTTTGCAAGGATATGCCGGAAAGGCAACCAGTGGATCCGAAAGACTACATTCCTATTGATATGTATCCCGGATATACTTTTTATATAGGAAAGAAAACAGATTTACAGCACCAAACATTAATGCTGAAACATTTGGCAGGTTCTGACCTTCGAGAATTGAAACGATTATTAGAACAATGGTTTCAACTTTACCCAGATAAAAAGTATCTGATTAGGCAGATACGGAAATGTACTATTAGTTTAAGGAGGGGAATTAGATCAACTAATATTCTGTACAAAGTTACTCCGGATCAATTAGATGTATTGAGTAAGTTTGTTGATGAGCATACTGTATCACTGCAGAAGGATAACAGCACCCCGCCGGAAGGCTTACAATGTATTGAAGGCATTAAACCTGAAGACCTGAAATTTATCTATGCCAAGTTGATGGGATCGGGAAGGCTGCATAAATCAGTAACGGTAACAAACTTTGTCACTACCTTTCAGGCTGGTGCCTTACCAGTTGATTGGAAGCCTATTAAATGGACTGGCAAAAATCCGGAGTTGGCTACATTGGTAAATCAGTTGACAGGATTACGTCCGATCCCTTCAATAGTGAAGCCGCTATTTCAAACAGAAACAGAATATGAGAATGTAAACAGCAGCCGGATAAATAATAAACCGATCATTGAACTTGTTGCCGCTGCATTGAAATAGCCTTTTTTGTTACCCCGATCCTGATAGCCTGAACACCACGTTTCAGGCTTTTTTTGTGCCTTGTTGTTACCCCTTGTTACCCTTTAGAGGTAACTTAAAGTATTGAATATCAATTGACAACGTGTTATATTGGGTTATCTTTACAGCACCTTAACACGTAAAAACATGACAACGACATTCATTCAGGTAGATAAAGAGGAGTTAACCCGGATCATTAACGATGCTATCCGTGAAGCGATGCCGAAGGATATCCGAGAAGCGACACCCCAGCCGTTTATAAAAGGGATCCATGAACTTGCTGCATTTCTAAGAGTGTCGCCAGCACGTGCCCAAAAACTGAAAAATGAGGGCGTGTTTGCTTTTTGGCAAGATGGGCGAACCCTTTTATTCGATCCCGATAAGGTTCGGGCTGCAATGACCAATGTCAAACCAAGGCGGTAAATATCAACTGAAATGGACGCTCAAACCAAAATTGCACCACCGCCGGACTTCAATTTGAACGGTTCACCGGATCCGCTCACAGCGTTTGAATATTTGAGAATCAGAGGCCAGCAACCTATTGTTGTTCCTGATGCCGTTATGAGTATAAACGGGCAAATCGTTGCCGCTGTAAATGACATTTTCGCTTTTTCAGGTGCACCAAAATCCGGCAAATCATCCGGGATGAATATGTGTATCGCACCTTCATTAACCCCTTCAGGAACAATTTCAGACGGTTTACCGGGAGTTGTAATGCGTGGCAACCCTGATGGACTGGCAGTAATTGTCCAAGACACAGAACAGGCTGAACACCGCCAAGAGTGGAACGTGCTACATACATACAAAAGAGCCGGTTTCGATGTTTGCCCCCCGTTTTTCTTTGCTTATAATATTAGAAAATTAGACATCGAACAATACACTGCAACCACAACTTTAATCTGTGAAGCTGCATTTATTCGTTGCGGTGGCATACATTCAATCTGGATTGATGGGGGAGCCGACTACATCGGAGATGTAAACGACCCAGCGACCTCAAACGCAATTATAAAATACTTTGAAGGCCTTGCAATCAGATTTAATACGGCGGTCTTCATTGTGGTACATACTAATCCGGGCGGCACAAAAGAACGGGGACACTTCGGAAGTCAGTTACAACGCAAGTGCGGTGGAATTTTATCTGTTACGGCGGAAGATGATATTTCAGTAATTGAACCAAAGATGCTTCGTTATGCCGGCAAATCCGACATACCTAAACTGGCATTCAAATACGACAAGGAAAAGGGCTATCATGTTGGGTGTGGCACGATGGAAGCGAATCAAACCGACCCAGATAAGAAAGCCGAAGCAAAAATAACTGATGCATGGAGAGTGTGCGAAAAGATATTTTCAGGGCAAAGATCCTTCAGCCGGGAAAAGGCAATTAATCAAATTATGGTTAAAAAGGCCTGCCAAGAACGGACAGCAGCAGGCATATTTGCGTTGATGACAGCCGGGAACATGATTTTGAAAGGTGAAGATGACAATTACAGACTTAACACACAGTATAGCAATGAGATACAATGATTTTGCATACGGTTTGCATACGGTTTGCATACGGACAACAGGTAGTTATTTGCCTTTGCATAACTTTATGCAAATGCAAATATGTATAGGGTTTTTGCATTTGCATATTTTGACTCCAAACACTTAAAATATGTTTTCCTATTTCGCAAACCACAGCCAAAACACCCCGATCGGATCCCTGACACTTCAGGAACTACACCGGCAACTGGTGAACCCCGACCGGGAACCCTTCACCGGGACTGTAAACCTGATTAAGCGATTACGGGCGGCCACTGAAGAGGCAGAGCAAAAGCGGATAAAAGGTATATTGCCATCGTTTACGCCGGGCGGCATGGTTGACACAAGAGAGAAAGATGCTCCACCGGAACAGAAAAATATCAGGTTGTCGGGGTTTATGCAGGTGGATCTTGATTTACAGGACAACCCAAATATGAAAGATCCTGCAGCCGTTCGGGCGTTACTGGCAAAGGTACCATATATAGCACTGGCAGCAATCAGCGCACGTGGTAAGGGCGTTTGGGGATTGGTAGCATTGGCAGAGCCTGATAAATTCATGAAGTATGTTAATCAGGTTAATGATTACTTCAAAAATGCAAGGGTAACACTGGATAAGAGCAAGGGTAAAAACCCGACTGAATTACGATACTTCGCACCCGATCCGGGCGCAATCCTGAAAGAAAAATATGAATTGATGCCATTGGTACCCCCGGCACCAGTGAAGCCGATTGCACCCCGGCAACAACAGCCGACCGGATCCACATTTGCAGAATTGCAAAGATGGGTAACTGATACCACCGGATTTAATTTAGTTGATGGACAAAAACATTACTATCTGTTTTGGTTAAGCTATGCGCTAAGAAAAAATGATAATAGTGAACCTGATGTTTATTCAGCGATTTATTCACTGGTGCCAGAAAATGAAATTCACAGCAACTGCATAAGCGGGGGTATTACTCACGCTAACAATAAAGGAATTTACACACCACAGCAGCGCACCACAGCACCACAAACCCAGGTTAAGCAGATTACCCGACCACAGGCCGAAACGCTCACAGATGCCGCCGTATGGGCTGTAATTGAGAGGCAATACAAAGCAGGCCTGTTTGATGGTGATGTATTCCTGAATCTACACGAAACATCTGATCATATCAAATACGATTTAATCGTATTGTCCGCTGACTGCCTGATTAATTATGGACTTGATGTTACCCCGGAGAAGTATTATCAGGCTTTGCGGTGGAGAGAATCCGCAGTAAACAACAGCAAAAATACAGCGATATGAGAGGGAAACCATTTACATCTGGCGATGACAGGATAAACAAGAGCGGCAGGCCGGCTGGAAAAAGCAACAGATCCACCGACCAGTTGAGAGTCTTGTTAACTGAATTTATCGACAAAAATTTTGAAACACTCCAACGGGACTTTGAAGCAATGGCAGATCCCAAAGATAGGTTAAACTTTTTTGAACGTTTGCTCAAACACGTTTTACCGGCACCCCTTCAGGAACTTGAAAAATTGACAGATGAACAACTGGATTTATTAATTCAAAAACTGAAAAGCAATGACACGAAAAACCAAAATTGAAGAGGTAAAAAAACTACTATCGGGCGAAGTTGAACATGAACCAAAAGTTTACAGGGTAATAGAAGAGAAGGGCGTTAAACGATGTTTAGACCCCGGCTATCATGATGATTTAAGGCCGAACGACATAGTATTTCATATTCACGTAATACCCCCAAAGCAATGAAAACCAGAAAGCAAAAAATTGAAGAGGCAAATAGATTGCTGAAGGGCGAAACTATCAGGACAGAACCAGCAATCTGGATCCTGATTGAAGGTGAACCATTGCCGGAAGGGTACCCGGATCAGGTATTACCACAGGATACTGTTATTCGACTTTCACCAGCGGAAGGATTGCTTTAATTTTCAAATATTACAAACTCTTAAACAACAAAACAATGAAAACAACACTCGGAAGTGATCAAATCATCCAGAATTGCCTGATAAATGCAGGTAGTTACAACAAGGCTGCACGGGCTGCAAATGTTAAACAAATTTTGTCTGTAAGACGGGATTTAACCGGGATCCGGCTTGAAGGCAGTGTTTTGCGAATTGACATTTCAAATGGAATAGAGGCAGAACCGAACATTCATTCCGCTATTGAGCAGTTGATTAACGGACATGAAACGACCTTACAAGAAGGAAAAAGTACAGCGACTGGCCGCACGGAAAAAATATTGCTTGTTGACTTGTTGAAACCAAGATAAAAACATTTAAGAAACCTGCGTGTCCATTCGTAGGGTTTTGTTTCCAGATGCCGGGGGGTGGTTCCCTCTGGCATTATTTTTTATAGTAATCTGATCCGGCAAAATAGAGTAAAAATAGGGGGGTAAATTGTCGGAATTGAATGTAAATTTGTATGTAAAAAATAAAAACCGTTCATAAGTTATTGACTTACAAACGATTATATTATGTAATTGTGATCCGGAGGCGACTCGAACGCCTGACCCGCAGCTTAGAAGGCTATAAATTAAACTCTCTGGAATGCTTACTATTATTGACTTACAACGATTTTCAAATATTTAATGTTAAACAATGGTTAAACAATGAACCATTAATAAGCCTAATCTGATATTTCTAATTTGATTCTTTATCTCATTTGAAGTGCATTGATTGTCTCAATACTCTTTTTAATTGTTGCCGATTGTTTCTCAATTACGGAGACCAGCTTCTCATTCTGCAATATCAATTTGCTGATCGTTTCCTGAAATTTCAAAACCTTCTGTTCTTCTTGTAGTTCCGGATGGATTATCTCACTCTCTCCTTTTCCTGTCCTTAACCAGGTTTCACGAACATCAAAGTATTTTGCAAGTATTTCAAAATTCTTTGTGTTCAGTTTCTTCGTCTTGTTACACATGACTCGACCAAGAGTAGCTTGTGATATTCCGGTTGCCTTAGATACCTGGTACAGTGTAACACCTTTTATTTCAATTAATTGATCCAATCTACATGCCAATTCCATGCTGCTTTATTATTTCCGGGGGAGAAATTAAAATTAGTTTTCAACATAATGAACAATACTACTATAATACTTTCATAATACTTTACATTTGTCGAAAACACTGTAACAAAGATATGATAATTCACACGCCATTTCAATAACTTCATTTAACTAACTCAATTTAACTATGCGCCTAAAACTCGAAACACTCCGAAATATGACAGGGCAAACTCACCTTTTCCTGAAACTCGCGAAAGAGTTTAACCTGAACAACATTGAAACCGTCAGAAGATGGATGAGGGTCAATAAAAACAACGGTCCCCTTACCGCTAAATCCTCCCTGATCATTATCTCCATTGCACTCAACATGCCCGAAGAACTACTAACCGAAGAAGTAACCAATGAAATTATCTCCAAAAGAATATCAGATCCTTGTCTTGCTGAGTCAGGATATGACGGTAAAGCAGATTGCAGATCTCTTTAACCGCTCAACATTTACAATCCAGGCACAAATAAGAAATGCCAAGTTAAAATTAGGCGTCAGCACATGCCACGGTGCTGTTGCTAAAATCTTACAGCAATATGACATTGATTAAAATTCTTGAGGAAAAGAAGATAAGAATAGAATCTGCTACCATGGGTGCTGAAATCGCACTCAACAGGCTGGGCCTCATAAAAGACGAAATCTCTCAAAGAGAGGCTTTCCGGCTATTCTCAGAGGCTAAAGTTCGTAGCTGGATCTACCAGGGCTTAATTGGCCGGGTTAAGACCGGTAACCTCAACAGCAAAGTAACTTTTAGCAGGATAGAATTAAATACTATCCAATCCCTGGAAGATAAAAGAAAACTGAAATAGCCGGCCTTATATGTCTGTAACCCGGTTTGTCGTAGTCATTGGCCTGACTATGTTTCTTTTATGCCATTCATTCCTTGTTGCCTATTGCAGCATCCGCTACGCCAGATACCTGTGCTTCCAGCAGTCCATGAAAGCCGGGGACCTCTGTTTCTATTTTTCAAATGAATCCAAAACCAAATGCAGGATCACTCGTGTTGCCGAAAATCAGGTTAAAGTTGAAAATGAAAAAAGGCAATCCCTCTGTTTTCCACGAAATGAACTTTATCCCAACTAAACTATGAACTTTCATTTTACCCTGAACGAAATAAAGACAGACCCTGATTCAGGGTTTACAAAAATGGTAATAACCTACAACTTTGGTAAGAGCCAGGAAACCGATGAGCGCGGGTTTATCTGCCCTGAATATGCCCAGGCATATTTCAGGAGCATGAAAGCTTCATTCCTGCAGAAAATGGTTGAATTGTACGTGAACCATTCGATGTTTATTTTCAATTCCAGCAACCTGTCTTATTATCATGAAGTATCCAGGACTCAATCTCTGGTTAGGTGCCAGAAAGCAATACTCATTATTGCCCGGGAGCAGAACCTTATAGTGATTGCTTCTTATATTGCCGGAGCAGAAGCCCTTTTAAGACATATTCTGCCCCATTCCAGCAACGCGAGTTACGAAAGCAGCGAAGACAGACTGACAGTGATGATGGAACTTTCCAAACCCCTGGTTAAGTCTAATTCCCTAGTAAAGAAAGAGTATCAGGTTTGCTGATAAATCAGATGAATCAACGGGTCCCGGTTGGTATTAAGATCAATGCCGTTAAATCAGTTCTACCTTTATTAATCATTCATACCTGACCAATGATTCCTCAATCAACAATAGACACTATACTGTCAGCCATAAGAATAGAGGATATCATTGGTGAAACGGTAACGTTGAAGAAACGTGGTACTGTGCTGGTCGGCCTGTGCCCTTTTCACAATGAGAAAAGCGGCAGTTTTACCGTATCGCCGCACAAAGGGTTTTATCATTGCTATGGCTGCCATGAAGGGGGCAATGCCATCAGCTTTGTGATGCGGGATAAGGCAATGCAATTCCCGGAGGCTGTCAGGTTTTTGGCGGGGAAAGTAAATATTAAGATCGAAGATGAGAAGGCAGATCCGGAGGCAGAAGCGAAAGCCGGCATCAGGGAACAGCTTTTTAAGGTCAATGAATATGCAGCTAAGTTTTATCAGGAACAAATGCTGCTATTCCCAAAAATAACAGCCATTGCCACGGACCGTTTTGGAGCAGAGAATATGAGCCTTTGGAAACTTGGCTTTGCCCCCGATGCCTGGACTGCCTTTTATGATTACGCAAGATCAGCCGGATATAAAGAAGAGTTCCTGCTTTCTTCCGGCCTGGTCAAACGTTCAGAGAAAAATCATAAGGTGTATGACTTTTTCAGGAACCGTTTGATGTTTCCGATCTTTAATAAAGCCGGACAGATAAGTGGTTTTTCTGCCAGGCAATTGACAAAGGATGATTCGGCAAAGTACATCAACAGCCCTGAATCAGATATCTATCACAAATCCCGGCAACTTTATGGTATTCATCTTGCAGCCAGGGCAATTTATTCCGAGGGGGCTACGCTTGTCGAAGGCAACCCGGATGTGATCCGTATGCATCAGGTGGGTGCTGCAGGCACGGTTGCACCCTGCGGCACCGCCGTATCAGTGGATCAGTTGAAGATACTGCGCAAGCTTACCGATAACCTTACCATCATCACAGACAATGATACAGCAGGCCAAAAGTCCATGCTCCGGACAGGGAAACTGGCCATTGAAGAGAACTTTAAGGTTTATTGTGCCGTGCTTCCGGAAGGGGAAGATCCCGATTCGTTCTTCAGGGATGAATCACAGTATCAGCAATGGATTGATGAAAACAGGCAGAACTTTATCCTCATGTTTGCAGGCAAGCTGCTGGCTAAAGTTGCCCAGGATCCGGCAAGGAAGAATGAGGCGATAAAAGAATTGTGCAGCCATATCCAGCGGTATGATGACCTTACCCGGAAACTTTACATCGATCAGATTTGCAGTTCCCATAAGATCAAGGCCAAACTTTTTACCGACCGGTTGAAAGACCTTGATCAGAGCCTGGTTGAAACAGAGCCCGACGAATCCCTTCCTGCGGGTGTTGATGCCAAAGATTATGACCGCTGGGGGTTCTATGAGTTCAGGAATACCTATTTCATGCGCTCCAAATCCGGCAGGGAAGAAATCAGCAACTTTGTGATGAAGCCGGTTTTTCACATTGAAGGACAGGACAGCCGGCGTGTCTATGAACTGATCAATTTCAGGGGGTACCGGATCGTAGTCGATCTGGATATGCAGGAAATGACAAGTATCCAAGCCTTTCGACGGAATGTCGAAGGTCGTGGTAACTTTATCTTCTCAGGAACGGATGCCCAGTTTACCCGCATTAAGAGTAAACTATACGAGCAGACCCGGACCTGTTCAGAAATCAGGATACTTGGATGGCAGAAGGAAGGCTTCTGGGCCTGGAGCAATGGCATTACTACGGAAACCGGGTTCACCGAAATCGATGAACACGGAATTATTGAATACAATAAAAAGAACTTTTTTATTCCTGCCTTCAGTAGCATTCACATTGACGACAAGTCTGTTTTTATTGCGGAACGTAAGTTCCTGTTCAGGGAGCGTCGGGTCGTGTTGAGTGAATACACCAATCTGTTTCACAAGGTTTATGGAGATAACGCAAGAATAGGTCTTTGCTTTTGGATTGCCACGGTATTCCGCGACAGGGTTCTTTATCACAACAACAACTTTCCTATCCTTAACCTTTTCGGCCCTAAGGGAACAGGTAAAAGTCAGATGGCGGTCAGCCTTACCTGCCTGTTCGGTGAGCCGCAGACCCCGTTTAATATCCACAATGGAACCAAGCCGGGACTGGCCGAACACATGCAGCAGTTTAGGAACTCTTTCTCCCTGGTGGATGAATACAAGAATAACCTGGATTACGATAAAATTGAAACACTGAAATCCATTTATGATGCCATCGGGCGTAACCGGCTGAACATTGATAAGCGAAAGGAAACCACCATCGTCAATTCAGCGATGATCCTTTTGGGACAGGAGATGCCCACCGCGGATGTTGCGTTGTTCTCCAGGCTGGTTTTTCTGCAGTTTCATAAGACGGAGTATTCTGAAATTGAGAAAAAGCAATTTGATAAGCTGAAGACCATGGAGCGTGACGGCCTGGGGCACTTCACTGCCCTGCTTATAGCTTTCCGCAGCTTCTTTGAAAAAGAGTTCTGGCCCAGTGTTGAGTTTGTGATCAGCGACATCTTCGATGAACTTCGTGAAGATGCGATAGAGGACCGCATACTCCGTTCCTGGTGTACCGTTGGCGCTGCGCTACGCACCCTGCAGAATAAGATTGACGTTGGGTTCGGCTACGGCGATATCAGGCCAATCCTGATCCGGGGCATCCGGGAACAAAATGCCCAGGTGGCAAAGAGCAATGAGATAGGCCAGTTCTGGGAACTGATCGAGGCCATGTTTGATGAAGGTATATTGATTGAGAACTGGCATTTCAGGGTCAACTGGCTTGATAAGCTTAAAACAACAACAGGGGACCGCTCCTGGAATGAGCCTAAATATGTTCTCCGCTTTAAGTTTTCATCCATCTGTAAGTTTTACAGCGAACATGCCAGGCGTTCAGGTCTCAAGCCCCTGCCGGCGGATACCCTCAGTTATTATCTCAAGAATTCGAAACCATTCCTGGGGATCAGCTCCAGTGTCAAGTTTTTCAAAAAAGAGTATAAAAGTGAAGAAGGAAAGGTAGTCGAAGAAAAGACCATTACCAGTGCTTATTGCTTTGACTACACGAAGGTTGGTGTAAACCTTTCCAGGGGTTTTGTCGGGGAGATCATGGATAGGCAGCGGGAAGCTGAAGCGGATGAAAACGATTCACTCAGGAACCATAGAGGCAATCAGCAGTTAGCTACCGGGACACCTGAGGCTGCTTTTTTGGAGCAGGTTTCACAACCTGAAGGTAATGTGTTGGAACAGAAAGATTTACCTTTTTGACAGAGAATTAATGAAAATCATTTCCCCAAAACATGAATTTACCGGCCTAACGGACCTAACAAACCTAACAGATTGATTTTAAGATAAAAAAAGATAAATATTGGTAGGTTTCGGTAGGTTTTGTTAGGTTCTGTTAGGTTTGGGTAGTTTATGAAATTGCTTTTTAGGTCGGCTTTTTTGAGGTTATTAAATTGATATTGCAACTGTTAGGTTTGGTAGGATGCTTAGGTTCAGTTTAATGCTTCACACTGGAATAACTATTTATAATTAACATCATTTCATGGAACAAAAACGGTGGTATATCTGATCATTCACTGATGAGCTTAACCTTTCCTTTTCAAACAAATAGCTAACCTTTAACTTTACAAATCAATGAGTGAATTTACAATTAATATCAGGTGCCCCCGGGCAGTCATCGAATTCATGGAAACCAGGTATGGTCAGCAGCCTATTCGTTTTCCACGGAAGGACCGGTTCAATTCCATGATTTCATTTGCGCTGCAAAAGCCGCCAAAGGATTACACAGGGGAAGTAAGTTTCGGGGAGGAAACCCTGGCAGTTTTCCTCCCTTCCATGGAGGATAAGAATGTAAGGTGCTGGAACTATCTGACACAAACCGCCCAGCAGGAAATATCGGCCAGGATGAAGGCTTTTTTAAAGGCTGAGTTCCACAACTTCATGGATATTGCCCGCAGTAAAGAGATCAGTTTTAACGGGCATGCTTCTGTCTATCTTTTCATGGAGCAGAACGGCATCAATCCTGAATCATTCGATATGCTGCTGAAGGAACGTCAGCGTTATCTTCAGCGGATAAGATGGCACCGGTATAATAAGAAAATCGTGTCAGACAAAACAGGAGTTTGTCCTCAGCAGTGATATTTGCCGATGGAGACTAACGCATGCTAACGCATACCAATGCAACCAACTCAATTAAACTGTAAATACTTCTCTCATGTCACTAAGCAAACCGAATCAGAATATTTCAGGGGGTATTTATAAAATAGAATATACCCTGATGAGTGATCTTGCTACCTTCAGGATCAACCCGTCAAACAATACCATTTCCTATGATTTTATAACCGGCAGGTCATTTAGTATCGCTTATTTTACCAAAGGGTCTGTGATCTTTAAACCTGAACACAAAATAACGGTCAACGGTCACATCTATAATTATACGCTTGATTTCGATATCCCGGGAATTGATGCCACCCGCTCCCTTTTTCTTACTCTGTTTGAAGCCGGGCCCTTTTTAGTCAGGATAACGGAAAACAATGGAAGCAGGCTCCTGATTCCTTATGCGAAACTTGTTTCCCCGGAATCCATGGGCAAGGTGCTTCCGGAGTTTACCGGGAACACCATTTCCTTTTCAAGTTCCCTTCCATTCAGGGCTCCGGTTGACCAGAGTTTCTATGTGGCCAATACGCCGGTTGAAGGGGATTCTGAATTATAACCTTCGTTCCTGTCCTTTTGCTTCCTGGTGGCAGACCTTATTATTGCAGCATGATCGGCCTGATTGTCGGTTTTGCTGTTTATGAATAACGGGTTTTACATCGCTTCGCAGATTCTTCGCCGCCCATGGGCGATCGATCCCCGTTTTGCACAGGCGCATATTCATGTTCCGCAGATGCTCCTTTCAGGTGCATCCATTGAAACTGATACGAATGCAAGGAAGGACCTCAGGGTTGTTCCTTTTCTGATCTCCGATTTAGGTAAGCCTTTTACCCGTTCCTATATTGATTTCTCACAGGCACCGGAAAACAGCCTTGCTGTTATTCCTGTAATTGGTGCTTTGATGAAAGAGGATGTGGAGGATTGCGGCATGCTTTCCATTGGTATGGCCAGCATTGGCCGCTCTTTGATTGAAGCCGCTGACAACTCAAATATCAGCGCCATCATTCTTTATATGGATACCCCCGGTGGGACCGTGGATGGTACTCAGGCCCTTGGGGATATCATCGCTGGTATATCAAAACCAGTTGTTGTTTTTGTTGATGGCCTCATGGCCTCTGCAGGTGTCTGGATTGGTTCCCAGGCAGATTATATTGTTGCTGAAAACAGCAGCACCCAGGTGGGCAGCATAGGGGTGATGATCTCCTTTATGGATCAGCGTGGCATCATGGAAAAAGAGGGGGCAAAGTTCCACTTTATTGTTCCGGAGGAATCAGCGGATAAGAATGCTTCTTTCCTGGATGCTTTGGGTGGGAACTATGAACGGATTATCAATGAAGAACTCAGGCCTCTGGTTTTGATGTTCCGGGATGCCGTTCGCAAAGGGCGTGGTAAGGTCAGTGACAGTGCCATGACCGGTAAGGTTTACTTCGCACAGGATGCAATGGAGTTGAACCTTATTGATGAGGTTGGCTCTTTTCAGAAGGCAGTGGATAAAGCTTTTGAGCTTTCAATGGCCGTAAAAAGTATGAATTCAAAAAAAAATAGCAAGATGAAATCCTATCCCCGGCTTTCCGGCCTTTTCGGGCATGATGCCCCTGAATTTCAATTAAACGAAACAAGCCTGGCTTCACTTAGTGAAGTGCAGCTAGATGCCGCAGAGGCTGCCCTTGAATTGTTGCACAATTCTTCGGGCAATGCTGCTGATAGTTCAGTGACTGAAGAATTGCAACAGCAGATCGTTCAACTCACTTCTGATAATAATGCTGTTCAGGGTGGGCTGACCCAGACCCAATCATTGCTGGATGGGGCCAATGCACGCATCACTGAATTTGAAGGTCAGGTTGAATCAAGCCTGGCAATTATAGCCGTGTTGGAAGACCGGGTTCAGACGCAGCAATCACGCATCGATGAACTGGAACTGGATCCGGAAGCAATAGTTGTTGCAAAGAATGGCGACCAGGGACATGCGGATGATAAAACAACTGTTGATCCCGGTGCACAGAAAATGTACCTGAAATTTCAGGCTACCTCCGGTGCGAAAATATAAATAACTATCTCATTTCTCACTCTTAAAACTATAAATAATGGCCGCTAACGCTGTTGACATTTCCCTCTTGCAGGCTTACTGCGAGCAGCATGCACCGGAGCTGATCGCCCTGGCTGTGAAAAACAATGAACTCTTTGGTCAGATGAATGTAATTGGCGGGGTGACCGACAAATACATCATGACTAGCCTGGAGTTCGAGAAGATCTTTAAACCTTATGCCAAGGCATGGGATCCGGGAGCAGGGGCAAAGCTGATCCCGCGTACCGGTTATGTTGAACTTGGTCAGGTGGAACTGGAAGAAGAGCCTCAGGCTTACAGGAAGTCATACCTGGGTAAGATACTCAAAGGTACCGATCCCAATCAACACCCATTTGAAAGGGATTTCCTGGAGGGTATTTCCATCCGTGTCAGCAACGACATCAACGATGACCTTGCTTTCTATGGGGACAAATCCCTTAAACAGAGTGTCGATCCGGCAATTGCCAAAAGTGTGAAGGCAATCAATGATGGTTTCTTTACCATCATTGACAAGGAAGTGACTGCCGGCAATATCAGTGTGGTGAAGAAGAACCTGATCCTGACCGGGGACATCAACAGTACAAATGCAGTGGCAAAGCTGAAGGCTTTTTACCGTAAGGCCTGTGAGTACAATACTGCCCTTCGCAGGCAAACCATCAAGCTGTATGTATCCAATGATATCCTGGATGCATACAATGATAATTACCAGGCTGTCAATGGTTCGCTTCCTTACAATACCGAGTTTGAAAAGGTATTCCTGGAAGGTTCGGGCAAGCGCTGTGAAATTGCTCCGCTCAGTGCCATGGGAACCAGTAAGCGCCTGATGATGGGACCGGCCATGAACTTCAATATTCTGGTTGACCAGCAGAGTGATCAGGAAAAGGTGACCATCTTCAATCCGGGCAACCCAAAGGTGATTGGTTATTACCTCGCTGCTGCCATTGGTTTCGAATTTACCACGCTGTCTGCCTTATGGACCAATGAAGCTGCTGTTGACGATGCCGGTTCAGGAAGTGGCATATAGTTTTCAATATTTGATTTTCAACCCTTAATTCTTTTTATAATGTACGACCTTGAAGATATCGCCAAACCCGCCGGGGCATCTCCCGGTGCCGGCGGCGGCCTCAACAATGAGGTAATTGTCATGCTTGAAGAAGATGTGCTTTCGCTCCCTGCCCGTGAAGCAGATCTGGTGACCATGACCGGAGACATTGCCATGAAACCTGGCAAGACAATGCACTCGATTTATGGCACCCCAAAGACATTGGAGCCCATCCTTAAAAAGCTCAAAGGCGATAACATCGATATTACGGCCTTTGAGGTTGGGTTGAAGTTTTTCCATCCGGACCTGGCCACCGCGATTCTTTCATTTATGGCCAAACACAGCGGGAGCAAGTTCTTTGTGATCCTGCGCAACTGTGCTTCAGCCCGGATGTACTTCCTGGGTGAAATGTGCAACCCGGTGATGGCAGATGAATTTGAAAGTGTATGGGGTAAAAACCTGGTGGATGGGAAAGGCACCAACTTTACCTTTTTAGGGCAGCAAACGCTTCCCTATGCGGTCTATACCGGTGAACTTACCATGCCGCTGGATGGATCAGGATCGGGCATTTAAAATAAGTAATTAATCAGCATCCTTTCGATTAAGGGGTGCTTCAATTTTCGTTCAATGGGTCGTAAAAAAAAGATGGTGGTTGTTGATGCAGCCGAAGATCTGACTGTAAGTTTGAATATTGCACCCGGTTCATTTGTAGATGATTCCGATTCTAATGTATCAGCAACACCAGGAAATGAAGAACCGGTGGTTGTCTCTGTTCCGGAAGCAGAAAAGGTTGTTTCCATTGTAATCCCTTATGTAACTTCAACTGCTCATTGGGACGAATTGCGCATGGCACTACGTTCCATTGCGGCAAATGCACTGTTTCCCTGTCGTTTGTTTATCGTGGCCGATAAACTCCCGGATTGGGTTAGTGATGATGTTACCCTGATTCCCTGTGGACAGGTGCAGGGCCAGCGGTTTGCAAAGTCTTTCGATGCAGTTAATAAACTGAAAGCAGTCATAGCATGTGATGAAGTTTCACAGGAATTTATTTATACCTATGACGATACGGTTTTTCTTAAGAAAGGGCAGTTCTCAAATCATGCCATCGCTGTTTCTCTTTTTCCTTCCGGGGAGATAATTGAACAATGGGATGCCTCTGCCATCTGGAAGGAAGTCGTGTCTAATACTTTGCTGCGCCTCGTATTGAACAATCGTCCAATGTTTAACTATGAGACCCATCTTCCCAGGGTTTTTAACAAGACACGGTTGAACGATGTTTTCAACAGGTACGGGTTTCAGAAAAGGCCTTATCTGGTTGCTTCGATTTATTTCAATGATCAGCTTGAACGTCCTGATTTACTTATTACGGAAAGCCCGGATATCAAGGCCGATATCCGCAGTTCTTTAACACCTGAACAGATTGAGAATGAAACGGCAAACAAAGCTTTCCTCAACTACAATGACCAGGGACTGACCGATGCGCTCAAAGCGTATCTGCTTGGCAGGTTCCCTGAAAAATGTCTGTACGAACGCTGATTTCATTTTCTTAAGAGGAAGATCGGGGCGAAAGCCCCTTTCTTTTTTGTTTCAGTAAGCTTTGACTAGGTTACTTCCCAACCCTTATCATGTTATAAAATGACTTCGGGGTGGGTTAATATGTCAGCCATTTATTCCAACAATATTGCATGTTATCAGATTTTTTATAAAACATTTATTTGCACTTAACTTTAACATATTGTATATTAGTACCATATTTATAATTGATAATGCTTCGCACCTCATCTGGCTGAATTTTACTTCTCCTTCCTTCCCTTGGCTTTGCTGAAATACATAGTGGTAGTGCATTCTGATATATAAATTAAATTACTCTCTTTTCACCAAGATGAGGAAGTTATTACTGTAAAATATAGCAACCATAAATATTCTTGCAAATGAAAAATCTGTTTATACTTTTAGTCCTGGTATGTGGGATAAATGCCGCTGCGCAGGTTGCCATTAATAACGATGGTAGTGAACCTGACAATTCAGCTATGCTGGATGTAAAATCTGAAAACAAAGGGGTTATAATACCGCGAATGACATTTGATCAGCGTAATGCAATTCCGAGCCCTGTTGAAGGGCTCATGGTTTATTGCCTAAATTGCAATGCTGATGGTACTGGAGTGCTCTCCACTTATCAAGGTGGCAAATGGCGGAATATTTTGTGGGGTTGCCCAACTCCTGTTGCATCAATTTCAGGAACTCATATAGCTGATGCAACCCAGATTATCTGGAACTGGAATACAGTTCCTATTGCGCTCGGCTATAAATGGAATACTACAAATAATTATGCAACTGCATCCGATGTTGGTACTTCCACAACTAAAACTGAAACAGGTTTGACATGTCAAACAAATTATATCCGTTATGTATGGGGATATAACGATTGTGGACAATCACCCGTATTAACGCTCTCCCAAACAACTCAGCCGATACCCATGGCTATACCTCCTGTTGAAGGAACTCACGTAGCCTTATCCAACCAGGTTATCTGGAACTGGAATCCTGTAACAGGCGCTACCGGCTATAAATGGAGCGCTACCAACAATTACGCTACAGCAACGAATGTGGGGAATGTGACTAGCAGAACAGAAACTGGGTTAAGTTGCAATACAACATATACACGATTTGTATGGGCATACGATGCCTGTGGAAATTCTGCGGCTACAACCTTAACACAGATTACAAATGCGGTAACAGCTGCGCCAGTTTCCGGCACTCACATACCTTCAACGAACCAGATTATCTGGAACTGGAATTCTGTTAGCGGTGCCACTGGTTACATGTGGAATACGGTCGATAATTATGCTACAGCAACGAATATGGGGAATACCTTGACAAAAGCAGAGACCGGCCTTAATTGTAGTATCTTATATACTAGATATGTTTGGGCTTATAATGCCTGCGGGAATTCAACCCCTATAACATTAATTCAGTCAACAATTGGAAGTATTCCTTCTTCACCTTTAGCCGGCACACACATACCTGCAGCAATCCAGATTATCTGGAACTGGAATCCTGCTAGCGGGGCCACCGGTTACATGTGGAATACAATTGACGATTATGCTACAGCAACGAATATAGGCAATGTTGTAACAAAAACCGAAACAGGGCTAACTTGCGGCAGTGCTTATACAAGGTATATATGGGCATATAACACTTGCGGTAATTCTTCCACTGTCTCATTAACGCAGGCGACCAATGTATGTTGCGGTACAGATATAACCATTAACCATGTGGCTGGTACAGTGGCTCCGGTTACAAAAACTGTAACCTATGGTATTGCTACCAATATACCAGGCGAACCTGCAAAATGTTGGATAACCAGCAACCTTGGTGCAAGCCAACAGGCAACAATTGTTAATGATGCTACCGAAGCCTCTGCAGGCTGGTACTGGCAGTTTAATCGCAAACAGGGTTACAAATATGAGGGCACAACACGAACACCCAATACCACATGGATAACACCCATTGATGAAAACCTGGCCTGGCAAGCAATGAACGACCCCTGTACCATTGAACTTGGAACCGGGTGGCGCATTCCAACCATCACCGAATGGACAAATGTGGATGCAACTGGAGGCTGGACAACATGGACTGGCCCATTTGGTTCTGCGTTAAAACTTCATGCTGCTGGCTACCTGACCAACAGCGGTGGTAATTTGGATTGGCGTGGGACATTTGGCTATTACTGGAGCAGCTCGCAGTACTCTACTTATCAAGGCCGGTTCCTAACTTTCAGCAGTTCCGAATGTGGCATTTCTGGCGACGCCAAGGCAGGCGGCCGCTCTGTCCGCTGCATCAGAGATTGAAGTGCGCCATGAGCGCAAAGCAGCGAATGGCGCACACCATTCAAAGCAGAGCACGTAACTGTTGCAATGATGATAGAATCAATTGATTTTTAACAATTAACAAGCAATTGAAAGGGCCTATCGGGATCGACTAGCAAGAGTAGGTACCTAATCACCCTGCGTTGTATCTCATTTTCGGAAGTGCAATTGAGCAGACTGGGAATAAGTGAGTACTTGAGCCCCTGCTAAGTTCGGGACTTTGCCTTTACCGTGGCCCTCATCCTTTCCGGGTGAGGGCTTTTTTTGTTTTCCATTAAGTAATAGCACGGCTTCCCGTTCTCGTTTATTGTCCTTTCCCTGGCTTTTACCACAATTTATCTTCGTGGAAAAAAGATATGTCTCCACTCCGGGAAATATTGCAATGGCTGAATTCAGAACGTTCGTTTGAATCAGGGTTCAAACTCTATCAGAAATATGGCACCAACCGGCATCTGATCCGCAGGTTCTCACGGGTAGGTGATAATAAGTTTCACCGGGACCTTATCTTCGAACAGTTAAGGGAAATTGCCAGGACACTGGAATCCGCATTGAAGCCGAAAGGTTCAAACAGACCGGATTCTTCAGTGGCTTTGGATGAATCTGATATCACAGATTCATCCGATGAAGACCATGCTCCGGATGAGAAAGTGATCATTGCCGGATCTCCCTTACCCGATTCTTTCTCTGCCACAGTTGATGATCTCAGTGAAGTTGATTTCTCCCTGCTTCCGGATGCATTGAAGAAACTCAGTACCCACAAAGGTGACCTGTACTGCAAGGCATCGGTACTTCACCGGGAAATGCTTGAATGTACCAACGATGAACAACGGGCACAGAAGGCAGCCGTTATCATTGACAATATGACGGAGAACAATCTGATTTATGCGGAACTCCGGTACTTTTTGAAGAATCAGAAGTTTCTGGGGGAACATCCTTCACTTAAAAAAACAGAGGAAAAGGAAGTAGTTGACTTTAACGCCCTGCCGGCAGATAAACTGCTCCGGAAGATCAACAGCCTTGCGGCCAGTTTAAGCCGGATACGTAAATGGTTGAAGGAGAATTCAAAGGATGCCGGTTACGCTGAACGGCTTTCAAAGACCGTTGAAATAGAAAATGAAATCGGGTTAATGAGGGAAAGGCTTCATGTTATTCAAACCCAGTAGTATTGAAATGGCTACCGTTCAGACGGAGGTGCCCGTGGGTGTGTTGAAGAACACTGCAGGGCTGAACAGGGTATTCCTCTCTGAAAACTACAATCAGATGAACGCAAGCCTGGATGCGCTGGTGCCGGGGGAGGTTTATCATCTGGTCAGTTTAGGCAGGTGGAGCATGCATCACCTGTTGTTTCATATCCTGAAGCTGACTGGTCCAGCCGATGTCTATGCAACCACATGGAGCATTAACGAGGATGTGGTGCGACATCTGGTGGAAGGGCGCAACCAGGGGATGATCCGCAGCATGTGTTTTATTTTTGATTACAGGGTTCGCAAGTATAAGCCTGCAGCCTATTTTCTTGCGCAACAGTATTTTAAAAGCAGGGTGACCAGTTGCCATGCCAAGGTGACCATCATTGAGAATGAAGAGTTTCATGTCTCCATCATTGGTTCGGCAAACTATACACGCAATGACCGGATTGAAGTGGGGGTAATCTTTACAGATAAGATTACCGCGGATTTTCACCGTGAATGGATTTTAAATGAATTGAACAATGCAGATGAAAACCTTTAGCCCTGATGAACTGGCCGAGATTGAAAAGATGGCCGGCCTTTGTTTTACCCCGGAACAGATTGCCATTGTGCTGCAATTTGACGTGGATGAATTCCGGAAATTGTACAATGACAAATTGTGCCCGGTTTTTCTTCATTATCAGCGGGGTTCTTTGATGCATGAAACAGAGGTCAGGAATTCGATTTATCAGTTGGCGAAAGGGGGGAGCTCCGCTGCACAACAGCAGTATCTGGCATTGATGAAAAGCAGGGATAATTTAATCTTTAAGACAAAATGAGTAAAGAAGCCGAACGCACTTACCAGGAGCTGGTGCTTTCTTTTGAATCAAAACAGGTAAGTCCGACCCAGCAGCTTATTCTTGATCGCTGGAAGTTTGCCCACGACGCTATGCGTGATGATTTTCTGGTAGGGATGCCGCTGGAGAATGTGATGATGGATAAATACAACATCTCCCGCTCAACGGCAAGAAATGATATTAATGCTTCCAATTCCTATTTTCTTACTGAGGAAAAGGTTGACAGGGATTTGTGGCGGGGGAGACTTGCCTTCTGGCAACTCAAGGGGCTGGCGCTTTCGTTTAAGAATGATAATATGCGGGATTTTAACTCGGGGATTAAGAATCTTTATCTGATCATTGGGTTGGACAGGAAAGATGTTAAGGTGGATCCTAAATTGTTTCAGCAGAATATCTTTAACTTCTTTTCTGATCCCCGGAGGGTTGGGATTACGGCGGTTACTGAAAGTGAAGTCAGGGACCTGATCAGTCAGATTGATGGGATTTCTCCTTTGGAAAGGCAAAAACTAATTATGGATGCAGATGCCTACCCCGACGAACAGTAGCAACCTGTATCTGAATATCCCCCAGCTTCGCTGTATCCTGGCAGATCCCAAGGAGTTGTATGCCAATATGGGGCGTGGCCTGGGTAAGTCTACGGAAATCATTGCCCATTTGACGGCTAACAGGGTGTTGGATATGCCTAAGGCTGGGTTTTTGATTATGGGCAAGACCTATAAGCAGATCCTGACCAAGACCCTGCCTGCAACAGTGGATGGGTGGTCAAAACGGGGATTTGTGGAAGGTACGCACTATGTGATCGGCGAGAAGCCGCCCTGGGCGGTGAAGGCTTTTGGTGCTCCGGTTAAGGACTTTACACATTTTATCAGTTTTTATACAGGGACGGGATTTCATCTGGGAAGCCAGGACAGGGCTGGCTTGGTCAATTCATTGACGGTATGGGGGATTTTTGGGGATGAATCCAAGTTGTTGCTTGAAGACAGGTTTAAGGAGGATGCCATGCCAACGCTCAGGGGTGGGTTGAATGCTTTTCCGGATAATCCGCATAATAGGTGTATTGTGTTGACTTCATCCATGCCGCCGCTGCCCGAGGGTCAGTGGCTCTATGATATGGAAAAAAGAATGGATGAAGGGAAAATCAATGCGATCATTAACCTGGCATGGTTTATTGAAGACCTTAAATTGAAGGTTCAGGAGGCCGGTGAATATTTTAAGCCACGGATGGTTAAGAAGATTGAGTTTTTTCAACGCAAACTCAATGCCTGGCGGCATGGTTCTGTTATGTATACAGAGGCCAGCAGCCTGGCCAACCTGCATATTTTAAGGCCGGATTATATTTTACAGCAGAAAGATTTATTGAAAGGGAAGTTCAGGACGGAAATACTGAACATCAGGCCTACCCGGGGGGAAAGCCTGTTTTATGCGAACCTTGGGGCACAGCATTTTTACACTGATTTTAATTACAGTCATTTAGACCGGTTTACTCACAAGAATATCCAGGAGAATGATAATTGCCTTGGGGATGGTGACCTGGTGAAGAACCAGCCCCTGATTATCGGGATGGATTTTGGGGCGAATATGAACAGTATTGTTACTTCTCAGAAGATTGAAAGTTTGCATGAATTCAGGTTTTTAAAGAATCATTTTGTTAAACCTCCGATGATTATTGATCATGTTTGTGAGGATTGGTGCAATTACTACAAGTTTCATTCAAACAGGGACCTTACCTTTTATTATGACAGTACCGGGAATAACCGGCAGGCAAACAACGATGTCACCTTTGCAGAACAGGCGACGCGGGTGTTTGAAAGAAATGGATGGAATGTTAGCAGGAAGACCATTGGGGGGAGTAATCCCTTGCATGATAAGAAGTACCTGCTATGGAACCTTATGTTACTGGAGAAGGAAAGATCGCTTTACAAGGTGAGGATCAATGAGGCCAATGCCGCTGAATTGAAATACAGCATGGAGTTTGCTCCGGCAAAGGAGGATGGGAATGGCAGGGTTGTTAAAGATAAGAGCAGTGAACGGAAGAAGGGGATTCCGGCGGAAGAGGCGACGCATTTGAGTGATGCGGCGGATACCATTATATTCGGGGAGTTCAGGTTTAGTTTGGATGATTTTAATGCGAATTATTTTGATGTGAAGGTTAGATAAGTTTTTGGGCAATTCCCGCTTAAGTAAGCGGGATCGGGCTTTCCGCTGTATCTTTTGCCGAAGGAGCAAAAGGATGCCGCTTCAATCCCTTTCGCTGTTAGCATTTTTTATGTTATTGTTATATATTTGAACCTTAGTTGCGAATAATTCCATTCCTACAAGAATATATTATTGCTCCCAATTTTAAAACAACCAACCCAAATAAAAAATTTATACGCAAATAGAATTTTACACTACTCAGAAACAAAAACCATGATATACGGCAAAAATCATTAACAAACTGTCAAACATTAACAATTTGAAATAACTTTTTTATGAAAATCTTCACGATTCTTTCAATTTTAATGGTCGTCACTAGTATTGACACAGCATTTTGCCAAAAGTATTATTCTGAGTCATCTTGGATTGAGAGTTTTAATAATAGACTTGAAGAACTTGACAATATTGAAGGAATTTATAAGGTTAATATTGATTATAAGTATACATTGCAATCCCATTCTTATAGAACATCAGAATCAAAATTAATTGCTATAACTAAAGTTGACAACAAATATATTGCTTATACAATAAATGGTGATGATTTCTATTTTAGTTTCTTAAAGCAATCTTCCTCTTCCTACATATGTATTCTAAAATATTCATATAATAATACTGATTCACGAAAAAACATATCTTACTCTAGTTCTAAAATATATATAAATTTTCAAGTTCCAAATTATTTTGCTTATAACGATACAGAGATTAGGAATTGGCTTTTTAATCAAATCAATGTTAATTTTTACATAGTAGACGAAAAAAAACTTTTCACTGGTGAAACAAATGGCTTAAAGGGCAATATTGATTATGCTCTTGAAAAAATTTATCCAACTTTTGAAGAAATTGAAAACTCGAAAAACAGAACTAAATCCGGCTCTGGCTTTGCAATTTCTTCTAATGGTTATATTGTGACCAATCATCATGTAATTGCTAATTCGAAATCAATAAATGTTAAAGGTATAAACGGTGATTTCTCAAAGAGTTATAACGCATCTGTCGTTGTTGAAGATAAAAACAATGATCTCTCAATCATTAAAATTAATGAATCAATTAATGTTCCAATTGAAAATATTCCCTATAAGATACCTAATAAGTCTTCTGAAGCAGGAACTTCTGTTTTTGTACTTGGTTATCCTTTAAGAGCAACTATGGGCGATGAAATTAAACTCACAAATGGAATAATTAGCTCTAAATCAGGCTTCCAAGGTGATGTTACCTCCTACCAAATTTCAGCTCCGGTTCAACCTGGTAATAGCGGGGGGCCTGTGTTTGATGATAAAGGTAATTTAATTGGAATAATAAATGCCAAATACAATGAAGCTGAAAATGTTTCCTACGCGATAAAGGTGCTATATTTATCCAATTTGATTGATGCACTTCCTGTTATACCGAAATCAGCTTCAGTTAATATATTGCTTGGCAAAAGTTTAGCTGAACAAGTTAAAGTCTTAAAGAAATTTGTTTATATCATCGAAGTAAACTAACTATTAAATGCGAGTATGAAAGAAATAGTGCAAACATGGGTGGTTCCCATTGGAGTGTTTTTAACATTCCTAACCTCTATTATTATAGCCTATTTAAGTAGGAGAAATCTAATAACTACTAAATATATTGAAACTATCACTTCTGAGCGAATAAAATGGTTAGAAATTATAAGAAAAGAAGTTTCAGATCTGATTACCAATATACATTATACTCTTAAAATATATTCTAATGGAATAAATGATTTACATGAATTATCAATTATTGAACCTCCTTCAACTGATTATAGTTTGAGTTTTGACGTAAAAACAGATATTGCTTTAGGTTTAAAGGCAGCTTTGTGGAGTGAATCAGACTTTATACTAAAATTAAATCTTTTAAAACTGAGGCTAAACCCAATTGACGATAAAGAAATACTTGATATTATTGATTATTTCATACAGTTTTACCGTGATTCCGATCTTAAGTCTTATAAAGAAATATCAAGAGCAAAAGAAAAAATTGAACAATTTTTGGTTCTTTTCCAAGGTCTGCTTAAGGAGGAATGGAAAAAATGCAAAGACGAAACAAAGAGTTAATGAATATTAATTTGTTCTCTCATGTTGCTTCTAATTTTTGTTTCTGTTTTCTTATTTCTTTACTTCACAGAATGGTCGGTCAGGCTCCACGCCTCCCTTAACGGAGCTTAATCCAACCTTCTCTCCTCTCTCTCTTACTTAGATTTCCGAAATTTAGTTTCGCGAAAATATCTCTGAAATGGTATGCAGTTTAATAAGGAACGGGGGCTGATAGGAGTTTTACGGCGACGAATTTTGGTTGATTTTATTTCGGCGATTCCCGTTGAAGGAAGCGGGACCGGGCTTTTCTCTGTATCTTTTGCCTTAGAGGCTAAAGGATGTCGATCGCTGTTTATATTTTTCCTGTAATTGTTACATATATTTGCTCCGGTTTCGCGGTTCTATTCTGTTCGAATAATCTATTTTTAATCGGTTGATAAAAAGTAAAAATTATATTAGATTTGTGTTTATTTTTGATTATCAATTGACTATAATTGAGAAAAATGGTTTGACAGATGAAAATTCCTGACTGCGAACTTATATTCTTTTCTAGCAATTTTAAAAAATGAAAATATGAGATTAACAAATCAAGTATATGGTGTTTCGAACGACCTAATAGACACATATATCGAACGGACCGCTGTTGATGAAGCCTTTACAAAAGGCTTACAGAAAAACAAACATATAATTGTCTACGGAGCATCGAAGCAGGGTAAGACGTCCTTAACCAATAAGCATTTGACCGAGAGTGCCTATGTAAAAGTTAATTGTTCCCCTGCATCCTCAACTCTTGACATATATAATTCTATTGCTAGACAATTGGACATTGAAATTCTTGAATCCAGAGAAGTAACAACAAGTATTGGCGGTGAAGCAAAGGTCGGTCTAAAAGCAAAAGTTCGCATACCCTTCTTTTGCAGTGGTGATGCTGAAACGGAGGCAACAGTTTCAACTGACAAGGAAAATGGAAAGGCATTCAAAGTAATTGATTTTAATTTAGCACTTGCACAAGACCTCTCTGAACTTCTAAGAAGCACTAAATTCAGCAAAAGAATCATCTTGGAGAACTTCCATTATTTAAATGAAGAAGTTCAGAAACAGTTGGCTATTGATTTACGAATTTTCGAGGATTATAATATACTTTTTATCATTTTAGGAATTTGGAGAGAAAAAAATAGATTAGCCCAATTTAATGGTGACCTAGTTGATCGTGTAATAGAGGTGCCTGTAGAACCATGGGAACGGGTAGATCTGAGAAAAATAGTTGTGGAAGGATTGCCTTTACTTAACACAACTTTCGAAACTGTAGTAGATTACATAATTGATAGCTGTTTTGATAGCGTTGGAGTGTTTCAAGAAATTTGTAAAGAATCTTGTTATGCCGCAGGAGTAAACGAAACGCAAGAAACCCTTGTTGAAATAACAAAAGAACACGTCGACAATGCGATTCGGAAAAAACTTGGGGACTATTCAGCCAGACACACAAGATGTTTAGAAAGCTTTATTGAACAGAAGGCGCGTTCCTCACAAGATATTCCTCTATATATTCCCTACTATTTTGTAAAAGTATTGTTTCAGGAGTCAATGGAAAATATCACTCAAGGAATAAAAAGAAAACCTTTGCAAGATAAAATAAAAGAGTTGCATCACCGTCCAGACGATGTAAGACCTTCCGATATGGGATATTTTCTTAAAAATCTTGTTGCTAGTCAAATTTCGAAAGGTATTTCTCCACCAATTTTTGACTATGACAACAGTACGAGTTCGATTAAAATTATAGACTCGACATTTTACTTTTTTATAAAGAATTGTGACAGAGATGAAGTAGCTGACGATCTGACTTTACCTGAAGGACTTGACCAGTAATTAAAGGTAACACAGATTTTGTGTCAATGAGAAGACTGTGCGAGAATAAACATTTGACTAATTAATAAACGATATTGTAGGTAGACAGTTATTTGTTCCAAAAGCCCACTAGCACAAAGCCCGAAACTGATGTGAGTCATTAAACAATTCAAAACTTTATTGCTATGCTAAATTTTATTATTGAACGAGCAAAACAATTGGGAGCACAAAATTGTGTTCACTGTGGTAAACTGGATTTTGGTTTTGGACTGGCCGCAGAGCATTTAGGTGGTGGTTATTGCATAAATTGTTTTCAACCATCTAAAAAGTATTCTGATACTAAAACACTACAATTTGCATTAGAAATTTTCAAAGAAATCAATGAAAATTACGATGATATTAATTCGTCTCAGGACAAAGTACTAGTAATTGAATTTATTGAAAGTTTATTATCACCGTTAAGGTTAGGAAAAATGCCATCCAACGATCTTATAATACGATTACAAGCATTACTAAAAGGGATGGATGGGGATATTGGAGGTGCGAAAATTGGAGGATTATTAAAGTTTAAAAGGGGGGTGCCTGGAATTGTTCTAGCTACATATAATAAATCGTTAGTCAGTCATTCGGCTGAGATGTCCCTTGCAATTTGCGTTCTTACGATTAATTTTATTAATAGATTAAATGTCTCGAATGAATTTATGGTTTAAATTCAGCTTGACATGAGCCTCACAAAAAAATACCAAATTCCTTGTCCACAATGTAAAAACATTTCGGAAGTGGAAATTTTTCATTGTATAAACACAACATCAACCATAAACGCATTTGAAAAAATACTAAAGGATGAAATAAATTTTACTAAATGTAATCATTGTGGTAATAGATTCTTTATTAAAACCCACCTGCTCTATTGCAATCATAACAAGAAAATTGCTATCTATTATAATCCGCTTGCCTCAGATAATTATGGTTCTGATGTCTCCAAAGATATTTTGGGTAAGAGCTCTCATATAGCAAATCATCTTAAGTTCAAAGATTGGAATGAATTTAAAAATAAAATTCAAAAGATTGAACAAATTGAAACTGAAAAGTCGGAAGAAATTGATGAAACAAAAAAATATTCAGATGAGCATTTTTATAGCGAAGAATATAGTGACTATGATGATTTTTGGACTTGCAATATATGTGGTGGTGATTCCTCAACAGGATGCTTGTATTTTGATCCAACAGAATGCCCAAGACAATAAATAATTATCTTATGGAGGTAGTGCTAAAATTATTTTCAGAATTCTTAATTAGCTTGCAGGACTGTCTGGAGGTGATATTTCAAGGACACATCCTGACTGTAGCATTGCGGACCTATTCCCAAGTGGAACAAAACAACACACAGACGAATACTTTCCGACTTACCTATAATATTTTGTAAACAAAATCACAACTTTACGATCATGATGGGTTCTTCAACATTAACCGCTCCGATTGTCAGTCACTACTAAATTTGAATTATGGAACAACTAATAGCAGAAATCTTTGAACTAATCCGGGACTATCGGTCAGACGAAGGACTTCCTCATGTTCAAATGACACCAACCCGAATCAGAAACTGGATAAATCAGTTTGACGCAGCAGACAGGGTTTTCATTCTAACAGAATTGAAAGCATTCCTTGAAATAAGATATTGCTCCAAGAGTGATGTTCGTGAGTTCCTGAAAGCAGCAATTGAGTTTCTAACAGATCGTTACAGCTATTCATCTGTTTCTGAGTTTCTTTTAGAAACTGTTTTTCTTGACCTGCAAAGAGCCAACAAAAGTCAGCCGACACTTTTAAAATTGATGAAAGAAGTTTTGCATGACGAGTTTCAATTTGATTTCGCACTTTGTGGAACAAGGATAAAGAAAAACTACATCTATATTGATGATGTTCTTTGCACAGGAAACACTCTATTTCAAGATATGAAGACATGGGTAAATGAATCTGACTCAGACGGACAAACCTTCCTATCAAAACTTCAAGAAAAAGAAATAAAGTTAATTTTCCTTTACTTATTTATCCATGAAACAAACTTCTATAAAAAGAAAGCACAGTTCAGGTATCAAATCGCTCAAGACTTTGAGAGTTGCTTTGAGATGATTAGAGGAATAGAAATTGAAAACGGAATTGGAACGAAGCTTGAAGTTTTTATGCCTACTGAAGAAAACCAACCAGACATTGTACAGCTTTACCAACGGCAAATTGAGCAGAAAGTCAATGCTTACTGCGATGAAAAGAAAATCAAACAACCATTAGCTGAATTCTATCGTCCATCTGACCAACCGACAACAGAGCAATTTTTTTCTTCTGTAGCCAATAGGAAAAAATTTGAAGATATTCTACTGAAAAAGGGGATAGAAATACTCAATGCAGCAAACACCAACATTCCAAATCTAAGAGCATTAGGGTATTCACTCCCCTCACTTAAAAACTTTGGCTTTGGAACACTTTGTGTCACTTGGAGAAATGTTCCCAACAATTGCCCAATTACATTTTGGTACACAGGCGGTGGAAATTTCCCTTTATTCGTTAAGCATCAGACATGATAAATCTGTAAATTTGAAATCAGAAAATGGAAGCTGTAAATAAGAGTCAAGAGAGAACTTACAAGTATATGGAGTCATGCGTATTTCGCAAGACAAAGGAATTATTTGGAGGACTTTCAAACATGGCTTCGGGTTTTCCTTTAAGTGTAAACGGCATTTACGTTCTCACATCAGAAGCACTTTATCAAGCTTGTAGGTTTCCACACTTACCTGATATTCAAAAGAAAATCATTGGAGAGAAAAGCCCTATGTCAGCCAAAATGGTTGGCAAACCTTTTCGCAGTGATTCACGACCAGACTGGGATTCTGTCCGAAACGAAATTATGTATTGGTGCTTAAGAGTTAAATTGGCTCAAAACTTTATTTCATTCGGACAACTTCTCGCATCAACTGAAAGCAAGCCAATTGTTGAGGATAGCAATAAAGATAAGTATTGGGGCGCAGTCAAAGATAAAGAAGATGAAAGTATTCTTGTTGGTGTAAATGCTTTAGGAAGGCTTCTAATGAAGTTGCGTAAAGAATATTATTCTGAAAATCGCCTTGACCTTCTATACGTTGAACCACTTAATCTTCCAAATTTCCTTCTATATCATAATCCCATTCAAGTAGTTGATGAAAGACAAAAATTCCTTGACATTTTGCATCGCACATGGAGAATCCCACAACAAACAACAAAACAAACCGAGAGTAAATCGCACAATGGAATTTCACATGAAGTATCGCAAACAAATATTGTTCATGAACCCGAAGTAAATCATGATACGGGAAATAATAAGGAAACAAATCAGAAACCGAAACAGAAAAGTGAACCGAAAAGTAAACCGAAAACGCCATTAGCCACATCGGGAGATTTGTTCACTAACATTTGACGACACTTCTCTGGATGCGCAAGGCAGTCAATAATTAAGTAGTAAGCCCTGCCTGCATTTAATCAACTGTATGCTCATTTACAGTACTTTATGTAATAGTACCATCCATTATTCAGTCAGACTTCCGTGCTGAATTATCTGCAAAATTAGATGTTTAATGCGATGGAGTTTAACATGGAAGGGGTGTAGGGGACAGTATTACAGCTGCAATTTTGTGTGCTTATATTCATTCGTTGTATGCTATTTTAAAACAAACCACAAAAAACAATGATACTTCGCAAAGGAAAAACAAAATCTCTTCTAGAAAGTTCAATTGATTGTGCTCTGTTATCAGTGGAACTTTATAACAAGCCAAGAGCACCATTTAGAGTAGAGAGTTTTATTACTCACATGATTATGGCATGGACAAGATTATTGCAAGCATATTTTAATCAATCTATTGGAGACACATTTTTTTTTAAAGAGAAAAATGGACGATTTAAGATTATTGATGGGGAGCGCAAGGCTTGGGATCTTAAAACATGTATTAACAATTATGAAACTCTTTCAGAGCCAGTGAAAACAAACTTGGATTTTTTTATCAAACTACGTAATAAAATTGAACATAGGATAATTGACAAAGAGGAAATTGGATTGATGATTTTCGGAGAATGTCAAGCATTACTTTATAATTATGAGAATGAGCTAATTAGAATATTTGGAGTTGAATATGCCATTAATGAAAGCTTAGCATTTTCACTTCAATTTTCAAGATTACGGACGACAAAACAAACGGAAGCGAGCAAACAACTTCTTTCTTCAGCATATAAAGAAATAAAAGAATTTGTACGAAAATATCGGGAAAATATTAAAGAAGATGTTTTTACATCACAAGAATTTAGTATTAAACTAATCCAAGTTCCTAAAATAAGCAATACTGGCAGAAATGACTTAGCTGTTGAATTTGTTAATTGGTCTTCCCTTTCTCAAGAAGATAGGGATAAATATGACTATTTGACAACAATTGTTAAAGACAGGGTAATAAAAACTGAAGCAATTAACCCAGGGAAACTTAAGCCTAGTTTAGTAATTAAAGAAGTAAATGAACAATCTCCCATAAAAATCAATCATTCAGATCATAAAAATATTTTAGTAATGTTTTCCGTCAGACCATATAAAGGATTTGGAGAAGAACAAGACCCATTTGAAACAAATACGAAATATTGTCATTATGATGAGGCTCATAAAGATTACTTGTATCAAGAACGTTGGGTTCGTTTTTTAATTTCGAATCTCTCTTCTCTGCGGTTGACAAAAGCAATCTGGAAACAAAATTATGATGAGAGAAAAACAATAGATATTAATGCCTACGAAATCGAATGAAAAACAGCATACAAATAAGTCTAAACGCTTTCGGGCGCATTATTGTAAGGAGAAAGATTGTACATTTATTGAGAAATTCTGCTCGCCGGAAAGAGATGTTTTCAAAACTGCCCGCCAGTGCTTAGCCCCGGACGCTAGCTGCAATTATGGAGACTGGGTCACCGATATAATAAAAATTAATATGATACTATTCCCAGACAGTAATGTGTTTATTCATTTCAAGCCAATCGAAAATTGGACTCGAAAAAAAAATGATGATCCATTTCAAGTTGGATTATGCTTATGCATAATTAATGAATTGGACAAAATAAAGTATTCGGCAAATACAACTAATATCAAAAGAAGAGTACAAGGGCTTGTTAAAAAATTGAGTGCACCACCACCCCTTGTAATAAATAATATACCTTTTATAATATACATGCCAGATGAACTTCAAATGATTTTAGATAAAAGCACTTTTGACAAAAATGATAAAGACGATGTATTTATTGCAACAGTAATCAAATATAGCCAAGATCATCCTACTGAACAAATCAAGATTATTTCTAATGATTTAGGTGTTCAATTAAAATGCAAAGCACATTACATTAATTTTATTGTACCTTCTGAGGAGTATTTGATACAAGAAGAGGACATTGCCGAGAAGGAAATTAGACACCTAAAAACTGAGTTAAATCGTGTGAAGAATTTGCAGCCTAAACTTCGTATGCAATTTGATAACGGAGAATCACATATTAAATTTGACATAGAAGAGCCATGCAAAGAAAACGAAAATGAGATAATGGAAATTATGGATAGAATTAAGCAGGCTAATCCATTGCTTGAACTTGATCCTTACGCGAATCCAAGTATTTTTTCGTTAGGTCTGTATCAAAAGACTCCAGAAAAAGTAGATGAATATAATGCGGCAATGTCGCAATTTTACTCCGATTATGAAATCTATTTCCGAAGAAGTAAGATTTATTCTTATAAGGATAATTTAACTGTCATTCTTAATATTGAAATAAGTAACAATGGTAATACACCTGCAGAGAATATAGATTTATATATGCATTTCCCAGATGGTTTCACATTATGTGAAAAAGATGATTATCATGAAAAAGAATTAGAACCCACTCCACCTAACCTTTCATCATTTTCTATGGCACCGCCAGACTTTTATGGATTTATGCGTACAATGGCAGTTCCTACATTCCCAGATATTAATTTAGGTGGATTTTCAATTAAAAAGACAAATAGCTATGATGTAAATGATCATTTTAATATTATTAAGCATAATCATTCAGCTAAGGTTTATCCACTTTATGTTACGTTTGACAGTTATATAGATGTTATGAATTTTGAAATATCATATAGAATTACTGCAGCAAATATGGTTGACATTGTTGATGGTAAACTGCACGTAGTAATTAACAAGATTGTAAATACAAATAACGAAGAATAAAATTATAACTGCCACTAATAGCGGTCTTGCCCCATGCTGGGAAAATCGTAAATTTGAAGTATGTTTAACAAAATAACATTACTAGTTGATAACAAATCCGAAATGCTGAAACCAGCAGGGTTCAAGTCCGCGAAACTTTACTCTCCGAAATACATGATATTTGCCAGAGTTCAAAGATTCCACCGGTCTCTATAATCTTGCTCTCCTTTTTTGCTATCCCATTTTGTCTCTTTGCGTCTCGGTCGTCTCCACACCTCCCTCACCAGACCTTAATCCAACCCTCTCTCCTCTCTCTCTTACATAGATTTCCGAAATTTAGTTCCCCGAAATCAAAACAGCTTCTTTCAAATGAAGATTCTGGAATAGATATACCCATTCCAGGGAAAATCAATTCAGATCAAAGATCCCCCCGCCAATCCCATTCCAATCTTAAGCTTCCAGCGTGGTTTTCCTAACTATATTCATTATTCAGCCAGGCTTTCAGTACCAAATTATCTGCGAAATTAGCCGGTACCCTTACTAAATCGTCAAGAATTTTCCCGGCATATCCTCATTCTTAATCTGACTCTTTGAGTGAGCTTTCCGAAATCCGGTATTCCAGTTCCTTTTTGACTATTTCCGGGACCGGCTCTGAGTATTTCACATAATTTAATACTTACAGCCATGTCAGAAAAAGAAATGAAAAAACAGGAAAACAGCCTTTGGGCAGCATTTGAAGATTATATGAATGAGAACTACTGGCCAGGGGTCATGGAGTCTTCCTCTTCTGAGGCAATCGCTTTTGAATGGAAGGAATTCTCTTCCAATGTATCAATCTCATGATGAAAGAGGCTTTGGCCTCTTTTTTTGTGCCTGCATTTAGTGGGCTGTCCGCATGGGTTCCTTAACAAGCTTTCTCTCTCTTAATTTTCCGCAAAGTTAGCCTTATAAAAATATCTCTGTCAAGTGCAGGCCCTTCGGGGCCTGTCAGATTTTTGGGGCAAAAATCATGACCCGGCCACCTGACACAGAATTTTTATTCCGGCGGGTGTTGGCTCAAATTAACAGGCGAGCCAGACCAGTCCTGAGCATGCCTGCCTGAGATTTCAGGTGGGTATAACGAAGGATGCCTTAAACGTCTCCGGGCAGGGGCAACTATCTTATGACAACAAAAGAATCCAATGCTTTCAGGTTGACCAAAGAGGTGATCTGTGAGAAGAACATTACAAGGGAAGCCTTGTCAGTGATCAACTTTGCCTATTTCACGGCGAATTTTCCGGAGTATAAGAGGTTTATCCATGAAATATGGCCGGGGGCTGAAGGGGATCATTTCATAGAGAAGTTTGATCACATTTCTGTCAGGCTTTATAAGGGTTATATGCCGGTGGAAGGGATCATTGAATTCTTCTTCTGCCTGAGTCTTTCTAACCAGGTGAAACTGTTGGAATGGATTGAGCAGAATTATCATTTCAGTTCCATTCATAAGTAAACAGGCCATGAAGATAAATCTCTTCAGAAGGTTTTCTTCTTCAGGGAAGATGCTTCGCATTTGCTTTTACCTGTCCTTTCTTACCAGTTCACAAGTCTCATATTTGCTCAGGTTCAGGTCTCTGCACAGCTATTATGAGGCTTATTCCAGTAAACAATTTGAGTTGATTTTTAATTCCTAATCCTGTATAGTATGAAAATAGTAAGGTTTAAGTTGATTGATCCGGTTCATCCGGAGTTAAGGAGCCTGGGGCTCAGATCTGAAATGGAGTTTGCAGGGGAACTGCATGCAAATGGTGCCATTCATTTCAGGTGGTTTTATGTGATCATCAATCAGTGCACAGTCTGGCCGGATGGTTATCAGATACTGGTTGATCACAATATTGTTAAGGTGACAGGGGCTTTGCTATCTGATGCTGTTCCGGTGTATGGTGTTGAAGAGCTTTTCAATCCTGATACTCCGGAAGAGATCCTGGTGATCAGGGTGGCTGATTTGTCTTTTGCACAGAGAACTTATTTAAACATTTAACCATTACGGCGTGCCACAAAAGCTTTGATCCGCGAAAGTGGGTCAGGGTGCCGGAAATAAACGCAGGGCAGCGAAACAAAGACTATGGCTAAGAGAAACAAAAGGCTCAGCAATGTTGAGTTTGTGAAAACATTTATGAATTATGGCAGTCCGATGAAACAGATCTTCGTGATGGATGCCATTGGGAAACTCTCAGGGTTGATCCTTGCTGATAAAGAGAAGGTGCGACAGGATATGAAGGGGCATTTTATTCATCCGGATGCCTGGATACAATGTGCAGAGCAGTGGAAGAAGGATTATGAACAGAATTACAATGAATGAAGCAATGGTCCCGCCAATCGGCGGGACTTTTTTTTAGGCAGATGGGGGGCTTAACAAGCTCTCTCTCTCTTAATTTATCGCAAAGTTAGCCTCATAAAAATATCTCTGTCAAGAGCAGGCCCTTCGGGGCCTGTCAGATTTTTGGGGCAAAAATCATGACCCGGCCACTTGACACAGAATTTTTATTCCGGCGGGTGGTGGCTCAAATTAACAGGCGAGCCAGACAAGCCCATGATCCCGTTGCTTCGGGTAAAGGGTGCCTAAAACGTCCCCGGGCAGGGGCAACCAAATCATGTTAAACTTATTCAATCAAAGCGTAGCTGAAATTCAGATTACCTGGTCTCATAAGGTTCCTGTGAAGGACAGGCCATGTATCAAAACTTCAAGGGATGTTTATGATATCCTGGTCAGTAACTGGCCGAACATCGAATATGTGGAAAGCTTTTATTCAGTGCTGCTGTCCAGGGCCAATAAGGTGCTAGGGGTAAAGCTGATCTCCATCGGGGGGACTGCAGGGACGGTGGTGGATCCCAAGTGTGTGTTTCAGGCTGCATTGAAAAGTAATGCTGCTTTCCTGGTATTGGCACACAATCATCCTTCAGGGAACCTGAAACCTTCACAGGCTGACATTGATCTGACCCGTAAGCTGAAACAGGCAGGTGCAATGCTGGATCTGCCGGTGCTGGATCATCTGATTATTACTGCTGAAGCTTACTTTTCAATGGCCGATGATGGCCTTATTTAATAACAACGGCGTGCCAGACAGGCCCCTGAACCCGGTTACCGGGGTTCAGGGGTGCCAAAACAACGCAGGGCAGCGGAACTATAACAATGAGATACAGGAATGATCCTTATCAGTTAAATGTCAGGTTTAATTCTACCTGTGAGAAGTGTAAGTTGAAGTTGGTGAAAGGGAGCAGTGCTTATTACTGGCCTTTATCAAAGAAGGTTTATTGCCTGGTGTGTGGTGAAACAGATTATCAGGCATTCCTCTCCAGTGCAATGGATGAGGACTTTTATTCAAAACAGTATTGATTATAGGGGGCTTTGGCCCCTTTTTTTAATCGATTGGGGTGGGTAAGGGTGGAGGTTTCTTTTTTTTAGGGGGCGATTTCTGCCAATGGATTGTTGGTTTTCAGGTGTGGCAGAACCGCCGTTTTCTGCTGTATCTTTTGCCAAAAGGGGCAAAAGGATGCCGCGTCAACCGGACTATCGCGGATGGGGGGGTGTCCTTCGGACTTGTTGATCCGGGCGCTGTTGTTCTTTTTTTTGGGGTTCTGGTGTTCTTTCTCTCTCCTGTGATGCGCAAAGGTCGCTGCACGATAATATCTGAATCAAGTGCGGCCTCCTTTGGGAATAGCCGCCACTTCGTGGGCCCTGTCAGTTTTTTTGTGCCAAAAAAGACAGACCTCGCCACTGGATTCAGAATGATCGTTACGCGGGTGCCGGCTGTTTTCACAGGCGCGCCACACAAGCCCTGATCATGAGATTTCATGGATTACAGGGTGCCAAAATAAGAGCCGCAGGGCAGCGGAAGAGAACAATGCTTGAACTATTTTCCTTCGGGAATTTAAAGATTGATGGGGGCACTGCCATCTTTAACATGACTTCACAGGCTGAGTGTCCTTCAGATAAGCTTGGACTATGCAGTATAGCGGATAAATGCTATGCAAAGAAGGCGGAAAGGATGTTTCCTACAGTGGTTAAACACCGGGATTATCAGGCCAGGTTCTGGCAAATGTGTACTCCGGAGCTGTTTGTTTATGAATTGAATAAGTACAGGTTTACCAAACTCCGCTTTAGTGAATCAGGGGATTTCAGTTGCCAGGGGGATGTGGTGAAGGCATCGGCCATTGCTGAGCTTGTTAAGGTTCCGGTGTGGACCTATACCAGAAGGTCTGACCTTGACTTTGGCGGGTTGCCTGATAACTTTACTGTCAATGGCTCAGGGTTTATGCTGGATAACTTCTTTAACATTGTGAAGGATCCGGAGTTGGTTCCTGGGGTGGTATGTCCTGCCAATTGCCGGGTATGTAATTACTGTGCAGAGAAAGGGCACAGGATGATTAATTGCAGGATGCATTGAATGGGTTGTCAGGGATTGGTTGCTGGTAATTAACCACTGGTTATCGGGTTGGTTTGGTGATGTGGTCGGTTAGGGGTTCTCCTGTTTTTCACCTGGTTTGGTTTTGGGCTTTTACTTGTTTCAGGGGTAGTCTTTGTTTCCCTTTTGGTTTACTTTTCCTGGTTGGATGAATTGAAAGTTCAGCCGGGGGCTGTTATGGGTTGTGGTTTGCTCCGGGTTTCTTTTGTTTTGATTCGTGGATTGTGTCGCGTTTGTTCTGCTTTATTATGAGCTCATAGGGGTGGTTGTTGCCTTTGGTGGATTACTGTCTGGTTGGTTTCAGGGTTTTAATGAATGGATTGGCAATGATCCTGTTTCCGTTGTTTTTTGATCTTTTTGATCTCAGGGATAAAGGGCTGAATTGATATGCAAAGGGAGCTTATCTTTCGAAAACATTGCATTGAGTAAAGGATTTTCCCGGCATATCCTCATTCTAAAGCTCACCCGGTGGGTGGGCTTGTCGAACTCCGGTATTCCAGTTCCTCCCTGACTTTTTCTATTGACAAGCTTAAAGGGGCATATAATTCAAACCTTAAAACCTGATATCATGAAAAAGTACATCAAAAATTACATTGGAAAAGGAACAGAAAACACCAGTCTTTACATCATTAAGGTAACCCTGAAGATGGACCAGGCAGAACAGTTTATCTACGAAAAGGATGGCAACAGATACCTTACCTTCGAGGTTTCACAACTCAAGGAAGCCGATAAGTTTAACCGCACACATACCTGCTACGTGTCAAGACTGCAGGAAGAAACTATTCCGGTGGCAAGTTCACTTTCAACAGATAACGAATTGCCCGGGGCTGATTTTCCTGAATTCAATCCCATTATACCGGAAAAGGTACAGAAACCAAGAGGGAAGAAAGAGAAAGTTACTGCCTGAAAGAAGAGAAAAGCCCCGGAAACGGGGCTTTTTTGTGTTTAACTTGATTTCTATTACAAATCTAATTCTTTATTAATTTAGCAAATAATCACTGAAGTTATTTTGGGATAGTATATTTGATGAAAAAAGGGAAACAACAAGAGTTTTTTGCCCTTTTTTTGATAATATTTTTAAAGGCGTGTAAATAAGAAATGACTTGTTTTTAACTATTTTTTTCAATGTAAACTTATTCTTTGATATGGAAAAGGATACTTTATTTTCTCTCGAGTCAAATCTGAATAAAATTCGTGAAGATTATGAAAAGTTTAAAAGGGATACCGATAAATTATTACTGAAATTTGATACTGAGTGTGATAATTTCAGAAAAGATTTAAGCGTTGACCTCGAAATTGACAAACTTAAAGAATTTGAGAGTTTGATCAAAAAGATGCATGAGTTCCAAAGTGGGAGCATTAAAAAATTTGAAAAAATATTTGTGTCTTTTAATGGTAAAAAAGAATACAATAAATTGACTACTATTCACAACAGGAATTTCATCTTGTATTACTTACACAGCAATTCTGAAGTCAGAAAACGAATTCATATATTTTTGAATCTTATTAAAGAGGACATTTAATTACCTTCTCAAGAAGACACCCACTCTAGCAAACAAATCCGGTTTGAATTTTTACAAAGGTTGCATATCATGATCGAAAAACATATTTAGATAGATTTGCCTTATGAAAACTTGTCCACACTGTGCGGAAAATGATCTTCAGGACAATGCTAAAGTATGCAAGCATTGTGGAAAACGGATCAGCTAGCAATTTTATTTTGTATATCATTCATCAATAGTTTAATTTTAATGTATTAAATTTTTAGTTTAAAAATCATGAAAGAAAGATTTATTCTATTTTGTACGCTGTTTACTGCTTTGAATTTTGCTTTAAATGCCCAACAAGCAGTTCAAAAAAAAGAGTATTATGACTGGACAGAAAAACAAATAAAAAGAACTTGGCATGAATTAGGAGACGGGACATACCATGGTGTGGAGAAAGCATATTATGAAAGTGGAGAACTTGCTTACACATATAAATATGTAAAAGGAAAAGTAACCTATATTAAAGCTCTTTACGAAGACGGACAGCCTTCTATGGAGATCTATGCCGATAATGAATCGAATTATAATGGCATACAATCCTACTATTTTTATGAAAATGGCAATCATTATTTAAAAGCTCAGGCCAAGGCTATTGCAGGTGTGTTTTCTGAATTTAAATCGTTTAATAATTCAGGAGAAATTCTATGGTCATACCATTTTAATGGTACGGTTAAAGAATACAAAGAATATGAAAATGAAAAACTCGTTACACATTTAAAATTTGAGAATAGTCATGTTACTGGTATTATAGGAAATGAAGTAATTATAACAGATAATTATATACAAAGTATAAATAGCATTAATGTAAAGGCTGATTTGGTTGATACTAAGCTACATGTTTCTGATGGTACTTGGAGTTCATATCAGATTAGAATATATGATTTTAAGTGTGATATGAATGTATGCTTAAACATAACTCATCCTTCAAGAGGTAAAATGTTTGATTTCCGTATGCAAATTATTAAAAAAGATGGGCAAGATACTGAAATGACAGATAATATGCATCGAGAGCATTCTGGGTTCTATTATACTGAGATTTATGAAGAATTTAACGATTTATATAAATTAACAGATTATTTACTAGGACAATATGTCATGGATGGGAAGGCTGTTAAAAAAGAACTTGGCATCACTGAAATGGAAGCTTATTATGATAAAGGAAATTTAATATCAGAAACGGAATTTGATTATAATGGTAAAGTCATAAGGGAAACTTATTTTGATTATGGGAAGTTAAAAACAGAAAAAAAATTTGACACCAATGGTCAGGTGCTTTATGAATTTAGAAACAATGTAGGTTCTTGGTATAACACAAACCAAACATTAAAACATCAAGAATTCTATAATGATAATAACAATGTTATTTGTATCAGAAAATATGAAAATGGAACAATTCAATATATTAATACCTTCTTAACGAACATGTTTATATCCGGCGAAAAGTATGATGAACTCTCTAAATTACAATACTTTGACGCAAATGGTAAAATTCAGAAGGAGGAGATTGTTATAGGAGATAGAACATTAAAATACAAAATATTTGATACCATTGGGAATATTACTGATAGTGATGAATTAAGGGCTGAACTTAACAATTATTATACAAAAGGGAATAATGCTTCAAATCAGGCTTCAAATATCTATACTGAGATAAAGGAAAAAATGTTTAGAGATTTTTGCATGGACGAAAATGGAGTATTGAGTACCGGACCATCTGGCTTTCAAAAAGCTATAGCAGCTGCTGCTTCTGCTTTAGATGAGCCATACAATGGTATTGGAAACCAAAGTACACCCGAATGTTATAACAAAAAAAATAAAAACATCTATGAAGCAATAAAGATTTTATATACAGACTATATATTTTCAGTATCCAAATTCAATCAAACTATCATTGAGAAAAAACTTGCAGAAAGTTATTTTGCAGAAACATTCGTAAGCGTATCTGAACAGATTTCGTTTTACGAAGAGAGATACAATGTATATAATGATGTTTTAAATCTATGTACGACCTTCTCATCATACATAATTAAATTTGACGAAGTTGTGAACTCACCTTCCTGTGAAGAATTAAACAAACAATTTAAAAAGAAATCTGATATTAATGAAATAAGATCAATATTTGGATTGCAATAGCTTACAAAACCAATAGCTAAATAAGTTTTAATAATTTAAATTTAATAGATAAAAGAAACAAAAATGGCTACATTAAAAATTGAGAACTTGAGTAGGTTTTATAACGAAAAAGGGAAAAATATTTCACCTCAGTGACCAGCACATTAAATTAGAATTTTAAAGCTTATTTATTGTCTCACATTATCCATTTTTCAAAACTTAATACCTTGATTGATGGAGGTGGATCGTGATCCGTAAAAGCAAAATTTCATGTTTTTAAAATTATACTTATGGAAGAGCTAAAGAAGATGTCGAATTCATTTGAAGAAACATTAAAAGACAGTAATCTTCAGAATATGGCAATAGACATGACTGAAGCAATTACAGATAGTTTTCTGGAAGATGGTATTCTTAAGGATATTCCATTGGTCAATACAATTTTGGGTATGGGGAAAATAACATCTAAAATTTCAAATATATTATTTCTGAAAAAGGTCTTGTCTTTTTTAAGTGAATTGGAGAATATTAGTCCTGAAGACAGAAAAAAAATGATAGAGAAAATAGATTCTTCAAAAAAATATAGAGTTAAGGTTGGTGAAAAACTTTTATATATCATAGATAAGTGTGATGATTACGAAAATGCACAGTATATCTCAAGGCTTTTTGTGGGATATGTTAATGGTGAAATGTCTTACCCTGATTTTCTGAGAGCGTCAAAATTAATCGAACGTATCTATATTGGAGACCTGATTGAGTTTATAAAAGATGAAAGAACTGTTTTGAAGCCTGATGAACTCACAGATTATGAAGGAACAGGATTATACCAAATATTGAACGATGATATTAGTATCAGAGATCAGGATGACTGGAAAGCTTCAGGAAAATATGTTGTTGATGGTGGAGAACCAAGAGGGTATCTTACTGAGATCGGAGCAAAAATAAGGGAAGTTCTCAAAACCAAATAAAATAGCTCAGCTCAACTCATCAAATTATTGAAGATGTAGAATATGTGGAGAATATATTCAACAAAAAAGCTCTCAAACATTATAAATGTCTGGCTAAAACTGTTTCACACTTATCTCACGAAAACATTTTTCTGATAGCTAATCCAAAACCATTAAGAAATTCAGAATATTAAATCATATCACATGAAAATATTAGTAATTTTCCTACGGCAAAGGGAAACTCAAAAACGCATCAAAAATGAATATAGCCCAAATAGAGAACAACTTGCAGGAATTCTTAAAGTCCTTTAACAAAGATACTTTCATATACGATTTGATTACAGCATATGGTCAGCCTAAATCTACGATTTCTCGTTTACAGCGCGGAGGATTGAATCTTTCCAAATTCCAGGATGAAGTTGCCTGGAAAAAGAAGTTGTTTTATAAAACAGCTATAAACGAAGATGTACATGAACTTTTTACCCTAATAAGATCAAACGTTAGGGCTAATAAACATGATCCTCGCTTTTTAATTGTTACTGACTTTATTACACTTTTGGCTCTTGACCGGAAGACGAGCGACACCCTCGATATTCCAATACTTGAAATCGCAAAGCACTTCGATTTCTTTCTTCCATGGGCTGGAATGGAAAAAGCACAGCACCAGATGGAAAATCCTGCTGATGTCAGAGCTGCTGATCGTATGGCAAAGCTATACGACGAAATCAAAAAGGATAATCCAACACATACCGAGCAGGAAGTCCATAACCTAAATGTTTTTCTTACCCGCTTGTTGTTTTGTTTTTTCGCTGAAGATACAGGCATTTTTGAAGAAGGTCAATTTACCAATTCCATACAAAGCCATACGCAGCAAGACGGCAGTGACCTAAATACTTACCTCGACAGGCTATTCGAGGTAATGAACACCAATATTTCGAGCAGGAAAGGCCTACCTGCTTATCTCTCTTCATTCCCTTATGTAAACGGAGGCTTACTTAGGAACAATCATTCTGCCCCCACATTTTCAAGACGAAGCCGCCAGGCAATAATTGATAGTGGTAGTTTACAGTGGAAAGACATAAATCCGGATATTTTTGGCTCAATGATTCAGGCAGTTATTACTCCTGAACATCGCGGAGGCTTGGGAATGCACTATACCAGTGTTCCCAATATAATGAAGGTTATAAAACCTCTCTTTCTCGACGAACTCTATGAGGAGTTTTTCGCAGCCAAAGGCAACAGCAAAAAGTTGTTTGCCTTGTTGTATCGTATTTACAAAATAAAAATATTTGACCCTGCCTGTGGAAGTGGTAATTTTTTGATTATTGCATATAAAGAATTACGCAGGCTCGAAATGCTTGTTTTTAAAGAATTAGATGTAATAAAAGGCAATGTAGGCTTAGGCAAAATCGATTTTCAGGATAATTCATTTTCCAAAATTAGCTTAGGTAATTTTTATGGCATCGAGCTAGACGACTTTGCTCACGAAGTAGCAATTCTTTCCCTTTGGCTAGCCGAGCATCAGATGAACCAGGAGTTTTTTAAAGAATTTGGCCGTACTAAACCTGCCCTGCCGCTCATGGAAACAGGCAACATCGTTCAAGGCAATGCAACCCGCCTTGATTGGAAAATTGTTTGCCCGAAAATTGAAGGTGATGAAATATTTGTATTGGGCAATCCGCCATACAAAGGAAGCAGTGGTCAAAAAGCCGAACAAAAAGAAGACATGGCAATTGTTTTCAAAGGCATATCAGGATACAAAAACTTAGATTTTATTTCCGCATGGTTTTATAAAGGAGCAAAATATATTCAAAACTCAAATGCTCAATATTCTTTTGTAAGCACTAACTCGATTTGTCAAGGTGAACAGGTTGCATTATTGTGGCCACTTATTTTCAATTTGAATTTAGAAATTGACTTTGCTTATACTTCATTCAAGTGGAAAAACAATGCTAAAGACAACGCTGGTGTTACCGTTATAATCGTTTGCGTTAGAAACCACAATCAGCAAAAAGCCAAGTATTTGTTTTACGAGAATAGAAAACATTTAGTTAAAAATATCAATCCTTATTTAGCTGAAAGTGATAATCTAATTGTTTTCAAAAGAAGTAAGATGCTTTCAAAACTTCCAGGAATGACTTATGGAAATAAAGCTGTTTATGGCGAACCGCTTATTTTAAGATCAGAAGAGAAAGAATGGATTATTTCTGAAAATACAGCATCATCGAAATTTATTAAAAAATTTATAGGAGCTAAGGAATTATTAGATGGTGTTGAAAGATGGGTAATATGGCTAAGGAATGAAGATTTACAAACTGTCATGAATATTAGCTCAATCAAAAAGAGAATTGAATCAGTAAAAAAATTGAGACTTGAAAGCAAAGAAAAAGGAGCAAATGAATTAGCTCAAAAACCACATCAATTTAGGGACACATTCGAAACAGAAACTAATTCAGTTATAATTCCTCTAACAACATCTGAGCGAAGACATTATCTCCCATTGGGATTCTCTGCAAAGGACGAAATTCTTTCAAATGCAGTAAGTGTAATCTATAATGCCGATACATGGATTTTTGGTGTTATTTCTTCAAAGATGCACATTGTATGGGTTAAAGCTGTATGTGGTAGTCTCGAAACTCGAATTCGTTATTCCAACGTGTTAGGTTACAATACATTCCCCTTCCCAAATATCACTGAAAACCAAAAAAAGGAATTAGAAAAACATGTTTACAAATTGTTGGAAGAAAGAGAGCATCATTCTGAAAAAACCTTATCTCAACTTTACGATCCGGACCATATGCCTGAAGGACTGAGTGAAGCCCACCACCAGAATGACTTAGCTGTTGAACGATGCTACCGCAGTAAACCTTTTGAAAGCGACGAAGAACGGCTGGAGTATTTATTCAAACTCTACGAGCAGATGATAGCTGATGAAAAGAAAAAAGGAACCTTGTTTGAAGCAGAGAAGAAAACTAAAAAGAAAAAACAATAAGTATGCCCGATATAGTACATGTTACCTATGCCTGCACAGGGCAAAGTTCCAAAACCAATAATCTTGGTATGCGCGAAATGCAGGAAAAAGCGTATCAGGCCCGCGATGCACAATATCTTTTATTAAAAGCGCCACCAGCCTCCGGTAAATCCAGGGCATTGATGTTTATAGCATTGGATAAGCTGGTAAACCAGGGCTTGAAAAAAGTAATTGTAGCAGTTCCTGAAAAATCCATTGGAGGTTCATTTCGTAAAACCAACCTTAAAGACTTCGGCTTCTTTGCCAATTGGGAACCAAATGAAGAATATAACCTTTGCACTCCCGGCATGGATGGCAGCAAAACCAAGGTTCAGGCTTTCAAAAACTTTCTCGCTAACGATGAAAAGATTTTGATATGTACTCATGCCACATTGCGCTTTGCCTTTGAAGAGATTGATGAACAATTGCTCAATAACGTCCTGTTAGCAATTGATGAATTTCATCATGTTTCCGCTGATTGCGATAGCCGCCTGGGTGAGTTGATAAGGGATGTCATGAAAAATACCACAGCCCACAGCATTGCAATGACTGGCTCATATTTTCGAGGCGATGGTGTTCCTGTTCTTTTGCCAGATGATGAAGCCAGATTTACAAAGGTCATCTATAACTATTTTCAGCAGTTGAACGGATACACATATTTGAAGTCCCTTGGCATCGGCTATCATTTCTACCAGGGCAAATATACTTCTGCTATTCTGGAAATCCTGGATACCAATAAAAAAACCATATTACACATACCCAATGTGAATTCGGGTGAATCATCCAAAGATAAATACACTGAAGTGGATATCATACTGGATGCAATCGGTGAAGTTATTAAAACCGACTCTGTAACATGCATTATGGATGTAAAAAGGCATACTGATGGGAAAATGCTGAAAGTAGCTGATTTGGTAAACGAAACAAGCCAGGCAAAAACCATTGATTATCTCCGCGATATAACTTCCATTGAAGATATGGATTTGATAATTGCCCTGGGAATGGCGAAGGAAGGATTCGACTGGCCTTATTGCGAACATGCGCTAACCGTAGGCTACAGGGGTTCTTTAACTGAAATAATACAGATAATTGGCAGAGCTACCAGGGACAGTAGCAACAAATCACATGCACAATTTACCAATCTCATAGCACAGCCCGATGCAGCAGATGCTGAAGTAAAAGTTTCCGTTAACAATATGTTGAAGGCCATTGCTACATCATTGCTCATGGAACAGGTTCTTGCGCCCAATTTTAAGTTCAAAACAAAATTATCTGATGAGGATAAAGCAGAACCTGGAGAAATTAAGATTTATGGTTTAAAAACACCCAGTTCCAAACGTGTAAAAGACATTATTGAATCAGACCTTAATGATTTAAAAGCCACCATACTACAGGACGATACCATGGTAAAAGCAATCCCAGGTAATCTTGACCCTGAAGTGATCAACAAGGTGCTGATTCCCAAAATCATTCAGATTAAATACCCCGACTTAACCGAAGAAGAAGTAGAAGAAGTTCGTCAGCATGTAGTAGCTGATTCTGTAGTGAAAACCGGAGAAATAATTGAGTCGGGTGATAAGCGTTTTATAAAAATGGCAGGCCAATTTGTGGATATTGATGATTTACATATCGATTTAATTGACCAGATTAATCCCTTTCAAAAAGCCTATGAAATAATATCGAAATCATTGACTACTAAAGTTTTAAAAGTAATCCAGGATACCATTGAGGCAACAAGGATACAAATGACAGTGGAAGAAGCCGCTATTCTTTGGCCAAAAATCAAAGATTTTGTAGCAACTTTTAAAAAAGAACCAAACCTTGAATCTTCCGATCCTTTAGAAAGAAGAATGGCAGAAGCAATAATCTTTTTGAAAGAACAGAAACGTAAAGCACAAAATGGACAAGGATAAAAAGCTTCAGGAAATATTTGAGGATGACCCATTAGGCCTTCTGAACATAAAACAATCCTTTACTCCGGCAAGGAATGAAGAGGAAAGACTTGTTGCTTCATTTCAGGAAATTATAGATTTCTATGAAAAGAATAACCGGGTACCCGAATTAGGCGGAAGTATACAGGAACACCAATTACATTCAAGGTTAAAATCTTTGAGAAGTAATCCGGTAAAAATTGAAATGCTAAAGGAACATGATAAGTATGGTTTGCTTGATTATGATGAAAAACAGTACAATTCATTAGATGATATTTTTGGGGATGATGTGTTTGGTTTACTTGATGATGATACGGAAGGGCTCTTTGATTTAAAAAATATCCATCTGGTTAATAAGGGAAGAGCCGAAACTGACTTTATTGCCAGGCGTAAGCCATGCAAAGACTTTAACAAATATGAGGTTCTTTTTAAATCAGTTCAGAAAGATTTAAGGGATAATAAAAGAATCCTTTTGGAGTTTAGGCAGGATAACCTCAGAGCAGGTACTTACTATGTTCACAATGGTGTTTTATTTTTAGTTGAGAAAATTGAAATTACTAAGAAAGAGCATTATAAACCCGATGGCACAAGAGTGAGGGAAGATGGTCGAACAAGGTGCATATTTGAAAATGGAACCGAATCAAATATGCTGAAACGATCTGTTGAGAAGATCCTTTATTCCAATGGTAAGGTAGTCTCTGAAAATGTCGATAAAGTAAATGAACGGTTTATCGAACATTTCAGTAACATTACGGATGAAGATCAGGATGCAGGATATATCTACATTTTAAAATCAAAATCCGAAAAGAAGGAGCTAAAAGAAATTCCGCATCTTTATAAAATTGGGTATTCTAAAATTGAAGTTGAAGAACGAATAAAAAATGCCATTTTTGAGCCTACCTATTTAATGGCAGAGGTCCGGATTGTAATGACGTATAAGTGTTATAATATGAATCCACAAAAATTCGAGCAACTGATTCATAATTTTTTTGGTAAATCATGCCTCAACCTCGATATATATGATAATGTTGGCAATCGTCACACCCCCCGTGAATGGTTTATTGCCCCTTTGGAAATTATCGATCAGGCAATTCGCCTGATTATTTCTGGCGAAATTATTAAGTACCGTTATGATTCAACTAACGAATTAGTGGTTAATAGATAATTTCTTGTTTCAAAAATCCACTTTTATAATTATTAGAATTAAAACCAATCACGATGCAATCAGAAAAATATTCAGTCACACAACTTTCAGTAAGCAATATTCTCGGTCTTATTGAAAGTAAAGACATCGCTATACCTGAAATTCAACGTCCATTCGTTTGGAAAAGAACTCAGGTCCGCAACCTGGTCGATTCATTGTATAATGGCTATCCAACCGGTTATCTCATAATCTGGCAGAACCCTAATGTCAGGTTAAAAGATGGTAGGGATTCTAATGGAAAAAAAATTCTCATCGATGGTCAACAACGAGTAACGGCACTTATGGCTGCAATTCTTGGTCAAAGTGTTATTGATGACGAATACAAAGAAACAACGATAAAAATCGCTTTCAATCCATTGGAGGTGAATGACGAGGAAAGATTTGCTGTGCAGGATTCATCCCATTTAAAAAGTAAAAAATGGATTCCTGATATCTCGTTACTCTTTAAAAATGACTTTGATATTGTAGAGTTTACGCAGGATTATTGCGAAAAGAACCCTGAGATAGGGACTAAAGAATTTGGTAAAATCATTACTAAACTACGGTCAATAGCAAATCGTATGATAGGAGTTTTAGAGTTAGCTCATCACATTGATATTACCGAAGTAACTGAAATCTTTGTAAGGATAAATTCAGCAGGTAAAAGGCTTAATGAATCGGATTTTGCAATGTCAAAAATTGCTGCCGACGAAAAATTTGGCGGTAACTTATTACGAAAAGCAATCGATTATTTCTGCCACCTGGCTGTTGAACCCGGCTATTACTCCTACATTAGTGCTAACGACAAAGATTTCATGGCGTCAGATTACGCTCAAATGGTAAAATGGTTGAAGGACGATAAGGAGAGTATTTACGATCCTGATTATGGCGACATGCTCCGGGTATCTTTTATGCACATATTTGGGCGTGGTAAGCTAGCTGATCTTGTGAGTCTTCTTTCAGGACGCAATTTCGAAACCAGGTCATTTGAAGAAGAAATTTCCGAAAGCAGTTTTATAGATTTGAAAAAAGGTGTTGTTAATTTCATGAACGAGTATAACTTTTCACAGTTCGTACTTGCAATAAAGTCAGCAGGCTTTGTTAACCCAAGGCAGATTAATTCTCAAATGACATTGGATTTTGCTTATACCTTGTATCTCATTCTTTCAACTACTAATACAGTACCTAAGAATGAGATCAAACACTATGTCCAAAAATGGTATGTTTTATCAACCCTTACTAGCCGGTATATTGCTTCTCCTGAATCTGCTATGGATAAAGATATCCGTAATATACAGGCGAAAGGATTTGTTCAATTTTTCAGTGAAACGGAAGATGCCGTTCTGTCTGATACTTTTTGGCAAATTGGTTTGGTCCAGGCACTTGAAACATCAGCTATTAATGGCCCCTATTTTAACATCTTCCTTGCTGCCCAGGTTCATTTTGGTGATCGGGCTTTATTCGCTTCCACAATAAAAGTCGAAAACCTGATAACTATTATGGGTGATGTTCACCACATATTTCCAAAAGAATATTTGAAGGGAGAGAAAATTACTGACAGGGCAAAATACAACCAGGTTGCAAACTATGTATATCTGGATCCACAGGTAAACATTTCAATTGGCAAAAAATCGCCGAGTGATTATTTTGGTATTGTATATGAACAGTGCGAAACGAAAGTTAGAAAGATAGGTACTATAACAGAATTCGATGATTTGCTCGATAATCTTTCCGTAAACTGCATTCCGGAAGATATATTCGATATGACTTTCATCAATTATGAAAACTTCCTGCTTGCAAGGCGTAAAAAAATGGCGCACAAAATAATGCACTATTATAAATCGCTATAATAGTAGTTTTGGCAATGAGAATAATTAAAAAGGGGCCATGCAAAGTCCCCTTTGTAATTACCTTTTAATACCCTTCAAAATTTCTTCGTATTTTTCTCTGGTTTCTACGCTATTATTGGCTGTTAAGTCAATAAATAACTTCATCAATTCGAGCTTCTTTAACTCATAATCGGATTTCAGGTCCAAATGCATTTCCAATGGTATTTTACTTTTAGCATCCGAAATCTTCTCAATAGGATACCTCATTTTTGATTCAATTAATTGAATTCCATCAATAAGGTCTTTCTCGATTTTGTCCTTCTCTTTCATAGTATATAGTTTAAAGTTGGGTTTAAAAATTATTGTTAAATATTCCAGATTTATTTCATGCGAATTTACGATCGTGCTTTACTGAAGTCAATTACATAAAAATTCTAATATATTTTCACCATCGTTTGAATATTCATCGTTTCGCTCATGAATACGGGAAGCAACTTTTTTTAATCGGTGTTCGTTTCACTCACGAACATGGGGCGCCCGGCGCCACACAGCGCACCCTGAAGCCTGATGCCACGCCCCGCACAGCAGCACAGCAAGCCGGCAGCCCACACACCAAGCCCCACAACATACCACAGCGCACCCCACAGCGCCATATATCACTTTTTTGTTGGTGTTAATTAACGCCCTCCCGACCAGCGGTGTGTAATTCACCACAGAAACCCGGCGCATTTGCGCCGGGTTTCTGTGGTGAGGGTTGAAAATAAAGAAAAAAAAAGAAAATAAATTGCGGATGCTCCCTATTTAGAATAAATAGTGACATTGCCGCCCCCAACAAAGTGACCCGAGTAAGCGAGGGGCACTTTGTTGGGTCCCCCTGGTTTGGTATTCAGGGAAATTCACTAAGAATTGCCCTGAATGTAGGGTCAAGGCAGAAGCTTACGTATTCAATTTACGGGTGCTCCAGCTGCTGCCATCTTCCAGGTTAAATCCGGTTCTGATATATGATCAGTGCCGGATTTGTCCTTTCAGATATTTTGGTTCTGTTCAATATTTGCTATATGAGCGATATTATTCATTTACGGGATGCCCTCAGGCTTATGGATGAAAGCATGACACCCGACGGGAAGGTGATTCCGTTCTCCGTGTCATTTGTAAAGTTCAGTCAGAGCAAACCTAAAGCCAATGGTGAGCTGGTTTCTTACCGGAACTGTGTTAAGACAGTGGTCAGGCAGAATATGAAGAAGTTTATGCAGCGGGGAATCCGGCTGCTGGATTCAAACGAGATCCGGACGGTCCATATTTACCTGATCATAGAGTTTAATGGAAAGGTGGTGAGATGGTAAACAGGAAAAGTCCTAAGCTTTCGGTTTCCGAAGGGGTTTCCGGAGTGCTTCCGAATTCAGGAACAACATACCGGATAGGAGGGGATGATCTGCCAAAGCCATCGGCCGTTTCCAATACCACCCTTCAGAAACTAAACAGCAGTATCACCAACTTTAAAGAGGATGATAAGGGGAAGAGTGCCGCTGAGCTGAAGGTTTCTTCCTGGGGAAGGGATAATCTTTTTCCGCAACATCTGATGAGCCTGTATCAGAATAACATCTTCCCTGGGTTGATGGATTTTAAGGTGGATATGCTTTATAGCCTGGGGTACCAGTTATATCAGTTTGTGATATCCGGTAATGAAAAAGTAAAGGTGCCGGTGCTGGATGCCCAGGTGGAAGACTGGCTTTTGTCGTGGGATGCGCCGGATTTTATCGTGGACCAGTTTACAGATTTTGTCTGGACGGAGAATATCTTTTCTCAGTTGATTGTCAATAAGAAGAAACAGGATTTTCCGATCCGTAAACTGCTTCATGTCAATACAGAGGAATGCCGGCTGCAGATTATGAACGGCAAAGGCAATATTGAAAACATTGTGATGGGCAACTGGCCCGATAACAAAGATTTCAAACCCTTGCCGGTCTGGCAGAAAGAGGATCCGTTGAAATACCCGAATGCCCTTATTCACAGAAGGAAGAAATCATTCGGGTTCCGGTATTACAACTATCCGGTTTACATCGGGGTCACTTATAAATGGTTGCCCCTGGCCAATGAAATACCAACATTTCACCTGGCACGGCTACAGAATTCGATCAATGCCAAATGGCATATCAAGATTCCCATCGATGCGCTGAAACAATTGAAGGAGTTGCAGAAATGGAACCAGGAGAAAGTGGATCAGTGGCTTGAAACCAAACTGACGGAAATAGATGAAATGCTGGCCGGTTCAGAGAATGCCGGCAAGGCATTTTATACATTCAAGACCACGGATGTGAACGGGAAAGAATTGTCGGGATGGGAGATCATTGAATTGAAGAACAGCGAGAAGGAAATGAGTGAGGCCAACCTTCAGTTGTTCAACGATACCAACCAGGCCATTACCAGCGCCGTTCAGGTTCAGCCTTCCCTGGCTTGCATCCAGCTCGGAGGGAAAATGAGTTCTGGATCCGAAGTGCTGAATGCTTATAACCTTCACATCAAGACACGCACTTCCATCGCCAGGCACCTGGTGCTGGATAATATCAACAGGGCGATCAGGATTAACTGGCCCGGAAAGAATGTATTCCTTGATATGGTGGATGCTGTGCTGGTGAAAGAGGAAACAGATAAATCCGGTGTTAACGATCCAACCCTTTAAACCATGCTCATTAGAAACATTGATCAATTGCTTGATTTTACGGGTAACATCACCGGAACCAAAAGCTTTGATGAAGTAAAGCCTTCCATTGAATGGGGGGAAGAGTTTATGCTGGTCCCGGCTATTGGCCAGGCGATGTACGACCGGGTGAATGAATTGGCCGGTGGCGTTCCGGAAGCTCCGGATGCCGGCAGCGGATCCGGCTCGGCCGGCCTTCCGGATGCTCCTGTTACCATTACTTCCGAAGCGGATGCATTGATCCTGCTTCGAAAATGCGCCAGGGTAGTGGCTCATTATACGCTGTTCGATTATGTGACCATCAGCGACAGCAGGGTAACTGCCCAGGGGTTGCAGATCATTGAAACGGATTCACATAAGACCGCTTATGAGTATCAGAAACGGGACAGGAAAAAGTACCACAGCGAAAAAGCCGATCAGGCACTGGATGCTTTGCTTTCATTTCTGGAAGAGAATAAAACGAAGTATCCGGAATGGGCGAACAATGCACAGGTCTATACACAGACCAAAAGCCTGTTGATCAACAACACCAGGGAGTTTCATGAGATTGTGGATATTGGGAGTTCACGCAGGACCTTTATGGCACTGAGAGGTTCCATAAAAGATGTTGAAGCTTTGCGCATCCGGCCTGCCCTGGGGGAGACTATTTATGCTGCTTTGTTGGGATTTGAAGTGAGAGCTGGCAGTTCCACCATTTCTAAGCTGCTGCAGATTGTTGCACCGGCCGTGGCCAACCTGGCGATGGCCGATGCGCTGCCTTCACTGATCTTCCGTATCGCCGGGGAGACCATTACCATCGCGACCTATAACCCGATTCCTGAAAAGGAAAGGGACCAGTTCACAAAAGTAGTTGCGAAGATCATTGAATCACGCACCCAAAAGGGGAACAGTTACCTGGAGGATGCTGTCCGGTTTGTGAAAGCAAATCCGGACCTGCTTCTGATGTCGCCATATGCAGAGGATGCTGCTCAAAATGGCGGTATTTATCCCAATTACGCAGACAAGAAGCACTTTATCGGCTTTTAAGGGATGATTGCATTGATTTTAGTTGTTTTTAGTCATTTTAACCCATAATACCTTCAATTCATGAGTGAATACCTGGTTTCAGCCATTTCGTCAATCCTACTGGCAGTACTGACTTTCTTTTTTACCAAACGAAAGTACATCGCCGAAACCAAGAAGGCTCGGGCTGATTCGGACAGCAGCGAGATTGACAATGCGGATAAGATGGCCAGGATGTGGCGGGAGTTCTCAGAGGAGTTCAAGGTAAGACTGGAAAAGGACATTGAAGAGCTGAGGGAGAAGAACGGAGCCATGCGCACTCAGCTAAATGAAATTGTGGTTGAGAACACAGCCATTAACCAACGGTTCACGCTGATATTAAATGAGAACCGGGACCTTAAATCCCAGATGCAGTCCCTGGAGAGGGAATTAAAGGCTTCAAAAAACCAGATCAATGACCTGACTTCCCAGAATAACCGGTTGCTGTGCGAATTGAAAAAATTCAACAAGAATTATACAACCTCAGAAGAGGTTTAGACCGGAATTATGCAGACCATAGACTTTGAAGGCAGAGAGATAACCTATCCCGGTACCTGGAATGAAATGAGCCGCAGGCAGCTCCTTTCGGTTTCCGGCTTATTGCTTCAGCAATTGTCTCCGTTTGATTTCAAGTTAAAGTTGATCATAAAATGGCTGAAACTGGAAAACCGGATATTTCAATACGACAATGCCAGCTGGTATATCTATGGCATTTATCGGATCAGCGCGCTGTTTGCCCTTTGGGGAATTAAAAAGGGGAAGATCCGGTCGTTCGATTATTCTGATGTTTACCTGCTTTCCGAAACCATGAATTTCCTATTAAAAGAGGATCAGGTTTCTGGTGAGCATTCACAGGTCACGCGGAACAACCAACTGACCCGCCAGTTGATTCCTTCCATCAGGGTAGGCAAAACTTGCTTGTATGGGCCGTCGGATAAGATGAAAAACATTACTTCCGGCGAATATGCCAAGGCAGAACACCGCTACCTGGCATTTATTCAGTCCGGAGATGAAAAGTATCTGAATGAAATGATTGCTGTTTTGTACCGGCCACGCCGGCGATTTGCATGGCTTTCACAGTTTTTCCAGCAATGGGACGGTGAAAAGCGGGTGCCTTATCACGATTATCATCTTGCCAGGGCTGCCGATATCGCTAAAGTAGACTTGAGTATCCGGTTTGCTGTTTTTCTCTTTTTTGAAGGGTGCCGGAACCATGCCGTTGATAACCATCCGAATGTATTCTCTGAAGGAACAAACGAAGAGAGCACCGGATGGGCAGGGATTTTTCAGGCAATCAGTGAAAAACCAACAGATATAGAGGAACTGACCAGGCTGAACTTCTGGACTCTACTTTTTTTTCTTGAACAAAAGGCCATCCATGCAGCCGGATACAGCCCTCATCCAAACGACTGATGAAACAATATTTTCAGCAACTCGCTTCACAACATATCAATATCCGGCATTCGGCCGATGAACGGCATTTCTTCCGTTCCATCGACCACTTTCTGAACGATGATTCCAATAACCTGGCGAATTTCCCGGCTGTGATCATGGATTCCATCGAAGGCCAGATCACCGGTGACCATGCCGATGACAGGATCGACATGATGCGGACCGGGATCCTGTTCATTCAGAAAGTAGCTGATGTGGATAATGATGCACTGATCGATCAGGCTCACCTTACTATGAAAGCCCTGGCATTCTCTTTTGTCGCGAAGATGGATGCCGATTCACTGGCCTGTCTGGAATCTGACCTTAAAATCCTACAGGAATTCAGCGCCCTGGCAGTCAGCTATAAATACTATGGACCTGTTTTTGACCAGTGTTTTGGGGTGCTGCTCTCTTTCCCCCTTGGACATATCGCAGAGTTAGAATATGACCCTGAAGTCTGGCTTTCATTGTAAGATTCAATTTAAAAGTGCAAGAAAACTTATTGATTGGAGTAACTACTATATTTTCTTTTTTCTTTAAGTTTGTTGCATAAACACTTTGGTTATGAAAAATATAGTATTGATTTTAATTTTCTCAATCATCTTGTCAATTTATGCTAAAAGTCAGGTCGATAAAAGTTATGGTACACACGGATTTTACATTGGGAACCAGGTATCAATACAATCGTTAAATAATTCTGGCTATAAGTATGAAATTACATCTGGCAAAATTCCAGAAGATGAAAGTCAGAAATTGAAGAACAACTCATTAACTATAATTATAGATGATACTGAAGATATACAAATCAATATTGATTACGATAAAAATATTAATTCCATCTCTCATGGTTTTAAAAGATCTAACCCAAAGACAATGGAGTTAATTAAAGATGATTTTCAACTTCGGTATGGGGAGCCAAGTTCCGTAACATCTGATAAAGCCAGCAGATTAATTAAATGGGATTGCGAAAGGGATAGCGAGAAAATTGAGATTATTATTATAGCTTTTGCTTCAACATTCAATAACAAGGTTACCCAATGGAGTATTATAACTACGTACAGTAAGTGTCCTAATTAATTTATAATAAGTTCAATCCTAAACATTTTCTGTCCTTTCTCTTTAGCCCCTGACGGTTCATTTTTGCAACATGGGTTCCCAGATTGCAGAAAGGCTGGATAAAACGACCGGCAAGACAGGCCGTTTCGATGAAATCGAAATGATGTTCATCCGTGAACAGCTTGACCTTCATGGAGAATTTCTCTCAGATCTTTTTGTCAAAAGGATCAGCAACAAAAAGCTGCGCGACTCCGACGAGCTGATAGACAACATCACCTATAAAGTGGAGAAGTCCGGCAATAGTCCGGTGTTGGCTTTCAGGTTCCCGGACCATGGCCGTTTCATTGAAATCAACTTTCACAAAAAGAAAGGGCCCCGCAGCGTTGCCGAAGCCATTGATACCGATCAGTTGCTTTACAATATTCAGCGGCGCAAGAAAGCTCAGAAAAAGAAAAAAGACACCCGTTGGTACACCCAAAATGTCTATGGCAGTCTTAACCGCTTGCTGGAACGCCTGGCTTCTGAGTATTCAGAAACGGAAATTGCAAGATTGAAAGGTATCCTTCAGCATACAGCACAGAATTCATCCTCCATTTCGGTTCACATCTAACATTCCTATCATGGGCAACCTTAAAATTGACAGGGTTCAACTCGAAATTGTCATCAAGAACGATGATTCCCGAAAACGAATCCGTGAACTGGAACAGGATACCACCCGGTTGACCCGTGAAATGAAAGCCCTGGAGAGGCAGGGGAAAAAGGATACCGATGTTTACCGGGAGAAGGAGGCGGCCATTAAACGCAACCGCGCTGAAATGGACCGGCTGATTCAGGCCATCGGTCTTACCGGCCTTTCCATGAAAGAACTTCAGCAACGGCAGAAGGAACTGAACGCCATCATGCGCAACATGGATCCCCGAATTCCTGAATATAAGAAACTCGAATCTCAGTTGCTGCTGGTGAATAACCGGATGAAGGAACTGAAAACCGGAGCACAGACTGCTGGCAATTCCTTTCAGAACCTGGCCGATGGGTTCAATAAGTATTTCGGGTTGATTACAGCTGCCACAGCCACGCTGACCGGCCTGATTATGGGTTTTCGCAAGATTATTGACATTGCAAATGAGTTTGGGGCCTCTGTGGCCAACCTTTCAGCACTGACCGGCCTGGTGGGCGATGATCTGCAATGGCTTGCCGATCAGGCTAAAAAGGTTGCCCTTGAAGGTACAGAAGCAGGAATCAAGGTTACGGCCGGGGCACAGGCCATCGTGGATGCCTATACCCTGATGGGCTCCGCCAAACCGGAACTGCTTAAAAACAAGGAAGCCCTTGACCTGGTTACCCAATCCGCGCTCACCCTGGCAGAGGCTGCCAGAATGAAAGCGACGGATGCCGTTGAATCATTGGCACTGACCATGAATCAGTTTTCAGCCCCGGCCAAAGAGGCTGCCAGATATATCAATGTACTGGCCGCCGGTTCAAAGGAAGGTGCTGCCGAGGTTCCCCAGATCGCTGCCTCTATGGTGAAATTTGGCGCTGCAGCAGCAGCAGCCAATATTTCCATTGAGGAATCGGTGGGACTCATTGAAACGCTGGCCGAGAAAGGTCTTAAAGGTGAACGCGCCGGTACCCAGATCAAAACTGCCCTGCTGAAAATGCAGATTGGCGCCGATGATACCAACCCGGCCATTGTCGGACTGCAGGTCGCCCTGGATAACCTTCGGGCAAAAAGCCTTACAGCCGCCGAGATGGTTAAGTTTTTCGGCCTTGAATCCTATGTCGCTGCCGAAATACTGGTCGCCAACTCTCCCAGGGTAAAGTTCTTTACCGATGCCGTAACCAATACCGGTATTGCCATGGAACAGGCGGCCATCAATACCGATACCAATTCAGCAGCTCTGCAGCGTGCTAAAAACAGGATGGAAATTACGGCCATCACCCTTGGTGAAAAATTGGCGCCTTCACTTACTTTTTCAACCAACGCCTTCAACTACCTGGTGAAGGCGATCCTGGCTGCACCCGCCTGGTTTAAGAAAAATGAAGTGAGTATTATTCTCATGACTGGTGCCATTCTGGCCTACAACGCAGCTGTTGTAAAAAGCATTGCTGCAACCATCCTCAACACCCTGACCAATTCAAAAAGTGCTATAGTCAGGGCTGCTCAATCGGTCCAATTATCGTATCTGATTGCCAAAGAACAATTGCTGACCATTTGGAAAGCAAATGGCACGGTCGCAACCAAACTGGCAACGTCTGCCCAACTGCTATGGAATACAGCAGTGGCCGCCAATCCAATCGGCGCAGTGATTGTGGCGATTACTGCTCTTGTCGCTGCCATTAAACTTTACGACCGGGAAAATACAGCCGCATATAACAGGGAATGGGAGAAGACAAAATTGCTTACCCGAACCGATGAGCTGACCAGGGAATTGACCACCACCACCAATCTGTATGCATACGGCATACAGAACCTTAACAAATATTCCCGCATAGAAAAGGAGAATTTAAGGGATAAAATTGCCCTGACCATTGACTACGCGAAGGCTCAGCTTCTGGAACTGCAAGCCAAAGAGGCCTTGCTGAAAAAAGACAATGAAAGGGCAACAGTATGGCAAACCGTCTGGAATTCCATTATTTCCTTTGGAAGTGGCGCCAGCTTTGCCATTAAGCAGGCAACCGATGCCATTGACAATTCCATTGAAGCGGTTGCTCCCATAAAAGATAAGATTGAAGAAGCAGAAAATTCCCTGAAAAGGCTCTACGAGACTTCCGGAGAGATCAACGATATCCTTTATGCTGAGAATACAGGGGATGCCATTGCTTCCAATTCGATAGGTGAACTGGAAGAGAAGATCCGGTATTATGGCATTGCGCTTCGCAATACCAATAAGGATACCCTGGACTTTGCCCGTATCCAGGAGAAACTTTCAAAGGCCAACAAGGAGTTAAAAATAACCACGGATAACCTCCAGACCGTTGGTGAAAGTGAAGGTCCTAAGAAAGGGAATGATGATGCTGAAAGACAATACAAAGAAAAGATTGAAATAAGCAAGCGGGCTGTCGCAACGCGGATTTCATTGATGGAAGAAGGTTACACCAAGGAATTTGAAATGCTGCGTTCCGGTTTTGAGAATGAAAGGGAAGCACTCAAACATGAACTTGAAACAAAGAAGAAACTTTCCACAGAGGCCAGGGCAGACCTGAATGCAACCCTGCTGGGCCTGGATGCCCGGTACCTGGCCGATCAGGAAAAACTGAAATCAAATTATGTGTTGAAAGACCTTCAGTTTGACCGCCTGCTGCTCCAGCTTAAACTATCCGCTGCAAAGGAAAATACAGCAGAAGAATTTGACCTCAAAAGAGAACTGCTTGACAAGGAAATGCGCATAGATATCGCCTCCGTTACCGGCTCCGAAGAGCAGAAACAGCGCTTAATTGCGGCTATCCGGGATAAATACGCCCGGCTTCAGGAGAATCTTCTTAATGATAATAGCCGGAGATTTATTGATGATCAACTCAAAAGCGACCTGATCACCCTGAATGAAGCCGAGCAAAAGAAGTTGCAGGTATTAAAGGAAAAGTTTGATTCAGGCAAATTAAGCCGCAGGGAGTACAACCGGGAATTACTACTCATTCAAAAGCAATACACAAAGAACAGCCTGGAGATTTCACTTCGCAAGGCAGAACGCGAACTTGAAATAATCAGGGCTGCCGGTGGTGAAGTGATCCAGGCGGAAGAAGCCATTGCCGCCATTCGCCTGAAAATGCAGCAGGGTGATACTGGCAAAGTCAATGAAGGTGGAAATCCTGAAGGAGAAGTTACCACGAAGGACCTTTTCGGTGCTGCAGTCGATTCTGCCCAGAGCATTGCCGATGCAGAGTTTCAGATAATTAAAAGTAAGAAACAGAAGGAACTGGAACTGGCACTTTCAGCACTTGGCAGACAGCGGGAAGCTGAACTTTCCAATAGGAACCTGACGGAGGCACAGAAAGAGGCCATCCAGAAGAAGTACAAAAAGAAAGAAGATAAGCTAAAAACGGAGGCATTTAAAAAGCAGAAGAAAGCTGATATAATCCAGGCAATCATAAATGGTGCCTTAGGAATTGTTAAAACCTTTGCTGCTTATGGGTTTACTCCGGCTGGTTGGATAGCCGCCATTGGCCAGGGTATTGTGACAGCCGCGCAGATAGCAGTGATAGCAGCTCAGCCTGTACCACAGTTCTATAAAGGCAAATACCCGGTCATTGGCGCTGACGATGGCCGGACCTATTCCGCTTCATTTACAGGGCCCGCCACCACAGGTTTGTACAGCAGTCCCACCCTGATTGCTGAACGCGGTCCGGAAATCGTGATCGATGCACCAACCACCAGTCGCATGCGGGCAAATGCACCGGAGCTGATCCGCAGCATTTACCAGATGGCAGGGAAAATTCCACAAAGAGCAGCCGGCAAATATCCTGTTCAAAGCTTTGCTGACAAAGGTCCGGATCCGCTTTATATCAATTCAACGGATCCTGCGCTGGTCAAAGTCATCAATGATCTGAATTCAACGCTGTCCAAAGGCATCCGTTCTAAGCTTTCATTGCTTGAACTGGAAGACTTTCAGGCGAAGAAAGAGTCCATCGAACAGTCCTCATCCTTCTGATTCTGTCCTTTCCCTGATGCCCGTTCAACCCTAACATTGCCCTATGATTACTGTAACCAGAAAGCCGCCCGTAGTCGCCCTGTGCGATAATGTTATGTTTTTCGAGTTTACGACCAACCTTCCCCAGGGGACTGAGAATGTTTATTTGCTGATACAGCCCTGGTACGCATTGAACAATGACGTACTAGGAACTGATATTCTTTTCCCGGCTGTGCCTGGTTCTGCTGTGACCGACCTTCATGAATACCTCCGCACTGGCCTGTTTGCGTTTAAACAATTTGTGTTTCCTGAGCAGGGCAATGTGCCATGGAGCCTCAGGCCGGCCCTGATCAAAGAGTACAAATTAAAGATTCAGGAAATCTACTTCGCAAACGGGCAGGAATTGATTATCACTTCCTGGCTGGAACAAAGGTTTGTATTGCGCGGGAAAATCCCTGAATGGAAAAAACAGGTATTCTACGCTCAAAATACCAGTTTTCTGGATTGGCAGAATTCAACACATTCCTTCCTGACCTTTTCGCCTAAAACCCTTATAACCTCGCCATCCCAGATGCAGAAACTCGGGTTTTTTGTCTATTGGAATTGTCAGACAGGTGAAAGGCTGAACCTTAAGATTGATGTTGTTTTTACTGACAGTACCGTGGCCGGTTTCACGACTACTCAGCAAAGCGCAGCTTTAACAAGGTTTGCCGTGGTGGAATTTGCGGTTGGTTATTCCATACTCAATCTTCCGGACTGGTCAGCAACGAATCATCCCGGGAAAACAATCGCCCATTATTCAGTTACGGCCATGAGTGGTTCTGTGGCTGTCAGCGAAACACGCACCTATCTGATGGACTACCGCCGGCACATCGGATCGCATCAGTTCATATTTGCTAACTCTATCGGCTACTATGATACCTTTCTGGCCACCGGGGAAACAGAACTAAACAGCAGTTTTGAGTATGACAATGTAAACGATTGCAGTCTCAATCTCTATGCGAATCCTGAAAAGTTTCAGTTCCGGGTTACTTCAGAGCATATCCATACCTGCCGGAGCGGATTCATGTCTGCAGAGATGGCCCTTTACATGGCTGAATTCTTTGAAAGTTTTGAACGGTATGAAGTGATCGGGTCTTCATTGATCCCTGTTGTTTTGTTCAAAACAAAAACACTCCGTGCACGGGATAATGAGAATATGTTTTTCGTTGAATTTGAATATCAGCACACCGTATATCAGAAGGTTGAAACAGAATGAGTTTCTGGAGGGTCATACTAAGCCGGATCTCCGGTCGTCATCCGGGCATTAACCAACTGGATCACGAAGCGATCGTGAAGAACCTGCGCACCGGTTCGCTGTATGTCCTGAAAGAAAGTGAAACAGGGGTCAAAGAAGTCATCGAGATCACCGGCGGAGTTCCCGGTTCAGGGGGTGGAAGCATCCTGAAAACTGAAATCCTGATTGGGCAGGTAAATGGCATCAACAGGGTTTTCTCAACCTCTTCACCCTATGTAACACTAAGAATCAATGTATTTAAAAACGGTTTGAAGGAAATCTATTTTGTTGAATCTTCCGATACCAGTGTTACCCTTGACGAACCGCCACTAAGCAACGGTTTTTCTGATAAAATTGAAGCATTATATATACTAAAATCCTAACATCAAATGGCAACAAGTAAATTAAGGTCAAGTAGTCAGTTATACATTGACGCGAACCTTGACATAAACAATCAGAAAGCAGTCAATGTAGCTGCTTGCACCACAGGCACGGATGCCGCGAACAAGGATTATGTTGACAATGCAGTCGCCGGGATCGTTGCAAGTGCAGATGCCATGGTGTTCAAAGGAACTGTCGGTGCCGGGGGAACCCTGACCATTGCCGCCTTCAACGCATTGGTGGTCTATAATGCCGGTTGGACCTACCGTGTGATTGAGAATGGAAACATCAAGGGCATTGTCTGCGAAATCGGTGACCTGGTGATTGCTACCGTTGACAGACTTTCAGCAGGGGTAAATGCCGACTGGACCGTTGCCCAGACCAACATTGACGGGGCAGTCATCAAAGCCGATTTCGATGCCAATACCATACTGAAGGCTGACACAGACAACATTCCGGTAGCGCTTACAGTGGGGGAACAAACCTTTGTCGGACGTAAGACCGGTGGCAATATTACCGCCCTTACACCGGCAGAGGCCAGGGTAATCCTGAATGTCGCGGATGGGGCCACGGCAAATGTGGTTTGTTCCGGAGCAGAAATAGACACCGGTACAGATAATGTGAAGTATGCCTCACCGCTGGCGATCAGGAATTCAGGGCTGATCAGCACGGCCGCTTCCGGGGAGTTCACCGCTTTAACCGCCAAAGGTACCCCTGTAGATGCAGATGAATTACTGATTGAAGATTCAGCTGCTTCTGCCGGAAAAAGAAAACTTACCTGGGCCGCATTGAAGGCTACCCTGAAGACTTACTTCGATACCCTGTATAACTTGTACGTTCACCCGAACCATACCGGTGACGTGACTTCCGTGGCCGATGGCGCTACCACCATCGCAGCCAATGTGGTCAGCAATACCAAGCTGGCAGACATGCCAACGGCTACCATGAAGGGTAGGGTAACGGCTGCTACCGGTGACCCGGAGGATTTGACCGTTGCACAGGTAAGGACACTGCTGGGATTGGTGGCCGGTAACTTATCTGTCAGAAGTTACCGGGTGGTGCCTACAGGAACAGTGAATGGAAGTAACACCGTATATACCTTGGCCGCCAGTGTGATTTCAGGTACAGAGGAAGTGTTTAAAAACGGTATCCTGATGAATGCCGGGGCCGGGAATGATTACACCATTACCTATGCGGCGACGACAACGATAACCTTCATGACTGCGCCTTCGGCAGCATCCAGTTACACAGATGTTATCCTGATAAATTACTCTGTTTAATCTTACTCAATATGGCTCAAACCAAAGTTACAGGAAGGGAAGTCAGTGATAAGTCGATATTCGATGCAGATATTGACTTATCAACTGCAGCAACACATCCTTCATTGGTTGCTAATGACCGGTTTGTAATTGTTGACCCAACCGATGGAAACATCAAAACGAGCACAATATCTAATCTTTATACTGTTCTCGATTCAAGGTATTTATTGCTCACCGGAGGAACAGTTTCCGGAAATTTAATTGTCAGTGGAACTTCCACACTCAATGCTGTTACAAAGGTGGGTACTGCCATGATTACCAATCTGAATGCCGATATGCTGGATGGTTATCATGCATCAGGTTTCTCACTTTCAAGTCATTCTCACAATCTTACCGATGGCATCTTTGATGGTAATGGTTTGCTTTACCGGCCTTACCCAACTCAACCGGTTTCAGGCTCTACACCTTCATCCGGAGTATTCTATTCAGGAGCATCAGATCCGAATTCTATTGGCTCAGTAAATTATTCAGGAACAATACGTGCCCATGTATTTAATGGAACCGTCGTATTTGGCGGGAATTATGGCGCATATCTGGGAGGCTCAGGCATGTCACAGTATGATAATGAATTCGGAGTCTATCATGGGTCGGGTGATCAGATTATTGCACTGATGGGTACCGATCAGGGAACAGACACTTATGTTTATGCCGGAGGGCAGATGATATATAATTCATCTTACTTTTATTTTGGCGGGTATGTCATGTCTCCACGATTTCACTCAACCCTCGGAACCGGATACATGCCAATTCAGGTTGCAAGTACTACACTTTGCACTAACCTGAATGCTGATCTGCTCGACGGAAATCATGCATCCGCTTTTGCGCTCTCATTACATACGCATCCTTACGAACCGGTTATAGTTGCAGGAATATCCTCTCAGTATTGGAGAGGCGATAAAACATGGCAGACAATGCCGTCCTTCCCATCCATTGCAGCATCTGACACCCAGGTGCTGTTTATGAGTGGTACTAATATTGTCGGTTCTTCCGGATTTAATTATAACCCCCTTACCGGTGATTTCAGCGCAGGAATCTATGCTCAGGCTGCTGGAGGCAATAGTTGTTCTATCGGAACAAATGCAGTTGCCGCTGCTGATGGGTGTGTTGCAATAGGGTCTTCTGCAGATTCAGAAGGTGCAAATTCAATCTGTATCGGTTCATCTTCAATGACCTTCTCAAACTATTGTATCATCCTTGGTGTAGAAGCGACCACCAATGCTGATAATGCCATTGCAATCGGCAGGGGAGCAGTAGCTGATAATGTTGGCGACATTACCCTGGGAAGTGCTACTTATAATGGCAAATCTACCATCTATGGAGAAATCAGTTTTCCAAATCTGAATTCCAACGGTTTTCTAAAAATTACCGGCGGCCTGGTCAGTGTTCATACTGCTGCTTTGGGGACCGTTACTTCTGTTGGATTGGCGTTGCCCTCCATGTTTACAGTTTCTGAATCCCCGGTAACTACCTCGGGAACCCTCACAGCTACCCTGGCATCGCAAACAAAAAACCATGTTTTGGTTGCTCCCCAGTTTGCCAATGGAGTTCCAACATTCCGGAAACTCACAGCAGATGATATCCCGGATTTATCGAATATGTATGATAATTACTACTCCTGGGATATTCAGGTTGGTTCAGGTTCGGTTTACCAGATGCTAAAAACAGGTTCAACTACCTATTCATCTGCATACAATAGTTTGCGTTTTCTGGCAGGAACAGGCATCTCAATTACTGAATCGAGTATTGCTGGTGGTGCACTGGGTGTTACCATTACCAGTGAAATAGTCTCTAACACCTCGAGTGTAGTAACCTATGCTTCTTCTGTTGCAATCGCAACCGGTGGGGCTTTTACTGCAATTTCCAGTCTTACCTTGCCTGTTCAGGGAACATATCTGGTGCTATCGCAGATCATGTGCTCGTTTACAAGTCCGTTGAACAATGTACAGGCAAAGATATTCAACGGCAGCAACACTTATGGAAGTACATACCTGGGATCACCACTAAATGACACTACAAACAAAATCACAACTTTTTGGGCAATTGTTCAGACATCCACTAATAATCACATTGTTTACTTAAGTGCCACTGCGTCTGTATCTGGCGCCTCTGTCATAAGTAATACGGGATTGGCTGCCAATGGAACTATAACGTCGTACATACGCCTGATTTAACAGAGGAAAACAACTCAAAAATGAAAAAACCCGAAATCAAAAAGGATCGTAAACTCACAAACCTTGAGGTATTGCAGCTTTATGCTGATTTAAAGAATCTGAAGAGTATTCCCGGTCTTAAACTTAATTATGCCATATCCAGAACAATTCAGAACCTCAAGCCTCTCACTGAGGCTTTTGATCAGGAAAAGCTGATCCCAAAGAGCGAACTGTTCAAAAAATATGAGGAAGAATTACGCAAAGCCTATGAGACTATTGCATCCGGAGGAAGTGGAAGACCTAAGACACGTATAGTTCAGATTCCAACCGGAGAATTTGAAACGCTGGATATCGATATTAACGGAGATGAAGCAAAACAATCCAGGGCAGAAATGCAGGAAGAGTATTCTGGTGCAATTGAAGAGCGCAAAACTGATGTCCGTGAGTACACTGCCTGGCTGAATCAGGAATGTGAAGATGAATTCAGGATCTTCATGATCCGCCTGTCCGAAATGCCTGACAGCGGTACAGAAGATTACAAACAACTTTGGGATGTCTGCGGGGTCATGGTGTTGGAAGAAGCATCAGAGACATGCTGAGACTTAAGATCGGCAATACTATGGTGGATACCCGGGATCTTGAAATCCCGGTAATCCTTCGTTCACCGGTTTTCAGTGATGGCAAGGGATCATACATCTTTAGTTTTCCATTGCCTGCTACCGACTCATTGAAAATTGAATTGGATTTCTTTCACCGTCCCGGCAGATTCGGCCCGACAACCATAAAGAAACCCCTGGAGCTTCATTTCGGAGCGCTTTATTTATCAGGCACGGCCACCATCATCGCAACCACATCCGAAACCTATGAAATAAGTTGCCCGATCAACAACGGTGATCTTGCATCGCTGTTTAAAACCAGGAAACTCCCTGAAATAGACTTGGGAGGTAATCGTATTGAACCTGATCTGTTGAGAGTAAGTGCTTCAATTTCTGAAGTCATGTACTATAATATAACTGACATTGAGTTTTTTACCTGTGAGGATACCGTTTATTTCAATCATATCGAGAGCAATCCGTATTTTGAAATGCATTCAACCGGAAGATCCTTTACTGCTTCTATCTCCTGCCAGCTTATCCTGACATTTAATACGTTCGCCTCATTTGATTCAGCTTTAACTGAATTGAGGGTAAAACTCAATAATGAAAATTTCGATTCATTCAATCTGGCAAATGGTGCACAGGAAAATTTCGTCCCGGTGAATGTGGTTCCTGGTGATCTCATTTCATGGACACTTTACAATGAATCCATCGGTGGCCGGGAATTTACCATTCGGGGAGAACTCTACATAGGATCCAAAGTTCAGATCAGTAAACAGGAGACGGCAATCATGAATGGGACCCTGCTCTATCCTCATTCAGACTATGCAGTCTTTCCGCTTGAAAATCCAAACTTTCTTGATAACCTGGAAGACTTTACTTATGCCATTGATAATGTTTCAGCCAAGGAAATTTACTCACAATACTTCCCGGTAATCAATTACTACAAGGACGATCATTTCCCGGCATACATGACCGGTACCATTAACCAGGAGGTACATTCAGCATTCAATCTGTTCTGCCAGTTTCCATACCTTGCTTATGTTATCAATAAAATTGCCGACCAGTTCGGGCTAACCATTGAGAACAATGTTTTTGAAGACATTGACCTGAGGCAGTTGGTCGTGTTCAACCTGTTCGCAGAAAACAACTTTATTTCAACAGAACTGATCAAACCGAAAGAAGGATTTAACCTTGCAGATCATGTTCCCAATGTATTGATAAGTGATTACTGGATTAACCTCTGTAAACTTCTTGGTATTGCTTTTGACTTTGATTCATACACAAAGATACTAAGGCTCAAATACCTCAGGGACATTGCTATAGATCAGCAATACCATGATTTTCCCGGTATGATCATCAGTGAACCCAAGTTGAAAGCTGCTCCGTATAAAGGTTTCAGGCTTAAACAGGAAGTTTCCGGAGACGAATATATCAGTAAAAAATTCAAAAGCCTTGTTGGCCTGAACTTCAAGGGATCTGTTACAGTCGTGAACAGACTCTACCAGATCGTTGATCCGGCCATTAATGATTGCTACTACGTAAATTTAAATCATGAGTATTTCATCTGGAACTATGACAAAGATCTCGCCGTCCTCAACTGGATATTCCATAGCAAGGATTTCTTCTTTGAGTTTGAAAGTATAGATGAAGATTTAGAAGGTGACGTACTTGAGATCACGACCAATATCAACGCCATTATGAATAATGGTTGGTCATACCAGGACAGAAATATTTGTTCTGCCTATCATCATTGGTGGCTTATTCCAGTAACCGGGCAAGCTGGTAATTTCGATGGACTGCCGGGCTTTTTCAAAACAGAATTTTCAAAGAGCCTTTTGTATTATCATGGTATGCACCGGGACAGTTTTGGGATGCTTTATCCGTTTGCCAGTAGTGATATTTACAATTTTGAAGGGCATGTGGTCAGTTTCGGGGCAAGTCCACCTTACCCTGCATATTCCCAAAGTTTGTCATTGCGATGGGATGGACCAAACGGACTATACGAAAAAAGAGTTAAACACTGGTTAAACATTCTTATGAAATCCAGTGGCTACTGGACTTTCAGTGCAACCATGACTGCACAATCTTTATCAGAAATTGACTTCTTTAAGTGGTATTCCGGTCCGGGATTTCGTTTCCTGATAAAGGAAATTAAGTTCAATATAACACAGGATGGCATCAGCCTGGCAGAATTAGAAGTACTGATAAAATAGCAAAACGCCCGGACTGTAATAGTCTGGGCGTTCTGAATATTCCTTTCAGATTATTTCTTCTTGGTCACTTTGCTTGCCTCAGGTTCTTCTTCATTGAAATCTCTGATATAGTCCAGCACCTTTCTGTTGGCATCGTTGATCATACTCCAGTCATCCTCCCAGTATATCTTGGTAACTTCCATCCCGGGGTCAGCATGATTCAGCGCCAGGTGCACAGTGCTCAGGTCTATCTTTACTTTATTGAGTGCAATAGTGGCCCAGGAATGACGGGCAGAATAGAACTCCAGATCTTCAAGGCCTAGTTCTTCGCCTATTTTCTTGAGACCTTTATTAACAGCCGATCCGAAAGTTCCGGAATCGGCGTAGTGCTGATAGAAATTAAACACCCTTTTACCAGTCTTATCCTTATACTTTTTTACGAGAACTTCAATCTCCGGCTGCACCTTTACGCTTATTTTAGCTTCATCCTTTCTGCGTGTGCGGGTCTTCATCCTTTTATAGGTTAGCCATCCTCCTTTTAACTCACTGCAGTCATAAAGGTCTGCACTATTCATGCCTATAAGGCAAAAAGATAGTATATAGCAGTCCTTTGCTAAATTATAACGCACAGCATCCAATTTATCCGGCAGGTTCATAATAGCTTTTACTTTTTCAGCGTCAATGGCTCTTTTTCTGGTTACTTTCTCGGCCGGTAACTTATACTTTGTAAAAGGAGCGTAGGGAATCAAAATAATGCCTAAGTCTTCATTGTTGAAATGTGCTTTCATCCGATTGTGCAATGCCCGGATGGAGGACATATAGAGCGATGGAGCGCGGGACATCCCTTTATTAGATCTTTCTGTTTTGTTTTCAGCCTTGTCCGGGGTAGTCCTGATGAAATGTTCAAACTGCTGCAGAAAGGCAGCGGTGATATCCTGAACCATGAGGCTATTGCCTGAAAAGCGTATTAATGCTTTAATTGCAGTCAGGTGATTTTTAGCTACTCCCTTTCGGCCTTCTGACTTGATCCGCTCTATTTCATCCAATGCAAAACTTATGAAGTCGATGTCTTCGCTGTCACTGTGGGTAAGCAACTCTATGACCTGATCTAGAGTCATCTGGTTTATCGCTGCTGCATGCTTATTGCATGTATCAACGTATTTGCGGATGATATCATTTGACTTGAAGATAAAGGCAGGAGTCTTTAGTGCAAGTTTCTTTGTGAGGTCAGATGTTGCGACTGTAAGTCCGGCATCTATATAAGCGATCTTTCGCTTATGGATAACTCTGATCTTTAGCCGCACGGTATTATCGGGCCGGATGTGCTGTTTAAGAACCACTGCTTTGAATGTTGGCATACCGAAATTTGTTAAACATACGTTAAACAAATGTAAGCATTTCACCCCATATTATGCTTAAAGTGCTTAAATAAAAAAAGGCCTCCATTTCTGGAAGCCTCAGTATTAGCGCTAAAGAGCTGATCTTTAAGTGGTGATCCGGAGGCGACTCGAACGCCTGACCCGCAGCTTAGAAGGCTGCTGCTCTATCCAACTGAGCTACCGGACCATTTGGAGTAATATCACATACCCGTTTAGTAATAAATGCTGACAAAACCTTGCATATAGAAGATTGCTGTTTTGCGGCTGCAAATGTATGAAAAAGATTCGTATTCCAGCTTCGTCTGTGCAATAGATTTCGACAAAGAAGAAATGTAAATTTTCTTTTCAATTTGAGGATTACTTTTCCGGCTTAATCTGATAAACCAGTGATAATTACCTGCAGACCTACCTGAAACCTAAACAGTTTACTCATGAATGATCTGATGTTTACTGACTTTACAAGCCATACAACCCCCAAGGTATATAACTGGAAAGGGAAAACCATACTGATTGCTGAAGATACGGATTGTAGCTTTCTTTACCTGAAAACCATTCTGAGAAATACCGAGGCCACGGTTTTGTGGGCTTCTTCTGGTCAGGAGGCCATCAATCAGGTTCGTGAACACAAGGAAATTGACGTGGTACTCATGGACATCAATATGCCTGGTGTGAATGGTTTTGATGCCACTATTGGTATCCACAGTTTCAGGCCACATCTTCCGGTAATTGCACAAACAGCTTATGTTCACGACAATGAAGTACAACTTTGCTATGCGTCAGGATGTTCTGATTATATCTCAAAACCCATTGATAAACATTTACTGCTCGAAAAACTGGGCGTTGTTCTTGGCCCGGGAGTTCCAAAAACACTCACCAGGATTTCGTAACTTGTAATACTCGGAATACTATAAAGGCGGCTATGGGGGCTGCCTTTTTTATTGCGGTTATTGTAAGCCTCATCCGGAGAAATGAGTATATGGTTCTCATTAGCCGGGCAGCCTGAATTGAAATTATTGGTAACAAACAATACAATGCTTTGATTCATTGGAGTTTTACCGGAAATGTTATGGATTGAAAGCCTGAAGAAGGTCGTTTCTTCTGTCAATATCCTCAAATAATAAACTGATGGCTGGTTTGAAAACAACGTCTGTTGCTTGTCTTTTATGGGAAATTTAAGAATTCAACAGAATTTTAAGAAAAGTTTGGTAATCCGGAATGGATTCGTAAATTTGCACTCCCATTTGGTGAGGTGGGTGAGTGGCTGAAACCAACAGTTTGCTAAACTGTCGTACTGGAAACGGTACCGGGGGTTCGAATCCCCCCTTCACCGCTGAGCGGATTTCAGATCCGCTTTTTAGTAAAAGATTCGGGGTGTAGTACAGTTGGTAGTATGCCTGGTTTGGGACCAGGAGGTCGTCGGTTCGAGTCCGGCCACCCCGACAGAGAGAGCCGCATTGGTTCTCTTTTTTTTGCAAGAGTTTTGCCTGACTTTCCTGGTTTGGCCCCGCCACCGGCGGGGGACGGTTCGAGTCCGGCCACCCCGACAGAGAGAGCCGCATTGGTTCTCTTTTTTTTGCAAGAGTTTTGCCTGACTTCCCTGGTTTGGCCCCGCCACCGGCGGGGGACGGTTCGGGTCCGGCCACCCCGACAGAAAGCCTCTTGCGAAAGTGGGAGGTTTTTTAATTTTGATCACTTCAGATGAGTCATTTCGTTTATGTCATCAGGAGCCTTAAAGATGGCAGGTATTACATTGGTGAGTCTACCAATGTAACCATAAGATTGAGGGAGCACAACGAGGGTTTTGTTAAATCAACAAAAAATAGAACACCATTTATTCTTGTTTATACAGAAATCCATGATTCAAGGATTTCTGCCCTGAGAAGGGAAAAACAGATAAAAAGTTATAAAGGCGGGAATGCCTTCAGGAAACTCCTTAATCTTGCAGATAAATAACGGTATGCCAGGTTTGGCCCCGCCACAGGCGGGGGACGGTTCGGGTCCGGCCACCCGGTAAATAACTTCCCGTGAAATCACCCTGTCAATTTTCGGAATCTTCATTATATTTACAGTATGGTATAGGCATTTCTCTATTTATCTATTCATTCATGATTAAAAGCTACAAATATGAAATCATTTCACTATCTCAGTACCAGATTGAGCATCTTAGCCATAATCCTCTGTTCATGCAGTACCGCTTCCCACCAGATGCAGATTCTGAAACCTGCAACCATTACTTTGCCATCGGAAATAAAACAGGTGGGTATTATCAACCGCTCATTACCCGGCAAAGGGCAGGGTTTTAATAATTTCCTTGAAGGATTGGTCACGGGAGAATCCATTGCCGCCGACCGTGAAGGATCTATGGAATGCCTGCAGGGATTGGCGGCCGGACTTAATCAGGCACCACGGTTCAATGCGGTGGTGATTGAAGGGGTTGACCTGAGGGGAACCGGAACCCGCGATTGGCCTGAGTTTCTTGACTGGACAGAGGTCGGAGAACTGTGTACGAGGTTCAGGGTCGATGCCCTGATCGCCCTTGAAACCTTCGATTCGGATATTGATCTCCACAAAAGTTCTGCAGATGTAGAAAGGATGGTCAACAAGAAAAAAGTAACGGTTAAGGAGTATTATGCTGATCTAAGGATGGATGTAACATCCGGCTGGACCATCTACAAACCTGATGGTCAGCAGATTATTGACCGGAATGCCTTCACGGATGTTATGAAATGGAGCGAAAGTGGCGACTCTCCCGATGAGGTTTTACGTAAACTGCCGGCAAAGCGAAGGGCCATCAACGAATCCGGTAATTATTCCGGTAAACAATATGCCGTCCGTATTTCTCCCAGCTGGGTTACCGAAAGCCGCTCTTATTTCCGAAAGGCCAACGATGAATTCAAGGTTGCAGGTAAATGTGTCAAACAGGACAGGTGGAATGAGGCCATTGCTATCTGGAAAAAGTATGCCCTTGATACCAACCCGGTGGTAGCCGGAAGGGCTTGCTACAACATGGCTGTTGCCTGTGAGGTAGATGGCAATCTTACACTGGCACTTGAATGGGCCACCCGTGCCTGGCAACAACACAGACTGAAAAAAGCTCTTGGTTATATCAGCCTCATAGAAAAGAGAATCAAACAACAGGCAAGGCTCGATGAACAAATGCGTGAGGAATAAACATTTCTTTCACTTAAAAGCCTTATTTTTTTTCTTTATCAGCAAATCAGCTTTCCATGCTGCGGCGCCCTGAATCCGGTGCCATCCCGCAGGAATCAAGGAACACTGTGGCTGAAGTTGCGTCACGTCAGTCCAGTGCCAAAATATTTTTCCTAACCTTATCACAGGTAGCGGAAAACCAGTAAATTCGTTGCTGATTCTGACAGGAAATAATATTGAAATATCAACCAGGAAAACAAAAGCATCACCATGAAAGGCAAGACTTTTGCAGAAAAAATTCTGGGTGCCGAAGCAGGCGCCATCGTATTCCGGAAACCGGATATCATTCTGACCCACGACAATACTTCCAGCATTGGCAGTACCTTCAATAAAATGGGTGGTGTCAATGTATCAGACCCTGACCAGTTGTTGATTGTGCTCGACCACAATGCTCCCCCAACCAACGCCAAACTGGCCAATGATTACCAGAAAATACGTGATATTGTTAAACAGCAGGGGATAAAGAAATTTCATGATGTGGGTAAAGGAATCTGTCATCAGATTGTATCAAAATATGCACGTCCAAAAATGATCGTTGTTGGGAGCGATAGCCATACCTGCACTGCAGGGGCATTTAACTCATTTGCTGCCGGCATCGACCGCACAGAGACCGCCGGACTGTGGAAGCAGGGTGAAACCTGGTTCCGTGTCCCTGAGAGCATAAAAATCACACTGAAGGGTAAGATGCCTTCGGGTGTTTATGCCAAAGACCTTTCCCTCTGGATCATCGGGATGATCGGCTCAAGCGGGGCCGATTACATGTCGGTAGAGTACCATGGTGAGGGTGTAAAAACCCTGAATGTTGCCGACCGCATGACCATTGCCAACCTGGCCTCAGAAATGGGAGCGAAAAATGCGGTCTTTCCTGCTGATGAAGTTCTGGAACAGTGGCTGGGCCATAAAGCAGATGGCGCCTGGGCTGATCCGGACGCGACTTACGCCCGTGAAATCGAAATCAACCTGAACGATCTTTTTCCGGTAGTTGCTGCACCCCATCATGTTGATAACGTAAAGGCGCTGGCCGAAGTCAGGGGCGTGAAGCTCAACCAGGCGCTCATCGGAACATGCACCAACGGGCGAATTGAAGACCTGCGTGCTGCTGCAAAAATACTTGATGGTAAAAAGCTCCCCGACGGATTTCAGTTGCTGATTATTCCCGCATCGCAGGAAATCTATCTGCAGGCTATGGAAGAAGGACTGATCAAACTTTTTATGGAAACCGGCGCCAATGTGCTGGCACCGAGTTGCGGGCCTTGCCTGGGAACAGGGCAGGGGATCCCGGCCGACGGCTACACGGTCATATCAACTGCAAACAGGAACTTCAAAGGTCGCATGGGCAATAAGGAATCGTCAATTTATCTGGCGTCCCCTGCAGTTGTTGCTTATTCTGCCCTGAAAGGTGAAATCTCAGATCCGAGAGGCGATCATTTTACCGATAAATTCCCCTATGCAGCCGAACAGAGCAAAACTGTCGATATTGCTCAGGGTGAAGACCGGTACGCTGCAGGATCATGGAACTATGCCGATGTGGATAACCTGAATACCGATCAGATGTTTGCCGGAAAATATACTTACGAGATCAACAGTTCTGAAGCAGAGAAGATTATGCCGTTCCTGTTCAAGGGGTTTGACGATAGTTTTTCTGACAGGGTAAAAGAGGGTGATATCCTTGTAGCCGGTGCCAACTTTGGTTGTGGAAGCTCACGGGAGCACCCATGTGTGGGTCTGGCTTATGCCGGCGTCAAAGCTGTGATCTGTAAATCAGTCAACCGGATATTTTACCGCTCCTCAGTGAATCAGGGCCTTCCGATTATCCTTTTACCGGAAGCAGTCGATGCTTATAAACAAGGCGATAGAGTGGGAATTGATTTTGCAGCCGGATTGGTCACTATGGCAGGAAAAGAATTCAGGTTCTCGCCGCTACCTGCAAAACTCATGGGCATCTTTGAAGCCAAAGGCCTTGTAAATTATGTAAAAGCCAATGCCTGACAAAACTTAAATTGTATTAAACCGGCTGCATTGAAGAACCTATGTGGCCGGTTTTTGTTTATCTTCAAAATTGTATTCATGAAAAACAAGCCAGGCCGTCGTTATTCCAGGTTTCTGTTTCCTGGTCTTGTCATAGTTTTGGTATCTGTATTGTATTTTGCACTGCTGACAGCATTGCCCAAATATGCAGGACGTGTTCCTTTTCTTGCAATCCTGTTTTTGATCGACTGGATTGTATACCGCGATGTCAGACGTTTCTGGCTGAAGTATTCAGTCTGGATCAGGGCCGCTTTTGCAGTGTTCTGGTGGCTGCCGGTTTCGTTGTTGTTTATTTTTCTGATAGGTTCTGTTTTTATGCCTTTGCAGCAATGGAATGACTTTCTGAGGATTTATTTACCGGGTATTGCCCTGATAACGATTATGTCGAAAATTGCAATGTTTGCAGGACTTTTACCGGCCTATCTGATACGAATGCTTTCTTATATTTCAGGGCTGTTCAGGAAAAAAGGAAGTTTTCTTTTTCCGAAAACTGAACGGTTTTTCAGGATCACCGGCCTGCTCCTTGCCGGAATATTACTGATACTGATGACCATCGGCAGTGTTTACTGGGTTTACAGGTTCAGAGTACACCATGTTGAGATATCTCTTGCTCATTTGCCTAAGCAATTTGAAGGGCTCAGAATTGTTCAGTTGTCTGATATACACCTGGGAAGCTGGGTATCAACCAGGCCCCTGCAGCGGGCAGTTGATCAGGTTATGGCCCTGAAACCTGATTTAATTGTATTTACAGGTGATATGGTCAATTACAGCACAAGCGAAGTCAGCGGTTTTGAGTCCACCTTGTCACAACTTAAGGCTCCGCTCGGAGTTTTTGCCATACTTGGTAATCACGACTATGGCGATTATACAGCATGGGAAAGCGATTCAGCTAAGCGTAAAAACCTGCTTGGCCTCTTTGATTTTTACCGGCAGATAGGCTGGAAACTCCTGAGAAACGAATCAGAATTGATCATGGTTGACAGCGCCTCCCTGCTGATTGCAGGCGTTGAAAACTGGAGTGCCACATCCAGGTTTAAAAAATACGGCGATATGGTCACTACCCTTAACGGGATTTCCTTCGCAGATATAAATATACTGCTGTCGCACGATCCGACCCACTGGGATGCGGAGGTTACAGATACCTATCCTCAATTCGATCTTACCTTATCGGGCCATACCCATGGCATGCAGATGGGGATCGAAACTTCATGGCTTAAATGGAGTCCTTCCCAATATATGTATAAAGAATGGGCCGGATTGTATCCGTTTTATACTTCCGGTGGTGAGGTCAGCTATCTGTACATCAACCGCGGACTGGGACACATCGGTTATCCGGGGCGGGTAGGGATTCTGCCGGAAATTACACTGATCAGGCTGCACCGGAAATGATTTTGTCCACCCGGTTATTTTTTCCTATAGTTTAAACCACTCATTCACCCTGTCGGCTATGCTGCAGTTGTCTTTTACATGTTTAAACTCATTTGTATGCTTGTTGTACATGTAATCTTCGCTCCATTTAAGGTGGTTTTGCTTTATTTCAGCCAATCCATTGAGTATGAATTCAATTTCATCATTGGTCATGGTAGGATGCAATGATAGTCTGATCCATCCCGGTTTTTGAGAAAGATCGCCGTGATTGATCAGTTCTGTAATAGTTCTGGAATGCTCATAGCTGACATCGAGCAGATAATGCCCATAGGTGCCTGCACAGGCGCATCCCCCCCTGACCTGAACACCATAACGGTCGCTGAGTAGTTTAACTACCAGGTTATAGTGTATATCAGTAAAATAGAAAGAAATAACACCCAGTCTTTTCCGTTGATTGTCAGCAAGAATGTGAAGTCCCGGAATTTTATCCATTCCCTCAAAGGCAATTTTCAGTAAAGCCTGTTCACGTAAGGCAATGTTGTCGACGCCCATTTTCTCTTTCAGTTCGATACAGAGGGCTGTGCGGATGGCCTGCATAAAACCGGGGGTGCCTCCGTCTTCACGCGATTCAATATCATCAACATATTTATATCCGCCCCATGGGTTGGTCCAGTCAACAGTTCCGCCACCCGGCTGATCCGGTGTAGGACTGTGATACATTGAGCGGTCAAAAATCAATACTCCGGATGAACCTGGCCCTCCAAGGAATTTATGGGGTGAGAACAAAACAGCGTCCAGTTTATCCATCGGATCAGCCGGATGCATATTGATGTCAGTGTAAGGTGCTGAAGCTGCAAAATCAATAAGACAGAATCCTCCGTTTTCATGCATGATTCTGGCAAGTTGATGATAGGGGGTGTATACACCGGTTACATTGGAACAGGCAGTAAATGCGCCAATTTTAAGCGGTCGGTCTTTATAAATCTCAAGTTGCCTGCTAAGTTCATCCGGATCAACCAGAAGATCCTTGTCTGGTTTCAGCACAACCACATCACTCATGGTTTCGAACCAGGAAGTATGGTTGCTGTGGTGCTCCATGTGGGTTACAAAAACCACCGGCTTCTCCTTGTCTTTAAAACATTTACTGTCGGTCAGCTGACCACAGGTCTTCAGACCTATCATGCGCTGGAACTTGACAATAACACCGGTCATACCGAATCCGGCTGTAATAATAACGTCGTCAGGCCCGGCATTTACATGCTTTTTAATCCGCTTGTGGGCCTCATGATAAGCTTTTGTCATAGAAGTTCCTGTCTCACTGGTTTCGGTGTGGGTATTCCCGATAAACGGCCCGATATCATTGGTCAGTCTCTCTTCAATCGGTTTGTACAGACGTCCGCTCGCTATCCAGTCAGCGTAGATCAGTTTTTGAAGTCCATAGGGGGTTTCATAAACAAGATCGTGCCCTGTCGTATTCCTTCTGAACGGTTCAAAATAGCTTTCCATAATACAGTATTGGTATGATCGGTGTGCTGCAAATGTCACTCTTTTTTCCTTACCTTAAGTAGCTGGTTAAGTGTATTTTATCTTAAAAAGCAGATATATCTATCTGATTGAATATCAATGAGTAAGCGATATGATGCCTAAGACATTTTAAAAGTATAAAACGAAATGGAGGTCAGGCTGCACAGGAATGCTGTTTATCTGCTTCATTTGCCTGAATCGGGAATCCGGTAACTGAGATCCGTTATTTCGATGCCTGAAGTCAGCAGTCAGCAGCAGAAATCAGGAATCCTGCACACGACAGGCAGGTTAGAAATAACGCCTTAACTTTTATTAAATCAATAATCTGAAACCCTGACTGCTGGTCTGAAATCTGAAATTAACCCGGGTCTCCTTATCCTGCGGTCTTCAGTCTTCAAATCACCAGGTCAGATCTAGTCTCCCTGCGAAATCTGCATTCTCGATACTTCAACTTCGCCACCTTCAGAATATATGCTGATCCAGTTATTGTCCAGACGGTACCAGCGGTCCTGAATGCTTACCCTCACCATGTAGTCGCCGGTCTCCTGCGATTTTATACTGCGCAGCACAATACCGCCACTTTTCTGACTGTCAATCCCGTAATTCAGATAAACTTTTGGCTCTGTTTCGCCGGTTTTCCTGGCTTTGATAATAATGTAGTTGTTTTTTCGCAGCCGCATTTCAATGGTCCTGAACAGAAACTTCTGTTCTGAATCAGCTTTGATGATCAGCGGGCTGGAAATCAGGTCTACCATAGCGTGATCTTCCATGTATTGCCTGATTTTCCGGATCATCTCACCCGGATAACCCTCCTCCGGCCTTATAAGTCTGGCCTCTTCATAAGCATCGATTGCCTGGTCAAATACCTTGTCCTGATAGGCGAGATCGGCCTTGCTGATCACTTTGTTATAGGCATCCATCTGGTTTCTCACCCTTTCCATCAGGATGGTATTTATCTCAATGAGTTTGTTTTTCGGATAAGCCTCACCGGGTTTGATTGCGGATGCCTTTTCATAGGCCTTTATAGCGCTGGTATAATCCTGAAGAGTGAACAAGCGGTTGGCTGTTTCTACAGCGTCGTTATAATCTTTGTCGGCAAGTTGTTTTCTCTCCTCCAGTATCGAAATTATTTCACTTACCCTTTCCTGCGGGTGTGTTTCGGCTGGCCTGAGCGACAGGGCTTTCTGGTAGGAAGCCAGTGCGTTTGTATATTCCTTCGATCCATAATGACGGTCAGCCTCTTCAATGGTTGACCGGTAGTTTTCTTCCAGTGATTTTTTATCGGAAATTTCCTTCTCAATCGTTGCGATACGGTCTGCAGGATAATGCTCCGATGGTTTCATATTCAGCGCCTGACGGTATACAAGTATTGCTTCATTGGCTGAACCGCTGCTGTATAAAGTATCACCTCTTGATATCATGGCTGCATAGGCCTGATCAGCCCGGGCTATTTCCGATTTATTTGCATTGATCATCGCTATCTGTTCGCCGGGATAAGTCTCAGATGGCTTCAAAGCAAGAGCTTCCAGGTATTTGACCATTGCATTGTCGGTATCCTGTCGAGAGTAAAGCCGGTCAGCTTCGGCAATCAGTAAACGGTATGTCTCTTCAGTCTCCTTTTGCTTGCTGATCATGCTATTGATGATGCCAATCTGTTGCTGGGGATAGCTTTCTGAAGGTTTCAGGTCGCGGGCCTCTTTGTATTTGACGGCAGCAGGGTCTAGCTTTCCTGCATTAAACATAAGATCAGCATCTGCAATGATTCTCTGGTAATTATCATTCAGGGCTTTAAGATTAACAAGACTTTTGCTGATAAGATCAATCTTTTCCTGAGGATATTTTTCAGAAGGTTTCAGTGATTTAGCCTGTTCATAGAGTTTGAGCGCATTTTCCAGCTCATTGGATTTATAGGCAAGGTCACCCTCACTGATGTTCCTGGCATAGTTCTCTTCAAGTGATTTAATCTGTTCAAGTATCTTGTTGACAGAGGCAATTTTTTCCTTCGGGTATTTCTCTGAAGGAAGGGTTAGCGCAGCCTCCTGATATTTTATCAGAGCCTTTTCAAAGTCAGACTCATTAAGAAGTTTGTCAGCTGAAGCAATCTGCTGGTCATAGTTTGCTTGTTTTGCTTTCCTGGCTCCAATCAGACCATGAAGTTCATTTATCCGCTCAGTAGGGTATTTTTCCTGCGGTTTCAGGGCCAGGGCCTGTGTATAGTAGTTTACAGATTCAGCAAATATTCCTTCCTGAAAAAGCCTGTCTGCATCAGCAATCAGTTGCCGGTATTGGTCATCTTTTGAACGGTTTGCAGCCAGACCGGAATTTATTTTTACGATCTGCTCCTGAGGATAGGAGGACTCTGGTTTGATGCTGAGCGCGTTCTGATAACTCAACAATGCTTCCTCCAACCTCCCTGTTCCCATCATTTGGTCTCCGGATGCAATGGCCTGGTTATAGGATCCCTCTTTCCTTTTTATTGATTCAATTTCTTCCCTTGCTTTTACTATCTGATCTGCAGGATATTTTTCTGCCGGTTTCAGCAATTGGGCAGCCTGGTAATCCGGAATGGCTTGCTCAAACGCGGAGGAATTATATTTCTGATCTGCATCTGCAATGATTTTATGATATTGGTCATTGATTGTCTTTTGTTCAGCAATTTTGGTTTCAATCAGTATTATCTGGTCGTGTGGATATCTTTCAGCAGGTTTCAGTACTTTTGCATTATTATAGGATTTCAGGGCATTCCCAAAGTCATTGTCTTTATAAAACCCGTCTCCTTCACTGACGCTCCTTGCAAAGTTTTCCTCCAGTGATTTCCTTTGCTCAAGAATCCGCTGAATGGCCTCAATCTGTTCCTGGGGGTATTTCTCTGAAGGATTGAGCGCCAGGGCTTCATTATATTTCATTCGGGCCTGTTCGTAGTCAGGTACACCAAAAAACAAGTCTGCTTCAGCGATGAACCGGATATAGGCTGCCTGTTTTGCTTTCTGCGCATCTATCAGTCCGTTTAACCTGACAACCTGATCTGCCGGATACTTTTCCTGTGGTTTCAGCTCCAGTGCATTGGTGTATGACTTGACTGCTTCAGCAAAATCGTCCATTCCTGCCAGTTTATCTGCATCAGCTATCAGTTTCAGGTATCGTTCTTCTTTTGATTTGTTGGCTGCCAGTAAGGAATTTGCTTTCGTAATCTGATCCTGGGGATAAGTACTGCCGGGCTTAACCAACAATGCCTGCTGATAGTTTTCAATGGCCTCTTCCGGCTTGCCGGATTCCATTAAACGGTCGCCTGATACAATCGCAAGATTGTAGGCTTCTTCCTTCCTGAGATTGGATGCAATAAGTTCCTGAGCTTTGGAAATCTGCTGAACCGGATAGGTTTCATCCGGCTGCAGGTCCCTGGCAGATTGGTACAAAACGATGGCTTCACTGTAACCTGCTTCTGCATATTTCATGTCTGCTTTTGAAATGACATTTTCATAAGCTTCCCTGGCAGCCCGGGTATCGGCATTTATTTTATTGATGGTTGAAATCCGCTCTCTGGGGTAATTCTCTTCTGCCTTAATTTCCGATGCCTCCTGATATTTTTTAAGTGCAGGCAGATAGTCTTTCAGATCGAAAAGCTGGTCTGCTTCCGAAATGGTTTTGTTGTAGGCTTTAACTCTTTCTGATTCCCTGATGGCCAGTAGAATGACCGCTATTTCTTCTATTTTCTGTTTTGGGTAGGTTTCTTGCGGCTTCAGATCATTGGCCTTCTGGAATTCGCTCCTTGATTCGGCGTATTGTTTTAATTCGAAAAACTGATTGCCTGCAGACACAGTTTTTGCATATTCTTCTTCCAGTTTTTGCTTTTCCAACAGGATGGCATTGATCTTTTCAATCTGTCCGGCAGGGTAGGTCTCCCCCGTCAGGATTTTTGAGGCATTCAGATAAGCCTGTAATGCGGTCTCATAATCGCCGGCAACATAAAGTTTATCAGCCAAAGCGATTGCAGTACGGTAGTTTTGTTGTGCATCCTTCAGTTGTGCCGAGCCCTGGGAAACGCGCTCCAGCATACTCTTCGGATAATTTTCTCCTGGCCTGATCTTCAATGCTAATTCATACTTAAGTTTTGCAGTAGCGAAATCACGGTTCATGTATGCATCATCACCTTCAGCAAGTGTTTTCTCATATGATTCCTTCTGAGCTTTTTCAGCTGCTGAGCTTGCATCGATCTCACCGATTCTCTGTCTGGGGTATACTGCTTCCGGGTCGGTTACGGAAGCTTTCTCATAAACGGCCCGAGCTCCGGCATAGTCTTTTGACTGGTAAAGTTTATCGGCATCTGCAATCAGTTTCTTGTATTGATTCAGGGCCTCCTGTCTGGCCTGATTCAGCTTGTCTGCTTCAGCCAGTTTTTCACGGGCAGTTTTGTCTTCAGGCTTAATATTCACAGCCATTTCAAACTGGTTGCGTGCAGAGGCATAATCGGTCGATTCCATAAATCTGCCGGCACTCTCCATGGCCTGCTTAAACCGGGCTTCATCGGCCGGGTCAATATATAACTTTCTGATATAGGTCAGTTTATCTTTCGGGTATTTTGAAGCAGGATCAATCGTGAGTGCTTTCTGATATTCGGCTTTCGCTCTGGCATAATCCTTTGCGGCCAGGTATTGTTCACCAAGGGTTATGGCATCTTCAAATTGCTGCAGCCGGGCTTTTTCATCAGTATTCACAACCTGGGCGATGACAGGCCGGAACAGGAACAATACTAAAATGAGGCACAATGGTAACAATGGTTTGCGCAGGAGTTGTATTCTTTTAGAAGTAGATTTCATTACCTTTTGTTCATTAACGGAAATACAAAACTGGTCCGTTGTTCAGACGGACCTATGATAAACGGTCTGAGATATTTTTTAGTATGGGAAATATCAGTTTGCTTAACTGTTTTCTTTTTGAATGTAACGGTTCAGGTTGTTTTCCCTGTTTCTTTTTCTGTTTTGTCAGGCCAGTATCAATGCAGCAATAAACCATCTTTCATCATCATTCTCCGGTCAGCCATTTCAGCCAGTTCTTCGTTATGGGTTACAATGACAATGGTTTGATTGAATTTCTCACGCAGATCAAAGAAAAGCCGGTGTAGCTGCCTGGCATTGGCAGAGTCCAGATTGCCTGATGGCTCATCAGCCATCAGTATGGCAGGCTGATTGATCAAAGCTCTGGCAACAGCTATCCGCTGTTGTTCACCACCTGAAAGTTCGGATGGTTTATGTGAAGCCCTGTCGCCCAGATTCAGAAAGTTGAGCAATTCCATGGCCCTGAATTCTGCCTCCTTCCTGCTCATTCTGGCAATGAATGCCGGAATGCAGACATTTTCAAGTGCGGTAAACTCCGGCAAAAGATGATGAAACTGAAATACGAAACCCACCTTCCGGTTCCGGAATTCTGCGAGTTTCCTGTCGTTCAGACTGGCCGTATGAATCCCGTCGACCAATACTTTGCCGCCATCTGCACGATCAAGGGTACTGAGAATATGCAACAGGGTGGATTTGCCTGCACCGGATGCTCCGGTAACCGATACAATTTCACCCCTTGCAATATCAAGTGATATGCCTTTCAGCACCTTTAAACTGCCATAAGATTTGGTGATATCTGTAGCCTTTATCATTATCTGAACGATGAAATGCAAAAGTACAGGAATTTCCGATAGGTATAATCTGATACTGTGTTTACCAGGTTAGCGGAATAAGCAGACAATTTAGGATAAAAGCGTTGTTTGCAGGGTAAACGGCGAATATCAGAATGAGCGTTTTATCAAACCGTTTGCATATGCTACGGAAAGCATAACGGATTCTTCTGATTCAACAGCAGGGGATGGCAGTTCCATACCTTGACGCGGTTGCTTCAGGTCAATATTAATAATATACTGCGGCTTTGATGGGTTTGGTCATTGTGTGTCAAGCACGAAATCATCTTCGTAAACTTCAATTTCGAGATCGGCTCCGATCAGTTCAACCAGCCATTTGTAACCATGTTTTACAATCAACCTGATTTTTACGTATCCCATCACAGGATATTTTAAAGTCGCTAACATAATATTCAGTATTATCGGTGATTAACTGACAGCTTTCTGAGAAACAGATGCTGTATTTTAGATATTTATCCCGTTTTGAGGAAAATGTAACTTTTGGTGCAAAATTGAGTAATATCTTTCAATGGTATGTTAGGTGAAAATTAATTTTCAAATAATTTAACTAAGTGATTTACAACTGGTTTAACTGTCTTGAAACTGATAAATGCATTCAGGAATCCAACTTTGCCGATGATAAAATTGTTGATATTCAATGCTATAGTCAGGAAGAAACTGAGTTTTATATTTCAATAATAAACAGTTTGGTATCTTTTGGGATTTGCTTTCATTCTCAGAATTCCTGTCAGGATAGGGAATTGTTTGATTGATTACCTGAAAATGAGGTTATTGGCAAGAGGAATACTTGACATAAATCCTGATTTCAATTATTAATTGTTATCATATATAGGGTTTAATCATGGTCATTAAGGGGATACTAAATTTTTCTACGTCATTCCATATGAGTTAAATGCCCTTTTGCTGATATTCAAATGACATAGTACGATATCAATCAACCCCTTGAGGTATTCATATCAGATTTTACTAAATTCCATGTAGATTGATAAAGGACATATTTGTAAAAACATGAATATCAATATTATAATACCTGAGTTGAAGCTATTTGTAATGACTAATATTAATTTGATATTAATTTATATGGATTTTATCCATTTTATCCATTTTATTTGTATATTAGTACTGTCTAAAATAATTAATTTCTGCCATATCTATTTGAGATACTAATTATAATAAACCGGATAGCGTAACACTGATTTTGATAATTATCCGGTAGCAACAGTTCATCTTCTTATCAATTTAGTTAATTGCCATTATCTTTTGATTGCTTTTTATGACTAACCTCGTCCTTGACCGGTTATAATATTCTCCCCCAGCTAGCATTACTCTTTATACTGAGTTAAAGGATAGTTTCAATGATGACTTTATGAATGTTAAGCCAGCATCATTTTCACTTTGCTGTTATATCAGTATTCCGTTAAACGGATTAAGTGCGAATTAATTATTCAGTTCTTTCTTTTCACAATATAAGTAAAGGAAATCAATTATGATAACCACATTTTTCTTCTTAAGGAATATTCCGATTTTTCATGGCAAGCTATGCAGATACATAAGGGCGGGACCATTTTTTCCAGGTCGGCACGCGACCATATTGCACGTATAGAATTCAACAGAAAATAAACAATCAAAAAAAATGAAAGATGAAGAAAATATTTAGTCTGGTCATGATAATGACAATGATACTTCTTGGCAGTTCCTGTAACATTTATGCTCAGAAGATTAAAAAGGATTGTGCATGCAGCACCGGAGATATAACACTGACTGTGGAAGAAGCTCAGATTCTCCGCGATAATTACAAACCCGATTCTTACCGGTCGAACCTGAAACAACCTGAAAACTGGGGTAATAACAACACACCACTACTGATGCCCGGCAACAGGGAGCAGGTTTTCGATAGCAAAGGCACAGAATTTTGGTTGACAATGATGAGAAACTATGATACTTATAGCCCGAATCTATATCTTGATATCACCGGCTCTGAAAGTGCATCGGGAGTTGTGGAGATACCGGGGATATCATTTAGTCAGGCCTATACTGTTGCTGCGAATACAATTACCCGGGTAAACCTTCCTTCCGGTGCCATGCTTTCTGGTGAAGGTATTGCCAATAGAGGTATTCATGTTACTGCTGATAAGGAAGTAACGGTTTATGGAATGAACAGGATTGCCTACACTACCGATGCTTTCTTAGGCTTACCATTAGATATTCTGGCAACACAGTATCTTGCAATGACCTACACCGGTTCTTCCGGGGCTAGTTTTGCTCCAGAGTTTGCCATTGTTAGTCCATATGATAACAACATCGTTCAGATAACCCCTTCCAGCAGTACTTTTGGGGGCCACGGTGCAGGTGTTACCTTTAATGTAACGTTGAATGCCGGACAGGTATATCAGGTTCTTGGATATGGGGATTTAACAGGTTCTATAGTTCAGTCTTCCTTACCTGTTGCCTTCTTCAGTGGAAATTCCTGCACCAATATCCCTGCCGGTGTTGCTTATTGTGATCATATTGTTGAGCAGATACCACCAACAACAACCTGGGGTTCGACTTTTGTAACTTATCCTCTGGCAGGCAGGTTACACGGAGATACCTGGAGGTTTCTGGCTGCACAGGATAATACTGAATTATATATAAATTCAGTTTATGTCACAACCCTGAATTTCGGCGATTTTTATGAAACCATTCTTGAGAATTCAGCATACGTAACTGCTACCAAACCAATACTTACAGCCCAATTCGCCAATGGAAATCAGTGGGATCCGGAAATTGCCAATAACGGAGACCCCTTTATGACGATAATACCGCCATATCAGCAATTTATGTCGGGCTATACCTTTGCTACACCGAGTTCAGGATTTGTTTACAACGATGCCAACTTAACCGTTGAATCTGAAGGTATTCCTTTTCAATATCTTGACAATATTCTGGTTAATCCCGCACTTTTCAACGACATTTCCACATCAGGATTTTCCGGAAGTGCTTTACCTTTAACAGTTGGTACACATACTTCCAATAATTCCAATTCCAACCAGTTCGGGATATATATCTATGGGTTCAATGCAGATGATTCTTATGGTTATCCGGGTGGTCTGTCACTTGAATTTATCAATCAGGGTAGTGGTCCGGTTATCACGTTAACACCTGCTACAATCAATATCAACTCAACATCACAACCTTCAGGTGCTGATATCGAAATCACAGCATTAATCACTGATGCAGAAGCACCCTTTGTTCAAAGTGCGACATTATATTTCAGAAAAATCGGAGATGCTGTTTATTTGCCCGTTACAATGATAAATGTTGCAGGAGATATCTGGAGTGGTACAATACCCGGAGGATCGGTGTTGTTCCCGGGTGTTCAATACTATATTTTTGCAACCGATGGTCAGGTATCTGCCACCAGCCCGGCAGTTGACCCGGTAAATAACCCTTATTCAATTGCTGTTGATAATGAACCACCGGTTATCATTCATACACCAGTAACAAATTCCTTACCTGGTATCGCTATTCCTATTCTGGCCGAAGTCACAGATATTACTTTATCTCTGCAGTCAGTCCAGCTCTTCTACAGGGTTGCAGGAGGAAATCCGGTTTATTCAATGTTAATCATGAATAAAACCACAGGTGATAACTATGAGGCTATGATTCCAGGTGCATTAATGACAGTTCAGGGAATCGAGTATTATATCAAAGCTACAGACAATTATGGTGTTATATCAACTTCCGGAACAGCGGACGCTCCTCACTTTATTGCTGCCGGAACCTCAGAATGCCTTAATCCTGCATTTGGTGGTGAAATCGGCAATGCCCAGGCAAATTGCGGTGAGTTTGATCCGTCTCTGATTACCAATATTTCATTACCAGTCGGTTTCAATGGTAACCTTGAGTTCAAGTGGCAACTATCAAACGACAACATCACATTCATGGATATTGACAACAGCAATGCCGAAACCTTCGATCCGGGATTTCTGACGGCAACCACCTGGTTCAAACGCCTTGCCCGCGTTGATTGTATGTCCGACTGGACCGGAGCTGCTGAATCGAATGTGATTGAAATGACCGTCAATGCACCGATTGATGCTGCTATTACAGAAAGTCTCTTACCCGAATTCTGTCAGGGTCAGGGTGTTTTGTTAACGGCTGAGGCTTCACTGACACCAGCAGTTTCCTGGTTATGGTCAACCGGTGAAACGACTGAGTCTATTCTGGCAGGTGTTTCGGGTGTTTATACAGTGACTGTTACCAACGCATCAGGTTGTACAGCCACGAAAACATATAACCTTACAGTTGACATCACAAACCTGCTCTCTTCCTATGTGATCTTTGCCAACAAGCACGTCAGGATGGATGGAAATACGGTGAATGATGGCGGTATCGGTGTTAAGAACATCTGGGCTGGTTGTGTGGAAGCCAGGTACGGTACAATGGTTACCGACGAAGGTACATTTGCCAAGGCAAAACTGATTCTCCCTGACGCAACCAGTTTAATCACAAATAAGTATTTTACGCCGCTGACACTCCCATGGCCGGCATTTGAGGCCATGTCAGGCAACCCCACCATCATTAAAAACATACCTGCCAATACCACAATGACACTCGATGGCAATTTGTATAAGGAAGTCAAAGTCGGAGTCAATGCAACAGCCATCTTTACACAACCTGTGCTTGACATCAAATTAATAAGGATGGAAGATGGAGCCACCTTGAAGTTTGCACCATGTACAAAGGTTCATTTGAGGGACGGACTTATTTCAAAGAAGAATATCACGATCAATCCGGATGAGTTTAAAGTAATTTTCTATATTGACAGTGATGTACAGTTTATGGAAGGAGCTTATGTAACCGGTGTGCTTTATCTGGGCAATTCCAATGCCAATTCAATTTATAAGCACAAGTTGTCGGTAAATGCTTCAACACTCACACGCCCGGCAATCTTTAAGGGTATGTTCCTTGCTGAAACCATCTATTCGATGAAA
>JAZDHI010000004.1:0-6824 GCA_043806115.1 Bacteroidota bacterium
AAATCAAACATGCCGGTTTATTACAGGGTGTTGCCCGGCAATATCAGGGAAGTAAAAGCATTCAAAAATGCTCTGGCTGAAGCAGGGTTGAACGATGCCGTAATTGTTGCAGACAAAGGATTCTATTCGAAAAAGAACATTGATCTGATGCAGCAGGAAAATCTGAAGTTTATTCTGCCGCTCAAAAGCGACAACGCGATACTTGATTATACACATATTGAAGGCAATACATTCAAGCAGTCAGATTCATATTTTAAACATGAAAAAAGGTTTATCTGGTATCAGATATATTCCTCTGAAGATCTTTCATTGTTTGTCTACCTGGATGAATCACTTAAAGTAAAAGAAGAAAATAACTACCTGCCACGCATAGAGACGCATCCTGAACATTACTCACTACAGGGATTCCATCAAAAACGAAATACTTTCGGAACACTCGCCCTGCTGACTAACTTTCAGTTCAAAACAGTTAAGGATGTCTATGAAACCTATAAATCACGGCAGGCTATTGAGGTAATGTTTGATGGAATGAAGAATGTTATAGAAGCAGATCATACTTACATGCAGGATGACCATACACACTATGGATGGATGTTTGTGAATCACCTGACCCTTCAGTGGTATCAGCACTTATACCTTGAGCTGAAAGAGAAGAACTTACTTAAATCGTACTCAGTTAACGATTATATCCAGATGCTCACCGATCTGAAGAAGATCAGAATCAACGATAAATGGTACCTGAATGAAATTACAAACCATGCCCAGAAAATGATCGAAAAAATCGGACTGACAGTTGAGGAGGGTAATACGTATTTCTTTCCAGGTTAGAGGTTAGAGATTAAAATATAAAAATGAAATCAAGTAAGTAAAAAGATTGGCTTATCAACTATTGAATAAATTGAATATCAATATATAGCGTATCTGTATGATTTATGATACAGCAATCATCAGGTTAAAATCAGATTTTCTACTTATTTAATTTTTTAAATATATAAATTAATGTAAAATCATAAATTAATTGGTTAATTTATGATAATGTATGCGTTTTTTTTCGTAACTTAGTATTCTCTACTTCTCTTCCTTGATTATCATACTTATTTAGCTGGTATATCTTAACTTGTTAAACCTTAATACCCAATATACTCACATCAATTAATTCATAATTAATTTGATATGGTATTTCACCCCCCCAACTTTTTACAACGATGAAAAATATAAAGGCTTTTTCCCGGATATTGCCGGCCTTGATTGCCGGAATATGGCTGTCGGTTGCTCATCCTTTTCATGGCTACGCATCAGAAGGGGGATTAAATATTGATCTTTCCCATGCAGTTCAGACAGCACCCTTTTTGCCTGAAATTCAAATACTGAACCAACCAGTCATTACAAATTCTGTATATGGGTATTTGAACGGGGTGTATAACCAACCCGTTACTCCGGTATCAAGTTACCAGGTGACTGCGAGCAACCTGACAGATGACTTAATCATTGTAGCTTATACAAATTATGCTTATCCGGCGGAATGTCAGATTCAGATTTCACTGGAACCGGAAACAGGTTACTCGGACCAGCTTACATTATCTCCGATCAACGGGACGATTGATACAACAATCTTCGTTAAACCCGGGTGTACAATCGTTCCGTTTACCTGTTCGGGAAACATCATACAAAGCAGTAATGGTGCCCAAACGGATGAAATTCAAGTTGAACTTGAAAATGAGTATTGGTTTCTTTATGCTCCTGTTGTTGAAATTGGTGATGTTGAAGCAGTACCTGGTTCCAATGTGTTGGTTCCTTTCTTTGCGGTTACGGATTTTAATATGTGTTCCAGTAGTTTGGTTATCGATTTTGACCCTTCCGTATTGACATTTATTGGAGTTACCAACGTATATGGCGATATGCTTGTATGCAATAATTGCCTGAGCCGTTATAGTTGCTCGCCAATTCCGTGGGAGGTATGTCAGATCAATACAATGGCATTTTACATTGATCAATCACATGGCAGTTTATGGATAGAAATCTACTATCATGAAATGGGTGGAACTTATGGTCCGGATACTGTATGTCCTGCGGATGAAATATTTTTTGATATTGAATTTGTTTTTCATGGCGGCACCACTGATCTGACTTTCGCTGGTGGTGGAGATTATTACATGGCATGCAACGGACCTCCAAATCCGCCAGTAATCATCGATGAACCTTTCGGGGATTACTACCTGAATGGTTCGGTAAGCCCGATCAGGAAAAAAGTTAACCTCGAACTCAACCTCGAAGGCCTCTACAGCCAGGCCCTTGGGCAAATGAACAAAGCATACGGCAGGGATTTCCCCGGAACTGTGGCCGATGAAATTACTGTTGGCCTGGCCCGAAGCACCTTCCCTTATACCATTGAGTTTGTTGCGGATTCGGTCCAACTTGATCAGAACGGCCTCTGCCATCTCGACGTCCCCGGAAACTACAACGGGGAGTACTATATTGTAATTTCCCACCGTAACAGCATCGAGACCTGGTCGAAGTTCCCGGTTGCTTTTAACCAGGATACCATGTCCTACAACTTTTCAGATCTGAAAACCAGGGCATACAACGATAACCTGATACTAAAAGGAACCAAATACTGTATTTATGCAGCCGATGTGAACCAGGACGGCTTTGTAGATACAGGGGATATGACCATCCTCGATAACGAATCAAACCAGTTTGCCACCGGTTACAATGCTTCCGATGCCAATGGTGACGGGACTACCGATAGCGGAGATATTATAATTGCTGACAATAACTCCTATACCTTTACCACCGCTTTCCGGCCTTTCTCTGCTGATCCATCAGTCTTCACCGGCAGCGTAACCAACATTACACATGCCACTGCAAGCAGTGGTGGGGAGGTGGTCAACCAGGGCTCATCTCCGGTAACTTCGCGCGGTATTTGCTGGAATACAAGTCCCAGTCCGACCATTTCAAATGATTTCACCATTGATGGAACCGGTGCGGGTAATTTCGTCAGTACCATGAACAACCTAATGCCCAATACCAGTTACTATGTCCGGGCCTATGCCACCAATGATAAAGCAACAGTGTATGGCTATCAGCTGATATTCACAACCAACGCTACCCTGGCCACAATAACGACAGATGAAGTGACGGATATCATCGAAACATCCGCTACCAGTGGAGGCAATATTACAAGCATCGGCGGGGTACCTGTTACTCAAAGAGGCGTATGCTGGAGCACCCTGCCCAATCCGACAACGACTGACTTTCTGACCGTTGATGGCAGCGGGTCAGGCAGCTTTTTAAGCAATATAACAGGTTTGTTGCCCAACACATTGTATTATGTCCGTGCCTATGCCATCAACAGCATGGGCATTGCTTACGGGAATGAAGTCAGCTTTTCGACCAGTTCCTTTTTACCTGAGATTACGACTGCTGCCCCGACTGATATAACTGCTACAACCGCTGTCACCGGTGGAACTGTAACCAGCGATGGTGGCGCTTCGGTGGTTCAGCGGGGTGTTTGCTATAGCACCAACCCATTGCCCACAACTTCAAATGACATAACCGTCAGCGGAAGCGGAACCGGAAGTTTTATCAGCACACTGACCGGCCTTATCCCATATACAACCTATTACATCAGGGCTTTTGCCACAAATATTGCCGGTACTGCCTATGGCAATGAGATCAGTTTTACAACACTGGCTGAACTACCGACACTTACCACTGAGACAGTTTCCGGTATCACAGGAACTTCAGCCATTTCAGGGGGCAATATTACTTCTGATGGTGGCGCACCGGTAACCCAGCGGGGCATTTGCTGGAGCAGCAATTCCAATCCAACCCTTGCCGATCAGTTTACCAGCGATGGAAGCGGTCCGGGGGCATATGCCAGTAACCTCAACGGTTTAACCCCGAACCAAATCTGGTATATCAGGGCATATGCCATCAACAGCGCAGGAACAGCCTATGGAAATGAAGTCAGTTTTACTACAGCTCTCTACATTCCGGGAAATGGTGTGATTGATATAGAGAATAATTCCTACACGACCGTAGTTCTTGGCAATCAGGAGTGGATGGGCGAAAACCTGAAAGTGGCCCTTTACAACAATGGTGAATCCATACAGCAGGTCTTTAGCAGTACGGATTGGTCAGCACTTTCAACCGGTGGCTGGTGCTGGATGAACAACGATAACCAATATGAAATTCCATATGGAAAACTCTATAACTACTATGCCGTAACCGACAGCAGAAACCTCTGCCCGGCCGGATGGCACGTACCCACAGATACCGAGTGGACTATTTTATCCGATTACTTGGGTGGTACGGCAGTTGCCGGTGGAAAAATGAAAGAAACCGGAACCGTTCACTGGAATACCCCAAATAACGGGGCAACCAATACCAGCAGTTTTACGGGAGTGGCTGGCGGTTACCGCACAAATGACGGGACCTTCAGTAATTTTGGCAACCATGGCATCTGGTGGAGTTCAACGGAAATGAATGCCGGCTTCTCCTGGTACAGAAGCATTTTTTACAATACCAGCAGCCTGACCCGGGGGAATAACCAGAAGAAATATGGTTTCTCTGTCAGATGTGTCAGAAGTGTAACTATGCCGACAATCACTACTGCAGAAGTTACCGGTATAACACACTCTTCTGCTGTTTCAGGAGGAAATATAAGTGAGGTTGGCAGCCTTCCTGTTTTGCAACGAGGAGTTTGCTGGAGTACCAGTCAGAATCCGGCAATCAGTGATAGCCATACCAGTGACGGAATCGGGTCTGGTTCATATGTAAGTAATATTGATGGACTTAATCCTGAAACTACCTATTATATCAGGGCTTATGCCTCCAATATCCAGGGAACTGCTTATGGGAACCAGCAAAATTTTGCAACACCTGCCGAAATAAACTGCAATAACTTCACCCTTACCCATATTGCTGGTAGTGTTGCCCCGGTCACCAAAACAGTAACCTATGGTGTCACATTAACAAATCTTTCAGGTGAATCGAAATGCTGGATTACCCAAAATCTTGGAGCTGATCAACAAGCCTCATCTGCATCAGATGATACTGAACCTGCAGCTGGTTGGTATTGGCAATTCAACAGATTTAATGGTTTTAAGCATGATGGGATTAACCTTACGCCCAATGTAGAACTAGCCTATCCAATAATGGATAATAATGAGTGGCAACCCGAAAAAGATCCATGTTCCCTTTTACTTGGCATTGGTTGGAGGCTACCGACTCATTCCGAGTGGGTAAACGCTATGACTAATGGAAATTGGAATAATTATAATGATGCATTTTCTTCACAACTCAAACTTCATGCTTCAGGCTTTTTATATCCAATGATCAATGACATTTATTTCAGAGGTACAAAAGGATTTTATTGGAGTAGAAATCAAAACGAAGATGAGAACTCATTGGCTAAAGCAATACTTTTCGATAATGAAACTTTTACTGTAACTGAGGATTCTAAATATGTAGGATCAACCCTCAGATGTATTAGTAATGGAACTACTGATGCGCCAACGCTACCCATGGTGGTAACGGGATGGTTTAACAGCAGTACTGCAGAAGGCGGTGGTGATGTAACACACGATGGTGGTTCAACTATCATTGCAAAAGGTGTATGCTGGAGTATTAATCCAAACCCGACTCTGAATGATAGTTATTCAATAGATGGCAGTGGTTCTGGACCCTTTTTCAGTAGTATATCAGGTCTTAATGCTTCAACGCAATATTTCATTAGGGCCTATGCCACAAATAGTGTTGGAACATCCTATGGGAATGAAACTATCGTAATTACGCCTTTTGTTTGTGGCTCACCAATTCAAAAAAATCACAATTCCGGAAATACAGCTCCTGTTAGTAAAACTGTTACTTACGAAACTGTTGAATCCAACCTTACTGGAAGTAACAAATGTTGGATAACACAAAATCTAGGCGCTGACAATCAGGCTTCAACAGCTACAGATGCTTCCGAATCAGCTTCCGGATGGTATTGGCAATTTAACCGGAAGCAGGGGTTTATGCATGATGGCAGCACCCGCACCCCAAATACAACATGGATCAGCAACATCAACGAAAACAGCGATTGGCTGGCGACCAACGACCCTTGTACTTTGCTTTTGGGCAGCGGCTGGCGCTTGCCTACAGCTACCGAATGGGAAACGGCTGATGCATCCGGCGGTTGGAACAACTACAACGGCACTTTCGCGTCATTATTAAAATTACATGCAGCAGGCTTTCTGGCCGGCAGTGGTGGTTCTCTGAGCTACCGCGGTTCGGAAGGTTTTTACTGGAGTAGTTCGCAAAACGATCCAGACTACGGCCGTAGCCTTACCTTCAGCAGCGGTGCCAGTAATGTGAACAATGGCAGCTTAAAGGCACGAGGTCGCAGTGCGCGCTGCCTCAGAGAATAGTTTTCCCGGTCGTAAGTACATTTTAAAAACTTATTCCTCTTTATCTTCATATCTGCTAATTCAGAAACCAATTCCAGGTTGATCGTTTTGGTTTTTGGGGGAATGCTCTATCTGAAATTGATAGAGAACAACACCGGATAAAAGTGGAAATTCATAAAAGTGAGTGGTAATTAGGGTCTGCTGATTTTAGGCTTAATAGACAAAATTCAGGCTGTAATTAACTTCAAGCCTTACAAAGATATAGCTTTGGTGAATTTGAAAGCTATGAACAAAAAAAATGCTTTTACTGCAATAGTCCAAGAACCAAGAAAAATGGTCACAAAAACGGGATCCAAATCTTTAAGTGTTTCGATTGTAAACGTCAATTCTTAGGTGGAACCCGGATAAACAACGAAGTTCTTTGGCATGAAT
>JAZDHI010000005.1:0-2485 GCA_043806115.1 Bacteroidota bacterium
GGTCGCCTTTGTTTTGTGATGTGGATAATGACGGATGGAAGGATCTTTTTATTACCAGCGGTATATACCGAAGGGCTAATGATCTGGATTATATCAAATTTTTAACAGGAGGGAACAGATATTTTCCTTCTCAGGATAATAGTGGTGTTACGGATAGGGTATTGTACGAGAAGATGCCCCTATATCCAAATGTCAATTACATCTATAAAAACAATAGTGATCTCACATTTTCGAATATGGCCAAAGCATGGGGTTTTGACACACGGTCTTATTCCAATGGAGCCACTTATGCTGATCTCGATAATGATGGCGATCTGGATCTTATTGTCAACAATATCAATGATCAGGCATTTATCTACAGGAATAATGCTGCAACGCAGCTGGATAACCATTTTTTATCTGTGGTATTAAAAGGAAAAGGGTTGAACACCCGAGGAATTGGGGCCCGTATTACATTATATTGTAGTGGTCAAAAACAGGTTGCCGAGCAATTTCCGACAAGGGGGTTTATGTCTGCCACTTCCGATGTGTTACATTTTGGGTTGGGGCCGGCAAATGTGATCGATTCAATTGTTGTACGTTGGCCGGACAGGTCAGAACAAATGATAAAAGATGTTCCGATTGATAAGGTTATCACATTAGAAATGAGAAATGCGGGGAAACCTGTAAGAGGAAATGAGCAGGACAATGAAAATATGAAGTTGTTTTCCCGGACTCGGATCCCGGGACTGGAGTACAGGCACAAAGAAGATGCTTACGTGGATTTTAACCGTGAGCGCCTGATTCCCCATAGTCTATCGGCGGAGGGACCACCTCTGGCTGTTGGTGATGTAAATGGTGACGGATTGGAAGATCTATTTGTGGGTGGGGCGAAAGGGCAGACAGCCATGATTTTTATTCAACAAAATGACGGAGCTTTCAAGCCACTAAACGTGCCTCTTCTTATAAATGACCGTTTCGCCGATGATGTAGATGCAGCCTTTTTTGATGCTGATAGTGACGGTGATCTCGATCTATATATTGTACGGGGAGGCAATGAGTTACCCGTTGGGAATCCGTTGCTGACTGACTTGCTGCTTATAAATGATGGAAAAGGAGGATTTAGTAAGAGTGAATTGCCTTTTATGTCTCATAATGGATCATGTGTGCGGCCATGTGACTTTGACGGCGATGGTGATATGGACCTGTTTGTAGGTTCGAGGTCTGTACCGGGTGCCTATGGATGGTCACCCGATCAGTTTCTACTTGAAAACGATGGAGATGGCATTTTTAAGGATGTGACAAATTATAGAACGAACGGTCTGAAAAATGCTGGTATGGTGACTGACGCAAGCTGGATGGATTATGATCAGGATGGTGACCCGGATCTGATATTAGCAGGTGAATGGATGAAGGTTTGTATATTCAGGAATGATAAGGGGCATTTTACTGACGTAACCAGCTCCACTGGTCTGGATGAAACATCAGGATGGTGGAACTGCATACATGTTGCGGATGTTGACAGGGATGGTGATTTGGATTTAATAGGGGGGAATTTGGGGCTGAATTCGTTGCTAAAGGCTTCAACAAAGGAACCAGTAGAAATGTATTTGAATGATTTTGATAACAATGGATCACTTGATCAGTTGATCTGTTCCTTTCAAAACGGTATCAGTTACCCTGTGGCTTCTCTGGATGAGATGGACAATCAGATAACTGGTTTAAAAAAAATGTACCCCAAGTATTCTGATTTTGGAGGAAAGACAGCAGAGGATATCTTTGGTAAGAATGCATTAGCCCAATCCATCTTGAAAAGAGCAGTGCTCTTTGAAAGTTGTCTATTCCTGAATAATGGAGATGGAACTTTTGAAATAAATGAACTTCCCACAGTAGCCCAGTTTTCCCCGGTTCGCGATATTCTGGTTAGTGATTTTGACCTGGATGGAAAGATGGATATTGTCCTTGTCGGGAACAATTATTCCGTAAGACCTTCTATAGGTCGTTATGATGCCAGTTATGGCTGGTGTTTATTGGGTGATACAGATCACAGATACAAAGCACTGATGCCTGTGGAAAGCGGCCTTGAGATAAAAGGAGATGCCAGGAAGATACTCCCCATAATGATATTGGGGAAACATTATCTTGTAACTGCAGTTAATGACGGAAATCTGCAAATATTACAGATATTAAAGTAACGTGAGCTCTATTAAGAACCAACGTTCATTTTTTGTTTTAAAAATCTATCAGCTCGCCGATATCGGGGCTGATTCCGGTTTTTACATACGATCCTGAAACAGCATTCACCACCAATAATGATTGAAGAGATCAAAATCATGAAAAAGTGAGAAACAAAAACCCGCATTGAAATTATCTCCTCCCCCCGTCAGTATTGTTGGCTCGTTACAAAAGAAAGTGTCACATTTATCAAAAGCAATCCCATCGTATGCCAGAGCATCTTTTGTCCGGTGAATAACTAACTCATCAACATTACATGCCATGAACAGAA
>JAZDHI010000006.1:0-4074 GCA_043806115.1 Bacteroidota bacterium
GCTGCGCTTCCTGCACTTGCCAATATTTCATACCGTCTGGGTCGTGAGTTAATATTTGACGGTACGAAAGAAAAATTTGTTGAAGACCCCCAGGCAGATAAAATGCTGACAAGAGAGTACCGTAAACCTTATGTTGTTAATGATGAGGTTTAAGTTGATCTTGTACTGGTTTTGATTAATTAATTCGCAGGTTATGAAAGTACAATCATTATCTATTGTACTGTTAAGTGTTGTTTTATCCATTTCATGGCGTAATCAACCCGGGGAACAAAAGATTTCACAGGTTGATTTTGTCAACCGTGTAGCTGATAAAAAGGTTGACATTATGATTGACGGAAAACTTTTTACCGCATTATGTTGGCCAGATAATGTTTATAAACCTATACTATATCCGGTTTACACTTCAGCGGGAACAGAGATTACACGTGGATTTCCGTTAAAACCAAGAGAAGGCGAACAGAATGACCATATCCACCAGGTTGGTATCTGGTTAAACTATGGAAATGTAAACGGTCATGATTTCTGGGGCAATGGTTACCGGGGAGTAAAAGAGTCTAATGGTGGGGTTATCAGACATCTGCGGATAGATCAGCTAAAAGAAGGGTCCGGTGAAGGATCATTTGTTTCCTTTGAGAGTTGGGTTGATCCAAAAGAGAAAGAACTCATGACAGAAAAGACTGAATATCACTTTATTGCCAGAGGATCAGCCCGGATAATTGACCGGATTACGACCTTGACGGCAGTCGATACCGCGGTTTTGTTCAAAGACACAAAAGAAGGTATGTTCGGTATCAGGGTTGCCCGTCAGTTGGAATTGCCTTCCAGTCAGGGAGTTATCCTGATAGATGCAAGCGGTAATCCTTCAAAGGAAAAGAACACAAAAAACGAAGGAGTCAGCGGTAATTACCGAAGCAGCGAAGGAGTCACCGGAGAAACTGTCTGGGGTACACGTGCAAAATGGATGGACCTTTTTGGCATTATAGGTGATGAGAAAGTCTCACTCGTAGTCTGTGACCATCCAAAAAACCCGGGATACCCGACCTACTGGCATGCACGGGGATACGGATTATTCGCCGCCAATCCGTTTGGTTGGAACGATTTCACAAAAGGGAAAGAGATATTCAATTTTACAATTCCTGCAGGCCAATCTGCAACTTTCAGATACAGAGTAATCGTTAATTCAGCGGCTCATTTAACTGATTCTGAGATTAATGCTTATGCAGATGATTTCGTCAAAAGGTATTAATAAAAATAACAAACAAGATAGAAAATGGAAAATCAAAACAACAACAGACGCAGTTTCATTAAGAAAGCCGCTATGGGCGGATTATTGGCAGTCAGTATTCCCGAAATACTGTCAGCAGCAATGGTCCCGGCAGGAGTGAAGAAGAATACATTAAGCAAGAATAACATTATTCTTTTCCAGGGTGACTCAATAACTGATTCCGGCAGAAACAAAGAAGATAACTCTTACAATAATGCAAGAGTGCTGGGGTCGGGCTACCCGATGCTGGCAGGTGCAGCACTTCTGGAAAAATATGCATCGCTGAATCTTAAAGTATATAATAAAGGTATTTCAGGGAATAAAGTATATCAGTTGGCTGAACGGTGGGATAAGGATTGTCTTGAAATAAAACCGGATATATTAAGTATCCTTATCGGGGTTAATGACATCTGGCATAAACTTGATGGGAAATATAACGGAACTATCGAGATATACAAAAATGATTATATTGCTCTTCTTGAAAGAACAAAAAAGGCACTCCCAAATGTGAAACTCATTATTTGTGAGCCACTTGCAGTTAAAGGAGTTAAAGCCGTTGATGATAAATGGTATCCTGAATTCTACGGTTATCAGAAGGCAGCACGCGAAATTGCCACACAGTTCGGAGCCACTTTTGTTCCCTATCAGAAAATTTATGATGAGGCCCAGAAACAAGCTCCGGGAGCCTACTGGACAGGAGATGGTGTTCATCCTACTCTCGCAGGAGCACAGCTTATGGCGCAGGCATGGCTTGCAGCTATTAAGTGATTTCTTTGTGACCCTTGGTGTTTTGTTGTTTGTGGCAAAAAAAATCGCCACCAAGGCACAAAGGTTCAATAAGTTTGGTTTTGAAAAAAAAGTTGTCAAATTAATTTAATGAATAAATGAAGCGAATACTTTCATCTTTAATGACATTGCTAATTGCACTTGTCATTTCTTCCGGCGCCCTTTATGGTGAAGTAAAATTGCCGGCGATATTTGGCGATAATATGGTATTACAGCAACAGACAGAAGCAGCTATATGGGGAACAGCTGCAAAAAATGCTACAGTTAAAGTTACAACTTCATGGAATAATAAAAATTATTCTGCCAGGGCTGGTAATGACGGAAAATGGAAACTTAAGGTTGCTACACCATCGGCAGGCGGACCTTATGAAGTTACTATCAGCGATGGTACAACATTGAGACTGAAAAATGTAATGATAGGGGAGGTTTGGGTCTGTTCAGGGCAGTCGAATATGGAAATGCCTATTAAGGGCTATATGAATCAGCCCATAACAGGATCGAATGAAGCCATTGCAACTTCTTCAAATCCTGCAATCCGTTTATTTACAGTGAAAAAGGCCACCAGCCTGCAACCATTAGATGATTTTTCAGGAAGCTGGAAGAATTGTGAACCTGAAAATGTCAGCGAATTCAGTGCAACTGCTTACTATTTTGGTTTAATGCTGTATAAGGCGTTGAATGTTCCTATAGGACTGATCAATACCAGCTGGGGAGGTACCCGTATCGAACCCTGGATCAGCGAAAACGGATTTCAAAAATTTGATTTTATTAAACTTCCGGATAAAAACCAGCAGGGGACTCTGTCACAGCAGACACCTACTGTTTTATTTAATGCAATGATAAACCCTATGGTTGGCTATGGTATCAAAGGCGCAATCTGGTATCAGGGTGAATCAAACCGCAATGAAGCGAACCAATATGTCCAGTTGTTGCCAGGGATGATCGAAAACTGGCGCTCTGTATGGGGTGTTGGTGAATTTCCATTCTACTACATCCAGATAGCTCCTTTCGATTATGGACCAACCGGTTTGAACTCTGCATATCTTCGCGAAGCTCAGCTTAAAGCATCAACTGCAATTCCTGATATTGGTATGGCCTCTATCATGGATATCGGTGAAAAAGATTGTATTCATCCTGCCAATAAAAAGGCTGGTTCTGACCGTCTTGCATTTCTTGCCCTTGCAAATACCTACAGGAAAGCCGGATTTGCCAGCTCGGGACCTGTCCTCAAGGAAATGACAGTTGCAGGTTCGGTAGTAAAGCTGACTTTCAATAACGCAGTCAATGGTCTTACTTCATATGGAAAAGAGTTGTCGTGTTTCGAGGTTGCGGGTACAAATAAACGGTTCTTCCCGGCCAAAGCATTTATAATTGGTAGTGGGATTACCCTGTTTTGTCCGTCTGTTGCAGAACCTGTTGCTGTAAGGTATGCTTTCAAAGACTTTATCGTTGGAGATCTTTTCAATACTGAAGGTTTACCGGCATCATCGTTTCGTACTGATACCTGGGAATAGAAATTTTTTGTTTACTCAAATAATTCTATAGTTATGAAAAAAAATATCTTCTTATTCTTCCTGATTGTGGCATTTCGTATGCCAGTCAACTCACAAACACAAATTGTACCTAAACTTGGCAAGGATCCGGTTAAAAAGATTATTGCAGCCATGACACTCGAAGAAAAAGCAGGTATGGTTGTCGGCACAGGAATGCGGATGCCCGGTGCCTCACCTGCTGCTCCTGCAGCCTCTGCTGCAAATACTCCGGCAGCTCCGGTTATCGGGCAAACCCAGAGTTTGGTTGCCGGTGCAGCCGGAACAACATTGGGAATAGAACGGCTGGGTATTTCACCTATGGTAGTTGCTGACGGACCAGCAGGATTAAGGATCAGCCCAACCAGGCAAAATGATCAGAATACATATTACTGTACTGCTTTCCCTGTCGCAACTTTGCTTGCTTCGACCTGGGATACAGAACTGGTAAACAAAGTAGGACAGTCGATAGGTAATGAAGTTCTTGAATACGGA
>JAZDHI010000007.1:0-30621 GCA_043806115.1 Bacteroidota bacterium
CGATGCAACAGCCCCGGATGCTGCGACTGTACTCTGGACAACCACGGGTACGGGCACATTCAACGATGCCACGCTTGTTAATCCTGTTTACACACCAAGTCCGAACGATATCCTCGATGGTTTTGTTACCCTGACCATGACTGTTTCATCGGCAACACCGTGTCCGGGCGATGCTGATCAGATGGTACTGACCATCAGCCGTCAGGCTGTGGTATTTGCAGGTTTTGATGCAGCCATTTGTGAAGGGCAGACCTATATACCTATATCTGCTACAGCTGAAAATGCTGCCAGTTTACTCTGGATGACCAGTGGAACAGGGTCATTTGATGATCCTTCAATCCTGTACCCGGTTTATACTCCGGGTGCCGCTGATATAGCCGCCGGTTCCGTCGTGCTTACTTTATCAGCACCCTCTGCTTTGCCTTGTCCGCTGGCAACCGATAATATGGTTCTGACCATTTCGCCACAGGCTATAGCATATGCAGGAGCTGATGCGATTATTTGTGAAGGCTCTCCTTATGCGATTACCGATGCGGTTGCATCCAACGCGGCAAATATACTATGGACAACCTCCGGAACCGGAACATTCAACAATCCTACCCTGGCCAATCCGGTGTACACTCCGAGTCCGAACGATATCCTGGATGGTTTTGTTACACTTACGATGATTGTCAACTCTGATCCTCCTTGTGGCGGTGATTTTGATGAGATGGTACTGACCATTTCCAGGCAGACCAATATATATGCTGGTCCAGATGTAAGCATCTGTGATGCAGTGCCGTATATAATCAACGGAGCAACACAGCAGTTTGCAATAAGCCTGCTTTGGACAACCACCGGCACAGGAACTTTTAACGATGCAACAAGCCTGAATCCCGAGTATTCCCCAAGTCCGGCAGATCTGGCAGCGGGTTCAGTAACCCTGATTCTTACGGCTCAGTCAGCAGCCCCTTGCGGACCGGATACCGATGCCATGGTCCTGACGATTTCACAACAGGCAACCGCTTATGCAGGGGCAGATAACATTATCTGCGAAGGTTCCACCTATGTATTGGCTGATGCCACATCAACCAATGCAGCATCTGTACTCTGGACTACCTCTGGAACGGGATTGTTTAATAATCCCACCCTTGCCAATCCAACCTACATCCCTAGTCCGAACGATATCCAGGATGGGTTCGTTACCCTTACTATGTTTGTAAACTCTGCCGCTCCATGCATTGGAACCAGTGATGATATGGTACTTGCTATTTCACGTCAGGCATTTGTGAATGCAGGTGCGAATGCAGCCATATGTGAAGGATCGGATTATATGGTTAACGGGGCAACCCAGCAGTTTACGACAGGTATACTCTGGTCCACCAGCGGTACAGGTATATTTGATGACCCAACCATCATCAATCCTGTATATACGCCCGGTGCATCAGATCTGGCCGCCGGCTTTGCAACACTCACAATCACGGGTCAATCAGCTGCGCCATGTACACCTGTTTCAGACGATTTGATACTGACCATTTCGCCACAGGCAACGGCCTATGCCGGTTCCGATAACACCATTTGTGAAGGCTCTTCGTACACACTGACAGACGCAACGGCCACCGATGCTGTTTCTGTAATCTGGACTTCATCCGGCACCGGATTCTTCAACAATCCGGCACTGATAAATCCGACATACATCCCAAGCATGAACGATATCCAGGATGGGTCAGTCATGCTCACCCTGTTTGTCGTTTCCGCATCACCTTGCGTCGGGGCAAGCGATACTATGGTTCTGGGCATATCACGTCAGGCTGTTGTTGATGCAGGTCAGAATGCTGTCATCTGTGAAGGCTCTTCCTTCACGCTGAGCGGAGCCTCATCGCAGAATGCCTCCGACCTGCTGTGGACTACCAGCGGAACGGGTACATTTGATGATGCAACCATCATCAACCCGGTGTACACACCGGGTACTGCAGATATCATTGCCGGTTCCGTCATACTTACCGTGACCGGACAATCCGCTGCCCCCTGCGGACCGGATACCGATAATATGGTACTGTCCATATCATCACAGGCAACAGCTTATGCCGGTGCCGACAATATCATCTGTGAAGGATCAACCTATACCATTTCCGATGCAATGGCAGTCAATGCTGTATCTGTTTACTGGACAACTACCGGAACCGGTGTTTTCAATAATCCGGCTCTGGTTAATCCAGCCTATATTCCAAGTCCGAACGACATTCTGGATGGATTTGTAACCCTTACTATGTTTGTCAGTTCTGCGTCTCCGTGTGTAGGGGCCAGCGATGCCATGATTCTGGGCATATCCCGCCAGGCCTATGTTGACGCCGGCCAGAATGCTGCTATTTGTGAAGGCTCTTCCTTCACATTGAGTGGAGCCTCATCGCAGAATGCCAACAGTCTGCTTTGGACCACCAGCGGAACGGGTACATTTGATGATGCAACCATCATCAACCCGGTGTACACACCGGGTACTGCGGATATCATTGCCGGTTCCGTCATACTTACCGTGACCGGACAATCTGCTGCCCCCTGTGGACCGGACATTGATGCCATGACACTTACTATTTCACAACAGGCCACAGCTTATGCCGGGGAGGATGCTACGATTTGTGAAGGCTCAACCATTACCCTTGCCGATGCTGTTGCAGGAAATGCATTGTCAATCCTCTGGACAACAACAGGAACAGGTATTTTCAACAATCCGGCTATTGCCAATCCAACCTATATTCCAAGTCAGAACGATATTCTGGACGGCGTGGTTGTATTGACAATGTATGCAAATGCTGCCTCTCCCTGCCCCGGGGCCAGTGATGCAATGGTACTTAATATTTCGCGTCAGGCTGTTGTTTATGCCGGACCGGATGAGAGCATCTGTGAAGGATCTGGACTTACTCTTGATCAGGCAACTCAATCCAATGCCACAAGTCTGCTCTGGGCTACCAGCGGAACAGGTACCTTCAGTGATCCGACCATACTGAACCCGGTTTATACTCCGGGTACAACCGATATTATTACAGGTTCTGTAACGCTTACTCTATCTGCAACATCATCAGCCCCCTGCAGCCAGACCAACGATGCCATGGTGCTGTCGATTTCACGGCAGGCAACAGCTGATGCCGGGCCCGATGATGCGATCTGTGGCAGTACTGCGTATGCACTCTCCGGAGCAAGCGCAACCAATTTCGTATCGGTATACTGGACAACATCCGGTACCGGAACTTTCAATAACCAGAATCTGGTAAATCCTGTTTATACGCCGAGTCAGAATGACATTCAGGATGGCTCTGTTACCCTGACACTGACTGCTTACCCGAATGCTCCATGCGGAAACGCATCGGATGCGATGGTACTGACCATTTCAGGTTCTGTTGAAATCTATGCCGGGGCTGATGTCACCATTTGTGAAGGCGGGTTCTACCAGCTTGCCGATGCCACCCAGACCAATACAGTATCGGTTTTATGGACCACCAGCGGAACAGGAACATTTGATGATCCTACCATCCTGAATCCGGTTTATACCCCGGGTACTGAAGATATTCTCAACGGTTCGGTCACCCTTACCATCACGGGTCAGGCAGCACCTCCCTGTGATGCCGTAAGTGATGAGATGGTAATTACGATTTCACTTCAGGCTCTGGCGTTTGCCGGGGAGGATCACACCATCTGTGGAGGGGTCTCATACACCATTGGTGATGCTTCGGCAACCAATGCGGTAACAATTCTGTGGACAACCACCGGCACCGGTGTTTTCAACAATCCAACCATTGCAGATCCGACTTATACGCCCAGCCAGAATGATATCTTGGATGGTTACGTTACATTGACCATGATGGTAACATCTGCCGCCCCATGTTCAGGTGATTCGGATGAAATGACGCTTAGCATTTCACGGCAGGCTGTTGTAAATGCCGGAGCTGATGCTACGATATGTGAAAATGAAACATTTGTTCCGGTCGGGGCAATACAGCAGAGTGTGATATCGTTAATGTGGACAACTTCAGGTACAGGTACATTCAGTGATGCAACAATCCTTCACCCGATTTACACTCCTGGTATCGAAGATATTATTACCGGTTCGGTAACACTTATTCTCAATGCTGTTTCAGCAGTTCCCTGTGAAGAAGTTTCGGATTCCCTGGTTTTAAGTTTCTCCCTGCAGGCAGCAGTCAGTGCCGGCGAGGATGCTACCGTGTGTTACGGAGCCGAGTATACACTTTCTGGGGCTGTTGCTTCCGGTTACACTTCATTAATGTGGGAGACATCCGGAACCGGAATATTCAGTGATGCTACAACTTTGAATGCAGTGTATCTGCCAAGCAACAGCGATCTTTTCAACGGACAGGTTATTCTGACCCTGACGGCAGAGTCGGCAACCGGTTGCTTGTCAGCAACGGATCAGATGGTATTGACCATCGATGGACTGCCGTTTGCGGATGCGGGACCGGATTTGTCGGTATGCCAGGGTGAACCGCTTCAGATTATTTCCGCGACAGCAGATAACTATGTAACCATTTACTGGACATATACCGGTCTGGGTTCAATGATCGGGACCAACACCCTGACACCTACCTATGTGCCTGCAGAGAATGAAACGGGCAGCATTGTACTGACAGTCAATGTTACCGGTTCAGAAGCCTGCGGTGGTCTGCTCTATTCAGATGATATGATTCTGACCATCAAACAGAAAGTCATATCAGATGCCGGAGAAGATCAGACAATACCCTATAATTCAACAACCATTCTGAACGGAAACGCTACCAATGGTTCGGGCTCGTATGTTTACAACTGGCAACCTTCAGGATTGCTCGTTAATAACAACACATCTAATCCTGCAACCCAACAGCTCACCAATCATACAGATTTTATTCTGGTGGTAACGGATGTCGTAACAGGATGCCAGGATATTGACACGATGAAGGTAACCATAGATGGCATCAACTACCCACCGGTGGCAAACGACGATTTTGACACGACCAGGTACAACACACCTGTCAGGATCAATATTCTCGGAAACGATTCTGATCCCGAAAATGGTGCAATGACTGTATCTTTCTGCGGTTACCCGGTTAACGGACTTGTGGTACTCAACAGTAACAATACCATAACATATACACCCTATGAAGGATTCTCGGGTGACGATAGCCTCTGCTACCAGATATGTGACAAAGGAATACCTGTCCTGTGTGATGAAGCGAAGGTTTACATTCACGTCATGCCAAAGCCTGATGTTGATGATATTGTAATTTATCATGGAGTTTCTCCGAATGGCGATGGAAATAACGATATCTGGAAGATTAAGGGTATTGAAGGTTTCCCCGACAATGAGGTTATGATTTTTAACCGTTGGGGTGATAAGATAAAAGACTTATCGCACTATGATAACGTGAATGTTTTCTGGGATGCTACCAATAAACACAATGAACTTGTTCCGGATGGTACCTATTACTACATACTTGAAATCAGGGGTGTGAAAACGTTTACCGGATGGATATATGTAAAAAGTGAAAACTGATTCTGAAAAATTTAAACTCAAATTATATGAAAAAGATAACCGGCATAGTTTTCCTGTTCATCAGTTTATCGGCTTTTGCCCAGCAGGACCCTTTGTTCAGTCAGTACATGTTTAACAAGCTTGTACTAAATCCGGCTTATGCCGGTAGCCGGGAAATTCTCACCATTGATATGCTTGACCGCTATCAATGGGTGGGTATTAATGGTGCTCCCCGGACATTTACGGTTGGGGCACACATGGCAACACGTAACAACAAAGTAGGACTCGGGTTGTATGCATACCGGGATGCATTAGGTCCGACAATCAATCAGGGATTGATGGCAACATACGCATACCGGCTATTATTAGGTAAAGGGAGTCTCTCATTTGGTATTCAGGCGGGATTCAAGTATTTTAATTTCGACTGGAAAGCGGAGTATGTTGAAGATCCGGACTATTCTTTTTATCCCGAAAACATCCAGCGTTTTACCCCGGATGCCAATTTCGGAGTTTATTACCAAAGCAACCGTTTCTTTGCCGGATTTTCATCAAAGCAACTTTTTCAGAATGAATATGGAGTGACAAAAGTAGACGACAAAACATCGTATTCTAAATTGTTGAGACATTTCTATGGTATGGCCGGAGCTGCATTCCCTATTGACGACAAAATTATTTTCAGGCCTTCTGTACTTGCAAAATTCGTTAAAAACGCACCTTTGCAGGTGGATATTAATGCCAGTTTGTTATTTGGGGATATCTTCTGGATCGGGGCCTCTTACCGGACTGAAAAGGCCATTGTGTTTCTGACAGAATTCAGAATTACTGAGAATTTCAGAGTAGGTTATTCTTACGATATCTACCTGAATGAATTACAGCCCCATAATAAAGGGTCGCATGAAATAAGACTTGGATTGGACCTTGACCTTTATCATTCAAGAATGATGACACCCAGGTATTTTTAATCTGTCGGCGGTTATTGAGTAATAATAAACCATTGTTAACAGGAATAAATAAGAGATCCGAATGAAAAATAGTCAAATCATCTTCACGGTAATTTTAATGGCTTTCAGCCTGCAGGTTTTTCCGCAGTTAAACAGGGCCAACAGGCAATATGACCTTTTCAGGTATTCGAAAGCCATCCCCCTCTATAAAAAAGCAGTAAAGAAAAAAGATGAAAAAATCAGGAAGGAGGCAACGGAGAAGCTTGCAGACTGTTACAGGCTAATTAATGACGTGAATGAATCAAGGGCCTGGTACCTTCAGGCAACAGAATTCGAAGGGACAGCCCCGATGAATTATTATTATCTGGGGCAGGCCCTGAGAAGCCTTGAGCAATATGGGGAGGCTGAAAAGGCTTTCGAAAAATTTTCAACACTTGTACCTACAGATAAGCGAGGCCCTATGTATGCTGAATATTGCATCAGAATCAGCGATTGGAAAAATTTTCAACCTTCCGCCGAAATTAAAAATGCCGGTAATCTGAATACAAAGTATTCTGATTTTGGACCGGCATTCTACCAAAAGGGGATTGTAATGACATCAGACAGGCAAATGAGTTTAATGGAGAGCAGGCCTTATTATTGGACAAACTTCAGTTATCTGGATCTGTATTTTTCAGAACCTAAATTTTACAAGGATTTCTGGAGTGAAATGTCAGACCCGTCCTCTCTTTCTCAAAAGTTCAATCAGACTTATCACGATGGCCCGGCCCATTTTGTAAATGATTCAAAAATATTTCTCACCAGGACAAAACTGGAAAAGGTAAAAAAGGGGGCGAAAAACCTTCGTACCCATGTTCTTAAGATTTACTATGCAGACCTTGGAGAGGGTGCTCCTGATTATAAGGATTTCCCATTCAACAGTGATGATTTTTCAAATGGACACCCTACGGTTTTCTCAGATCAGAAAACCATGATTTTTGTCTCTGATATGGAAGGTGGCAAAGGTGGTTCAGACTTATACAAAACAGTTATGTTGGATGGGACCTGGAGCACGCCCGAAAATCTTGGTGAAGTTGTGAACAGTATTGGCGATGAAGTATTCCCTTCACTGGTAAACGACACCCTCCTTTATTTTGCTTCTGACGGGCATATGGGGTATGGCGGTCTAGATATTTTTGTTTCAAGATATGCGAATGGCCGCTGGAGCGCTCCGGTTAACCTGAAAGCACCTGTTAATTCGTCCTATGATGATTTTGCTATTGCAATCAACAAAGACCTTTATTCAGGATTTTTCAGTTCTGACAGGCCCGGTGGTAGGGGTAGTGATGACATTTATGCGTTTCGCAATGCAATTCAACCACTGAAGAAAGGTGAATCAGACCTGAATTTACTACAGGAAAATCAGATGATCAGCGGATATGTTAAGGATAAAAACAGTAAAATGCCGCTTTCCGGAGTCAAAGTATTTTTGCTAAATACAAAAACCAATAAAGTTAAAGTTCTTGAAACCGACCCCAATGGCTACTTTACTTCTCCGGTTGAAAAAGGAGTGCTATATATAACCAAGGCTTTAAAACCTGATTTCATAACCGATTGTCTGAATTTCAGGATTGCTCCGGCAGATACAGTAAAGAATCAGAGTATCCCCCGAGATCTGTTGCTCGATAAACTTGAAATTGATAAAATCTATGTGATTGACAATATATATTATGATCTTGATAAATGGTATATCCGCGAAGACGCCAAATCTCCGCTTGATAACCTGGTTGGTATCCTGAAACAATATCCAATCACGATTGAATTGTCATCACATACCGATTGCCGGGCTTCTGACGAATATAATGATGAACTTTCACAGAAACGGGCGGAAGCAGCCGTTAGGTATATCATGCTTCAGGGTATTGACCCGTCACGCATGATAGCAAAAGGCTATGGTGAAAGTAAGCTAGTCAACCAATGTAAGGATGGTGTTGATTGTTCCGAAACGGAACACCAGGCTAACCGCCGCACCGAATTCAGGATTTTAACCATTGAAAAACCTGATGAGGATAAACAGTTTGATCCTTCTGTATTCATTACCGGTGAAGAGGTGGATGTCTACCTGTTTGATCCGGACTTTTTCGACAAATGCTTTGGATCAAATGAAGAACCAAAAAGCAATAAACAACCCGTAATTCAGCGCGAATCAACGGGTCAGGTGCTTTGGGAAAGTATTGTTAAACCGATAGTTAATGAAAATGAGCCATGTTATAGTGTGCAGTTATTGGCATCGGTTACGGAAATTGCTTTGGATGATCCGGAATTGAAAGGCATTGCAGATGTTAAACGCTATAATGTCGGTAAATGGTATAAGTATGTTACTGGTTGTGAAAGGACCTACGAAGGTGCAGCAAGAATTCGCAGGGAATGTGTCGAAAAAGGTATTGCGAATGCCTTTGTTGTAAAAATCGAGAATGGCAGTGTTGTTTCCGCCCATTAACTGAAATCTATGAAAAAAGCGGCTGAAAGGAGGATTTCCGGTTCAGCCGCTTTCATTTCTATAGCGAAGGTTTATTCAAGAAATCCGACCCCGGTCCTTTGTTTCTTCTTAAAGGGTTTAATCAGCATATAAAGCGACAGGATAATAAGGAGAAAATGGCTGGCCATTTCATGACGGAATCCGTATAGAAACACGATAAGAAACAGCCGATAAAGGCTGATAACAAAAACAAGGAAAAATCCAAATACCTCAAATTTACGTTTGTCCAAAACCAGTAAAATCACAGATGCGGCTGTAACCAATAAAAGAGTTACCACATTTGCAACATCTTCCCAGAAAGGTGCCATGGAATCAGATTCACCAATCAGTTCATAGAAAAAAGCAAACAGAAAAGCTATAATGCCTACCCTGAGGGCAATAAGCATAATTATTTTCAGAACTTTGGACTCGCGCATGATTTTATGTTTAGTAGTTAACTCCTGGTCAGAATGCCTTAAAACCTATAATATCTCTAACATCTTTAATCGTTCTGGCAGCACTTTCGTGCGCTTTATCTTTACCTAACCTGACAACACTTCGCAAATATGCATCATTGGATGAAATTTCCCTGATTTTTTCCCTTAGTGGTTTAGTAAAGGTAATGATATCTTCGGCAAGTTGTTTTTTCATATCACCATATCTGATGCGGCATTTATTGTATTCTTCTTCAAAATATTCAAGTGTATCGGAATCCGATAATATATTCATCAGGTTAAATAAATTCTCTATTGCCTGGGGTTTAGGCTGATTGGGTTCTGTCGGGCCGTTATCGGTGACAGCTTTCATCACTTTTCTCCTGATCACTTCAGGTTCATCACCCAGAAATATGGCATTGCCTTCACCCTCAGATTTCCCCATTTTTGTGCTACCATCCAACCCGGGCACCTTGACCAGTTGTTCACCAAAATTATAGGCAACCGGCTCCGGAAAATAATCCACATTATACAAGCGATTGAAACGATTGGCAAAAGTTCTGGTCATTTCAAGATGCTGTTCCTGATCTTTTCCTACTGGTACTTTATGAGCCTTATGGATGATGATATCAGCAGCCATAAGGGTTGGATAGGTAAGCAAACCCGCATTGATATTATCAGGCTGAGTGCGCGCCTTATCTTTAAAAGATGTCACCCTTTCAAGTTCACCCAGATAGGCATTCATATTCAGAAACAGATATAGCTCAGCTGTTTCAGGAAGATCACTTTGCAGATACAATGTTGCTTTTTCAGGATCAAGACCGGCTGCCAGGTAGTCAACCAACACACTTTTTACGTTTCCATGAAGATACTCAGGAGTGGGGTGTGTAGTCAGGGAGTGATAATCTGCAATAAAAAAGTAGCAGTGATTCTCATTCTGCATTTTAATAAAATTCTGCAGGGCTCCGAAATAATTGCCTAGGTGCAGGTTTCCTGTTGGCCTGATTCCGCTAACAACTGTATCCATATAATGGTGGGTATATCTTTATCTGTCTGTTTTAACAGAATGTTATGCAAAAGTAAAACTTTTTAATCCTTAAAATAGCTGAACCTGGGATTCAGTGTGATAAGACTACATTTTAATTTCGTCCCCGACTTTATTAAAGAAATGATATTCCAGCAAGTGGTAGGATGGCATGGGTTTAAGTCTTATCCAGCGCCTGAATAAAAAGTACCACTTCATTCTCTGGGAAGGGATTCCGTTCACGAGATAAGCAAAAATATACGGGTGAAGGGCTATTTTGATAAATGGTTCATTTTGATCCTGAATCAGGTAGCGAATATTGTTTTCAATCTGGTCAATAAGAATAATGCTTGGTTTTATCTCTCCCGAACCTCCGCAGGCAGGACATTTCTCCAGTATCTGAACACTCATCTCAGGCCTGACCCGTTGCCTTGTAATCTGAACCAGGCCAAATTTACTCGGGGGCAAAATCGTATGTTTGGCATGGTCTTTAGACATTTCCTCTTTCAGCTTTTGATAGAGTTTCCTTCTGTTAGTACCTTCGTGCATATCGATAAAATCGATTACGATGATACCACCCATATCCCGAAGTCTCAGTTGCCTGGCAATTTCTGCAGCGGCCTCAAGATTTACCGCAAGGGCATTCATTTCCTGCGATATTTCAGAATTCACCCGATGACCGCTGTTCACGTCAATAACATGAAGGGCTTCGGTATGCTCAATAATAAGATAAACACCACTTTTAATAGTGATTATTTTTCCAAACGAGTTTTTTATCTGCTTATCAATACCGAAATGTTCAAAGACCGGGATCTTGCCTTTATACAATTTGACAATGTCGATTTTATCCGGTGCAATGGTTCTAATGTAGGCTTTGATTTCTTCAAAAATCCCGGCATCATTTACATGGATATTATTAAAGGATTCATTCAACAGATCCCTTAAAATAGCAGTAGTACGGTCAATTTCACTGAGAATTCGCTGTGGAGCCTTAGCTCCGGGAAGTTTGGCTATACAGGCCTCCCACTTGGCAATCAGGTTACGCAGGTCAGCATCAAGATCGGCAACTTTCTTGTTTTCGGCAACAGTCCTGATAATAACCCCGAAATTCTTAGGTTTTATACTGGTTATTAACCGTTTGAGCCGGTTCCGCTCTTCTACGCTTTTTATTTTTTGGGAAACAGATACCCGTGATGAAAATGGAACCAACACCAGATAACGGCCAGCAAAGGAAATTTCAGAAGAAACACGAGGACCTTTTGTTGAAATTGGTTCCTTGGCAATCTGAATAAGTACCTGTTGATTGGAGGCAAGTACTGAATTTATTTTACCGGTTTTTTCTATATCCAGCTCCATTTCCATCTCGCCAATCGTAGGAACATCGGGCTTGCCGGTAAGATATTGTTTCAGAAGTTTATTCAGGGAGTTAACCTGGGGGCCGAGGTCAAGATAATGCAGAAACGCATCTTTTTCATAGCCAACATCAACAAAAGCAGCGTTCAACCCGGGCATAATCTTTTTAACCCTACCCAGATAGATGTCGCCAACAGCAAAATTATTGTTGCTTTTTTCTTTGTTCAGCTCAACCAGGTCTTTATCTTCCAGCAATGCAATATTCACCTCCGAAAGACCGGCGTCGATAATCAGCTCCTTATTCAAAACCCTGATTTTTAATATGTAGTAAGTAATAGCGACACAAAAACGACAATCTGCCGGTACAAAATACCAGAAGTGTCGTTAAGGTCGGTACAAGGATTCATCCCACCATGTATCTGAATACCATAAATGACCTGTATTCAGGTACATGGTGGCATCACTTGCATTAAAGAAAAGTTATTTCTTTTTATGCCTGTTCTTGCGCAAACGCTTTTTTCGTTTGTGCGTAGCCATTTTATGTCTTTTTCTTTTTTTTCCGCTGGGCATGATAAATGATTTTAAAAATGAACAACTGCTTATTTAACCTTGTTCTTTACGTCGAATACAAAGGTTTTGGCAGGTTTAAAAGCGGGGATGTAATGAGCCGGAATGATGATGGTAGTGTTCCTGGAAATATTACGACCGGTTTTTTCAGCCCTTTTCTTTGTAGTGAAGCTGCCAAATCCTCTGAGATAAACATTTTCGCCGTTAGCAAGTGAATTCTTAACTGCGTCCATGAAAGCCTCAACAGTCTGCTGTACAGCAACCTTTTCAATATTGGTCTTACTAGCAATTTCAGCTACAATTTCTGCTTTTGTCATGTTGATTAGATGTTTTAATGATTTGAGAATAAATTTTTTAAACGGGGTGCAAATATAAAGTTTTTTGTGACAATAAGAAAATAATCTGTTTTTTTTGCACCCAAATGCCTCTATTTAAGTGTTTTTCGGAAACAGAATCATGAACTTCAGCAGACACCTCCTTGACTGGTATCAAAATAATAAAAGAGATTTACCCTGGCGAAAAACAAAAGACCCCTATACCATCTGGGTGTCTGAAATCATCATGCAGCAAACCCGGGTAGATCAGGGCCTTGACTATTTTAACCGGTTCATGGAACGCTTTCCCGACGTAATTTCGCTTTCATTGGCCACAGAAGAAGATGTCCTTAAAGTCTGGAAAGGCCTGGGATATTACAGCCGGGCCAGAAATATGCATCTTACTGCCAGCCATGTCGTTACGCATCTGGGAGGAGAGTTCCCCTCAGATCACAAAATTCTGATTGGCTTAAAAGGGATTGGGGTCTATTCAGCCGCAGCCATCTCTTCAATTTGTGCTGCTGAACCCAACCCGGTAGTGGATGGAAATGTTGTCAGGGTGATATCAAGATGTTTTGGAATTGATGACCAGGTTGGGTCAACATTGTCGCGGAAAAGGGTATTTGAAAAAGCGAAGTTGTTGATCGACAAAAAGAATCCCGGTGATTTCAACCAGGCCATGATGGAATTCGGGGCAATCCACTGCACCACCCGAAACCCTGCATGTCAGAATTGTATCTTCAAGCATAAATGCATTGCCTATCAAAGCAACCAGGTGGATGAACTGCCGGTTAGAAAACGCAAAGCAGCCCCCAGGAACAGGTTCATGAACTACCTCTGCATCTCCGTTCCCGGTGAGGGATTGATGGTAACAAAGCGCTCCGGCAACGATATATGGAAAAATCTCTGGGAGTTGCCGCTGCACGAATCAGATCGCCTTCTAACAACCGAAGCCATGAAGCAGACTTCCCTCTGGCACAGCATGCAGGGCAGGGAATCGGACATTATTTTTAAAACATTGGATTTTAAACATATACTCACTCATCAGGTGATATACGCCAGGTTTTTTATAGTAAAAGCCGGACAATCCACGTTCCGGGTCCCCGATGACAAGAACTGGATGATTGATCGGCCCCTGGTTTCCGGACTTCCGGTATCGAGACTCACCGGGCGTTTCCTTGAACAGGCCGAAGCTGAAATCTATGGATGAATCCGTTTTGTCCCTGTGCTTTCTTAATGCTTGTTTTTTCCTGTGAATGGGCGTATATTTGTAATACTTAATCTTAATAAAAGCGAAATCATGGCAAGAGGCGTTAACAAAGTGATTCTGATCGGAAACCTTGGTAAGGATCCCGAAATTCAGAATTTTGACAAGGGAGTTAAGAAGGCATCATTTTCACTCGCGACCACCGAAACCTACCGTAACCGGGAAGGTCAGGACATTGAACAGACAGAATGGCATAACATTATTCTTTGGCGTGGCCTGGCTGAAGTAGCTGAGAAGTACCTGAGAAAAGGATCACAGGTCTATATTGAAGGCCGCATCCGGAGCCGCTCCTTTGAAAAAGACGGACAGAAACGATACATCACCGAAATTGAGGGAGATACCCTGAATATGCTCGGAGGCCGGGCTTCAACGGATCAATCATCAACACCGGCATCGCACGAGCATGCCAGCCCCCCTCCGCCCCCGGTAATCCCAACGGAGACCGATGACCTCCCGTTCTAAGCAGAAAACCAAAAAAAAATCCGGAGTTGAATTTCTCAGCTCCGGATTTTTAATTCTATATACAAATCAATGCAACACACTCACCATCAACAGACTAAATTTATCTGTTATCTATTAGTTGTTATCTGTTAGTTGTTATCTGCCACTAAGCGACTTTGGTATCCTCCCGTTTTTAATAGCCTCCGACCTCAACCGGTGACCCACAATGCGCTCAACCATCTTCCCGGTTTCAAGAACCCGGTCAATATCCAGGTTAGTTTCAATGCCCATTTCGTCCATCATCACCACCATATCTTCGGTCGGGACTAAGCCAGTGATACCTGCATCTTTATAGTAGTAAGAACCTGTACCTGCCACGGGAACGCCATCCACGAAATTGGCCGGCTGTCCGCCGATACCCCCCAGGGTTGATTCGTAATTGGTCATTCCGGCCTGCAGCGCCGCCAGTACATTGGCCAGGCCCCAGCCTCGGGTGGTGTGGAAATGAACAATGTGTTTCTCCGGCTTTGGAACACTGTCCAGCAGCATCGAAAAATACCGGTAAACCCGGTCGGGCGATGCAGAACCATCGTGATCGGCATGTTCCACGTCGCTGGCGCCGATATCGAGCCAGCGTTTGGTAAAATCAATGGCTTTTTCCATTTTGGTGGGACCTTCGATCGGGCAACCCCAGATGGTGCTCACCGTTCCATTTACCTTTATTCCCGCTTCCTGAGCCATTGGAATATATTTCTCAGCCATTTTCCAGTAATCGTCCAGCGAAAGCCCGGAATTTTTGCGATGATGCGATTCGCTGGTAGAAACCATCAGCAGGATGCGATCAGGACCCCAGCCTTCTTTGCGGGCTTCAATGGCACGTTCGATGGCCTTTTCACGAATGGTAATGGCCGTCAGGCTTACTTCATCGATCAACCCGGCTACCGTTTTACTCTTCCGGAGTTTTTTCATCAGCTCATCGGCATCTTTAAACTGTGGCATGCCCGAGGGATTCCCGAAATTCGTAACTTCGATGTGCCTGAAACCCGATAAAATCAATTGTTCGGCTACCCATAACTTGGCTTCAGTGGGTATAAATTTTTCTTCATGCTGAAACCCATCCCGAACCGTGATGTCGCCGATGGTAACTTTTTTTGGGAAATTCATGGTGTAAATGGTGATTTAAATTCAAACATGATTTAGTTTTGAAACAGCAATATACGGCAAATCCTGCAGATTAACCCATTAAAAACAGTTATCTGCCATACTTGTTCATCCTAAAAACAGGTAACTGTTCGATAATGTGTAAATTATATAAATCTGTTAAAAGCCGGATTGACTATTTTTACTGAATCATTGACCAGTTGCAGATTATAAAATCCAGATGTCCGGGAAAATCACCTGCCTTACCGCATTTATAATCCTGTCGCTTTCGCTGAGCGCTCAGTACAAGGCGAATGTGCATTCCATTTCGCGCAGGGAAGGCTTATCGAACGGTGCTGTTAACTCAATCGTGAAAGACTCCGAAGGTTATATCTGGTTCGGCACCTGGAACGGGCTCAACCGTTACGATGGCAGTAATATAGTTACCTACCTTCCCGGGAATACCCGAAAAGCCATACACAATCACGTTATTCGTGAAATATACCCGACAACTCAGGGCCCTGTATGGATGTTAACAAACAAGGGACTCTCGCTTTACGACAACATACACGATCGGTTTACCGCCTATTTTGCCGGGGAGTCGGAACGAATCAACTATGAAAATGATATTGCCGTCAGTCATTCAGATGTATATGGCACACTGTCGTCGGTTTTTGGGCGGGGTGCTTTCAGATTCAATGCTTCATCGGGTCAGTTTGTTAAAATGGCGTTTGATCCGGCTTCACAAAAGGCTTCACTCCTCATTAAAAGGATTCATGTAGTGGATAACAAGGCCTACTGCATTTCAGGAACAGGACAGGTTTTTCTGCTATCCGGCGATCACCTCGAACCAATCCTTCAGTTGCCGCTCAGTAACATGCTGACATCATCCATTGCTGTCCTGATCGGGAATCGTCCACACATCCTGATCACACAAAGAACCGGGGCAGCAATGATGATCGACCTTCAGGCAAAAGAAACGGAAATACTGAAACTTACAGATGACATCATCACCTCTTTTGCACTTTCACAGGAAAAAGACCGGTTGTGGACGGGCACCGAGAAAGGCAGAATCTACAGTTTTAACCTGGTGACTAAAGAATTTGAAGTATTCGACCGGATTTCAGGGCTCTTCAGCAACAATCCGATCGCTACCCGGATTCTAAGCATTTATGAATCTGCACCGGATATCCTCTGGATCGGTACCGACGGGAATGGCGTCTTTACACTGAAACTGACAGAATTTCCCAATAAACGTCTTTCGTCGGATCAGCTGGCTTACCCGATTGTAAGGAGCATCCTGGTTACCAGCCGTAAGGACGTGCTGGTGGGTACTAAGGGAGGAGGCATTGATGTTTTTGATGCAAAAGGGAATCATATCCGTCAGATTTCTGTCAAAGACGGGCTGAGTAACAATTCGGTGCTTTCATTCCTGGAGCGGGCCGATGGTTCAGTATGGGTGGGTACCGATGGTCGTGGTGTGGATGTACTTTCGCCGGATTACCGGACCATACGTAATTTTCCCGATGATTTTGATGCTCCCGCTTCTTTCGGTTTTGCTTCGGTTTACCGGATACTGGAAGACAGTGATCATCGGATATTTCTGGGAACCAGTGGGTTTGGGGTTGTCAGGGTTGACTTTGACCAATCGGGGAAATCCCAGCCAGTCAGTTACGAACAGTTGATTCTTGATAATAGTATCGGCGCTTCGGGACAACAGAAGCAGATTGTGTATGCCCTGGCAGAAGAGAAGCCGGGGATTATCTGGATCGGTACACGTGGTGTTGGCGTTTACCGCTACAATACAATTACCAAGAGGGTGATTGCACAATATTCTTCTGCATCTCATCCACGGTTAATCGGGAACGATGATATTTTGTCTCTTTTCGCAGACCGGAACGGTTACCTCTGGGCAGGCAGCAGCAACGGCATTTATAGTCTGTTACCTGTAACGTCCGACTCGGTTAAGGCTACAGGTATGATTGTTGAATCTGACTTATCAAGCACCAGCATTCATACTATTCAACCGGATATGGCCGGCAATCTCTGGGTTACCACCAACCAGGGATTATCGCTGATCGATATTGGCCGGAAAAACGTCAGGAGTTTTAATGCCAACGACGGACTTATCAACTTTGAATACAGCGACGGTGCTTCCTATTTTGACAGGAACACAGGCAGGCTTTATGTGGGAGGAACGATGGGGGTGGATATCATTCAGACCGACAGCATTCAGTTTTCATCCTATTTCCCCCCCCTGGCCATCAATCAGCTTCTGATCAGGAACCTTGCCGTTGAAATCGGAGAGGAAAGTGTCCTTTCCAGCCGCATCAATCATCAGTCATGGCTTGAATTGCGGTACAATCAGAATGCAATTTCCTTCGATGTATCACCCCTGGCCTTCTGGGGAAAGGAACGTCATAAGATTTCCTATCGTCTGTTGAATTTTGATGATAACTGGGTTATCAATACAAAGAACCAGGCCATTGGTTTTACCAACATTGAACCGGGAAACTACAAACTTCAGATCCGGGTGAGTGATGAGAACGGTAAATGGTCAGATCAGATCCGCGAAATTGAGATCATCATCAACCCCCCTTTTTGGAGAACGACCTGGGCAATTCTTGGATATATCCTGCTGTTTCTGATGGTCCAGTTCTTCATTTTTTCAGCCTACCGCAGGCGTGAAGCGAGAAAAAAGGAAGCCACCCTGGCTGCTTTCAGGAAAAAGCAGGAAGAGGAATTACAGGGTTACAAAATTGAGTTTTTTACCAATGTAGCACACGAATTCCGGACACCGCTTACCCTCATCACCTCCCATATTCACGCGCTTCTTGAAGATACACGGAATACCATTGAAAATCCCCGTCTGCTAAAGGTTTACAACAACAGCATCAAACTTCAGAAACTTGTATTGGAAATCATGCAGTTCCGTAAACTTGAAAAAGGAAAGGAACCCCTGAATATTCAACTGACCAGACCGGTGGAGCTTGTTCAGGAAGTGGTTTCGGATCTCGAACCGCTGGCTCAGCAAAGAAATATACGCTGTGAAGTTCTTGCAGATGACCCCGGTGCAAGTTTCAAAACGGATGCCGACAAGTTTCAGCGCATCATCACCAACCTGATCTCGAATGCTATCAAATACAACAAACCTGATGGATTTGTTAAAACGGTTATTAAATTTACAGAATCTGAGCTGATTATTGAAATTGAAGACGATGGCGTTGGGATAAAGCCTGAATTCTTTCAAAAGGTTTTTGAGCCATTCGGAATCTCATCGGCCAGGCAAAAGGGAAGTTTTCCCGGTTACCGGTCAACCGGACTGGGTATGGCCGTTACCAAGGGACTGGTTGAGCTGTTGAAGGGGTCCATCACCTTTGAAAGCCGGATTGATGAAGGCACGAAGTTCATTTGTACCCTGCCCGATGTACATCAGCTCAGTGGTTCAGAAGTCGTGAATGAACCGGTGGACGAACTCAGGGAAATCAGCTACATTGATGAAACCGGTTCGGTGAAACCTGAGACGAATACTGAAAATTCAACCGGAAAGCCATTGATCCTGCTGGTTGACGACGATCCGGAAATTCTGATCCTGCTGCGCGACTTCCTCCAGCCGGACTACAACATCATTTTTGCAGAAAACGGTGTCGAAGCCCTCAGCAAAGTGTTGTCAGAAAGTCCAGATCTGATCGTTTCGGATGTGATGATGCCCGGAATGGATGGCATTGAACTTTGCTGCAAACTCCGCGATAATTTCGACACCAGCCACCTGCCCCTTATCCTGCTAACCGCTAAAGCGGAAATTGAAGACCGGATTGCCGGACTCAAAGCCGGGGCCGATTCCTATATCCCCAAACCGTTTCATCCCGAACACCTGAAAGTCCGCATCGAGAAGCTCCTCCAGCAGAGGGTCAGCATCAGGAACCGGTTTGGTCAGAAGGACGATAACCCGGCCCTTGTCAAAGAGATTCCGGATCCTTTTTTCCAGAAGATGCTCAGCTACATTGATGAAAACATCGACGACGAAACCCTCTCTTCTGAAAAGCTATGCGATAAACTGGCCATCAGCAAATCCTCCCTTTACAATAAAACCAAATCGGTGCTGGGCACCACGCCTCACAGCCTGATCAACCAGCGGCGCCTGAGCAAGGCAGCCACGCTGCTCAGCTCAACCGGAATGACGGTGAGCGAAATCATCGACCAGACCGGATTTACGAGCCGGACACACTTTTATGATCTGTTCGGCCAGACATATAATTGTTCTCCGTCTGAGTACAGGCAGAAAGGGAGGAATGCGAATTAATATGGATAGTGTTCTGAAAATTCAGAATTTGATAACTATTTATCGGGAAAAATTTGTTTCTTCATCCTTCGAGTATTCGTATTAAATCATCATTGATATAAAAAACTTCAACTCCATCTTTCTTTGGTCTGAGAATATTATTACTCACCAGTTCATTCATATATTTCGTCAATGTCGTCCGGGATGTCTTTCCGATGATTTTTCCCAATGTTCCGGGTTTAATGTATGGTTGACTGAATATAGCTTCATTTACTTCTTTGTTATACCATTTAATTTTTCCTTTAGCATGCTCCAGCGTTGAATCCATTTGTGCCAATATTTCATTAATCCTGGTATTTGTCAATAAGGAGGTTTTTTCAGTTGCCTCCAGCATAAATTCAATCCAGGATTCCCATGAATTTCGTTGCGTTACAGCACCCAGTTTAAAATAATAGTCTTCCTTATTTAAGATTATAAATTTTGACATATAAAGTACAGGCTGACACAACAATCCTTTACTAAACAAATACAGAAGATTCAAAATCCGCCCTGTGCGGCCATTCCCATCCTGAAAAGGGTGAATAGCCTCAAACTGATAGTGAGCCACACACATTTTCAACAGAGGGTCTGCAGCATATAAATCATCATTATTCAAATATTCAACTAAATTTTCCATTAAAGTTTCAATCAATCCTTCCGCTCTTGGTGGCGTATATATGATTTCGCCGGAGCGAAACTCACTTTCTCCCCTTTTAATTACTACCTGGGCTTGTGGAGGTCGGTATCCTGAATCTGTTTCTTTTATTTGATTAAAAAACCTCTTTATCAAATTTGTATCAATCTTATGATTTATCTGAAGTTCTTTATATCCGGCCCAGAGGGCCTCTCTGTATTTTAAAACCTCTTTTGTTGCCGGATTTAAATTGGATTCATTCTGGGTGAGGGAAATTGCCTTATAGAGTTCATCTTCAGTCGTAAAAATATTTTCGATTTCCGTGGAAGTTTTAGCTTCCTGTAAAGCCAATGTATTTATTAACATCAATGGGTTAGGTAATCTGTTCAAATTCCCGTTAACTGTTGCCAAAGCTCTTGTTGCAGAAACCAAACGTTTTAAAATAGCAGGATTGTTTTCAATATCCTTACCCGGGGGTAACAAAGGCAATTCATTGTAAGGTTTTTGCCTGTCAAATTTTTGCTCTCCCATAAATGTTCAATATTTACGAATTTCCGGACATAGTGCAAATATATGTCCAAATATTGGAAACGCAACATTTAAATGTTCATATTTTTTTGATTATTGGACAAGTGCTCATTTTCCGGATAAATAATGGACAACCAACAGGCGCATGTCCAATAATTGAAATAAATTGAACAAACCATACTTAACGTATGCCCAAAAAGTTAATAGCTTTCTTTAATGCCGGATTATCCGGGCTCTGTCAGCTGATTATCCTTAAATACCCCGCATTTGCACCCTGCCGGACAAGATCAGGAACATAGCGGACACCCTTTTCCGCAATCGATTGTAATTTTGTTTCTGAGTATATGTGTTCCCTGAACAAATGCGCATACTACTACAAAATCAACACTTTGAGCTTTACTTTTTACTTTAAACTTTTTACTTTTTACTTTCACTTCTATGGATCTCGCCAAACGCTTCCCTCAAAACCCGCTTCTTCGTCCTGCCGGTTTAAAACCCGGAATTGAGGGCATGGAAATCCTGTGCCTGCTTAATCCTGGCGTGTTCCGGTATAATGATAAAATATGGTTGTTGCTCAGGGTGGCTGAACGACCCAAACAGATAGAAGGAAAAATTAGTTTTCCGGTTTACAATCATAAGGGGGAAATTGAAATTCTCAGCTTCGATAAAAATGACCCCGATCTGGATGCCTCAGATCCCAGGGTAATCAATTATAAAAGGAAGGATTACCTGACTACACTATCCTATCTACGACTTGTATCCAGCGATGATGGGGTTCATTTTTATGAAGCGGAGGGGTATCCGCCCGTTTTTGGTAAGGGAGAGCTGGAGACATTTGGCATTGAGGATTGTCGTGTGGCAACAATGAAAGATGGATTCAGCCTCTCGTTTACCGAAGTTTCGGAATTTGGGGTTGGAGTCGGGCTTATCAGAACGAAGGATTGGAAGAGTTTCAGCCGTGAAGGCATGATATTCCCGCCCCACAATAAGGACTGTGCTATCTTTGAAGAAAAAATCAACGGAAAATACTACGCCCTTCATCGTCCCAGCAGCCCGGAACTGGGTGGCAACTTCATCTGGATCGCAGAGTCACCGGATCTGATTCACTGGGGGCAGCATAAGTGCATTGCCACGGTTCGCCCTGACAGCTGGGATTCAGCCAGGGTAGGAGCGGGTGGCGCACCCATCCGGACAGATAAGGGATGGCTTGAGATTTATCACGGCGCCAATAAAGAGCATCGTTATTGCCTCGGCGCTTTGTTGCTCGATATCAACGATCCTTCAAAAGTACTTGCCCGAAGTGCTGAGCCCATCATGGAGCCCGTCGAAACCTATGAACAGACCGGCTTCTTTGGCAATGTTGTTTTCACCAACGGACATTATGTCAAAGGTGACGATATTTTCATGTATTATGGCGCCAGCGATGAAGTCATCTGTGGAGCCCGGTTTTCAGTGAATGAAATACTGTCCACCCTTGAACAACAGAAAATCTGACAATTCACCTGGATGTATTTCGGGCTTTCCTTTTTTGATATAAACACATGTCACCCTGAGCGGAGTCGAAGGGTACTTTGAACTTTACCTTATGCTAGCCAAACTAATTGCTGAATTCCGCTTTTTCCAGACCATGCCGCACAGCATGCGGGTACTGTTGATTACCAATATGCTGTATGCGCTGGTACTCCCGGTTGTGGAAATATTTATGGCGGCATACATTATGCGCTATTTTGCCGACACCAGCTATGTGGCGATCTTCCAGGTTGCGATGTACACCGGTATCATCATTACTTCTCTGACGAATGGTTTTCTGCTGAAAAATTTTAAAGTAGCCCATTTGTATAGTTTCGGAATTCTGCTCAGCGGTTTATCCATGGTTGGGATGATGTTTGTTACGAATATCACATTATTCGGATTGATTGTTTCAGGTACGCTGATCGGGGCTTCCTCGGGTTTCTTCTGGACCAACCGTTACCTGATGGCCCTGAATACCACATCCGACGAGAACCGCAATTATTTCTTCGGTCTTGAATCCTTTTTCTTTACCATTTCCAACATCGGGGTGCCGGTTGCCATCGGGGCTTTACTGGCTTCTATTGAAGGCCTGCATTTTTTGGGAATAACATTTGACGTTTATTATGGTTATCGTATTGTAACGATCATTGTTTTTGCTATTACCATTCTGGCCTGTTTTTCACTTGCACGCGGAAGATTTGATAATCCGGTGCAAAAAGATTTTTTGTATTTCCGCTTCGACAGGCTTTGGAATAAACAGATACTGCTGGCGGCACTCAAAGGCCTGGTTCAGGGATTTTTAGTAACAGCACCGGCCATGCTCATTATGAAGTATGTGGGTAAGGAAGGTTCTCTTGGATTGATCCAGGGCATCAGCGGTGGTTTAACAGCCATCCTGATTTATCTGCTGGGCCGTTTTGCGAAACCAAAACACAGGATATTGATTTTCGGTGTGGGTATAGCTTTATTCCTGATCGGTACGGTGGTTAATGGAATTGAATTATCAATGATCGGGGTTATGGTGTTTGTTTTATGCAAGGTGTTTTTCCAGCCACTGCACGATCTGGCTTATTATCCCATTATGATGAAAGTAATTGATGTAGTATCGAAACGTGAAAACAGGAATAAATATGCCTACATCCTTAACCATGAATTCGGTTTGTATGCTGGCAGGGTTTCGGGTCTGGCACTGTTTATTTTCCTTGCCCTGTATGTTTCTGAAACATTTGCTCTCAGATATTCACTCATCATTGTTGCTGTGATTCAGATGCTTTCTATTCCGCTGGCTAAGAACATCATGAAAGAATCCTATTCTGAAGAAAAATGAAAAGAAGATTTTACATAATAACTGCCCTGGCATTGTTAACGGGATTCTATGCCTGCAAACAACAGACCGGCACACCAGTAAACCAGACTGCCATACCCCGCATCGACCAGATGCCTGACCTGCCACAGCCACTGAAAATCATCGACTGGCACAAAAAGTCAATGCAGTTCGACAGCCTGGTTTATAATTTCAGCAGCACGGCATCCTATGGTCCGCTCATCTGGCTCGACAGTTCAAAACGCAACCTCGACCAGGTAACTTATGGTCTGTATACCGTGATCGGTGATGTCCGCCAGGGGCCATCGAAAAACAACGGCGAATTCCACGAAGCCCTGACTTCACTGAATTCACTGGTAAGCGCCGGATTACTTGGTATTGACAAGGTCAATCAACAGGGATATAACTTCGTAAAAATGTCGCAGAACTATTTTAACAGCGACACGAAATGGAACATCGTTATGAACAACACGAACCCTGCCGTTGCTATGGCAGGTGGTGGCTATGGCCGCGACTGGTGGTACGATGTTTATCCGAATGTACTGTATTACGGGGTGGCTGCTCTCTATCCCGATGTTGAAAACACAGAATTCATACAGCGTTCAGTGGCCGAGCAATTTTTCAAAGCCGATTCTGTATTGGCCGGGAATTATGACTATTCCTATTTCGATTATGCACAGATGAAGGGAATGCGTAACAATATACCCTGGCAACAGGATGTGGCCGGAGGCCATGCTTATGTACTTTATTCCGCATATCAGAAATTTGGCGATGAACGCTATCTTGAAGGTGCGAAGCGTGCGACACAGGCATTGGTAAACCAGAAGGAAAGCCGTTTTTACGAAATTCTGCTTCCGTTCGGAGCTCTTACGGCTGCCCGGTTAAATGCGGAACATGGGACAGATTATGATGTGACAAAATTAATCAACCACACCTTCGATGGATGCCAGTCGAAGGATGGACGATACGGATGGGGAGTAATAGCGGAAAAATGGGGCGATTATGATGTCTCCGGTATACAGGGCAGCATCACCGATGGAGGTGGTTACGGGTTTTTTATGAACTCGGTGGCGATGGCCTGGCCACTGGTACCCCTCGTTAAATATGAGCCGCAGTATGCAAGGGCCATTGGAAAATACATGCTGAACGCTGTCAATGCTTCCCGGCTGTTTTACCCCGACCAGGTTGACAATACCCATCAGTGGCTTCCTGAACTGAAGGATCTTACGAAAGGGATCATCGGTTATGAAGGTGTTCGCAGAAACGATGATTACAACAAGGCAGAACTGAAAGGGGTCACCCCCGTATCGCTGGGCGACGGTCCCAAATGGGCTCCCGGACAACCGGAAACATCGATGTTCAGCCTATACAGCACTTCCATTGCAGGCGTATTCGGAGTCATCGTTCATACCACCGATGTTGAAGGTATCCTGGCTCTTGATTGCAATGCCACTGACTTCTATGCAGAAAACAGGTATCCGGTTTATCTCTGCTACAATCCTTATGGGGAGGAGAAAACCATAACCTGGTCCTCTGAACCAAGGGTCGATCTTTTTGATATCGTTTCAAAGAAATACCTGTCGAAAGGGGGCTATGACAAGTTCAGATTTAAAATTCCGGCCGGGGAGGCCATGGTGATTGTTGTGCTTCCGGCAGGTGAAAAACTCAGAAAAGATGGACTTAAAGTTAGATCCGGGAATACGGTAATTGCATACAAATAAGAATAAGCATCACAGAATTGTGAAATTTTAGAACTATGAGAAAATGAAAAGATTTGTGTTTTTTGCGATGATGCTTTTACTGACTGGTAAAGCGTTTGCTCAGCAGGCGGTGGAAGGTACTGTTTCCGATGCCGGAACGGGTGAAACCCTGATCGGTGTTACGGTACAGATTAAAGGCTCTGCAACGGGGACCACTACAGATATCTATGGTAAATACCACCTTTCAGCCGCTCAGTTGTCCGAAACATCCATCCTTGTTTTCTCCTATATCGGGTATACTATGGTTGAAGAAATCAAGGGCAGCAGGAAAGTAATCGATGTGAAGCTTTCAACAGAGCAGACCATGCTTGACGAGGTGGTTGTGATTGGTTATGGAACGTCAAAAAAACGAAATGTATTGGGGGCCGTAACAAAGGTGGGTAATGACGAACTTTCAAGGATGCCCGTTGCCGGGATTGACCAGGCTTTGCAGGGCCGGGCTGCCGGGGTTCAGGTTACCCAGAATACCGGTGCCCCGGGCGAAGGTGTTTCGGTGCGTATCCGTGGTGCGGGGTCAATAAATTCAAGTAATAATCCGCTTTATATTGTCGATGGAATCCCATCGGTTGATGCATTGAAAATTCTTTCACCGGGAGATATCGAAAATATTACGGTTCTGAAAGATGCTTCGGCGGCTGCGATTTATGGTTCCCGTGCAAACAACGGGGTGGTTCTGATTACCACAAAAAAGGGAGTTAAAGGGAAAACCAGAGTGACCTATCGTGGACAAACCGGTTTCCAGAAAGCCACAGGGCTGACAAAAATGGTAAATGCAAGCGATTATGTTACGATTTATAACGAGGCTGCGTCGAACGACAATGCTTACCTCATTCCACCGCTGCAACGTCAGCTTATAACTGCCGAAGATGCTTCCGGATTTGCCGATGTGGATTATGTAAATGAACTGCTCAGAACGGCTCCCGTTAATTCGCATGAATTATCGGTTTCGGGAGGTAATGAAACTTCAAATTTCCTGCTATCAACTTCATTCTTCGATCAGAGCGGGATTATTCAAAACACCGGCTATACCCGTGGTACAGCCAGAATAGATGTCAATACGGAAGCCGGTAAATGGCTGACTGTGGGAATAAGTATGCTGGCCGGGATTTCAAACAACGATATTATCGGAAGTTCAGGCGACGGTTACGGAGGTAATGGTGGCAGTGTGGTCAGGTATGCGTTTTTCCGTAACCCGGCCATTCCGGTAAGGTTCGAAAATGGAACCTATGTTGACCGGCCCGCTGAATACTTCATAGATCCGGTTACGGGTGAGTGGAGACAAAAGTTTGACTCTTTCCTTGGCGATGGTTATAACCCCATCGGCATGGCCGACTACAACGACAATAACCGGAAGGACGACAGCTACCTGGGCAAGGCTTATTTCATCGCGAAAATCACCGATAAGCTGAAATTTACCACCAATATGGGTATGGATTACCGGAATTCCAACAGCCGTCGCTTTAATCCCACCTGGGGAACCCTGAACCGTATCAATGCCGTCAATAGTCTGAGTGTTACCAATGAGAGAATTTCAAACTGGACAGTAAACACCCTGCTCAATTATGAAACTACTTTCGGTGAGTCAAATACCATTTCAGCGATGGCAGGATTTGAAGCCATTAAGAACAGTGGGAAAGCAATCTATGCTTCCGATTCCGATTTTTCTTCAGAACAGGAAGAACTGATCTACATCGGTAACGGGGTCGGTAACAATATCACCACACAGGATGAATATGCATCCACACTCGCATCCTTCTTCGGCAGGGCAAACTACGATTACAAAAGCCGGTATTATGTGTCGGCAACCATTCGCCGTGACGGGTCATCGCGATTTACCGGAGATAATAAATGGGGTACTTTCTACTCTGTTTCCGGGGGTTGGGTGCTCAAAGAAGAAGATTTTCTGGCCGATGTAAACTGGCTTCAGAACCTTAAACTGCGAGCGGGTTATGGTGCCATCGGCAACCAGGAAATCAGGCTCTACGCCAATAAGGACATCATTTCGCCTTTCTTCAACTATCCGTTTGGTGGGATTTCCAGCGAGGGATATGCACAAACCGCACTCGGTAACGAGAACCTGAAATGGGAAACAAGCTACCAATATAACGGTGGCATAGACGCGGAAATCTGGAAAGGGGCTCTTGCCCTTTCAGCAGACTATTTCTATAAGGTAACGGACGATATGCTGGTAAAGGCACCAAATCCACCATCGGTCGGATATGCGGAGAAAGCCTGGATAAACAGCGGATCGGTGCTGAATACCGGAGTGGAACTTGAAGCCATTTATCATGTTAATAAGCGCGAATGGGGTTATTCCATAGGAGGCAACCTGACATTTCTTCACAATGAAGTGCTTGAACTGGATGCCCCGCTTACCGGCGGACGGGTTGAGTCGGGAGTTGAAGCTACCAAAACGGAAGTAGGACAACCGATTGGCTCATTTTATCTGCTCGAAATGGAAGGCATTTTTCAGAATGAAACGGAAATATTGCTGTCGGCAAACCAGGGAGATAACATCAGACCCGGTGATGTGAAATACAAGGATCAGAACGGAGATACTTATATAACCAGTGAAGACAGGGTTCATATGGGCAGTGCAATTCCCAAAATGATTGCTGGGATTAATCTGGCAGCCAACTATAAAAACTTCGATCTTACTGTCTTCCTGCAGGGCGTTTACGGAAATAAAATCTATGTACAGATAAATCAGGATATCGAAGGGTTTTACCGCGGTTTTACCGTTACTCAGCGATACTTCGATGAGCGCTGGAACGGTGAAGGCACCTCCGACACCCAACCCAGGGCATCATGGACATCCAAATCGAACAATGCCAGGCCTTCTTCACGTTTTCTTGAAGATGGTTCATACCTGCGTCTGAAAAACCTTCAACTCGGCTATACCATTCCGCAAAGAGTCCTTAAAATCACGAAAATCGAAAAGGCCAGGGTATATGTCTCCGGAACCAATCTGTTGACACTGACCAAATATCCGGGACTGGACCCTGAAATGACGGTGAGTGATAACTCCAGGAGTGAAGGCGAACGCGCTGCGGGCATCGATTGGGGTACTTACCCGTCGGCGATGACCATTATGTTTGGAATTGACATCACCTTTTAATCCGATCGGACTATGAAAAGATATTCAAGTAAAACAGCTGGTGTTTTCATCCTCAGCAGCATGAAAGAAAACATTATACTGGTCATTGTTCTGGTTTCATTCAGTTCCTGCACCGATTTTCTGACCGAAGACCTGAAAGGGAAATTCTCATCCGATACATTTTACCAGAATGAACAACAAGCGATGCAGGCCGTGAATGCTGTTTACGATGCAGTGGCATTTAACAGCCCAAACAACGGAATATGGGTGTTCGGGGATGTTGCTTCCGACGACGCGGTAAAAGGGGGTAATCCCGGTGATCAGGCTGAAATAACCTACATCGATGAATTCGATGTGGATGCGAATAATGGTGTGATCAATAATTACTGGGGATTCGCTTATGAAGCCATTGCCAGGGCAAACAATGTAATTGCGAATGTGCCGGCTGTTTCGATGGATGAGACTATCAGAAACCGGATTATCGGTGAAGCAAAATTTCTGAGGGCATACAGCTATTTCAATCTGGTGAATGTTTTCGGGAAAGTCCCTTTAAAGCTGCTTCCCCAGATCAGCATGGAAACCATACATGTTCCGCTGAGTGAAGTATCGGCCATCTATCAGCAGATTGAACAGGATTTATCCGATGCGGTTGGTGTTTTACCCGACAATTACGATGCTTCCGATGCAGGACGTATAACCCGCGGTGCGGCTCTTGCCATGCTGGGAAAAGTAAAGCTTTACCGGCAGGAATGGTCAGCAGCCATTGGATATTTTCAGCAGGTGGATGCCCTCGGAATCTATAAATTGTTGCCTGATTATGCCGACAATTTCAGGCTGGACCACGAAAACAGCATTGAATCCATATTTGAAATACAGCACCTGTCAGGTCAGGAACCGTTTACAGGCAATGCCTTAAATCAATGGTTTGCCCCGGCTGCGGAAGGTGGATACTACTTTAATGCACCCACCCAGGGACTGGTAGATGCCTTTGAAAGAAGTATCACCGGTGAAGTTGATCCGCGGCTCGATGCAACCCTTGGCCGAGACGGGCAGATCTGGCTGAACGGGGAAACTTTCAGCGAATCGTGGTCTCCTTCGACGGGTTATCTTACCAAAAAGCACCAGCAACCACTCTCTGAAGTCTCTTCATCGCTGAAGGGAGATGGCGACCTGAACTATATTTATCTGCGTTATGCCGATGTATTGCTGATGAAAGCCGAAGCATTTATCGAAAACGGCCAGGCCGACTCGGCCAGGGCAAACCTGAATAAAATCAGGCAACGTGCCCGGGCTGGTTTTAACGGAACCCCACCGGATGACCTGCTTGAAGATATTACCTCTGCTGATCACAATCTGATAAAAGCCGCCATCCGTGCTGAACGGAGGGTGGAACTCGGACAGGAATTCCACCGCTATTTTGATCTGATGCGCTGGGGAAAATCTGTAGCCGAAACAGCCCTTGGTCCTGATTTCAATTATGAGACCAAGCGCTATATGCCAATACCCCAGGCTGAAACAGATGCCAACCAGGCCATCAATCCTTGATCTTAAAATCAATCAACCTAATCAATCACCTTTTAAAAACCAAACACTATGAAAATGAAAAATCTTTTGAAATTGCACACGCTGTTGCTTATGCTTGTTGTAGGCTCAGTAATGATCCTTGCATCATGTAAGGATGGTGATGACGAAATCGTTCAGGGCGATAAAACCGAACTCAACGCCCTGATAGCTGACGCAGAAGCATTGGCTGCCGCTGCAACAAGTTCAGATTATCCCCAGTCAGCCATTGATGCTTTTAAATCTACGCTGGCAACCATAAAAACAGCGGCTGCCACCCCGCTTACACAGATTGAAATCGATAATCTGGAAACTCAGTTAACCGTTGCCATGAATACTTTTGATTCACAGGCCTACGGTTTTATCGACGAAACAATGTATCTCAATGCCGGATGGCATTTCGACGAAGG
>JAZDHI010000008.1:0-65677 GCA_043806115.1 Bacteroidota bacterium
TGCCATTTTGCTCCGCTTCCCTGAGGATATCGAGCCGCTCTTGCTGGTTAAACTTCCTTTTGTTTCTGCTCATAAAACCCTAAAATTAATGTCCAAATTTGATTTAACAAAATCTGTCCAGTTATTTAGGGTGTTAAGCCAAAAACACACTAAAAGCATTTGCTTTCATATTATTTATGACAGCAATTACATGTTGTAACTCTAACAAAAAAGCAGATACGAAAGTCAGTTCAACCGCAATTTCTGAAAATGAAAGCATTCCTGACTCTATTGTTCAGTTTTTAATTATTTCGGCTTCCAATGATTTTCGTAATCATCAACCCCCGACACCTATTGATTTCCGGAATGTGAAAATTGGCTATATTAAATCACCAAACAGTGAAAAGACTTTTCTCTTATGTGGAGAATTTTTATCTCAAGAGAATAAGGAGTGGATAGAGTTTACTACTATTAAAACATTAGGATACGAACAATATCTCGGAAAAACGCAATATTGCCAAGATGCAACAATGGTTTTGACAGATGAAACATTATCAGTTGAATTAAAGAATAAATTGACAGAGAAATGAAATATTCGCCAATCATCAGATACGAGACATTGTTTCCGAGACAAGTCCACTATTTATTCAACACGAACGACATTAAAAAATGGACTATACCGACCGTCAAGAAAGAAACACAGCCTATAACAGCACCTACAAGAAATTGGCGGTTCAGTGGTTGAATGAAGCTTTGAGCTTCGTATCGAGGGTATTGCTGGCAGACAGTTTTGTGCTTCGAAATCGCCAACTTCTTGTAGCTGCAAAACGTTGAACTAAACCGCCCCCTTGCGGAGGCGGTAATTTGATGGTAATTTTAAGGTGCAAACTTTAAAAAATCCCATCATGAAAAATCCAAATTCTCATTATGTTGAGTTGCTCATTCATGAGATGCAGCTTCGTAATTACAGCTCACGAACAATCCGTTCTTACAGCGAGCTTATGTCAAAGGTAGAAATTTTTTATTCACTACCTCTCAGCCAGATTTCTTCACAACATTTTAAAGACTACCTGCTTCGTCGGATAACTGCCGAAGAAATTTCGACATCGATGATCAATCAGTACATCAGTGCATTCAAAATCGTGCAGGTTGATGTGCTTAAACATGATTGGGAACAGATCAGGATAAAACGCCCCAGGCGTGTGAAAAGACTCCCTGTTGTTCTATCACTTGAAGAAGTTGAAAAACTGATTGCAGTAACCCGAAACATTAAACACAAGGCTCTTCTTATGTTGGCCTATTCTTCGGGTCTCAGACGACAGGAAATCCAGATGATCAAATCTTCAGCCATTGATTCTGCGCGTATGCAGGTACATGTGGTCCAAGGTAAAGGCAAGAAAGACCGGTACACCATACTTTCCCCAAAGACATTGGAAACACTCCGGTTGTATTATAAACATGACAGGCCTTCCTGTTATCTGTTTGAAGCACAGGGCAAGAAGGGGAAACCTTTATCCGATACAACCCTGAACTGTATCATTAAAAAAATGGCTGTAAAGGCTGGTATAAAAAAGCAGGTCTCTTTTCACACACTCAGGCATTGCTTTGCTACACATTTGTTGGAGAAGGGAGTCAATCTGAAGCTGATCCAGCAATTTATGGGGCATGTATCGATCAAAACCACTTCAGGTTACCTTCACCTGGTGAATGTTAACCCATCAAGCGTTATCTCTCCGCTTGAGTCCATGAATGTCTGAAGCGAGCGGTCATGGAAAACAAGAAACAAAGTGTTGAGCTTGCTGATATTTTCAGTGGCCAGGCAACGGATTTTCTCATGAATCACAACTTATGTCATGAGCAGCTAAAAGCCTTCAATGCGATCATGCAATGCCGTACTGCTGCATTGGGCGGGCATGTTGATCGTTGCGATAACTGCGGATATACCAGACCATCGTACAACTCGTGCCGAAACAGGCATTGCCCCAAGTGCCAGTTTGTAAAAAAAGCACAATGGGTTGATAAACTCGCAGCGAAGCTACCACCGGTTAAACATTTTCATGTTGTGTTTACCATACCCGCCTGTTTGCATAAACTGTTTTATATGAACCAGGCCAAGGCATACAGCCTGCTTTTTCAAGCTTCAGGCAAAGCGTTGATGCAGTGCGCTGCTAATCCCGGCTTTCTGGGTGCACAGGCAGGTGCTGTAGCTATTTTGCACACCTGGGGGCAAACACTGGTTTATCACCCGCACATTCACATGATTGTGCCTGCCGGTGGACTTTCCGAAGATCAGATGGAATGGATGCCTGTCGGGAAAAAGTTTTTCCTTCCGGTTAAAGCACTGAGTGCCGTATTCAGGGGAATCCTGTGCAGGTTGCTCGAAAAGGCTTTAACTGATGGTGAAATTAAGCTGCCGGATGAAGTACTGAACTTCAGTTCAGTCAAAAATCAATGTTATCAGAAACAATGGGTGGTTTACTGCGAAAAGCCATTCTCCTGTGCCGATAACCTGATCCAGTACCTTGGAAATTATACACACCGGGTAGCTATATCTAATCACAGAATCCGCAGTTACCAAGATGGCAAGGTGAACTTTTGTTATAAAGATTACAAATCTTCCGGAATAAACAGGCAAATCGAACTCGATGCTGATGAATTTATCAGACGCTTTTTGCAGCATGTACTACCCTGCGGATTCTATAAAATAAGGTACTTCGGTTTTATGGCAATGTGCAACATAAAACTGAAGTTTCAGGCATGTTTTGATCTGATTGGAAAAGCTGCTTTTCTGCCGGCACTGGAAGGTCTTACAGCCTTAGAGATATGGCGCACTATTACACGCTATGACCCGTTACAATGCCCCAAATGTAACACCGGTAAAATGAAGCCGCAATTAAGTATAACTGTTGGTCAACTTAAATCAGGCTAAGAATCGCAATCACAAGTTCTTTGAAAGGCACCTCACCTGATCAATGGCTTTTCAATTGCCATAATGGGATTGGTATGTTATAACGTAAACAAAAAATAGCCGGAGGACAGATTTTAACATGTCATTTTATTGATTTTAAACATCAGGCATTACTGAATTGAATTAAACCAGAATACTAGAAATAAAATCCCCATAGCGGCATAGTCCAACTCGGTTTTATTCATCATTCCCTTCATAACTTTCAAATTTCTTTCTGTAAATCAGCTTACATCTACCCTTTCTTTATACATTTGTGTGGGAACGATGAATAAAACGCCATACGTTGAACGATGAATAAAACGCTATACGTTAGCACACATTTTGAGAAAAACATCAAAAAAATTTAGAGCATGAAAAACATTTTTATACTACTTTTTTGTATTGTTACTCTTTTAAGTTGTAATAAAACAGCGAATTACGATGCTGAAATTGCCAGATATGTTGAGTTTTTAAATAACAACAAAAAGCCAGCAAAGGATTATATTCTAGATTTGTTCGAGAAAAATGACTTGGTAATTCTGTGTGAAAGATATCACTCTGAAAATACACAATACGAACTTATAATGGATGTAGTCTCTGACCCAAGATTTATTAAAAACGTTGGGAATATTTTCTTTGAAACAGGCATGAGAACTCTTAATCCTGAACTTAATGACTTTGTTCATTCAGAAAATTTGACGGAAAATGAAGTGGAAGAAAAATTAATAGCACTTCAAAGAAAATCGGACTACTCTCCTCTTTGGGAAGTGTACAACTTCTATTATCAGAATAAACAGGTCTATACTATAAATCAGTCTTTATCGGAGGAGGGGAAAATAAATATTTATGCAACAGATGTTGCCATACAACAGGATTCCATAAATGTAAGCCAACTAGAAGATTTCTGGAACGGCGATGCTGACAATAGGGACAAGTTAATGGCCGAATATGTTATAGACAAGTTTGAACAAATAAAAAATTCTGATGCTAAAAGAAAAAAAGTTCTTGTTATAATGAATTATCGCCATGCTTACAACAAGAATTTTCAAGAGCCAAATAAAGAAATGATTTATAATGTTGGCGCATTTCTTTTTGAAAAATACCCTAAAACAACGGCAAATGTTCTGATAAATTCTATAATTATGCAAGATGGCAAATGGGATGCAGCATTTGAAGTAGCAAAAAAAGATAATTTGGGGTTCGACTTTAAAAATTCACCTTTCGGAGAAGACCATTTTGATATGTGGTCGTTCACGAAGCATGATGATAACTATCAAGATATTTTTACAGGATTTGTTTATTACAAAAGCCCTAAAGATTTTAAGCTGATAACAGGAGTTGACGGTCTTATTGATTCATCCTTTATCCAAACTTATAAGAATAGGGTCAAGCTATGGCAACAGGTTAGTGAGGGGGATTACCCTTTGAACAATGATGATATTTACAAAGCATACGGAACAAAAAATATACGTCCACTTGAAAATATCGATTCCATTTCATCTTTGATTTATGGGTGGTTGAAAAAATAAAAACGTGTGCTAAAAGCCAATATAAGTCAGCCGGGTGTAGGTGGTATATGAAAAGTTTTTACATTTAATCGATGTTTCGGTATCCTGATAAGTGGGTGCCCTGAAATCCCAGCCATCTTATATTGGCAAAACGTTATGCCTTATATTCTAAAACCATCATTATCATGGATAAAATAAAATATGTTTTAATAGTAATTGTATTTACCGGTTTTCTTATAAGTTGTAATCAAACCAAGAAACCGGAAATAGATCAAGCTGAATTTGTGAATAATAATCATTATGTTTCAATTGACGGATTATGGCGCGTCACACCAGAGACAGCAATTAAATATCCGCATGGGACGCTGGACCCAATAATCCAAATAAGTGGTGATGCTTTTGGTAAACTCAGTGCTCGAGGCTGTTTTCTTTGGGAGAACCGTTTCTACGATTATTGGAAGATTAATAGTGTCCAATTAATAGATTCTACTAATCAATTCGTGATTGATTATGAAGAGGGAGGTTTTTATAAGGGAATTGTAGATCATCAGAAAGGGATAATAACAGGAACTGCTTGTTGGGGAGATCCTTCTGACACCAACAAACTGGATTTTTATCGTGATGAAGATATTGATATAAACAAATTATTTATTCCGTACCCTTCCTGTCCAAACGGAAGTATAAAATATAAATATCATCAGCCTGAAAAGTGTAATGACCAACTACAAACCGCTTCGATATTAAAATTTGTAAAAGATTCATCTGCATTTTACAATTTGATTGAAAGGGTCATTAAGCAGAAATTCGGTCGCCTTGAATCTTTTTTAATTATCAAAGATCAAAAACTTATTCTTGAGGAATATTTTTACGGTTACGATCGGACCAAACTGCATCCCATTCATTCGTGTACAAAGAGTATAATATCTTTGCTATTAGGAATATCATTAGAAGGTCACAAGAAACTTAATGTCGATGAACCAGTTTTTAATTTTTTTCCACAATATGATAGATTAAAAACCCCTGAGAAAGAGAAAATCGCACTTAAACATGTTTTAACAATGACTTCAGGACTTTCGGAGGATGATGATTTTGAGAAAGATGATCCTGATGACCTGGTGAAACAAATGCTCAGTAAGCCAATAGAATCCATTCCGGGAGAGAAGTTTAAATACAATAATAATGGCACAAATCTACTCGGCAGTATTATTAATACACTTGAAAAAAAACAAGCCGATGAATTTGCAAAAGAAGTTCTGTTCAACAAGCTGGGCATTTCGGAGTTTTATTGGCAAAGAGAAAATGATGTTCTTCAATGCCACAGTGATCTTCATATGTATCCGAGAGATATGGCAAAAATCGGTTTGCTGGTTTTAAATAACGGTGCATGGAATGGTGAACAAATCGTTCCAAAAAAATGGATTGATATGTCAATAAAACCGCATGTAGCTGAGAGTGAATTCTTCAACTATGGATACCAATGGTGGTACAGGTCGAAACAAAATAAACCATGGTGGGAGAATCCGATACATGGTAGCATTAATGAACACGATATGTTTTTAGCGCTCGGTTATGGTGGACAGTTTATTATGATCATCAGAGACCTGAATATGATTATAGTAACAACTTCATCTGATTATAATGAAAGTAATGGTATGTGGCTCACGAAAGTACCAATGGTTATAGAAGAAGTTATACCATTATTTGATTAAAATACTAGGCATAATCGAGTAGACGGCCCCGCCAGTAATTAGCTGACGGGGAGCGCCTCTCACACCACTGTACGTACGGGTCTCGTATACTGCGGTTCACTAGGTATCAGCATCATCGCTCTTTACACCAATGATACCTTTGTCTTTGTTTAGGATAAGGCTAGCAAATTCAAGATTTGAACCTCCTTATCGAATTCGAGACAACCCAATGTTCGGTCCTTCATCGTTCTGTGAGACCTCTGCGGTATCTGTTCGCAGCTCGTTACCCCGACTACTATGACTTCTGCTGACTTCTCACTATGACCAACCCGTAGCCTATGAGACCTCCCCTGGTAAGAGCTGTTCCCTTCCTCCAATCGCTGCGGCATCTACTACTTAATAAATTGGCAAAGTGGACGTTACAATGATGTGCTTGTTTATCCTTACTAAATAGCCTCATATGCCGTTCCTGTTCGTCAGTACCGGATTTTGCAGTCTCGTTGCCTTCAGTGCTTGGGTCGCCCCAAACCACCTTACGACTTGCTAATACTTCCGGGCGTTACCCCGGCGTATAAGGGACTTCCACCCTCTGGAAATTATTTACACTTGTTGCAATACTTCGGAAAGATAAATTTGTATTTTTAATCTTTTTCCAGAGCGTACAACAAGTGTGCGCTGCAGCTCATGCAGGGCACACACATCGTGTATAAAACATTGGGATTTAAGTGGTTAAATCAATGGTTCTGCCCCGCATCTGCGTTTGTGTCGGCGGATAGGTACGAAACCCGCACTCCCCAATGTTTCATACACGTAACCGTTAGCATGCATACAAAGAGCGATACCTGCAACCCGAAACAATAGATTAAAAAAGTGAAAGTGTCTATAAAATTTCAGCAAGGATATATTGATTTTTTAAATCAAAAAATAATGATTGACTTTTGATTCAATGTTTAACTAAAAATTTGAAAAAAATGAAAAAGTCAGTTGTTATTTTAATCCATTTTGTATTCTGGATTTTGGTTTATTGGTCAATACTAACCATAATTAGCCAATTCCATAGATTGATGACTATTGAGATAGATTCCAGATTACATGCCCTTATTTTAACCATCAGCTGTGTTCCTTTGGTTTATTTTGGATACTTTGCTTACCCTTTTTTGCTGAATAAGCGATATAATAAACTTTTAATAATATTTGGCTTATTATTTATAATTGGGTTTTCACTTGTGGCAGTAATTTGGGACGATGGGCTTATTGGTTTGAACTTTGAAAATGTAGCCTCCACTATTACATACTCTGCCATAGCTATTTTTATTGGTGGAGGATTAAAAAGCCTGATTCATTTTATTGAACAAAAAAAGAAGCAGGAAGAGCTGGAAAAACAAAATATAAGAAGCGAATTGGCATTACTCAGAACACAGCTTAATCCTCATTTTCTATTCAATACACTGCACAATATTGACACCTTAATTTTCGAGAATCAAAATAAGGCATCGAAATCACTTATCAAGCTTTCTGATATAATGCGGTACATGCTTAAGGATGCAAAGGATGACTTTGTTGATTTAGATAAAGAGCTGGAAAACCTGAATAATTACATTGAGCTTGAAAAATTACGGTTAAAAAACGTGAACTTCTTAAAATTCAGTGTTTCAGGGAATACAAAAGAATTAAGAATTGCCCCAATGATACTTTTGCCATTTATCGAAAACGCATTCAAGCATTCAGTTGATTCAGATTCGGAAAACGGAATAATTATCAGTATAAAAGTAGAAGATAAAATCATTAACTTTATATGTGAGAATAAAATTGATAAACTGGATTCTGACAAAGATAAAACTCAAGGTATAGGTTTGGAAACAATAAAAAAGAGACTAGAATTTATTTATCCTAAAAAACACAGATTGAATATTGTTTCCAATAACGTAACTTTTAATGTCAATTTAGAAATTCACATTGATGATAATTAAGTGTATTGCAATAGAAGATGAACCTCTTGCTTTAAAAAAGATTAAGGAATTTATTGAGCAAGTTGATTATCTCAATTTACTGGAAGGATTTAACAATGCAGTTGATGCTATTGGGTTTCTAAAAATATACCCCGTTGATTTAATATTCCTTGATATTCGAATGAAAAAATTATCAGGAATACAGTTTTTGGAATCATTACAAATCAAGCCAAAAGTGGTAATTACTTCTGCATATGATGAATATGCATTAAAAGGATATGAATTAGATGTTACTGACTATCTATTAAAACCTTTTACATTTGAACGATTTTTAAAGTCAGTTGATAAGGTTTACAACCAATTATTAAAAGCTCAGGGCAATATTTCGAATGACTTTATTTTCGTTAAAACGGAATATAGAATTGAAAAAGTTGTGTTAAAGGATATTTTATACATCCAGGGCATGAAAGATTATTTGCAGATTCACACAATTGACAGAAAAGTAATGACATTACAAACTTTTAAAAATATACAAGACATTTTGCCTGAAAATGATTTTCAAAGAGTTCATAATTCCTATATTGTAGCAATTTCAAAAATTGAGAGTATCGAGAGAAACAGAATCAGAATCGGAAAAGATTTGATACCGATTTCAGATAGTTATAAGGATAAATTTTACGAGATATTAAAAGAGAGGAAAATATTGATATAAAGCAGATAATGAACAATGTACGCATGCTAACACGGACGGTATGTTTAATAGGCTTGTCACGGTTTTTGCTTAGCTCCTGCCCCCAAGACAGATTTGTAATGGTTCCTGCACCCGGACACGCGCATCTACCCGCAATTAAGTTTTCTGTACCTTGACAGATTTCTGGCTCCGAGACAAACTGTACCGCGATCGCGCCAGAACTCAATTAAATTTGTACCATGACGGCAAAAACACGTGCCAAACCCTCCTTGCACCGTGACAGTTTTGTGGCCCCGCTGGCGCGGGGTACCAGGACGCAGCCCGATGCTTGCGTCGGGTTACGCCTACTAAAACATACTGCCGGGCCGTTATTCCCAATGCCAATAAAATCAAATCCTTATTAAAGGATTTTTTTCTACCTTTGAATCATGGTAACCAAAAATGACATAATACTAAAACTTAAGGAATTAAAGCCCTTACTTTATAAGGATTATTCTGTGAAGGAAATAGGCTTGTTCGGGTCATTCTCTGATGAAACCTTCACTGAAGAAAGTGACATTGACCTATTGGTCGAATTCGAAAGACCAATTGGCTGGAAATTCTTTTCACTTGAGATCTATCTGGAAAAGATTTTTAACCGTAAGATAGATCTCGTTACCAAGAATGCTTTAAAAGATCAGATCAAAGAAAATATCCTTAAACAAGTTAATTACGTGTAATTTGAAAAAGGAGAACCGCACATATATAATGTATTTTGAAGATATTATTCTGGCTATGAAACGCATAGCTGAATATATTGACGGTCTTTCGTTTGTAAAATTTAAAAGAGATTATAAAACTGTTGATGCTGTAATAAGAAATTTTGAAATTATAGGAGAAGCAGCGAAAAATATTCCTGTTGAAATAAAAGATAAATATCCTGAAGTTCCCTGGGCAGAAATGTATTTATTACGAAATAAAGTATCTCATGAATATTTTGGCATTGATTATGAAATTATATGGGATGTGGCTTTAAATTATTTGCCTGAAAATCAAAAGCAAATTGAGAATATCCTTACATTGGAGAAATAGGCAAAGGGCATAACAAAGGCTAAGACGCTATCGGGCAAATAGTTGTAAAGAGAAAGATTGTACATTTAATCAGAATTTATGCTGGCTGGAAAGATATGTTTTCAATACTGCCCGCCAGCGCTTAGCCTCAACCGTCAGACTGTGCAAAAACCTCCGTTCACGAACAACATTATTATTTTGTAAGATTTCCCTGATTTTCCTTGCTGGTTTCATCTAAATTGCTTAATTTCAATGTATAATAGCAGTTTTATATGCATCATATACAAGGTCAGGCACGTAATCAGTTTCAACTTGTTTGTTTGGAGCAAATGGTAGCTCCCGATAGTTTTGTTAGGGTAATTGATGTGTTTGTTGATGCCATCGATCTGAAAAGCTTCGGGTTTTCTCATGCATTGGTCCAGGAAGAAGGCCGTCCACCATACAACCCGGCTGTTTTGCTTAAGCTTTACATCTATGGCTACAAATTTGGCGTCAGATCATCCCGAAAATTAGAATACCAGGCCGCTACCAATCTCGAGGTTCGTTGGTTACTTAACGAGCAAACTCCCTCAAACCGTACCATCAGCGCATTCCGCAAGACAAATGCCATGGCGTTTAGGAAAGTGTTCCGCAAGTTCGTTTTCATGCTCAGACAGGCTGACCTGATCGGGGGCGAAACCATTGCCATCGACTCTTTTAAGGTTCGCGGCCAGAATTCCCTTAAAAATAATTTCAACGAAAAGAAAATCAAGCGTCATCTGGTTTACATTGATGCCCGCATCGATGAGTTTGCAAATGCACTTGACCAGGCCGACCAGCAGGAAGAAAAGGAAGAACTAAAAGGAAAGATCTCCCTTCAAAAGCAACGCAGAGAGAAATATGAGAAACTTCAGAAAGATCTGAACGACAGTGGTCAGGAACAGATCTCAACGACCGATCCTGATGCAAAGGCTGTTATTCTTCACCGGGGGGTAGTGAATGTGGGTTATACTATCCAGGCTTCGGTGGATGCCAAACATAAACTGATTGCAGAAACTGAAACCGGAGATGTAAATGATACGTGGGCTCTTGCTCCGGTAGCCATCGCAACCAAAGAGACACTTAAGGTTGAAGGATTTAACGTGCTTGCCGATAAGGGCTATCACACGGGTGATCAGCTCAGCCGTTGTGAGGTTGAAAACATTGTCACATTTGTATCCCCGAAAGAACCTGCCTCCAACGATGTAGATATTTTCTCCATCAGCCGGTTTGTATATCAACCTGAAACCAACACTTACCTGTGCCCGGCCAATGAAACACTTGCGACCAATGGCACATGGTACGCGCACAGCTCTCGTGGACAAAAAGGTGCATTCCGTTTTCAGCGCTACAACACCCCCAAATGCAAAGGATGCACGCTGAGGACCCAATGCACCAAAGGCAAAGACAATGGCCGCAGTATCGACCGTAGTGAATTTGCCGGTGTGATAGATGCGAATAACCAGCGGGTGAATGCCAATCCGGATTATTACAAGCTTAGGCAGCAGCTCGCTGAACATCCCTGGGGAACGATGAAGCGACAATGGGGATTCGATCATATACTTGTAAAGGGCAAAGAAAGGGTGATGGGTGAAGTAAGCCTGGTGTTTACGGCGTATAATCTCACCCGGGTTCTGGCAGTTGTAGGCGGAATTGAAGGATTTAAAGCCTTATTGAATAGGTTTTCAGGCTATTTTCAGCAAATTTCAGCCCTTTTCAGGACATTTAAATACGTATTAAAAGGACTCGGACCTGAAATAAATCTTCAGACAGAACTACGATCTGTTTTCTGATAGAGAGCGGCATGGAATAAATTTCCGATATTTGAATGACAGGACGGGTTTTTGCGCAAACTCCCGTTATGTGCAATTGAACTAAAGAAAATGAAAGCGAAGCTTGGAATAAAGATAATCAAAGATATGTTGATTTTAATTAGCTTGCCTCTGATAATTAACTGTTCAGGAGTAGAAAAAGATGATTATAAAAATCGTGTAGTCGTCGGACTTCCTATTCCAGAAGGGTTGATGGATACTTTATTGAGAAAATTCAATGTGCCCGGAGCAAGTATTTCAGTTATCCGTGATGGTGAAATTGATTGGATGAAAGGATATGGCTTGCGGGAATATGGAAAATCTAGTCGCGTAGACAGCGCTACATTATTTCAGGCCGCTTCAATTTCAAAACCTGTCTCGGCCGTGGTTGCCTTACTCTTGGCGGAAACAGGAGCGATTACCCTGGATGAAAATGTGAATAATAAATTGAAATCCTGGAAAGTTCCTGAAAACCAATTCACCAAAATCCGACCCGTCACGCTTCGTCAGTTATTAAGCCATTCCGCTGGTCTTCCGATGCATGGTGTCCCGGAATTTGCATCAAACGAAAAAATCCCTTCACTGATACAAATACTTGATGGCCATTGGTACGGAGCAATGGAAAAAATTCAGCCATTATTTGAGCCCGGATCAAAATTTCAGTATTCAGGAGGGGGCTATATCGTATTACAGGTATTGATATCTGACATAACAGGAAGACCCTTTGAAGCGGTTGCCAAAGATCTTTTACTGAAACCGGCAGGAATGTTATCAAGTACGTTTGAACAGCCATTGCCAAAACAGCTTTGGCCTAATGCTGCCGTTGGGCATCTTGAAGACAATACACCTATTAGAGGTAGATGGCATACCCTGCCTGAACAAGCTGCCGGAGGTCTCTGGACAACCCCAAGAGATTTAAGTCTTTTTATGATTAAACTTTGGCGATCGTATCAGGGATTATCTGATTCATTACTATGCAGAAATCTGGCAAATGAAATGTTGAGCAGACAAATCGATGATTTTGGGTTAGGAATATCTTTGCCCGAAGCAGGTGTTTTTCGCATTCAGCATGCTGGCGGAAATTCTGGATACAGATGCTTTATGGTGCTATCGGTTGATCATCCGGAAGGGGTGGTTATTATGACTAACAGTAATGCTGGTGAGAAATTAATCTGGAAGATTTTTGAATTAATAGCGCATGCCTATGGTTGGTCAGTATAATATTAATTTGGACTTTACAATACAAGCTGGTCAAACCCGTATCACCTATATCCTCTTTATTATTAAAGTCTTCCGGTTGTTTGCCCTTCTTCCGAAAATAAATGACACTCATATTAAACATTAGAATTGGATATGAATAGGAAACATTTTATAATCAATATTTTCTCAGGGATTTTATTCTTAGCAATAATTTCCTGTTCAAACCGTCAATCACAAGTACTAGTCCAATTACCAATATATTACAATCAACCATCCCTTGATTCAATACAATCAGATGCTGTCTATAAATATATGCAGCATTTTCCAAACAGATCCGAAATTGCAATTGGTTTGATAAAAGGAAAATCAGAACAGTTTTTCGGGATAAGACGACAAAACGATTCATTAGTATATGTAGAAAACAGAAAAATGGCCTTTGAAATCGGATCCATTACTAAAACATTTACGGCTACAATGTTGGCAAAGTTGGTTTATGAAGGCCTGATTGATCTGAATGAACCTGTTAGCAATATACTTCCCTGCAAACTTAAACAGGATGAAGTCAATGGCCAAAGAGTGACTATTCTTCAGCTGGCAAATCACACATCAGGATTTCCAAAAGAACCAGATATTAACTTAAACATGCACATACCAGCAAGTCCTTATAAAAATTATGATAAATCAAAGTTATACGATTTTCTTTCCAATAGACTTATTCTGCAACACATACCAGGTGAAAAGAGGGAATATTCTAATCTGGGAGGAGGATTATTGGGTCATCTTATTGAACTTATTACCGGAAAATCCTATGAGTTGTATTTACAGGAATCAATATGTGAACCTTTAAAAATGAATAGAACATTTGTTACTATTGACTCTCAAAGAAAAGAATACATTGTACCTGGCAGAAGTCCGTATGGAAAGATAGTACCAAATTGGGAACTTGGAATTCTTGTCGGGGGTGGCGGTATTAAATCAACCGCTGAGGATATGGTCAAATACTTACATGCTCAAATGACCGACACTACCTTTTTCCTGCTAACCCAAATGCCAACAATGCAGTATTCCGAGCATAACACAGCTGGACTTGGTTGGGCATGGTACAATCACGAAAAATATAAGTTTGTTGATGCAACTGGTGGGACTGGAGGCTATTCATGTATTGTTATTTTTGAACGTTCAACACAAACCGCCATTGTTTTATTGACCAATGTTTCCGCCTTTTTAGCCTCAAAGGGCGATTATATTTCAAAACTGGGCATAGAATTGCACAACTCCATCTTTTATGGGAAGGAAAACGGTTTAAATTAAAAGCATTAATGAAAAATGCACATAACAGCACCTATGCCCAATAGCCTATGAAGGAGCAAATTGAAACAGTAATGCCCCGCAGAAAATTTGTAGCGGCTGACAATGACGAAGCCCGCAAAACGGCTACTAGGCATAGCTGCGGCACGTGTGTGTCTTGAATCAATAAGAACAAACCAAGTTCTTTGAGAATGCTGTATCTGAGATGGAAGACTTTATGATGTTATATATGTCTGCGGAGATCAAGCGAAACGATTGTCCGGGACGATATAACCAATCATAATGATAGGCCTTCTGCTGACGGCTTTCAGGAGTTGTTGGCAAACCACCTTATGCTGCAATAGGCGGAAACGCCTTTTGTGGTGAACGATAAGGAAAAGGGCAACCACGAGTTGTTCAGGTGGGGTTAAAATGAGCTGAATAGTGTAAAATATCGATATAAGCCTCGTTAAGGCATAACTGATGTTAAAACCGGGTAGTTACGTTTGTACCCGGGAAACGCCTGATAGAAAGGGCAATGCAGAAGAAACCTGATTACTGTCTGCATAACATCCGGGGTAAAGGTATCAGGACATTTAACCGGGCTCAGATACGGAACAAGAGAAGTCGGAACCGTTCTGTAATTCTGCAGCAATGTGGAGAGGCAGACAGAAAAAAAAAAGGAATAACTGAGGTTCCGGCGGCGGACCAGTTCGTAGTAGTGATGAACCCCGGGAAACCGGGTGGAGCGAAGGGGCTGGCCTGTTTAGTTTCATGGTGAACAACAACCGAAAGGAATGATTGATTATTACGAAACAAAATCACAACCAATCACCCGTGTGATGGTATTACAGGCTTACCGGAAGGTAAAGGCCAATCGGGGCAGTGCGGGCATAGATGAAATGAGTTGGGCTGATCTTGAAAAAGATTTATCTGCTCAACTTTATAAACTATGGAACCGGCTAACCTCGGGCAGTTATTTTCCAATGCCTGTAAAAGAAGTAGAGATTGATAAACGAGGGGGAGGAAAAAGTAAGTTGGGTATACCCACCATCAGCGCAAGAAGTGGTCAAAACACCACTTGAGCGGATTGTAGAGCCGGTATTTCACGGTAGTTCATTTGGTTATCGTCCCGGAAGGGATTGCCATCAAGCAGTCGAGAAAGCCACTAACATGGCAATATCGCATGATTGGGCAATAGACATTGATATCAAAAGTTTCTTTGATACCATTGACCATGACCTGTTGATGAAAGCAGTAGAACATTACTGCAAGGATGATTGGATGCTGATGTACATTGAACGCTGGCTAAAAGCTGGGATTCTGGAGAAAGACGGCAGTTTTGTAGAAAGGCTTACCGGCACACCCCAGGGTGGTGTAATAAGTCCGCTGTTGTCGAATATATTTCTTCAGGTGGTATTCGATAAATGGATGGAAAAATACCATCCAGAGAAACCATTCGAGCGCTACGCCGACGATATAGTGGTACATTGTAAAACGGAGCGGCAGGCGCTTTTCCTGTTAGCAAAGATTCGTGAGCGGTTTGAAAGCTGCAAGCTATCGCTTCACCCGACTAAGACGAAGATTGTTAATTTCCGGGGGTTTACAGATAAGAAGTATCCCCGTGGGCTTGACTTTCTTGGTTTTACTCTTAAACCTTTCTGGTGCAAGACGAAGAAAGGCCTGTCCTTGATGGTCACTTCATTTATGAGCAGAAAATCCATGAGTGCTGTAATGGAAAAATTCAGAAATAAGCAGATACACAAATGGCGCAAGCCTATTGGTTTATTGGCAGATATGCTGAATCCCATTATCAGGGGTGTTATGAATTATTATTGTAAATTCTGGCATACCCATACGCATAATATATGGGATCAACTTAATAAAAGGCTCTTGAAGTGGGTTAGATGGGAAAAGGGACTTTATAAGTGGGCAGCCATAAGGTATCTTCGCTCCAGGTATAAGGAATCTCCTCTTCTTTTTGAACACTGGCGATTGTGTGTTCCATAATGTATTTATACATTTGTGATGAAACAGGAAGAGCCGTATGAATTGAGAGGTTCACGTACGGTTCCGTGAGAACGCTGGGGTGAAACTCCCCGGCGTGACTCGACTAGCGCCAATGCTATAAAAATAACTACAAAGAAATTTTGTGATTTTTTTGACCAATGTTCACTAATCAGCTAACTTTGCAAGGTGAAAGAAAAATTCGTCAGAAGCATATTTTACTATAAGAACTATTATCTTGACTTTTATGCGACCCTAAATCCAGAAGTTAAGAAGAAGTTCAACTGGACATTACAACTAGTCTCAGAAATTGAACGTGTTCCTGAAAAATATTTCTCACACATTAAAAGTTCATCAGGTCTTTTTGAAATCAGGGTCGAAGTCGGTTCTAATATTTATAGGGTTTTCAGCTTCTTTGATGAAGGAAACCTTATAGTTTTGGTAAACGGATTTATTAAGAAAACCCAGAAAACGCCAAAGAGCGAAATAGAACTTGCAGAAAAACTCAAAAAACAATACTTCGATGAAAAAGAATAATAAGAACCTTACATCATTTGTTGACCATCTTGACTCTGAATATGGGAAACGTGGAACTGAAACACGAGAAAAGTATGAAGAGGGGTTTGAAGCTTTCAAACTTGGAGTTATGCTCCAGGAACTCAGAAAGGAGCATGGAATGACACAAGAGCAGTTGGCTCAAAAATGCGGCACAACAAAGACTTATATATCCCGAATTGAGAATGATGCCAGTGACATTCGTCTTTCAACACTTATGAGAATTATCCGGGAAGGATTTGGAAGACACCTTAGCTTAAGTGTTGACATTTGAAAAGGAAGCACATGTCGGTAACATAGGCTAAACTCTATCGGGCAGATGGTTAATAAAGGAAAGATTTTACATTTATTGAAAATCCTGCTGGCCGGAATGATATATTTTCAAAACTGCCCGCCAGCGCTTAGCCTCAACCGCCGTTTCTGCGTCATAAAAAAAATGAAAAACTATGAATAAAGAAAGAATATCATTTTTGGGAGTAAAATCATTAATTATTACATCTCTTTCCGTTCTGGTATTTTCATGCACTGGACAAGAAAATAGGAACAAAACAAGGAGGGATTTATTACAAGTGCATGCAGATGCAACTCAAAGTTCATTTTTTGAAAATATTCCAACAAATGAGCAGATAAGTCAAGTTGTAAGAATGATGTTCCAAGATAGCAAAGGTATTATTTGGTTTGGAACTCAAAATGGCGCTTTTAGACTTGTGGGAAAATCGCTAATCCATATTGATGAAATCAGAAGTGAAACAGGAAAAGGTGTCACAATACACGATATTACAGAAGGTAAAGATGGGAAAATTTGGTTCGGGCATACCGATGGTCTAAGTAGTTATGATGGAGAGAAAGTGAAGAATTATTATGAATCAGATGGATTATTGAATAATGATGTTTGGAACATTGAATCGGATACCAATGGTAATATTTGGATTGGGACTATAGGAGGGTTATGCAAATTTAATGGGGATGCATTTACAACTTTCGAATTACCCGAAGGAATTCGTGACACAACACGCGGTGTTTCAAGCACTAAGATGGTACTTTGCATTATGGAAGATAGTAAAGGAAATATCTGGTTTTGTACCAATGCAGGACTTTTTAGATTTAAAGACAATATTCTTCATAATGCCTCTGAAAAATATGGAATTAGAACCAACTTTATAAACGAAATCATTGAAAGTGAAAAAGGAGGTTACTGGATTTCAACTAAAGAGGCATTATACAAACTGGTAGGAAATCGGTTAGAAAATATAACAGAACAAGTACCAGAAGTCGGTAAGGGGATTGGGAGTATTTCGGAAGATAAAAATGGTAAATTATATTTTGTCTTCAATCAGCATTATCTACATATCTATGATGGCAAAGAGATAATAGAATTCGAAAAACCCGAAGACAACAAGGGACCAGTAGTTTATCAAATCTATAAAGACCAAATTGATAGACTATGGTTTTTAGGCTTTGGCGGTGCATACCGATTGGAAAACGGCAAATTTCTGAACATTACAAAGAATGGACCTTGGTAAAAAGAATATGAGACAAAAAATAATAAAATTGATTCTTGGTACATTAATTTGCAGTTCGACAGGTTTGACATATGCACAACCAGATTACCCAGCACCATCCGGAGTCTGGTGTAGTTGTCCACCAACGACCGGTGTAGGAAACGGTTCGGTTGACCCATTTGTTGCTTCCAAGTCTTATGTAAAAGGAATACTTGTGAGAGTATCATGGAAAGACATAGAGCCAATGGATAATACATATTACTGGGCATTAATTGATAATCAAATAACTGCTGCTCAATCATATGGTAAAAAAATATCGTTGGCTATTGGTGGTGGACCAAACTGCCCCAGCTGGCTTTATTCTCTGGGAACACAGTCTATTTCATATACAGTACCATTTAACGGAACCATGCCAATTCCATGGGATACAACATTTTTGACTAAATGGACAGAATTTATAACTGAAACAGGGAATCATTATCAAAACAATTCAACAATTCAACTTGTATATATCACAAACTCGACTGCAAATGGTTTTGAAATGCAGTTGCCTTTTGATCCAACGCCTGCATTTAATTCAATTGCATACACAGACCAAAAAGTTATTAATTCCTGGAAACAAATAATTGACATTTTTAATGTATCATTTCCTAACCATTATCTAACAAATGACTTTCACCCGGTAAATTCCGGTAACATGGTATCTGACTCAATATACACTTATGCTAAGCAAAACATTGGAAACAGATACGGTGCAAATGCTTGGTGGTGGACACAAAATAATACAAGTGTTTATCCTTCCCAATTTGCAATATTACAGAACTCGGCTACCTCTAATCATTTTACGGGAATCCAAATGGCACATAGCGGCGTAAATAGTCCGAATTCTTTTGGTACTGGTGGACTACCTTCGGCTTTAAGTCTGGCTATTTCAAATAATATCTGTTACTGGGAAATTTGGAATGCTGACATAACCAATGGTTCATTCGATACACTATTTTCAAGCACTTCTTGTGAATCTTCGGGTGCTGAAGAATTCAATATTTTTGATAACAACTTAACCATATTCCCAAATCCTTCTCATAGTAAATTTACCGTTATATTGAAAAACAATAATATAGAAAATGTAGAAGTAGTAAATGAATTGGGACAAATCATTTTACGACCAGGTAACATAAAAAACAAGCAATATCAATTTGAAATCAATAGCAATATTTCGCCGGGTATCTATTTCATAAAAGTAACTAATGACCAAGGTATAATAAATTACAGAAAAATTATACTAAAATAATAGCGAAAAAACACAGCCTGTAACACGCGTTATGGTGCATAATAAAAATAACAGGATCAAATGAACATGAGGATATGTAACTTTTAATTTACTTTTGTGTTTTTATATAATCTTATGGAGAAAATCCGGGAAAATAAAGCGCAAAAAATTACGCTGTGGACTTATGGTTGCACAACCAACTAAAGTTCAAATCAACACCTTCAAGAATTTGGGGGCTATTGAGACTTTGAAAAGGTTTCTATGAATGGTCTTAAACTCATACTTCGTTCCAATGGTCTTTTTGAGGCCTGAATTCAATCATGAATCGATGTATGACGTGTAGGCTGCTTCTTTGATGGCAGAAAACTGGTAATCTAAATAATCGGATTCCCAAAAAAGACCCGGAAAACGCCTGGACAGGAAATTCAGGAAGCTGATATGCTAATGAAGAAGCATTATGAAAGCCAGAGACAACTTTAACGAAATATCATCCTGGTCTGTAATAATAGACCGTGTTTATGGAAAAACCGGAACTGAAAGACACGATAATCCTGAAAGTGAAACTGTATCTTTCAGAATAGGACTTCTGTTAAAGAAGGCACACGAATCCGGAAATATGACACAGGAAGAATTAGGACGACTCATAGACATAAAGCGAGAATGTATTTCCCGGGTTGAAAATAATTGGTGCATTTAATGCTCAGCACACTTTTTAACATTTTTGAAAAAGGGTTTTGAGGAAAGGTGAAGATATCTATTGAAATCTGAGATTTAAATTAACTGCCAGGGAACCGAAATATGAAAAACCTAATTCTAATTTCATTTTCAGCTGTTTTGCTAACGATGTGTTTAATGGTGTCGTGTACAAAAGACGACCCTAAACCGGCAGTGTTAAAAAGTATTCTAGTAAAAACCTTACCTGTAAAAATCAAATATTATACCGGGGAATCGCTGGATCTTTCAGGGTTAGTAATCACACTTTCCTTCGATAACAGCACCACCGAAGAGGTGAATTTTTCCGATTTTGCAAATAAAGGAATTACCTGTTTACCCGAAAATGGAGAAATCATTACTGAAACGTCAACCGGAGTCACAATAACGCACACAAGTTCGAAAAAAAAAGCCATCCTGGCTATAACTATTATGGTGTTAACAGACATTGATGATAATACTTATTCGCATGTCAGCATCGGAAACCAAATATGGATGGCAGAAAATCTGAAAGTTACAAAGTTTAATGATAATACTGCGATACCTCCGGTAGCTGAACATGACGAATGGGATAATTCAGCAACACCGGCCTATTGCTGGTACAACAACGATGAAGCTACTTATTCCGACATGTATGGTGCCTTATATAACTGGTACACAATTGAAACAGGTAGACTTTGCCCGGATGGATGGCATGTGCCTTCCCACACAGAATGGGACCATTTAAAAGATTTCTTATCAGCAAATGGTCATGAAGAGACCGAAGGAGCAACTCTCAGAGCAACAAATGGCTGGTTAAGCGGTGTGATGGGTACCGATGATTATGGATTTGCAGCTCTTCCGGGAGGATACAGAGGCAATGGTGAGTTTGGACTGGCCGGAAGGTATGGTTATTGGTGGAGCTCTACCGAATATTCGCCTTCGCAGGGTAAACTCAGAATTATAATGGACCTTAATGATCTTTTTCTGAGCGACTACAACAGTAAAAATCTTGGCGTTTCGGTACGTTGCTTAAAAGATTAGTCAGTGCTTATTTCTCCAAAACCACTACAGGAAACCCCAATTGGTTGCACTTGCGGGAACAATCCTGAAAAGCCTGACCTACAATCAATTCAGTTTGTTAATGGACAGTTGATTTACTTAATTCATTTAAAAAATGAGAAATAAAAAGGAGATATCATCAGAACAGCGTGATGAACTATTCAGCATTTTGAAAGTCCGTTTTGAAAAAAACATGAATCGCCATAAAGGTCTTGAATGGACTAAATTACAGGCAAAGCTGGAAGCCTGTGATGAAAAGCTCTGGTCACTCATTGGGATGGAAAAAACCGGTGGTGAACCGGATGTTATCGGGTTGGATAAAAAGACGGGCGAATACATTTTTTATGATTGCTCAGCCGAAAGTCCCCATGGCCGCAGAAGCATCTGTTACGACCAGGCAGCGCTTGAATCGAGGAAGGAGCACAAACCGGAATCAAGTGCTGAAGGTATGGCCACAGCCATGGGCATTGAACTTCTGACCGAGGAGCAATACCGGGAGTTGCAGCAACTCGGGATTTTCGATGCGAAAACGTCAAGCTGGGTAAAAACACCTTCAGAAATCCGGGAACGTGGCGGAGCACTATTCTGTGACCGGCGTTACAATCATGTCTTCGTGTATCACAATGGTGCTGAATCCTATTATGCAGCCCGAGGTTTCCGGGGCCTGCTCAGGCTCTGAACAGAATAGTCAAGGAGATTGTTCCCTTCTCGGGGATCAATCAGGGATTGAATCACAAATAAAATAGTGGTAGTCCGGCAGAGCTTGTTCCAATGAATTCGGTTGATGATTTTACCAATGATTCATCCGGATAAAATTCCTTTCCCGGGCAACAGCTGCCAGGTTCTGACACATCAATCAGGCGCTGCAAAAAAGAAATTTAGAGCCCGATAAACAAAGCAGATTAGATCCGGCAAGCCTTTTTTAAGCTAAAAAATTAATATATAATTATAAGATACAAAGCCTGAAATAATTTTTATATCGTATCTTTGATATTATTGGTTTTTATAATGCAAGGGATTGACTAATAAACCTATTCGCAGTTGTAAAAGAGGAATGTCCCTAAACCATATGTTGCCATAATCATGAAAAAAGAAAAGGTTTTAAAGTAATTATCCTTATAGCAAAACAATCCATCATGAAAAAACTCAATCACCTGATTATCTGCATGACCAATAAGATCAATTTAACCATAGTTTTTGTTATCCTGACCCATACCTACATCTCTGCTCAATCACTGAGCTATATGCAATCGAACGGCGGTCTGCTGACAGAGCAATGGGGACTATTTAGTTCAGAAGTTGAATTTGCTGATGTGAACGCTGATGGCAATACGGATATCATTTCGATAGGAGATAATTCAAGTCCTGACTGGGGAATTCATGGAATCATGGTTTATTTTGGTGACGGAGCCGGCAACTGGAGCCTGTCAATGAACGGGAATTTTGGATACGGCGGAATAGCTGCCGGCGATGTTAACAACGATGGTTTTATGGATGTGGGGTATGGAATGCGGAATAATAATTCAGGTATCGATCTTGGTGATCAGACCCTGGAAGTCGCTCTGGGTGATGGAAGCGGCACCAACTGGACACCCTGGGATAACGGGCTGGGTAGTGCCGGTTCTGCGGCAGAGATGTCTGCCACTGATTTTGCCGATGTGGATAATGATGGTGATCTTGATATCGGCTCAACTTCTCCTGACGGATCAACCGGAACACACATCTATCTCAATCATTCCGATGGCACCTGGGAACAGGGTTTTCAGTGCGCAAGTGCCGGAGCTGCCGATGTATTCCGGTTTGGAGATCTGAATAATGACGGATTTATTGATTTTGTTACCGACTCTGATCTTGGAACTGCCTATTTCGGGGATGGCACCGGTGTATTCATCCTGAACGACCATGGCCTGCCATCGCTTGATTCACTCAAAAGACGGGGTATATCACTCGGTGATGTCAATAACGATGGTTCAGCGGAGATGGCTTTTACCAATTACCTCGAAAACCAAGAAACAGGGCAGTTAAACGTATATGTTTTTGATAAACAGCAGCAAAAATGGACAGATTTCTCAGGTAATCTTCCTGATGGATACCCGGAATCATTCGATCTCACCGATATCTCTGATATGAATATGGATGGATTCGCTGACCTGGTTGCGATGAATGAATTCGGTTCATCGGGCCGCTTTTCAGTATTTCTGGGAGACGGGAACAGTCACTGGCAGGAGGCAACATCAGTAAATCTACCGGGCAATACTGCTGTTGCCCTGGATTTATCGGCCAACAGGGATATTGATCACAATGGTTATCCGGACATCCTGATGCTGAAAACGATTGAGCACACCGTTATGGATTATCATAATATCCCTGACCTTTACAGGGAAAGCTCTGAGCCTTCTTCCCTGAGTATTAAACCGGTTTTCCCAAAGGGACACGAGCTGATCTTTCAAAACAGTATCCGGAACATCGAATGGGTCTCTGCAGTACCGGCAGGTGAGATTTCCCACATCAGGCTTGAATATTCTGTCAACGGACCTTCCGGGCCCTGGAATCTCATTGCAGAGAATCTTCCCGATAACGGATGCTATCAGTGGAAATATCCGGCAGTGATTTCCTCTGATTGTTATATTCAATACACCGTAATCCGCGACGGGGAAGAAAGCCATTGCCTCACTCCTGCAGGTTTTATCATAACAAACGGAACGATCGGAATACCGGCTTTAAGTAACGAAAAAGACGGAATCCGGGTATTTCCGAATCCGGCCAACGGTCAATTACAAGTTATCAGTACATCATGCTCAGCCGGATTCGATCTTGTTGATCTATATGGCAGGATAGTGATGCCATTCAGGTATGTAGCCTCCTCCCCTTTCCTGATCGACATCTCCGGTCTCAGTGATGGCATATACTTTATCAGGATGCCTTCAGTGGAAGGGCATACTGATACGGCGAAATTTATAAAGATTTCACAATAAGTCTGTGTCTCAATCCGTGGATGTTAATCCCGGATTGATATTAACCGGACCGGAATCATTAAGGATAGCATAGACCAGGCCACCTGTTAAGGTGAAATTGCCTGAGATGACCAGGAAATATTTCCTGATCCGGAACTATTATTGAGTGCGGCCATTTATAAGAAGGACCCTATGATTGATATTCTATAGTGCAGCCTGTTCCGGAGATGTTGTCATGATACCGATTGGTCAATCTTGTCAATCCATTGCCGGAGAAATGTATACCACCAGGCACATTTACCGGATGAATAAAGGAAATAAAAAGTACGGATCAGCCAATAAGGCTTGTTTCCAGACAGGAAATAATTGTAAATTGGCGGCACATACCGGCAATGTTTGTAAAAGCTTCCGGAATCATAATTAATTTTGCTTTAATCCAAAAGAAACCAATTATAATTTTTATGGACTCTGTTTCACCCAATATTTTTGTCAGGGATCTGAGTAAGACGATTGACTTTTATAAAGCGCTAGGTTTCGGGCTGGCAGTTACTGTTCCCGAGTCCGGTGAACCGGTTTTTGCAATGATGGTCTGCGGAAATGTCACCTTTATGTTCCAGACTTTCGACAGCCTGGGGGAGGAATTGCCGGAAATCAGCCGGTGGGATGGAGGATCACTGCTTTTATATATCCAGGTGAAAGGGATCAGGGAGCTATATGACCAGATCAGGGATAAAGTAACCATCCTGAAAGAACCTGAAAAAACCTTTTACGGGGCAACCGAGTTTTCAATCAGGGACATCAACAATTATATCCTGACATTTGCCGAGGATGAATAAGCTCCAATTATTATAAAAAGATGGCAATTAAAAAGCTCCGCGGTACGTGTTATGCCCGGTAATCTCTTCCAGCCGCTTCCTGACTTTTATTCTCAGTTTATATCCTTCTTCCGGATAACCCAGGCTGATTATCAGACCAATTGATTTTTCAGCAGGGATGTGCAGCAGTTTCTTCAGTTTCTTTTCATCAAACCAGCCTATCATGCAGGTGCCAAGTCCGAGTTCGGTTGCCTGAAGGCAAAAATGTTCCGCAGCAATCCCGATGTCGATCAACGGCCATTCCTTCTTCTTTACCTGCATGGCCAGGCGGGTAATCAGGCGGGCTTTTTCAATAACAATCACTACAAATGCAGGTGCCAGTAAGGTAAACCTGTTGATGAGCTGAATGTCGGTAAACGTGGCTCTCGCAACTTCCCGGGTCATCAAAGCATCATCTACCACGATGAAACTCCATGGCTGTGAATTGCTGGCAGAAGGAGCCAGCCTGGCAGCTTCGAGGCAATGCATAATCTTTACAGTTTCAACAGGAGCAGGTGTATAACGGCGGACACTCTGACGGGCAAGGATTAATTCTGGAAATGTCATCTGAACAATAATTATTAACAGTGCGTTGTTTTAAGTAATGGTTGCCACGATCCCGGCTTCCGGAGGTATCCGGGAACACTGTTTCCGGGCATCCGGGCGTTCTTCACCGGGGGTTGTCCCAAAAACCAATACAGCATTGATATAAAAGATTTAAATTTGCACTTCAGCATCAATCTGAGAAAACAGGAATGCATCAACTCAACAGGGAACGCTTTGAACAACTTTTTCGTGCTGAATTCAAAGGGCTCTGTTTCTTTGCGCAAAAGTATGTAAAGGATCTGGATGCCGCGCGTGAAATCGTACAGGACTCTTTTCTCAGCCTGTGGGAGAAAAGGGCTGCCATCGATACCAGCCGGCCGGTGAAATCGTATCTTACAGCGGTTATCCACAATAAATGCCATAATTATCTGCGCGACAACAAAAAATATGATACCAACCTGTTGCAGACCGAGCACCTGCTGGAATTAAACAAAACTGAAGAAACAGATATACTGGTTACCCGGGAACTGCATCAGAGCATACAGGAAGCCATTGCTGAACTTCCGGAAAAATGCCGTGAAATATTTCTTCTGAACCGATACGAAAATCTTAAATATCAGCAAATTGCACAAAAGCTCGGCATATCTGTAAAAACAGTGGAAGCCCAGATGTCGAAAGCTTTACAACATATGAGGATCAGACTGGCGGGATACATTTCGGCCATCAGCAGTTTGCTGCTGCTACTGCGTTTTCTGCTGTCGGACTTAATTAATTGAAAATAACAGCGTATCCGTATAAGGGTAAAAGCCGAACCGGGTGTATTATTGACAGAAAAACCATGAAGGAAAGTACCACCTATTACGAAGGCCTGATGGCAGCTTATTTCTCGGGTGAAGCAACATCCACAGAGATCATGCTGCTTTCGGCGTGGTTAACCGAAGACCAGGCAAATCTGGATTCTTTCGAAGCATTCCGTAATGCATGGTTACTTACCGGAAAAGACGCACTTTCATCGGGCATTGACCTTGACAATGAATGGAAAGCCATATCATCAAAAATAACTACTGGTCATGATGTTCCTGTAGTAACTGCCGGCAAGGGACGTTTGATCAGCATACTATCTTCCTGGAAAGCTGCGGCTGCAATTGTTATTCTGATGGTCGGCGCAGCAACTGTTTTTTATCTGAATACCGGGCAAGAAATGGTAATTACAAAAGCCGATGCCGGTAATCTGGAGCATCTCCTGCCGGATGGAACCATCGTTGCATTGCACATGGGTTCCGAAATTGAATATCCAGCCAGGTTCAGTGAAAACAGACGTGAGATTAAACTGGAAGGTGAAGCCTATTTCAGCGTAAAGCGCGACGTGACCAAACCATTTATCGTTTCAGGAAATAATGCAAGAATAGAGGTGCTTGGAACAGATTTCAATGTAAACACGAACGACGGTGACGATATGGTGAGTGTGGTGCTGACATCCGGCAAGGTTTCACTCTATTTTAATGGCAGTGAATCTGATCCTATCATCCTTCACCCGGGTGAAAAAGCTGAAATGAATATTTCAAAGAAAGTCATTTCCACCGGCTTGAATCCAGACCCCAATTACATGTCGTGGAAAACCGGCAGGATCGTTTTCGAAAACAGTAGTCTCGTTCAGGTGATTGCAACCTTAAGCAAAGTTTATCAGCAGGAATTCATCCTGGGTAATCCTCAACTCTCTGGTTGCAGATTAACTGCCACCTTTGAAAAACAGCCATTGTCTTCAATCATTCGCGTTATTGAATCCACCCTTGATGTTGAGATTCTCAGCAGGAACGGCGTGATGGTGATTAACGGATCGGGTTGTTTAAAATAAAAAACCGGAATCCACCAATAAATTACTGACAAAATTACAATAAGGCCATTGGACAGAGGCAAAATTGCTAACCGGATAATACTGCTGACAGTCGTTCTGATGGCTGTCATTCCTGTTTTACATGCTCAGAAAACCGAAAAGAAAATTACGGTGAACTTTCAGAATGCTACCCTGAAAGGAGCCCTTGATGAAATCGCCCTGAAAGGGGATATCCTTTTCTCATACAATCCCCGCAAACTCCCATTGCACGAAAAAGTCAACCTGGTTGCCAATAATAAAAGTGTCCGGATAGTTCTTGATGAACTCCTGTTACCAATAGGAATCATCTGGATTGTTACTGAACACCAGGTAGTACTTAAAATGAAGAAGCACAGGGAATCTGTAAACCCGATGCCTGCTGAAACCCGGAAATTCACCATCAGCGGTTATGTAAGGGATAAAAATACCGGAGAAGTACTGATAGGTGCCAATGTTTACGATAAACAAACCTATAAGGGAACTACGACCAATGGCTACGGTTTTTTTTCATTAACCCTGCCGGAGAAGGATTGTAGCATATTTTTTTCATTGATTGGCTATACTACTTACAATCAGCATCTTATTCTTAATAAAGATGAAACATTCAACATAAGTCTTGAAGAAGCAAGGATTGAAATGAAAACTGTGGAGATTCTCGCCGATAAAGATATTCAGATCATTGATCCGGTTGCTTCCGGGGAAGTGCGCCTGTCGTCGGCTGCGCTGAAGCGTATGGCAGGTTTTGCGGGAAACATTGATGTTCTCAAGTCTTTACAGTCTGTTCCGGGTATCAATGCTTTTGGTGATGGCTCTTCTTTTTTTTATGTCAGGGGCGGTAACAACGACCAGAATCTGATGCTGATTGATGAAGCCCCGATCTTCAATCCGGCACACTTATTTGGCTTTTTCTCGGCCCTTGCACCCGATGCCATCAAGGATGTGAAAGCTTACAAGGGTGACTTCCCGGCATCCTATGGCGGAAGATTGTCGTCAGTTATCGATATCAGAGCGAGGGACGGTAACCTGAACAGGTTTGGTTTTTCAGGAAATCTAGGAATCTTCACTTCAGACCTGACTGTTGAAGGCCCTTTGGTAAGAGAAAAAAGTTCATTTATTCTTTCTGCAAGAAAATCTAACTTAAACTGGCTCAGTAATGAGGGTATAACAGGTAAATCCTTCACCATTAATTTCTATGATCTGAATGCCAAACTGAACCTTAAGCTGAACGATAAAAACAGGTTGTTTCTGACCGGATTTACCGGAAAGGACGACTTTAGCCGGTTAACCAATGCTTCCGTGCACACCTTTGGTATCAGCTGGGACAACAGCACTGCTACCATCCGCTGGAACCATCTGTTCAACAAAAAGCTGTTTTCGAATACCACTGCTGTATTCAGTGAATACAATTACTATCTCTATATTTCACGTGAACAGGATGATTACTGGCAGTCATCCATCAGAAACAAGACACTGAAAACAGATTTTACCTGGTATCCGGATCCGGCCAATACACTGAAAGGTGGAGCTGAACTCAGTAATTATCATTCAAATCCGGGGAATGTTCATTTCTCAGATGATGAAACACAGAAGAACGCACCATTCGTTCCTGAGTACAACTCTGTAGGATTGAGTATTTACCTAAGCAACGATCAGTTAATCAGGGAGAAACTCTTGATTAAATATGGTCTGAGGCTAAGCACATGGAGAAATCTTGGCCCCGCAACTGTGTATTTTTACGATGCCGGCTACCAGGTCGCTGACACGGTGCAGGTTGAACGGGGGAATTATTTCTCCCCTTATACCAATTTTGAGCCTAGAATCAGCATTGCCTATGCCATTGGACCAAATGCATCTTTTACCGGAGGCTACAGCCGTACTGCCCAATACCTGCAGATGCTGTCGAATTCAACAAGTCCTTTCACTTCACTCGAAGTATGGGCACCCTCCGGCCCGAATATCAAACCCCAGACAGCTGATCAGTTCACTTTGGGATTTATTACAAAGCCAGGTAAGACGGAAATTAATTACAGTATAGAGGCTTTTTACAAGCTATTTCATAATCAGGTGGAATATATGGATCATGCAAATATGCTTTTTAATCCGCTTATTGAAGGCGAACTGCGCTTTGGTGATGCAAAATCGTATGGAGCAGAGTTTCTTGCCCGGAAAAACAAGGGTAAAATAACCGGGTGGATTGGATATTCCTATGCCAGAATACTTAAGACCATTGAAGACATCAACCAGGATAAGGAATTTCCTGCCACATATGACCATCCGCACAGCCTTTTTGCAAATATTATATTCAGCGCTGGTAAAAGATGGGATATGGCTGCCGGTTGGTTTTATATGACCGGTTCAGCATTCACTGCCCCTACCGGATTTATACAATACAACGGTTACAATATTCCAGTTTACAGCTCGAAAAACAACGACCGTCTGCCTGATTACCACCGGCTTGACCTTTCGGTAAGTTTCAGGTTAAACAACCCGTCAAAACGGTTCAGACACAACCTGATCCTGTCGGTCTATAATATCTATGGACGCAAAAATCCGTTTGCAGTGAGTTTTAATAAAGTTATGAATGATAACGGAGAATTTGTTGTTCCTTCTGACCTGAACGGATCATATGAAGTCATTCCTACCAGCATTTCCGTAGCCGGAATGATTCCTTCAATCAATTATACATTCAAATTTTAAACTCCGGCCGGACTTAACAACCAGGAAACATGTTAAAACGTTCAAAGATATTCTGTTTCATTGTGCTGACTACACTGGTATCCGCCGGTTGTGAAAAAAAGACAGATTGGTTATTACAGGATTTGTCGGGCGAATTTGTTGTTGTTGACGGGAATATTACCAACGAAACAAAAATCCAGGAAATCAGATTGCTGAAACCGGTCAGGCATCCAAATGAACTGCCTGAAGTCATTCATGGTGCAGAGGTTCTGATCAGTACTGAAGAAGATGTTTACTCGTTTATTGAGGATACTTCCAATCCGGGGTATTACAGGTCGGAAGAAATCTTTGCAGGTAAGGTCGGGAGAACCTATTCACTGATTATCAACTACAACAACCAAATCATTTCAGCAAAAGCCTATATGGTTCAGGCGACTGATTTTGTTTTTCTCAGGTATGTACGTCAGGGTAGTACCAAACTTTTCAGAATTGTCTGGGTAGCAAACCCATACAATGCGAAGAGACCGGCGATGTACGAAATTTTCCTGGACTGGTCTGCTGTTTCAGGATATGAAAATGCCGATCCGGACGAAACCAGGGCCAGGCTGCTTTATTATACACTGCCCACACTTGATGTCAGCCAGATTTTCGCTCCTGCTATGGAAACAGTTTTGTTTCCTCCGGGAACCATGATTACGGAAAAACGCTATTCATTAACGACGGAACATGCTGAATTCATCAGGGCTTTGCTATCAGAGACCAACTGGCAGGGTAGCCTGTTCAACTCTGCATCAGCCAACCTCCCAACCAATTTGAGCAGCAACGGAATAGGTTATTTCGGTGCCTGCGCTGTAACAACCAGATCTGAGGTTGCAAGATCATTGCTACCTTAAACACAAAGCAAATACAATATTGGCAGATTTTGAATAGGGAACCGCATTACTGATTGAAAAATTCCGGGCAGTACAAAATTTACTTTTATTTGATGACGACTTGCAGCAACCTCCGGGCCGGGGTTATTCCGGGTTGAAAATATTCAACAATCCGGAATTTATATATAATTAATTATCAATGCTTTGGTTTATCAGATAAAAATATTTTCCAAAGGCATAAGGGTAGAATCCTTTACGTGTGTAATATTTGTGTAATCTTTAAACACTTTTAAGGTTACCAAATGAAAAAAGAAAAAAAACCTTAACAATTAAATCTCACTATCATGAAAACTGCACAGCTGACCCGAACCTTAGTCCTGTTAATTGTACTTTCCGGATTAACCCTTACCTCCTGCAAGAAAGATATACTGGATGAAGGAAAAAATGATTCTACCTCACTCACACAACTTTCGACCGATGAAATCAATGTGGAAGAAATCACCAACGATGCGATGCAGGATGTCGAGGGTATATTGAGTTACCATGGCGGAAACCTGAAATCTTCAAACGGGATTCCCTGCAATGCCACCGTTGATTCGACCTCAGTGGTAAACGATACCATTACGATTTATATTACCTATGACGGATTATCGTGCAATGGAAGAAGATACAGGACCGGACAGGTTCAAATCAGAAAACAGGTCGGTACCCATTGGGGAATGGAAGGTGCCAGTGTAAACGTCAGGTATATCAATTTTACCGTTACCAGGGTAGCAAACGGAAAAACCATCATTCTTAACAGCAACAAGAACTTTACGAATGTTACCGGAGGGTTCATCTACATGCTCGGGCAGAACGGATTTACATCACTGATTCACAGGGTTAGCGGAAATATAGCCGTTACTTTCGACAATGGAACTACCCGAAACTGGAGCGTTGCCCGTCAACGCACCTTTTCCGGAATGCCAGGTGAAATATTATTAACCGTTGATGGCTTTGGAGTATCGGGCGAATATTCAAACCTTGTAGTATGGGGAACAAATCGTCAGGGTGAGGATTTCTATACACAGATTACCGAATCAGTTGTGCACAAAGAAGTTTGTGACTGGAATCCTGTTTCAGGAATAAAAGTTCATGAAATTCCAACCTCAGATAAGAGTGCAACCATCACTTTTGGATACGACAGTAATAACCAGCCCGTTACCAACGGAGATTGTCCCACCCACTACCGGGTCGACTGGCAGAACGGAACCTATACCGGAACCAGTTTCCTGCCGCTGCTTTAACTTTTTCATTGAATCATCAGTAAAAGCACCCCTCCCAGGGGTGTTTTATGCGTATAGAAAACCGGTGTGCAAACCTTTCTATCTGTAAATTTCATGATGTTCAGGCAATACATATTACAATTTCAGGTCGTATTGACAATCTTACGAATTGTCGGATGGTGATCATACATAAAGGGAGAGAAAAACCGGTCACAACAAATCAACCCAAGATATTAATATGAAGTTAAAAGGAATACTGGCCTACATCCTGTTCCTGCTTTCAATCAGTTTCACAGTGGATGCCCAGACAGGTTTTTATGATGAAGAAACCATTCAGCTGATTGAGATAACTTTCTTGCAGCCCAATTGGGATTATATGCTGGACACGGCAAAAGCTGGCTCAGACGGTTACATAATGGCCAGCCTTGTAAAAATAAATGGCACTGAATTCGACAGCGTTGGGGTTAAATACAAGGGCAACAGCACATACCGTCCAAACCAGATTAAAAACCCTTTCCATATTGAACTTGATACCTATAAGGACCAAAACTATCAAGGGTTTACGGATATCAAGCTCAGCAATGTCTTTAATGATCCCTCCTTCCTTCGCGAAGTATTATCCTATAAAATAATCAGGAGTTACATGGATGCCCCTCAATCCAATTATGCAAATGTCTATGTGAACAATGACCTGATCGGACTATACACAAATTCAGAATCCATTGGAAAAAAATTCGTGGGTGCTCATTTCGGTTCCAAAACCAATTCCTTTTTTAAGTGCAACCCTATAGACGGAGCCGGTCCGGGTGGTGATGACTATCCTAACCTGGTATACCTGGGTACTGACAGTTCCCTGTATTACAACAGATATGAACTGAAGTCTGATTACGGGTGGGACGACCTGGTCAATCTGTGCGATACACTGGCCAACCATACAACCGTTATTGAAAAAACAATGAATATAAACCAGGCTTTGTGGATGCTGGCTTTTAACAATTTACTTGTAAACCTGGATTCGTACTCCGGTGCCTTCGCACAGAATTATTACCTATACAAGGATGACTACAGCTGTTTTCAACCTGTTGTCTGGGATATGAACGAATCATTCGGCAGGTTTTCCAATACCGGAACATTCAATTTACCCAATACAGTTTCAAAACAACAAATGACCCATTTGCTGCATTCCGGTGATGCCGGATGGCCGTTGATTAAAAACCTGCTCGCCAATCCGATGTACAGACGAATGTATATTGCCCAGATGAGGACGATTCTTTCAGAACACTTCGCCAATAACAGCTACTATGACGAAGGCCTTGCTCTTCAGAGTCTGATCGGTGCTTCGGTCAGTGCTGATCCCAATAAGTTTTATTCCTACGCCGGTTTTCTCAGTAACCTCACAACCGATGTTAATGGTGGAAATGGGTCAGCACCCGGGTTAACCAATCTGATGAACGGACGAAATTCTTACCTGAGCGGGCTTGCTGATTTTACCGCAGTTCAGCCGGTTATTTCCGGTATCGGAGTTTCAGTTGACCTTCCCTTCATCGGTTCATTGGTTAACATTACGGCAAACGTTACAAATGCCTCGGTGGATGGTGTTTTTCTTTTATACAGAAATGCTGAATATGCACCTTTTCAGCGTATTCAGATGAATGACGACGGATTGCATGGTGACGGAAATGCAAATGACGGCATTTATGGGGCTACAATCCGGGTTGGTTCAGGAAAAACCGGATATTATCTCTATGCCGAAAACACACAGGCAGGAATATTTTCACCCCCGCATGCCGATAAGGATTTTTATACATTTTTTGCCCAAAGCACAGGTACCGGTAAATTGTCAATCAATGAATTTCTGGCTTCCAATTCAACAACTATGCCCGATCAGGATGGCGAATTTGATGACTGGATCGAAATATACAATCACTCAGCCGATATAGTTTCTCTGGATAGTACATATCTTTCTGACTCTTACAGCAATCTTCAGAAGTGGAAATTCCCCGACAACATAGTGATTCAGCCAAATTCATTCCTGATAGTATGGGCCGATGAAGACATTACCCAAACCGGATTGCATACGAATTACAAACTTTCTGCTTCAGGAGAAGAACTGGTGCTGTCAGATTTCAGCAATGGAATTATTGACAGCATTTCATTCGGGGTACAAGCAACAGATATTTCAATGCAACGGTGTCCGGACGCAACAGGTAACTTTGTATCCGAAACACCCACCTATTATGCCCCGAACATCTGTACAACGTCCGTACCTGATATTCCGTCTGAAGATGAGTTGCTGATTTATCCGGTTCCTTTTAATGACAGACTGAATATAAAATCCGGAAGCATGCCAATCTGCAATATCAGGATTATTAACCTGACAGGACAGACGCTGGCTGATGTAAAATACAATGCTTCCACCCATATTGAATTGAATCTGAGCTCTTTGTCTGAAGGCTTTTTCATCCTGATTATAAATAATACAATCAGCAGAAAAATCATCAGGAATCAATAACAGAACAGCAGTGCAGCCTTGCGGCTGAAAATTGGCACCTTTCCCTATAATTTCAGCATATTCACCGATTCCGGCATGAGATGCAGAAACTCTACTTCTAATCAGGTCCATAATCACACCAGAAAATCAAAATGTGTATCAGGTCACACCTGACAAACCACATTTATCATGAAATCCTCATTAATCGCATCAAATTCACGGCATTTTTGTTATTTTGCACAGATAAAGCCATCTCATGAAAAAATTGATTGTCCTTCTGGTTGTTTCATTATTTTTAACAACAGGCTGCCGCCCAGATAACTTACCAGTTACAAACAACGGGATCAGTTCCGGAACCATCATTAAAAGCATTGATAAAGGCAAAGCCGTTGTCGTTCAGGGTAAAATCATCACCGATGATCTGGACTTTACTTCTGTAAAGAAAACCGGTATTTTCAGCTCATCGGTACGGATTGCTGAGATAGGGGTCCCGGTTACTTTTCTTGACTGTATATTTATGGGCAGGGTAACTACAAACGGGCAAAAAGACAAGTCACAAATATTTACCAGGTTTGGCAGTGTAATTACCTTTGAAGCCTGCGATTTCAGGGATGAAGCAGATTTCAGCAATTGCACCGTGGAGGGGATGGTAAATTTTACCGGTGCTATTTTCAGGGAAAAAGCACTTTTCAATAATGTAACATTCAATGGCCGGCAGGTATATTTTACTGCATTCAGTTCAGAAAAACTTTTCAGCATGCAGGAATCCGTGATAAATGGTTCCGCAGATTTTTTCAAAGGTAAGGTGACCGGAAAAATAAGCTTCCAGAGCACTGATTTTCGTGGTACAGCGAGGTTCAGTGACATGGATTGCAACGGGAAAAGTGATTTCTCGCTGGCAAACTTCCGAAGTGATGCATTGTTTACCTATGCAAACTTTGGGGGAGATTTCAGAATGTCGGACGTGAATGTAGCAGGAAGGCTTGACCTCATCAGTGTAAGTTTCAATTCAGGAGCATGGCTTACCAATGCAGTATTTTCAGGAAAAGTTAACCTGACGAAATCTGTTGCCCGGGCTGTTTTTGACCTGAGCGGTTCAGTCTTTATGCATGGCAAACCAGTAACAGAAGAATTCAGTATTGAAGAAACCGGCCAATTGATCACAAAAGGTGCAAAATTTGCAGTGCTCAATGAATTCACAACTGAATAGCAAACGGAAACAAACAACCACAAATCCATAAATATATGAGAAAATACCTGAACAGAAAGCTACTGAGAGCCTCTCTGGTTCCATTTCTTGCCTTAACCATGTTGACTTTCACTGTCAGCAGCTGTACAGAGGAGGAAATCACTGATATTCTAAGTGAAATCCTTGTCCAGGCGCTGGCAAGCTGGAATGTGGATGACGAACAGCTCGATGAGATTCCACAGGATCTCGACATCAACGATAATACCGGCAACCTGCCGGCGAGCGTTGATCTTGGGGACAAATTCCCTCCGATAGGCGATCAGGGTGAATATGGAACCTGCGTGGCCTGGGCAGTCGGATACAACCTGAAAACAGCACTGAATGGCATCGACAATCAGTGGACGGCAAACCAGCTTGCAGAAGCAGAAAAACAGACAAGCCCCAAAGATATTTTCTGGGCAATCCCCCCGGCTGAAAAAGGGTCAGATTGCAACGGGACCCAGTTTGAAGCGGCCATGGACATGCTGATCAGCAGGGGCGGCGCCTCGCTGGCCATGGTACCTTATACAGGCCTTGGCGACTGCAGTCAATCTCCTGACCAGAACTGGACAGAGAATGCATCCAACAATAAACTGGTGAACTACCGTAAGATTGCTGATCAGAGCAACAGCAGCTCCATGACTGTGGCCAATTTCAAAGCTTACCTTGCCGAAGGAAGACCCATAGCTATAGGTGCCAGGCTGGGTGACCGGTTTATGCGCTGGAACAGTGATGCAGTCATTGACTATGACACATATCAGAATCCTGGCATGCAGCATGCCTACCACGCGATGGTACTGGCAGGTTATGATGATAACAAAGGTGCGTTTAAGGTGATCAACACATGGGGCAATACATGGGGCAATGCCGGTACCATCTGGGTGGATTATGATTTTTTTGTAAACGAATTCTGCTTCGCGGCTTTCGTTGCCCAGAACAAAACCGATGTTAATGTTACAGGTGGGCAGGTTGGCTCCGGCGATATTGTCACAGGCCTGGATGTACTGGCCTGGAATCTGATTGATGGCGACAACCCTGAATCAACCGATCCGCTTGACAGGCAGATTACATACAACGTATATAACACCGGGACACAGGCAGTACTTGCCTCGGATGATTGGAGTATTCTGTATATGTTTTATAATGCCTTTGATGTAAATGATTATGATATACTCATTTACGACTATTATACGGATGATTATTTCAGTAACACTACCAACAATGGACCGATTGAAGATCCGCAATTCTGGTATGGCAGTGCTGCCAACTGGTGGAACAATATTGATGTTCCTTCAGGGATGAGTGTTGCTGCTGCGCTTTTTGATGATCCGGATGCTGAAAATATCCTGTTTACCTATTCAATGCCCAATACCATCAATGGCAAATATTATCTGGTATTGGTAGCTGACGGATTTGATGATCTTGCTGAAGAAAATGAAGAAAACAATTTCTTTTTTTACAGCTCAGCCGATGGCAAACCGTTTGAGTTTGTGAATGGGATAATTCAGGGTGGCATTCCAAACAAGAAGGCTTCATCCGTAAAGCAGCCTGCATTATTCCAGAATACTGAAGCACAGACACTGGTGAACAGGAACAATGTGAATACCTATTCGCCCGAAGAAATCATGAAACTGGTAAAACACAAAAAGAAAACCGGAGAACTGCAACAAAGAGCTTTACAATTCAAATTTAAACAACATGTTCAGCATCAATTAAAAAGGAGGGCCAATTAAGCTTGCAAAAGAAACTATCTTTAAGAGAGGCTGCCGGGATGCAGCCTCTTTTTTATTCTGAGGGCTTGAACACCCGGACGAGTAAAACATATCATATTATATCGATATTTGATTGAAGGAACAACCTATTTCACCGGATTAGGGTTATTTTTGCCTTCAATTAGTCCGGAAAAGTTTTCTGAGTGCATTGCCTGATATTAACACCGGGAAAATTTTTAATTTAAATCAGAAAATACAATTTGGCATCAATGGTTGACATTAAGGGCATCGGCCCGGCATTTCATGGAAAACTGGCTAAATAAGGTATTACTACAATTTAAAGACTTTTTAAGGAAGGTGCTTCTAAAAAAAGGTCGCATTGCCTGGCTTCGGCAAGTGGAATTGGCCAGGGTAAAATCCTTGATTGGGTCAACACGGCTGACCTTTTCGGGATCAAAGGCATCGGAATCCGGTTTACGGAATTGCAGGTTACTGCCGGTGTTGATACCGTTAACGAACTTGCTGCCCGCAAAGTTGAAAACCTTCAGGCTAAACTTGCCGGAATTAGTGCAATTAAAAATCAACCGGGGGTAGTTCCCTCAATTGAGAAAATTACTGACTTCATCGAACAGGCAAAGAATCTGGAACCTGTTGTGACATACTAAACAGCTATAATTTTACTCAGCCCGGAAAACCGGGCTTACTAACTCAAAAATTATTAACATTGTTAATTTATTTTATACCTATTAATTATATTTGCAGCGTTAATTAATTTTCAGATCATGAGCAACAAAGAACTTCAGGAATTGAGGATACGCGGGTATTTTATTGACGCAGCAAAAGAAACATTAAAGGGTGAAGGACTGAAAGCAGTGAATGTGCGGACTGTTTCCGGGAGGGCTGGTTACTCATTTGCCACTTTGTACAACTATTTTAAGGATCTTAACGAACTGGTGTTTATCTGTGTACAGGATTTTATGGCTGAATGTGAATCCTTTACAGTGGAGCAGTCATTTAAATCTATGCCGGGAAAGGATCGCTTAAGAACCAGGATGAAGGCATATATCAATTACTTTACCCAGTATCCGGGGATTTTTGAATTGTTTTATATTGAGCGGATGAATGACATAGGGGCCAGACAGCCCACAGCCCGGATGATCTATGAATTTACAGACAGAATAGGGAATGAAGATATCCTGCACATGATTGAAAAGGGTGAAATTACTGCCGAAACTGCGGGACTTATAAAACTGAACCTCAGAAACGCTATTGCAGGTCTGTTACTGCTTTACAACAACCGGTTACAACCTTCTGATTATCATGAGTTTATTTCCATAGCAGAAAAGCAGATCGGCATTTCATTGGCGGTGACTTCCGGATAATTTTGCGATCATTCGTGTTAAACCAGCCGGAAATGACAGTAATAATGTGATCGTTGCGTTGTTGCTTCGGCCAAATCATTTGTCGGATATTTAATTCTCAGTAACCCTCCTGAACCTTAATCTTTATCTGATATAAATTCAATTCAAAAGAGTGCGAAAGAAACATCATTAAAATATTGAACTTAGATGCTCCAAACTCCTTGCATTGAGTTACAGAAAGCTGCCTACTTCAGAAATCCGACTTTTTTCAGGCTGCTCTCAATTTTCAGCCAGCTGCGTTCAATATCGTTGTCGAGTCCGACACTGTAACGGACGAGACCATTACTCAATCCCATCTTTTGTTGAACTTCATCAGGAACTTCGCTTGAAGTGCTTTTACCAGAGTTACTGAAAAGGGTTTTAAAATAGCCCAGACTAACTGCCAGATATCCGACATCATTGGCTTCCATATCTTCCATGAGTGCCGATGCTGTTTCGGCAGATTCAAGATCAATGGCAATCATACCTCCAAAGCCAAACTGCGGATTCATCATTGATTTCAGCAGACTATGGCCGGGGTGTGAAGGTAAGCCGGGATAGATTGTTTGCAACCCTGCAGCAGTAAATTTGTCGGCAAGATAAGACGCATTGATACTATGCTGTTTCATGCGGATATGCAAGGTATGCATATTTTTCAGGATAGAAGATGAACGAAGCGGATCGAGTACCGGGCCAAGCAGCATAGCGGTTCCATTGTTTACATCAATCAGGGAATTAATAAATTCATTGTCTGCACAAATGGCACCGGCAACACAATCATTTTTACCATTTACAAATTTGGTAAGACTATAAACGACCACATGGGCACCCAAACGTGCCGGAGCAACTATCATCGGGGTAAAGGTATTATCAACCACCAGTTTGATGTCATTCCTGTTTGCAATGGCTGCCAGGGAAGGAATATCGGAAATCTGTAGCAAAGGATTGGTCATCGTTTCCGTGTAGATCAGCCTGGTATTCGTTCGGATGGCTGCTTCCACCGCTCTCAGGTCGGTAATATCAACAAAAGATACAGTAATGTTGAATTTTTTCAGATAGTTATTGAGGAAAGCAAAAGTACCGCCATAGGTTGTTATACTTGAAACAATATGGTCGCCGCATGAAACAAGCTGAAGTATAGCAGAGGTTATGGCTCCCATACCGCTTCCCGTAACCCACCCGGCCTCGGTCCCTTCCATAGCAGCCATGGCATCGGCTAGGTATTTATTGGTGGGATTCCAGTGCCGGGAATAAAGAAAACAACCTTCCGCTTCACCGTGAAAGGTTTCAACCATGGTCTTGGCCTGCATGAAGGTAAAAGTAGCTGAATCAGTTACCGAAGGATTGACATCACCGAATTCACCAAAATGACGAAGGTCCTGAATCTGATTTGCCGGATCGAATTTCATAATAGAAATATTTCTGTACGTGAATAGAATATTAATCTGAAGGCAAAAATAGAATATTTATATAATATTAATAATAATTATTGTTGAATATTATAATTCTGTAAGTAAATAAGCCATTATAATACAATATCGTAAGTTATTCAATAAAAACAATATTTCCGGCTTTCATTCTGAAAGATAAAACACGCTTTTTGGCAAAAACCGGATTTACATACAGCCTGATCACAGTAAATCTGAATTTACCAATACCTGTCAGACGGCCCGGAATATGGTAATATTATTCAACATGAGCGACTGTAATAATTGAATTGAACATTCGATCAGGAGATTGTATTCAGTTCAATAAGGAAATTTTTCATTGCTGCGGTGAACTGAATTAATTGCCAAATCAAGGTGTACAAAAGTTGAATGGCTTAGCAGTGTATTCAGATCAATAAACCCGGGTATCAGTTTCATTTGCAGCAACATGGCATGCTTTTCCCTTGCTGTCACCTTTCAGGAGGCTATCCGCATTGTTAAGCCCTGAAAGGCATAACCAACCATTTGGAGAAACATAGAAACAAATCGGAACAGATTTACCCCGATTCACCGGTCAGGTACCTTACCAGCATCTTTTTCAGTTCAGGGTAATCATAAACTACCGGCAGGTCTGGATAGTCATCGATCACATTCTGCGGCGGGCAGAAGAGAATGCCGACTTCTGCCTGTTGCAGCATGGTAACGTCGTTATATGAATCACCAAAAGCGATTACTTTATATTCAAGGCTTTGCAACGCCTGTACAACTTTCCTTTTCGGATCGCTCTGACGGAGGGTATAATCTATGATGTTGTCCTGCTCATCCACAACCAGATTATGGCAAAAAATTGTTGGCCGGTCAAGTTGATTCATCAAAGGTTCCGCAAACTGGGCAAAAGTATCTGAAACAACGATCACCTGTGTAACTTCCCTCAGCCATTGCAGGAATTCCCTGGCACCATCCAGCGGCCTGATGGTTGCAATTACATTCTGAATATCCTTTAGTTTCAGTCCATGTTCTGCCAGAATTTTTATTCTTTGTTTCATCAGAACATTATAATCACTTACATCGCGGGTTGTCAGCCTTAATTCCGGAATACCGGTTCTGGCTGCAACATTGATCCAGACTTCAGGCACAAAAACACCTTCGAGATCGGTGCAGATTACATACTTAGCGGCCATATAATTTCAGTACATTCGTTTCAGGTAGTTTTTAAAAGCAGGGTAATCGTTTTCAAGAATATCATACTGCTCCGGCTTATCCTCGAGTCCGGTCAGGCTTGGAGGAAGCTCCGGATCCAGGTTCAGAATATCCCTGATTTGTTCGGGAAATTTTGCCGGGTGGGCTGTTTCAAGAGAAATGCATAACTGATCAGGACGACCTGCCCAGGGTTCTGATTCAGTAAACTGCTCCAGACCCCGCCAGCCAACAGCTCCATGTGGTTCCAACAAGAGCCTGTACCTATCCCATGCGTCTCTTATCGTTTCCTTTGTTTGAGCATCTGATACGGATACAGCATAAATATCCTTCCGCATCCGGTCCATATCTGGCATTTTATGGATCGCACCTTTCTCATCCATCTGCCCTCCGTATAAAGCAACCAGACGGGCAAGATTACTTGGATGTCCTACATTCATTGCACTTGAAATACAATTTCTTGAAGGTTCAATTTTATGGTATTGATCACTTTCTAAAAAGACAGGAAACTCATCGTTTTCATTGGTAGCAATAATAAATTTCCTGACAGGCAGCCCCATTCTTCCGGCAAGGATACCCCCCATCATGTCGCCAAAATTTCCTGACGGGACGGAGAAAACGATGCTGTCATCTTTTGATGAATCGCACAAACGCGCGTACGCATAAAAATAATAGACGATCTGTGGAATCAGTCTTCCAATATTTATGGAGTTTGCCGATGAAAGATTCAGGTAATCCAGCTCAGGATCAGAGAATGCCTGCTTAACCAGGGCCTGACAATCATCGAATTTAGCATCCAGTCCGATAATCTGAATATTTTTTCCAAGCGTGGTCATTTGTTTACGTTGTCGGGCTGTTACTTCACCCGTCGGGAAAAGCACGACCACTTTAATCATATCAAAACCATAAAAGGCATTTGCAACAGCACTGCCGGTATCGCCGGAGGTGGCGGTGAGAATCAGCAGATTACCACCATTCCCAGATAAATAATGATTCATCAGCCGGCCCATCATTCTTCCGGCAAAATCCTTAAAACTTGCCGTAGGTCCCTGATCCAGTCGCATTACATACCTGCGGTCAAAAACATGTTGAAGCGGAACCTCATAGTTATAAGCATCCCTGATTAAAATGCCGAGATCCATATCACTGATTACCCCCTTCAGAAAACTTCCGATCACAACTTCAGCAATCTCATGATACTGCATCTGTTTCATTTCCCGGATGAACTCAGGTCTGAATACCGGAATTTTTTCGGGCATGTAAAGTCCCCTGTCGGGAGCCTGTCCTTTTAGCAATGCCTGATCAAACGGCAACGAGGGAGCCTGGTGATTTGTAGAATAGAACAGCAGCGGAATTTCCATGGGTTATCTCCTTAAGGTGGCAGAGGAAGCTCCACCGGCTGAAAATTCAGGTGCTGTTGTTGTTATATTCTTACCATCAAGGACCGATAATGCCCTGTTGAGATCGGCTATGATATCATCGGGATGCTCGGCGCCAACGCACAGCCGGATAAGATTTGGCGGAATTCCGGCCTGTTTACGGCCTTCTTCACCTTGCTGAGAATGTGTTGAAATGGCAGGAATGGTGGCTACCGATTTAATCCTTCCAAGATCAGTGGCACGCCAGATACGTTGCAACCCATCGAAAACATCACGGGCAGCCTGTGCCCCGCCTTTCACATGGAATGACATCAGATGTCCATACCTGTTCACTTTTTTTCCATATTGCTCATCGTGTTCCGAATCAGCCAGCCACAAATATTCCGCAGCCAGCTTATGAAGGGGATGCGATTCCAGCCCCAGGTATTCAACCTGCTCAATGTGCTTATGTGAAGAAAGATATTTTGCAACGGTCATGGTTGACCTGCTCTGCATATCAACCCTCGAACGTAAAGTGCGGATATCGTTGATGGCCATCATGGCATTCATGGGTGAAAGATTTGGCCCGTTATCACGGTTTGGAAGTGTTTTGGCATACATACAGAAATCAGCTTTCATTTCAGAGCAACCAACTTTGGAAGTCAGATTTTTACGGGCAATTACTGCACCTGCGATTCCAAAACCACTCGTAGCAAGGGTTTTTGTAACCGATTGAACAACAATATCTGCACCCAGTGTCAGGGGACGCATAAGTGCCGGTGAGGCCACAGTAGAATCAATAATCACCGGAATGCCATATTTATGGCCAAGTTCAATAACTTTCTTCAGATCGAAAAAAGCCAGACCCGGGTTGCTGGGCATCTCACCGTATAAAAAACGGGTATTCTCATCAATCAGTGATTCCCACTCACTCAGGTCATCAGAATGAATGACTTTTCTCCATTCGATTCTCCTTTCCTGATGTTTGCGGACGGCAAACTGCTGAAAAGTACCGCCATATAACTGAGTGGAGGCAACAAAATTCACGGGGAGTCCGGGATTGTTCACATCCGGAAGTAAAAACGGATCAACGGCTGTTTGAATCGCGGCCATTCCTGACGCTGTTGCAATGCAGGATGCTTCTACATCAGAGCCATAAGACTCCAACAACGCCAGCACTCCTTCGAGATAGTAAATTGTCGGATTTGCGATCCTTGAATAACACCAGGTAGGAATCTGATAGGCAAGGGCTGCTTCCATTTCGTCAGAATCACGGTATGATTGTGATGTAGCCATATATATCGGTTCAATGATAGAGCCCTGATTAAAATCCAGGGCTTCCTGCATAGAATAAATGCCATGAACAGCAATTGTATCGAAACGACATTTTTTCATCTCTTTCTGATAATCCTGATGCCATGACATAGCACGTTTTGCAGCCTCAATGTAATGATTGATCCCTTGTGAACTCATTCGAACCTCCTGATTTTACGATTGATTTATAATGACTCTTTCCTAAAATTTGATTTTAACAAAAATATCAGTTCTGCTGAAATGAACCATCTCCATTTAGAATTTAATCCAAAAACCCAACTAATATTTAAATTATGTAAGCAAATGGCTGTATATTTGAAAATATTAACAAAAAATTATGTAAATTATGGATCATAGCTTTCATCTTGATAGTCTTGACAAAAAAATCATCAACCTGTTGAATTCGGATGCACGCATGCCCTTTTTGGAAGTAGCACGGCGTTGTAAGGTTTCAGGCGCCGCCATCCATCAACGTATGGCCAAAATGGAAGAAGCAAGAGTTATTGCAGGTTCTTCACTCAGGTTGAACCCAAAAGGAATGGGCTATCAGACCTGCGCTTTCATCGGTATTCAGGTCAACCTCACCTCAACTTCAACACATGATGAGGTTTTTAAAAAAATACGGAAAATACCGGAAATTGTAGAATGCCATCACATTTCAGGTAAGTATTCCCTCCTGGTAAAATTGTACACCAGGAACAATGAGCATTTAAAACAGGTCATTGTTGAGCAGATCCAGTCGATCCCCGAAATTACCTTCACCGAGACATTTATTTCCCTTGAAACAGGATTCGAGCGGGAATTGGGGATTTAAGAAAATTTAATTTATAACAGGAAATAAAACCTCAAAATTCAGATAATGTTGATTTCCAATAACATATATCTGAATATCTTTGCATCCGGAAGAAAAATCCCGGTATCCGGGTCTATTTTTTCATTGCTTTAATTTCTGCCCCTCCCTGATAAAGCATCAGTGAATCCACTTTCCCGTCAGCATTTCTGATAAATTCAATTTGTGCATCCACCACTTTCAGAAAGAATTTCACTGCGGATTCAGGAAAAACTTCAAACTTTTCCTGCCCGGTAGCCTGGGTCATCAGGTGACCATCCTCCAGGGTAACCTTTAGACTGAAGCCGGGTTGTATCTCATATTCCCCGATGAATGGCACCATCTGTTCCGGTTCCAATTCTATGGTAAGTTTTTCCGCAATTACTTTATCGGTTTTTTCTCCCCTGGTAGTATCGATGCGGTTGCTGAATACAGCTTTCTGTTTTCCGTCCCTGTCATTGATGAACTCTATCGCAGAGAATGAATTCTCAAAGGCAAATTTATTTGCTGCAACAGGTATCAGCCTGAAGCGGGAAGAACCCTGCCGCTGACTGTAAAGCACACCATCTTCAAAAATGATGCTCCGGACAGAGGCATCCTCAAATTCATACACTCCGGTAAGTTCCTTGACCATTTCTGAACTGAGGGTCATCCCCTCTGCCGCTTCCGGATAAGGCTTGCCTATGGCCAGAGCTGCCAATCGGGTTGAAATGTCAGCCGGACCTATATCATCCCGGTTGGTAAGCATTACGACATACACATCTTCTCCGGGAAGCCAGATGCCATTGGTAGTATAGCCGAAGATTCCGCCGCCATGTTCAATGGTGGCAGAACCATTGATATCACTCAGAGCCCATCCATAACCGTAATGGATTGGTTTTCCATCGTTGGTTTTATAATCGGTATATGCCAGCTCTATCGTTTCTTTCCTGACCAGTTTGTTGTCACGGATTGCAATTTGCCATTTAAGCAAATCATCCACATTCGACATGATTGAACCGGCCGAATATGGCTGTGTCAGGCTCAGGTATTCTGCATTGGTAAATCCATCCTGATGCTGATATCCTGCTGCGCGGTTGGGAATAATCTGCTTGTGACTCCCGTAATAAGTGCTATTCATCTTCAATGGTTTGAAGATATTCTCCTCCAGAAAGCCGGCATAGGACTGTCCTGAAGCCTTTTCTATAATATAGCCGAGAATAAAGTAAGCAGAATTGTTGTAAAGATATTTTTCCCCCGGAGCAAAATCCATGGGTTGATTTTTAAAAACATCAATCATTTCCATCGGGGTCATATCCTTTCGCCACAGAGGAAACCATTCCTGCATATCAGTGTAGCTTTTAATACCCGAAGTATGATTCATCAGGTGGTGGATGGTGATTTTTTGGCCTTGTGTGGGATATTCCGGGATGAATTTCGTAATTTCATCGGTAAGATTGATCTTTCCCTGCTCCATCAGCATCAGAAGAGAAACTGCGGTAAATTGCTTGGTCATAGAGCCGATTTCAAAGACCATCTCGGGTTGCATAGGTACCCCGAGTTCCAGATTAGCCATGCCAAAGGCTTTGCGGTAAATTACATCACCTTTTCTGGCAATAAGCACGGTTGCACCTGGTTCGGCAGGTTTGTACTGAGATCCGATCAGTTTATCGAAATCCGTATCAGATTTCTGGGCTGAAACAACTGACAAAGCCCCGGTCAGTAAAGCAAAAAAAATGGAGATCCTTGTGAAATATAAGTTTTTCATTGAGTGAGGGTTTTATTAAGTAAGTAATTCGACGTATTATATCAGTACAAAGTTACATAAACGACTGCTGCATTTTATATTGTAACATGAATCGCATCGATCATACAGGCAATCGGAATAATTTTCAGCTTAATGAAACAGGGCGCTTTCCCCAAACAAATCCCCTCCCCGCTTGTTGAAGCCGTGTATTTTCCTAAATTTGCACTCAATAATGCCCGTAATTTATTTTCACACGAAGATGCAATGACACAAATCAATGATCTTCTTTTGTTCATCATCTGGATTAATCAATCTTAATGGTTTGAATACCACGTGATTAAAATTTATTGAAGGAGTCTTGTTTCACAAAACAAAAAGAATTTATATGAATTATGATATCATTGTAATTGGTTCAGGTCCTGGAGGTTATGTAGCCGCCATCAGGGCATCGCAGCTGGGCCTGAAGGTTGGGGTGGTTGAACGCGCTGAACTTGGCGGTATCTGCCTGAACTGGGGATGCATCCCGACCAAGGCACTGCTCAAAAGTGCCCAGGTATTTGAATATGCGAAACATGCTGCCGATTATGGCATCAGCATCAGTGGTGAAGTTGTTGCAGACTTCGGTGCGATCGTTCAACGTAGCCGCGGGGTGGCCGATGGCATGAGCAAGGGCATTCAGTTTCTTTTCAAAAAAAACAAAATAGAGCATATTGCCGGGACCGGTAAACTGAAACCGGGTAAGACCGTTGAGGTTACTGATGCTGACGGCAAAAAAACCGATTATCAGGCAAATCACATCATTCTGGCCACCGGTGCCCGTTCCCGAGAACTTCCCAACCTGAAACAGGATGGCAAAAAGATCATCGGATACCGCGAGGCCATGACACTTCCCAAACAGCCCAAAAGCATGGTTGTGGTTGGCTCCGGCGCCATTGGATCCGAATTTGCCTATTTTTTCAATGCCACCGGCACCCAGGTAACCCTGGTTGAATTTATGCCTAATATTGTTCCCATAGAGGACGAGGAAGTCTCCAAACAGCTGGAGCGGAGCTTTAAGAAAGCCGGTATGAAGGTGATGACCTCATCAACCGTGGAAGCTGTTGATACGAGTGGTGACCTGTGCAAGGTAACCATAAAGACAAAAAAAGGTGAAGAAGTGATCGAAGCCGGGATTGTACTTTCGGCCGTTGGTATTACCACGAACCTTGAAGGACTTGGGCTGGATGAAACCGGCGTTAAAACAGACAAAGGCAAGGTGATTGTGGATGATTTCTACCGGACCAGTGTTGAAGGCGTTTATGCCATCGGTGATATCGTACATGGACCTGCCCTGGCTCATGTTGCCTCACACGAAGGCATCATCTGTATTGAGAAAATAGCCGGCAAACATGTGGAAGCACTTGATTACGGCAATATCCCGGGTTGTACCTACACACATCCGGAAATAGCCTCAGTAGGCATGACTGAAAAAGCAGCACGTGAAGCCGGGTACGAAATCAGAGTCGGAAAATTCCCATACTCTGCTTCTGGTAAAGCCAGTGCAGCGGGTTCTAAAGACGGCTTTGTCAAAGTAATCTTTGATGCAAAATATGGAGAATGGCTGGGTGCCCACCTGATCGGCGACAATGTGACCGAAATGATTGCAGAAGTAGTGGTAGCCCGGAAACTGGAAACCACTGGTGAAGAGATTATTAAAGCAGTCCACCCCCACCCGACCATGTCGGAAGCTATAATGGAAGCGGTGGCAGCTGCTTACGGAGAAGTGATTCATTTATAGTAGCGGATTTTAGATTGGGGATTATGGTATTAATGATCAATTTCCAATTTCCAGAATCTGAACCGGAGCGAGGCTCAGGTCTCTAAAACTGAATCCGGGAAGTAAATAGCAATGAAATTCTCCACAGGAAATCTAAAAAATCAATTCAATGGAAATAGTTCCGACCGAAATACCCGATGTCCTCATCATAAAGCCACAGGTTTTTGCCGATGAGCGGGGTTACTTTTTCGAATCCTACAACAAGCAGAAATTCATGAATGCCGGGATTGATGCCAATTTCGTTCAGGATAATGAAAGCAAATCGATGAAGGGTGTCCTTCGCGGACTGCATTTTCAGAAACCCCCTTTTGCCCAGGGCAAACTGGTGAGGGTAATGCGTGGTGCCGTACTTGATGTTGCCGTTGACCTTCGCCATGGGTCTCCCTGGTATGGCAAATGGGCTGCCATTGAACTGACTGAACACAACAAATGGATGTACTGGGTTCCACCCGGATTTGCGCACGGGTTTCTTACCCTTGAAGACAATACGGTATTCTTCTACAAGTGCACCAACATCTACAACAAGGAATCGGAAGGCAGTGTAAGATGGGATGATCCTGACCTGAACATAAACTGGGGTAATGCCAATCCGCTCCTTTCAGGTAAAGACCGGATAGCACCCTTATTTAAAGAGCTGGGGAATATTTTTTAATGAATAAATTTCTGTAATTCATGTAAAAGACCGGCTTTCTTTATCAGAGGCCGGTCTTTTAGCAGACTAAAGTACAGTCAGGCACGTTAAACAAAAAGGTCCGCCCTGATTCTTAACCCTGACAAATACAAAAAATATGACAAAAAAGAAAGTATTCTACCTGACTTCATCTGCCCTGTCCCTTTTTATCCTGAGCACATTTCTTTGTTTTCAGAACACCGGACAGAACAATGATAAGCAATACCTTGAAGAGTTTCGTGCCAGTAACAAGGCATTTGCGGTTGAAATACCCTCTGAGCTTGATTTTGCCGGTGAATCGGTGCCGCTGGACATATTTTACAGTCGTGAAGCCCTCGACAGGGAACTGCTGGTGAACACTTACTGGCATTCGAACACAATGCTGCTGCTGAAACGTACGGCAAGGTATTTCCCTGTGATTGAACCCATTCTGAAAAAAAACGGGGTGCCGGATGATTTTAAATACCTTGCATTGATTGAAAGCGGACTGATGAACACAGTGTCACCTTCGAATGCAACGGGTTTCTGGCAATTCCTCGATAAAACTGGAAAACAATACGGACTGGAAGTCACGGAACAGGTTGATGAGCGCTACCACATCGTAAAATCAACCGAAGCTGCCTGCCGTTATCTGAAAGCTGCCTTTATGGAATTCAACAACTGGACAATGGCGGCGGCTTCCTACAATGCCGGTCAGGGCCGTATCAGCCGGGAGGTTACCAGGCAGAAAACAAAGGATTATTACGACCTCTACCTGAATGCCGAGACATCAAGGTATGTTTTCAGGATACTCGCCCTCAAACTGATCAGTGAAAATCCGGCAGGTTATGGGTTTTATCTCCGCAACAAGGATCTTTATCCCCCGCTGACAACTTATCGTATTACAGTTGATACCAGTATCACAGATCTGGTTACCTTTGCGGCCCGGAACAATGTCAGTTATAAGGTTCTCAAGGAATTCAATCCCTGGCTCCGAAGCGACCAGCTGAAGGTTTTACCGGGCAAGTCCTACACCTTTGACTTCCCCGATAAGAATTCAATCCATTACAGCAGGATGCTCAACCAGGTTAAAGATCCGGATTTCATCAGGGGGGCACCGGAAATGGCTGTTCCGGGAAATGACGCTGATAATAACAAGCAGGAATAGGCATTAATGAAATTTGTTGAAGTACATACCAGACCTGATGATCACAATATTGCTGAGGTTTCCGGTGACCGGCTGGAAATTTTCGGTGCAAGGGTTCACAATCTTCAGAATATTGATCTGATTATTCCGCGCAACAAGCTGGTAGTTATCACCGGTCTGAGCGGAAGCGGAAAATCATCACTGGCTTTCGACACCATTTATGCCGAAGGGCAGCGGCGGTATATGGAAACTTTTTCAGCCTATGCCCGTCAGTTCATCGGAAACCTTGAGCGTCCCGATGTGGATGAAATAAACGGGCTTAGTCCTGTGATTTCAATCGAGCAAAAGTCAACTTCCCGGAATCCAAGATCAACAGTCGGAACCATTACCGAAATTTATGATTTTCTGAGGTTGCTTTTTGCCCGGGCTTCAGTTGCCTATTCGCCAGTAACCGGGCAACCCCTGGTGAAGTATACCGAGCAAAAAATCGTTGAACTCATTCACGGGCTTTATGATCAGAAGGAAATTCTCCTGTTGGCCCCCCTTGTAAAGGGACGTAAAGGCCATTACCGGGAACTGTTTGAACAACTCCGTAAACAGGGGTTTCTCAGGGTAAGAATTGACGGGGAACTGCGGGAGATCAGTTTCGGTTTGCAGCTTGACCGATACAAAACCCACGATGTAGAACTGGTGGTGGATAAACTGCCGGTGACCCTGAAATCTTCACAGCGAATATTGGCTTCAACCCAGACCGCACTCAGGCATGGTAAGGGCACCATTATGATTATTGTGAATGCTACAGGCGAAAGCCGTTATCTAAGCAAAAAGCTGATGGATCCTTCTACCGGGGCTGCTTTTGATGAGCCGGAACCCAATTCCTTCTCTTTCAATTCGCCTTATGGAGCCTGCCCGCACTGCAATGGTCTTGGAACCATCACCGAAGTAGATCTTAAAAAAATAATTCCCGATTCTTCAAAAAGCATCCGGAAAGGGGGATTTGCTCCTCTGGGTGAAGCTAAAACCACCTGGATATTCAGGCAGGTGGAGGCTTTGGGCGAGAAATACGGTTTTACACTCGACACACCGGTGAGTGAAATACCGGAAGTAGCCATCAATGCCATTCTCTATGGATCTGATGAAGTATTGAAAGTGAAAAATGAATACCTGGGTGTAACCTCATCTTACTCTTTGAATTTTGAAGGGCTGGTTAACTATATCACCACCCAGGCTGTTGAGAATGGCGCCAATGGAGTCCGCAAATGGGCCACTAACTTTATGAATTACAGCACTTGTCCTGAATGCCACGGCACTCGCCTGAAGGCTGAATCGCTGAACTTCAGGATTGCTGACCGTACCATTGCTGAACTGTCAGAAATGGAGCTCGGACAGCTGAATGAATGGTTTCAGCGCGTAGACCTTTTTTCTGAAGAAAGACACAGGGTAGTGGCACATGAAATCATTCGTGAACTGCGCAACCGCATAGGGTTCCTGCTTGATGTCGGGCTCGATTACCTGGCCCTCAACCGTCATGCAGGCAGCCTTTCGGGAGGAGAAGCCCAGCGCATCAGGTTGGCTACCCAGATCGGATCGCAGCTCGTCGGGGTGCTGTATATCCTGGATGAACCCAGCATCGGCCTGCATCAGCGAGATAACCAGCGTTTGATCAAAGCACTTCAGGACCTTCGCGACATCGGCAATTCGGTGATTGTTGTCGAGCACGATAAAGATATGATCCTGGCGGCAGATTTTGTTGTTGACATCGGGCCTGGTGCCGGACGACATGGCGGGAGGATTGTGGCAACAGGAACACCTGAACAGATGCTGAACTGCAATTCGATTACCTGCAGCTATCTCAAAGGGCATCTTCGTATAGAAGTACCAGCTGCAAGACGAAAAGGAAATGGCAAAAGCATCGTTCTGACCGGCGCAACCGGAAATAATCTCTGCAATGTATCCCTGAAACTCCCGTTGGGTGTTTTTGTCTGTATCACCGGTGTTTCAGGAAGTGGTAAATCCAGCCTGATCAATGAAACTCTCTACCCTATCCTGAGCAGGCACTTTTACCGTTCCGACAGGAAACCACTTTCATATAAAAGCGTGACCGGCCTTGAACATATTGACAAGGTGATTGAAATCGACCAGTCGCCCATCGGTCGTACACCAAGATCAAACCCTGCGACCTATACCGGGGTTTTTGATGATATACGCAAACTGTTCGCTGTTCTGCCTGAATCCAGGATACGGGGTTATCAGGCCGGAAGGTTTTCATTCAATGTAAAGGGTGGACGTTGCGAAACCTGCAAGGGTGCCGGGGTGCGGGTGATTGAAATGAATTTTCTCCCCGATGTTCAGGTCCCCTGTGAAACATGCAACAGTAAGCGTTATAACAGAGAGACACTGGAAGTCCGGTTCAAGGGTAAATCCATCAACGATGTGCTTGACCTTACCATCGATCAGGCAGTTGAGTTTTTCGAGAATATCCCGTCTATTCTGCAGAAAATCAGAACACTGAAAGAGGTTGGACTAGGTTATATAACACTGGGTCAACAATCCACTACCTTATCGGGTGGAGAAGCCCAGAGAGTTAAACTGGCTACAGAATTATCGAAAAAAGATACCGGACAAACGCTTTATATTCTGGATGAACCCACAACAGGTCTTCATTTCGAAGATGTAAATGTACTGCTGGGTGTGTTGAATCGTTTGGTTGACCGTGGAAACTCGGTACTGGTGATTGAACACAATATGGAAGTAATTAAAGTTGCGGATCATATCGTTGACCTCGGTCCGGGTGGTGGAAAAAAGGGCGGGAAAATTATCGCAGAAGGTACACCTGAAAAGATATGCAGCATCAACGAAAATTCAACCGGGCAGTTTCTGAAATCAGAATTAACAAGACAGAAATGACCTATATTAAATATTTATAAATTACCTTTATGACTATTTAAGTTTTTTTTTGTATATTTACACCCTCATTTATCAGGGTACCTATTTGATTTGCTAAGATTTAACTATGCATTCTGACGGATTGAATGAAGAGGACAGGATCAGGGAGGCAATAACGCCAAAAAGCTGGAATGAGATAATGACCAGCGATTCATGGGCGGTATTTAAAATAATGGCTGAATTTGTTGAAGGGTTTGAAAAACTGGGAAGAATCGGCCCCTGTGTTACCATTTTCGGGTCAGCCCGCACTCCTTCAAATCACAGGCATTACAAACTGGCTGAAGAGATTGCCTACATGCTCACTAAAAAAGGGTTTGGGGTAATTTCAGGAGGTGGTCCCGGCATTATGGAAGCAGCCAATAAAGGTGCTCACTTTGGTGGAGGCAAATCTGTCGGATTAAACATTGAACTTCCGTTTGAACAGAGTTCTAACCCTTTTATTGACCCGGACAAACTCCTTTCTTTTGACTATTTCTTTGTTAGGAAGGTGATGTTCATGAGATATTCACAGGGATATATTGTTCTTCCCGGTGGATTTGGTACCCTTGATGAACTTTTTGAAGCCATCACACTTATTCAGACCCACAAGGCAGTCCGTTTTCCGATTGTTCTTGTTTCAAAGGAATACTGGAAGGGGCTTTATAGCTGGATAAATGAAAGAATGCTGGAAGAAAAAAATATCAGCATGAATGATTTAAACATCTTTTCAATTGTTGATACAGCTGAAGAAGCAGTCAATACCATTGAAGATTATTACAATAAATACGCTTTAAAACCAAACTTCTGAGACTTGCCGGGAATCAGGTCCTGAATGTTTTAACTTCAAAAACAAAACGACATGACATCATTGAGATTAATTCAACTGAACTTTGAAACAGGAGGTTATAACCTGCTTGCAAGGGTGATTATCAACGACAAACCGGCTTTGCTCATGGTTGATACCAGTGCACCCAAAACCGTTCTTGATACTGATCACCTTCAAAAATTTGTTAGTCAGACAGAACTCAAACGCAGTTCACGAAAAAACCTTGCGCCGGGTTCTTCCAGTGTCTACAGCTATGTGGCCAATATAGAAAAGTTTGAAATAGGTTCAGTAGTTATCAACGGGTACAAAGCATCTTCCGTCGACCTTGGCAATATCAACCGTTCCTTCAGGGGAATGGGTAATCCCCAGATTGATGGTTTGCTGGGTTGCGACCTTCTGCGCCATTGCAAAGCCACCATCGATTTCGAGAAACGTGAGCTTAAACTTGGGTTATTGGAAGAACCAACTGATACACCAACAAACGCAGTTATCGAATAATTACTGCTTTGGCTCTGATTATTTGCCAGGGTATCTTTTTATTTCTGGCTTCAATCATTACGACTCCGGCATAGGGTTTGGTTATGAGTACATCATTCCCGGAAAAACCCTGTGCCGGAATACTTTTTAACAGCATACCACTCAATGAGTAAACACTCAATTGCCATTCCCCTTCATTTTGAATGGTTATCGTCATACGGCCATTACCTGGATTCGGCACAATAAATATTTCTCCACTGTCATGACCGGGCACTTCAAATCCTGAAGGACCTGGTGTAATTCCTTTAAAAAGCGTTATCCCCCCGCTGTAATTGCCTACAGCCAACTCGGGAAATCCGTCATTGTCCAGGTCTTTCCAGGCCGGGGATGTACGGATACCTTCGGTAATATACATAAAATGAGGGTCAACCAACCGGAATGGCTGATTGGTATCGGTTGTAATATCGGAGTAGTACTTCAGCAGGCCGGATTCAGAACCAGACAGAAGCCTGAGTTCCCCATCCGGTTTTCTGTAAAAACAGGGAACACTGTGACCGGTATAGGAAACAGACTGATCTGTTACGTTGACTTCACCGAAATAGTCAGTAACAAGCTCAAAAATCGGGTTTCCCCGGGTTCCACCATTATGAAAATATGAGAGTTTTCCACTCAGAGACCCCAGTACCAGGTCATTCAAACCGTCATTGTCAAGATCAGCAAACACCGGTGTGCTGTAACCCTCTACTCCCACCCCCTGATAACCCTGGACCGGATTCTCAAAATATGGCAGATTTCCCTGACCGGCTGAATTGTTAAAATACCATAAATCGCCCTGACTATTCCCTGTGAGCAAGTCCATATCTCCATCTCCATCAAGATCATCAAAAGCCGGATAAACCCCCAGGAGGCCGGCCTGTGAAACCCGTCCAAAGTCATCATCTGCAAGGATAAATGAAGGACTATCCAGGGTACCGATATTCAGATACAGATGAAGCCTGCCCGTATAATAACATTTCAGCTGGCCGTTTACATTCATGATACAGGTATCATACAGGCCATAATTCCCCACAACCAAATCAGTCAACCCGTCGCTGTTGAAATCCCCGAAAACCGGGTAGGCGCCGAGTCCCATATCAATCATGCCGTCCTGCAGAAACGACCTGGTAAGCAGGCCGCAATCGCCGGGAGCCGTTCCGTTTTTACAATCGCTGTAGAGCCAAACACTTTCAGAACCCTGTGACCTCACCAGGCTGGGATCGAATGGAGAAGCCACCAATTGTTCCGTTCCATCATTATAAAGATCGATATTCTGAACCAGCGGGAAAGACCAAAGACCAACAGGATCAGCAGCAGGCCATGGAGGAAGCTGCTCTGCCATAAGTGCGTCCATCGCTGTCCCTGTATTCCTCAGTGCCACCACATCGCTGAAATCGACATCGCCAAGTACAAGATCCCTGATACCATCACCGGTAATATCTTTCAGCAAAAAAGTGGATCCCGTATGCTTTGGATCACCCATAAGCATGTTGTGGCTGAAATCCACACAGGTGTCAAAAACGATGATGTTCGATTCGCTGCCTTCGGCAAACCGGCCCCAGCAGTTGTTGACCTTGTGATACACGAGTGAATCGGTATTCCCGTACAGTTCTACCGACATATTACGATGGTTCTCAACAAACGAACCCAATCCCCAGAAAGTAAGGATATCCATGTCGCCATCACCGTCAAGGTCATCAATGGCCGGATAATCAACATAAGTCACCAGCAGGTTGGTGAAAATACTTCCCTGCAGGGATGTGATGAATGGATCAACGGCCTTTTCGAATGCCGGCATACCCGACCCCCGATTCCTGTACACCATTATACCGCCCGGTGTGTAGGTGAAAATGTCGGAATACCCGTCATTATTATAATCAGGCGTTTGAAACCATTGTTTCAACTCCGGAAAATACCGCCTGAATTCCGGTGCATAATTGAAGCCCGGTGAATCTCCGGCCGGCTCATAGATAAACGGCAACAATCTGTCACCATGCCGGTCGAAGATCAGCAGATCGCTGATCCCATCATTGTTTATATCCATTTTCCCGAATTGGGCATTGTTCAATCCACCAGCCCAGGGATCACGTAAAAAATGGCCATTGGCTGTAACAGGCACCTCTGTCCATGGTGAAAAACCATATTCATCAAGTCCCTGAGCTGAAGAATGGAAACCGCCGGCAGCGGCAAATATAACGAGCAGTGCCTGTTTCAATCTGTTCATAATATTCCGGAAAACGATCAATAAATGGTGATACAAAGGTAACGATACCTGAAAAATAATGATATCCTGACGGTGAAAATAGAGAAAATCTGCCATTGTATTGCTTCAACGAACAGCATGTAGTCCTTTTTCGTTCCGGTTACTGTCAACCTGAAGCCTGAATATTTCATATATATTTCTCAATATATAAAAAAGACGTTCGGACAAATAGGCTGCATACAGCTCTGAATCAGGAAAAATCTATAAATATGCTCAAAAAAAGTAAATTAAAAAACTTGAAAACCTGAATTGGTAAATTATAATAGATGTTCTATATTTGCAGGCTCAAAAAATTAGTCTAATACATTTAATCTTAATTACACATGCAGAATAAGGGTGCTATTAAATTTTTCGCGATTGCACTGGCAATTGTGTGCCTTTTTCAGCTTTCGTTCACTTTTTTCTCGAAAAGAGTAGAGAAAAAAGCAAGTGATTTTGCTATGAACGAAGATGCTAAGAGTCAGGCAAAACAGTTGGCCAAAGGCAATGCGACGCTCGAACTTACATTGCTTGATTCAATCAGCAAGGCCAGATCGCGTTATTATCTTGACTCTATGTCAAATCAGCCGGTTTTCAACATTCTCATCCGCAAATATACATACCAGGAATGTAAAGAGCGTGAACTGAACCTTGGTCTCGACCTTAAGGGCGGTATGAACGTAACGCTGGAAGTATCGGTGGTTGATATTGTACGGGCATTATCGGGCTACAGCACCAATCCTGTATTTACCCAGGCTATTGATAAAGCTGTACAGAAGCAGCGCAACAGTCAGAGCGATTTTGTGACTCTTTTCGGGGAATCCTTTGCCGAAGTTGATCCAAATGCCAAGCTGGCTGCCATATTCAATACCGTTGAACTGAAAGACCGGGTTAACTTCAACTCAACCAACGAAGAAGTGATTGCTGTTATCCGTCAGGAAACAAAAGGCGCGATTGACCGCACCTTCAATATTCTCCGTACCCGTATCGACAGGTTTGGAGTTGCTCAGCCAAACATACAGCAATTACAGACTGCCGGCCGCATTCTTGTTGAGCTTCCCGGTATCAAAGAACCGGAGCGTGTACGTAAACTTCTGCAGGGAACCGCCCAACTCGAATTCTGGGAAACGTACCAGTTTTCAGATCTGGTACCCTATTTTGAAGATGCCAACAAAAGGCTTGCTTCCGCCGGCTCAATGGATACCACCACTGTTGATTCCACCATTGTTGATTCCGTTTCTAAAGCTGCTGTTCCGGTTAAAGATACGACTGCCGTTGCCAAAAATGACACCGCCAAGTCAACATTGCTTGATAAGATCAGCGACACAGCATCGACTGACAAAAACAAGCAGTCGTTCGAAAAGTATGCAAAGGAGAATCCTTTGTATGCTTATATGAATCCTGCGATTTTCCCGGATAAAGATGGTAAATATTTCCCCGGACAGGGAGCGACTGTTGGTTTCTCCATGATCAAGGATACTGCCCGGGTTAACCGGATGCTTAAAGAGGTAAAAGGTGTATTTCCACGGGACCTTAAACTTGCCTGGACTGTAAAACCTGACAAAAACAGACCTGAGGTTCTCGAACTTACCGCACTCAAGGTCACAAGCCGTGATGGTAAAGCCCCGCTGGGCGGCGATGCCGTTGTGGAAGCCCGTCAGGATTACGATCCGAACGGTCGCGTTGAAATTTCCATGCTGATGAATCCCGATGGAGCGAAGACCTGGAAAAGGCTCACAGCCGACAATATTGGAAATCAGATCGCAATTGTGCTTGACGGTTATGTTTATTCAGCGCCAAGGGTAAATGGTGAAATTCCTAATGGCAGATCGTCTATTTCAGGTGATTTTACAGTAGAAGAAGCCCTCGACCTTGCCAACATCCTGAAAGCCGGTAAACTCCCAGCCCCTGCCCGCATCGTTCAGGAAGAAATTGTAGGTCCATCACTCGGACGCGAATCCATCAATGCCGGTCTGGCATCGTTCCTGATCGCCTTCCTGCTGGTACTGATTTATATGGGTCTTTATTATAACCGCGCCGGCTGGATTGCAGATATAGCGCTTGTTACCAACATATTCTTTATTTTCGGCGTTCTTACCTCTCTTGGTGCCGTGCTTACACTGCCTGGTATTGCAGGTATTGTACTTACCCTTGGTATGGCAGTGGATGCGAACGTTATTATATACGAGCGCATCAGGGAAGAATTGAGGGCCGGAAAAGGATTGAGGCTTGCCATACACGATGGATACCAGAATGCTTACTCTGCTATTATCGACGGTAACGTTACGACCATCCTTACCGGTATCGTGCTTTACATATTCGGTTCTGGCCCCATCCAGGGATTTGCCACCACGCTGATCATCGGTATCATCACCTCACTTTTCACTGCCATCTTTATCTCGAGGATTATTTTCGAAAGGCTGCTCAACAAAAACAAGAATATTTCCTTCGATAACAACATAACCAGAAATGCTTTCACTGATGTGCATATTAACTTTATCGGCATCCGTAAGAAACTTTATATTGTTTCTGGAACGGTTATTCTGATCGGTATGGTTTCATTGTTCACCAAAGGGCTCAACTTCGGGGTTGACTTTACAGGAGGGCGTACTTATATTGTGAGGTTTGACAAAGAGGTCAGGACAGGGGATGTCAGGACTGCTTTATCCAAGCAGTTTGGTGAAGCCCCGGAGGTAAAAACCTTTGGTGCAGGCAGCCAGGTGAAAATCACCACCAAATACATGATTGAAGATGATACCCGTATTGTTGACTCATTGGTTGAGACGAAACTTTTCGAAGGGGTCAAACAATTCTACACCACTTCGATGACCCGTGAAGAATTTACCTCCGATGATGAAACCAAGGTTCTCGGCAGGCTCAGCTCACAGAAAGTCGGGCCAACCATCGCTGACGACATCAAACAAGGAGCAGTCATGGCCATTTTCTTTGCCCTGCTGGTCATCTTTATATACATAGCAATCAGGTTTAAAAAGTGGCAGTATGGATTGGGCGGTCTCACCTCTTTGACCCACGATACCCTGATTACGATATCATTGTATTCGATCTTCTATGGTCTACTGCCATTCAACCTTGAAGTTGACCAGGCATTTATCGCGGCACTGCTTACCATCATCGGGTATTCAATCAACGATACCGTAATTATTTTCGACAGGATCAGGGAATATATTACCCTTTATCCGAAACGGGATCTGAAGGATAATATGAACCACGCCATGAACAGTACCCTTGGACGTACCTTCAATACTGCCGGTACTACACTGGTAACCCTGATCGCAATCTTTATCTTCGGGGGTGAAGTCATCCGGGGATTTGTCTTCGCACTGCTTGTTGGTATTGCCATCGGAACATATTCTTCTGTCTTTAACGCTACTCCGATTGCTTACGACCTGATCAATTTCTCTAACCGCCGTAAAAAGCGGAAAGATGATCTGAAAAAAGCCGCCAGATAGGCATTATTATTTAGTCACAAAGAGCAAAGGGAAACGATTACTGGTTTCCCTTTGCTCTTTTTTTGTACTTTTGAAATCCCAAAGAGAAAGCCATGCCTGCAAACCAATTGCTGTTCTTCGATGTCAGCGGCGGAGAATTCCTGGTTATTCTGATTGCCATTTTCTTCATTTTCGGCCCGAAGAAAATGCCGGAAATTGCGCGGAAAATCGGAAGAACGATGAATGAACTCAAGAAAGCATCTTCCGACATCACCCGTGAATTCAAGGAAGAGACCAATTCAATTAAAAATGAATTGCTGGCCGCCCGTGAATCGGTCCGCAGGGAAACCGAAACCCTTTCCAGGGACATCGCCGAACCTTTGAGCAAAGCCGGTAATGAAATATCAAAAGAGATTTCAGCGGATTTGGATCCTTATATGACACTGAACAGCAATAAAAAAAAGGATCCGGATCAGGACCCCGAAACTGTGCCCAATCCGTCATAGCACAATTTTGAACCCTTCCTGCCGTTAATTCAACAATCCGTCAGTGAATCCGTTACCGGTAAAAGGGACTAAAGATAAAATCATTAATTTAGCAGATCAATCGGCGGACAAACAGGACGGTTGCACGATTAAAAAAATAGACAGAATCCCGATGAATAGAATAAAGACAGCATTCCTGATCTCTATATTGATTGCCATTTCTACACCCGAGGTATCAGGCCAGAGCAGAAGGATTGCCGCTGCTGAGGAAGCTTTCAGCAGTTTCCAGTACAATGTTGCGGCTACCCGGTATAAAAAGGCTTTCTCAAAAACCAAGAACAGGGCCGAAAAGGAACGCATATCGTTCCAGATGGGAGAGTGTTACAGGCTGATGAACCAGACCAAGAAGGCTGAAGCAGCATACCGGAGGATCATTAAGGGGGACTTTGCCAAACGCAATCCCATCATTTACCTTCATTATGCAAATATGTTGAAGGCTAATGAAAAATATGAAACAGCCAAAGATTTCTACACTTTGTACACTGAAAACGTACCTGAAGACCCCCAGGGCCCGAATGGGGTGAAATCGTGCGAACTTGCTGCCGGGTGGATAGCCAATCCAACCAAATATACGGTAACAAACGTTAAAAAAGCCAATTCGAAAAGTGACGATTTTGCCGCCACCTATGCAGATAAATTCTACAATGCCCTGATATTCACCTCAACCCGTGAAGGTAGTACAGGAAAGGGCTTAGATAACTGGACCGGACAAAACTTCAGCGACCTCTTCCTCACCCGTCAGGACAGAAAAGGGGAATGGAGTGAGCCTACCCTCGCCGACACGGAAGGAAAACTGAACACCGCCGCCAATGAAGGCACTCCGGCATTCAATGACAAGTTCACTTCGATGTACTACACGCGTTGCGGCAGTGCGGAGGATGAAAGAACGAACTGCAGAATCCTTTCGGTCAAACGTTCCGGCCGCGGCTGGGGCGAAGCCAAAGCACTCGACCTTGGAAAAGACAGTACGGTAACCGATGGCCATCCTGCCATCAGTATCGATGAACTTACCCTGATTTTCTCCAGCGACCGCAAAGGCGGCGTGGGCAGCAAGGATTTATGGATTGCCACCCGTAAAGCCTCAGCCGATGAATTCTCCAAACCGATGAATCTCGGCACCCTGGTGAATACCCCGGGCGACGAGGTATTTCCTTTCCTGAAGAACGATACCACCCTCTATTTTGCCTCCAACGGGCACCCCGGGCTGGGCGGACTGGACATCTTCAAGAGTGTCCTCCGGGGAAATGCATGGTCAGCACCGGTGAACCTGGAAGTCCCGGTAAACTCAAGCGGTGACGATTTCGCGATGATTTTCCAACCGGGCGAAGACCAGGGATTCTATACCTCGAACCGCAAAGGCGGCAAGGGGGGCGATGACATCTATTCATTTATCAACCCTCCGCTGGTATTCACCCTTCAGGGGACCGTCAAGGATGACCGCACCCTGCAGTATATCCCGATGGCCACGGTGAAACTGGTAGGTTCTGACGGTTCATCGGTTGAAGCCAAAACCGACCCGAAAGGATTTTACTCCTTCAGCAAAACGCAGATCAGACCCAATACTACTTACGACCTCACGGTCCTGAAAGAAAACTATTTCAATAAGAAAGCGCGTGAAACTACGGTAGGTGTAGAAAAAAACAAGGATTTCACCATTGATTTCATCCTGGAACCGATTCCGGAAAAACCGGTGGTGTTGCCTGATATTCTTTATGATCTTGCTAAATGGGACCTCAAACCGCAATACCAGGATTCATTGCAGGGACTGATTAAAACCCTGCTTGAAAATGAAACCGTTGTGGTGGAACTGGCCGCCCATACCGATGCCCGCGATACGGAGGAACGGAACGACATCCTGTCGCAGCGCAGAGCCGAATCGGTAGTGAATTACCTGATTGAACGCGGTATAGACCCCGCCAGGCTGGTTGCCAAAGGTTACGGCGAAAGGGTTCCACGGACACTGGCAAAAAATGTAAGAAAAGAGGGGTTCCTCTTCAAAACAGGCACTGTGCTCACCGAAGCTTTTATTGATTCGATCAAAACCGTTCCTGAAAAGGAAGCAGCCCATGCCCTCAACCGGCGAACAGAGTTCCGGGTGCTGAGCAAGGATTTTGTACCCAAGCCCAAAAACAAGCAGTTTGACCAGAAGGTAGAAATCCGCATCAATCCTGAAGAAAATATTGTGGCACTCGAAACCGGCAAGGGGAATTCCATCATGATTCCATGCATTATGAACGGTTACACGGTAAAGGTTATGTATGACAGGAACGACAGGGGGCTGATCTTCTCACTGGCTGAAGCCCAGCGGCTTCTGCAGGCCGGAGCCATCACCAAGGACGATTTTATCGGTGATGCAAGTGTTGTACTCGCCGAAGGATCTATTGCCGACAAAGCCGTTTTCAGGATCAGGGAGATGAGGATCGGACAGCGCACCGCCACCAATGTGGAAGCCACGGTATCGCACAAGATCACCGAAGGAGCCATCATGGGTGAGAGCACCATCAGTATGTTGGGTCGCTTTAAGCTTGATGAAAACAACAAGAAGTTAATATTCAACTAGATAACTGACGTCGGCTGCCTGGGCAGCCGACTCTTTTTTACCTATACAGCAAACAAAAAGATCACCATGCCGCAGGAATCAAGGTACATCCGCCGGGGCGTTTCAGCAGGAAAAGAAGATGTGCACCGGGCCATCAGCCGCATCGACAAAGGACTGTATCCGAAGGCCTTCTGTAAAATTATTCCCGATCTGCTGGGCGGTGACCCTGAATGGTGCAACATCATGCATGCCGACGGGGCAGGCACCAAATCGTCGCTGGCCTACCTCTACTGGAAAGAAACCGGAGATCTGAGCGTATGGAAAGGTATTGCCCAGGATGCCATTGTGATGAACACCGACGATCTGCTCTGCGTTGGGGTTACCGATAATATCCTGATTTCCTCGACCATCGGTCGCAACAAGAACCTGATCCCCGGAGAGGTGATCTCACAGATCATAAACGGAACGGAAGCATTTCTCGAAGAAATGCGTTCCTATGGTATCGGAATTTACTCAACCGGAGGCGAAACCGCCGATGTGGGCGACCTGGTACGGACCATTATTGTTGATTCAACAGTAACGGCAAGAATACGACGCGACCAGGTAGTATCAAACCACATCCAGGCAGGTGATGTGATTATCGGCCTGGCTTCATTCGGTCAGGCCAACTATGAGAAATCGTACAATAGCGGCATGGGTAGTAATGGCCTTACGTCAGCCAGGCACGATGTATTTGACAATCAATATGCTGTGAAGTACCCTGAAAGCTACGATCCGGCGATGCCCGCCGATCTTGCCTACAGTGGAAAACTCAGGTTGACAGATCTTTCATCTGTTAAAGGATTGGATATAGGAAAACTGGTGCTCTCCCCTACCCGCACCTACGCACCGGTAATCAAACAAATACTTGATAATTACCGCAACGAGATACACGGCATGGTTCATTGCTCAGGCGGTGCACAGACCAAAGTGCTTCATTTTATTGGCAACCTGCACATCATCAAAGATAACTTGTTTGATATCCCGCCCCTTTTCAGGATGATACAGGAACAATCGGGCACTGCCTGGGAGGAAATGTACAAGGTATTCAATATGGGCCACCGCATGGAACTGTATGTACCTGAAGCCATTGCCGGTAAGCTGATGGCTGTTTCTGAAAGCTTTGGCATTGAAGCCCGAGTGGTGGGGCGGTGCCTGCCAGCAGAAAAGAAAAGACTGACCATTGTATCCCCTATCGGGGTATTTGAATACTGTTAGTGTAGCAGACTGCGGGCAAATTGCATATTCCGGCTAAGTATTGCAAAGGCTTTGATATAAGCAGTATATTTCTTATGAATCTGATAGATAAAAACATAGAAGGTATAAAAAGACTTTGTGAAAAGCACAAGGTTAACGAATTATACCTGTTTGGTTCTGTTCTTACTGAAAGTTTTAACGATTCCAGTGATGTTGATGTACTTATTCAATTTGGTGATGTTGACCTTAGTGAATATTTTGATAACTACATGGACTTCAAAGATGAGCTTGAGGAGCTATTGAATCGACCGGTTGATATTGTAGAGAATCAGGCAATCAGGAATCCGGTATTCAGAAGAATCGTTGATCGGGATTAAAAGCTGATATATAGAGAAAAAAGTGCTTAAATGTCTGTATGACATTAAAATAGCGATTGAGGAGGTTGATTCATATTTTATTGCCTGACAAAAAATTTTCCAGGAATAAAAGCATGATGTAATACTTCGCAGGGCTATTGAAAGGAACCTGGAAATAGTTGGAGAGGCAATGAATCGGATCATCAGGGAGGATCCGGGCTTCACAATAGAGAATGCCCGAAAAATAGTAGGTCTTCGAAACCAGATAATCATGGTTATGATTCTCTTTCAGATGAGAATATATGGGGAGTAGTTATGAATCATTTACCCGGTCTTAAAATTGAAGTTGAGAATCCTCAATCCGAAATCTGCAATTAGGAGTGTTCGAAACATGAAGTGATACATTATAAAGTTCTTTGTCATCATGAAAATCAAAGGTTGTTAACAAAGCAATGGGGTTAGTCCACTATGTTCTGTTTGCGAATTTTAAAATAGATG
>JAZDHI010000009.1:0-25552 GCA_043806115.1 Bacteroidota bacterium
GCCCAACAAAGCGATGGCGAAACTTTAAACCATTGTTTTAAAAACCGAATGGGGTATCGAACCCCATCTCGGTTTTGCCCAACAAAGCTTAAGCTCATCATTGCCCATTGAATTATGAATGAAACAAAAATGAAGTATTAACCTAAGAAACTGTAAACAAATTTCAGGACGGTACATCCTCTGGTACGGAATCTTCTCCTAAATAACGATGTTGACAATCTTTCCGGGAATGATGATCACCTTTTTCGGCGCCTTGCCTTCGAGCCACTTCGTTGACTCCGGGGCAGAGAGAACGGCCTGTTCTATTTCCGGAACGGCCATACCAAGCGGCAGCTCAATCAGGAAACGCATTTTACCGTTGAACGAAACCGGGTATTTAAAGGTGTTTTCGATGGTAAAACTTTCGTTGTATTCAGGGAAAGCTGCTATTGTTACGCTGCTCTTGTTTCCCAGCAGGCTCCATAACTCCTCGGCTATGTGGGGCGCATAGGATGAGATCAGCACTGTGAGATCGCTCAGGATGTTGCGGTTGCTGCATCTGAGTTCTGTCAGCTCGTTCACGCAGATCATAAAGGTGCTGACCCCCGTGTTGAACGAGAAGCGTTCGGTATCTTCCTGGATCTTCCGGATGGTTTTGTGCAGCACCTTCAGCTCTGCCGCCTTCGGCGGATTGTCGTTCACGACGAAATTGTTGTCACCGTCGTGGTATAGCTTCCAGAGTTTGCGGATAAAGCGGAAGACCCCTTCGATGCCGTTGGTGTCCCAGGGTTTCGACTGCTCCAGCGGACCAAGGAACATCTCGTAAAGACGCAGCGTATCGGTCCCGTAGCGTTCGATCAGGTCGTCGGGGTTCTGCACGTTGTATTTTGACTTCGACATCTTCTCCACTTCCCAGCCGCAGACATATTTTCCCTCTTCCAGGATGAACTCGGCGCCTTCGAACTGCGGCTGCCATTTCAGGAATTCCGGGATATCGAGGATGTCGTTGTATACGATGTTCACATCCACATGAATGGCCTGAACATCATATTCTCTGCGCAGGTTGTAACTCACGAACTTGTTGGTGCCTGCAATCCGGTAAACGAAACTGGATCTCCCCTGGATCATTCCCTGGTTGATGAGTTTCTGAAACGGCTCATCTTTGACGGTCATGCCCAGGTCGAACAGGAATTTGTTCCAGAACCGGGCATAGATCAGGTGGCCTGTGGCGTGTTCCGCCCCGCCCATATAAAGGTCGACGTTCTGCCAGTACTGGTTGGCCTCCTTTGAGAAATATTCCTTGTTGTTGCGCGGGTCCATATACCGTAGGTAATAACCGCTGGAACCGGCAAAACCCGGCATGGTATTGGTTTCGAGCGGATACCCTTCTTTGCTGATCCAGTTTTTGGCCCGTGCCAGGGGAGGTTCGCCGGTTTCGGTGGGAAGGTAGGCATCCACTTCGGGCAGCTCGAGCGGCAGCTCCTCTTCGCGGAGGGCAAATGGCATTCCATCCCTGTAATAAATGGGGAAGGGTTCGCCCCAGTAGCGCTGACGGCTGAAAATGGCATCGCGGAGGCGATAATTGATTTTGCCGTAACCTATACCTGTCTCCTCAACCTTCCGGATAGTGGTCGAGATCGCTTCCTTTACCTCCAGTCCGGTGATAAAGCCGCTGTTGATCATCACCCCTTCTTTCGAATCGTACGAATCTTCCCATTCCGAAGGATCAACCGGTACATCTCCTTTGCGGGATACCACCTGGATTATCGGCAGGCCAAAATGTCGGGCAAAGGCAAAGTCGCGGCTATCGTGACCAGGAACGGCCATGATGGCACCGGTTCCGTAACCCATCAGCACATAGTCGGCTACCCACACGGGTATCTCCTGTCCGTTGAACGGATTGATGGCATAAGCCCCGGTAAACTCACCGGTTACCTTTTTTACTTCCGACATCCGTTCCCGTTCTGAGCGGTTCTTTGCCCAGTGCACGTAAGCGTCCACCTTATCGCGGTATTCAGGAGTGGTTATTCCGGCCACAAACGGATGTTCCGGGGCGAGTACCATAAAGGTTACCCCGAACATGGTATCGGCGCGGGTGGTGAATATTTCAAGTTTCTGATCAAATTTTTTAATGGCAAACTGAGCCGAACAACCTTCGGAACGTCCGATCCAGTTGCGCTGTATCTCTTTGATGGATTCGGGCCATTCGATGCGGTCCAGGCCTTCGAGCAGGCGGTCGGCATAGGCGGTGATGCGCAGCAGCCATTGTTTCATCGATTTGCGTTCGACCGGATGTCCGCCACGAACCGAAAATCCTTCGCTCACCTCATCGTTGGCCAGCACGGTACCGAGTGCCGGGCACCAGTTGACCATGGTATCTGCCAGGTAGGCCAGGCGATAATTCATCAGCAGTTCCTGCTGTTCCTTTTCAGTCAGGGCATTCCATTCAGCTGCGGTAAACGTTGCCGTTTCACTGCAGGCTGCGTTGACACCGGCATTGCCCGAAACGGTAAAAATTCCGGTCAGTTTTGCGATGGTTTCGGCCTTTTGAGTGTCGTTGTTGTACCACGATTCAAACAGCCGGATAAATGTCCATTGTGTCCATTTATAATAGGCGGGGTCGCTGGTGCGGACTTCCCTGTCCCAGTCGTACGAAAACCCGATTTTATCCAGTTGTTCGCGGTAGCGGACAATGTTTTTCTCCGTGGTTACTGCCGGATGGGTGCCGGTCTGAATGGCATACTGTTCGGCCGGGAGGCCATAAGCATCGTATCCCATGGGATGCAGTACATTGAAGCCTTTCAGCCTTTTATAGCGGGCATAGATATCCGAAGCAATGTACCCCAGTGGATGGCCGACATGAAGCCCGGCCCCGGAAGGATAGGGGAACATATCCAGCACATAGAATTTAGGTTTGCTGTGATCAATTTCCGTTTTGTAGGTGCTGTTATCTGCCCAGGCTTTCTGCCACTTTTTTTCGATGTCCCTGAAGTTGTAATCCATTGGGTCTGCTATGTTTTTAGAGGGCGCAAAGGTACAAAGGATTTTGGAATGGATGAGTCACCGCTTTAAAAGGACATGGGGAGTGAAGAGGGGGACGAGGGGCGGGGGACATGTGACCACGATTCTGCTTCAAAGGACAATGATAATTGGACAAGGAGACTGGGAGACTTTGGTGAGGGATCGACTTCAGAGACTGGGCGACTTCAGCGAAAGAACGCGACTTAAGCGAATATGCGAAAAAAGATAATCAGTGAGAATCAGTTCAATCCCTGCCATACGGCAGGCAAGCGTGTCTTCCGTGTTCTTAAAAGCGACTTCAGCGAAAGACAGCGGCAAAGCGAAAAAGATATTCGTGAAAATCAGTTATATCCCTGCCATACGGTTTATCCGCCGGTGGTGGGCAGGCAAGCGTGTCATCCGTGTTAAGAAAAGAAGGGACTTCAGCGATTGGTCGACTTTAGCGTTCATTGTTGGGCGTTGGTCATTGGTCGTTTGAGGTTGATCAAATGACTATGTGACTATTGTCTGTCAATGTGCCTATGTGGTAAAAAAAACAGACAAGCGAGTGATGGTTCGACAGTCTCACCACAGGTCAGGCAGGCTCATGACAGGAAGATCGGTTGAATAACCGGCAATGAACAAAGATTTTATCCAGCAAACGGTAAGTCTTCACGCATAATCCATAAATTAGCCCGGTAAACCGGTTTAACTATCCGGGTATTGACCTTCACATCAAAAAAAGAGAATTATGATCCGTATGCTTGCATTGTTGATCCTTGTCTCCGGTTTTTTTTCAGTAAAGGCCGACTGCCCGGCATGCTGGGAGCTCCGGAAAGTGGAAATCACCATGAACAGTGGTGAAATCATCACCGGATATGTCAAATGGAATGAACTCTGGCTGAACGATGTGCTGGATACCACCGTCTGGAAAAACAGGTTCCCGGAAAGCCTGCTGCCCTATTATCAGAATCTGGGTTACAAATGGGATCTTGAATTTATCACCGAGTTGTTTATCATCAAAAACGATTCCATCGATGAGTTCATTGCCACCAAAGCGGAATGCACCGGTAACCTGGATTATACAAAGATTAAATCGGTGCGTGAACTGGATGTTTCAGTGAAGAAATATCATGGCATCGATGAAATCCAGATTCTGAACCAGAAAGACATTGACCGGCTGAAGTCAAACCCGGAGGCAGTCTTCTATTACGATTCAGGAGTTTTCGGGACCTATTTTCTGAGTTACAACCCTTCCATCACATTTAAGGTGCTGAGTGGAATCAACGCGGAAAACTATACCCGGAAAGTGGATGAACTCAAGCTGAAAGGGGTGATTGTGTATTCGTTCGGGTACTAGCCGTTCAACAGAATGCCGGTTTCGCATTTTTTTCTTACTTTCGCACTCACAATCCGGAATATGTCGCGCAACGAAGATAAACTCAGCCGGCGGCGGTTACATACCTCTACCGCCACCACCATCATCAGCATTTCACTGGTGCTGTTTATGCTCGGGCTGCTCGGCCTGATTGTGCTGCATGCGCAGAAGCTGTCGAACTATGTGAAGGAAAATATCGGGTTCTCGGTTATCATCAGGGAAGATGTCAGAGAAGCCGGCATCCTTGAGTTTCAGAAAAAACTGGATCTTGAATCCTGGATCAAGTCAACCGAATACATTACCCGCGAACAGGCAGCAGAAAATCTGACCAAAGACCTGGGGGAAGATTTTGTTGATTTTCTTGGCTACAATCCATTGCTGGCATCCATCGATATCAGGCTCAACGCCGAATATGCCAACAACGACAGCCTGAAAGTCCTGGAAAAGCAACTGCTTGCTAACCCCGTGGTTAAGGAAGTATTCTATCACAAATCACTGGTTGAGATGGTGAATCAGAACATCCGGCGCATCAGCATCATCATCCTCGCTTTTACTGCTGTACTGCTGCTGATTTCCATTGCCCTGATCAACAACACCATCCGGCTGAGCGTGTACAGCAAAAGATTTATTATCAAGAGCATGCAGCTGGTCGGCGCCACGCAGCGCTTTATCCGGAGGCCGTTTATTTTGCGGAGCCTGCTTCATGGATTTATCAGTGCCCTTTTTGCCATCCTGCTGCTTGGCCTGGTATTGTATTTTTCACGAAAGGCCCTGCCCGAACTGGTTGACCTTCAGGATATCGATATGTTCCTGTCACTTTTCGGCATAGTAACTGCCCTCGGATTGTTCATCACCGGAATATCAACCTTTGTTGCGGTTCACAAGTATCTGCGGATCAGCAATGATAAACTGTATTAGAAGTAAAAAGTTTAAAGCCTGCCTGTTTGCCACAGGCAGACAGGTAAAAAGTAAAAAGTGAAGTAAGAAGTCGGATGTCAGAGGTCGGAAGTCAGAAGTTAAGATGCAAGATGTAGGATACTTCGTCCCTCGTCCCCCCGTCCCTCGCACCTGATTTGAGTAAGGAGTAGGGTGCTTGTCCACCTCTGGCGGGTAGGGAATAGGGAGAACTGGCGGTGGTTGAGTGGTTCCGATAGCTATCGGAAGGAAGCCATCCGGAACGATGAATAAACAGTAAGGATTACAAGATTAAAATCAAAAAGCATAACAATATGGATTCGAAGAAAACAGTAAAGGTTGCTGCCGATAAAAAGGCTGTACCTGTCGGCGATAAAGAACAACAGTTTGCCTTTGGTAAGGAAAACTACCGGCTGATGCTGATCGGTCTTGGGGTAATTGCCCTGGGTTTTATCCTGATGGTCGGGGGCGGATCGAAGGATCCCAATGTCTTTAATGAGTCGATCTTTAATTTTCAGCGTCTTACCCTGGCTCCGCTGCTAATCCTTGCGGGATATGTGATTGAGATCTTCGCCATTATGAAGAAACCACGCGATTAGGAATGACGACGATTCAGGCCATCATCATTGCCATTGTTGAAGGAATTACCGAGTTTCTGCCGGTTTCTTCCACAGGACACATGATCATAACCCAGGAACTGCTGGGAATGGAAATCAACGATTTTGTCAAGGCATTTACTGTGAACATTCAGTTTGGGGCAATCCTTTCCGTGATTGTACTTTACTGGAAACGGTTTTTCCAGACCCTTGACTTTTACTTCAAACTTTTCGTGGCATTTATACCGGCAGCCCTCATCGGCTTCCTGCTCAGCGATTTTATTGACAGCCTGCTTGAGAATGTGGTGGTCGTAGCAATGATGCTTGTGCTTGGAGGTATTGTACTGCTGTTTGTTGACAAATGGTTTAATAATCCCGCGAAGGATCAGTCTATCAGTTATCCGACCGCCCTCAAAATAGGTTTTTTTCAATGCATCGCTATGATACCGGGCGTCTCACGTTCTGCGGCTTCCATTATTGGCGGCATGAGCCAGAAACTTGACCGCAAGACTGCAGCCGAATTTTCATTTTTCCTGGCAGTGCCCACCATGTTTGCCGCTTCAGGATACAAACTGCTCCAGAACTATAAAACCATCACATCAGATAACATCGACACCCTGCTGATCGGGAATGTGGTGGCTTTCATTGTAGCCATGATCGCCATTAAATCATTCATAACCTTTCTTACCCGGTATGGGTTTAAAATCTTCGGCTATTACCGCATTGTGGTAGGTCTTGTTATTCTGGCAATGCTGGCTATGGGTTATGAATTATCCGTTGTCTGATGTCCTATCATTTTGAAGAGGGTGAAGTCCTTCTGATCAATAAACCACTTAACTGGACTTCGTTTGATATCATCAACCGTTTCCGATTTTTTCTCAAAAAACAGCTGGGTATTAAGAAAATCAAGGTGGGCCATGCCGGCACCCTTGATCCGCTGGCCGATGGACTTTTAATTGTCTGCACCGGCAAATTTACCAAACGGATTGAAGAGTTTCAGGGTCTTGAAAAGGAATACACCGGCACTTTTCATCTGGGAGCCACCACACCTTCGTACGACCTCGAACATGAGGTGGATCAAATGTATGAAACATCGCACATCACCAGTGAAATGATTTTTGAAGCCGCGATTCAGTTTACAGGCGATATTCTGCAGGTTCCACCTGTCTTCTCAGCAATAAAAATCGGCGGAAAACGGGCTTATAAATTTGCCAGGAATGAGAAGGAACTGAAGCTGGATGCCCGGCCGGTAAACATCCGTAAATTTGAAATAACCAGGAATGCACTACCGGAAGTTGATTTCAGGGTAAGCTGCAGCAAGGGGACCTATATCCGTGCACTGGCCCGTGATTTTGGCGAAGCCCTGGGCAGCGGGGCCCATCTCACCGCCCTGCGCCGTACCCGCACCGGAGAATTCAGGCTGGAAGATGCGCTCAGCCTTGATGAACTGATGGCTGAAATCACCAGGAATTCCGGAGAGAAAAATTCACCTGACAAAACGGGGGAAGATGAAGGGTAATTTTGGGAATTGGTTGTACAGGTTCTTTCAAAAAACCCGAATTGTCTATATTTCGACTTCGCTCAATATGACAATTTATTTAATTACTGATGTCAGGCTGAGCTGGAGTCGAAGCCAGGCAGACTTTTAAGAAACTTTCTATTACCGGCAAGTCTGAATCAAAGAAATTCACCAGCAATGAACGAACAATTCTTCCTTCCATTGTTTCAGGCAGTTGATTCGACCAGCCTGACCAGGCTGAGAAACGGTTTTTACACGCTGGCTATCCGTTATACGGTTACCCGGGCACAATGGAATTTTTTAAGTATGGAGGAGAAAATAGAATCGAACGATGCTCGCTCCCGTTTGCACAATACACTGATTGACAGTCTGAACATTCTGGCAAGAAATATGGCAAAGGCCGGTGAACCGGTTGAATGGCGGAAGACGTTGGGGGATGACCGGAAAATGATCGGTGATTTTGCCTGCTATGTGACTGCCTGGCTGGGGATAAGGCAGCGGTAGGCAAAGTCGCCTGAAATCACAGAAAAAAAACAGAGACTCGACACATTGCGTCCATGCCTGATTTATTCTGCTTCTTTAACCGGCTCCTGTTTATGGTAAAACTGTTTCTGAAAAATAATCATCAGCAGTACCCCGATGGTAATGGACGAATCGGCAATGTTGAAGACCGGCCTGAAAAAGATAAAATCTTCGCCTCCGACAAAGGGGACCCAGGATGGGTAAAATCCCTGAAAAACGGGAAAATAGAACATATCGACCACCCTGCCGTGCAGAAAAGTGCCATAGCCACCTTCGGCTGGGAATAGCCGGGCAACCTCAAAATAATTGCTGCTGCTGAAGATCATGCCGTAAAAAGCGCTGTCGAACATATTCCCGATGGCCCCGGCCAGTACCAGTGCAAGGCTGATGATAAGCCCTGTTTTGACTTTTTTTCTGGTAATTATATAGAGGTAGTAGATAATTCCGATGATGGCAATAATCCTGAAAATGCTCAGCAACAATTTTCCGTAATCGCCGGAAAACTGCATGCCAAAAGCCATACCCGGATTTTCGGTAAAATGAATGATAAACCAGTCTCCGATTACATTGATTTCCTGGCCAAGACTCATGGTGGTCTTGATCCAGAATTTGACAGCCTGATCGATGATCAGTACGGCAGCAACGATTAATAATGCTTTTTTCAAGATTCCTGTTTTTGGGCAGCTAAGGATTGATATTTAAAACAGAGCGGCAATACAACAACTTCTCCCGGAGTGGGAGGGTTGTCATTAAGTCGTGAGGGGCAGGGTTCCCATCAGTTCCGGGTTATGCAGGATCAGCTTTTCGGTTGATTCAGTTTGGCTTCAATGCTGAGGGTGGCATGGGGAACAATTCTGAGGCGCTCTTTTGAAATCAGCTTTCCGGTTACCCGGCAGATTCCATAGGATTTGTTTTCAATGCGCACCAGGGCATTCTCAAGCGCGGTGATGAATTTATCCTGACGGGCAGCCAACTTGCTGTTTTCTTCTTTCGAATTCACCTGATAGCCCTCTTCCAACACCTTGAATGTGGGGGAAGTATCACTGATATCGTGTTCATTACTGTTGGCAAAAGCTTCGGTAAGCATTTTCAGATCTCTACGAGCCTTCTCGAGCTTTGCCAGGATGATCTGCCTGAACTCTTCCAATTCTTCATCGGAATATCTGTTCTTTAAACTTTCTTCCTGTGATTCATTTGTTTTCATAGCCGGTTTAGTTTAGGTCCGTATCTCTGTTCTATCTGCTGTCAGCTTAAACGTTCTACGCTTAAAACTGCCTGCATATCTTCTGCAAGATCGACAATAATTCGTTTCGTTGGATCAATATTATCAACCGAATTCATCGATTCTGCGAGGGTCTCAGAACAAATATACGAAAAATTATTATTCAGGGCTTCATTCAGCCCGTTGTTTTTTTCGATTTCAAGGACAATCCGGTCGGTTACCTCAAAACCTTTTTCCTTACGGATATTCTGTATTCTATTAACAAGTTCACGTGCGATTCCTTCGTCGCGGAGTTGATCAGTGATGGTTACATCAAGCGCTACCGTAAGGCTACCCTCTGAAGCAACAACCCATCCGGGAATGTCTTCTGTAATAACATCTGCATCGCCGGTGATCAAATCAACGGTTTCTCCTTCTATTATAAGTGTAAGGTTGCCTGAAATTTCGTAGGTATTGATCTGTTCCTGGTTGATGCCGGCCAGAACAGCCGCAATCTGTTTCATCAGCTTTCCATACCGGGGACCCAGGGCCTTGAAATTGGGCTTCACTTTCTTAATAAGGATGCCTTGCCCGCTGATGAATTCTATGTCTTTAATGTTTACTTCAGAAAGGATCAGGTTTTTTACCGCGCTGATCTGTGCTTTCTGTTCTTTTCCACTCACCGGAACCATAATGCGGCTCAATGGCTGGCGAACCCTGATGCGGTGCTGCTTACGCAGCGAAAGCACCATGGAGCTTATCTGCTGGGCCAGTTGCATGCGCTCCTCAAGACTCTTGTCAATCATCGTCTCATCGGCTGTGGCAAAATCGGCCAGATGCACAGAGGAAGCTTTATTTCGGCCAGTGACCCCGTTCAGATCCCTGTAAAGTCTGTCGCTGAAGAAAGGAGCAATGGGGGCAGAGAGTATAGCAATGGTTTCGAGACAGGTGTAGAGTGTCTGATAGGCTGAAATCTTATCGGTGGTATAATCGCCCTTCCAGAAACGCCGGCGCGAAAGCCTTACATACCAATTGCTGAGATGGGCATCCACAAATTCGGAAATTGCCCTTCCGGCTTTGGTAGGTTCATAATCCTCGTAATAACTGTCAACTGCTTTAATCAGGCTGTTCAGCTCCGAAAGTATCCACCGGTCAATTTCGGGCCGCTTACTCATTTCAACATCCGGCTCTTTGTAAGCAAATCCGTCTATATTCGCATAAAGGGTGAAAAACCCATAGGTGTTGTAAAGGGTACCGAAAAACTTCCGCTGCACTTCTCCAATCCCTTCAAGATCGAACTTGAGGTTATCCCAGGGTTGGGCATTGGTAATCATATACCAGCGGGTGGCATCGGGACCATATTTTTCGATGGTTTCGAAAGGATCCACTGCATTCCCCAGCCGTTTCGACATTTTATTACCGTTTTTATCCAGCACCAGTCCGTTTGAAACTACTGTTTTGAAAGAAAGTGAATCAAAAGCCATGGTTGCAATGGCATGCAGAGTAAAGAACCATCCCCGGGTCTGATCCACCCCTTCTGCAATAAAATCGGCCGGGAAATATTCTTCCAGATGATCTTTGTTCTCAAACGGATAATGGAACTGGGCAAAAGGCATAGCCCCGGAATCGAACCAGACATCAATCAGATCGGTTTCCCTGATCATCTTTTTACCTGATGCCGAAACCAAAATGATATCATCAACATAAGGCCTGTGAAGATCGAAAGTATTGTAATTGCCGTCGGAATTATCACCTGGCTTAAATGCCTTCAGTGGATTGTCTGTCATAAATCCGGCAACAACCGACTTTTCAATCTCTTCTTTCAACTGTGCGACGGAGTGGATGCAAAGTATTTCTTCCTTGTCTTCGCTCATCCAGATCGGCAATGGCGTACCCCAATACCTTGAACGGCTGAGGTTCCAGTCAACCAGATTTTCGAGCCAGTTTCCGAAACGGCCAGTACCTGTTGATTCCGGTTTCCAGTTGATGGTCTTGTTCAGGTCCAGCATCTGGTCACGGTATGCGGTGGTGCGGACAAACCAGCTGTCGAGCGGATAATAAAGTATGGGTTTATCGGTCCGCCAGCAATGCGGATAGGAGTGTTCGTATTTCTCGGTCTTAAAGGCGCGGTTTTCCTTTTTCAGTTTTACGATGATGTCAATATCGACATTGTCCTCATTGGCAGGATCGTAGTCGGCAGCATATTCAGCTTTTACATAACGTTTTGCAAATTCGCCCATCTCCTCAGTGAAACGGCCCTGCCTGTCAACCAGGGTCAGAGCGCCGATGCCATTCTGTTTGGCGACCCTGAAGTCGTCGGCGCCAAAACTCGGAGCAATGTGAACGATGCCGGTACCATCTTCGGTGGTGACAAAATCGCCGGTAACTACCCTGAAAGCATCACCTTCCGAAGGTTGGGCATAGGGCAGCAACTGTTCAAACCGCATCCCTTCCAGCTCACTTCCGGTGAAAGTCTCCGCTAACTCATATGGTATGGTTTTCTGACCCGCAGTGTATTCAGCAAGCGATAACCCGGCATTGGTCTCCGGGAAATACTTTCCATAAAGATCTTTGGCCAGGATAACGGTTACCGGCAGCCAGGTATACGGGTTGAAAGTTCTGACTTTCACGTATTCAATGTTTTTACCAACCGCAAGGGCAGTATTGCTGGGTAAGGTCCATGGAGTGGTTGTCCAGGCCAGGAAGAACAGTTCGCCATGAAGGCTGGTGAACAGTTTTTCGGATTTCGCATCGCGGACTACCTTAAACTGGGCCACAACAGTATTGTCCTTTACATTGCGGTAACAACCGGGCTGATTAAGCTCGTGGGTGCTCAGTCCGGTGCCGGCAGCCGGTGAAAAAGGCTGGATGGTGTAACCTTTATATAAAAGTCCTTTATCGTAAAGTTTCGACAATAAAAACCAGATGGTTTCCATGTATTTGTTTTCAAAAGTAATGTAAGGATGGTCGAGGTCAACCCAATAGCCTATGCGGCGGGTAAGGTCGTCCCAAAGATCCTTGTACTTCATTACTTCCTTGCGGCAGGCTTTGTTGTAATCGTCAACGGAAATCTTTTTACCGATGTCTTCCTTGGTGATTCCGAGAAATTTTTCAACAGCGATTTCGATGGGCAGCCCATGGGTATCCCAGCCGGCTTTGCGGTTGACCAGGTAGCCTTTCATGGTTTTGTAACGGCAGAAAATGTCTTTTATGGCCCGGGCCATCACATGATGAATGCCGGGCACACCATTGGCTGAAGGAGGTCCTTCATAAAAGACAAAGGGTTTACTGTCGCACCGGATGTCGAGACTTTGCTGAAAAACATTTTCATTCTCCCAGCTTTTCAGTATTTCCTTGCTGAGTGCAGAAAGGTTAAGTTGTTTATATTCAGGGTATTTACTCATTAATGCTCCTGTAAAGTTAGGCTATTGATAAAAGAGGTGCAAAAGTAAAGAAATTACCTGATACTTTTATTAAGTGCTGATTTATTTTGGGTTAGGGATTAAATCCGAAATACAATACCCGGATTACTTTTACTATAATTAATTTAAATCAGACTACCTGTTTTACAGATGAATATCTGACCAAATCATTGAAATCAATATTTTTATCGTAATTTTCGATATAAAAACACAATCTTTGATTTTATAGATTTATGATATCAAATAATCTACTAATGAATAGGAAGACCCTGGCAGGAATATTCAGGCTGATAATTGTTCTCATTTTACCGGTCCTTTTACTTAACTCGGCCCCGGCGCAGGAATTCCTGAAAATGAGGGTTGTGAACGATTTTGATATCGGTGATGAATTTCATTTTAAAACACACCGTGAAGAATCAGGAATCTGGCAGGCCTATCATGAAACGGATGAACTGGAAAACATCACAATTACAGGTAAGTCGTTCTCAGTTGCAAACGATACTGTTTTTTACACACAGACTTATGTTCACAGAATTGTATGTTCAGGAATCATATGGGATACCATCATGATTGAGCAGGTTTTTTATACCAATCTTGATCGGACAACGAAAGATATTTGCGGCAACTATCAGGGCTCAAATCCTAACCATTCCGATCCTGATATTTACAGGGGGCGCATCAGGAATAGTTTTTCTGATGGTGATTTTAACGGCAGCCGGGGAACCGGCTATGTTGAGGGTTTGGGAAATACCAACTATTATTGGAATTACTCAGGACAGGGAACCAGCACGGATTATAGAAGAAACCTCGTTTATTATAAAAAGGGAGGGGAAGCGTGGGGAACCAGGAATCCGGATATTCCTGAGGTTCCGAACAGTAAAAACAGCAGTATATGCATTTACCCAAACCCGGCCAGTGATAAAACAACCCTTGTCAGGAAAGGAACGGAAAATGCAAAACTGATTATTAGCGATTGTCAGGGGCGCAAAGTCCATACAGAAGCATTCGAAGGTCAGATAAAAACGCTGTCCACCGGTAGTCTGACTCCCGGTATCTATTATATTGCGATAGTTATTGAAAACAAAGCAGAAAGTGCCATTCTGGTTATTCAGTAAAGTCAACATTTTAAATCCTTTCTTCATTGGTTTTATCAGCCGGTATTTGTCCGGTTTTTCAGAGAGTCACTGATTCGCCTGTAAAATTTCTATGGGAAGTTGTACCGTTTTGATCAACAGTTAAGTTGTTGCATCAATTCTTTAAAAACTTAATTTTGCCCGAAAAGAAATCCCATTTTACAATGGAAGACCACAAACAGGAAATCAAAGGACTACCAGAAAATGCCTACAGTGAACTGAAGCCGGGCGAGGAATACAAACCGATTATGGCTGCAAACAAAGTTTACCCGGAGGTTAACCTCAGATCGGTTTTACTAGGTTTGCTAATGGCCGTGATATTCTCTGCGGCAGCTGCGTATCTTGGCTTAAAAATCGGGCAGGTTTTCGAGGCTGCTATTCCCATTGCCATCATAGCTGTGGGTCTTTCGGCTGCTACCGGACGGAAAAATGCACTGGGAGAGAATGTCATCATACAATCAATCGGTGCAAGTTCAGGTGTGATTGTGGCAGGTGCCATTTTCACCCTGCCGGCACTTTACATTCTGAAGCTTGAGGCTCATTTTTACCAGGTTTTCCTCTCATCGCTGCTTGGCGGATTTCTCGGAATCCTCTTCCTGATTCCCTTTCGCAAGTACTTCGTTTCCGATATGCACGGTAAGTATCCTTTCCCGGAGGCGACAGCAACTACCGAGGTACTGGTATCGGGTGAAAAGGGTGGCAGCCAGGCCAGGGTTTTATTGGTAGCCGGAATGATCGGGGGAATCTATGATTTCATCATTGCCACTTTCGGCTGGTGGGCCGAAGTCTTCACTTCCAGGGTACTCCCTGCCGGTGAAATGATTGCAGATAAGTTCAAAATCGTTTTCAAGATGAATGTCGGGGCTGCCGTTATGGGACTTGGATATATCATCGGACTGAAATATGCTGCCATCATCTGTGCCGGATCTTTCGTGGGCTGGTATGTGCTCATCCCTGTTATCTCCTATTTTGCCGAAGGCCAGACCATCGCTGTAGGTGCCAATGTAGCGGCTCTGCTGGCCGATATGCCGGCCGAAGATATCTTCCGCAATTATGTCCGTCAGATCGGGATCGGTGGCATTGCCATGGCAGGAGTCATCGGCATTATCCGTTCATCCGGAATTATACACGATGCCTTCGGACTTGCTGTAAAAGAACTTTCCGGAAAACAACATCTGACAGCAGAAACTATAAGAACGCGACGCGATCTCCCGATGAAAATCATACTTCTGGGTATTCTTGCTACCGCAGTGGTTATATTTATTTTCTTCATGCTCGGGGTCGTCAACAATCTCAGCCAGGCATTGATAGCACTGGTGATTGTTTTTATCATTGCATTTCTTTTTACTACTGTTGCCGCCAACGCAACTGCCATTGTGGGTACCAATCCTGTATCAGGTATGACACTGATGACACTGATCATAACTTCGCTGGTTCTTGTATGGGCCGGGCTTTCAGGAACTGCCGGTATGACAGCAGCCCTGATCATCGGCGGAGTGGTATGTACTGCTTTGTCGATGGCCGGAGGATTTATCACAGACCTCAAAATCGGATACTGGCTTGGTTCATCTCCCTATAAGCAGCAGTCGTGGAAATTTTTAGGAACCCTGGTTTCCGCGGCAACCGTTGGTGGCGTTATCATGATACTGAACAAAACCTATGGTTTCACCGGTGAAAATGCGCTGGTTGCCCCACAGGCCAATGCCATGGCTGCCGTGATTGAACCCATGATGTCAGGGAAAGCCGCCCCCTGGTTGCTTTATGCCGGAGGCGCATTTTTATCGCTTATCCTGACTTTGATCGGAGTACCTGCCCTCGCCTTTTCACTGGGCATGTTTATCCCGCTGCAGCTAAATACACCTTTGCTGGTCGGTGGTTTAATCGCCTGGTACGTTACAACAAGATCGAAGGATATAAAGCTTAATCAGTCGCGCAAGGAAAGGGGGACGCTGATTGCTTCAGGATTTATTGCCGGTGGTGCTTTGATGGGAGTTGTAAGTGCCCTGCTTAAATTCGGTGGCATCAATTATGTAAATCCGGAATGGTTTGAATCACATCCAGCGGAAGCACTTGCTTTATTCATGTTTGCTGTGATCAGTGTTTATATGATCTGGGAATCATTGCGCGCCAGGCCGGAAAATGACTGAAACACTTTTATTTAATAGAAAGGGAGACAAGAAGACCGGGGGACAAGGCGAAATTTAAAATAAACCCGCCTGAACCACATGATTCAGGTTCGAGTTCAGCCTTGTATAATTCAGTCGGGCACACCTGTCTTCCTGTAAACCTGAAATCCTTTAAACCTGTAACCAAATGACCATGAAAGATGCAATAAAAACCCGTTTTCTAAGATATGTAAGCCTTGATACCCAGAGTGACGACAACTCCGAAACCTGCCCAAGCACGAAAAAACAGCTTGTAATGCTGCAGATGTTGTACGACGAATTGAAAGTGTTTGGCCTTCCTGATGTCAGCATAGATGAGAATGGCTATGTGATGGCAACTATTCCGGCCAATAATGGTAAAACAGGTCCGGCCATAGGCTTTATAGCCCATGTGGATACCAGCCCGGATATGCCGGGGGGAAATGTGAAACCACGCTTGATTGAAAACTATGATGGCGGAGACATTCTGCTGAACAGGGAACTGAATCTGGTACTTTCTTCCAACGATTTCCCCGAAATAAGACAATATGCGGGTCAGACGCTGATTGTTACCGATGGCACTACCCTGCTGGGGGCCGACGATAAGGCGGGGGTGACCGAGATAATGACGGCCGTTGAATATCTGGTAAACCATCCGGAAATTAAACACGGACCGGTTAAAATAGGATTTACACCGGATGAAGAAATCGGCCGGGGGGTTGATCATTTTGATGTACGGAAATTTGCAGCAGACTGGGCTTATACCATAGATGGTGGTGAAGTCGGGGAGCTGGAGTTTGAAAACTTCAATGCCGCACATGCCAAAGTAAACATTCAGGGACGGAACATTCATCCGGGTTATGCCAAAGGAAAAATGCAGAATGCCCTGCTGATGGGTATGGAGTTCAATGGCCTGCTTCCGGTATTTGACCGGCCTGAGTTTACACAAGACTATGAAGGGTTCTTTCACCTGATGAAAATGGATGGTGCTGTTGAAAAAGCAGTTATTCAGTACATTATCCGTGACCATGACCGCTCGCTGTTTGAGAAACGCAAGGAAACCATAAAACAGTGTATTGATTTCATGAATGCACGTTATGGTGAGGGTTGTTTCACACTGGAACTGAAGGATCAATATTACAATATGCGTGAGAAGGTTGAACCGGTTTACCATATTGTTGAAACAGCCCGCAAAGCTATGGAGGCCCTGGGCATTGAACCGAAAATTAAACCGATCCGTGGCGGCACCGATGGTTCCAGGTTATCCTATATGGGCTTGCTTTGCCCGAATATTTTTGCGGGCGGGCATAACTTCCACGGTAAATTTGAATTTGTGCCGCTGGAGTCGATGGAAAAGGCTACCCGGGTGATCCTGAAGATTGTGGAGATGAATTCCTGAAAGGAGGGACGAGGGAAGATGAAAAGGGGCGAGGGACAAGGGGATTTGCCGGATTCATAAGTTTACCCTGTTATGCATAGGCTTCAATCCGCAATCCAAATTCTGCAATCCAAAATTGATGAAGCACTTCACCATGCCTGGCTTCTTTCTCCAGAGAGGCCTGACACAGAATAGGAAATTTATCAAAGAGGATTAATAATATCGCACCGGGCTCTCAGGCCACAAAGTTACGCAAATTGATTTTCAATTTTTAGTACCCGGATAATCGCTTTTTTAGCCTATTCTGATATTTCAGAAGATTGAATTGTGTCCTTGGTTGGTCCATTTCCTGTTTTCTGATACAGGATTGTTTTCAGATTCATGTCTTTTACCGTGAAAATAAGGCTATTTCATAACAGGGCATTAAAAATATCTCAAATCTTCTTCCAACCCGGACAAATCCCAAAGGAATATTCTTTAAAAGCCATTTGTAAATAAAACTTTGCGTCCTTGCGTCTTTGCGTGAGACATCTTCTGCTGCAAACTGTACTTTTGTACCATGAAGCATTTCACCATCCCCATCTTTGTTCCCGAGCTTGCCTGCCCCAACCGTTGCGTTTTCTGCAACCAGCACAGCATCTCGGGTTGCCGGAAGCAGCCGGAGCCGGAAGAGGTGCGTGAAATTATCCTGCAGCATCTGAAAACCATCCCTGAAAAGGATTGCCACATCGAAATCGGATTCTTTGGCGGCAGTTTTACCGGGATTGAGCCGGAGTTGCAGGAAAGATACCTGGCGGTGGCGAAAGAATTTTTAATTCCCTCAACCAGGTGGTTGAGCGAAGTCGAAACCATGGGCAACCAGCAATCCAATCCCGGTCCGCCAGATGAACCAGATTCCGGGTGGTCCCGGCTCCGCTCGACCACCGGCAACCAGGGATCCAATCCCGGTCTTTCAGAAGAATCCAAAACAAGATGGTTGAGCGAAGATGAAACCACCGGTTATCACAACCGCATCCATGGCATCCGCCTGAGCACACGACCCGATTACATCAGTGATGACGTGCTTGCGCGGCTGAAAAGGTACGGAGTTACCACCATTGAACTTGGGGCGCAATCGCTTGACAAGGAGGTTCTGAAACTTTCCGGCCGTGGGCATACCGTTGCAGATGTAGAAAAAGCGTCCGGAATGATACGCTCAGCCGGATTTTACCTCGGACTGCAGATGATGACCGGTTTACCGGGCGACACCACTGAAAAATCGCTGAATACTGCCAGACGTATTGTAGAATTGGGGGCCTCTTGCACCCGCATCTATCCAACTCTGGTTATTAAAGGTACCGATCTTGAAAAGAGATGGCGCAAGGGTGAGTATCAGCCACAGGGCATGGAAGATGCCATTGAACAGTCTGCCCGTCTTCTTGAAATTTTCCGGGAGGGAAATGTGAATGTTATACGTATTGGCCTGCATCCTTCAGAAGGCTTACTTGATCAAAGTGAAATGCTTGCCGGTCCATTTCATCCATCGTTCAGGGAACTGGTTGAAACCCATATCTGGAAACAGAAGTTAATTCGACTGATTCAGCAACATCCGAAAGGATCCGGTATCCGGATTCCGGTGTCTGAAGAAGAGCTTCGCTATGCCATTGGTTATGGTTCATCTAACCGGATGATGCTGGAGAAACATTTCAGCAAAGTTCAGTTTGTGCCGGAAGCTTCTCCTGACCTGAAGAAACCGCTGATTATTACCGATAAACGAATGCCCCTTCCGGCAAAGAACAAACTGAAAACCATCGGAAACCCGGTCTTTCTGCAGACAGACCAGTTGGTTTATAAATCCATCAGCGGGCATCCGGATATTTTTATGTGTCAGGGAGATGAGGGACTGGTTGTGGCGCCCGGGCTTCCTTCTGAATTCCTGAAGCCTGTTGACGATACCGGGATCAGGGTGATAAAAGGTCTGGTTGATCCCGGAAAAACCTATCCCGAATCGGCCCGTTACAACGTGGTTGTAACCAACAGCCTGATTATTCACAACCTGAAAATCACCGATCCGGCAATTTTCGAAACTTTTCCCGGAAGAAGGCATCTTCATGTAAACCAGGGATATACCCGTTGTAACCTGCTTGCACTCGGCAACGACCATTTCATCACTTCTGACCGGGGAATAGAAAGGGCCCTTTCGGCAGAAGGCAAGGTGGTTTTATATGCAGACCCGGCATCGGTCAGGTTAAAGGGCCAGAAACATGGATTTCTGCCCGGGTGCTGCGGTATTTATCAGGATCAGGTTCTGATCGCAGGCAGTCTTAACCATCACCCGCAAAAAGTAAAAATCATCGCTTTTATAGAAATGGCAGGATATTCTGTTCAGGAGTTGTATAAGGGTGAACTGACCGATGTTGGTGGAATATTTATATTTCCCGGGAATTAGGACATCTATCTTTACTAAGCGTTTCCCTTACATTCTGGCATCAATGGTGCTTAATTCTTCCTGTTTGGGCTTTCATGATGTTGATCCGCATCAGTATCCGGGTTCAACCCCTTCAGGGCTGATCAGGATTGATGTGGTTCCATCCCACGGGTTCCGCATTGCTTCACCCGTGGTTATTGTAGTTTTGCTCTTTCAGCGCAGGTTTCAGAGGTAATTGGTTGTTTCTTGGCAAAAAATTGTTGTAATGCACCTTCGGAACATGATTCTGCAAAAATTGATGCTTCACTCCGGTAATTTATGAACGCCTAGCCACGAATTGGCTGAACATGAATAACCGAGAGTGAAGCACAGCGTAACCCCTGGTAATGAGCAGACATTTGCCTGGCGTCCCCGTAAGGGGCGAATTAATGACCAAAAGATTAGCTTTAATATAAAATCCATCGTATATTTATACGATATATAACGATATAACAATAAAAAGAGATAAATTGGTATTGATATTAATTTAGCCCATATGTCATGTTACCGCCAAATCCTTTACCATATAGTCTTCAGAACCTATAGGAGCGGAAAGACGCTTCCTCTTGAGCAAACAGGTGAATTATATGCATATATTGGAGGAATTATAAAAAATAAAAATTGCTTTCTCTATCAGATTAACGGAATGCAGGAACATATACATATCCTGTCGGATCTTCATCCGAATGTTGCATTGGCGGAGTATATCAGAGACATTAAAACTACAAGTTCTTTCTGGTTGAAGGAGAATCCTGATTTCTCCGGATTCAATGGCTGGTCAGAGGGATATGCTGCTTTAACTTATGCCTGTGGCGATCTTAACAGAGTTGGCTCATATATAATTAATCAAAGAGAACATCATACAAAAGTGAATTTTATTGATGAGTATAAAAAACTATTGGAGGAGCACCAAATAATGATCGATGAAAAGTATTTCCATAAAATGAAAGATATTCAACCCCCTCAGGGCTGAGGAGGTTTAATGTGATCCTATTTGACAAGCATCTTTACCACTGCGGCAAGTAGGGCCTCCTGATCCAGGCCCTTCAGAATTTCTTTCATTTTTTCTGCCTTCTCCTCCGGCAGTATATCTGAGGAAATCAGACCGGCCAGCTGCCGGGCCTGTTTCACCGTGATAAATTCTTCGAGGGCAATGAGTACAGGATTGTCTGAAGGATCAGGCTTATCGGGCAGACCGAAGGCTTCCAGCTCCGCGATGCAGGCTTCAATCACTTCACGTCCCATCTTGCGGCAAACATCCGTTTGCGTCATCCGTCCGGTCGCATCACGCAATGACCATGAACTGAAATCGGGCTGAATATTATGGATCAACTCCACCTTGCGGGAGGTTTCCCCGAAAATTCTTCCAAGAACCATTGAGGCATTGGTTTTCCATGATTGCAGATCGAAAGGTTTCAGATCGAGTCGGTTGATCAGATCGCGGAGGAGGGAGATTTCTTTTAATGACATGATGGTTGGTTTTATATTCCGAAGTTAAGCCAATCTTGTTCAACAACAGAAATCGACAAAAAAAGAACCGAATCAGCTGATTCGAAACAGTTTTCCGGATTTGACTGCTTCTTAAAAATAAACCTTAAATTAAACTGCATTTTCAAACTTCATAAATATGAACAGGTTCTCATCTGCGGGTTAAATGATTGTTTCATTCCACTCCGGCATAGAAGAAAATCCATGCAGCGGTTTCGCCATCGCAAACAAGATATCTACCATTGAATTAAACCGGAATGTCGGACAGATGGCTCAGAAAATTTTAGGTTTTTCATTTTTTTTAGCGGGTCTCCTTCCTACAGGTTTGGTTTTAATGGTCTTTGCCTGTACTTCCCCTTTAATGTTTTCAATGGATTTTAACCCCACATAGCCCGTGGAGCTGATTCCCATCAGCAGAAGCAGGTTGGTGTCAAACTGCGGCATCTCCTGTTTTACAATCACCTGAAAAATAAACACAATTCCAAGTATTATGGTCCAGATGGCCATTTGAACTCGATGAACACTAAATCCAAGGTCATCCGATAAAATATCTCTGAAAAATGATTCTGAATGCGACTCAAACTGACGCAACGGATCCCGCGCACGATCCACAAGTTTTGATCCTCCGGTTGTTGTGAGACTAATGGAAAGCAGTACGAGTGTACTTCCGGTAATCGGGTAAAGGTTGTCGGTAGTAATCCAGATGTAGACAAACGACAAAGCAACAAGAAATACCCAGAAGAGCAGCTGGGCAAGGCTTAAGCTGAATTTGCTCTGCGCATCGGTAGCCCTGATGAGATTGGTTCTCAGAATAAGCCACCGGAAAACCCAGATCATCAATAATACCATGAGTAATATCATAATCAAAGATGCATGGGTTATGTATTTGAGGAATACATTCGGACAGTCCGGGGCATAGTCAATGGGACCTGACGTTTCAAGCCCGGCACTGAACCTTACTTTTACCAGACTCCAGATCAGTTCAAAGTGTATCTTCTGCAGGGAAGGTGCATCCCGGCTTAGTTTAAATGTGATGGTACCGGCATCTTTATTGATGTTAAAAGCCCTGATGTCCGGAGCAGCTGTCCCATTTATAAAGAGAATTACCGGGCAGGGCATGTTGGGATTGGATTTATTCCTGCAGGAATCAACCATCCCGATGAATGAATCCAGGTTCTTGACTTTCATTATGATATAGTCACCAAATAAAACGGAGAACTTCTGTCTGAGCGTATTATCGGATTTAACACTGGTAACTTCCGCAACCGGCCTGAGTACCGTATCTGTATTCAATGAATCTGAAATAGTGATTTCATGTGTCTCCGTTTTTACGGTGGTTTTAGACTTTGTCTCGCTGTAAGATTTATTACTTACAAAAATCATAGCAAAAACGCAAACTGAAAACACCGTCAGTTTTTTTAAAGTCCTTTTCATACGTTTGTTTTTATTCATTTGAATTTCTCTTTTCTTGATTAATGGCAGTCAGGTAACCAGATTTTTCAACAATTCGCAATAAAACTGCAGGTATCGAGTCAACAAGTGAAAGAGAACAAAAGGAAGGGCCATAAAATGGCAGGAATGGTTTATCTGCAGAAGTTAAATGAATCTGTTTAACGGTATTGATTTACTTTAACAGCGATTTTTTTAGCAGTTCACATTCTTTATGGTAAAGGTACAACAAGTCCCTGAATTACGCAATATCTGCAGACAATTTTTACTATCAGACAGACCCGGGGATATTAACGTGCATTTGGAATGGATTTTTAAAAAGCAGATTAATCCCGATATCAGGTATAACGGATTAACCCTTGCAGGAATCTGTTGTTTCCCTGACTGTTTTTCAAAATACTACTGTGGGTTCCCCCTCTTTTTGTACTTTTGAAGTGAATTCAACATCAGGTCACTACCTTGATTCCCAGGGATACCATACAAAGCATCATCGACACCGCTCATATTGAAGAGGTGGTAGGTGATTTCGTGCAATTGAAAAAGCGCGGGGTTAATCTGCTGGGGCTGTGTCCGTTCCACAATGAGAAAACACCTTCTTTTACCGTTTCACCCGCCAAAGGTATTTTCAAATGTTTCGGATGTGGCAAGGCCGGAAATGCGGTAAATTTTGTGATGGAGCATGAAAAGTACTCCTATCCTGAAGCACTGCGCTATCTTGCAAATAAGTATGGCATCGAAGTGGAAGAACAGGAGCCAAGCCCTGAAGAAAAGCAACTTGACACCGAGCGTGACAGCCTGTTCAGTCTGAATGCCTTTGCCCAGAAATTCTTTACCCGGACGCTTAAGGAAACCGAAGAAGGCAAAGCCATAGGATTGAGTTATTTTATTGAACGGGGTTTTCGTGAAGACATCATTCAGAAATTCCAGCTCGGGTTTTCGCCGGTAGCCTGGGATGCCTTTACCCTGCATGCCCTGAAAAATGGTTACGCGGAAAAGTACCTCATAGATTCCGGTCTTTCCATCAGTAAGGATGGTAAACTTTATGACCGTTTCCGGGAAAGGGTGATGTTCCCCATACACAACCTTACGGGGAAAGTGATCGGTTTCGGGGGTCGTATCCTCACTTCCGACAAAAATAAGCCGAAATATGTAAACTCCCCGGAATCGGAAGTCTACAATAAATCAAAGAGCCTTTATGGAATCTGGCTGGCCAGGAACAGCATTGTGGCAAAGGACAATTGTTTTCTGGTTGAAGGTTATACCGATGTGATTGCCCTTCATCAGGCAGGAATAGAGAATGTCGTGGCCTCTTCAGGCACTTCCCTTACTACTGAGCAAATCCGGCTTATCAGTAAGTACACCCGCAACATCACCATTCTTTATGACGGTGATCCTGCCGGGATAAAGGCTTCTTTCCGGGGAATAGATATGATCCTTGAGCAGGGGATGAATGTTAAAATCGTGCTTTTCCCTGATGGAGAGGACCCGGATTCATATGCCCGCAAACACCGGTCGGCCGATGTTGAAGCGTTTATTGCCACAGCAGCCAACGATTTTATAGCTTTCAAAACCAGGTTGCTGCTTGATGAAACACAGAATGATCCCATTAAAAAGGCCGGACTGATTCATGAGATCATAGGAACCATCAGTATCATCCCCGATCCCATCATCAGGCCATTGTATGTTCGGGAATGCTCCGAAATAATGGGTATTGCTGAGCAAACCCTGATGAATGAGCTGAACAGGCTGATCAGAAAAAAAGCACATAAGGGTAACACTCCGGAACCGGTTGGAGAGGATTCAACGGCTCAGGCTGAAATAGCTCCGAAACAGGAATCTGTGTTGGACATCAGTGATTGCAGTGCCCAGGAAATGGATGTGATCAGGGTCTTACTGCATTATGCAGATAAATCATTAAGGTTTGAGCAACCCGGAAACGAACCGGATGATGTAATAACACTTGAGGTAGGTGTGGCAGAATATGTCTGTAATGACCTTAGGGCTAACCAGATAACATTTGATAATCCCGTTTTTCAGAAGGTCTTTGATGCTTATGCAGACGGCGTTGATAATAAATCCCTTCCGGATGACCGTTTTTTTCTGATGCATCCAGAGCCTGAAGTGGCCGATTTGGCCATCAATATAATTACTCAGAAATATGAGCTGAGCCCCGGCTGGGAAGAAATAAAGATTTATGTTCCTGTAGAAACCGATAAACTTGAAGATACAGTGAGCCGGTCAGTACTATCACTGATGCACCGGAAACTTTCGGCCATGATCTTCCATAACCAGAAAGAGATGAAAGAACTTCCCGCTGATAGCGAAGAATGGGCCGATCACCTCTCTAGGGACATCCACCTGAAAAAGGCCCGTAACGAGATCAGCAGAAGATTGGGAAGAATCCTCAATGGATGATATCCAGTAAACTATTTTGTTAATAATTTGTTAATACGGCCATAACTTAAATAACCTGTGATGAAAAAAAATATTGGAAATACCGACAAGCTTATACGTCTGGTGATTGCACTGGTGATTGCTGTCCTATACTTTTTTAACCTGATTTCCGGCACACTTGCCATTGTACTTGGAATAATTGCGCTGGCCATGGTCATTACCAGTTTGCTGAATTTTTGCGGATTGTACGCAATTTTCGGATGTTCAACCTGTAAGACCAAAGCTGTTGAAAAATAGTGAATAACCGGCTGGATTTTTCTGTTTTTAAGAACTGTAATAATATAGTAAAGGATAAGAGGCTGTCTCATAAGTTAGAATAGGCTTCTTTCCGATAGCTATCGGAACTGCTCAGCCTGACATCTGATAATCAATCGATTGTCATATTGAGTCCCGATAGCTATCAGAGATTTTCCGGGGGTTGTTCATTTTAGTAAAACGTTACTTGAACCTAAAATCCAGCTTAAAATCATAGAGCCAGGGGACTTTGGGATTTATGCCTTCATTCACAAGTTTTTCAGGTAGTCCTTG
>JAZDHI010000010.1:0-162640 GCA_043806115.1 Bacteroidota bacterium
GTGATGGTTGGATCGGTGGTATCGTCAATGTTAAAGGTCTGGGTAACGGTGTTGAAATTTCCGCAGGGGTCGGTAATGGTGTAAGTTCTTATAATGACCACGGGACAGGTTCCGGCCGGGGCGCCATCGGCGTGTGTAACGACGAGGTCGGCATCTAAGGCGCAGTTATCGGCAATGGCCACACCCAGAGCCTCCAGTGCAGCCACGGTATTGACGGCAGCGGGCAGATCGGCAGCATCGCAGCCTTCCACATCGGTACCGGCAATGGTGCCGGTAATGGTCGGGTCGGTGGTATCATCGATGTTAAAGGTCTGGGTCACGGTATTGTCGTTACCGCAGGGGTCGGTAATGGTGTAAGTTCTTATAATGATTATGGGACAGGTTCCGGCGGGAGCGCCATCGGCGTGGGTAACCACCAGGTCAGCATCCGGGGCGCAGTTATCGGCAATGGCCACACCCAAAGCTTCCAGGGCAGCCACGGTATTGACGGCAGCAGGAAGATCGGCAGCCGAACAGCCCTCTACATCCGTATCGGCTATGGTTCCGGTGATGGTCGGGTCGGTGGTGTCGTCAATGTTAAAGGTCTGGGTAACGGTATTGAAATTTCCGCAGGGGTCGGTAATGGTGTAGGTTCTGACAATGACCACGGGACAGGTTCCGGCCGGGGCGCCATCGGCATGTGTAACGGTGAGGTCGGCATCCAGGGCGCAGTTATCGGCAATGGCCACACCCAGAGCCTCCAGTGCAGCCACGGTATTGACGGCGGCGGGCAGATCGGCAGCATCGCAGCCTTCCACATCGGTACCGGCAATGGTACCGGTAATGGCCGGATCGGTGGTATCATCGATGTTAAAGGTCTGGGTCACGGTATTGTCGTTACCGCAGGGGTCGGTAATGGTGTAAGTTCTTAGAATGACCACGGGACAGGTTCCGGCGGGAGCGCCATCGGCATGGGTAACCACCAGGTCAGCATCCGGGGCGCAGTTATCGGCAATGGCCAAACCGAGAGTCTCCAGGGCAGCCACGGTATTGACTGCGGCTGGCAGATCGGCAGCATCGCAGCCTTCCACATCGGTACCGGCAATGGTACCGGTAATGGCCGGGTCGGTGGTATCATCAATGTTAAAGGTCTGTGTGATTGAACTGTTGTTTCCACAGTGATCGGTAACAGTGTAGGTGCGGACTACAACGATGGGACAGGTCCCATTGGGGGTTCCGTCGGTACTGGAAACAGCAAGATCCGCATCGGGTGAGCAATTGTCGGTAATGGCCGGTCCGAGTGCCTCCAGAGCGGCAGTGGTGTTCACTGCAGCAGGCAATGCTGTAACCGAACAGCCTTCAAGGGTTGTTAAGGGAATGGTTCCGGTAATTAACGGATTTTCAAAATCTTCCACAAGAATCAGCTCATCAGCAGTACCATTACATCCATTGTTATCCGTTACCATCAGCAACAGATTATAGGTATCACCGCAAATGTTGCCGGCAGCAACGCTCACATCCTGCAGGTTGGCAGCGCCCGGAATGGTTCCGTTGCCGGTGATACTCCAGTCATAACCTGTCATTCCGGCATTGCCTTCATAAAGATTATCAGAATCGGGGCATACAACCCAATCCCCGGTTATATAGGCAGAAGGCAGCGCATTGATTGTGACGGTGGTTGAGGTGGTAAGATCCCTTGTACAGCCATTGTCATCCGTAACATTGGTGAGGTTATAAGTGAATGTTCCCTGAATATCGGTTGGGGCAAAAATAAAAGCGCTCAGGTCGGTACCCCAGGTTGATACCGTTTGTACAGGACCCCCATTGATATTGTACTCAAAAATGTAAGGTGGTGTACCACCCGAGCCGTTAAACCAGATAAAGGGAGAGCCGGCAAACTGGCAGTAATTACCACCACCTGTGATGGTTGCATCCGGTGCTTCGTTGATGGTCACATAAACATCATCGGTCTGAGGGCTGCAGCCATAGGAATCATATACGGTAACCTCATAGGTCCCCTGGGCTGCCATGGTTACATTGGGGATGGTTGGATTCTCAAGGTTTGAGGTGAAGCCGTTCGGGCCGGTCCAGCTTACAGTATACGGAGCCAGACCTCCGGTGATATTGGCCGTCAGTTGAAGTGTTTCACCTTCGCAAACCAGATTGGCTCCACCCTGAGCTGCAGGATCGAACGTGAAAGGAATCGGATCCAGGGTACCAAAGGAAATATCATCCAGGCCAAAGTCATTTCCACCGGCTGCTGTCTCAAGGTCGATGATCCTGATCACCGCCGTGGTTGAGGCTCCTGAATTCCAGGTGCCATAGAACCGGTCATCAGGTAGCCAGGGATTATTATCGTTGTTGATACCCTCCCCGAGTGCAGCAGTTGTTCCAACCTGTGTGCCGTTTACCTCAAATCTAAGCTGTGCAAAGGGTTCTACATCATTCAGACTGATGGCCCACGCCGAGAAATAATAATCGGTATTTGGCAAAACAGTGACGGTTTGTTCCCATACCGTGGGTTGCGGGGCATATTTGGCGCCATTGATTATCATGAAATTGGCATTGCCTGTGCCTGTTCCGGCAGTGTGGTCGAATCCCCAGAAGTTTGTATGGGTAAACTGGGCATCGCTGTTGATGGCATATTCGCTTTCCGGAGCGTAAAGTCCGTTTGCCGTCGGATCAAAGGCATAACCCGATGTGAATCCGACATTTCCGGCTGAGAAGTTACCATTCACGACCAGTTCATGCGATACATCCATCACTGCAGTGGCAACACACCCGTTAACTCCGGTCACAACCACGCTATACTGGCCTGCTACATCGACCAGAATTACGGCCCCGGTCTGGCCGGTACTCCACAGATAGGTTCCGCCTCCGGTTGCTGTGAGCTGGATAAATCCCGGAACAGCACAATAATTGGCAGTTATGGTGGCATTGGGTGGGTCCAGAGTAGTTACTGTAACAGAAGCATCTGAAAAACAGCCCGAAAGAGGATTGGTATAACTAACGGTGTATTCCGTGGTAACTGCCTGGTTCAAATTCTGAGGATTTGGGTCAGAAGAGGTAAAACCAACCGGATCTGACGTCCAGGCAATGATGGGTATGGTTGATGTTGATGTCCCGGTCAGGGTGACATTATCTATTGCCCAATACCAATCCCAGGTAGCATAATAGTAAAATCTTATATAGAAGGTGGCATTCCCGGTATAGGCACTCAGGTCGAGCGTTACATGTGCAAAACCGGAATGATTTCCCTGATTGCTGGAGTAAGTCTGAATGGTTGTCCAGTTGGTCCCGTCAGTTGATACTTCCACACGTGCCCTGGAGTCACCATTGTGCCTGTAGAAATGATAAAAATCGAGTGATAGCGAGGTGTAGCCTGTTGTATTCAGAACAGGCGTCCGGAGATAGGTCCTTGTTGTTGTTCCTGAGCCCTGCGCGTCGCTGTTGGTTAAGTAAAACTGTGAGTTATCATTGGAATGAAAGGTATTTCCATCATAAGTATAACCATCAGGCCTCAGTGTCCAGACTGAATTGGCTACGGTTCCACCGGTTGAATTGTGTGACTTGTCCCACAGGTTTGTCGCTGCATTGAAATTTTCTGTCAGCAGGGTTGAAGGTGCCCAGGTCAGACTTGAAGAGGAGGAAAGGTCGAACAGAAATCCCGGACATACCGACATCGGATCAGCCCCTGCAGTGACGCTTGGAATGGGATCAACGGTTACTGTAATGGTAAACGGAACACTGACACAACCTCCGGTCGAGGAAGTGGCAGTTACAACATACTGAACGGATCCGGAAGTAGCGTTACTGGGGTTGGTAAGAACCTGATCGATGACCGGGCCGGAACCGGCCGTTGCTCCCGTTATCCCTCCCGTTATGGCACCCACCGTCCAGCTGAACGTTGAAGGGGTGCTTGATGTCAACGTCAGGTTGGTGTTCAGACCTGAACAGATTCTTACTGCGGGACTATTTGTAACCACCGGGCCGGGGTTTACCGTGACAGTGATTGTAAATAAAGAACCCTGGCAACTCCCGGATGAAGAAGTAGGTGTGATGAGATACTGTACGGTGCCTGCTGTTGCATTGCTGGGATTGGTAAGTATCTGATTGATGGTGCTGCCCGATCCGGCCGACGCACCGGTAATTCCTCCGGTAATGGTCCCGATGGTCCATGAAAAGGAACCGGCAACCGTTGAGGTGAGGTTGATATTTGTTGAAAACCCGCTGCAGATAGATGTCGTGGGTGAGTTGGTTATTATCGGTTCCGGGTTGATGGTAAGTGTCAGGGTTATTGAATTCCCCGGGCAGCCAAGAGAACTTACAGCCTGAATTGTATAAACCACATTGACAGGATTCAGGGTCGTATTGGTCCAGGCATCATCAGCAATGACATTAGCATCAAAACCGGGCCCGGGGGTCGGATTACCGGCTGATGCAGTCAGACCGTTTGAGTCTATATCGGTAATCCAGTAGGTTGCTGCTGCTACACCATTGGTACTTGCACCCAGGATCACTCCGGAGGGAACTTCGCTACAGATGGCAGCAGACTGATTGACCAGGACAGGGGCCGGATTGACAGTAACATTTACCTTTGTTTCATCATTTGAGCATTCATCGGCAGTAGCCGTAATGGCATAAACAACCACCGCAGGCAGGTCCGATATATTGGTGAGTACCTGATTGATAAGGAAACCCATGCCATCTGAAAAACCGGTTGTACCTGAGCCGATGTTCAGATAGGCTTCCCAGGTAAAGATGGTTCCTGAAATATTGCTCGAAAGTTCAATCAGTGTACTTTCCCCGGTGCATATAGCCTGATCCATCGGATTCGCCGTAACGGTAATAACCTGATTGGCAAGGATGGTCACACTGTTGCTGTTTGAACAGCCGGTGGCGGTATTGGTTTCTACCAGGGTGTAAGTCGTGGTTTCACCTGGAGTAACAACGGGATCGGATAGTGTGGATGTGAAGCCAACGGGTACAGACGTCCAGCTGTAGGTATTTCCCGGAACGGCCGGGGCCCCGATCTGAATGGAGGCACCCACACAGATAGCTCCGTCGGGACCTGTTTCTGCAGCCGGCAGCGGATTTACTGTCACATTCAGGGTGCTACCCGGACCGTTACCACAGGCATTGCTTGGAATAACCTGAATCACACCCGAATTGATACCTGAAGTGATGTTGATCGTATGGGTTCCCTGTCCCGAATTAATCACCCAGCCTGCCGGAACGGACCATAAATAGCCAACTCCGGGTGTGTTAACCACACTGTAGGTGTGTGAAGTGCCTTCACAGAAAAGAACATCACCCGTGATTGTTCCGGGCGAGAAAGGGAGGAGGAAAACAGTGACCGGAAGGGTGGTGACCGGGCCATTGCCGCAACCATTCGAAGGGGTTACTTCAATATTCCCCGAAATGCTGCCTACGGTAACTGTGATGGAAGAAGTGCCTTGCCCGGCCAGTATCGTCCAGTCAGCCGGAATGGTCCAGGTGTAGGTGATACCGGTATTCATGGTAACATAATAAGTCTGGGTACTTGTTTGACAGGGATTGGTGTTCCCGGTGATGGCAGTGGTAGCTGCCGGCAAGGTAACATCAACGGTGATGGTTCTGGACTGTACTGTTCCGGTTCCGCAGTCATTCGAAGGAGTAACTGTAATTGCACCTGTTGTATTTCCGGCAGTTACCGTCACGGTATTTGTACCCTGACCGGCATCGATGGTCCATCCTGCCGGAACGGCCCAGGTATAAACCACAAAGGGAACTGCTGTTACGGTGTACGTCTGCGTTGATCCCTGGCAAACGGGATTATTTCCGGTGATTGGACCGGGTTGGGCCGGAACGGTGGCCTGTGGGGTCACGGCCAGGTTCCTCGGAGAGCTTCCTCCGCAGGCATTTCCTGCTGTAACTGAAACATTGCCGGCATTGGCTCCGACGGTCGTCGTAATGGCGTTGGTCCCCTGCCCGGCAGTGATGGTCCATCCCGTCGGCACAGTCCAGGTATAGAGTACCCCGGGAACATTTACCACCGAGTATATTTTTACTGAACCGATGCAGGGAGCTATTTCACCGGTAACAACACCTGGTTGTGCAGGACTCGAAAGAATTACGGTAATATCCATTGTCCGGGCAGTACCGTTGCCGCAGGCATTGGATGGGGTAACGGTCAGTGTTCCGGAAGTATTACCAAAAAGGATGCTCACCACATTGGTTCCCTGTCCGGTTTGAACGGTCGCGCCGGGGAAAGCCCAGGTATAGGTTACGCCGGGCGGTGGGGGAGGCATAACCATAAAATTATGGGTGCTGTTACGGCAGACAGCGGTTGTAACAGGCGAAATCGCTCCGGGCTGGGCAGGAAGGGTGGAAACAGTTACTGCCAGGCTTCGTGAAGTTCCGTTCCCGCATACATTGGAAGGGACAACATTGACATTTCCGTTGTTCAATCCGACAGTAACCGTAATTGTGTTCGTTCCCTGGCCACCGTCAATGGTCCAGTCAGCCGGCACTGTCCAGGTATAGGTTACACCGGCCACATCGGTAACACTGTATACCTGGGTTGACCCCTGGCAGGGTGTTGCACTGCCTGAAACCGCATCCGGTTGTGCCGGGACAGAATTCGGTGATAAGGCCATTGTCTGGGCAGTTCCGTTTCCGCAGGCATTCGAAGGGGTAACGGTCACATTGCCTGCTGTGGCACCGGCGGTAACCGTAACACTGTTGCTTCCCTGACCGGCGGTGATGGTCCAGCCGGCAGGGAATGCCCAGGTGTAGGTAACTCCGGCTACATTGGTGACGGAATAATTTAACAATGTCGTACCAACACAGGGAGAAAGCGGGCCGCTGATGGCTCCGGGCTGAGCAGGCACTGTGGTTGTTGTAACGGCAAGTGTCCTCGCCGTACCATCACCGCAGGCATTGGAAGGGGTAACCGTTACATTACCCGGCGCTGACCCGACGGTTACTGTAACGGTATTTGTTCCCTGCCCGCCGGTAATGGTCCAGTCGGCTGGGAATGCCCAGGTATAGGTAACACCGGCCACATTGGTTACACTATAGGTCTGGGATGACCCTGTGCAGGGAGAATTCGGGCCTGTTATTGCTGAAGGCTGGGCGGGAATGGTTGTGGTTGTAACCGCCAGTGAACGCACCGTACCGTTACCACATACATTGGAAGGGGTGACCTGTATATTACCGGCAGCTGCACCAACAGTTACCGTAATTGAATTGGTTCCCTGCCCGGCAGTGATGGTCCATCCGGCCGGCACAGTCCAGGTATAGGCAACTCCTGCAATGTTGGTTACGCTGTAGGTTTGACTTGATCCGTTGCAGGGGGAAGTTGACCCGGTTATGGCAGAAGGCTGGGCCGGGACAGCGGTTGTTGTAACGGCAAGCGAACGGGCTGTGCCGTTGCCGCAGGCGTTCGAAGGGGTCACCTGAATATTGCCTCCGGCAGCGCCGACGGTCACGGTAATCGTGTTTGTACCTTGCCCGGCGGTGATGGTCCATCCGGCCGGCACCGTCCAGGTAAAGGTGATCCCGGCAACATTGGTTACACTGTAGGTTTGTGAAGAACCTGCACAAGGGGAGGTGTTCCCGGTTATATCCGAAGGTTGGGCCGGCAGTGCAGCAGGGGTTACAGCCAGCGTTCTGGCCGTGCCATCACCGCAGGCGTTGGAAGGGGTAACCGTTACAGTGCCCGCCGCTGACCCGACGGTAACGGTAACAGAATTCGTGCCTTGTCCCGCTGTAATGGTCCAGTCGGCCGGGAATGCCCAGGTGTAGGTCACCCCTGCAACATTGGTAACGCTGTAGGTCTGGGAGGATCCTGTACAGGGTGCTGCAGCTCCGGTGATGATACTGGGTTGGGCAGGAGTTGTGTTAATAATGGTGATGGCCGGTGATGCGAAAACATTGTTTCCCGGGCCGCAGCTTCCGTTATTGTTGCCAAACCAGCAATCCGCCTCTTTTACCACATCGAAAGTCAGGTTATTCAGACCGTTTGCCAGGGGAGTCGTATATCCCCCGCCGGTATTGTTTGATGCAGTTATTGTTAAATAGTAGGTACGGGAATCGCCGGGAGCCAGATTTCCGGCATCGGTACGCACATAATAATCGGCCCAGTTAGCACCGTTGGTATTCCATTTTAATCCGATGTTGACATCGGGGAAAGCATCGGTCCAGGTAGCCTGGCCTGTATTGGTCACATTTACGGATACCGTTCGGGTTTCTCCGGCACACCAGGTGGTTGATCCGAAATCCATTGAGTTAAACTGGGCACGGTATGCAGGATCCCAGCTGATTATTACCAGGCCATTGGCACCACTACCTCCGATCCGGTCAGTTGAATTTCTGGCCTTGCCGCCGGAACCACCACCACCGTAAACTGAGCCATTGGCACCAGGTGTGTTGTTGCCAACACCATTGGCACCATTCCCTCCGTTCTGCGTTGTTCCGATTCCTCCGGTTCCACCTGCTGCATTTCCACCGTTCCCGTTAGAGCCTGCACCCCCGCCTCCGGCACCCCCTGGATTTCCCGAAGTGTAATTCCCAATAGATCCATTTCCGCCTGAAAACCTGAAAGTGCCTATAGTCGCAGCTATTGAACCTGCACCGCCATTACCATTGGTGTAATTGATGTTGGCCCTGAGCCCTCCAGCGCCACCCTGAGCATATATCGTTCCGGTCGTACTAAACCATGAAGGCGTACCCGGATTACCATCGTTGTTGTCACCTGCTCCTCCCGTACCAACAGTTACAGGATAAGTATTTCCCGGAACTACCGTAAGAACGCTTCTTGCATAAGACCCTCCGGCTCCACCACCACCGGCTGCTGGGTTACCGGTTCCCGCGCCACCGGCGCCACCGCCACCCCAGCATTCAACGGTGATACTTGTTACTCCGGGTGGTACGGTAAAGGTGCCGTTTGCATTATAAGTTTGAGGTGAAGTCTGGGAAATTAACAAAACAGGGTAGGAGAGGAAAATGCCAGCCAGCAGAGCAAAGCGCATTTGCTTTTTGCCGGAAACACCAGAGAAAAAATGACGAAGTTGCTTGCCGCACAGGCAAAGCAAAAGGTGTAACATTTCTTTACAGAATGTTTCACCTGGGGCTGATAATCTCAGCGGCCCTATGGGGGCTATTTTTCTTGTGCCAGCTGCCTTCAAAGGTCAGTTTGTTTGCTGGCTGCTTAAACAGGGTCGGAACCCGGGTGGTGGTTATACGAAACCAGAACCCGTTTCCGGCCTTTTACCTTATGGTTTCCACCAGAAGCAGGGTTTTCCGGATGTTTTGCCGCTTACGGCTGCCACTTCTCCCAAAGCGCTGTCCGCAATCGCAATACGCGGATACCCTGAATTCCTCAGAATACCGTTCGGTGAATAAATGCAGTCAATGGTTTTTATATAAATATCGTGGATGTTGAACGCCACGAAGGCATCCAACCATCCTGTCAATGCATGGGAAAACGATTTGAAGCAATCTGCCCGGGAAACCGCTGTTATACCTTCAGATGCCGGATTTCCGGGAAGGAAATCAGGGAGGGTACAAGGAGGATTGCCCACAAATGCCGGTTCCGGCATAATCGGAAATCTACCGGAGAACAGGCCCCAAAGAGCCTGATTGGCAAGTGCCCTGAATGGGAAAAATGGGGATGTAATAAAATTGCACGGTGCTGACAGCCTGTTGCCAGCCGGCTCACCTGAAAAACGTGGCGTTTTTCCCTCAACGTATTTTTCCTTTGCCTCCAAAATATTCCGCTTAGCGGGTTTAATTCCTTGATCTGTGCCGTTCTTCTGACACAAATGCCTGATGATCCCGTAATCTGAATATCTTACCTCTTAAGATGATTACCTGTGTAACACGGTTTACGCTCTCCCGTGCGCTGATTGCTCAGATTCCGGTTACACGGATAATTTCATTAATTACGGTAATATATATCGTAATTAATGCGAAAGGTAATTCATTGAACTGATGAATGCAAGTCGTGAAAACACGTATTTTTATATGTCCGGATATTATATTTCAAGTCAACAGATCAGGATGTTAAAAAGATCATTTATTAAACCGTTTTTATGTTTAACTGTTTGTAAAAAATATTTACGTTTAAACTATTAAACGTTTTTCAAGGTAATGATTCAACATTATCATAATGCAATGAAATACAAATAAATACATCAATTATATTCATTTCAATGAGTGATAGATGAAAATCATGCAGGAATATCATTGGAAATTAACTCGTTATTAATACAATTGTATAATTATTTTACATGGCGCCATAGGCTTGCATTGTGCCCTGATCCGGGGGTTGTTAATAAGTCAGACCGCTTTGAAAGGGATGTATTTTAATGAAATTTTAATTTGATAACAGGCTTATAAATTTTGGCTGAATCCCCCTTTGTCATTTTGAACATGGTGCGTAGAGCATTCCGTGCTTCCCGCGAACAGCCCGGAGGCGGAAAGATCTGGTCACGGAATCATCAGTCATTCCTGTTGACGGCACCCTTCAACGCATCACCCATAAGTTCAGAAATTAATTCATTGAATCTGCAGCCGGCATGTCGTCTCCGGAGCAGTTTTTTTTGATCGTTCGATTGATTTTCGCTTTTCAGCCCCTGGCCGACCGCCTCCGGACCTTGGTGCAAGAAATGCGGCAGGTCGGGAAAAGTTGACGGGCATGATGTTGAGGTCAGCATAAGGACGAAAACAATGCGTTTTGCATCAGGTATCAATTGTCAGAGGTGTGGTATGATCTGAACATGAATATCAGACCCTGGCAGTGGTTGAAAGGGTCATTGAGCATCCGGTTTCCACAGGTTATTGAAAATCAATATAATATAATGAGAAACCGGGTGTCCGGGGCAGTGATAAACCATTAAACCCCTCTGATCTCCGACGGGGATCAATCAGTATTTATACCTATTTTGAGGCCCGGACAGAACAATTTGAGCATTTATGTTGTAATTTTCAGCCCTGAATCAGGAAAAGATTCATAAACGGCAGATCAGATTTTTATATTAAAGGGCATGTATCAGCGTTTGTATTGAAATACATTGCAGAAAAGGCTTGAACATTCTGATCAATTATTCATTGATATGCGTTGAAATTTTCTCCGGTAGTCAGTAACGGATAAATCAGTCAACATAGTTTTATGAATTACCGCATCATTGGTTTTTTGGAATAAGTTATTCAGCTATCAGGTAAACAACAATACAGGTAATGGGGATTACTGACAATAGTATAGTTATCAATAAGTTAATTTGGGATAATATGCACACAAGTATTATCAATACCGGAAGAATGTTTGTAATCAGAGAGGAAGGATTGGAATCTTACCTGGCTTACCGAATCCGTGGACTGGAGCTGGACCTTCACAATGCTTATGTACCTGAAGTACACAGGGGCAGGGGATATGCCTCACAATTAATCCTGCATGGAATACATTATGCGGTGCTGCATGGTCTCAGGGTAAAAGCAAACTGTCCGGCAGCAGAGGCCTATATCAGGCGCAACCCTGAATGGCACTATACCCTGGCTGAGGTTGAAAAAGTTTAAGACTGTTTAAATTCTAATATTACGTCCCCCGTTTCTACCTGCCTGACCGGCAGGCGGATCACATTCCTGCGGGGCAAATCCATCCATCCCTGATGCCTGATGAAACTGAAAGTGCAGGGGGAGAAAGATGTTCAGAGAAATTATAAACTACTTTATGAATTTTACAAATTCTCCGCTTTGTGGCATTTGCTTGCCCGTTTATCAGGCTTATTCAGCCCCGGATGGAAATAAATTAACACTTTCATCGTGCATGGATCTAAATCCGGGAGATTTTTTCTCATCTGACCGCATGCTTCCATTTTATTTATAACCATAATAGTTTAATTTAGTGCCTGGGTTAAAGGCGGTTTTCCTTTACATTGAGTCGATGCGGGAATTGAATTCTTCATTTTGCTGTTTGAGTTATGTATTTGAAAAACAGTCTGGTATAATTATTGGGCGTTTATAATAACCTGGTTTTGCTTCCGGGTTTCAGACAAACTAAATATCATTCCGGTTGTTATTCAATTATTCCGGGATGCGGATCTTTCTCAATTTTCTGATGACAGTATGATGCAGCTATTGGCAACGGTACGAACATGGGGACTGCACTTCAAGGTAGTGATTCTCTTTGTTATTGCTTTGATTGCTGTTATTCTTGCCGGTATTCTGGTCAAAAAAAACACTGAGGTTCTGAAAGATACCTATACGATTCTTTCGAAAAATGATCCGGAAACCCTGCGATTGCGTGATTTGCTTGCCAACCTCACTGAAGCTGAGAATAATTTCCGGGTCTATTCGATAACCAACAATCAGAATTACCTTAGTTTATACAACGGGCTGATTGCAAAAGTGGCCATCAGCCTTGATTCGCTGAAACAGGATGCACTGGATGATCAGGTAAAGCTTTCGCGGCTCGATTCAGTTTCAATACTTCTGGCCAGGCGGCAGGAGATGATTGATGCATACCTGATCTACAAATCGAGGCGTGAAGGATTTGATTTCGCGGAAAAGACGATCAGTCAGATCAGATCCGGTTCGCTGGATACGATTCCAAACAGTTTACGGACATCGACCAGGGTCGTGACGGTTTTCGATACCATAAGACCTGACCCGGTCATGGTTGCAGAAAAAAACGACGAAACTCAGGGAATCTTCAAAAAGCTTAAAAAAGCATTTTCTAAGAAGCAACCTGAAAAAGAGTCAGTTATTCCGGGAACGAAAGGCCCCGCAATATTATCAACAACAAGGGTTATAACCGATACATCGCTCATCAGGCCCAACGATTCGATCATACTTAAGAATGTTAAGAAAGCGCTTTCCAATGTCAGAAAACAGGATGTGGCTTCCTATTCAGGGATAAAAGCCCAGGAGTTGATGATGCTTCAAAACAGTTCACTGTTGATCAGCCAGGTACTCAGCATCTTCAGGCAGCTTGAAATCACCCAAACCTTACTTGCGGATCAGCGTGCGAAAATTGCCCGGAACGACGCCGATAATTCCATCTTCTGGATTGGGGTCACCGGGCTGGTGTCCCTTTTACTGATCCTGTTATTTGTAGTGCTCATCCTGGGAAGTATCAGACGCAGTGACAAATATAAAAGGGATCTGATCAAGGCCCATATTCAAACATCTGAACTGGCAAAAGTTAAAGAAGAGTTCCTCGCAAATATGAGCCATGAGATCCGTACCCCGCTCAATGCCATCATAGGGTTTTCGGATCAACTGATCAATACACCGCTGAATAGGGTGCAGATGGAGTATCTTGGGGCCGTCAGACGTTCATCGCGGCATTTACTCGAAACCGTGAATGATATCCTCGATTTATCGCGGCTGGGTGCCGGAAAACTTCAGCTTGAAAAAATTCCTTTCCGTTTACGCGATATTCTTGATGATGTCATCATTCCCTTTAAGCTGTCAGCCTCAGAGAAAGGAATTGAGTTTGAAGCAGTCTGTAACATCAACGGAAATGAAGTACTCGAGGGGGATCCGCTCCGCCTGAAGCAAATCCTGTATAACCTTCTCAGCAATGCACTGAAGTTTACTGAAAGGGGAACCGTGAGTGTTTCATGTGGAATGGAATGCAGCGAAGATATTTGTGATGCCATTATCAGTGTTAAAGATACCGGAATCGGGATTTCACCTGAAAAACTGAACGACATTTTTGAAGATTTCAGGCAGGCAGAATCCTCTCAGGCCAGAAGATTCGGAGGGTCGGGATTAGGACTGGCCATCAGCAGAAGACTGGCCAGGATACAACAGGGGGACATAACCGTTGAAAGCACACCCGGTGCAGGTTCTGAATTTATTGTCCGGATTCCATTCCCCCTTTCAGATAAAGAGCCGTTAACACACGAAAACATTTCTTTTGCAGGGATTGCAAACTTTGAGGGTCGTCGTTTGCTTGTGGTTGATGATGATGTGTTTAATATCCTGCTTGCCCGTATTATAGCCGAAAATGCCGGAATGATGGTGGATATCGCTGCCAATGGAAGACAGGCGATGGAAATTCTGAATGATAGTGAATATGATGTGATTATGACGGATGTTCAGATGCCGGAAATCAGTGGGATAGAACTTGTCAGATTCATCAGATCACATCCGCGGCCTCGCGTTTCACTCGCTCCGGTGATTGCTTTTACTGCGGCAAAAGTTAACCGGTATGATATGGATTATATGGAAGCCGGATTTAACGAGGTATTACAGAAACCGTTCAAGGAGCATGATTTTCTGTCTACCATAGCTGCTTACCTCATTCATACAATACCGGTGCCGGAACCCGGACATCCGGATGAAGTGATGGCCGACAGGCTTTACGATCTGAAACATGCGGAATTATTCACAACCGGGAAGGCTGATCAGTTGGCCAGTATCGTAAGGTCATTTATTCACAGTTCCCAGGTGGCAGTTCAGGAACTGTGGAATATGTGTGATTCGCATGATTTCAAAGGAATCAAGCTGTTGGCACACAAACTACTGACGGGTTACGGACATATGGGGGTAGCACAGGCCCTGCCTGTCTTAAATATGCTTGAAGCCATTGAGCCGGAGAATTGCACTCCGGAAGAGGTAAAACTGATGCTGAAGAAAATTACTTCGATCAATAACAGACTTCATCCGATGCTTGAGGCCGAATTGTTGCGCTTGTCCGGAACAGAAACGGAAATGACCTGAACTTCCCTGATCGCTGATGTGCCGTCAATCAGCCTTCAATATTGTAAATTCTCATTTTGTTATAAAGTGTCTTCCGGTCAATGTTTAACAATCGGGCCGCTTTGGTCTTATTGAAGTGTGTCTGCTGAAGCACATTTAAAATGGTGGTTCTTTCATGGGTTTCAGCCAGCGACTTCAGATCGGTTGTATGGCTGATGGTACCGGCAGCAGTTGACGGAATATTCTGCACAATTTCGGAGGGTAACTCGCGTGGAGTAATCATGCCGGTAGTGCTGAGCAAAACACTGCGTTTGATTACATTTTTCATCTCCCTGATGTTGCCGGGCCAACTGAACGAAAGCAGTATTTCAAGCGCTTCTTTGTCAAATCCGCTTACATTCTTATGTAGTTCCTGATTGGCGTTTTCGAGAAAATAATTGGCAAATTGCAGAATATCCTCACCCCTTTGCCTGAGTGGCGGTACATTGATTTTAAATTCATTGAGGCGGTGGAACAGATCCTCCCTGAAGTTTCCTTTCACCACATTGGCACTCAGGTCTTCGTTGGTTGCTACAATAATTCTTACATCCACATCCACATCTTTGGTTCCCCCGATCTTTCTGACCTTTCGTTCCTGGGTCGCCCGTAACAGTTTCAGTTGATTTTCATAGGACAGGTTTCCGATTTCATCCAGAAACAAAGTTCCCCCGTTGGCCTGCTGAAACTGTCCTTCTTTATCGGCATGCGCATCGGTAAAAGATCCTTTGGTATGTCCGAACAGTTCACTGGCCGCCAGCTCATTTGTCAGGGCACCGCAATCAACGGCTACAAAGGGTTTACTGTGCCGGTGACTTTTCAGATGAATCATACGGGCAACATATTCCTTTCCGGTACCGCTCTCTCCCTGAATGATAACCGACATATCGGTAGTCGCAACCAGTGAGATGTACTGTTCCACCAGCAACGACGTTTCGCTGCTTCCCCGTAAATAGTTATAGCTGCCGGGAAGGTTTTCAGTGCGGATCCCGTTTTCTTTTCTGTTTTCGGTTTTTTGTTTCTCAAGCGCCTTATTCACCGTAAGGAGAAGCTCGTCCGGATTGACCGGTTTGGTGATGTAATCAAAAGCACCGGATTTAATGGCAGTCACTGCTGACCTGATATCGCCATACCTTGTCATCAAGATGGCCGGTATGCCCGGTGCAATATTTTTCAGCTTGTCAATAAGGGTAATTCCATCGAAATCAGGAAGCCTGAGGTCGGTAAGGATGATATCAAATTGTTGCTCCCCTGCAGCTTTCAGTGCACTGCCGGCACTGAAAACCTCTTTCACATCAAATCCCTTGTTTCCAAGATATGATTTTAACATCAGGCAAAAGGTAGGGTCGTCGTCAACAATCAAAACTTTATACATATATATTTTTATTAACAGAAGTCTTTAAATATATAACAAACAGCAAAGTCAAAAGTTGGCTTTATTCATTCCCGGGAATTAAAACCCATATTCAGATCCGGGTTTGAACATCGGAAAACAAAGATAATACCTTAATCCGGGATTCCTGATATTCCATGGGTTTTATAGTTAATAACAGGCCTGACAATTATAGGTAAACCTTTGTGACATTCAGATTTTTCCGCTAAGTTTACCGTCAGTTTCTCTACGGGAGTCATATTTTTGTACTTCCGGTTCCGATAAATCTGAAATATGAAACCTATACGTACATTTTCTGTTACAGTATCTTTTTTATTCTTCTCCTGCCTGTCTGCTCAGGAAAGCTACAGGGAACATAAAATTCCTGAAAACTGGCAGTTTCGCCAGCTTGCCACCATGGAATGGATGCCTGCCTCCATTCCCGGGACCATACATACCGACCTTATGGCAGCCGGGAAAATTGAAGATCCATACTACAGGCTGAATGAACGTAAGGTCCAGTGGATTGATAAAGTAAACTGGGAATACAGAACATCTTTTAAAATGACCGGAAAGGACCTTGCACGGCAAAACATCCGTCTGGTCTTTGAAGGGCTCGATACCTGGGCCGATGTCTATCTGAATGGTAAACTGCTCCTGAAGGCTGATAATATGTTCGTTACCTGGAGAGTGGATGCCAAACCATACCTTAAAACGGGTGAAAATGAACTGAGGATTCTGTTTACTTCACCGGTATTAAAAGGAATGGAAAAACAGGAGGCTTTCGGATTCCCGTTACCAGCCTCCAACGATCAGTCCGAAGCTGGGGGAATGGGAGCGAACCAGGTCAGTATATTTTCCCGGAAAGCCGGCTATCATTTTGGCTGGGACTGGGGCCCGAGGCTGGTGACCTCCGGCATCTGGAGACCAGTTTACCTTGAATCATGGGACAATGCCCGGATAGCGGATCTTCATATTGTTCAGCAACGGATCGATGCGAAATCTGCTGAACTGACCGCAGAAATTGAACTGGAAACTCAGGTTGCCGGTGACTATTTCCTCAGTCTGCTGGTTGATGGAAAACAGTTTACCTCAGCGGTGTTTAAATCACCATCGGGAGTGAGCACACACAAAGTCAACCTGAATATCCCTGATCCGAAAGTCTGGTGGCCCAATGGGTTGGGTGAACAACCGCTATACAGTATTACTGCTGAACTTGCTTTTTCAGGAAAGCCGGTCAGCAGTAAATCAACCACTATAGGCCTGCGTACCATTAAATTAGTAAGAAAGCCCGATGCAAAAGGCGGTGGAGAAAGTTTTTATTTTGAGGTAAACGATCGCCCGGTGTTTGCAAAGGGCGCCAACTACATCCCCAACGATGTTTTTCTGACCCGTGTGAAGCCTGAAACCTATGAGTTTATTGTTAAATCGGCTGCCGATGCCAATATGAACATGCTTCGGGTGTGGGGTGGGGGAGTTTACGAAAGTGATCTGTTTTATAAACTTTGTGATGAATACGGTATCATGGTATGGCAGGATTTTATGTTTGCCTGCAGCATGTACCCCGGAGATAATAATTACCTGAACAGCATCAGGGTGGAAGCTGAAGACAATGTAAAACGCCTGCGCAACCATGCCTGTATTGCCTTGTGGTGCGGTAACAATGAAATGGAAGTAGCCTGGGCTCAAGGCCATGAAGACCGCGGCTGGGGCTGGAAACAGGCCTACAATGCAAAACAGCGTGAAACCATCTGGAAAGCTTATGATACCATTTTTCATCACATTCTGCCGGCAGCAGTTGCACAATATACCGGCAATCAACCTTACTGGCATTCATCACCCTCTGCCGGAATGGGCAAACTGTCCGGATACGAAAGCAATTCCGGTGATATGCATTACTGGGGTGTCTGGCACGGACAGCAACCCTTCAGCGATTTCCGTAAGTACAAAGCCCGTTTTATGAGCGAATATGGTTTTCAGTCGTTCCCGGAGTTCAACAGTGTGAAAAAATATACCCTCCCGGCTGACCGGAACATCGAATCAGAGGTCATGGCTTCGCATCAGCGCAGTGGCATTGGAAATCTGCGGATAAAACAATACATGGAACAGGATTATCAGATTCCCGACGATTTTGAGCAATTGATTTATGTTGGTCAGTTGCTGCAGGCCGATGCCATCAAAATGGCGCTGAAGACCCACCGTAGCGATATGCCTTACTGTATGGGTTCACTTTACTGGCAGATCAACGACTGCTGGCCGGTGGCTTCCTGGTCGGGGATTGATTATTACGGAAAGTGGAAGGCCCTGCACTATTTCGCGAAGGAAGCATGTAAGAATCAGATTATCAATGTTGTAATAGAAAACGGGAAATTATTGATTTACGGGGTTTCTGACCTTTCGCAAAAAACCAATGCGGTTGTCAGGCTGAACCTCGCCGATTTCAGCGGACTTTCCCTGTGGAATCGTCCGGTCAAAGTCACGCTGCCCGCAAACAATTCAACACTGGTTTACAGCCTTGATCTGAAGGAGCTTCCGCTGAGTTATCGTGAGAAGGAGGTTTTCCTTACGGCCACATTGGCCATTGGAACGAAAGAGCTTGATCAGGAATTTGTCTATTTTGCCAAACCCAAAGACCTGAAGCTGCCCGATCCTGGCATAAAAACCCGCATCAGCCCCAAAGGCGATAAACTGGTTATAGAAATCACTGCTCAGAAACTCTGCAAAAATCTGATGCTGATCAGCGACAATACCGATGTGCTGTTCTCTGACAACTTCTTCGATCTGCAGCCCGGAGAGACCCGCCTGGTTACCTGCCCGGCAACCATCCGGTGGGAGGATTTTGAGAAGGGATTCAGGACGCTGAACCTGAAACAGACAATGAAATAAGTGAAGAGTGCCCTTCGGCAAGAGTTCAGGAACCAAAGATTGAAAAGTGAAGCAAAAGATGAGCAATGGGAAGCCAGAAATGAAAACTAACCTAACAGGTTTTCTTCCAACCTGTCAGGTTTTATAGAAGAATGCAATATGAAGTGATAGCAACCGGCAGGATGAACGCCTTTACTGAAAAGTATTACATTATAACCAGCTTTCGTGTAATAATCCGGTTATCAGTATTAATCTTCAGCATATAGATACCATGTTTCAAATAGCTGATATCCAAGGTATTAATTTCACCTTTCAGGGAGTATATACCGGTTTGCCTTCCCGACATATCTGAAATCCCGAGAATGAATTCACCGGTGTTTCCTTTGAATTCAATATTGACTGTTCCACTGGAAGGGTTAGGGAAAATAGTAATTAAATCAGGTTCGGTTTCAAGCGGTTTTAGTGTTGTATTCACAGTAAAATCAAGCGGAAATCCCCATTCAACCCCGTCTTTTTTATAACAGATAAGTTCTCGGGCATTGGACTCAAATCCGTAACAGCATGAATAATACGGTCCTCCCAAACCCTTGTAGTATATATAATCCGGGGCGCAGCCGCAGATAATTGTTTGCGAAAAGCAGGTGTCACCCAAATAGATTAAGGTCCCTTTATCAAAAACATTCAGGCTTCCATACGACTTGGTAATTCCATGCTCACATTCTCCCATAATATTTACGGTTAATACCTCACCCCAATATCCGTTTGACCATGAAACACCTGTCAGTTTGTCAAAATTCGGATCCGAAGCAATATGAACGGTGATTGTATCTATTTCAGCCTTGAAAGTATTGCTGTCAGGGGTTTGAATGCTTGTTTTTGTCTTGTTTTCCCAGGTGTATATGATGGTGTCACCGTTTATTTCTTTTTCCAGCAAAAATGCGATGTTCTCGGTGGTTTTAAAATAATTGACGCTGCTTTCAGTTGTTTTTGTATGAAGTTCGTCGCCGGTGTTGTGGTCATGGACCTGCTTCCAGGTAAGGTTCTGGATGCCGGTTTCGGGCATATTATATCCGGTAAGGGTGAGTTCAGAGATCCATGGCAGGGTTATTCCAAAACCAAGGTCCGGAAAATTATATAAGTTCAATGTTTTTACCAATCCGTGATTTTTTGAAATGACCAGGTGCATGTCGTTCAGCACATGATCTGTATTTTGTCCTTCACCATTCAGTGCCTGGAAGGATATCGTTTTAACCGAATCAGAAATGCCAAGAATGTCATCGATACCTTCTGAAATGATGCCCGCCCTGAAACTAAGGCCCGGCTGTTCATAACAAATCCATTCTTCATTCAGCGAAGCCCTCGTTTTTATAACTACCGGCTGATCATAAGCATTATAAAAAATTGTCTCACCGTCAGGGCGGATGGTTACCCTGTCGCCCATCCATGAAGGTCCCTGTTCATGAAAGCAGCCCCAGTCCACTTGTTGAAGATTTCTCAGCAGAAAGAAGGTTGTATCATTTCCTGACGTAGTAGTGGAATCAACCCGCATAGCCATTGCGATGCCTGAAGAATTGCTGTAATGGGATGTTTGCTCAGGTCGCAGTACCCGGTAATTCTGTGATTTTGCCGGATTGAAAAAACTGAAAATAAGCAGCAATGCCATTGCCCTGAATGCAGATGCTATCATATCCAAATAGATTATATACAAATACACTCTTGTCCGGTAAGTTTTCGAATAATTAGAAATTTTAATGTCACGCTACGCTGTAGCTCATTTTCAATTCTGATAACCGATTGACTACAAATGTTTTGCTGCTCTGTAGCAATAATTAAGCGGCAGAGCCGCGTAATATCTGTAGCAAAATCTATTAAGATCAAATTGTAAGCCCCAGAGGGGCGTAATATTACCTTTTATATGATTATCAATGGCTTGAGACATTTGTGTAAATTTTATCCGGACAACAGTGAAACAAATATCGCCATTTTCAAATGATATAGTATTCCATTTTTCATTTTGTAATGTACCTGCTGTCATTTCTACCGGATTTTCCTGAAAATGTTAAAGTTATGTTAATATGTCCCGATAATTCAACACGACATTATCTTTGTTTAGAATCATTATAAATAAATTATTGTCCACCAAAAACATGTCACATGAAAAAGATTATTTACACATTTACCCTGGGCCTGATGTTTGCTATTTTCCTCAGCCCCGTCAAGCTGAGTGCGCAATCGGAACTATACGACCAGGGAACAGTCTGGGAAATGACTTTCGTTAAAATCAAAGCCAATATGGGTGAAGATTACCTCAAAGGTTTGACCAAAACCTGGAAAGCATCTATGGATTTACTCGTAAAGGAGAAATTGATCAGATCATACAAGGTTCTGATAGGTTCAGCCTCAAACAGGGCAGATTTTGATTTGCTGCTGATGATCGAGAGTGAAAATATGGCATCATTCGATCCCGATCCCATAAGAGATAAGAAAATGGCAGAACTCGAGAAAAAGATTATGGATGGCATGGGCGATGAATACAAAAAGACCATTGTCAACTATGAAACCCTGCGCGAAATTACGGGGAATAAAATTATGCGGGAGATATTCCTGAAATAGGTTAAACCTTGTTTGCCGGAAGTTACGGCCATCAGTTTTCATCGGAATTCCTATAGCTGTCAGGCCTGATTTATATCCGGTTTGCCGGCTTTTTTATTCCGGAATCATGAATAAATAGCTGATATACTGCATTCTCACCTGTTTTATGCTTATCTTTGCAGAAAAAAGATGACCATCAAACCAACGATACCGGGTTCCGAAAAATCGCTGCTCAAGCTGATTACGAACTACAAAATACCCTCAGTCAGTAGTAGTATCTGGCAACTGATCAACACCCTGGTACCCTACCTTGCCCTTTGGGTTCTGATGGCTTACCTGATTACCATCTCCTGGTGGCTGGTGGTTCCGTTAACCATTGTGGCAGCAGGTTTCACAGTCAGGCTCTTTATAATTTTTCATGATTGCGGACATGGTGCATTTTTCGAATCGAAACGGGTCAACGATATTGTCGGGATCATACTGGGCATACTCACCTTCACACCGTATCACCGCTGGCATCATGCCCACCTGATCCATCACCGCACTGCCGGAAATCTTGACAAAAGAGGCGTTGGAGATGTATGGACGCTGACTGTTGAGGAATACAGGAACCGAACCCCTTTCAAAAGGTTTATTTACAGGGTTTACCGAAATCCGTTCATTATGTTTGGATTAGGCGCAGGACTTGTATTTCTGGTTACGAACCGCTTTACCCGCAGGGGCTTCAGCCGGAAGGAACGAATCAGTGTTTATATAACGAATGTTGGTCTGGCAGCATTGGCAACCGGAATCAGCTTGCTGATCGGCTTCGAATCGTACCTGCTGATTCAGCTGCCTGTAATGTACTTTGCAGCTACAGCGGGTGTTTTCCTCTTTTATGTGCAGCATCAGTTTCCCGATGTTCACTGGTATCGCGATGAGGAATGGGATTACAGCACCGTTGCCATAAACGGGGCGTCCTATCTGAAACTACCTAAAATATTGCAATGGTTTTCCGGCAACATCGGATTCCATCATATCCATCACCTGAGTTCGAAAATTCCCAACTACAAGCTGGAACAATGTCATAGTGAAAATGAAGCCTTCCAAAAGGTAAATCCGGTAACCTTTATATCCAGTATGAAGTCATTGACTCTACGCCTTTGGGATGAAGACCGCAGGCGACTGGTAACTTACCGGCAGGCCACCGGGTAACGGGTCATATCCCTGCACCTCAACCTCATAGTATTAAGGCCCCTATTTCAGGAGAATCTTTATTTAACCGGGAATCATGATTCAGGTTTTTGATGTATATTTGGTTATCCATACCGGTTATGAAAGGAATCTTTTATATTCTGCTTGTGATCCTCACTCTTCAGCTCAGTTTTGATGAGACGCTTTCGCATTTTGATCCGGAAGGAAATATTGATCTGAATGGGAATTCCACTTTTGCTTCAATTAACTTTCATCTGCAGAAATGCCATGACCACTTTTGGGTTGTTTCTGATATTTCTGATTTAATATGCTGTCAGGATCAAATCTCCTCTTCTCCCAATATTCCTGAACAACTTATTCTGCCTGATTTTGACTTCATCATCTGGCAACCTCCCAAAATTCTAAGGCATTGAACGATTGACCGTCTGTATTATCAGTTGTGATCTAAGGTGGTTGATTGTTTTTTTTAGATCAGACACTACTATTAAATAACAGATAATCAGTGGAATTGTATTCCCCGGAATTGTCACAAATATAAAAATATGAAAGAGGAAGCTAAAACTTATGTGTGGGGAATTCCCACGAGACTATTTCATTGGATGTTGGTTGTATCATTGGTTGGCGCATACATCGCCGAAGAAGATTTCATTACCTTGCATGTAGCCCTGGGTTACACAGCCGGGACATTGATTGTTTTCCGGCTTATCTGGGGCCTTGTAGGTCCAAAGTATGCTCATTTCAGGGATTTTCCGGTAGGTTTAAAATCTATAACCGGTTATATGAAAGGGTTGGGAAAATCCGGGAATATTTACGCCGGGCATAATCCGCCTGCCTCCTGGGTAATGCTTGGAATTATGGTCATAGTTATGATGGTTGCCTTCTCGGGAATGATGACTCTCAGTCAGCAAGCCGGCCAGGGTCCGTTTAAATCCCTGACCTTGCCGGCAGGAGTAGAATTCAAGGAGGTTCATGAATTCTGGGTACAGGTTTTAATCGGATTGGTTATCCTGCATCTGATAGGGTTAATTGCTGACCTGGTTTTGCACCGGTCTGCCAATGTTCTGAAATCAATGTTTACCGGATATAAAGTCGGAATTGAGGCTGAAAACGCTGAAATGAATGGTTTTCAGAAATTCTTTTCATTCGTTTGGATTGTTGTTCCACTTGTTGCATTCTACATGACCATTACCGGACCTCCGGTTCAATTGAAGGATGATGAAGGGGAAGATGGGACTACCGAAATGGTTGATGACGGGGGCGATGACGATGAAAGCGGCGATGATTAAACTGGTAAAATCATATCTGTCTAATGTCGGATGATATATTCGAAAAGAAAAATGTTGCGGGATGGTCGGTGATCGCTGCAGTATTTCTGACCGGTTTCAAGCTTTTAATCGGGATTTTGACCGGCAGTCTCGGTATCTTATCTGAAGCCCTGCACTCGGGGCTTGACCTGGTTGCTGCAGTTATCACCTGGTTTGCGGTAAAGGTTTCAGATAAGCCCGCAGATACCGATCACCAATATGGCCACGGCAAGATTGAAAATCTTTCTGCGCTCATTGAAACCATCCTATTGCTGGTCACCTGTATCTGGATTGTGTATGAAGCAATCAGCAGGCTGGTCACGGGTAATGTCCATATTGAGGTAACAATATGGAGCTATATTGTTGTGGTCTCTTCCATACTGATTGATTTCACCCGGTCAAGGGCATTGTTTCGTGCAGCGAAAAAGCACAACAGCCAGGCACTTGAAGCGGATGCACTGCATTTTTCCACGGATATCTTGAGCTCAGCGGTCGTTCTTCTGGGATTGGTTTGTTCCGATTTCGGGTATTTCAAGGCTGACTCAATAGCAGCATTGGGTGTCGCTGTGATTGTCGTTTTTGTTTCCGTGAGACTGGGACGCAGGGCCATCGATGCATTGCTCGACAAGGCACCTGAGGGGATTCATCAGAAGATAATTCAGATATTGAAGAGTAATCCTGAAGTCATCTCTTATCACGATCTCCGGGTTCGGACAGCAGGCGCAGACCACTTTGTGGATGTTACCATTCATGTAGATCCACAAATGGGAATCAGCGAAGCACACCAGGTTTCCAACAGGGTTGAAGCATTGATCTGTGAAAATATAAGCAGGTGTGTGGTTCAGGTACATTATGAGCCCGACGGAGAATAAGCCTGATTAATCATAAATCCCAACTGAAGGCCGGTTTTGACCAGCGGTTGGGATTTGTTTTTGCATTCAGGTCAGGTTTTTCTCCGGTATTACCTGAATATTTCCAGCTAAGGAAAAAGATCAAAATAACTTCTTCAATTTATTTCTTCCCGGTTATTAATTGGTATTTACGTTTCAATTCTGAAATGAGTGCTCAATTCATTTTGTTAAGAATACAGGTTTTTGTATCTCCCTCTTGAGGCTGCCTCTTAAGTTAGTATGGGCTTCGTTCCGATAGCTATCGGAACCGCTCAGCCTGACGTCTGATAATCAATCGATTGTCATATTGAGTCCCGATAGTATCGGGATCGAAATATAGACAATTCCTGACTTTTGAGACAACCTCAGGAACGCTTTTTAGTTTCATAGGCACTTTTTGTTTCATGACATTTTGTTGGCAGGTTCTCCACCTGATTTTAGGGGGAGGGTACTTTTTGAATTGCGGAAGTTATTTCAAAAGTTTCACCAATGCCAAGTGTTCAGGTACTGATTTATCAGAAACTCTTACTAAGCTGAACGTAAATCCGGTTCAAGAGATACCTGCTGTCGTAAGTGCCTTCATAATAAAACGAGCAGGATAATTTTTTAATGATTTTCCAGTTCAGACTGATTTCACCGGTATGCTGCATTTGATTGTACCCTGAGTTGGCATATTTGTAATCAATGAAACGGTAAGTAAAACCTCCGCTGAGTTTTCCACGGATAAGATCACGCGCCAGGCTCAATCCGAAGATATTTCCGTTCAGATAGCTGGTTGAGAGCAGAGTTGCTGAAAGCGTTGCGCTGACATCTATAAACGGAATCTGGCTGTAGGTTGCATAAGCGTAAAGGTTCTCCGATGCTTTCGGATCATTCTTCCTGAAGCGGTATCCGCCATTTGCTCCAACCGAAAGCTTTTTCAGTGGCCGGTAGTATACCTGTAACATATACCCCTGCTGGGTTTCCGTTTCAAGCAACTGGTCGATAAAACTTTTATAGGTTTCGTAATAGATGATGTTCTTCCGTGAACTATAGGATAATGATGTGGATATCTTATTGCTGAACCGGTACCTCAACGACAGGTAGATGTTGGATAATTCTGGTGAGCTGTTGGTTTTTGTTGTAGTGTCGGATACTGCCTGAGAACTGTCAATTTTCAGTTCATACCGGTAAAGCTCAAACTCAGTTGAACCAAAGAAACTCAGATTCTTAACCAAAGTATTTGAATGCTGCAAATAGGCAAACCGGCGGTCGGTAATTCCGGAGTTCTTCTGCTCAACAAAAGCAAGGGTGGATTGTACAATTCCTTTCCTATAGGTTTGTTCATGATTGATAAAGGCTCCGTACTGAAACAATGAGGTGTTGAATCCGTAATCTGAATAGTCAGGCCGGGATCCTGCAATGAGGCCGGTCGTGAAAGCATTGGTTTTTAATTCAAACTGGATTCCGTCAACAGCACCCATATTTGAAAGTTTCGGATTAATTTTTCTGCCTGCAAAAATCCTGGCATTCTTACTGATTTCGTAGTTTAGGGAAAGGTTGTAAATTTTCAAACCGTTGAACACGCTCTCTTTGATTTCATCCCAATGATCACTCCTGTGCGAAAACGAAATGTACGACTCTGCCGACAATCGCGAATCAGCTATATTCTTTGCGTTCATTGAAAGGGTATAGCGCATCCTGAGCGAATTTCCAGATGGTGCACCTGTTAAATTGGTGTAATTGGCCACAGAAACCCGCCCGCTGATCATTTCATGCCTCACAGTTTTTGCTGTGATTTGATTCTGAAGATTGTCAGTTGCCGGTGCCTTATCAACGGGTGTCAATCCGGATAATGGTTCCGGAATGATTTCGGAATCTTTTTCTTGTTTGATCGTCGTTTTTGTATTTGTAAAAATATGGTCTGAGGTAGTAAACTTTTTGGAGATCAGTGGAGTACAGACACAGGAAATGGATGAAAGGTTCCTGACCTTTAACGCCGGCTGATATTTGCCATTCACCATCAGGTATAAGGTGTCGCCTTCCGAAATGCTTTCTGTTGATTTGAATTTTACATAAACATTCTGAGAGGTAACATAAGAAACAACCCCGTCAATAGCTTCCGCATTGTTTTGGCCTTTCAGCATTGTAGCTGATAAAATACAGAGAATAAATACGGGAAATAGCTGCCTCATGTCTGCTACTTAGTTTTGTCTGAAACCCTGTCTGTGCCTTCCCATTTTACTATCGCCATCGGGATGGCAGTTGTAACAGGCATTGCTGTTATACTGATAGCCTCCCACATCATCGTGTTCATCATCCATGTCAGCCTGGTTATGCTCATGGCAGTCAATGCAACTGAATATTGCATAATTGGATGTATTTGTGTGGCAATCACTGCAGGTATTCCATTCTCCGTTGTGTTCCCCTGAATAGATTGGAAAATATTGTCCGTCATGGTTAAAAGTAGATGGTGTCCAGGCATTCTCGGTATGACAGGTCAGACATTCGGTCGGGAACTGGGCTGAAGCATGTGGCGGATCATTCGTCTGGTTGTAATTGTTGAGATGACAACCTACACAAGTGTTGGGTGTGGTATTGTAATTCCCGTTGTGACAGCTTGCACAATCATTAGAAATTGCGGCATGGGCTCCGTTCAACGGGTAATATTGATTGTGCGTAGGGAAGGTTGCCGGTTGCCAGCCCGGATTTGTTGTATGACAGGTAGCACAGGTATTCGGAATTCCCAGGGCAGGGTGATTTGGATTGACTGACTGATTGTATTCACCGACATGGCAATCGCCGCATACAGTGGTTGTTCCTGTATATCCATTGCTATGGCAACTTTCACAGTTAGTAGTTGTATGCGCGCCTGTGAGCAGGAAGGAGGTGGTATTATGGTCAAAACCGGCAGAGGCATCTCCTGTAGGATGACAACCGAAACAGGCAGGACTGTTGAATGCGTATCCACCAATGCCCTGATGTTCATCATCCATATCCGCCTGATTGTGCTCGTGACAATCAATACAGCTGAACTGGGCATAGTTCGATGCATTGGTATGGCAATCGGCACATGCGGTCCATTCTCCGTTGTGCTTCCCCGAATAAATGGGGAAATACTGCCCGTCATGATTAAATGTGGATGGAGTCCAGGCATTTTCAGTATGACAGGTCAGACATTCCGTCGGGAACTGGGCTGATGCATGCGGCGGATCGTTTGTCTGGTTATAATTATCCAGATGGCATCCTACACAGGTGTTCGGAGTGGTGTTGTAATTCCCGTTGTGACATCCGGCACAATCATTGGCAATAGTGGCATGAGCTCCGTTCAGGGGATAAATCTCGTTGTGAATGGGAAATGTTGCCGGTTGCCAGCCTGGTTCGGTGGTGTGGCAGGTAGCACAGGTGGTTGGAATACCGGCTGACACGTGGTTTGGATTTGTAGCCATGGTATAATCGGCAACATGACAATCACCGCAAACGGTTGTGGTTCCGGTATAGCCATTGGTGTGGCAGTCAAGGCAGCCGGTGGTTGTATGCGCCCCGGTGAGCGGGAAGGCTGTTGTATTGTGATCAAAACCCGCAGAGGCATCGCCGGTCGGATGACAGCCAAAACAAGCCGGACTGTTGTAGGCATAGCCGCCGATTCCATTGTGCTCATCATCCGTATCTGCCTGATTGTGCTCGTGACAATCAATGCAGCTGAACTGGGCATAATTGGAAGCATTGGTATGACAATCTGAGCAGTCTGCCCATTGACTGATGTGCTTGCCTGAGTAGATAGGAAAATATTGGCCGTCGTGATCAAAGGTCGATGGTTTCCAGGCCGTTTCGGAATGGCAGGTCAGGCATTCGGTAGAGAACTGCGAGGCAGCATGTGGTGGTTCATTGGCCTGATTGTAATCATTCTGATGGCAGCCAATGCAGGTATTCGGGGTATTGTTATAATTTTCATTGTGACAGGAAGCGCAATCGTTCGAAATAACTGCATGAGCCCCGTTCAAAGCGTAAATCTCATTGTGATTCGGGAAAGTGGCCGGTTTCCAGCCCGGTGTTGTGGTATGGCAGGTTTCACAGGTATTGGGCAGCGGAACCGAACCATGGTTGGGATTTGTAGAAGCATTGTAATCATCCTGGTGGCATTCGCTGCAAATTGAAGAAATGGCTGTGTTGCCGCTGGTATGACACTCCTTGCATTCAGTATTGGTGTGGGCTCCTGTCAGTGGAAATCCTGTGGTGTTGTGGTTAAAGCTACCAGCACCCGACCCGGTCGGATGACATCCATAACAGGCAAGGCTGTTGTAACTATACCCCGAAACACCTCCGTGTTCATCATCCATATCACCCTGCTCGTGTTCATGACAATTGATGCAGCTGAACTCCCCATAATTGGAAGGATTCGTATGGCAATCGCTGCAGTCATTCCAGACTCCGTTATGCTGGCCCGAATAGATGGGAAAAAACTCTGCATCATGCGCTCTGAATTCAAGCCATGCGTAGCCTCCCACAAAATGACAATCATCGCATCCGGTTGAATACCCTACGGCGAGGTGGTTTGGCTGGGTTGTCGCATTGTAGTCGTCCAGATGACAACTGTAGCATTCAACACTGAGTGTTTCAAATTTAACCAAAGATTCAGACAGATGGCAATCCGAGCAGGCAGCACTGGCATGTGCTCCCATAAGCGGAAAGCGGGTTTGTTCATGAAGCCGAACAATGTTGTTGATAATCCATGACTCAGGTGTGTGACATCTTTCGCAATCAGGCCCGACTGTCTGTTCGTGAACATCGGTATGGCAAGTGTTGCATGCCGGGTCAGTATCGGTAAAAACCAGCGATTCATGGCACGAACGGCAGTCGGTTTGCCGGTGTACCCCAACCAAAGGCATGGCAGTATTGTCATGACTGAATGAAATGCTGTCGGGGTTTACCTTCCAGCTATCCGTCACATGGCAATCAGCACAACTGATTTTCAGCTCTTTGCCATGAGGGTTCGGTGTCATCAACTTCAGCGAAGTCAATAATACCAGTGTGCCGATGATTAATGACAGTTTTCGCATCTGACATCTTTGAATTTGTACTGTCTGTATGGTTTAGGGCTGGCCTCAACCATTTTATGGCAATCGTTGCAGGCAACATTTTTATGTTTCCCATCGAGCGGGAACCGGGTCTTGTTGTGATCGAAATTGGTGAGGGTCCAGTTGTTTGAGGTGTGGCAGCGGGCACAGTCGGTAAAACCATCAACGGCATATTGTCCTGCGTGGTTATCTTCGTGGCAGCTTGTGCAGGTTTGTGCGAGGCCGGTAAATTTGAGAATTTTCGGATCTTCACTTCCTGATTTTGCATGGCATGAGCGGCATGTTTGCTTTTCGTGTGCTCCGCTGATTGCGAACTTTGTTTGCGCATGATCAAAGCTTACTTCACTCCAGGTGTTTTCTGTATGGCAACAGGTGCAACTGGCTTCAGGGTAATACTTCGGATCGAGGAAGCCGGCATGGATATCCTGGTGGCATTCACGGCACTTACTTCCGATTTCCCTGAAGGACCAATCGTTGTTTTTCTTGTGACATGCAAAGCATGGCGTAGCTAAATGAGCCCCCTGAAGCCTGAAAACACCGCTGTTGTGCTGCTCTACAGTGAAATTTGATTCCTTGAAACCGCTGTCGTTGTGACATTCCTTGCAATCGGTCACAACTCCCTGCTTTTTGAACTGCCCCTTATGGTAATCGGTATGACAATCGGTGCATTTTGTATGTGCCAGAGGTGTTGTTAAACTGACTTTATGGCACGATTTACAGGTAACGGTAATGTGGCGTCCTGTAAGAAGAAAGCCGGTTTTACTGTGATCGAAATTGGTTATGCCTTTAACGGCTTTAAATGATGCTTCAGAATGGCACTGCGTACAGTTCTGGCCAAACTGGTTATCGTGCGGGTCTTTGTGGCAGTTGGTGCAACTTTTAAATGGTATGCCTGTAAACTGCTGAAAATCTTTACCATTACGAGTGCTTTTCTTATGACATTCAACACAGTTTACCTCAATATGCTTCCCTTTTAACTGAAACTTAGCTTTCGAATGGTTGAATTTTGATGCCGGTTTGAATTTTTCGTTTGTGTGACAATTGGCACAGGTATTTGAAAGTGATTTCTGATGATAATCTTCGTGACAGGTAAGGCACTGGTTGTTGAGCCCCAGGTAGGTGCTCTTTTTCTTTTTTATAACAGGGTCAGCAATATTTACCTGTTTGTGGCAATCTGCACACTCTTTTTTTGTGTGGGCTCCTTCTAATTTGTAACCGGTGATGTTGTGATCAAATTTGGTTTTATCGAAATGAACGATATCAAAATTGCGGCCATGATGATCGCTATGGCATATGGTACAGGTTTTTCCATATACTTTTGGGGAGGAATGGAAACCTTTTCTCTGGTCAACCCTGGCTTTAATTTCTTTATGACAAGCCAGGCATTTATCGTTTGATACTTTAGCTCCCAGCGTATGACATTTTGTACAATTCGACATGCCTTCCAGCTGGGCATGTGCCTGGGTGAGGTCGCCCGGTGAAATTTGCGCAGGAAGTAACCTGACAGTAATAGTCAGGCAAAAAAGAAGCAGATACTTAAACAGGTGTGTTTTCATCCTGAGTTGACTAATGTTTTAATATTGCTTCACCAAACTTTTTGGTAATCTGAATACCTGCCTTCATCAGGAACTGGGTTGGTAACTCTCCTCCGGCAAAGATGTAAATCAGGTCATTTTTTATGGTTTTTTGTTCACTGCTCTGACTGTTGTTAAACGTGACATCGGTTTTACCAATTTCTACGACATTCGTATTAAACCAAAGCTGAACTTTACCATTTGCTGCAGCCTCCAGGATGCGTTCACTGTTTTTGGGCTTTATCCGGCTAAATGCGTCACTGCGGTAAGAGAGAACAACCTTGTTCTGATCGGCCAGCAACAGTGCGGATTCAATGGCTGAATCTCCACCACCAACGACCACGATTTCTTTTCCGCTGATTTCCTCCGGTTCCAGCAGGCGATAGGCTACTTTTTCCTGCATTTCACCGGGTACGCCCAGTTTTCTTGGTGTACCACGTCTCCCGATCGCCAGAAGGACATTCTTTCCTGTGATTTTCTCACCCGCGAATGTTTCAACCTCAAAATATCCCTCTTTCTGAACGATGTTCTCAACTTTTGTGTTTTCCTGAATGCTGAGTTGGTTTTTGTTCAGCGCATCATTCCATAAGGTCAGGAGCTCTGATTTGCTGGTTTCAAACAATTTTACCTTTCCGTAAAGGGGTAAATCCATTGCCGATGTCATAACAATTTTAGACCTGGGGAAAGTATATACTGTCCCTCCCAGGGTGTCCTGTTCCAGGGTCAGACACTTAAGCCTGTTTTTCTTTGCGGTCAACGTAGCTGATATTCCGGCGGGTCCAGCTCCGATCACAATGAGATCATACCGGGCAGAATGTTGAACCCTGGAAAATTTCGCGATGTTGTCGACCGCCTGCCTTCCCTGCTCTACTGCATTCTTGATCAATCCCATACCTCCCAGTTCTCCGGCTATATATATGCCCGGTACATTCGTCTCAAAAGTCTGATTGACATGGGGTAGCTCAACGCCTCTTTTCTCGGTTCCGATACATAAAGTAATGGCTTGCGTGGGACAGGCATGAAAGCAGGCGCCGTGCCCGATGCAATGAGATGCATTCACAGTAGTGGCTTTACCATTCACTATACCAAGGATGTCCTTTTCCGGACAGGCTGCCACGCAGGCGCCGGTCCTGATACAACTGTTAACATCAATTACCGGATGTAATGAAACCGGCTCATACAAACCTTCCAGTTTCGCTTTGGCAATTTTCTCTTCAACCTTTTTTGAATTTCTCATCTGTTTCCGGATATAGAGAAAAATTACCAGCCCACACAGGAGGAAGGTCATGCCATAAATGAGAATATTTTCAATGATTTGTTCCATAGTTAAAAAATCCACCTGTAACCGAATACAAAGGTCACTGCAACATGAATGATCATGATAATCAACATGATAATGGCAAAGGGTAAATGAGCCACATGCCAGTATCTGAAGAGGTTTTGCATAAACAAAAGGCGGTCGATTTTACGGTTAAGCGAAATCTCGTTCCTTACAAGCCTCAGCACTTGCCTTAATTCTGTTTTGTTGAGCTCTTTACCTTTAAGGATGGATTTTATGCGTCGGACAATAGAAAAATCGTCGAAGAAATTTTTTGTAAAGCGCCAGAACAAAATTCCTTCCTGAATTTCAACTTTTTTACGGGTTGATTCAATAATCAGATTGTAGCTCAATTCGTCGAGCCTGAACGAAGTTGATAAAACCTCTCCAAGGTTACTCTTCATTTCACGCACTTCATTCAGGGTAAGTTCCCTGCCTTCAATACTCCGGGGTATCTGGATGTATATAAAACGGCCAATGATTCCGCTCAGGAAAACCGCCACCATACTCCAGAAACTGATGGCCACGAGTCCGCCGAATTTAAACGATGTATGAAATAAAACAAGAATCGGCCCCAGGGTACATAAAAAGATATGAAATTCAAGCCAGTGTTTTAGAAGTCCCAGTCTGGAAAACGACCTTACCCGCTTACGGAATACATAAATCAGAACACCGATTACCATCATCAGAGAACCAATGATACCCAATCCATGCCCCCAGTTTCCACTTGGCTTCAGGTCGGCATAATCAGCATGGAAAAAACGCTCTTCTATGGGAACCCTGTAAAAGGATAATCCACGCTGGATGACGTAAAAAAGTACTGCAGCCACAATGGCAACAAGAATGATAATATATAGCTTATGCGCTTTCGTCATTTCCGGTATTATGTTTTCCCGACAGGAAATGTCCGGAATTTAGAATTCTGATTGAGCAGAATGCATTCCAAGTATCAACAAAGGTATGCCCAAAAGCCGGCATTTTGAAAAATCCGGACGTTATTTGAATTGAATCCAAATACCTGTATTGCATTGCACATTCCATTGTTTATTTGTGTTAATATTAAAAAGTAACCCCTTCATCACATAATACATTTATTATATGGCGATTAGTCGATATATTATCCGGGCAGAATGAAAAATGAGCATAGGAGCGACGCTCTGTCATAAATTATACTCGTTTGCGTATCTGAAAAATAACCGGGGAAATTTATCTCATTCCGGGGATTGAAACCACATTCAGAACTGCTTTTTACTGTTCCAGATTGCTGAAATCAGCCGGAAATTCAGATGAAGACAAATAATATACTAGCAGATTTTCTGAATTCTTGCAGAAAACTGAAGGAGATGGTGTTTATGCCGTGTTTCCGCGGGCAATTTCCGCCTATGGTATTATTTTTAAATCAGTCAGCAGAACTTCATAAAAGTAGCCGGCGCCGAAATCCTGGTCAAGTTCCAGGGTTCCTTCGAGCGTAATAATCTGCCCGACTGAAACAGCGAGTGATTCTGATGTTGCAGTTAAATCATACTTGCCTGAATATTCTGTTCCATCCTGCAAGTGAATCCAGTTCCTTTTCATGATGGAAGGATTATAATGGGTTACCTGGCCTTTAACCTTTACCCTTTTACCTTTATATTCCTGCTTGTTTTCGAATAAGGCGGCAATGCGGATTCCGCCCTCTGCCTCCGGAATATCGATGCCATACTTTCTGACATCAGCCTTAACAGGTGTATTACCGCCTAAAACCTGACCTTCAAGAACTTCATTCACTGTTTTGCCGATTCTGTCGAGAAAAAACACCGATTCAAAGGTGCGTCCGAGCTCTTTGCTCTTGAAATTATTCATCTCATAACCATCGTTGTAAAAGTAAACATTCCCGTTTTTGGCTTCCATTTTGGGTAAGGCCAGCCACTTTTCTTCATTATCTTCATCAACAAGAAGATAAGTGTATTGTGAAGTTTGTATAACTTCCCTTACTTCCCCTTTATTGATTCCTGACTGATAAGGTATATCACTTCTGTTATTACAGGAATAAACCACGATTGTCAGTATAAACAAATAAAACCATGTTTTCATTTCCGATTGTTTATGAGCCGGAAACAAAAATAATACAAATTTCATGTGTGAAGGGTTACGCATTTTTCTGTGCTATTACACTCAGAATGGTTGAAGTGGACCGCAAAAAATGTGTTTAAACCAAAGCGATGGATTGACAAAACAGCTGATTCATCGGGATAATTCGCCGGATATAACGATCATCTGATGATGCAATCTGCTATTCAAGTTGGTGAAGCCGGATACCGTTGTCTTCAATGGTGAGAATCCGCTGTTTATATAAAGTGCCGATTGCCTTTTTAAACGTTTTCTTGCTCATCCCAAACATCTGGTAAATTTCCTCGGCCGGGCTTTTGTCGCTGATGCCTATGAATCCATGGTGCTGCTTAAGCATGTCTATAATTTTCTGCGACAACCCGTCAACTTTCCCATAGCCGGGTTTGAACAAGCTCAGATCGATTTTCCCGTCGTCACGGACCTTCACCACATACCCCTTCATCTGCTCACCCCGCTGAAGTTCAGTAAAGATTTCGCTGCTGTATATCAAACCTTCATAACGGTTGTTGATGATGGCCTTGTAGCCAAGATCTGATTTTGCCCAGATGACAAGGTCCACCTCCGTACCAGCCTCCAGTTCAGATGGATCCGGATCAAAAAACCGTTCAAGTTTCTCTGATCCGGCAATACGACCCGACAAAGGATCAGCAAAAACATAAACCAGGTAGTATTTCCCTGCAACGATTTTAGCTTTTTGCTCACGGTATGGGACCAGCAAATCCTTATCGAGCCCCCAGTCCATGAAAGCACCTACAGTATTTACAGCCCTGGCTTTGAGCAAGGCAAACTCTCCTACCTGCGCAAGCGGTTGCATCGTAGTGGCAATCAGTCGGTCTTCCGAGTCAAAGTAAATGAAAACTTTTATTGTGTCGCCGGGCTTTGTGCCTTCGGACACCCATTTCATCGGAAGCAGGATTTCACCCAATTGCTCACCATCGAGGTAAACACCGAAATCGACAATTTTTGAAATGCGCAGGGAGTTGGTTTTACCGGCTATAGCCATAATAAGAATTCAGTGAAAGGTGAATTGTAAAAAAGTGAAAACGAAAATCAGATTTCGTATGCAGTCAGGTTGGCTTACTGATTTAAAGAATAATACTATTTAGCGTACTTCAGGTTGAATAGCAGGTTATTTACCGGCAGCCTCTGCAAAGATAATCATTTGAAGTTTAACCGGATATTTTACAAAATGAGATACACGCATCCCCTGAATCCGGTTTTTCCGAACCATGTTTTTCTGCTCTGATGCTTTTTGTGATGGAATTGACACAGGCCCGGCGAGCTGAGGTTCGGCCTGAATGGATGGTTCCAGGTGCGTACAAACTCCCTGTTGTCTAACCGAAGAGCAGGCTGAAAACATCTTCAATTTTCCCGACAGGGATCACTTTAATCGTTTTGGCGGCACTTTTAGCTGCCTTCAGGTTAAGTTTTGATATCACAATAGTTTCAAAACCAAGCTTTTCAGCTTCGGAAACTCTTTGTTCGGCGCGGGTTACCGGTCGGATCTCTCCTGAAAGCCCCACTTCTGCTGCAAAACAGGTTTTTGAACCGATTGGTATATCAATATTGGAGGATAAAACAGCGCTGACAACGGCAAGATCTGTTGCAGGATCATCTACGCGCAGACCTCCTGCAATATTCAGAAAGACATCTTTTGTCCCCAGTTTAAAGCCGCTTCTCTTTTCAAGCACTGCCAGCAACATATTCAACCGGCGGGTGTCGAAGCCTGTGCAGGAGCGTTGAGGAGTTCCATAGGCCGCAGAGCTCACCAAAGCCTGGGTTTCAATCAGCATGGGCCGCAGACCTTCAATGGTTGCCGCAACTGCAGTTCCACTGACAGGTTCCTCGTGCTGAGTGATCAGAATTTCGGATGGGTTTGATACCTCACGGAGGCCGTTGCTTTGCATCTCATAGATACCAAGCTCAGATGTACTTCCGAACCGGTTCTTTACTGACCGCAGAATGCGGTAGCCGTAATTCCGGTCACCTTCAAACTGAAGTACTGTATCCACCATATGTTCAAGCAGTTTCGGCCCCGCAATTGTCCCATCCTTGGTGATGTGCCCGATCAGAAAAACAGGTACATTCACTGTTTTAGCGAACCGCTGCAGTTCAGAAGCGGTTTCACGTATCTGTGAAATACTTCCGGCAGAAGCATCAATATTGTCGCTCGTAAGTGTTTGAATTGAGTCGATGATGACAATTCCGGGGTTTAATTTTGCTGTGTGACTAAGTATATCAGCAGTTGAGGTTTCCGTAAGAATATAACATTCATTACTGCCCATCCCCAGCCGTTCAGCCCGCATACGGATCTGCTGTTCACTTTCCTCCCCCGATACATACAATACCCTGAGGTTTTTCATGGTCAGGGCAACCTGCAACATCAGGGTGGATTTCCCAATACCGGGCTCGCCACCTACCAGAACTACAGATCCTGCCACCAAACCACCTCCCAGAACCCTGTTCAACTCATTATTGCCGGTATCGATCCGGTTTTCACCGGAGAGTTCAACATCGGTTATCAGAGTAGGTGATGATTGCCTGTTCAGGCTGAATTTCTGCGAAAGGCCTGGTTCGGCTCTTTGAATTACCTCTTCAACATAAGTATTCCATTCGCCGCAGGAAGTACATTTTCCTATCCATTTTGGTGATTGTGCGCCGCAGTTACGGCAGAAGAATGCAGTTTTGGTTTTGGCCATTAAATTTTTCCCCCGGTTAATGACTATGTTTCAGATGAGCTAAGAAAAAAAGGCTAATGGAATACCGGCATGAAGCCATACAATTAAAAATCCCGGATCTTTTTTTCAATCAGACTGGTAGAATAACCCGGAAGATATGCAAGGGTTTCAACCTTGCCTCCTTTTGCCATAACAACATCATAACCAACAATATCTTCAGGTTCGTAATCAGCTCCTTTTACCAGAATGTCGGGTTGAATTCTTTTAATAAGCCCGTAAGGGGTATCTTCATCAAACAGCACAACTGCTGAAACAAAACCCAATGCAGCCAATATCCCTGCACGTGCTTTTTCATCATTGATTGGCCTGGCAGGGCCTTTTAATCTGCGGGTTGAAGCATCACTGTTCAGGCCAATTATCAGAATTTGTCCCAGATCCGCTGCTTTTGCCAGATAATCGATGTGTCCCAGATGGATGATGTCGAAGCATCCGTTGGTGAATACTATTTTCAGATCTTTAAATCGCCAGTAGGCAAGGAGATGATCAAGTTCCTGAGGGTTGGGTATCTTCTTCTGCAGCAATTCCGTTCTTGACATAGGAGCTTTTATTTAGAGCAGGTAGTAAAATTAATGAAAAAACACCTGCCAGCAGAATCATTATTGTTTGTGAAGCCCATATCAGCCATCCAAGGGCATAACCAGTGGTAGAAGGAATAGCATAAATAAATAAAGTTTCTGCTACAATAGCCGGATAGATTCCTATACCACCCTGCACGATCATTATACCAATGGATCCGAAAATCAGGACAGCAAAGCCGGCATCAAGGCCAAGGCCTGAAGTCTCTTCGAGCGTGAAGAAAACAATATAGGCCATCAAAAGGTACATAAGCCAGATAAAGAAAGTGTGGGCAATAAACCGGATCGGTTTCTTTATCCTGGTAAGCGATCTTATTCCTTCAAGCAGGCCAACAAACAGTCCATGGAATTTTTTATAAATGGCGGTATGCATGAATCTCTTCCGGGTAATGAAAAATGCAAGGAGAACGGCCAGTGATATGCAGGCAAGTATTAACATCAGGTATATATCCGGATCGGAGGCAAAATTAAATTTGCGCTGAAGTGGTTCATAGATTTTTTGTTCAACATAGATATGCAGTTTCCCCGTCAGGGTTATCAGCATGACGAAAAATAGAATCACAAAGGTCAGCATATCGATGGCCCTTTCTGTGATTACGGTACCAAATGATTTGTTGAATGGTATTTTCTCATACCGGGTAAGTATGCCGCAACGGCTTACCTCTCCGAGTCTTGGTAAGGCCAGATTTGCCAGGTAACCGATCATTACAGCCATAAATACATTGCTGGTCTTCGGAGTATAACCCATAGGCTCCATGAGTATTTTCCATCGCATCGATCTGCTCAGGTGGCTTAAAGTGCCGAGCACAATTGCAACGAGAATCCAGTAGTAGTCAGCAATTCTGAGGGACTGATATATCTCCTGCTTCTGACCGGTAGTGAGGTTGCGCATAAACAACCAGATAAAGAAGATGCCGATTCCAAGAAAAAAACTGAACCGCAGAATATCGAAAAATATCTTTTTCAAGAAGTTTATACCAGTTTATTGTGATTTCCCGGGAAAACGATGGCCGGTATGAATGATTTTGCTTCCTCAGGAGTCATGTGAGCGAAAGCGGCTATAATAATAAGGTCACCTGCAACTGCTTTGCGTGCCGCAGCACCATTCAATGAGATCATTCCACTACCCCGTTCACCTTTTATTACATAGGTTTCAAGCCTTTCACCATTGTTGATGTTGAGAACCTGAACCTTTTCGAATTCAATAAGGTTCGCTGCTTCCATCAGCTCTTCATCAATGCCGATGCTGCCGATGTAGTGCAGGTTGGCTTCGGTGATGGCCACCCGGTGTATTTTCGATTTTAATACCTCAATTGTCATAGTGCTGCAAAGATACTTAAATTAATCTGATATTGTCAATCAGCCTGATATCACCGGCAAAAACAGCAATAAATCCATAATTGCCGGGTTTAACCATCCCTGTAACCGGTTGTAGATTTTCACTTTCAGCGATGGTGAAATACTCAAGTTTCAGCAAAGGGTGATCGCTGAATTTCGCTTTCACGAAATTGACGATCTGGCTTGCTTGATGAGCCCGGGCGAGATTTCGTGCCTCCTCAAGCACCATATGAATATAAGGCGCTGCTTTCCGCATTTCCGGAGAAAGCCTTTCATTGCGCGAACTGCGGGCCAGTCCATCGGCTTCCCGGCTGATCGGGCAGGGAACAATCTCTACATTCAGTTTTTCATTTCTGACCAATGCCCTGATTATTTGTAATTGCTGATAGTCCTTTTCACCAAAGTACGCTTTGTGCGGTATAGTTATTTCGAACAACCGCTGTACAACAGTAGCAACACCGTTGAAATGTCCTGGCCTGAATTCACCTTCCATTACCGTGGCCAGTTGGCCGAAGTCATAGGTTTTTTCTATCTTTTCAGGGTACATCTCTTCTACTGACGGATTGAAAACCAGATCGCAGTTCACTGATGAAAGCATCTGCAGGTCTTTTACAAGGGTTCTCGGATATTTTGTAAGGTCGTCGGGATTGTTAAACTGAATAGGATTTACGAAAATACTGACGACCACGACATCATTCTCTTGTTTTGCCCGGTTTACCAGCGATATATGCCCTTCGTGCAAAGCACCCATAGTAGGCACAAAACCTATGGTTTGGCCTTTTTTTCTTGTTGCTTCGGCGAAATTCAGGGTTTCTGCTATTGTTTCAAAAACAATCATGTCAATAATGATTTGTATGCTGATGCTATTTAATTCCAGGGCCGGCATCCTTGCCTGCAATTATGCTCAGGAAGTCCTGTTCAAGTGTCTTAACAGGTGTTTCGACAATCCTTCCTGTTTCATCACCATCCATGCTGAAAATGAAAGCAGGCACCAGCGTGATATTGAAATCTCCTACACAGAAGTTGCCTGCTTTTTTATTCCGGTCAACTGCGACCATGAAAATTTGTTCGGAAGGGTAATCAAGTATATCCAGGATCTTCAGGAAATGCGGCACCTGTTCGCGGCTGTCGCTGCACCATGTGCCCAGTACAATAAACACCCAGGGGTATTCATTTTTATTCGTTTTCAGGGAGTCGATGATTGCCGGATCAGGTTGGTAATTCCTGTATTCATGGTCAAACCAGTCACCCATGGAAATCAGACCTTCCCTGGTGACTGTTCCGACAAGGATATCTTTGCCCGATTTCTCATCAAAAACAAGTTTATTATCATTCTGGGCATACATCTTTGTAAATGATAACATCAGAAGGGTTATTAAGAGCAGGTTTTTCATGTTTTTCAGAAAGATGGGATGACGGGTTCAGAGGATTTCAAGGATGTATTGCTGAGATTGCAAAAATAGAAAAGGTTTTGATGTACATCAAAACCTTTTCATATACTTGATTAAAATTCAAAATCCTTACATCGATCCCGAATCATAAGCCTGTTCTCCGTGGATTGAATTGTCAAGACCGATCATCTCATCCGATTCACTGACCCTGACCGGTGTTAACAGATTGATCAGGGCGAGCATAAGGTATGTGAAAATAAAAGCGTAGGCAGATGCTCCAAGCACGGCAACAACCTGTTTGAAAAAGAAGGAAGATTCACCATACATCAATCCCTGTGTGGTAACCATCGGATTGATGGCACTGGTGGCGAATACACCCAGCAGGATGGTTCCAAGAACACCTCCGACACCGTGCACTCCCCATACATCAAGGGCATCGTCCCAGCCCAGTTTGTTTTTCAGGGCAACGGCATAGTAACAAACAAATCCGGCAATAATACCAATCAGGGCAGCCGCCCACAAGGGGACAAATCCTGCTGCAGGGGTAATGGTTGCAAGACCTGCAACAGCTCCTGTCAGCAGACCGATGAATTTTGGTTTGCGTGCTTTCGACCATTCAATGATAAGCCAGGTAACCGTTGCAAATGAGGCGGCAATGTCAGTGTTGGCAAATGCCTGTGCTGTGATGTTATCTACTGCAAGCTCACTTCCGGCATTAAATCCATACCATCCGAACCACAACAATCCGGTTCCGATGGCCACCAGAGGAATGCTGTTGGGCGTTGAATCCTTGTTGGTACGGGCACCTACATAGAATACCGATGCAAGGGCCGCAAAACCTGCAGTGGCATGAACCACGATTCCACCGGCAAAGTCAAGTACACCCCATTGGGCAAGTAATCCACCTCCCCAGAGCATATGTACGAAAGGATAGTAAACCAATACCTGCCATACAATCAGGAAAACCATATAACTCTTGAAAGTAACCCTTCCTACAAAAGCTCCAGTTATCAGGGCTGGTGTGATGATGGCAAACATCATCTGGTAAAGAAAGAAAACCAGTTCAGGAATTTTACCGTTTCCGGCGTAAACACTGTTCAGATCCACCCCCATCAGAAAAGCTTTATCAAGATTTCCTAAAATTGCGCCGCTTCCGCTGAAACATAATGAGTATCCGAAAGCAAACCACAATACAGTGGTAACGCCGAGAGAAACGAAACTCTGAATCATAATTCCGAGAATGTTTCGTTTGCTCGCCAGCCCTCCATAGAAGAAAGCCAGGCCTGGAGTCATTAGCATTACAAGACTGGTTGCCAGAAGCATAAAGCCGGTATTCCCGACTTTCGAGGCTTCATTTAAAATCATTTCAGTTTCCATTTTTGCGGATTTAATTGTTCAATTATTATTTATAGGGAAAAACCAACTACCAGAAATACATTCTCTGCCTGAGGATTCATTATAAAGGATGTAGTCACAGGAAGGCTGAATTTATCCGTGATCTGAATCTTTTTCGAAGCTGTTATCCCACAATTGACTACCCCGGCATAAGGGCCATAAAAACCTGATTCGCCTTTTTCCTGATCCGGACTGGTCGGCGTAAATCCTAAAAAGATATTATAGTCCACCTCTTTGATGGTGCCATTATAACCCAGTTCAAGGTAAGTTGAAAACTGTTTTTTACCATCTGATTTCAATGCGTCATCGCCCCAGAAATTTACCGCTGCCAGCAGGGTGAACGGTATCTTCTCAGTGCCGTTGAATAAAGCCGAAAACTCCAGCAGGTGGCTGGTCTTATCTTCGTTGTATTCGAAATAATTGTTATTCTCCAGGGTATCCACCGGATAAAAATAATCGGTGATCATCAGACTGAAGATATCTTTGATATTGTACGAGAGATAAAGATCGGTTTCCTGGACTTTCAGTCCATCACTCATCGAAAAGGCACCCCAGGAGCCAAGCGTAAAATTACCCAGATTATATTCAAGTGTTGGCTGAATGCTGGGTGAAGAGCCGCCAAGATCTAGACCACGCCATATATAACGGCTCATGATGTCGACTCCGCTATTGAAGGAAGTCTCAACCTGAGCAATGGATCGCCCCGGCAGGAACAATAGAATTGCCAAAGAAGCAAAAAGCAAAAACTTTGTTGTCTTGTTTTTCATTTTCATTTGATTTGTTTGATTTTTTGTTGATTTCCCACTTCGCAAAAGTTGAAACTATAATTGTGCTGAACAATGCATTAATAACTGATTTCCTATCAAGTAATCACTTAATTATTATTAAGTGATACACTGAAAGACATCGATATTCGTATGATTTGAAGGAGTGTGATGAAAGGTAGCTCAGATCTCAATAATCTGATGCTTAATGGCAAACTTAACCAGATCAACGGTTGATTTAAGGTTTAGCTTCTGCATGATATGGTTTTTGTGTGATTCGACCGTTCGTGTACTGATAAACAGCCTTTCAGCAATCTTCGGATTCGGATAGCCTTCAGCAAAGAGTTTCAGTATTTCGAGTTCACGTTTCGAAAGGCTGTTCTCCGGATTGAGGCTTTCCGGCTCTTTATCTTTTGCCTTTTTAATGTAGCTTTTCAGGATGATATTGGAGATTGATTCACTGAAGTATTCTGTTCCCTGGCTAACAGTGCGGATAGCAAGCAGCAATTCCGATTGTGATATATTTTTTGGCAGGTAACCCTGTGCGCCTGCTTTAATGGCATTGAAAATAAATTCTTCTGTGGTATACATCGATAGAAATAACACCTGAATGTCCGGATGATTTCGTCTGACCAGTTCACACAATTCTATTCCGGAATAATCCGGCAACGAAATATCGAGCAGAATCACATCCGGTTCGATGTTCTTGAGTAAGCTGAGCAGATCACATCCGTTACTGGCTTCACCCAGGATCGAAATATCATTCTGGCCGGCCAGAAGCGCCCGGATGCCATCACGGATAATCGTGTGATCATCAACCAAAAATACCTTTATCATGATGTGTACTTGTTAATTGGTATTTCAATTGCTATTGTCGTGCCTTTACCGGGGGTAGATCTGACGTTTGCCTTACCTTTCAGTAAACTGGCCCTTTCGATGATGTTGTTTATGCCATGCCCTTTCGAAACGCAGGAGGACTGCATGTCAAATCCACTGCCATCATCGGTAATGCTGATATACAGTATGTTATCCATCGAAACTGAAACAATCTTCAGATTTTTTGCGCCCGAATGCTTCGCAACATTGTTCAGCGCTTCCTGAAATATCCTGAAAATGTAAAGCCGGGCTTTTCTGCCTTGCATTTTACCCGGTATTTCACCTTCCAGGTCAGTATCTATCCCATAGGTTTCTGTCAGGCTGTTGCATAGGTTCTGGATGGCCGCAGTAAGACCGAATTCAGCGAGTGCAGGGGGCATCAGGGCATTGGAGATTGCCCTGACATCGTCAATCAGGTTATCAGTCAACGAAATAATAGCCAGAAGATTTTGTTTTGCTATATCATGGATCCCACTCTCGAGTGCCCCAAGCCTTAACCTGATGGCAATCATACTCTGACCTATTCCGTCATGCAATTCTCTTGACAGACGCTGCCGTTCCTGGTCCTGCCCGTCTATGGCAGACCTCAGCCTGTTTCCTCTTTCAACCCTCAGTGCTTCTTCTTTTTCCTGAAGATTCACCACCATTCTGTTAAATGCTTCTGTCAGCTCACCTACTTCATCGTTCGAATCTATTCCAACCAGTGAGTTTAATCTCCCTTCACCCAGGGCAATGGCGGCATCTTTGAGCTTTACGAGAGGCCTCGTTACTTTCCGGCTGATGATATAGCTGATGATAAAAAATGCCAGCCCCGTGAAGATGGTTAACAGAATAATGTTATTTCTGATTGCATAAACCGATTTAGTTGCTTCTTCATAATCTATTTCAGCAAGAATCACCCAATCCAGACCAGCAATGTTAATTTTCCCAAAAGAACTCAGGACTTCTATGCCCCGGTAGTCGGATGATTGCGTAATCCCTTCTGTATTATTTTGCGCCATTTCTGCAGGGATGGTTCTGGCATAGGTTTTCATCACAGCATTGCTGATAAATCTGGAAGGGCTCCGCATAAGATAATCAGACCCGACAAGGTAGGTTTCTCCTGAATACCCAAGTCCGTTTTTAGGGTTGGCATTCAGCATAAAATCATCAATGAGCCCCGGTTTCAGGATAAGTACAAAATAGGCAAGAATGTTTCCTTTTGTTTTGATGGGTCCTGCAGATAATAAACAGATTTTCCCGGATTCGGATGATAACCTGTAGTCAATAATGAATGCGTCTGATGAAATATTGTTGAAAAGGTTTTCCTTTGATATCACCGTTTGGTCAGTGCTTACCTTATCCTGACGATTCTCATACAAAGTTTTTCCTGATTTATCAAGAATAAGGATTCCTGAATAATACCCTGAAGCCAGGAAGGACTGACTGATGGAACCTGCAACCGGGGTTGAGAATGCTTGCCCTGCAATCAATGATTTTGCCAGGTTTATAGCCTCGGGGGAGGTAGTATAATGTGCTGTTTCCCTTAATCTGTCAGAGAAAAATGTTTCTATCTGCATTTGCCTGGCAAGCCTCAGCGATGTCAGCTGGTCATAGGTTCGTTCAAGCAACGCCTTTCGTGCTGTGATAAATGAAAAAATACCCGTAATCACAATAGATCCGATCCCCAGAGCAAGGAAATAGAGTACCATTTTTTCAGTAAGCGAGGTTCTTTTCACAACAGAAAAATATTTTTCAAACCTACATGTTTTTTTTCTAAACAATCCAATTTTTTAAAATATACCTGTCAGATATGATAATGATTTGTCTATCAATATTATACAATAGAATGTTGTAAGATAATATTGACATTCCCGTTTGAAATGAACAATTTTTCTTTTTAAAGGTTTTCAATAAGCTAACTACCTGATTATGGGTGTTATTATTTTTTATTGATTGCTTTAAGAGATTGTAAATCAGTGTAATATACCATTGAGGTGATAAATTTTATTTGCTTGCATTAGTCATTGTACAGGATTATATTTGCCGCCTCATTTTTTACTTCCTGATAACGACGAGGAGATACACAGTATGAAAATTGGAATTTTTTATGGTGGGAGCCACAAAGGCAGCACATTTCAGGCTGCCCAGAGTCTGGTTAAGCATTTTGGGAAAGACAAAGCCACACTGCATAATGTGAGTGATGCTACCCGCGAAGACCTTGAGAAATATGAATGCCTGATTCTTGGAACATCTGCATGGGGGATTGGAGAGATGCATCAGGATTGGGAAAGGTTTATTGATGTTTTGGTCGAAGCCCGCATCGACAATAAGAAAATTGCACTTTTCGGACTTGGTGATCAGGTTGAATATCCTGAAAGTTTTGTCGATGGAATGGGTACAGTATTCTGCCGGCTTCCGTTCAAAGAGAATGTTGTTGGTTACTGGCCGACAAAGGGGTATTCATTCTATTTCTCTACAGCCGAAAAAGACGGCAAATTTGTCGGTCTTGCGCTGGATGAGGATAGTCAGCCGGAACTGACCGGAGAACGGATTTCAAAATGGGTTGATCAACTCAAAGCGGAATTTAAGCTCAATTAACCGGTAATTCTCAGTTTCCTATACAGTTTGTGACAGAGGGATTTTTCATTTTTTCCATAAGGGTAGATTTCTGTTCTGCTTTTGAAGTGGAAAACTATGCTATTTTTCCATTCAGAACCATTTCCATTGGGTTATTTTATACTTTTGTGACCTTACTGAATTATTCTGTAAGAAGTTAAATTTTAAACCACGATGAAACCCATCTGCATTGCAGTCACAATCAAACGCTGTGATCTCATATGCACAGTGAATAAACCTGCCTGAATGCCTTCTTAAGCAGGCAGGCTTGCCGAACCTATCAAATTTATTTACAGATGAAAATTCAAAAACTTATATACTTCCTGGGAATTTCTCTGGCAGTTTCTTTTGCATTGGAGGCCCAGACACCGGGAATAAAGATTGAGAAGTTGAAAACCGATGTAACCTACCTTGCTTCTGAAGAGCTTGGCGGAAGAAAATCTGGCTCTGCGGGTGATTCCCTTGCCGCTGTTTACATCCGCAGCAGGCTTTCTGAAAATGGAGTTCCATTACCTGGAAGTAATGGATTTCAATATTTTGGTATTATCTCGGATGTCAGAAGTGGACCAGGGAATAGACTTAAAATCGGAGATAGGGAGTTTGAACCCGGTAGGGATTTCCAACCATTTTCATTTTCCACCTCTGCGTCTCTGGAAGCGGGAGTGGTTTTTGCCGGATTTGGTATTTCAGGTACCAGTGGTGAACTGAAATGGGATGATTTTGAAGGTCAGGATTTGAGAGGAAAATGGGTATTGGTTCTTAGGGGCGACCCTGAGCCGGAGAATGCAAACAGTTCATTCATCCCTATGGCTACCGACCGTGCAAAAGCGCTTTCTGCGCGCGACAGGGGGGCAGCGGGCCTGTTATTGGTTACACCCTCTTCCATTGATAAAACTGATCAACCGGTCGATATCACTTTCGATAAATCAGTCTCTGATGCAGGTCTTCCGGTTATTAGTCTTACACGAAAATCGGCTTCATTTCTGCTTGGCTTGCCATCTTCTTCTATTGATTCGCTCGAAAAAGTTATGATAGCCAATAAAATGCCTGCCAGAATCAGTATGAAGAGTCAGGTCAGCGCTTCTACTGATGTAATCCGTGAAAAAGTAACTACCCGCAACATCATGGCAATGATCCCCGGATCAGACCCGGTGCTTAAAAACGAATACATTGTAATTGGTGCGCACTATGATCATCTTGGTATGGGTGGCCCGGGTTCCGGGTCGAGGGTTCCTGATACACATGGAGTGCATGGTGGCGCTGATGATAATGCTTCCGGGGTTGCCGCTTTGATTGCATTGACTGAATACTTTTGTGTTGAATCAAACAGGCCGGGCCGTAGCCTGCTTTTTGTTTCTTTTGGTGCTGAAGAAATGGGCCTGTTAGGTTCAAAATATTTTGTAAGCAACAGCCCGGTTGATAAAAAAGCTATAAAGGCTATGATAAACCTCGATATGGTGGGACGTCTGAGGTTAGATAACCCTACTGTTACAGTATCAGGAACAGGGACTTTTGCCAGTGCTGATTCATTGCTTGACATATTGGCCGCTAACCGCCCGTTTCAGATTAAAAGGACACCGGATGGTTATGGTCCTTCAGACCATGCCGCTTTTTACGGGGAAGGAATTCCGGTTTTATTCCTGACAACCGGAGCTCATGAAGATTATCACACACCGGATGATCTTGCTTCACGAATCAATTACAACGGCCAGCTGAGTGTCATAAATTTCACCGCTTCCCTCGTGGGTGCTCTGTCAACAATAAATCCTGCACCTGTATTCAGGGAAGCCGGAAGCCGGAAAGAAGCCGGTCATTATGGACGGGGGCTGAAAGTTACACTTGGGATTATGCCTGATGTATCAGGTGCCGAAACATCAGGCGGAATGAAAGTGGAAGGAACCCGCAAGGACGGACCTGCACAGAAAGCCGGCATGATTAAAGGTGATATTATTACATCCATTAATGGGTTACCTGTTGGTAATATTTACGATTATATGAGCCGGATGGGAAAATTGAAACCAGGCGAAACCGTAAATGTCGAAGTTTTGAGGGATGGAAGAAAGGAAATCCTCATTATTCAGTTATAGTCGCAACAGGAGCGTTACTGCTGTAAAACAGAATGGTTGATATTTTAACACGGGAAGTAGCTTATAAGTTTATTAAATTCGGAATTGTAGGCTTCTCCGGAGTTCTGGTCGATTTTGGATTTACTTATGTGTCAAAGGAATGGTTGAAAATCCAGAAATACGTGAGTAATGCTATCGGTTTTATGATTGCAGCAAGCAGCAATTACTATCTCAATAGGGTATGGACCTTTCACAGCAATAATCCTGATGTTGCTGTGGAATATGGCAGGTTCCTTTTTATTTCAGCAATCGGCCTTCTGATAAGCACCCTTGTTCTTTATCTGCTTGTTTCAAGAGCGAAATTCAACTTCTATTTTGCTAAATTGCTGGCAATTATAGTTGTTACCCTGTGGAATTTCGTTGTCAACCTCAATTACACCTTCCTCTCCAATTAATCCGGAGGTTACCGTGATCCTGACAAGGTCAGGTCATGACTTCTTTTCAGGGTTCTCTAATGTGTCTTGGTCATTGAAGTGGGAGTCACAATGATAAAATCAGCTATTCCTTCATTTTCCTTATCCAGTCTGCCGGTTTCATCCTGCTCACTCGAATTGATGGTCAATATCTTTAATTCCGGCTTCAGCCTCCTCAGGTACCACACTATCCCCTCATAGTTATCGGAATGATAGGTACCGTGAAAATGGAGGAAGGTTTTTCCAATACCTGTATTAAGTGAAATAAAATAAGCCATGGTTGCATCCTTAACTGCCTGAGCTTTAGGAAGATTGTCGTTTACATGGCTGCCGGCATTTTCTCCCATCATTTCAATCATACTTTTGTAACCGGGTAAGTCAGGGTCGTAATCTATTGGCAATGGGGCTATTAACTTTTTTGCATCGGCGTCCAGCAAATCAAGTCCTTCGAATCCCTGACGGTTTACAAGAGCAGCATACCGCCTGGGTATGTTTGTGGCAATGAATCTCAGATTACTGTCACGGGCAAATTCAAGCAGGGGTTTGTAGTCTGTTCTGTAATTAGGCCACAATTTAGCTTCAGTTTCAAAATTCTTATCCTTCACTTTTCCTGCCAAATACTCACTGATAACAAGGGTATTGTCATTTTCAAACATTTCAGCACCCAAAATCAGGTTGCCTTTTTTCAGAATATACAGGTTTCTTGTCAATTCGTATTGTAGCCAGTGGCAAATCGGATTATTATGTATCTCTCCGAAAAGTATCACATCTGCTTCCGAGGCTTCCCTCACAAGTTTTTCAAAATCGGTGGTCTTCCCGGTTGAGTTATAAATTTCATAGGCAGGCATATCGCCACGCATCGAAGTCAGTGTTATAAAACCAAACAATATCAGGAACATTTTTTTCATACAAAGAAGTATTTGGAATGATGGATTGATTTTATGAACTCAGTCATTGAATTTTGAAATGCATTGAACTTACGGGATATCGGCCGTTTTCGGAAAATTAAAGGACGTATGGACTGAAACAGCTTACCTGTGTTGAAGGTTATTCGAATTGAATGACATGGGAAGCAGATTTTCAATACCGTCAATCTGGATTGTTTTGCCGGTTTCGCTGCTAAAAATTATTCTGATATGTTTTCCCTGTTTTTTTTCATATTCAGCAATGACCTGCCGGCATGCACCACAGGGCGGAACAGGGTCTGTAACTTTTTGATAATCAGTATTAATTGTGATTGCAATACTCTCAATAACAATTCCCGGATTGCGGGAAGAAGCAGCAAAAATCGCTACCCTCTCAGCACACAAACCTGATGGATAAGCTGCATTCTCCTGATTATTTCCCGTAATAATCTGATCGTCTTCCAATCTTAAGGCAGCGCCAACCCTGAATCCGGAATATGGAGCATAGGCTTTCATGGCAGCTTCCTTTGCATTTTCAAGTAACAACCTGTCTTTTGGCTCAAGATCAGATGCCTGGTCAGTTTCCTTATACCTTATTGTAAGTTCTTTGTTTATCATTCTGACAGTTTGAATTCAGATGCTAAAAGTAGGAATTTTATTAACAGGGCGGACCAATCCAGGCTATTCAGGACTGAACTGGCTCTCGTCGCCGACCAAAGAGCAGAAGGGCATTAAAGAAAGCAAAGAATGTTGCACCTGCCTGAGTCTCCAATGTGTCTTCGGTTAACATCGACATAAAAATTATCGTAAAGAAGACCAGATAATAATAGTCTGTATGTCTTCCGGTGGTTATCGGTGGATAAATTAAAGTAAAGAGGAACCAGATCAGACCAAATATTCCGAATGCCACAAAAATGGCTAAAAACTGATTGTGTGATCTGTTTCGGAAAGCATAATCAAGTTTAGACCCCATTTCCAGATAAGCTCTCGAAAATGCCTGATTAAGGTCTCCCGTTCCAACCCCTGTCAGCCAATGATGCTTAATGATATAGGCTGATGTTTTCCAGTACTCTACGCGCTGCATAACCGATGATGCATTCGGATCTCCATGCTTTACATAATTGGTATAACCCATTATCATTTGATCTAAGCGCGAATTAAAGTTAAAATTTTCCAGGTAGGCTGTATTTGCAACTCCGTTTTCTATATGATGTATCTCAGTATCAGTAAGGCTTCTGATTCCATCTGCATCTTTTCTCAAACCTTTGGAGTTCAGGAAGCGGATGATTGTATAGCTTAATTCCTGCCCTTTGTTATCCAAACCATCATAACTCAGGGTACTTCGTCTGTTCCATTCCTGACGCAATTCAGCAGGAGCAAGATAAAGCCCTATATATTTTCCCTTCTCAATACCATAAGCACAGGTATCGTGAATATAGGGTGTTCCATATGGTGTGTGCTGGTCAAGTTTATTATAGTCAACGGGTACAACTTTAGTAAATTTGAGAACCTGGTGCCTTAAAAAGTTTACTGCCAGAACCGGGGATAAGGCAATAAAAGCTATGATGGCCAGCCTCAGATACGAAGACTTTATTCTGAAAGAGGCGATCAGGGTGAAAATGTATATAAGCAAACCTGTAATAACGAGCCCGGTCACCGATTCCAGAATTATTAAAAAAAAGAATAACCAAATTATGCCTGTTATCACAACTCCGCGGTATACCCTATTGGCTACCGCTTTTTTTTGAAGGAGGTGAAGAAGTATGAAAATTGAAAAACAAATGGTTAGCCCAAATCTTATGTGTGAGATAAATATACTCAACTCACGTGGGTCACTCACATGTTGCGTAAAAAGTACATAAATGCTTGCTGCCGTTCCGGCAAAAACGGCAAGGCAAAAGAATACAAGCAGGCGGTTCAGCCTCTCACTGGAAATAGTAGTTGACGTAGCTATAATAACCGGTAGACTAAGAAGTGGTAACTTAATCCTTAAATCCTTGAATGCATAGTTTAGGTCGGTAGTATAAAGCAGACCGGCCAGATGAATAAAATAGAGGGAAACAATTGCAAGCAAAGCTGGATTGTTAAACAACATCCGGAATTTCCCTGAAAGGTTATTCCCGATAATTCTGAAATAGTCTGGTAAACGGTTATTAATGCCTTTTTGTGATGTTTTTTTATTGACGCTAAAGTCAGCTCCTTCATGTATCCATAACGCAAGTAAAAGAAATTGAGATATGCTCATCCCGAATTCAGATAACGGGATTGACATGGCAAGCAGAATCATTGTATAATAGACAAGGGATGAAACATCGGTTTTGATGTTCCACCTGAAGGGTGTATTTTTATATACTGACCCCATAAAATCCTTTACGATTTTGTGTTTGTCAGGTTGCTTGTCCCATCAAGGATGGCTTTGTAGGTTTTAGGGTCATTCAGGATTCCAATTGCTGTTTCTATCTCTTTATCTTCAGTAATGGAAGCTTTGATTCTGCCTTTCTGGTAGTAATAACGGGATACGATTTCGCTCCTGAGCATAGATTTTATCTCTTCACTGAATTTAACCAGGTCAGCTTGTTTGTTATGCTGCATTTTCGATTCCAGCATATCGAATTCGGCTTTAAGTTCAGTATAGTATTGCTCTTTCTCGGAAATTTTCTTTAAGTCTGCAAGCATTTTTTCGCTTCGCGTTGTATAATCATAGTCTTTGTCGTGAAGCCAGGCAACAAAATCATTAAAAATATGATCACTGACCTTAAATTCCTTTGGTGATGCGATTGCAGGATTTTCTCTTTTATACTTATTGGCAAAGTCGAAAATCAGGTATTTGGTAATCAGGCTGATAGCAATATTGCTGGAAATTGGTTCTTCAGCTGAAATATCGGGCATTATGCCACCACCATCATAAACAATGCGACCTGCTTTGGTTTTAAAACTGCTTATCAGTGAATCCGGCACGGGTCTGGAAAAGCCAAGACTGTCTCTTAAAGCATAATCCACAGCCTGAATACACCGGCCGCTGGGAATATAATACTTGGCAACAGTGACTTTCATCTGGGTATTGTATGTAAGGGGTATAATATTCTGAACCAGCCCTTTCCCAAAAGTCCGTTCACCGATAATGACTGCTCTGTCAAGATCCTGAAGCGCCCCCGCAACAATTTCGGACGCTGATGCGCTGAATGCATTGACCAGCACAACAATCGGAATTTCTGTATCAACAGGCTGAACAAAGGTTTTATAAGATTTATTGCGATCAGGACTTTTTCCTTTAGTACTCACAACAAGTTCACCTTTTTTAACAAACAGATTGGTGATACTGACGGCTTCATTCATCAATCCTCCGCCATTATCGCGCAGGTCGATGATCAGGGCGCTGAATTTATCATTTTCCTTAAGCTTCAGTAAGGCATCTTTAACTTCCTTACCTGAGTTTTGAGTAAAACCGTTTAATTTTATATAACCTGTATTTTCATCAAGCATTTCAGAATAGGCAACATTGGGAATTGATACATTTTCACGAAGTATATTTATTTCTACAGGGGAATTTTCTCCTTCACGCCTGATCTTTAATTTCATAGATGTACCTGGCTGGCCTTTCAATATGGCACTTACATCACTTACCGACTTACCTTTTGCATCTTTATCATTTATGCTGAGAATCCGGTCTCCCGCGATCAGTCCGGCTTTAGTTGCAGGAGAGCCCTCGTACGGCTCGGAAATCACAACATAATCGCCCTGTTTATGGATTAATGCACCTATTCCTCCATATTGTCCTGTTGTCATAAAATTAAAGTCTTCTATTTCAGCTTCTGAAATATAAACAGTATAAGGATCAAGTTTATTCAGGATGGCTTCGATACCTGTTTTTATCAGGTCGCCATAATTTAACTCATCAACATAGTTGTTGTTGAGTTCTTTACACATCGTGGCGAAGATGTCAAGGTTTTTGGAAATTTCGAAGTTGGATGAATTCTGCGACCTGACTGCACTACTGCTTGTCAGACCCAGAAACAGAATGAAGAAAATCTGGTAAACCTGTTTCATTTTAAGTTGTTTTTTTGGTATTTTGATCAGGGAACCGGATCGTACCCGTTTCCACCCCATGGGTTACATGAAAGAATTCTTTTAAGTGTCAGCCAGCCCCCCTTGAAAGGTCCGTGTTTCTTCAGTGCCTCTATACCATAAGCCGAGCAGGTAGGAGTGTACCTGCACGAAGGTGGAAGATAGGGAGAAACCGCCCCCTGATAAAATCGTATCAGGCCAATCATCAGTTTAGCCAGCAGTTGTTTCATATTCCTTGATTAAACGCTGAAGCAGTTTTATTATTATAGGTTCTATCGAAATGATTTCAGGAACTTCTTTGCCGGCAAAAACGAATCCCAGGTAGCACTTTTTACCTTGCAGCCCGTCTTCGGCAATTTGTTTATTTCTACGATAACACTCCCTGAGTAAACGCTTGATGCGGTTACGGTCGACAGCTCTTTTGAAATTCCGTTTTGAAACAGAAACCAATACCTTTATTTTCGGATTGCCGGTCCAATCACCCTGTAACCAGTAAACTTTCAAAGGATGTCTGAAAAAAGAATGCCCTTCATTAAAGAGTTTCTGAATTTCAACAACGTTGCACAAATGTTCCTGCTTTCCGAAAGTTTGCATTGCAATGGGATATTCGCACACACGGTTATTCTATCGGCATTATCAGGCAGAGTCTATTTGCCTTTTGGATTTGCAGCCAGGAATTGTTCAATGGCCTTCGCCATAGAAGGTGCAGAAGGTGTAGGCGCTTCAACCATGATTGTCAGCCCCGCTTCACGTGCTGCCGTGGCTGTTGTTTGTCCGAATACTCCGATTGCTTTTTCTTCCTGTACAAAATCCGGAAAATTTCTGAATAACGATCTGATGCCCGCCGGACTATAGAAAACCAGCAATTCATATTTATTAAGATCGAGAAAAGTCATATCATCCGGTACCGTTCGGTACATCAACGCTTTGGTATATGTTATCTTATGTTGGTCAAGAAGGTCGGATAACTCATTGTTGTGTTCTACACTGCATGGAAGAAGGTATTTTTCAGTTTTGTGTTTCCTGATAATATCAACCAGGTCTTGTAATTCCTGGCTACTGAAAAAGATCTTGCGCTTCCGGTATTGAATATATTTCTGGAGATAATAGGCCGTTGCTTCAGATGAACAGAAATACTTCATGGTTTCCGGAATCTCTGTCCTGAGTTCTGCTGCCAGTCTGAAAAAATGGTCTACACCATGCTTACTGGTAAATATTACTGCAGTATTATCAGCTAATCTCACTTTATTTTCTTTCCTGAAATCAATAGAACTTAATCCTTCAATTTTGAAGAATTTATGAAAATCAACATTCAGGCAGTATTTTTTGATAATTTCACCATAAGGCGATTTCTCAAGTTCAGCAGGCTTTGGCTGCGAAATCAGTACATTCTTGATTTTCAATTTAATTGGGAATTAGAAATTTAACTTAAGCTTCATTTTCAGTCATTCCGGTAACTAACTGCTTGTTACTCAGTATATGTAACCAACCTGTAAAGAAAGAGTACCGGTAAAATTTCGAGCGTGCAAAGATACAAAAATAAATACAATACCGAAAACGATTGCGCTGTTATTCCGACACTGAGACTCCGGAAAAATCTGAAGCCCATTCCTGTAAGTAAAATCCCAACTGCAATCTTCAAAATGATTATACTTCCGGTATAATATCCGGTTATTACGAAGGGAAAAATCACGATACCACCTGCTGCATTATAAATAAGGTTGGTAAGTATAAGCTCACTGGTATCCTGTTTGGTTCTGAAGATTATCCCGGTTCCCTTAATCACGGCTATTTTCAGTATCCAGAGGAAAGTAATCCCTCCGAAAAAAACCAGGAATATTACCGATGGTATTGTTATCCCCAGCCATGTGCTCATTGAATTGTACCCGAACTGGTATAGAACAACGGCAAGACAGGTTATATATATCAATGCAAGTCCAGGTGTGATCCTTTCTTCTGGCAGATTGCCATCCCTGACAAGTTGATTTACATTATGTCTGGCTATAACAGCTCTGAAAACCTGTTTTATTCTTCGCAGATTGTAGTACTTTATCCACGCAAGTAAAACCAGACATACCAGGAAAAGGGCTGTTAACCAGTCCAAATTATGATTTTGCCTGATTTCAGGATTGATTTTGACCGGATTCACCTTCGATGCTGCGAAAATTGAGGGCTTGTCATATACCGGAAGCTTCGGGACAGAATCAAAAGATTCTTCCGGTAAAATGATTTCTTTCAGTTCAAAATGAAAAACTGTATCGGGACCTGTAAAATTAAGGCTGTCAACGAGGAAATCCGCATAATTCAACGTTGAATCGGTTTCAGTTTTTACCGCTGAAATGACAGATTTCAAAAAGAAGCTGTTATTTTCCGTCTTTTGTTCTATAGCTGTCATCTGGATTGCAAAATTAATACATTTTGGCTCTGCATGTGAAAACAGACTTTTTTGTTCCTCTGCTTTTTCATTTCCACACAGGTAGAAAAATAAGTGGTGAAATGTTAGTAATGCACAGAAAAACAGATGTATATGATAATTTAAGAATATAATAAATAATAGGCTCATTTATAGGAACACGAATGAATTAGTCATAAATTTGCGCCCTGAAATTCAATCCTCAAATAAGTTCCCGTACTAATATATACTACAGAATGTCATTGATGAATAACATCAGGGAGAATGCAAAAAAAGCATCAAAGTGCATTGTTCTACCCGAAGGTACTGAAGAGCGGACCCTCAAGGCTGCTGATTTTATCCTCAAAGAAAAAATTGCCCGAATCATCCTGATAGGCAATAAGGCTGAAATTGAAAGTAAAATTGTTAAATTTGGTTTACAGTATATTTCGGATGCAAGAATAATCGACCCTGTTGAAAACCCTGATAAAGACCGCTATGCTGCCATCTTTTTTGAAATAAGGAAATCCAAAGGCCTAACCTATGAAGAAGCACTCCGGCTTACTGAAGATCCGCTGTATCTGGCTGCATTACTCATTAAAGCAGGTGAAGCTGATGGCGAAGTGGCAGGAGCGATGAATGCAACCGGAAATGTATTGCGTCCTGCATTTCAGATTATTAAAACATTGCCGGGCATCAGCGTGGTGTCCGGAGCATTTCTTATGATTTTCAAGGATAATCCTTATGTTCCAGGAAATATCCTGGTCTTTGCCGATTGTGCGGTCCATCCTGATCCGACTGCGGAGGAACTGGCTGAGATTGCTGTTTCTACCGCAGCGACAGCTAAGACAATTGCCGGCATTGAACCCAGGGTTGCCATGCTTAGCTTTTCAACCAAAGGCAGCGCCAAACATGCCCTTTGCGACAAAGTTATTGAAGCAACCCGTTTAGCCCGAGAAAGGGCTCCCTGGCTTGAAATCGATGGTGAGCTTCAGGCTGACACAGCCATTGTTGAAACGGTTGGAATGCATAAAGCGCCGGGCAGCCAGATTGCCGGAAAAGCCAATGTACTTGTTTTCCCCGGACTCGAAACCGGAAATATTGCCTATAAACTTGTTCAACGTCTGGCCGGAGCTGAAGCAATTGGACCCGTTTTACAAGGGATGGCAGCACCAATCAATGATCTTTCGAGGGGTTGTTCTGTAAGTGATATTGTTAATCTTGTTGCCATTACGGCAATTCAGGCAACCGGTTTGAATAAAAGTAGTTAACCAGTAATAAATTTTTAAGATGTCAGAACGATTAGAAGATTTCAGTCTTGGTAAAACCATGCACTCAAAAGGTTCTTTACAAAAGGTGGGAGTAGTAGGCTGTGGCACCATGGGACAGGAGATTTCAGTATTGATCAGCCAGTCCGGTATTGATGTAGTGTTTATTGATGTGAGTGAGGACCGGATTGCTGAAGTGCTGAAGCGCATTGAAGCCCAACTGGATGATCGCATCAGCAAATGGGGGCTGACAGGCAGCGAGAAAAAACTTATCTTGTCACGCATTAAAGGCTCCACCGATTATTCAGAGCTTTCTGACTGTGAAATTGTTTTCGAAACAGTCAATTCTAAAAAGAAGGGAACAAGTCTTGAACTCCGTCAGGAGATTTTCCGCAAGATTGAAGCCGTGGTTCATGCCGATGCCATCATTGTTTCAAACACTGCAACCCTGATGATATCTGAAATATCATCGGTGTTGAAACATCCGGAGAGGGCAATGGGACTGCATTTTTTCTCTCCTGTTGGGAAAATAAAAATCATTGAAGCTGTAAGATCGGTATACACTTCCGATGATACCTATCAATTAGTGAGTAAACTCGCCCTGCTGATAGGCAAGAAACTGATAAATGTAAACGAGTCATCCGGAAATGTGAGTACCCGAATGCTGGTTCCCCTCATCAATGAAGCCTGTGAAATACTTATGGAAGGAGTAGCATCTGTGTCTGATATCGATGAAACCATGAGAGAAACTTCAGGATTGCAATTGGGGCCATTCGAAATGGCTGACAAAATCGGGCTTGACAAGGTCCTGAAATGGATGGAGAATCTTTATACGGAGTTTGGTGAAAAGAAATATAAACCATCACCGGTGCTCAAGAGGCTGGTTAGGGCAAATATGGTCGGTCGTCGGATCGGTGAAGGCTTTTATCTTTATCAGGGTGGAAAGCGCTTACCCAAAAAGGGCTCAATCACAAATCTGGGCCGTGAATAATTTTTGGGCCTAATTGTTACAGGAAAAATAAGATAAAATGAAAATAATCGTTCTGAACTGCGGAAGTTCATCAATAAAATATCAGTTATTTGACATGCCTTCAAGTGAAGTGCTGGCAAAGGGACTTGTAGATAAAATAGGTCTGAAGGGTTCACTTCTCAAACATTCCCGCAACGATGGGACCGAAGTCAAACTCGAAGGCGAAATTCTCGACCATCAGGCAGGAATAGAGTACCTGCTGGGTGTCTTAATCAGCGAGAAATACGGCAGTATAAAGAGCCTTGATGAGATTCTGGCTGTCGGACACAGGGTGGTTCATGCCGGGGAAAAGTTCAATGGCAGTGTTTACATTACCAATGAGGTCATAGACGCATTGGAGGAATGTATCGATCTGGCTCCTCTTCACAATCCGCCAAACCTGAAGGGAATTTATTCCATTACTCAACTTTTACCCGAAATTCCTCAGGTTGGGGTCTTTGATACCGCTTTCCACCAAACGATGCCGGATTATGTATATCTGTATGGAATCCCTTACTCCCTCTATGAAAAATATAAAATCCGGAGATACGGATTCCACGGATCCTCTCACAGATACGTATCAAAACGTGCTGCCGACATCCTTGGAAAAAATATGGAAGATCTGAAGATCATCACCTGTCACCTGGGTAACGGTGCCTCCATTGCAGCAATTAAAAATGGTAAATCATTGGATACCTCAATGGGAATGACGCCGATTGAAGGTTTGATGATGGGCACCCGTACAGGGGACCTGGATATCGGAGCATTTATCCAGATTATCAACAAGGAAGAAATTGATATTCCAATAGCCAACACACTGGTCAACAAGCACAGTGGTATGCTCGGCGTTTCCGGTGTTTCATCTGATATGCGTGATGTGGAGATAGCTGCCGAACAAGGCAATAAACGGGCGAAAGTCACCCTTGAAATGTATTACTACAGGATACGTAAATACATAGGTGCCTATACAGCAGCCATGGGCGGTGTCGATCTGATCATTTTTACCGGCGGAGTTGGTGAAAACGATTCAACAACCAGGTATCTGACAACAAAAGATATGGAGTATATGGGTCTTGAATTTGATCAGGAAAAAAATGAAGGTCTTCGCGGAAAGGAAGCCATTCTAACCAAAGAATCATCAAAGGTAACGGTGATGGTAGTTCCTACCAATGAAGAGCTGGTCATAGCATTGGATACTTATGATATAGTATCTGTTATGAAATAGAAAATTTAAGGAGATAAAAGCAGAAAGCCGCAATTTTGCGGCTTTCTGCTTTTATACAATAAGTTCGGTTTGGTTTGAAACCAAAGGATAAATCAATCAAGATCCTCCATCAGTTCATCTGTAAGTTCCAGATTGTGGAATACATTGCTTACATCATCGTCTTCCTCGAACAGATCAATCAGTCTCAGGACTTTTTTTGCGGCATCTTTATCTAATTTTACCGTGTCTTTCGGAATCCTCTGCAACTCTGCATTCTCAGGTTCTATGCCCATCTCTTCCAGTTTCTTGACCATAGTGCCGAAGTCTTCCATGGCTGTAGTGATGGTGATGCTTTCGTCTTCAATCTGAATATCTTCAGCTCCTGCATCAATAACTTCCATTTCGAATTCATCCAGATTTATGGTGCCTTTTGGAATGTTGAAAACCCCTTTGCGGTCAAACAGGAAAGCCAATGATCCGTTGGTCCCCAGATTACCTCCGAATTTGTTGAAATAGGACCGGATGTTGGAAATTGTGCGTTGCTGGTTATCGGTGGTGCATTCAATGTAAACAGCGATGGCGTTGGGTGCATACCCTTCATAGGTTGACTCAATATAGTTTGCGCCATCCTTCTCAGCACCTTTATTAATTGCCCGTGTGATATTATCTTTGGGCATACTGGCGCCTTTTGCATTCGAAATGGCAAGCCTCAGCCGTGGGTTACCGTCCGGATCCGGCCCGCCTTCCTTAACGGCTACTGTGATTTCTTTAATAATCCTGGAAAAGATTTTTGATCGTTTCGCGTCCAGTGCGCCCTTTTTACGCTTAATGGTTGACCATTTATTGTGTCCTGACATATGGCAGTTGTTGTTAATTTATCGGCTGAATCCTTTCGGTGTGCCTTATTGCTTAAAATTGCCGGCTTTTTTAGAGGGGGTAAATTTAATACTTTTTTTACAATGGAAAAATGCTGCCTCCCTTTCGGGTGACAGCATTGGCAGATGCAACTTTGGCGCTGTTTACCAGCTTGTGAGGGTTATGCCCGCAGCAAACGGGTATAGATCAGGGCCGCGGTTATCTTTGAATAATGTGGTCAATGAGTAATTTGCGTACAGGTTTACCTTTCCCCAGCCGATGCGCGCAGTAAGGTCAAGTTTGAATGGATTGATATCATAATCCTTTTTGTCGTTGTATTTGTCTTTTTGTTTGGCCCCGTCATTATAGGCAATTTTCGAATGGGACCCGATGCGCAATCCTGCCAGTATCCCGGCACTGATATGGAAACTGTTTTTGTTCGCAAACCTGTTTGTCTGATATTCGAGCAGAACCGGCAGTGTAAGGTAATTGACAACCAACTTGCTTTTTGTATAATTAATGCCATCTGTATCCAGGAATTCCCCATCTACAAATCCCAATGTGTCACGAACAAGCAGTACATTGTTGTCAAACCGGTAATTGTTCCATTCAAATCCAAGACCGGTGGTAAGTCCGAAATTCTTTCCGATCAGGTTAAAATTCTGCTCGTAGATGTTCAAGGCGACATTGATTGATTTTTCATAACGAAGTTCGAGAAAACTGTAATCTTCCGGAATATCGAAAGCCATATCCTTATTCAGATAACCATTTATTCCCATATCAAAACCACCCCAATGACCATCGAAACGATCACTCTTGTCGCGTTTAAAATCAACGTTTCCCTCTTCATCAACTTCAAGTTCCCGGTCGCCTATTTTAATGGTCGTATTATCTCCTTCGAACACTTTAAGTTCTATATCACCAATATTTATCAGCGTGGAATCTCCGTATTCCGTAGTGCTTACCACATCTTCCATATCTTTTGCATCCGGGGTTTCCGGATTCTCAAACTGAAATGAATAAGTGCCCGGTTCATTGATTTTCGGGGTTTCAGAATCATCAAAATAGGTGAGTGATCCTGCTCCGCTGATATCTGCCTTAAGTTCACTGATTGCGTAAACTTTCGCTTTGGCAGCTCCGCTGACATCAGCTTCCGTTGTTTGTGTAAATAATTCCATTGCTTCCAGAAAAGCAGCCCCGGAGATTGTGGTTAAATGACGCGCCGCTTTACCTTTAAGTTTTAGCCTGGCAGCACCACTGATTTCACTCTTAAGTGCCTGAACATCCAATTCCATATTGGCTTTTGAAGCGCCACTGGCAATAATGACCAGGTCTGAAATTTTTATTTCACCTTCTGTATTAAGCCTTGCTGCACCATCCAGTTCAATAAGTTTAACACCTGGTGTTTTTATGAAAACCTTCATCGCAGTCGGATTTTTCAATCCGTCGGAAGTAATAACAAGCCGGTTGTTTTCAACAATGGTTTGAACCTTATCCAGGTAATTATCATCGGTTTCAACAGTTACCTGGGCTGGTTCACCCTGAGTGAGTAATATTTCAAAGGCACTTCCAGCTTCAATTTCGGTAAATGGGGCCAGTGTGCGGTCCTGTTTAACCAGATTGCCACTGCCTCTGGTTTGTGCAGATAATGAAAGTCCGGATGTCATGATCAGTAAAGCAAGTAAAACTGGCTTCTGAAGTTTTAAGATAGATTTCATGGCTTTGTATTTTAATGTCGTGTTTTCTGTTGTGACGGCAATTCAACAGGTTTTGTTACAAGCAATATATTTTTTTGATTTGTCCGGATCAGCAGGGGAGGTATTCTTCCCTTCACTATATCTTATCAGGTATTATTTTAGTGAAGGAAAAAAAACGCAGAGCAACGTTTAGTCCGGTTTTCTGCCAATTGAATAGCCGGAACCATTCTGAGAAATAATAACTTTTTCTGTACGACCATCTGGTTTTGCAATCCGCTGAAGCTTTATATCTTTATCGGTGAGCATATTAATACCTTCGATACCAAGATCGGCAAGCATCCAGCCATTCAGCGATTCAGGAACAAGTGATACAATCTGGGCCCCGGTACGTAAGAGGCTGTTTATCCGGTTACCGGTTTTAGTCCCGGGAAGAGGAAGCCTGTTTGTTTTAAAAGGTTCCTCTTCAAGTTTTGCCAGCATGGGCTCCTGTGATTTCCTGATATCATCAAACAGGTCTGAATAGAAATTGCGGTTACCGCCGTTAAAAGGCAGAGGAGTTACATTCATATAATGACGTGAAGGAATGCGGATTATTTGCTCCGGATTCGCGGCAGGGCGGGCATTGGTCTTGACCCTGGTTTTTCCGTATTCAGTTTTCCTGACTTGCCCGGCAGGTTTATGATGTATTTCATGAATCTCTTTAGCAGGATTGTCTGGCTTTACACTTATCCGGTCCCGAACTTTTGCCGGGGTTTTTCGTTCCGGTGTTTCTTTTCTGATTTTATTTTCAGAAATGGAAGTGGTTGATTGAGGTTCCATTCTTAAATATACGGAAATCAAAAGAAGAATACCGGCAGCCGCAGCACCGAAATAGACCATTCTGCGGATACCACCTGCAGCGGATTTCTTAAGATTTGCCTGGTTGGGGTATCTGATTTCATCATCATTCTTTAACCTTGCTAAAGAAAAGAGTTCGTATTCTTTTCTGAGCACCGGATTCTTGTCCAGAAAAGCTTCCACTGATTTCAATCCGCCCGGTGTCAGGTCCCCTTCCAGTGCTGCAACAAAATAGTGGCTATAGTTGGAAGTGTTCATCAGAACTGCATCTTTGTCTGCAGGCCTGATCATTGCTTCCTTAAAACCGAACACCGTATCGCCATCCGGTATTAATGAAAAAGAAGCCAGATTGGATGCTTCCTCCTTCAGGTCCGGATTTTGTTCCAGAAAAACCAGCAACCCCGCAGTTTCTACAGGGTCGAGTGTACCATCGAGGTATCCGATGATGAAAAACTCATAATTTGTTCTGTTGATTGTCATTTCACCCATGGCATCTCTCTCCTTATGCCTAAGATTTAAATAACCCGGTCAAGGCTTCCGATGTAATCCTTCAGACTCACCCGGGCACGGTAAATATAAACTTTGACCTGCGATTCATTTAGTCCGGTGATTTTCCCGATCTCTTCATAGGAATATCCTTCATAGTCCCGGAGAGTTATCACTGCTTTCTGAATCTCAGGCAATCTGGCAAGTGCAATATTGAGTACCTGCTGAATGTCATTGTATGAATTACTCACACTCAGTTCAGCGGCAACATTTTCATCTATGGCAGTAGTCCGTTTGTATCTTCTGATATCGTCAATCATGGTGTGGTAGGCAGTGGTAAACAGGTATGATTTTGCTTTTTCCGACGAAATCTCCTTTGACTTTTCCCACATTTTAAAGAATGAATCCTGCACGATATCACGCGCACGCTCTTCATCCCCTATATTTTTCAGGATAAACCGGTAGACTCTGTCTGAGTAACTATTTACACAACTGTTATATTCCGCTGCTGTCATCTGCCGTGATTGGTTCAGTCGGTTGTCATTAAGACAGATAAGAAGCAGAAAAGTTACAGGTATTCTGATGATTATGTGAAATAAATTATGCCCGGCTGAATACTCACCGGGAAGAAGGATTACTAATGCCCGATTTTACTATTAATTGTTAATCTGTCCTGTTGAGCAGGGTAGGTTGAATTTATTTATATTACTATGGTAACTTATAAACTGCCGGAACTTTTCTCATCTGATCATGGTCAGCTTTTTGCTCTTTCAGGGAATCCCAATTTACCGGACTATTCTGTTTATTCCTACATAAGACCTGCGGGTCAGGAACCTTTGGCCTATACTTTCAACAGCAGCAGGTCAACGATGCCGTTTTCCGGTTTTGATAAGCCTCTGCCGGAATTATGGCTCGATTTACTTGGTCAATTGCTGGAGCATGCTGAAACGGAAGATGAAGGCATTATTAAAACCGGAATACCTGTAGAATACACGCGGGAGTGCTCGTCCAACAGAATTGATTATAAGTTTCTTGTCAGCAAGTTTCCGTTTACGTCGGTGAGTGGTGAGAAGTATCTGCTTTCGTCCTTCCGGAATATGACTTTTTTTCTCGATAGTATTGATGAAATAGGCAGCCGGAAAGTACTGTTCAGTCTCGTTGCTGAAAATATGTCCGATGTATTCTGTGTGGTCGATATGGATGCCCGCCTTGCTTTTCTGAGTGCTTCTATTAAAAAACTCACCGGTTATGTTGCAGAAGAACTGGCTGCCATTCCGGTGAGTAGTCTGCTAACCCCGGATTCCCTGGAGGCGGGCCTGAAAATCTGGAACCGTTTCAAAGAAATGGAGGCTCAGCAGAATCATTCCAAGACCGAAGATAAACCTGAACTTTTTGAAATAGAGTTTATCAGAAAGGATATGGTAAAGCGATGGGCTGAAGTTACTGCAGCGACATTCAGCGGCCCTGACGGCCGTATTCTTGGTGTCCACGGTCTGATAAGAGATATCACCGAGCGCAAAGCAAAGCATGAGGCCATACGAAGTTCTTTGAAACATGAGATTGAATTGAGTAATGTTAAATCAAAATATATTTCAACCATTTCTCACGAATTCAGAACACCGTTATCTATCATATACAGTAATCTTCAATTACTGGAAAATCACAGGTTTCAGCTTGATGCCGAGACCATCAATGACGCGTTCGAACTCAGCAGGATGGCTGTGAAATCACTGCTAAGGGTATTGGATAAGGTTACCGTAATTGATGCCGTGAATAAAGGCAAGCTGGAATTTAAACCGGCAATTACAGACATGGAAAAACTCAGCCGGAATCTTGTAAAGGATCTGAACGAAATGGAGATGGTTCCTGACAGAATAGACCTTGTTATTCATCAGATTCCGTTAGAAGTCTGGATTGACGAATCACTTTTTAGCCATATCTTTACAAACCTGTTGCTGAATGCACTGAATTTTTCTGAGAAAAAATTCAGGGTAAAGTTTGAAATCAGTATGGTCTCAGCCGATCAGGCATGTTTTGTAATCTCTGACCAGGGAATTGGAATTCCTGAGGACGAAATGAATTATATTTTTGAACCATTTTACAGAACCAGCAATGCCCGGAATGCCAGAGGCTCTGGTTTGGGTCTTGCTGTTGTCAGGGACTGCCTGAAATTGCATAAGGGAGAAATCAGTTTTGAAAGCAAAGTAGGCATTGGTTCAGTATTTAAAGTAATTCTTCCTGTTACACGGGAAGCCCGGGTGATGGAATAAAAAAGCAAACGATGACAAAGAATGATATAAATAGTGTGAAGATACTATTGGTTGAGGACGACAAGGCCCTTGCAATAACCATTTCTAATCTTTTACGGGTGAAAGGTTATGATGTAACCCATGCCGGTGATGGTGCTGCCGGCATTCAGAAGGCCTTTGCGCTTTTGCCTGATCTTATTCTCTGCGATATTTCGATGAACGAGATCAGCGGATATGATGTGTTTAATGTACTCAAAGAAAGTTCTGCTACGGCAATGATTCCATTTGTTTTCCTGACTGCAAAATCTGACCTGAAGGATATACGTTTTGGCATGCAGTTGGGCGCTGATGATTATATTGTTAAACCTTTTGAATACGATGAGTTGCTGACTTCAATTGCAACCAGACTCAATAAGGCTGACGCACACCGGAAGGCCAACGAAGAGAAATTCATCGCCTTATCCATGATTTCACCCTATGGTATTTACATATACCAGGAAGAAAGTTTTATTGAAACCAATCCAAGCCTGTCAGCAACTCTGGGTTATAGCCGTGAAGAACTGCTGAAAATGGGGTTTGATGACCTGATCTTTGAGCAGGATAAATCAGCTGCATTAGAAAAGATCAGCAGATGTCAGCGTGGATTCGAAAAAGAAATCCATATCAGTTTCAGGGTGAAGCAGAAGGATGGAAGGCTTATAAATATGGAGTTATTTGGTATTGAAGGTCTCAAGGTAAAAGGTCGCTCCAGCCTGATCGGGATGATGACAAATAGCAAACCTGAGATTCATGAAACCTCCGGGCTGGAGAAATTAAGCATCAGTGAAATCGAAGAATTTGAAAAAGCAGTTGACCTGATTGCCGGAAAGCGAAGTTATGTTTCAACGGAACTCATTAACAAACTGATTTCAGTATTCCGGGATAATGAGGCCATTAAAGAAAAACCCGCAGAAGATATCATAAACTTCTCAGAACGGGAACTTGAAGTGTTGGGGTATGTCTGCAAGGGGTTGTCAACCAAGGAGATTGCCGATAAGATGTTCATCAGCAGCAGAACTGTTGAAAAACACCGGGCAAACCTCATGACAAAGACCGACGCCAAGAATATTATCGAGGTAATTATTTACGCTGTTAAGCATAAACTGATCGACATCTGATTTTAACAGACTAATCGAGTTTTAATACAGCCAGAAAAGCAGTCTGAGGTACTTCAACATTGCCGACCTGCCGCATGCGCTTCTTCCCTTTCTTCTGTTTCTCCAGAAGTTTTCGTTTACGCGTGATATCTCCGCCATAGCATTTGGCAGTTACATCCTTACGCACCGCTTTCACTGTTTCGCGGGCGATAACTTTGGCACCGATCGCTGCCTGAATCGCAATGTCGAACTGTTGCCGCGGGATAAGTTCCCTGAGTTTCGAGCACATCCTCCGGCCAAAGTCATAGGCATTATCCTGATGTATCAGGGTGGAGAGGGCATCCACCGGTTCTCCGTTCAACAGAATATCAAGCCTGACTAATTTTGCCTGTTTATATCCGGTTATATGATAGTCAAACGATGCATATCCTTTCGAAATGCTCTTCAGCTTATCGTAAAAATCAAATACAATTTCACCCAGAGGCAGTTCAACAGTCAGTTCAATCCTGTCACTGGTGAGGTAAATCTGATTTTTCAGCATCCCTCTTTTTCCGATGCACAGGGTCATCACCGCACCAACATATTCCGATTTTGAAATAATCTGCGCCGTGATATACGGTTCTTCAATGTAATCAAGATAATTGGGAGCCGGGAGACCTGAAGGATTGTGTACTTCAATCATTTCCCCCCTGGTGGTAAAAGCTTTATAGGAAACGTTTGGTACTGTTGTAATCACATCCATGTCAAACTCACGGTCGAGTCTTTCCTGAATGATTTCCATGTGAAGAAGTCCCAGAAAACCACATCTGAAACCAAATCCAAGGGCGGCCGATGATTCCGGTTCAAAAACCAGGGAAGCGTCGTTGAGTTGCAGTTTTTCCATCGAAGCCCGCAATTCTTCATAATCATCGGCATCAATGGGATAAATCCCTGCGTACACCATGGGTTTAACATTGGTAAATCCTTCAATGGCTTTTTCGCAGGGGTTCTTAACGTGGGTAATGGTATCACCGACTTTAACTTCGCGTGATGCCTTTATACCAGAAATTATGTAACCAACATCACCGGCGCTGAGCACATCGCGTGGCTGCTGAACCAGTTTAAGCACGCCAACCTCGTCAGCATTGTATTCCTTTCCTGTTGCAAAAAACTTAACCAGATCGCCTTTCCGTATCTGACCATTGAAAATCCGGAAATAAGCAATAATTCCTCTGAAAGAGTTGAAAACTGAATCGAAAATCAAAGCCTGGAGCGGAGCTTCAGGATTACCGGTCGGAGCCGGAACGCGTTTGATAATGGCTTCGAGAATCAGGTCAACACCCAACCCTGTTTTTCCAGAAGCCCTGATAATTTCATCGGACTTACAGCCAATAAGGTCTATTATCTGTTCTTCAACATCTTCGGGCATGGCATTGTCCATGTCCATTTTATTCATGATCGGGATAATCTCCAGATCATGCTCCAAAGCAAGGTAAAGGTTCGAAATAGTCTGTGCCTGTATTCCCTGGGTAGCATCAATGATAAGCAATGCTCCTTCACAGGCGGCTATTGATCTGGAAACTTCATATGAAAAGTCGACATGACCCGGTGTATCAATAAGATTGAGTTTGTAATTTTCACCACCGGACTTATACTCCATTTGAATAGCGTGGCTTTTTATGGTTATGCCGCGCTCGCGCTCCAGGTCCATATCGTCAAGAACCTGATCCTGTGTCTGCCGTTCAGTAAGGGTGCCCGTAAATTCCAGTAACCTGTCAGCGAGGGTGCTCTTACCGTGATCTATGTGTGCAATAATGCAAAAATTGCGGGTATTTTTCATCGGTGCAAATTTAATGCGAATTCTATTAAGTTGTTAAGCCTAAATATCAGATGATTCTCAGACCTGTTTTTCGCAATCGATTGCGGATATTATATGTTGTCGGGTTTCATAAAAACATGCCTGGAAATGAATTATAACGTGAAGAATATCAGTGGTATACGATAATATTTAAGAATATATTTGTTTTTTAATTAAGTAAAAATTAACTACCTTTGCACCGCTTTTTGAGAAGGGAATTCATAAACCTAAATTTGAAAAATATGTCAAAAATTAAATTAGCTATCAACGGATTCGGAAGGATCGGCCGCAATGTATTCAAACTTGCGCTTGAAAGAGACAACATTGAAGTTGTTGGTATTAATGACCTCACCAGTACGAAAACCCTCGCTTATCTGCTTAAATATGATTCAACCCAGGGTAGATTTAACGGAAAAATTGAAAGTGATGAAACTTCACTCATCGTCAATGGTGTGAAATATCCTGTGACTGCTGAGCGCAGTCCGGCGAATATTCTATGGGCAGTTACTCCTGATGTGGTGGTTGAAGCAACCGGAATATTCCGGGCCAAAGAGAGCCCCAAGGGTGGCTACGGTGATCACCTGAAGAATGGAGCAAAAAAAGTCATCCTTACTGTACCATCCAAAGACGCCATTGACCGTACCATCGTTCTGGGTGTTAATGATCATGACCTCAAAGATACGGACCAGTGCATTTCAAATGCATCCTGTACTACAAACTGCCTTGCTCCGGTAGCAAAAGTTCTGAATGATAAATTTGGTATTGAGAATGGTCTGATGACAACCATTCACTCATATACCAACGATCAGACAATTCTTGATGCTCCCCACAGCGATCTGCGCCGTGCACGTTCTGCTGCCGTTTCACAGATTCCGACGACCACCGGAGCCGCTAAAGCAGTAGGCATTGTGATACCGGAACTTAAAGGAAAACTTGATGGTCTTGCTGTTCGGGTTCCAACCCCGACCGGTTCACTCGTAGACCTTGTTGTCAACCTTAAAGTTGAAGTTACAAAGGAACAGATCAATGCTGCGATGAAAGAAGCTGCCGAAGGTCCGATGAAGGGAATTCTCGAATATACCGAGGATGAAATCGTGTCAGTGGATATTATACACAACCCGGCCTCTTCCATCTTTGATGCAAAGAGCACCATGGTGAATGGAAGAACAGTCAAGGTTCTCTCCTGGTATGACAATGAATGGGGTTATTCAGCCCGCGTGGTTGACCTCGCTGAAAAGCTTTTCTAAGTGTAATTCAAAAAAAATGGAAGCTGTCTCAAATCCTGGTCAGCTTCTTTTTTTTTAATAGGATGCATGCTGCTTCATGAAGAATGCTTTCTGGCTGGTTCTGAAGACTACCTCAGCAAATGCACGCTGTTGACCAGGGTTCGCTTTTGTATTCTTTTTTCTTCCGATGTTTCGGGTGAACCGACGATTTCATAAACATCGCAGGTATAGAAATATACACCATCGGTGCACTCCATATCAGAATTTTTATCTTTCCCATCCCAATTAATGGCCGGATCAGAAGTTTCAAAAACCAGTACACCCCATCTGTTAAAAATCTGCAAATCAATTCTTTCAACAGAAGTATAGCCTGGGTACGGTGTGAATAGATCATTCCAGGAATCGCCGTTTGGCGTAAAAACATTCGGCAAACGGTATCTCGGGCAATTGTCAATGCTCACGCATATCTGATTGTATTTTGTCGTATCGGTATTTCCGTTGATATCTTCACCAACAACAAAGAAACACCCGGCAATATTCTGTCCGGGCTGATAAATGAAAGAAGTAACCGTCTCTTCAAATGTACTGAGTAAATGATGAGGGCTGCCTTTGCGGTATAAGTAGTATTTATCAATATCGGGCGCGCATGAAAGAGAAATATCTGTCCAAATGAACTGAAGTGTCAGGTCATCGCAATTCACCTTAACCATCAGTTCCGGTTGACAGGGTGCTACATTGTCAATTGGTGTGGCGCACTTTTCCTGCGAAAAATTTATAATCGGGTCAATATAGCCTGGTGTTCCATAGGTTCCTTCTGACCTTACCCTGTAGCAGTATTCCTGACCATTTACCAGGGCAGTATCCGAAAATTCCCGAAGAATCGTAGTGGCAATACTGTCGAAAACCGCGGTTACCATGTTTTTCCTGTATATGGTAAAACTTTCATTTACCCAGGGAACATTATCGGATATCGAGATTTTTAACGCTTTATCCGATGGTCTAATACGAATAAAAACAGAAGATGCCGGAACCGTAAATCCGATACTGAAAACATTTCCCGGTGTATTGTTGATAAACTCGATGGTATAAGTCCATGATGTATCCCGGGTATTCAGGTTGTTATCGGTATATATGGTATCGTTCAGGTCAGTAAATTCCTGTATCTGCTGTTTGATGGCATTTGTATCCCCCTCCGACCGGAAAAGCCTGTAAATAAATGGTCCCGGAGTCTGATTAAAATCCAGTTCCGAGGGCTTTGACCATGCAATATATATGCTGCCATCATCAACCGATGTTGAATTGACACTGACGTTGGTCAGAACCGGGAGATCTTTTTTCAGACTTGCACAGAACTCTTCAGATGCGATGCTTTCGGCACCATCATCATAATATGCGGTAACAATGTAACAATACATGATTCCTCTGACCAATCCGATGCCATTGTTGTCATCCGTAAAAGAAGTAATTTCAGCATTGGTTGTTTCGGCGATCAGGCTGTAGTGGGTTTCAGGGGGTACACCGGTCTGGCAAAGACCGGGTGAAAATCCGGAAGGGCCCGCGCGGCGGTATATGCGATATCCTTTTATATCGGCACATTCATGCTGGTCCCAGCTTAATATGATACTGTTTCCGAGAGGTACAGCCAAAGGGTTCAAAACTGGCGGAGCGATAACGTTAATATTTATGGTCTGTAAATCAAATAGTTGGACAGGGATGCCGTTGTCTATTGCTTTAAAGTAAACCTGGTAGGGTTGTTTTCTCACATGGTTACAAACCGCAGGCCATACCAAAGTCTGGCTGACATGCCCGGCTGAATCATCAGGTTGCTCAAAAACCGCAGGGCTGACCGGTAAAAGTAATGGTCCGCCTTCGGCTGTAAGCGTTATCCTGTCGTTATCGGCGTCACTGGCTTCAATATAAAGATGCAGTGTGTCACCTGCAATGATGCAGGTGTCGGCAACGGTGATCACAGGAGGTGTATTATCGCAGGTTGTAATGTTAACCTGCATATCGCGTGTAACATAGCCAATCCGTACCCCATTCCGGAATTCTTCTATAATAAAAGCAAAATTATATTCACCCTGCAGAGTGGGATTTTCCCATAGGATATCCCCGGTCAGAGGATTAATTGCAAAGCTTCCCGGATTTTGAGAGTCCACTTCGCTTGGTAATTTGTAGCCGATGATATCCAGCCCACCGGCGCCTTTACAATTGACAAGTTTGTACGCCAGGCTGTCACCATCCGGATCATAGGCTCCGGCATTGTGCCAAAAAGGCAATCCGACACAACCGTTATCAATAGGTGGTAACAATAAAACCGGTGAATTGTTGCTTCCCAGGAAGGGATTGATAACAAGTAAGGTTTCAATGTAAAGCGGAACATCAACTGAATTGGGAATGTTTTGGATACCGAGGTTTCTGTTGGGGTCTTCGAGCCAGATATGATAGGTTGAAGCAGATGCATAAGTGTGAATTCCGGTGTAAATATTGAGCCTGATTTCTGCTGAGATATTTTCACCGACGTGTTCACAATAAACTCCTGCCGGTGTTCGCCCTGCAGGTCCGTTAACACGTCCCAGTATGCTGTATTCACCATCACCCCAGTTAATGGTCAGTTCGCAACGGTCAGCAGCACTGGGAGCGAATGTATAGGTAGTTATGGTTACTTCATAAGTAAGCCCTGAAATATGCCTGTAAGTAATTTCACCGGCTCGCTGGTGTGTAGCAAAAGCCTGAAAAACCTGCAAAAAGAAGAGTATTGCAGGAGTATATTTTATCAGACTGATCAATTTGAATGTATGCAGGTTCATCAACAGAAAGAGTAAAACAATTAAGCACCAGAAGCAAATCAAAATTAGTCAATTTTAAAGCACGGTCTGCAACGGCTGCAAAAACAATACCGCAATCATTTCTTTGCTGTAATGAAATTTTTAAAAAAGCACAATCGGAATTGTTTTAGAATCATTACCGTTTTTTGCAGAGGTTTTTATTAACCCGGTAAAATCCAACCGGTAAAATTCTGCTTTTTTCATCCTGGTAAAAAACCATCCTGATGTCTTTGACGCCAAGCAGTGTTTTTTATAACAATGACACATAGCCGTGAATTGGTTTGTTTTGTTCTGCTTATTTTGAAAATGTCCTTAAAATTGACGGCACACGGCATTTCTAATTTGCGTAACTTTGTTAATTGATTTTGTATACATTAATTATAGGTTCTGCATGTATGTTATTAACCCGGAGCAGGAACGCAGGGAGATTCTGAAACGATACCGTGAACTTCTGAATGCCTGGAACACAGGAAATGAGGATAGGAACCACCGCATGGTACGGAAGGCTTTTAACCTTGCTGTAACTGCGCATAAGGATATGCGCCGCAAAAGCGGTGAACCCTATATATATCATCCGATTGAAGTGGCCAGAATTGTAGCGACAGAAATCGGACTGGGTGAAACTTCAATAGTTTGCGCATTGCTTCATGATGTGGTTGAGGATACCAACTATACGATTGAAGACATCCGGCAGATGTTTGGAGATAAAGTAGCCAGGATAACTGATGGTCTGACCAAAATCAAAGAACAGCTGGATCATACTGTAGCATCAGCTCAGGCTGAGAATTTCCGCAAAATGATACTGACCTTGTCTGATGATGTCAGGGTCATTCTGATAAAACTTGCCGACCGTCTGCACAATATGCGCACACTTGATGCAATGACCATGGAAAAGAGGTTGAAAATTGCATCAGAAACCAGTTATTTTTTTGCCCCCCTAGCCCACAGGCTTGGCTTGTATGCCATAAAAAGCGAATTGGAAGATCTTGCCCTAAAATACACCGAACCTGAGGTATATGCTTCAATTTTAGCTAAGCTTGAGGAAACGGCGGTTTCAAGGACAAAATTCATCAACTCGTTTATTTACCCGATCAGAAAAGCCCTGCTGGCAAACGGACTTGTTTTTGAGATCATCGGACGGGAAAAGTCTGTTTTTTCCATCTGGAATAAGATGAAGTCGAAGCATGTCCCTTTTGAGGAGGTTTATGATCTGTTTGCCGTCAGAATTATTATCGACACCAATTTCGAAAATGAAAAGTATCAATGCTGGCAGGCTTATTCAATTGTTACAGATTTTTACAGTCCCAAACAGAACCGTTTGCGCGACTGGGTTTCATCGCCAAAGGCGAATGGATATGAATCATTACATACAACCGTAATGAGTCAGCCCGGACAATGGGTGGAAGTTCAGATCAGGACCCGCAGAATGAATGAGATTGCTGAAAAAGGTTATGCTGCCCATTGGAAGTACAAGGAGAAAACAAACAGTGACAGTGGCCTTGACAGGTGGCTCAATAAAATTAAGGAGTTATTGCAGTCGCCTGATTCCAACGCACTGACTTTTCTCGATGATTTCAAGCTCAACCTTTTTGCAGACGAGATTCTTGTCTTTACTCCGAAAGGTGAAGAAAAAACATTGCCATTCAATTCCACTGCCCTTGATTTTGCTTATAATATTCACTCAGAGATTGGCAACCATTGCATTGGGGCAAAAGTAAACCATCGTTTGGTAGCACTGAATCACCCGCTTAAGAGCGGAGACCAGATTGAGATCATCACATCCAAAAAACAGACTCCCCGTGATGAATGGATGGATTTTGTGGTGACGGCCCGTGCAAAATCATTTATTAAGGATGCACTGAAGGAACAACGGAAAAAATATGCTGAAGATGGAAAAGCAAAACTGGAAAGCTACTTCAGGGAGCTGAAAATGGAGATGAACCGGACCAATCTTCTCCGGTTTCAGGAGTGCAACCGTATCAATTCAAGTATAGACCTGTATTATAAAATTGCACTTGGCGAACTTGGTCTCAAAGAGCTTAAGGAGTGCGTTCAGCAGCACGAAAAGAGTGGTTGGCTAAACATCATCACCAGGCCGTTTGTGAGGTCAAAACCCAATATACCCCAAAAACTTGCCGATCAGGTAATGAATAAACTTCCTGATAATGTGCAAGGTAAGACTAATGGAGAAGTAGAGTACAGGATATCAGATTGTTGCAATCCGATACCAGGAGATGATGTCGTTGGATTTATGGCCCAGGAAGGCAGTATCTGGATTCACCGTACGAATTGTTCTGAGGCGATTCAGTTAATGTCAAAATATGGAAACCGGATTGTAAAAACAAACTGGTCGAATCGCGAAGCAGTAACTTACCTGAGTGGAATCCGTTTGGCCGGATTTGACAAACAGGGTCATATAAACGAAATAGTCAAGGTTATCTCTGAGCAGATGAGTTTGAATATCAGGTCGTTTCATATCGATTCAACAGGCGAAGTTTATGAGGCAACCATCCTGTTGCTGGTGCATGATACCGATGATCTGAATCAATTGATGATTGAGCTGAAAAAGGTTAAGGGCATCAGCAACGTCTACAGGATAAGCAGGCTTTCAGAAGCCGTGAAGTGACCTTATATTCTTATAATTTTTTCGTTTTTTTTAAATCTTTTACCGAAGATTTATTTTTATTTATACCAAATAGGGATAACGATATTTTTTCTACTTTTATGCTCATATTTGTAAGCTGGTAAATGCAGGTATTTGCACAGGTGTTTTATCCTGTATCTGATGCATTTGCAGGATAGTAAAACTAATAAATGAGCCATGAGGGATAATGACAGATTGAATTTCGATACTGTGAAAGGTATCTTTACCGAATATCTTGAAAGTCACGGACATCGCAAAACACCGGAGAGATACACCATTCTGAGGGAGATTTATGCTACCGAGGGCCATTTCGACATAGAAACCCTTTACATTCAAATGAAAAACAACAAGTACAGAGTAAGCCGGGCTACTTTGTATAATACCATAGAGTTGCTGCAGAACTGCAATCTGGTAACCAAGCATCAGTTTGGCAATAACTGTTCACAATTCGAACGTTCTTTCAGGTTTAAACAACACGATCACTTTATCAACATTGAAGATGGGGCTGTACTTGAATTCTGCGACCCCAGGCTTCAGGAAATCCAGGCTTCCGTTGAGAAACTCCTTGGCGTTACCATAACCAATCATTCATTAACTTTTTACGGAACCATCAACAACATAACCGGCAATAACCCACCGGCAAGTGAGAACGGTTCAAAACACAAAACCGGCCAGGCCTGATTTGTATATTTCACCTTTTTTTATTCTGTTTCCCCGGATTTTAGTAACATTGCACAGCCATTGGTCAGGCCGGTGGCAGAGATTCTGATGGCGAATCATCTATTAAGTGATTTTAAATCAATCATTTAACTTGTAATCTGTATTAAATGAAAGTTGATGTATTGCTTGGCCTGCAATGGGGCGATGAAGGTAAAGGGAAGATAACCGATGTACTGACCCCGGAATATGATATTATTGCCCGTTTTCAGGGTGGACCCAACGCCGGCCACACACTCGAGTTTAATGGAATGAAGCATGTTTTGCACACCATCCCTTCCGGAATATTCCATCCTGATAAAATTAATGTAATAGGCAACGGGGTGATTATTGATCCCCGTATACTGGCGCTTGAAATAGCGAGTCTGCGGGAAAGGGGTGCTGCACCGGAAAACAACCTGTTCATTTCAAAACGTGCGCATCTGATACTACCTACGCACCGGCTCATCGATAATGTTTATGAAGCATCAAAAGGTAAATCTAAAATTGGTTCTACCTTAAAGGGCATCGGCCCGGCATATACCGATAAGGTTGCCAGGCATGGCCTCAGGGTTGGAGATCTGTTGTTGAAAGATTTCAGACAACGCTATGATATCCTGAAGAAAGAACACTTCCGGATAATAAATTCCTACAATCCCGGGAGTGAACTGCTTAGTATTGAAGGGCTTGAATTCGAAGCATATGAAAAACTCTGGTTCGATGGGTTAGAGTATGTTTCCGATATTCAACTGATTGACAGTGAAATATTTATTAACAGGAGTATTCAGGACGGAAAAAGAATTCTGGCAGAAGGTGCTCAGGGCACTATGCTTGATATAGATTTCGGAACTTACCCGTATGTTACATCTTCCAGCACGATAAGCGCCGGAGTTTGCTCTGGCCTGGGGATTTCACCAAACAATGTCGGTAAAGTTTTCGGTGTGTTCAAAGCCTATTGTACCAGGGTTGGGAGCGGACCATTTCCAACTGAATTGTTAAATGAAACGGGTGACAGACTAAGGGAAAACGGGAAAGAATTTGGTTCGACAACCGGCCGTCCAAGACGTTGTGGGTGGATAGACCTTCCTGCACTGCATTATGCTGTTATGCTGAATGGTGTTACAGATCTGGTTATGATGAAAGCCGATGTTATGGATGATTTTGATAGCATTGGCGTTTGCACTAAATATCGCATCGGTGATGCCGTTTATGATTTTCCCGGTTATGAAACAATGAATCAGGATATTGAGCCATTTATCAAAGAAATTCAGGGATGGAAAAGTCCGTTGAACGATTTTACAGTTTGGGACAGATTGCCTGAGAAATTCAGGCATTACGTCAGATTTATCGAAAAATCACTTAATCTGCCTATCTCGGTTATTTCAGTAGGACCAAGACGTGATCAGACCATTGTGCGTCTTGTTTAAAAAGTTATCTTAATTATACAACCGGAATTGAAAGAGATAAAAGAGCTGGTGCGCAAGGATTTTCTGCTGGAACTCAGGCAGAAATATGCGATTAATGGTATTCTGCTTTATGTAGTTTCAACGATCTTTGTCGTGCAGCTATGCTTCGGTCGGGTTATTGATGAAAATACCTGGATTGCCCTTTTCTGGATAATCCTCCTGTTCGCTGCTTTCAATGCAGTTTCAAAGAGTTTTGTACAGGAAAGTGCAGCACGCAGGTTGTATTACTATATGCTTGCTCCGGCTGTTTCAGTGGTTTTGTCGAAAATGATCTACAATGCCTTGCTGATGCTCATTCTGGGTATGCTTAGCCTGTTGGTTTTTATTGTATTCATGGGATTTCCAGAATTTAACCTTTACCTTTTCCTTCCGTCATTTTCGTTGGGATGTATTGGTGTTTCCGGTGCATTAACCATGGTTTCGGCCATTGCTTCACGCAGTGGCAACAATGCTGCTTTGATGGCTATCCTTGGTTTTCCGGTAGTGGTACCGCTGCTTTTGTTACTTGTAAATGCATCGAGACTATCACTTAAGGCGGAACTTCCGGCAATCGAAATACTGAAAAGCTTGTCAGCACTGTTTTTAATTGATGTCGTTGTTATTATTCTCGCTGTTATTCTCTTTCCGTATCTTTGGAGAGATTAATAAAACTGGATGGTTATGATAAAAGGAATGTGGTGGAAAATTGCCGGTCCGGGTCTGATTCTTTTTTCTGTGATTGCCGGTCAGTTGGTCGAAGTGCCTGACCTGCCTGTAATCCGTGATACTATTAGGAACCTGTTTTATCATGTACCTATGTGGTTCACTATGTTTACCATGTTCGGTACATCGCTTGTCTTTAGTATCAAATACCTGTCGGGCAATAAACCAGGTGATGACCTGGTGGCTTCTGAGTCGGTCTATAATGGTATTTTCTTTGGCATTATGGGTCTGATTACCGGTATGATCTGGGCAAAGTTTACCTGGGGTGACTTCTGGACCAACGACCCTCAACTCAACGGTGCCGCAGTGAGTATGATGGCCTACCTCGCTTATACCGTATTGAGAAGTTCAATTGATGAAAAAGCAATGCGTGCAAGGATATCAGCAGTATACAATATTTTTGCTTTCATGCTGCTGGTGATTTTTCTCGGCGTATTGCCCCGCCTGGCAGAAAGCTCCCTTCACCCGGGAAAGGGTGGAAATTCATCAACCATGGAAGGCCTTGACCTGAATATGAGGCTTATTTTCTACCCTGCTGCGATTGGCTGGATTATTACTGCTTACTGGATACTGCAGATCAGAACCCGCAAGCGCCGGTTGGTACTAAACATTAATCAAAAATTTCTGTAATGATTGGAGAAGATAAATATCTGGTGGTAGCCCTGGTTATGGCAATCATATTCTCAGGACTTGGAGTGTACCTCTATTTGATTGACAGAAAAATTTCCAGGCTGGAAAAAAAGCAGGAAGAATCTGCCAATCAGAACAAATAACAGGTTTTTACGTTTGTTATTCGGGTAAAGTAATGCCTGAATAATAATTGCTTATTTTTGCAGTATAAAAATTCCTGTTGCTGAATTATGAAAAAGATACATATTCTCGCCCTTATTGTTGTGGTGGCTGCCATTGGAGTAGTCATGAGCCTATCGATGAATACGTCGACTTATGCAGGTTTTACTGAAGCCTCTGACCACCCCGGCAGGGAATACCACGTAATTGGGAAGCTCAGCCCCGGCAAACCGATAGATTTTGATGCCCGTAAAGATGCGAACAGCTTTACCTTCTTTATGCTTGATAACAATGGTACAGAGATGAAAGTCCGTTATTCGGACAGTAAGCCTCAGGATTTTGAGAAGCTTGATCAGGTTGTGGTCATCGGTAAAATGCAAGACGGACAATTTGAAGCACATAAAATGAATCTCAAATGCCCTTCGAAGTATAACAAAGATCAGACTCCTGCCGGATTTCAGGATAAAAGCTACGATGCCGCTTCAAATTAACCCTGTTATGGTGTGGTTATTGATATGACCATGCGAAGAAATTCCGTAAATTCCGCATAGCTTAAGAGGCTGAAATGATCAACCGATCATTTCAGCCTCTTAAGCTATTGCTTCTTCTTTGCATTCTATTTATTGGCAATCAGTTTGTCAACAATTTTATTCAAAACGGATTCATTATCGGTTACAAATTTGAGTCCTGCTTCATGCAAGGCTTTGAGGTTTTCAGGTGAAGCATCGTCCATTTCATTATTTGCTTCATAAAGAGCAGGTTCAAGCCTGATATAATTATCCGGCAAGCCTGTAGTTTCCCATATTTTCCTGAGTTGATAGTTCACTGTTTCCGAGTTTCCCGACATCATGATATCAATGATCGGCTGAATCCACTGAATCATGCCCCAGTCTTTCACCTCATTGTAATTATAAGGCTTACTTGATGAGCCGGTTCCAATTGAAACAATGATCATATCCTGTGCATGGGGTTTATCAATTTTCTCAGGATTATTAAGCACTTTAGAGAACTCGACACCTCTCGCTTCAGCATATGCACACATGGCTGGGTTGTTGGCGAATACACCACCGTCGATCAGAGGGAAAGGCGAACCAAAAGCTGATTTGACCCTGGCTATTTCGAAATAGGTCGGGGCAGCTGAAGTTGCTCTGGCTACCTCCTTAACCAGAAAATCATGGGTAGGGCTTTCCTTTGCGTCAATCTGGGTGAAGAAATGAGCCCTTCTGCTTTTTACATCATAGGAGGTCACCAGGCAGGGTTTGAGTAGTTCACTCAGTCGTGTCTCCCCGAAATAGTCATTCAAGGCTTCTTCAAGCTCCTTTGAATCATATTTTTCATCTGTTAACCCACCTTTACTTTTAATCTTTTGCCACATTGTAAGATCAAAAATTTCATCCCCCCGGTCAAGATAGATATCAACGGCTTGCCTGGCAGTGAGTTTTGGCCTGTTTGTCGGATTCCCGTTGTTGTCGCGTTGCGGAATCAGGTAAGTGCAGGTCAGGATACCACCGGTGCTGGTGCCTGCTATCAGATCAAAATAATCACTCAGACGGACATCCTTTCCTTCTTTTGCCATCAGACGTTCTTCGATAAAAGTCAGGATAACCCCGGGAAGTATTCCTCTGATACCTCCTCCGTCAATTGACAGAATCCTTATTTTTTTCTTTTCCATACTTTTGTTGTTTAATGCAATTCAAATTTAATAATAATTTAGACTAAATAAACATAATATTTCATTTTCCTGAACACATCGGTTCATGCTGATACATATAAATAAACGGTCAGGGCAATATATATTCCAACACTGTCTAAACTTAAATGCTTTATTCTTTGATATGTAAAGGGCCGGAAAGGTCTGATCAACAAAATTTCAGTGCCTTTTATGGGAGGCAATCTTAAAGTTATATCTTTGCCGCAAAATCGGGCACTTTTTAGTTTTACATAATAACCATAATTATATGAATGAATTGATGACATCGGAAAAGTTGATGCATCTGGAAGAACAGTACGGAGCACACAATTATCATCCTTTGCCGGTCGTTCTGGCAAAGGGCGAAGGAGCCCAGGTATGGGATGTTGAAGGCAAACAGTATTTTGATTTTCTTTCGGCTTATTCTGCAGTAAACCAGGGACATTGCCACCCCAGGATCATTAAAGCCCTGGTTGATCAGGCTTCGCAAATGACCCTGACTTCAAGAGCTTTTTACAATGACTCATTGGGTGTTTACGAGAAATATGTAACAGAGTATTTTGGTTACGATAAGGTTCTGCCAATGAATACAGGTGCAGAGGCTGATGAAACTGCGCTCAAACTATGCAGGAAATGGGCCTACCTTAAAAAGGGGGTTCCCGAAAATCAGGCTAAGATCATCGTTTGCGAGGGAAACTTTCATGGCAGGACAATTACAGTTATTTCCATGTCAACCGATCCCGATTCCTATGGTGGGTTTGGACCGTTTACCCCCGGGTTTATCAAAATACCCTACAACGATCTGAATGCTTTGGCCGAGGCTTTGAAAGATCCCACTGTTGCCGGTTTTCTTGTTGAACCTATTCAGGGTGAAGCCGGGGTTTTTGTTCCTGATGAAGGATATCTGGCAAAAGCCTCGCAAATGTGTAAAGAGAAAAACGTCCTTTTTATCGCAGATGAGGTTCAGACTGGTATTGCCCGAACAGGTAAACTGCTTGCATGTGATCACGAAAATGTCCGTCCTGATGTGCTTATTCTCGGTAAAGCCTTATCGGGTGGTGTTTACCCGGTTTCTGCCGTGCTAGCTGATGATGATATTATGCTTTGTATCAAGCCGGGTGAGCACGGTTCGACTTTTGGAGGCAATCCTGTTGCAGCCCGTGTAGCCATGGAAGCTCTTCAGGTGATCAAAGATGAGAACCTTGCCGAAAGGGCAGAATACCTTGGAAATATCTTCCGCAACGAACTCAGAGATGTTAAATCAGATATGATTGCTTTGGTTCGCGGTAAAGGTTTGCTCAATGCTGTTGTTATCCGGCCAAAAAATGGTAAGGAAGCCTGGGATGTCTGCCTGAAAATGAAGGAAAACGGCGTTCTGGCCAAACCAACCCATGGCGATATTATACGATTTGCTCCTCCGTTGGTTATCACCGAGGACCAATTGCGCGAAGCCATTGCAAGAATCATTAAGTCAATTCAGGCCTTCGAATAGGTTATACTCCGGAAAAAAGGCCTTTGAGGGACACAACATGTCGTGTCCCTACATCGGCCATTCTTTTTAGTTGGAATAATGGAAGAATGGAAATACGGAACTTGACCTACCAGGTATCAAAAGCCAGTGAGCGGTTTCTCCCCCTGTTTTTAGGGGGAGTCAGAGGGGGTAAAAGAAATTGGAATCGGACAATACGGCCGTTTTTTTTAGAGATTGGAAATTTGAAATTGAAATCAAGCCTTCCGGATTAATGCAATTTTCCATCATTCCATCATTCCAGTTTTACACCTTCTTCAGTTTCCACTTACCCCTGCTGAAAATATAGATTCCCATCAGGGTGAGTGTGCTTTCAGCGATTACAATGGCATAGTAAACGCCATTTGTACCGAAACCGGCATTTAATGCCAGAAAGTATGCCAAAGGGATTTCGATCAGCCAGAAGCAGATGAAATTCAGCAGGGTAGGAGTATAGGTGTCGCCGGCTCCATTCAGCGATTGGGTCATAACCATTCCGAATGCATAAAACAGAAATCCGGAACTTACGATCTGCAGGCATGTAATACCTGAGCGGATTACTTCAGCTTCCTGAATGAACATTCTTACAAAGAATCCGGGAAAAATCATAAATACAACAGAGATTAAACCAAGCAGGGTCATATTTGCAAATCCTGTGATCCAGGCAGCTTTTTCCGCACTTTCGGGCTTGCCTGCTCCAAGATTTTGCCCGACCAGCGTTGCTGCAGCATTGCTTAACCCCCACGATGGCAGCAATGAAAAAATGATAATTCTTATGCCGATGGTGTACCCGGCAACAGCGGCACTTCCAAAAACTGAAATTATTCTTACCATCACTATCCAGCTTGCAGTCGCAATTATATTCTGAAGAATACCACCGGTTGAAAGTCTGATCAGTGTCATCATCAGACTGAGTTCTGGTATAAGGTGCGCCATCTTGAGTCTGATCCGCATTTTACCTCTGAAGAGGACATAAAACTGGAAGGCAACAGCCAACCCGCGACCTGTGTTTGTGGCGATTGCTGCGCCTTCTATTCCCAATGCCGGAATCGGGCCCATTCCAAAAATCAGTACCGGATCAAGTATAATATTGATCCCATTGGCAATTAACAATACCCTCATTGAAAGCGCGGCATCACCGGCACTCCGGAAAGCTGCATTGATGATGAATAACATCATGATAACGGCGTTTCCTGCAAACATAATCCGGGTATATCCATGGTTGGCAGCGGCCAGTTCATGGCTGGCACCCATCAACCTTAACAATTCATAGGAGAAGAAGATGCCGGGAAGTGCCAGTAAAAATGAAACGGCCAACCCTGCCATAATTGACTGAGCGGTCGACCTGGCTGCTGCCTCAGGTTCCTTTTCACCGATTCTTCTGGAGACAAGGGCTGTTGTGCCGGCACTAAAGCCAACAGCGATGGCATAAACAATGGTCATCATCGATTCAGTGAGACCGACTGCAGCAATGGCATCAGAGCCCAACCTGGAAACGAAGAAAATATCAACGATGGCGAAAACAGATTCCATGATCATTTCCAGTACCATAGGGATAGCAAGCAGAAAAATGGCAGTGCCAAGTTTCAGGCTGGTATAGTCCTGGTCTCCTCCGGCAAGGGCCTGCCTGAGTAAGATCAGATATTCGCTTAATTTTAAGCTGTACGATTTGGATGTATTTGTCTTATTCATGGTATATCGGTCAATATTAACAAAAAACCCGGTCTGTTTACAGACCGGGTTGCTATATTTCTCAGCAGAGAGCTAGATACAAAACAGGCATCTCACCTGGTCAGATTTGGCCAAAGCCACAAATACTGTGGTTTTTGGTGAATTGTGTGACGGGATGAGTTTCATGATTGATGAATTTGCTGCAAAATTATAAAAATATTAATTGGACAGCATATTTATTTTTCATGATTTAGGAGCAGTTTAACTTTTATAAATCATTATGCTGTAAGGATAATGTATGGGTAGAAAGCAAATTATTGGCGGCTCATTTCATCCCATACGGGAAGGGATAATTACAATGTGTCAGTTTTATATCCACATTGAATCCCTTCCGGGGTTAAAAGGTAATATTCAACAGGCGCTAAGTCATCATAAATAATAAATGGGGAAAACTGATGTTTTCCCCATTTTCAGAATAAATTGAACAATAAATTAAAGTCTGAAAGAAATGATATCAGATTTAGTGTTCATCTTCCAGGAAACCTGTTTTTCTGGTTCCTGCACAGTAATAGATAGTACCGGGATCGTCTTCAAATTCAACTTCGAAGTAAATGCTGTCCGTAACGACACCGCTTGTCGAATGGCCGCCATTTTCAATGACTTTACCATTTTTGATATTGACTTCGATGTCATAAAGTTCTCCACCAGAGTCGGCAGTACTTACCAGGGCGTCACCTCCGAAAGTTCTGCTACCGACATTGCAGGGAGATTTGACTGTATATGTCCAGAAGTTACCTCCATCTGAAATCCAGAACTTGTCATTGTCCTGATTTGATGTGTTATAGGTAAAAAGTTTAGTGTAGCCTACACCATACCAATCACCAATGGTGCCTTCTTCATCAGCAAACTGATAAGTAACGTACCATTCTCCGGCAAGGGGCCATACGACTGAATATTCAACTTCAGGGTCACCAGGTTGATTCCAGTCGTGAAGTTTACTGCAACTATAAATACCTGATGTGAGGAATATCAGTAAAGCAAAAATTAACTTGTTTTTCATAACCGATTGTTTTTAAAATTGAACCTGGGTTAATGTTACAGCAAAATTAGCATTGGCGAAATTACCGACACCCATGAATGATATGGATTTATTCGCAGCATCAACCACCATATCAGTAATCTCAACGGTATTACCGAAGCCGGGAATTACCGATGTGGTTGCGGAAAAATCGTTGGCCGGAATGTTGTTGGCTGTGATTACACCACCAATTGCAGCATAAGCATCACCATAAACCCTGCCTATTGAATAATATCCGCCGAGCGCATCAGAGATTTTGTAGGTATTGTCGCCGGTTTTCCAGATCAGCACATATGCCATATCCGTATACTGAGGTGAAGAAACGCCTCCCCTTAAAACAGTAGATGTGTACAATCCTTCAATGTTGGTTGTCAGATCGCCGGTGTTACACACCCACACAGTCCTGAATGTTGAATTCGCAAAGCCATCGGAATTAACAGCAGTATAGGTTATTACGTACTTGTCACAAACATCGGTGTTGACGGAAGCTGAAGTACTACCGGTAAATGCACCATCAACGTTGATTTCAACTTCAATTTCTACTCCGCCGGAAGTTGCTTTGATTCCGGGATCTGTGAAAGGAGTGCCTTTGGCAACGATAACTACATCACTACCTGTCATTTCAAATACAGGATAGTTGGTGATTGTTGACAAGCCATCTGTTTCGTGCTTTTTTTCACATGCGAATAACAGCAATAATGAGAGCACACTTATAATTAGACTGAACTTTGTTTTCATAGCTTTCTCCTTATTAGTTTTTGTCCCACCAAACTTTGTCGGTAACGTTAGTCTGGCCCGGGAAGTTACCATTTAAATTTACTTCATCCTGCGGATAGATCATTCTGGCCGGAAATACTGCGTTGGTAGTACCTTCCAGCGAATAGGTCAATTTCCCGCCAACATATTCATCATTGAAAGCTCCGTCTGCCCAGGAAGGAATTGAACTAACCTCAGGATAACCTGTACGGTTGGTTTCAAAAAAAGCTTCAGTACATTGTGATCCGGCGAAAGCAGCCCACTTGGCCATGATAATTGCCTTGAGTTGGTCATCAAAACTACCTTCTGATGGATATTCATAAACACCATCGGCAGCGATTAACGCAACTTCCTGACCAGCAAGTCCCTTACGGGCAAATTCAGCGGTGATTGCTGCATCGTATAATGCCTTGGCGTCGCCGGTTCCCCAATTTCTTATTATTGCTTCAGCCTGGAGCAAGTAACTCTCAACTTCAGAGATAAAATAAACCGGGTCAGTGGCTCTTAGTGCATAAATGACAACATCTGTCGGCAGCAACTGAGTACTTGGGATATTAAATCCACCCTGTGGCATTGGCTTTGTTCCACCGGTCATGTGATAGCTTAACCTTGGGTCAGAATTTCCTTCAAAATAGTAATAAAGGGTTGCACTCATTCTCAGATTGGTAGCTACATTTAGTTTTCTGTTATTGGCGCCATACAAAGGATTATCTTTGTTTTCGGCGTCAATAAAGATGTCCAGTCCGGCATCGGAATTCAGGAATTCAGCATTTGCCGAATAAAGTGCTTTCACACCTGCTTCAGCTTCAGAAGGGTGCGAATAAGCCATACGCAAATACATTTTTAGTTTTAAGGTATTTGCAAACTGTATCCATTTGTTGATATCGCCCCCGAAAACGAAGTCGGCTTTTTTCTCAGCATCGCTCAGATCATTGAATTCTTTTGATAAGGCATTATCAATTCTGATGATCAGATCTTTGTAAACATCATAGCCTTTTTCAAATTTCGGACTAAGGTTTGGTGATTCAGCATTGCCAAGAAATGCTTCAGAGTATGGGATATCATCAAAGAAGTCGACCATATAGGCGAATGCATAAGCTTGTGAAACGGTTCCCATCAGATAATATGACCAGTTACCATTAACTTCAGCTTCATCAATAACATAGTTAAGATCAGACAGAGCCCCTGAATACATTTCACGCCACATTCTGTTAAAATCGCCTGAATTGATCTGATACTGGTCAATGTATTTATACTGGTTTGCAGCATTGCTCTGTGACCAGTATTGTGACCAGAAACCACCGACGAGGTTGTAATAACCACCGGTTTGTGAGGCAACCGAAACAACGCCGGAAGGGAATACCAGTTCAACGGATGCTTCACTTGCATTATTCGGATCAGTATTGACGTCTAACCAATCCTTCGAGCAGCCCGAAATGAACACAATTGTAGCTATGAGAACAGCTACAGTTAAAAAATTTGATTTTATCTTTTTCATCTTGATTCAATTTAAGGTTTTATAATGTAATCCTGATAGAACCCGTAAATGAACGGACTGTCGGACCTGTCCTGAATTCTCCGAACGCACCCGTCAAGTCATTGCCGAACGATGTACTTTCGGGATCAACAAAGTTGTTTTCTTTCGGTGTCCACAGAAAAAGATCCCTTCCGGTAAGCACAAGCTGAATGCCTTGCATCTTGAGTTTGCCTGCTACTTTTTTGGGTAAGGTGTACGACAGAGAAATATCCCTGAGTTTGAGAAAATCTCTGGGCAGAACGCGTTCGCGGTTTGCGACGGCATTTTGAGAATGATAGTAGTATGCGTTGTTATTGGTCATATCAATTGCAACATTATTCTCAATATACTGCGGACTATCAGGATCTTCAGCATCGTAATAAGGATTTTCAATCACCGAATTGGGAAACAGGAAGGGTTGCCTGTCGTTATACAACGATTGGGTAGCATTTCCTACAAAGTATTGCAGGTCGGCTGTTCCGGAATAGAAATAACCTCCCGGCCTGTAATCGAATGTGAAAGAGAAGTCGAAATCTTTCAGGAAGTTAAAACTGTTGGTAAATCCAAGCACATAGTCAGGTTGAATACTTCCGATTTCGGTGAATTCAGTGGTTGCTTCCGGAAATCCGTTGGACGCATTTACAATAACAGGGGAATTTGGATCGTTCGGATCGACACGCAGGTAATCAGGAGCTCTGATAATACCCAATGGCCGTCCTTCAATTGCAACCAGCTCAACATCATAGGCTGATGTCAGCACAATCTCTGAGGCATCACCCGGAAGATCAAGAACGGTATTCTTGTTTTTGGAGTAATTAACATTAATGGTCCATTTGAAATTTTCATTTACGATGGGTTTTCCCATTAAAGCAAGCTCAAAACCCTTATTCTGTACTTCACCAAAGTTGATATACTGGCTTGCGAATCCGCTTGAAGCAGGAATGGTAACAGCAATAATCTGTTTATCGGTAATGCGGTTATAATAAGCAAAGTCGATACCCACCCTGTTATTTAAGAACCTGATATCCAATCCAACTTCATTTTCGGTAGTAATTTCAGGTTTCAGTTCAGCATTTCCGATAATATTACCCAATTCGAAGGCACCTACCTCATTAAGCGGGAATTGTAACCCCGGATCATAAAAAGGAACGTAAACAACCGTTGATGCGAAAACAGGATCAATGGCATAAACAGGAGCATCATTACCTGCTTTTCCCCAGCTTGCTCTGATCTTAAGAAGATTAAAGTAAGTGCCCAGCGGTTTTATGGCTTCATTTGCAAGGAATGAGATACTTGCAGAAGGATAGAAGAACTTGTTGGCATCTTTCGGCAGGGTCGAGGAACTTTCCTGGCGGGCTGAAAGATTCAGATAAACAAAGTCTTTATAGTCAATATCTGCAATCGCAAATTTTCCTATTGTACGTTTCTTGCTTAAATAGGTTTGTGCAAGTTTAGATCCGTCGGTGTTATCAAGATTATAGAAATATGGAATTACCAGCGAATTGATACTTCCGGTCAGCCTTTTGTAATCATTCTGATAAGTTGAATAACCTACCAACCCATTGATTGTAAAATCGCTGACCTGATTTGTTGTTTTGAAAATGAAGTCCTGGTTTATTTCTGTTGTTGTCCTGTTCTCTTCCAGAACATTTCCGGGATTTTCAGTTACATTTTTAATATTATTGGTGCTGTTAATCGGGAAACGCATGATAGCTTCCCAGTCTTTCCTGTTGAAGTCAGAAGCATCCAGACCAATTCTGTAAGTGGCAGACAGCCAGCTTGTGACCTTGTAATCCAGAGAAACATTACCAAAGTACCTGTTCTCATAGAATTTACTCTGATTTTCATTCAAAGCATAATATGGATTAAAGGCGTAAGGTGTAAAGTATTCCCCAAGGGTGTTATACGGGTCATTTTTATAATCCATGAATTCAACAATAGAGAAATCCCTTGGAATCTGCAACAGTTCAGAGTAAAGATTTGCAGCAGCATTGGTACCACCATATCCGTCAGGAACAAGACTTCCGTCGTTTCTGATATAGTTGAATGCCACGGTAGCTTTTAAATTCTGGCTCTCGCGGGTACCGTTAAACCTTAACATATTCTTTTTATAACTGTCAACATCTGTAGGAATGATTCCGTCTGAAGAGTTATTGGTGTATGACAGGTAATAAGTAGATTTTTCATCACCGCCGCTCACACTCAAAGAGTTTGTATATTGCATTCCGTAGTCATAGAATTCATACAGGTTATCATCAACAGGTGAGAATGCTTTAATTTTCTGTGAGTTATCAACAACATTACCCCATGCCCTGATATTTCCATCCATTTTAGGTCCCCACGATCCGTTCTCATCAACAGCCCACAGGCCTGACCAGCCTTGTCCGAAAGTATTTTGCATCTGAGGAAGGCGAAGAATATCAGAGGTTGTTACAGAACTGTTCAGTTCAACCTTGAATCTGTCTTTACTACCACTTTTTGTTGTAACCATAATTACCCCGTTTGCGCCACGCGGCCCGTACAGAGAGGTGGCAGCCGTTCCTTTGAGGATGGTCATACTCTCAATGTCGGCAGGGTTGATGTCGTTTGCCCTGTTTCCAAAGTCCAATCCTGATGTAAAGTCAGAACGTGTTTCATTATTGATAGGCACACCATCAACAACATAAAGAACATTGTTATTGCCTTTAACTGAGGAATATCCCCTGATAATAACCTTTGTGGAAGCACTGGGGTTTCCACCTCCGGAGGTTACTGTGAGTCCGGGAATTTTACCCTGAAGAGAATTCATGGCGTTGATATTTGAGGCTTTCTCAAATACTTCCGCATTTACTTGCTCAGCAGCGTATCCAAGCGATTTTTTATCTCTTGAAATACCAAGTGCTGTAACAACAACTCCTTCAATGTCCATTACATCCGGATCGAGTACAACGTTGATAACCGTTTGGTTACCAATGGGTACTTCTTTGGTTTTCATTCCCACAAATGAAAACTGGAGAGTTTTTCCCTGAGCGGGAACTTTAATGGAGTACCTGCCACTCATATCGGTTGTTAAACCGACATTGGTACCTTTAACAAGTACGGTAGCTCCGGGAATGCCTTTGCTATCCTCGGAACTGGTAACCGTACCAGTAATGGTAGTTTGAGCCAGTACTACCTGCACTCCGGCGAAAATCAGAAGTGCAAGCATCATTGCAAATTTTCTCATAGTGTGTGTTTTTGATGAGTAAAATTGATTAACAATTAAGTTTTCGAAAAATATTTGTTGGGTGGATTTTTAAGTTGTTTGTTGTTTAGTTACGACCTCCTTTGTTTAGTGGTTGTTTAGTTTGAAATAAAAAGTCAGGTATTGTTTTGCCATTATCTGAAGCAGTGATCAAACAAAATTAATATAAAATTAACATGTTTCAGCATTTGCCTGTGAATAAAAGACTTCCACATTTTTTGGTGATGCAGAATCTTTTTTGAGTTTCCGTCAAATCAAAGAAATGAATCCTTACGCAGGTAGTTAGTGTTTCCGTGAATAATGCTAAATTAGGGATATTGAATTAAAAAAGTCAATATTTGTTGATAAAATCAAGTGCATTGTTAACAAAATGCTCTAAAACAGGGCAATTCTAATGCATTATTCTGATATTAACAGCGTAAGCCATAATAAATGAACCCGTTAAAAGCAGATTTGAAACAGGTAAATCAAATCCGTGGATCATCAGTGACGGAACAATCAGCATCAACAATTGAGTTATTGTGTACAGGTGAAATCCTTTCTTTTGCAGCCGGAACATCAGATAAACTCCTGTCAGTGAAGCCAGATTTAAAATACCGGAGATAGCAAAGAAGCCAGGCCCTGCGTTTCTGATAAGATTCAATACGGCTGCTTTATCCTGGAAAGGAGATTGTTCAAGCGCCTGCGGAATAAGATCAAAGGCTGCCGCAACGAAAAGAGAAGAAATTGCTGACATGCCGCTTCCGATAAATGAAAGTATGCAGAGAATAGTCAGACCAGGAGGTCTTTTTCCGTTGAATTGCCGGGTTGGATTGTTTTCTATTGTGTTTTCGTCCATTCAGGTTGAAATTAACTTACAGGGTTGATAAACCCGGAAAGTTCAACGTTTATCCGAGTTTTCCGATAAGGGCTTCTACTTCGGTCAGTATTTCACAGGATTTTACCAGTTCTTTCATGGCATTGTGATCAGAATAAAGCGGGCGGTCAATGTCAAGAAAATCAACGTATTTTCTGATAACTTCCTTTGCTCTGGTCACGCCGGCACCAAATTTATACTCCCTGAAATCAAGGGCCTGAGCGGCAGCCATAAATTCAATGCCTAAAATTCCATAGGCGTTGTCAAGAATCTGATTGTTTTTAAGGGCGGTATTCATTCCCATAGATACGAAATCCTCCTGATCGGCTGCTGCAGGAATTGACTGGATGCAGGCTGGTGCGCTTAATATTCTCTGTTCAACAATCTGCATATCAGCAGTATATTGACTCAGCATTAATCCTGAAAACATGCCTGCACCTTTGGTTAGGAAAGCCGGCAAGCCGACACTCAGTGCAGGATTATTCAGTCTGTTCATGCGGCGTTCACTCAAAACGCTTACCATGGTTATCACATATCCGGCCATATCCATAGGCACAGCAACGGGGGACCCCTGGAAATTGGCGCCGGATAACTGCAGGTTTTCTTCGGGGAAGAAAATAGGATTATCGCCTACGCCATTTAATTCAATCTCGACCTGAGAACGGGCGTACACCAGCGCATCATGTGCAGCACCGATTACCTGGGGGGTTGAACGCATGCTGTAGGCATCCTGAACCTTGCATTTGACCAGTCCTTCGGCAAGATCACCTCCGGAAACGAGTTTCCTGATGGCTGCCGCTGAACGCACAGCTCCTGCAAATCCACGGACTTCATGTAATTTGGGCAGATAGGGTTTCATGTTGGCCTTTAGTGCTTCCAGCGACATCGCGGTAGCAATTTCTGCCTGCTTCAGCCAATTGTTGGCATCGTAAAGGAAAATAGCGCTCATTGCAGTGAGTACATTGCTTCCGTTGATGGTTGCCAGTCCATCCCGTGCATGAAGACCCGGAACCGCGATTCCTGCCTTATCCATGGCTTCTTTGCCCTCAAAAAGTTTCCCTTTGTAATATGCTTTGCCTTCGCCCATCATCAGCAGCGCAATCTGCGACATGGGAGCAAGATCACCGCATGCACCGACTGAGCCTTTTTGACATACATAAGGAGTTACCCCTTTGTTAAGCATTTCAATAAGGGTCATGGTAATTTCAGGCCGAACGCCTGAATTGCCATGGGCATGCACATTGATTCGTCCCAGCATGGCACCTCTGACATGTTCAAGGGGCATCGGATCGCCGATACCTGCAGCATGATTATAAATCAGGTATTTTTGAAAATCTTTGACCTGGTCATCATTCAGAACTACTTCTGAGAATTCTCCTATCCCGGTATTGACACCATACATTATTTCACCTGCTGTAATTTTGCTTTCGAGCATATCCCTGCAAGCCCGCATTCTCTGCATTGCTTCAGGGTGCAGGTCAACTTCTTTTCCATTGCGTGCAACATCAACCACGTCTTCTATGGTTAATCCGCTTCCTTTGATAACGAGTGTCATAGAACCTCCGGATATTAGATTGATTTTTATGTGTGTCAAAGGAATGGAAAAAGGATGGAAATCACAAAGAAATTGAACGGGTTTTTAAGTAAATTATTTACCATTTCCTGCATGACGGGATGACCCGAGTGCTGTTTATTTACTCATGTTGGAACACCTGGGGGCAGAAGCTGTCTTAAAAGCCGGGAATTTTTCATATTTCGTCCTCATGGTTAAACGAGTAGTCTGCCTGAAAGCCAGGCAGACAGGCGCATTATGAGAATGCATTGATTTCCTGATGTCAGACTTTTCAGAATGCCTTAAACGATATTCTGATTGCTTCATATTTTTTTGTCGAAAATCACTCTTGTCCGGTTAAAATTAAGAAAGAATCTGCCACAAACCCTGACTGCCGTCAGGCAGGCTGGGACACCAGGATGCTAAGTAACACTAAATGAGTAAAATAAATTTGTGAAACTTGGTGTCATCGAGCCTTAGTGGCGAAAAAATGAAAGTGAGCTGTCTGCATTTGAAATTTTCTGAAACCCACAGTTGTAAGGCGTTTCGTTCAAATTATAACTTTTTTCCCGGACAACAATGGTCGAAAATCAATTAATCCGGAAAATCAAACTTAATATTCTGAATAAATTCAACAGTCTTCTGCACTTCCGTGTACATGATCTTGTCGTTTTTGATAAACGGAACGGCGCTTCTGTACTCCGAAATAAATGCATTCAGGAAAGGGGAGGTGTCGGTGGCATCCCTGAAATCCAGAGCCTGTGCTGCAGCGAATAATTCAATGGCCAGTAACCGTTCAAGGTTGTTCACAACCTTTAATGTCCTGGTAGCTGCATTCGCACCCATACTTACATGGTCTTCCTGTTCATTTGAAGAGGTAATTGAATCAACAGCGCATGGAGTGGCCAGTTGTTTGTTCTGGCTGACAATGCTGGCTGCTGTATATTGTGGAATCATAAATCCCGAATTTAGACCTGGATTGGCCACGAGGAACTCAGGAAGCCCGCGTTGTCCGGCAATGAGGCGATATACCCGCCGTTCAGCTATATTGCCCTGCTCAGCGAGTGCTATGGCAAGGAAATCCAGAACAAAGGCCAGTGGTTCTCCATGGAAATTACCTCCGGATAAGACAAGGTCTTCGTCCGGGAAAACAGTAGGATTATCGGTTACCGCGTTGATTTCGGTCAGGACCACAGAGGCGGCGTACCTGATCGTATCCTTCACGGCACCATGGACCTGAGGTATGCAGCGGAAAGAGTAAGGATCCTGTACTTTTTTTCCTTCCCTGGTAATGAGTTTGCTGCCATTCAGAATATTCCTGATGTTACGCGCTGTTTCAATCTGACCGGCATGAGGCCTGATGGTGTGGAGTTGTTCCAGGAAAGGGTCGATACGGCAATTGTAGGCTTCCAGCGAGATGGATCCGGTAATATCGGCCAGCCGGGATAATTTAAAGGATTTCAGCAGAATATATACTGCATGGGCACTCATAAACTGTGTGCCGTTTAGTAATGCAAGCCCTTCTTTGGATTGAAGTTCTAAGGGTTTCCAGCCGAACTGTTTCAGAATTTTACTTGCACGATAAACCTTTCCCTTATACCTGACTTCTCCCATGCCGATCAATGGCAGGCTCAGATGAGCCAGAGGGGCCAGATCGCCTGAGGCTCCCAGGGAGCCCTGCTCATAGACGACAGGAATAACATCGTTGTTATAGAGATCAAGCAATCGTTCAACGGTTTTAACCTGTACGCCGGAATTTCCCGACGAAAGTGCATGGGCTTTCAACAGAAGCATGAGTTTTACAATGTCACTTTTAACCTCGGCTCCGGTGCCGCAGGCATGCGACATAACAAGGTTTTCCTGCAGGCTCTTCAGGTCATTGGATGAAATCTGAATGTTGCACAATGAACCAAAACCTGTGGTAATTCCATAGATCGGTTCTCTGTGGTTTTTCAGTTTATCATCAAGATAATCTCGGCAATGCTGAATTGCGGAAATGGCTTCCTCTGAAAGAGAGAGCCTGGTATTGTTTTCGAGAAGGCTTTCAATTTTTTCAAAATCAAGTGGTTGTGAGCTTATAGCAAATGTTTTCATAGTACCTGGTCTGGTTATTTTAATACGTCAGAATGGTTGTTCTCAGGTTACCCTAAGGTTGACACATGGTAAATCACGGATAAGGAAAACCGGTTAGCTGTGCCGGGGGATTTGCCGTGAGAGAAACAAATTCACTATTCACGGGTGCCTGTAGAAGCGAACATCCTTGCATTTGCTTACCGGGTAAAATTTATGGTAAGTCCGGATCTGTTGATTTTGATTTTAAACCTGAGCTGCCAGTCAATTTTCATGAAAGTCCGATTGATTTTACCAACTGATCAGGCGAAACGAGGATTTGTTCACCGGTTTTCATGTTTTTCAGCAGGCATTCGCCTTTAATGCGTTCACTTTCCCCAATGATTATTACAAAAGGAATCTGCTTGCTGTCGGCATAGGAGAATTGCTTCTTAATTTTTGAATTTTCAGGAAAAACTTCAGTGTTTATGCCATTTTTGCGTAGCATTGAGGCAAACTTGAGGCACATGTTTTCTTCTTCGCCGCCAAAATTAACAAACATTACCCTGGTCGAAGAAGCGGTTTCTTCAGGAAAAATATTCAGCGTCTGCATCACATCATAGATCCGGTCAGCACCATAAGAGATTCCCACGCCGGATATTCCCGGAAGGCCAAAAATTCCGGTAAGGTTATCGTACCGGCCACCACCGCTGATACTGCCCATCTGTGCGCGTGCGGCTTTGACTTCGATGATGGCTCCCGTGTAATAATTGAGTCCGCGGGCAAGGGTAAGATCAAGTTCCACAGGACTGGCGATCTCCATGGTTTCGACCAAAGCAAGTATCTCTTTAATTTCAGCTATTCCTTTCATGCCTTCAACAGAAGAAGCGAGCACAGTGCTTATCCGGGTCAGTTTTTCGGAATTGCTTCCCTGTAAACTGATGATGGGTTGGAGTTTTGAAATGGCTTCAGTACTTAGACCCCGTTCTGCAAGTTCTTCGTTTACTTTCTCGGGTCCTATCTTATCCAGTTTGTCAATGGCAACAGTGATGTCCGTGATTTTGTCAGCATGGCCTATTATTTCAGCAATTCCGGAAAGAATTTTGCGGTTGTTCAGTTTGATGATGATTTGAATCCCAAGCTTATCAAAGATCTGATCAGTCATGAGAAGCAGTTCTGCCTCATTAAGGAGAGCATCGGAACCAACCACATCGGCATCGCACTGGTAGAACTCACGATACCGGCCTTTCTGTGGCCTGTCAGCACGCCAGACCGGTTGCATCTGATAACGTTTGAAGGGGAAAGTTATTTCATTACGATGCTGGACGACAAACCTGGCGAAAGGCACTGTCAGGTCATAGCGCAGTCCTTTTTCAGAGATTTTGCCAGCCATATTTACAGCATTAATCACATTCAGATCTGTTTCCGGTAAACCTGTCAGGAAATCACCGGAATTCAGAATTCTGAACAGCAGTTTATCACCTTCCTCACCATATTTTCCAAGCAATGTATTCAGGTTTTCCATTGCCGGCGTTTCGATAGGCTGGTAGCCAAACCGTTCAAACACGTTACGGATGGTATTGAATATATAGTTACGACGGTTCATCTCGGCAGGTGAGAAGTCGCGTGTTCCTTTTGGAATTGACGGTTTTGGAATATTCATAAGTTGCTGCTTTGCCTTTCTTCTGCAAATCGGAAGATGATTCGGGGATTTGTAAGGCGGGTCAAAATTAAACAATTTCAACCAACCTTCAGGCCCAGTTTTTTGATCAAACTTTGAAGATAATCTTCGGCTTCCGTGCTGCCTTCTGCCGGAGCCCAGGAGGCGAAATTTTTGTCATTTGCCGGGTCATAGGGCCCGTCCTTCACTTCGTAGGCTACCGAACCGGATTCAAGTGAAATAATTGTGTGCCATGTCCGTTGCGGAATCTCAACACCATAATTCCGGATTCCGGAATTCAGGATGGTATAGTCTGAAACTTCACTGGCATCGTTGAACTCAATCACACAGAGTGTCCCCCTCATGGCAAAGAAAACTTCCCTTTTATCCGGAAGTTCGTGTTTGTGCGGCCTGACATATGTGCCCGGTTCCAAGGCATTCAGCATCCGCTGGAGGGTATCGTCCGGACCGGAATGGAAATTATGTGTCATTCTCCTTCGGGAAGAAAGGCGTGCACGAAGTGTTAACTGATCCAGCAGTGTTTCATTGATATTTATCATAGCCCATAATGTTTTATCAACCATTGGGCAAGCAACCCGGTAAAAATAGCAGCTGCAAAACTGATCATGGTTCCTATTAATATGTATTCAGTTCCTTTGCGGCTGTTGCTGTCGCGAATATCTCCAAAGCGCAGCACCGATTTTGCTGCTACCAGAAAACCAACAGCAGAAAACTGATTCATGAAGATGAAAGTCAGTATCAGCATTCGCTCCAACATTCCGATGTATTTGCCTGCATCTCTCAATCCTTCACCGTTTTCGTAATCTGATTGCCACCTTCGGGTTAGCATGGCAATGATAATTCCCATCGGCCACATAACAATCAGATAAGCTGCAATGTAAGTCCATAAAGGCAGGTTGGTGTACAGCCATTGAAAACCCAATACTATCTCTGTTAAGCTCAGGTAGAACCATACTGCCAGAACTGTGGCAGTCAGGTGTAACACCTGGTCAACAGCGAAAACTGCAGGGTGGTCAGGAGCATATGATTTGGCAACGTCGATGCCTGCATGTACGATAAAAATCAACACAGGAATCAGCCAGCAGTTGAAGTAACCCGATAACAACCATGACAGTGCTGCCACTATTCCGGCATTGGCATAAATATAGCCTGATTTCCATTTCATGGAAGCTCTGTGCACAACCCACGATTTCTGTTGAAAAATGAAGTCACCGGCCAGATGTGCTATCAATAGTCTGATAAACAATGCGATGGTTTCAGTGCTCAAAAAGGGTTCGGTATACATGTGTATGTTATTTTAATTTCCTGTTGTGTGGTTTCAATCCATAACAATTTTGTTGGAAAATGTTTTCAGGAAGCTGTGAAGGTTACATCCTGACTGAGCGGTAACATAATGTATATTGTTTTGTTACCAAAGAAATTGACAGCAATTTACATTTTTATTATTCATCGTGGATAATTTTATTCTCATGGCCGGATAGCAGGCATCACCGGAACAGGGTGAATCTGTCTGCCTGAGATGTGCAGCCGGGCTGGTCCACATGTTTGAAGTTTTATAACGTTGTAATTCTGTACATTAACATGCGCTATTCAACCCATTGATGAAATACAACAATTCCCGGGGCAGGGTTTACCCCTGCAATGCGGTTTTCTCTTTTCTCCATCGTTCAATACAGGTCTGAACTTAACGTCGAAATGCTATAAATATGAAATATAACCATACAGGGTTATAAATAATAATTATAATATTAAAGGGTTATAATATTCAGAAGTTCTGTTCGCAAAGAACGTGGTAACGTGACAGAAGTTGTTCAATGGCCTGCCAACCCATTGCCTGCAGTTTACGGGCGACTGCAGATTGTGAAATGCCGGTCGACACAGCAATAGCAGATTGGGTTTGCGAGTTGAGCAGCTTTGGAACCAGTAAGGCCTGCAAATGAGTCCAGCGTCTGATCAATGCGTCGCATAGGGCCAGTTCCGTATTTAATTCAAGGGTCATCGAAAGCACTGGAGTAACTGCAGCCATGTAATGGGATTTGCCCATACTTTCAAGCAACCGACCTGAAAGGGTAAAAGCTTCACCGGTACTCTCTGTAATGTTTTCGCTCAAATTTCCGGTGGAGCCGATGGCAATGGCCAAACGACAGTCCACAGCGGCAGCCACAGTAGCCGGATAGGCAGACCGCAGACCGGCTCTTAAAAGGAGTGCTGCTTCCAGGGCAGCAGCCGGCTGGGTTACCAGTTGGAAACTATCACCCCTGAAAATGCTATACTTTATCCATTGATCTTTATTTTTCAGAAAAAGATTCATTTCGTTGAAAATCTCTTTCAATACGAAAGGAAGTCTCGCCAAGTCAGTTGCAGGAAGCCTTGTGGAATTTCTGATATCGCCGGTAATAACAGTATAGAGAGAGTTGCTCATTATACCTTGAGTTTTTTATAACGGATGCGGTGCGGTTCTGTATCTCCTGTGCGTTTTTTTCTGTTTTCTTCGTATTCGGAATAGCCACCTTCAAAAAATGCAACCTGTGAGTCGCCCTCAAAAGCAAGGATATGGGTAGCTACCCTGTCGAGAAACCATCGGTCGTGAGAGATTACCACTGCGCATCCGGCAAAGTTCTCAAGGCCTTCTTCCAGTGCACGTAAGGTATTTACGTCGATATCATTGGTTGGTTCATCCAGCAGCAGCACATTGGCTTCGGAACGCAGGGTAAGTGCCAGGTGCATTCTGTTGCGCTCACCACCGGAGAGTACACCGGCCTTTTTGCCCTGATCGGCTCCACTGAAGTTAAATCTTGCAACATAGGCTCTGGAATTGAAGAGTTTACCACCCAGTTGAAGGTTTTCATTACCTTCGGAAATAACTTCCCAAACCGATTTTTCAGAATCAATATCGGTATGGGCCTGATCAATGTAACCTAGTTTTACAGTTTCACCAACAGCAAAATCACCGGAATCCGGTTTTTCGAGGCCCATAATCAGCCTGAAAAGGGTTGTTTTTCCGGCTCCGTTGGGTCCGATGATCCCTACAATGCCAGCAGGAGGCAGGCTAAAGCTGAGATTTTCAAAAAGAAGTTTATCACCGTAAGCTTTCGAGATGTCTTTTACTTCAATTACTTTATTTCCAAGCCGTGGGCCATTGGGTATAAATATTTCCAGTTTTTCTTCTTTCTGCCTGGTGTCTTCACTCATCATGCGATCATAGGCTGCCAGCCTGGCTTTTGATTTGGCATGACGGGCTTTTGGAGCCAATCTTACCCATTCCAGTTCCCGTTCGAGCGTCTTTCGGCGTTTGCTTTCGGTTTTTTCTTCCATTGCAAGGCGGTTTGATTTCTGCTCAAGCCATGATGAGTAATTGCCTTTCCATGGAATGCCTTCACCACGGTCAAGTTCAAGAATCCAGCCTGCTACATTATCAAGGAAATAACGGTCGTGCGTCACAGCAATCACAGTGCCTTTATACTGTCTGAGATGTTGTTCCAGCCAGTCGATGCTTTCAGCATCCAGATGGTTGGTGGGCTCATCGAGTAATAAAATATCCGGTTCCTGCAACAACAGCCTGCAGAGTGCTACCCTGCGGCGTTCACCACCAGACAAATTCAAAACCGCCTGCTCCGGATCGGGGCAACGAAGCGCATCCATTGCGCGCTCAAGACGGGTATCCAGTTCCCATGCATTGTGCTGATCAAGTAATTCGGTCAAACGCCCTTGCTCCTCAATCAGTGCATTCATTTCATCATCACTCAGGGGTTCTGAGAAGCGGTTGTTTACTGTTTCGTAATCTCTGAGCAGTTTTACAGTTTCTGCAACACCTTCCTCAACAATTTCCCTGACAGTTTTGGAATTGTCCAGGTGTGGTTCCTGTTCTAAAAGCCCCACTGAATATCCGGGTGAGAAAACCACATCACCGATAAATGATTTTTCAATGCCGGCAATTATTTTCAATAAAGTGGATTTTCCCGATCCGTTCAATCCGATGATCCCGATTTTGGCACCATAATAGAATGAAAGGTAAATATCTTTGAGAATCTGCCGGTTAACAGGGACAACTTTCCCTACACCGACCATGGAGAATATGATTTTCTTATCGTCTGACATAACCCGAATTTCTTTCAGGCAAACATACGGAATTTTGAAGTTTCATTAAAGATAATAGTCTGTTATATTTTTATTTCATATAATGAAGCAATGATACAAAGTATTGATTCTCAATTGGTTAAAAAATCAAGACCATTATTTTATAAAGCATTAATATACAGTACTTTAAGAAACACTGAACTTTTATCAGGAAACAACAGTTTTGAAATAAGGAAGAGATTTAATCTGACGGTTTTAATCGGGTACTCTTTTGTTCAGGGGTTGCATCAACATCGTAAAAGTGCTGCCTTTTTCAAGTTCGCTTTCAACTTTGATGATACCATGGTTAAGTTCCATAAACTCGAGGCATAGCGCCAGGCCGAGACCTGTTCCTCTTTCGCCTGAAGTTCCTGCACGCTGCACTTTTGGGTCGAAGGTAAACAGGCGTTCAAGTATTTCAGATGACATCCCTGTGCCGGTATCTTTTACCGCGAGCCTGACCATATCATCGGCCTGTATTGCACTAAGGTGAATGTTGCCGTCAACGGGAGTAAATTTAATGGCATTGGAAATAAGGTTCCGGAGCACAGCCATAATCATATCAGGATCTGCCCAGGCTTGCAGAAGTGGCGGAAGATCATAAGTCAGCTGAATATTTTTCTTTTTCAATGGGGTTTGAAAAACAGGCAGGGTTTCAAGAACAAGATCCCTGACATTGAATGATTTGTACACAGCTCTCACGGCACCGGTCTGGGTTCTTCCCCATTCCAGCAGGTTTTCGATTAACCTGAAAGTGTCATTTGAAACATTGAGGATATTTGTGGCTGCTTCTTTCCTTTGTGTTTCAGTCAGATATTCATACTCGGAGCTCAATAACTCAGAAAAGCCCAGTATTGACTGAAAGGGAGACTTCAGGTCATGTGCAACAATGCTGAAAAACTTGTTCTTTGTTTCGTTTTGCTTGAATTGTTCCTTATATAAAAGGTTTAATTCTTCTTTCTGAACAATAATTTTTTCGTTGCGTTCAGCCAGCAATTCGTTTTTCCTTTTCTTTGACTGATACATCGAGAGCAGGAAGGTAGTGAAGACAATAATAATGACAGAAATGGCAATCAGAAGATTCCGAATAATTTGCTGGCGTTTAAGGGCCAGTTGACTGAAAATATTCTGCTGTCTGAGCAATTGGTTGTCTCTTTCAGTTTGTTCTGACTCGAAACTCACCCTTAGCCTGTTAAGCCTCTCATTACTTTCAACATTATAAATGCTGTCGGCAAATGCCATGTGTCTTGTCAGAAATTCGAAGGCTCTCTTGAAATCACCTTTTTCTTTCCATGCATTGGAAAGATGGGCATAAATTTCCTGATGAAGGACATCCGATCTGGCTTTATCGGCAAAAGTAAGAGCTTCATTCAACAAGGAGATGGCTTCGTCAAGTTCCTTTTGTTTTATTTTCAGCGAAGCAAGATTGGTAAGAATTGATGCATGCAGGTAGCCATCATGGTTGTTATTTGAAAGACGGAGGGCTTCCTTGTAATTGATGAGAGCCTGTGACAACGCTCCTTGTTCCTGATAAATATTTCCGATGTTAAGGAGACTGGAAATAATTCCTGTCTGATCAGTAATCCGGCGCGAAATTTCAATAGAGAGCCGGTTATACTCCAGGGCTTCTTCAATTTCACCGAGTCCCTGAAGAGCTGTCCCGAGATTATTATAAGAAGTGGAGAGGCTTCGCAGGTTATTTTGTTGCTTGTTGATTAATTCAGCCTTGCGGTAATAGTCAAGAGCTATTTTATAATCTTTCAGGCTCAGGTAAATATTACCAATGTTGTTGAAGGATTTTGAAAGCCCTGAACTGTCGGATGTTTTTTCATGGATTCTCAGTGCCTGGCTCAGATAATCCAGTGCTTTATCGAAACGCCCGAGCGAATAGTACACATTACCGATATTGGTAAAAGAAAGTGCCAGTTTCTTTTCATTGTTGATTTTAGAGAAAATTGAAGAAGCTTCCAGGTATCGCTTGAGTGCTCCGGAAAAATCACCCTGGATATCGAGGATTAATCCTGAATTGTTCAGAGTACTTCCGATACCGTCTTTGTCCTCAATTTGTTTGAATATGAATAGTGCCTGTTCGAAATACTCAAGTGCCTGACGGTAATTTGTCAAAAAGTAATGAATATTACCCAGGTTTTTCAAGGCATTGGCTTTTTCCGGCTTATTTCCGGCTTCATCTGCAAGTTTAAGTGCCTCAGCCGCCAGAATTAATGCTTTTTCAGGAGATTGCTCAAGTAGATCTGAAACCTTACGGTTCAGTTCTGTAAGGTTCTTTTTATCGGAGGAGTTGTCATTGGCTGGAAAGCCTGAAAATCCAGGGCAAAAAAGAAAAACTGTAAGCAGAAGTAAACCGGTAGGTATTCTATGTGTCATTTTTCGAAATCACTTCTGGTTTATCAGTTTTTTGTTGTTTTGTAACGGGTGATTACCAACTTTGACAGAGCCACATTTCATCCGTGAAGAATTTTGATAGTTTCGGCAAACTCACTATAAATTTCATCGCGATAAATATATTGAATATAAATCAATGATTTCTGAATAAAACAGCCAGTTTTTCAGTTGCACTTTCCCAACTGTAATTTCTTCGTGAAAAATAGAATCCATTCTCGGCAATCATCGTCCGTAATGCCTGGTTCTCAAGTAAATTGACTGCATGGGCAGCAACTTTCTCCGGTGTGTCTGCTACAAGAATGTCTGATCCGTCAATTGCTCCCAGTGCAGCATTACATAATGTTGAGGTGATACAGGGCAACCTCATCGACATCGCTTCAAGCAGTTTGTTCTGCAACCCTGTGCCGATCTGCATCGGCGCCATAAAAATCATGGCACTTGAATAACAACTTCTTATGTCATCAATCCATCCGGTAACAGTAACTTTATCGGAGGCCAGCGCCCTTACGCGGGAGTGTGGTGATGCTCCTGCAAGCATGATCCTGGCGTCAGGAAAATTGAGGTGAATAATTGGTAAAACCTTGTTTACCAGGTACTCCGCACAATCAACATTGGGAGGGTAGCCCATATTTCCAGTAAAAATCAGTTCATGCGTTATGGTGGTTTTTCCGGGGCTGAAATACTTCCTGTCAACGCCATTTGGAACAATGAGAATCTTACTACGTTCCGGATGAATGATATAATTCCTGTCGGGCTCAGAAATAATGGTTTTATTGTCAAAAAGGTTGAAGAGTAATTTCTCATAATGCTGAAGGCGCTTGAATTCCAACCGCAATAAAGGCTTCATGAAAGGACCTGCAGTGGGTATTCTTCTTTCAACCCCTTTTGAGAATACATCCTGATAATCAAGCGTTTTTGGTCCCTTGAAATGTCTTGCGTAAGCAGCAGTCCTGAGTAACTGGCAATAAAGATGATCAGGTTTTTCGGATTCGATCAGTTGGTCGATTTTATGCTGAGCGCGGCTGCTGTAATAATATCCGGCCTGGAGCGGCCATCCGTTGAAAACAGCCCTTAAAAGATTATAAATAATTGCAAACCATCGCTGACGGACAATGATTATAGATTTACAAAATGGTTTAACTTTATCAATATCTGTCTGGTTGACTTTATCATGACTGATGGCTACCAAAATAATATCAAACGATACCGAGAGTATCCTGATCTGATGAAATGCACGCAACTTATCCCCTTTTTCGATGGGGTAAGGGAAGCGGGGTAAAATTACCAGTAGTTTCATCTGCCGACCAGCCGTAATTGCGAATGATTGAATATACTATTTGATGTTCGTACTTAATAACAAAGGTATTAAAAGTAATTCATTGCATTAGAAGATGGTAAAAATCGGAAATTTTCTCCATTAAATGGCCATTATTATGAACCTGTTTAACGTGGTTTTTTGCATTTTTTCCCAGTTCTTCGATAAGACCCGGTGTTTTCAGACATCTTTCAACAGCCTGAATAAAGCCATCCTCATCATTGGCAATCAATAAATTAACCCCATCAGTAAAAGAAATTCCTTCTGCACCAATTTCAGTTGTGATGATTGCTTTACCAGCCAGCATTCCTTCAATTATTTTTATTCTGATACCACTTCCTGAAAACAACGGAACTATCATAATGGTATGTGATTGCATATAAGCCACGGCATCTGGTATTTCACCATCGACAATAATTCCTTTTTTATGAAGGGATTTAAGCCATTGTGGCATTTCCCGTCCCGCCAGATGAAACCTGAGTTCAGGAAATTTCTCAGCTATCTGAGGCCATACCCTGCGAATAAACCAACCGATCCCTTCCTGGTTTGGAATCCAGTTCATCGAACCAAGATGAAACAATGTAGGTTGTTCTTCATCCGTTTTTATTGTAATTGTATTATCTGAGCCGGTTGACTGGATTCCGAATGGCACGGAGATTACTTCAGTACCGGGTGCAACAGATCTGAAAAATCCGGCATCCTTTTCAGTTATTGCTACCACACCATCAACTTTTTTCAGCGTATCCAGTTCATATTGCTTCAGGGTCCGGGCAAGGTGAGACAGATATATTTTTTTTACCGGATTCCAGCATCCTGCGGCAATTCTTTGCCAGATGAGGTGTTCAATATTGTGGGCCCTTAATACAATTCTGGCATCCGATAAATTCCGGATCAATGGCAGGTAAGGAGATGTGAACAGGGTTTCAAACTGAATAATGTCAAATTTTTCCTTCTTCAGAATGCTGGTCAGAGCCAATTTAAAACTCTCCGAAATAAAACGCTCTACATGGTATGATTTACCCGTAAACAGGTTGAGTAAAGCCGGCAGAGGTTTTACTTTCAGATCGATGTAAACAGTTTCAATACCGGTTTTTAAGCGGTAAGCCTCAGGGATAGCATCTGTGCCGATACTGTATTTATTGCTGTTCACAGCCAGAACCTTCACCTGGTGCCCGGCCGATAGCAGACCCGTAATCATTGCATTCATCGCTATAGGACCGCCCTCAAGTGGCGGCCAGGGCGACTTATTGCAAAGGAGCAGTATTTTCATTCTTCAGCCCGGTTTATTTGTTTCTCTTTAATAAAAAAGAGCCTTGAGAACCTGCCGGAGAAAAAATGTTTCCAGACATCCGGGTCGAAAAGCGGGGAATCAGTAGTTGCCTTGTAAGTCAGAATTACACCCAGGGGTAAGAGTACGACTGAAGAAAGCCACATACCGTATACGGCATCGAGTTGTCCGGCTTTAACCGATTTCTCGCCTGTCATGGAGATAACATGATAGATTACGAAGAAAATAACTGAAATGATAAGTGGAAGTCCGAGTCCACCCTTGCGGATTATTGCGCCTAAAGGAGCCCCGATAAAGAAGAGAACCAGACAGGCAAATGATAATGTAAATTTCCGGTGCCATTCTACCTGATGTTTATACAATAGTACTTCTCTGTCATTCAGGTCATTACGGATGTACTCTATATTGTTCCGGGCGCTGCGGGCCGAATTAAGCGATGTTTCATGTACCTTGATCATTTCGTCCCTGCTCATGTCTTTCAGTGCAAGGAATCTGTCATGAATTTTAATGGGTTTCCCGGTATTTTTTATACTTCCTGAATCGAGTTGAGAATTATGAAAATAACTGAGTTCAGTAGATTGCAGCCAACCTTCATGGCGGTTGTTAATTTCCTTTTTAAGTGAATCTTCCGATGAGGCGAGCTGCTTAAGGTTAAGCATTTGATAATGATTCCGGAAAAGCGCTTCATTGGTGCGCATCATTTTAAACTGCGAAAGATCGAACCGTTTATACTGCTCTTCAAAATAAGTTCTCCTGAATGGTCGGGGTGCACTGTTCCGCCTGTCAGGTCTTTCATCATAGTTATACCCTTTGAACAGCGTAAGTTCAAGTGTCCCTCCGTCTTCACTCTGGATCATTCTTCCGGAATCTGCTTTGGTAACAGTTGTGTTTCCCATCCTTGCCGAATGGTCATAAATCATCACATCCCGGATGGTAACCCCATCTTTTTCTTTATGACCAAAACGCATAACATACCCGTCAATACCATTATAAAAAATGCCATCCCTGATATTAAGAGAAAGTTTCTGCTGTCTGACATCAAACAATATTGATTTAAATTTCAGGTTGGCAACCGGAAGGATGTTGTTTGAGAAAAAGAATGCAAAAATGCTGATCAAAACCGATAATATTACCAGCGGGCGCATGATTGTACTAAGCGACACACCGGCTGATTTGATGGCTACAAGTTCGTAGCGTTCACCCAGGTTCCCGAACGTCATGAGCGATGAGAGCAGAATAGCCAAAGGCAGTGCAAGGGGAACAAAAGTAGTAGATGCATAAAACAGGAGTTGGCCGACTACATGCCAGGGAAGTCCTTTTCCTACAAGATCATCGATATACTTCCACAGGAACTGCATCACCAGGATAAAAAGGGCGATAAAAAAAGTCAGAATCAGCGGACCAAGATAGGTCCTGAGAATTAGCAGATACAGGCGTTTCACAATTCGGGAATGTCTGTTGCAAAAATAAACAAATGTTTCGATGCTGATGATGGGTTTTTATTTAAACCTGGGAATGGCTTTCTGTCAGCAAATATTTTACACGGAGAACTCACAGATTCCGGACTTATCTTGTGAATTATTCTGACAGCAATGAAAAACTAAAATATTGATGCATTTCGTTTCCGGAATTTACATTTTTCCAGGTCGGGGTTAATTTCTGACCCGACCCTGATCATGTAGAATCTGAGAAATTCAGCTGACTCCGGTTCAACTCAGATTCAGATTGAAATGAACATTTGTACTATGATGGACTATATATTAACAGGCCGGGAGCCATTCATCTTTTAAAACTTAATACATTTGCTGATAATTAAGACACTGACTCCATGTTTGTCAAAGAAGTAAACGATAAATTGCAGGTCAAGCAATTTCTTGATTTTGCCAGGAAAATATATGCCGGAGATCCTTATTGGGTTTGCCCGCTTGATAATATGGTAGAAGCTGTGTTCGACCCGGCCCGGAATGTTTTTTTTACGCATGGAGAAGCAATCAGGTGGGTTTTGTATAACGATGCCGGGGTTCCTGTAGGAAGGGTTGCTGCATTTATAAACCGTAACAAAGCGTTTAACTTCGATCAGCCAACGGGCGGGATGGGCTTTTTCGAGTGTATCAACGACAGGGATGCTGCTTATTTTTTGTTTGATACCTGCAAGGCATGGCTTTCAGAACGTAAGATGGATGCGATGGATGGCCCGGTAAATTTCGGTGAAAATGAAAATTTCTGGGGACTCCTGGTTGAAGGATATATGCATCCCAGTTTCGGGATGAACTATCATCACAGGTATTATGTTGATTTTTTCGAATCCTATGGATTTAAACCCTATTTTGAGCAGGTTACCAACCATCTTGATCTGACCAGGCCTTTTCCGGAACGGTTCTGGAAAATCGCAGACTGGGTAAGGCAAAGACCGGGTTATGTTTTCAGGCATTTTACCTGGAAAGAGAGTCAGAGATTTATCAGTGATTTTAAGACCATATATGATGATGCATGGCAGTTTCATGAAAATTTCACGCCGATTGAAACAAAAGTTCTCAGGAAATCACTTGAGGAAATCAAACCCATCTTGGTTGAAGAGTTTATCTGGTTTGCATATCATGAAGAGGAGCCGGTAGCCTTTTTGGTAATGGTACCTGATGCCAACGAGATGCTCATGCATTTTAACGGAAAAATCGGTTTACTTGGCAAGCTGAAATTCTGGTATCTGAGTAAAAGGAAGATATTTACCCGTTCCCGGATCACCGTAATGGGTATCAAGCCCAAATATCAGAAATCGGGCATTGAATCAGCCATTTTCTGGCATCTGGACAAGGTGATGAAGAAGCATCCTGAATATAAGGAAATAGAACTATCATGGGTAGGCGATTTCAATCCGAAAATGAGACAGTTGCATGAATCGGTGGGAGGATATTTTGCAAAAAGACATATAACCTACCGCTGCCTTTTCAGCCATACCGGTGAATTGCAAAGGGCCACCACCATTGCAGTGGACACCAAAGACATTGCGTTAAAAAAATCATAACCTGATGTACTTTTTAAAATACGCTGACAAGCGTCATTTTTGCCCGCCTGAAATTGTGTAATTCCGGTTGATTTTTTTTAGTTATTATCGTAATTCAATGAATAATTTATTTAGTTTTGCAATCAACGAATCTAATGTTTCACCAAAACCCAATACACATGAAAAAATTATTACTTTTTGCAATTGTTTTATTTGTCAGTGCAGGACTGTTTGCACAGAAGAGTCCGGCAAAGGCAAAACACGGATTTCCTGTTTCATCACAACTGTTATACGATATTGATGATGCGAGAGTTGTAAAAGCTCCTGCTACAGTTGCAGCCCCTTATCGCCCGGCTTATAAGGCTACTGCTGATGTTACTGTTCTTGATCTTGGTGGTGCAGCCAATGCTTATGGCTTATACAATGGCGGTCGTACCGCATTGTGGGCTGATCAGGATCTGAATTCCGTTGCATTTTCACACCGCATGCTGATTCCCCCTGGCTCTGGATATCTGGCATATGATATATCCAAAGATGGTGGAAATACCTGGTCAAACAACAATCAGATTTTTAATCCGACTGCTGGTGGTACTGCCAATGCCCGTTATCCGCAAGGCGTAATCTATAACCCTGAAGGAAATACAAATCCTGACGAGGCTTACATGTCAGTCTTTGCACCTACGCTAGATGGCAGTAATGGTACTCCCGATAGTTGGGGTGGTTATGGCGCAGCTACAACAAAGCTGGATGGTACCGGCAATGTACAGGTTGGCTGGCCATCAGCTCCACCTATCCGTCATAATGTACCCGATGCTATGACCCTTAACCCGGTAACCGGTGAGTTGTTTGTTGTTGAATCCTCTTTGGTTGGAGGGTTAGGTAATCAGTATGTTGATTCTCTGTTGATTACGAAAGGGATATTTAATGCTGAAACCGGTGCTTTTGATTATGAAGAGAGTTTGTTTTATGCACCGACCATAATTCCTTACGGAGGAGATAACACAGCTATTATTGATACCAGAATAGCTTTTGCTCCTGATGGAATGACCGGTTACATCATGACCATTGGTGATAACGGTGGCGACCTGTTTGCAACGGAAAGTGCATGTTATCCTATTTTATACAAAACTTCAGATGGTGGACTTACCTGGGATGAGGATCCAATCGTAGTTCCCCTTGGCGGACCTGAAGGATTACAAGGTGTTGTTTATGGTCTCATGGACGATGCCCAGTGGCTCGAATTCTGGGGCGATCCTGCACCTGCAAGGGATGAGGTTGTCTTTACCACAGCATTCACCAGCGACTTTGCTGTTGATTTATTCGGTAACCCTGTTATTAATGTAGTTGTTGGTGTTTCAGGTGTTCACAGCGAAACTCCTCAGGCATATTCGATTCTTTCTTCAGGTGGTTTCATTGCCTCATACAATATCTTCTCACAGGATGGTGGCGAAACCTGGATTGCACAGAAACTTGGCACCAATCTTAAGACTTTCAGGGGCGAATGGGGCGGTACCGATGGTATTGCTGAAGACAACCGTTCACAGATCACATCCTCACCCGATGGTTCAAAAATGTTCTTCTCATGGATCGATACCGATTTCGAAGGCCAGGAAGATAACCTTCAGCCGGATATTTTCTGTATAGGATGGGATGTAATGAATAACACCTATACTGATGCAGATCTTTTGACAGAAGGACTTGAAGCGGTAAATGTTACTTTCCTTTCCGATGCATGGCTTCAGGCATTTATGGGCACCGCTGCCAACGAATGCTTTACCTCCGGTACCGACTATATTATTCCGTTTGCTTACCAGGCTATGGATCCTGTTGATCCGGGACTACCGGTTCAATACAAGTATATCAGTGGTTTTATGTTCAATGAAGCTGACTTTGTTTGGACTGGAACTCAAAAACAGGAGCTGAATACATCATCTGTTTCACAAAACTTCCCGAATCCTTTCAGTGGTATTTCAGAGGTTGTTGTCAATCTTCAGAAACCAGCCAGCTTAGGACTCAATGTTCATAATCTTTTAGGTCAGAAAGTATTTGAGATTCCTTCTGCAAATTATGCTGCAGGATTGAATACCCTTCAGATCGATGCCACAAACCTGAAACCTGGTATGTACACTTATTCCGTAATTATAAACGGTGAAGCTACGACCAGTAAAATGATGGTTAAATAGGAATTGTACTTAATTGTATGGTTGAAGGGACATTGCTTGCAATGTCCCTTCACTGATTATTGGGACTTTGGCCAGATTCAAAACATCAGGTACACGACACCTCGTGTACCTGATGTTTTAAAATACATGAGTACAATCAAAATACACTGCAACTTTCTTTTTTTTATTTAAAGATGTTGAAATCAGGTAAAATCCGTACTCCTTTTTTAAATACTCCGTCACGTATAGTCTGTAATGCGTTATGAAGCAAGGTTGTGGCTGTTTAAGACGCTTTTATCCGGGTTTTTTGAAATATCCCGATCCATACAGGGACGAAAAAAAATGAAGTGCAACCTGAACTTGCCTGATAATGTAGGCCTGGGAATACCGGAAGGAAACTACAACGGAGTCTCTGTATCTGTATATTATGTAGTCTGTATTCTGATTATACCGGCCTGAGGGTATTTCTTACCGGCAGGTTCAGCGAATCCAGTTTTCTGCCCTGAAATAGCTTTATCCGGTTAAAACTATCGATCAGCTCTTTTTTCACAGGAAGGGCAGGGGGGGATTCAATTCTTAGCGGGTCAACAGGACTGCCATTTTTATAAAACCTGAAGTCCAGGTGGGGACCGGTTGAGAGTCCTGAACTTCCCACATAACCAATGACCTGGCCCTGCCGGACATGGGAGCCTTTTTGAATACCTTTGGCATAACCGCTGAGGTGCAGGTAAGCAGTGGAATAGGTTGAGTTGTGTTTAATTTTAATCATACGCCCGGCTCCTCCTGCATAGCGGGCTTCAATAACAGTTCCGTTGCCGATGCTGTGTACCGGCGTTCCTTTGGGAGCAGCATAGTCAACACCATGGTGCGGTCTGCGGATTCTGAGTACCGGGTGCAGCCTGCTGTGCGAAAAGTGTGAACTGATTCTTGAGAATTTTAGCGGTGCCTTAAGGAAGGCCCTTCGCAGACTTTGCCCCTTGTCATCAAAATAATCACTGTTGTTATCCTGTAAAAACCTGAAGGCATAATTGTCTTTACCACCATGATTGAATCTGGCTGATAAAATGTTGCCCAATCCGATAGATTCACCTTCAACAAATAATTCTTCATAAACGGCTGTAAAATTGTCGCCTTTCTGAATTCCGTAGAAATCGATGGTCCATGCGTATATCTCTGAAAGGGCAATGGTCAGGTTCGGGCTGGCTTTAATTTCTGCCATAGCATTCCAGAGGGATGAATTTATAATACCTGAAGCTGATTTAATTTTTATCTGAATGTCCTTTTCACCCAGATGCACATGCAGTGAATCATCAATTTCGAATACCACATAATTGGTAGGATTACTTTCATAGATGAAGTATTCCGCTTGTTTAAGACTGTCGTTGGTACAAAGAATGGTATATTTGTTTCCGACCCTGATTTTCCTTACATCAAAAACACCGGCTGCTTTAGTTACCAGTTGCTCAATGGTACCCATAGAGGTGTTGTAATTCAGGAGAATGGTTGACAGATTCTCATCTGGTTTTACCACATCATTCACCACATAAAAGGAATCTACAACAATTCCATATTTTATTCTGGGTTCAGGAACATAGGCATTATCAGAACCAGGCGCTTTCCTGAGGGCAGACATATAAAAATCCACTGTAAAGACCAGTAAAATGGCAAGAATGACTATAACAACAGCTTCAATTATTCTTTTTCTGGTGAATAGTTTCATTTACAGGATAATTTTTGAGGCTTTCATGAGCAATAACGGGGTTGATAGCCATGTATTGTATGGAGAGCAGATGAATGCCACTTCCTGAACAATAAATTTCAGTCAGGAAGAAAGCTGAAGCAGCGGAACAGTGACGGCAAATCCGGGAGCTGTTAATTCATCTGATTCTCGGCAACATTTCGTCCGGCCTGCAAGGCATCCAGATTAAACTTAATTACATCATCTCCTTTTTTACGGAAAATATTCCGGATAGCTTCCTGTAATTCTTTGTAATCAATATCCAGAAAAGGAGATGCAGCACCAAGAATAACCATGTTGGCTGATTTGGGTGACCCGAGTTCCCGGGCTATCTCATCAGCATCCACAGCAATGTGCCGGGGTTGAGCTTCGATTTCAGCCAACAGCTTATCCATTTCAGGATAATTCCTGATGTTGATGTAAGGTTTGGTGTTGGTAACCAGCCATCCATCCGGAGAGAGCAATGGCAGATACCTCAGCGATTCCATTGGTTCGACCGAAATGATCATATCTGCTTTTCCGAAAGGGATCAGGTCAGAGGCTATTTCGCGGTCAGATATTCTGAGGTTCGATTGAACATCACCGCCCCGTTGGCTCATCCCATGCACTTCAGCCTGTTTCAGATGAAGACCTGCATTAAGGGCAGCTGTACCAATGGTGGCTGCAATCGATAGGATTCCTTGTCCGCCCACGCCGGCGAGAATTATGTCTTTTTTCATGTTATGCTTCTGCTTTTTCGGTGGCCTGATTTTTCTTTTCTTCCCTCATCCGGCGGGTCAGGGTCTGAATGCATTCGCGCCTCGGGATGATAACTGAAACACCCTTGTAGGCAATTTCTTCCTTCATTATTGCCAGATTTTCTTCGTGGTATTTCTGCAGGGGGTTTAGTATCCTGATGTGGTCTTTGAGTACACCGAGTGCGGCGCAAATGTCTTCAATCTTTCCAACTGCGGCAGATTCCTGGCCTCCGGTCATTCCTGTAGTGCCGTTATCGAGAATCATTACCGTAATGGATGAATTGGCGTTAACAGCATCGAGCAGGCCAGTCATTCCGGAATGGGTGAAAGTAGAATCTCCGATTACTGCAACCGATGGGAGCAGGCCGGCATCTGCAGCACCTTTGGCCATGGTGATGGAAGCCCCCATGTCGACACAGGAATTGATGGCATCAAACGGTTCCAGTGCGCCGAGGGTATAGCAGCCGATGTCGGAGAAAACACGGCCTTTATAAAATTCTGACAAAGCTTCGTTCAGGGCATTGTAACTATAGATATGCGGGCAGCCTTTGCAGAGAGACGGGGGGCGTCCGGTTACAAGAGCAGGAATATCGCGGCCACGGGTATCGGTCATGCCCAGGGCAACAGCCACGATGTTTGGATTTAATTCACCATCGCGGGGAATCGTTCCGTCAAGGCGGCCTTTGATGGTTTTGCCTTTGTTCAGCAGTCCACGTATTAATTCTTCCACAAGCGGAGCGCCATCTTCAAGCAATAGCAGACTATCACAGCTTTCATAAAGCCGGCGGATCTGTTCTTCCGGAAGGGGATATTGGCCGATACGAAGAACCGGATGGGGTACCTTATGGTCTTCGAAATTCTCAATCAGATAGTTGTATGCAAGACCACAGGCAATGATCCCAAGTTTTGTATCGCTGTGACCAATCAGATAGTTAAACGGAGATTCTTCAGAAGCGTTTAAAAAGGCTGCCTGATTTTTGAGCAGGTGTTTGTATTGGCGGCGTGCGTTTGCGGGAAGAAGGATGAATTGCTTCAGGTTGTCAGGCAGTTTCAGATCGTTTTGTTTGCGGACCACACGGCGGGCAACACCTGATCTGGAATGCGCCAGCCGGGTAGTGATGCGCATCAGTACAGGGATGCGGAATTTCTCGCTCAGGTCGAAACCAAAATGTACCATGTCGTAGGCTTCCTGTTGGTTGCCGGGTTCAAGAATGGGCATCAACGCAAATTTGCCGAAGAAACGGGAATCCTGCTCGTTTTGGGAAGAATGCATCGACGGATCATCAGCCGCAACAATGATCAGACCTCCGTTCGCGCCGGTAATGGCTGAATTTACAAAAGCATCAGCTGCCACATTCAGTCCGACATGTTTCATACAGACCATGGCTCGCTTGCCGGCATAAGACATGCCCAAAGCCGTTTCCATGGCTGTTTTTTCATTGGCACCCCAGGCCGCCACAATATTGAGGGATTTAGCCTCTTTTGAGTGCATTACATATTCGGTAATCTCGGTTGAAGGTGTACCCGGGTAAGCATAAATTCCCGACATACCGGCATCGATTCCTCCCTGGGCAATGGCCTCGTCACCTAACAATAACAATTTCTGCATGATATATTTAATGTTTTAATAATGAACAAGATAGAACGTGCTTTGTATACAAACTTTATAGGGCAAAACTATAAAAATTTATTTACCTGCCATGCCCGACTGCTTATCTATATTTGTTATAAATTGTGGAATGGGGCCAGGATATAGGATAAGAGCCAGGTAGCTTTCTTTTAATCAAAAACAGTTACTTTTGAAAATCAATTCATAAAGTATGAATTTTCTCGCTCATTTGTACCTTTCCGGTGAAAACAGAGATGTCATCATTGGAAATTTTATAGCGGATCATGTCAAGGGCAGTAAGGTCGGAGCATACTCTCCGGGCGTAAGGGCAGGAATTTCATTGCACAGGGCTATCGATCTCTTTACGGATAATCATCCGGTAGTCAGGGCATCGGTGGAACGGATAAGACCCGATTTCCATAAATACGCCGGAGTTGTGGTTGATATGTATTTCGATCATTTTCTTTCGGGCAACTGGAATGACTGGTCAGGTGAACCACTTAAGTTATTTACAGCCAGGATGTACAGCATTATTATTGCCTCTGAAGATATACTGCCCCTGAGAACATTGCATATGCTTCCTTACATGAAGAATCATGACTGGCTTGTCAATTATGGTAATTTTGAGGGACTTGACAGGGCTTTGTCGGGAATGGCTAGAAGAACGCCGTTTTTTTCAAATATGGAAACGGCTGCAGGCAAGTTACGTTCAGATTATGAATTTTATCAGGAGAGTTTCGTGAAATTTTTCCCGGAGCTGATCAGTCATTCAAACAGGATGCGTGACGAAATCGTTTCAGGTATTGGCTGAACATCTGAAATCATGTGGAGAATAAAAAAAAGTCCCGCTCACATAGCAGGACTTTTTACTGTTACAAAAAGCAGAACCGGAATTATACGAGGCCTTGTGCAAGCATGGCATCTGCAACCTTAACGAATCCACCGATGTTGGCTCCGTTTACATAGTTGATAAATCCGTCAGCATCTTTTCCATATTTTACGCATGTTTCATGGATGTCGCGCATAATCTGGTGCAGTTTTGCATCTACTTCTTCGCGTGACCATGAGAGACGCATTGAATTCTGTGTCATTTCGAGCCCTGAAACAGCAACACCACCCGCATTCGCTGCTTTACCCGGACCGTAAAGAATCTTGGCTTTGAGGTAAACTTCAACAGCTTCAGGTGTTGATGGCATATTAGCGCCTTCAGAAACTACGAAACAACCATTGGCAACAAGTACTTTTGCATCGTCTTCGTTAACTTCATTCTGTGTTGCACATGGTAGGGCGACATCACATTTAATGATCCAGGGGCGTTTTCCTTCATGGAATTCACAACCATATTTATCGGCATATTCTTTGATCCTGCCGCGTTTCACATTCTTCAGGTTCATCATGTATTCCAGTTTTTCAGGATCGATGCCTTTCGGGTCATGAATAAATCCGGATGAATCGGAAAGGGTAACGACCTTACCACCCAACTGGGTAACTTTTTGTACGGCATACTGCGCCACATTGCCTGAACCAGAAACAGTTACGACTTTTCCTTTGAGACTGTCATTACGGGTTTTAAGCATTTCTTCTGCAAAATAAGTACAGCCATAACCTGTTGCTTCAGGTCTGATGAGACTGCCACCCCATTCGCGACCTTTGCCGGTAAGAACGCCTGTAAATTCGTTACGCAGACGTTTGTATTGTCCGAACAAGAAGCCTATTTCACGGCCACCTACACCAATATCACCTGCCGGAACATCAGTATCGGGTCCGATATGACGGAAAAGTTCTGACATAAAGCTTTGTGTGAATTTCATTACTTCATTATCCGATTTTCCTTTGGGGTCGAAATCACTACCACCTTTACCACCGCCCATCGGAAGCGTTGTAAGACTGTTTTTCAAGACCTGTTCAAAAGCAAGAAATTTCAGAATTCCAAGGTTAACTGTCGGATGGAAACGTAAGCCACCCTTGTAAGGTCCGATTGCACTGTTCATCTCAATGCGGAAGCCTCTGTTTACCTGAACTTCGCCTTTGTCATCCAGCCAGGGAACCCTGAACAGGATTACACGTTCCGGCTCTGCCATACGCTCCAGTATCTTGGCGTCTCTGTATTTCGGATGCTCTTCGATAAATGGGATCAGCGATTCAGCTACTTCATGAACTGCCTGATGAAATTCCACTTCACTCGGATTCTTGGCTATGATTTTTGCCATAAAATCATTCAGTTTCTGATCAAATACGTTTGCCATAAAAATCAATTTTTTAGAATTAGTAGATTGGTTGAAAAGATGGGTCAATATTAGAAAAACTAAACCGAAGCAAGGCAAGCATTTTACAGGTTTTATGCTCACCGGTGTCCAAATTCAGTAAATTACGCAAAGATGATGAGTGAATTTCGCAATATTCCTGTCAGATACTTCCCCGGATCCTTCGTTCAGGAGATGAGTCTGATGACAGTAATTTAAGTTGGCCGGAGGCATTTGGCATGTGGCCGTTGATAAAAAAGCCGGGGATTATCAAAGAAAGCAAATGACAATTGTCATGAATAGCCTGGCATAATAATTAATTCATTCATAATTTGCCACCTGCCTGAAATACGGCATGCAGGTTCGTTATTCCCGGCATACGCTGTGCTACTGTGGGGCAGGTAATAATGGTCAATCCTCAGACTTCAATCAGGTTGTTTCTGATTGCAAATTTAACCATGTCAACTGTGGTTTTGAGGTTGATTTTTCGCATGATGTTATTTTTATGCGATTCAACTGTTCTGATACTTACAAACAGTTTGTTTGCTATTTCCTGATTGGTATAACTTTCAGCAAATAGTTTCAGAACTTCCAGTTCCCTGTCGCTAAGGCTGCCGGTTGGATGATTTCTGATAGCCAGGTTAATGCCTGGCTGATTGAGGTACTTTTTAAGGATAATATTTGAGATAGATTTACTGTAATAATCATAGCCACTGCGCACGGTCATGATAGCCTCAATCATTTCGTTCCTGTCAGCATCCTTACTAAGGAATCCTTTTGCTCCTGCTTTCAGCGTGCGCATAATAAAGCTTTCCTGAACTGTCATTGCCATGATCAGGATCTTGATCTGAGGATGCTCGCGCAGTATGATTCTGATCATATCTATGTCATGGTCACCAGGCTCATAAGTGTTTAATAGTATTACATGTATCGGAAGAATCCTGAGCTTAATCAACAGTTCGGAAAGGTTACGAACGCATCCCATGACTGTAATGCTTTGATTATCAGATAACAATGAGCTGATGCCTTCACATACAATATGATGGTCATCGACCAGAATGACTTCTATTTTACTCACTTTAAAAACCGGATTTTGTGAAGACGAAATTAGTCTAATTCGTCAGAATTTCAAAAGCCATTTTCAGGAACTATTTATCGGGTTATTGATTGCACTGACGATCTTTTCTTAATTTAGTGGCGAAGAATATGCCTCTATGACAGATATTGCCGATAACAGTCCTGACATCAGAAAACTGATGCACGAACGTGGTGAACGCCTCAAAGAACTCGCCGCAATTAACCAGACTACACAGATTTTAAGGGAAGGAAAATCGCTGGATGAAACTTTACAGCAACTGGCTATGATCTTTCCTGCAGCCTGGCAATACCCGGCCTATACCTCTGCAAGAATAAGTTTTGATGGCAAGGAGTATAAATCAGTTGGTTTTCAGGAAAGTAAATGGCTTCAACGTCAGCACTTTGACACAATAAACGAAAAGAAAGGTGCCATAGAAATCTTCTATACACAGGAGTTTGTAACTGAAGACGAAGGACCTTTCCTGAAAGAGGAACGGCACCTTATCAACAACCTGGCCAACATGATAACAGGTTATCTTAACAGTCAGGAAGCAAAAGAACTACTCCGCAAAACGCATTCAAAATGGACTTCTGAAGATAAACAACCGGAAAAGGAGTTGCAGCCGACCTCCAGTAAACAGTTGTTGCAAAGGTTTCTAAACAAGAATAATTACGATCGTGATGTTTATCACGATCTGATGCCCTTCAAAGTTAAGGAGATTCTACTGGTAGCAAACCTTTATGATGCTTACAGTATTGAGAAGGAAGGCCGTTTTTCGGAACATGTGCTTGGTGAATACCATCAGCTAAGCCTCACTTCAATGCCCAGAATAACCGGTGTTTCCTCCGAAGAAGAGATTTTTATCCAACTTCAGTCGAAGCATTTTGACTTCATCATCTTTATGGTGGGTGTAGAGAAGAATCTTCCTTTGAAACTGAGTTCGAAAATAAAGGCAGAATTTCCCTATATACCCATTTTCCTGTTGCTGAATAATAATAAGGACATCTCTTTTTTCATGGAGAACAAGCTGATGCGTAACGTTGACCGCATTTTTGTCTGGAATGGGGAATCGAAGGTGTTTTTTGCCATGATCAAACACATTGAGGATAAAATCAATGTCGAAAACGATACCAAAATAGGGCTTGTTAGAGTGATTCTGCTGGTCGAGGATTCACCGCAATATTACTCCCGTTATCTGCCGTTACTTTACAGTATTGTGCTGGAGCAGACCAGGCGCATCATCGAGGATGTAAGCACCGATGAACTTTATAAAGTTCTCAGGATGAGGGCCCGTCCGAAGATTCTGCTTGCATCCAGTATAGAAGAAGCCAAGGAAATACTGAATAAGTTCAGAGACAATATGCTTTGTCTGATTTCTGATGTAAAATTTGAAAAGAATGGAAAGGCTTATAGTCAGGCTGGTTTTGAACTGGTTAAATATGCCCGTGAACTGATTGGTGAACTGCCTACCATCATTCAATCGCATGATCCTGAGAATGCCAGGATGGCTTACGAGTTAAAAACAACGTTTATTGATAAGAATTCAGAAACACTGGTTCAGGACTTCAAGAGTTTTATTACCCACTATCTGGGTTTTGGGAACTTCATATACAGGGACAATGAAGGCAGCCAGATTGCCGTTGCCCGGTCGTTAAAGGAATTTGAATCATTGCTGAAAACAATCCCGGATGAATCACTGATTTATCACGCCAAAAAAGACCATTTTTCGCTTTGGCTTATGGCCCGCGGAGAAATTCAGGTAGCCAAAATTATAAACCCTGCTAAAGTTACAGACTTTGATAGTCCATCAAAGCTCAGAGAGTACCTTATCGAAGTAATTCAACAATTCAGAAATGAGCAGAACAAAGGCAAAGTCATACCATTCGAGGAAGCAGCCATACTTGATGAAAGCAATGTAGTCAGCCTTAGTTCAGGTTCGCTCGGTGGAAAAGGACGGGGACTTGCCTTTATCAATTCACTGATCTATAACTTCGATTTTGAACAGTTGTTGCCAAACATGCGGATAAGGACACCCAAAACCTCCGTTATAGGCACAGATGAATTTGAATATTTTATTGAAAGGAATAAGCTTCATGATAAAGTCGTAAATAGTCTTGATTATGAAGAGATTAAGATTCTTTTTATACAGGCATCGCTTACCGAAACGCTGGTTAAACGATTGAGAATCTTATTGAAACACATCACGAATCCCATCGCCATCAGGTCGTCGGGTTTGTTTGAAGATTCATTGATGCAACCATTTGCCGGTATTTTCGAGACTTATCTGTTACCCAACAACGATCCGGATTTCAATGTTCGCCTGAAACAGGCCATGGACGCCATCAAACTTGTTTACGCATCGGTCTATTCTAAAGTTGCCAGGGGGTATATTGAGGCCATCCATTATAAGATCGAAGAGGAAAAGATGGCAGTTATTATTCAGGAAGTTGTCGGAAACAGGTTCGAGGATTCTTACTATCCGCACATCAGCGGGGTTGCCCAGTCGTATAATTATTATCCTTTTGCTCATATGAAACCTGAAGAAGGTTTTGCAGTTGCTGCGCTGGGTCTGGGTAAACAGGTCGTTGAAGGAGAAAAGGCTTACCGCTTCTCACCGAAGTATCCCACAACTGAAATCAACAGCCCACAGGATCAGTTTAAGAATTCTCAGGTAGATTTCTTTGCTGTGGATCTGAAAAAAAAGGAGATTAACCTGCTCGAAGGAGATACTGCCGGACTCATAAAACTGGACCTGGATGATGCTGAGCGTCACGGAAATCTCCGTCACCTTGCCTCGGTTTATGATTTTGAGAATCATAGAATTGTTCCCGGATTAACCCAGCCCGGGCCAAGAATTATTAATTTTTCCAACATCCTGAAATATAATTATATACCATTGGCGCAAGCCATTGACGTTGTTCTGGATGTAGTAAAGGAGGCCATGGGTGCGCCGGTTGAAATTGAATTTGCCGTGGACCTTAACCGGGACAATCATTTGCGGGCATCCTTCTATGTGTTACAGATCAAACCTTTGATTGGTTCAATGCAGGACTATAGTTTTGATTCTGACACGATTGATCCGCAAAGTGTCTTGCTGCTTTCGGAAAAAGGGATGGGAAACGGGCTGGTAAATGATATAACGGATGTAATCTACATCGACACAGCCGCCTTCGATAAGAAGAAAACCGTTGAAATGGTTGCAGAAATTGAGTCATTAAACAGACAAATGATGCTGAGTGAAAGAAAATACCTGTTAATCGGGCCTGGTCGCTGGGGAACCCGTGACCGGTGGATTGGTATTCCGGTTAACTGGCCGCAGATTTCATCGGCGAAGGTTATTGTAGAAACCAGCCTCGAAGGCTATCCGCTTGATGCTTCGTCAGGGTCTCATTTTTTCCATAACGTGACCTCAATGAATGTTGGTTATTTTTCCGTCCAGCAGGAATTATCAGGTTCATTTATCAAGTGGGACATATTGGATCAACAGGCATTGGTTCAACGGACAACATATTTTAAACATGTGAGATTTGAGAAACCCATTACCATTAAAATGGATGGTAAGAAACGCATTGCTGCGGTTACCTGGGAAAAGCAGGGATGAGTATTGAACGGTGAGCGATGGGCCGGGAGTCAGTTTTTAGGTAGCAGGAAGTTGCTGGAGGTACCATCCGCTGTTGCTTGATCTTTGAATGTCCGCTGAATCCGGGCTTTCAGAGAGGATTAAAATTATTTTCAAAAACTGTTTGTTAATTAAAAAAAAATACCGTCCTTTGCAGACCGAAAAATTAAACTTACTATAAGCTTAATAGTCATGTCAAGAGTTTGCCAGATTACAGGAAAAGGAATGATGGTTGGAAATAAAGTTTCCCACTCCAATATAAAAACCAAACGCAGATTTTATCCTAATCTGCAGGTGAAAAAATTCTACATTCCCGAAGAGGATCGCTGGATTACCCTCAAAGTTTCAGCTGATGGTATCCGGCATATCAGTAAAAACGGGATCAGTGCAGCCCTCAGGGCAGCCAGGGAAAAAGGATTCATTTAAGCTGTCACTCTTTTCTGCCGGCAGGAAAATGATATTATGCTGTTGCCTCGGGCAACAGCATTTTTTTTTGACCTGATCTGATTTTAAACACAGGAATGTACTGAACCAAATATTAGGTTATATTTGCCGGTGTCGTCGGTTAACGTTTGTATTCAGTACAGTGTTGCGGCAATTCTGCAGAACTGAGGGTCAAAAGGAAACCAAAGACCAGGGGAACCGGATCACAATACCAAAGCATTTTATTTTTCAATTGCCGTGAAATCGAAAGTGATACTAAACAGCATATGATTGCCGTTATTATGCCCGGACTCAACCTAAAAGTCTCTCAGGAGATATTGAACAGTTACATCTGAAATGACCGGTAAATACATATTTTTCTCAAGAAAGCTATTGATACTTCTGTTTGGGCTTTTATTCACCGGATCTGCGTTCTCACAGGAGTTCGGATCTGTTTTCGGACGTATTACCGATATAAAAAATCAACCTCTTCCCCTCGTCAACATTTCAATTTCGGGTTTGCCGGGTGGAACCATCACAGCGGCTAACGGAAGCTATGAACTGAAAGTCCCAGCCAACAAGGATATTTCACTTGTAATCTCATTCATAGGATATTATACCGAACAAATCAGGCTGAACCTGAAGAGAGGTGAGCGGAAGGAAATCAACCGACGACTCAGTGAGTCAACAACACAGTTGCCTGATTTTGTTGTGGAGGATAAGCAACTCCGTGGTACAAACCTCAATACCATTGATCCCAAACTTGCCACGATGATTCCGAGTGCATCCGGAGGAATAGAAGCCCTGGTCAAGACTTTTCCCGGAGTAACTTCCAACAATGAATTGAGTTCACAGTATTCTGTCAGGGGAGGGAATTATGATGAAAACCTGGTTTATGTAAACGATGTGGAGATTTATAAACCATTTCTTGTAAGATCCGGTCAGCAGGAAGGGCTGAGTTTTCTGAATTCCGATCTTGTTGCCTCCATATTATTTTCTGCCGGAGGTTTTGAAGCGAGGTATGGCGACAAAATGTCATCGGTTCTCGATATCAGATACAAACGGCCTGCGAAAACTGCCGGATCGGTGAGTGCTAGCCTGTTGGGTGCAGCCCTGCATCTCGAAGGATCGTCGAAAGACCGTCGTTTCATGTACCTGATGGGCTTCCGGCAGAAATCAAACCAATACATCCTCAAGAGCCTGGAAACGAAAGGGGATTATAAACCGTCTTTCACCGATCTGCAGGGAATGATCCTGTTTGAGCCACATCCGAAAATTGAATTTTCCCTGCTTGGAAACTATGCACGCAATTTTTACCGTATCGTTCCCACAACCCGTGAAACCAGTTTTGGCACAATCAATGAAGCCCTGCAACTGAAAGTCTATTTTGATGGAAGCGAAGTCGACCGTTTCATAAATTATATGGGAGCCTTTACCACGAATTATAAGCCTTCGAACAATCTGTCGCTAAAACTGATTTTAGCTTCCTTCCAGACCATCGAAAGTGAAACCTTCGACATCATGGGTCAGTATTGGATCGGGCAACTTGAAACGGATCAGGGAAGTGATTCGTTTGGTCAGGCCCTTGAAACTAAGGGTGTCGGTACCTTTTTGGATCATGCCAGGAATTATCTGGATGCCACAGTAACCAGTGCCGAACACAGGGGGACCATGCTCGGTGATCATTCAACAACCATATGGGGACTCAAATACCAGCATGAAATCATCAACGACAGGTTGAATGAATGGACCATGAACGATTCTGCAGGCTTTACCCTGCCTACACACCCGGAAATTCCAGGTGAAGCAGGTAATCAAAGCAACATAGAATTGCAGGATATAGTTAAGACCCGCATCGAACTCACTTCTAACAGAGTTGCCGGTTTTTTTCAGCAATCGTGGAATACGGAAAGCAGTAACGGTCAATGGGGGATTACATTAGGAAGCCGTTTTAATTACTGGGACCTGAACAGGCAGTTTTTATTCAGCCCACGCGGATCAGTCTCCTTCAGACCTCTTTGGGAAACAGATATTGTTTTCAGATTTTCGACAGGTCTGTATTATCAGCCACCATTTTACCGTGAACTCAGGAATCCTGAAGGGGTGATCAACCGTAAATTAAAAGCACAGTCTTCTTTGCATTTTGTCGCTGGTTCCGACCTGAATTTCAGGGCATGGGGCAGACCTTTCAAGTTTGTAGCTGAAGCATATTATAAACGCCTTGATAAGCTGGTGCCTTACGATATTGATAATGTACGCATACGTTATTATGCGCAGAACAATGCCGGAGGATTTGCTACGGGTATTGATCTGAAAGTAAACGGGGAATTTGTCAGGGGAGTGGAATCATGGGCCAGCCTTTCGCTGATGCGGACCCGCGAGGATATTGTTGGGGATACCTATACCGACTATTATAATGATGAAGGGAAACGCATCATTCCCGGATATACCACTAACAATGTGGTGGTTGACAGTGCCGTATTTGAAGTAGGCAGTATGCCCAGACCAACCGACCAGCGCTTTACCTTTGGATTATTCTTTCAGGACTATCTGCCCAGAAATCCCACCTATAAAATGAACCTCAGCCTGTTGTTCGGAACAGGATTGCCATACAGCCCACCCGGCTCTGTCCGCTTGCGCAATGCCAAACGCATGCCATCATTCAGGCGCGTCGATATCGGATTCGCGAAACAAATCATTGGAAATTCAGATACTAAACCCGGAAGTTCACCTCTTCAAAGAAATATTTTAAGGCACATCAATGACATCTGGATCAGTCTTGAAGTGTTGAACCTTCTCCAGGTAAGCAATACAATATCATACATCTGGATCAAGGATGTTACCAACCGTCAGTATGGTGTTCCGAATTATCTTACACCGCGCCAGCTTAACATCAAAATTTCTGTCAGTTTCTGATTATTCGGTCCTGCTTCTTCTGATTTATCCCCGCTGCTTTCAAACAATAAACCTCCGGAAGTGTTATTTATATTTATTCCAAATAATATTCATTCACAAAAAATACCGGAGGAAAAATGAGTTTTGAATTCCCTGCATTGCCCTATGATTATGACGCGCTTGAGCCTCATATTGATAAAATGACCATGGAAATCCATCATACAAAACACCATAGGGCTTATTTTGATAAGTTTGTTGCAGCTGTTCAGGGCACTGAACTTGAATCGAAGTCATTAGAACAGATTTTCAGCAACATCAGCAAGGCCCCGGTTGCCGTTCGTAACAATGGCGGTGGCTATTATAATCACAATCTTTTCTGGATGGTGTTGTCACCTGATGGAGGCGGTACACCGAAAGGCAAACTGGCTGAAGCCATCGCTTCAGAATTCGGCTCTTTTGAAGTATTCAAAGGAAAGTTCAATGATGCTGCGGCCAACAGATTCGGAAGTGGCTGGGCATGGTTGAGTATTAAAGCTGACAACAGCCTCTGTGTCTGTTCTTCTTCAAACCAGGACAACCCGCTAATGGATGTGCATGATTGTCCTGGTATACCCATTCTCGGACTCGATGTGTGGGAACATGCCTACTACCTGAAATATCAGAACAGAAGACCAGATTATATCAATGCATTCTGGAACCTGGTAAACTGGGAGAAAGTCAGTGAGAACTACCTGACTGCCCTGAAATAGAAAATGGACTGTTTAACAGTTTTTAACTACCGGCTTGTTTTATTCAGGCCGGTTGTTTTATCTTTACAGTCAAAATAAAAAGTACCATGAAACAATTAACTCAAAAGTTTTCAGTCGTAGTAATCGGATTATTGTTCGCATCATTCTCCTTTGCGCAGACCGAACAGAAGAAGCCTTCCAGAGCAAATGCAAGCTCACTGCAAACTGTCCCAGTTACAGTAGAATCTGGCAAACAAGGTACAAACGTGAATAAAGATATTATGCCTGTTGGGGGTGGTCTGGCCGATAACTGGTCAATACCCTCCGGTCAGATGGTTTTTTATTCTCTACCCTATGAATATGGCGCATTGGAACCCGTAATTGATAAGATGACGGTAGAATTGCATTACGACAAGCATCACAGGACATATTTTAGCAATTTTCAGAAAGCAATTTCCGAAACCGAACTCGCCAAATTACCCATCTATACCATTTTTGAAAAAATTGCCCTTTTTTCTGATGGTGTCAGAAACAATGCCGGAGGATATTTCAATCATGTATTATATTGGGAAAACATTTCGCCCAAGGGTGGAGGCAAGCCTGCTGGTAGTCTGGGAAAAATAATCGAAAAACAATTCGGAAGCTTTGACGATTTTATAAAAAAATTCAACCAGGCTGCCATTTCACGGTTTGGGTCGGGTTGGGCATGGTTGTCTGTTGATTATGTTACCGGTGAACTTTTTATCTCAACTACTGCAAACCAGGATAATCCGATGATGGGGACAAATGAGCGTATGGGCGTGCCCATCCTTGCTCTTGATGTTTGGGAACATGCCTATTACCTGAATTATCAGAACAGAAGGTCAGAGTATATTGATGCTTTTTGGAATATCGTTGACTGGAAAGTAGTTGAGAGAAGGTACGAACTGGCACAGCTTAAAAAGGAAGATAGAAGGAAAACAAAATAATTCTGCGTTACCTGAATTCTATATAAAAAGGCTGTCTTTCGGACAGCCTTTTTATTGTATCGGATGAGGTTTTGTTATAGTTTACGTTTGATTTCTACCTCTTCATAACCTTCAATGATATCTTTAACTTTAATATCATTGAAATTCTCAATGTTCAGGCCGCATTCATAACCGGTAGATACCTCTTTCACATCATCCTTAAACCTTTTGAGTGAGCCCAGCATACCGGTGTATACTACAATACCATCACGGATAATCCTGATCTTGGTATTGCGGTTGATCTTACCATCAAGCACCATACATCCTGCGACGGTTCCAACCTTAGTAATTTTAAAGGTCTCACGTACTTCGATATTACAGATAATCTTCTCTTCGATTTCAGGTGAAAGCATACCTTCAATGGCGGCTTTGATTTCGTTGATGGCAGTATAGATGATCGAATACATCCGGATATCGATCTGTTCCTGTTCAGCAAGTTTACGGGCACTCAGAGACGGACGCACCTGGAAACCGACAATAATTGCATTGGAGGCTGAGGCGAGCAGTACGTCGCTTTCAGTAACCGCACCCACCGATTTGTGAATGATGTTAACCTGAACTTCCTGTGTTGAAAGCTTGAGCAGTGAATCTGACAAGGCTTCAACCGATCCGTCAACATCACCTTTGACAATGATGTTCAGTTCTTTAAAGTCACCTATGGCAATACGGCGGCCAATTTCATCAAGGGTAATGTGTTTTTGGGTACGGATTCCCTGTTCACGTTGAAGCTGCTGACGCTTGGCCACGATATTCTTTGCTTCACGCTCATCAGTCATTACCTTGAAAGTGTCGCCGGCCTGGGGTGCTGCATTCAGTCCGAGCAGCAACAACGGTGTACTCGGACCTGCTTCTTTAATGGGTTGATTTCGTTCATTATTCATTGCTTTCACTTTACCCAGGGTGGTACCTGCAAGGACCATATCACCGGGTTTGAGTGTTCCGGTCTGAACGAGGATCTTGGCTACATATCCCCTCCCTTTATCCAGTGATGATTCGAGTATTGTTCCGCTTGCCAGCTTGTTGGGATTTGCTTTCAGATCGAGCAATTCGGCTTCCAACAATACTTTTTCGAGTAACAGGTCGAGGTTGACACCTTTTTTCGCAGAAATTTCCTGACTCTGATATTTTCCACCCCAATCTTCAACAAGAATGTTGCGTTTTGAGAGTTCCTCTTTGATCTTTTCGGGATTTGCGTTCGGTTTATCGATCTTGTTGATGGCAAAAACAATCGGTACACCGGCTGCCTGGGCATGGTTGATGGCTTCAACGGTCTGGGGCATAACGGTATCGTCAGCAGCAATCACAATAATAACAATATCGGTAATTTTCGCCCCCCTGGCACGCATTGCGGTGAAGGCTTCGTGACCCGGGGTATCGAGAAAGGTAATTTTCTTGCCGTTTTCCAGTTTCACTTCATATGCACCTATGTGCTGGGTTATACCACCGGCTTCGCCGGCAATTACGTTTGTATGTCTGATGTAATCGAGCAACGATGTTTTTCCGTGGTCGACATGTCCCATTACCGTTACAATGGGTGCCCTTGGAAGCAAGTCTTCAGGTGCATCGGTTTCGTCGATCTCTTCATAACCTTCAGAAGCTTCAACACCCACAAATTTAACTGTAAAACCAAATTCATCGGCTACTACCACTATGGTTTCAGCATCAAGGCGCTGGTTGATTGAAACAAACAGGCCAAGTGAAAGACAGGTTGAAATAATCTGGTTTACCTGCACATTCATGAGGCTTGCCAGTTCATTGGCTGTTACGAATTCGGCAACCATAATGGTTTTTCCTTCGTCCATGATTTTCTGGGCTTCTTCAGCCATCTGGGCGCTTGCAATGCTGCGTTTTTCACGGCGGTGTTTTGAAGCTTTTGACTTTCCGCCACCACTAAGACGTTGCAGGGTTTCCTTAATCTGTTTCTGGATATCTTCAGGTGAAAGTTCAACTTTTGGTATATCGCGACGTGGCCCGCCTTTTTTATCACGGGCAGGCTTATTCTTATTAAACTGACTCTGTCCTCCGTGGGCCTGTCCACTGTGTGGTTGTCCACTGTGTGGCTGACTGCCTTGTGGTTTATCGGTTTCCGAAACGACGTCCTCGCCTTGTTTTTTAATACGCTTACGTTTCTTCTTTTTCGATTTTGTTCCATCATCAGAGGAAGAGGCGACAGGTTTCTTTGGCTCGGGCTTCCGGGCTTCCGGAAGTTTCATCGTACCAAGGATGGTTACCCCTTCAAGTTTTCTGACTTCGGTTTTCAGGAAGTTCGATTCCCTTTCAACAACAGGTTCCGCAGGTTTTTCAGGCTCAGGAACTGCACTTACCTCTGGTTTTTCTGTTGAAACCGGTATTCCGGTTTCAATCTCTTTTGCTATGGGTTCAGCAGCAACTTCAGTTTTTTCCTTCGGTTCCTCTGTTTTTTCCGGTTTGTCTTCTGCACTTTCAACAGTTTTTGTCTTACTCTTTGATTCCTTCGATTTCCTGGAAGGTTTATGAAGGGTATCCAGATCCATTTTACCGAGCACTTTCAACTGACCGATCTGCAATTTTTCTTCCTCAACCGGTTCCTGTGAAATCACTTTTTCTGTGATTTCCTCTTTTTGTTTGGTTTCTGTTGGCTCGGGTGCAGGTATCTCTTCAGTTCTGGTTGGTTCGGCCAGGTAACCTGCTGAATCTGCCGCCTCAGTTTTTGGTACAGGCATGGCTGCCACAACAGGTTTTTCAGTCTCATCAGGGTGACTATCTGCTTTAACAGGTACAGTTACCTTTTCAGATCCGGCTATCGTCTCACTGGCAGTAACCGGTTTTTGTTCAACCGGTTTAATTTCGGTTGCCGGTTTTGTTTTGGTCACTTTATCATGATCAGGAGGCATGTTACGGATAAAGAGCTCACCGCGGCCATGTTCTGCATCGAAATCTTCGTCTGCCGATGGGCGTTTGTCAGTAATTGAAATGGTTTTGTGCTGGGTGTATTCAAGTTCAATCTTTTTGGAGAGGTCCTTAACGGTCTTCTCCGACTGATACTCTTTAACCAGCAAAGCGTAAACTTCCGGGGTGAGTTTTGTGTTGGGGTTATTGTCGATTTTTATTCCTTTTTTCTGAAGGAACTCGACAATATTGTGCACCCCGACGTTAAACTCCTGAGCGGCTTTCCCAAGTCTTGTGCTTTTGCTTACTTCTGACATATTCGAATCTGATGTTATGCTCCGCCTGTTGCTGCGGATTTTCTGTAAAAATACGCTAATAATATTATTCAAGCCCTGCGAATTCCGGATTTATCCGATTGAAAATTAAGTTTTTTACCTGATCCTATTCGAATTCAGCACGCAGAATCCTGATAACCTCTTTAATGGTTTCCTCTTCAAGGTCAGTCCTGTTAACCAATTCATCAATACTCAGGTCAAGAACGCTGCGCGCGGTATCGCACCCTATAGTTTTGAGTTCATCAATGATCCACTGATCGATTTCATCAGCAAATTCCTGAAGATCAACATCTTCATTATCGAAATCAGTGTCGCGGTAGACATCTATTTCATACCCGGTGAGCTTACTTGCAAGTTTGATGTTGTATCCGCCCTTACCGATAGCTAACGAAACCTGGTCAGGCTTCATATAGACATCGGCTCTTTTTGTCGGTTCATTGATCGATATCGAAGAAATCTTTGCCGGGCTGAGCGCCCTGGTAATATATAGGGTTGGATTGGAGGTAAAGTTGATAACGTCAATGTTTTCATTTCTGAGTTCCCGCACGATACCGTGAATCCTTGATCCTTTCATACCAACGCAGGCACCCACAGGATCGATTCGGTCGTCATAGCTTTCTACTGCAATTTTAGCCCTTTCGCCGGGAACCCTGACAATGTTACGTATAGTAATCAGTCCGTCATATACTTCGGGAACTTCAGCTTCGAAAAGCCTTTCAAGAAATGAAGGTGAAGTGCGCGAAAGCACAATCACCGGTGTATTGTTTCTCATATCAACCTTTGAAACCACGGCACGCAGGGTGTCGCCTTTCCGGTAAAAGTCGGAAGGAATCTGTTCTGACCTTGGAAGTGTCAGTTCTATGTATTCATCGTCGAGTACCAGAATTTCCTTCTTCCAAACCTGGTAAACTTCACCCGTGATGATTTCACCGATTTTTTCTTTGTACTTTTTGAAAATATTGTCTTTTTCGTATTCCTGAATTTTCGACATCAGGTTCTGGCGGATGGTGAGAATCTCACGTCTGCCGAAATCCTTCATTTTGATCTCTTCCGATACTTCTTCGCCTACTTCGAAATCGGGTTCAATTTTGATGGCTTCCGAATAGGCAATCTGCCGGTTCTCATCCTCAACGGCACCATCTTCCACAATCTCACGGTTCCTCCAGATTTCAAGATCGCCCTTGTCAATATTGACAATCACGTTGAAGTTCTCGTCAGATCCATGTTTCTTAATGAGCATATGCCTGAACACATCTTCAATGATGCGCATCATGGTTTCACGGTCGATATTTTTGAACTCTTTGAATTCAGAGAAAGTTTCGACTAAATTGATATGTTCCATTTTTTTAAGCTTGTTCTTTAGTATGCAATGATGAATTGATTTATTTGAAAGAGATGACCTCTTTGGTTTGATTTATTTCTGTAAAAGGAATTTCTCTGGTTTCTTCAGTTTCCGTCTTTTTTACTTTCGTCTTCCGGTAAACCGTTATACCGGTTTCATTGGCAGCAACGAGTTTGCCGGTAAAAATGGTTTTATCGTTCAGGCTTACTTCTACTTCGCGGCCGATATTTTTTATGTATTGCCGCGACATTTTATAGGGCTGATCGATGCCGGCCGATGAAACCACCAGATCATAATCTTCAGTTTCACGGTCGAATACAGACTCAATATGCCTCGAAATCTTTATACAATCGTCGATATTCAGGCTGGTATCACTGTCGAGCAACACCATAATCCGGTTCCCTGATCTGACTTTAACTTCAACCACAAACTTATCAGAGCCTTCAATTTTTTCTTCAACAACTTTGCGAATTTCTTCTGCCTTGATCATTTTTACTGGTTTAATAAAAGAGGGGACAATTCAGTCCCCTCAATATCGTTTTGCCCGAAATTACATCCAGCCTAAGCATGGGGGCAATCTGATTATATTAGTTGTCCGACCAGGGTTCGAACCTAGACCGAGAGAACCAAAATCTCTTGTGCTACCGTTACACCATCGGACAGACTTCCCTTAAAAAGGTGTGCAAAAATAGGCATTTTTTTTTGAATACGAAAAAATGATCTTAAAAACTTTGAATTTTGGGTTTAAGGCTGAATTGTTTTCGTTTAAATCAATGAACCCATGTTACCCTGATTTGCATCAATTTAGAGCAATACAACTGATTCCTGTAGTAACAAGCCTGTTGATTTTCCAACAAATCACATGTCGGTTCAAACCCATCGAACCGGTTATAAAATCCTTTAACACTTATTATAAAACTGTGGGGCTGCTGTTTACCCAAATTCATTATCTTCGCCCCGCAAATGAGCAGATACATTCAAAAGTGGCTTATTATTGACTATCTGACTGAATGTTAGTACAATAAATCAAAAACCTTCTTACCTTCTGTATTTCTAACCTATCATTTTAAGGGATGAAAAATTTCAAAAAGTTTAACAACATCTTCGGCTGGTTTAGCTTCTTTATAGCTGCGGTTGTTTATACGCTTACCCTGGAACCTACCGCCAGCTGGTGGGATTGTGGCGAATATATTGCTACAGCATTCAAACTTCAGGTGGGTCATCCTCCCGGAGCTCCGCTATTTCAGATGGCAGGCAGGTTTTTCTCACTTTTCGCATTCGAGGATGTTCAGAAAGTTGCCATGATGATCAACCTGATGTCGGCCATGGTCAGTGCCTTTACCATCCTGTTTCTTTTCTGGACAATTACGCATATGGCAAGGAAACTTCTGGTAAAGGATGGTGAAATGACTACAGGTCAATTGTTTGCCGTGCTCGGAAGCGGGCTGGTCGGAGCCCTGACCTATACTTTCAGCGATTCATTCTGGTTTTCTGCCGTTGAAGGAGAGGTGTATGCAATGTCATCCTTTTTTACTGCCATTGTATTCTGGTCCATTCTGAAATGGGAAGAGCAGTCAGACGAGAAACACTCGGTCCGCTGGATCGTGTTTATTGCCTACCTTGTCGGGTTGTCGATCGGCGTGCACCTGCTGAACCTGCTGGCCATTCCTGCCATTGCCTTTGTATACTATTTTAAAAAGTACAGGCCCGCAACAAAAGGGATAGTGCTAACCGGCGCCATCTCTGTATTCCTGTTGGTTTTCATCATGTACATCATTATCCCATGGGTTGTGGACCTGTCAGCCAGGTTTGAGCTGATTTTTGTCAATATTTTCGGATTACCCTTTAATTCAGGTACTATTTTTTATTTTCTCCTCGTTACGGGATTATTGGTTTTTGGCATTACCTGGACAAGAAAAAGGGGAAAACTCATTGCCAATACCGCAATACTTTCATTGACCTTTATCCTTATAGGTTATTCCTCTTTTGTAATGCTGGTTATCAGGGCCAACGCCAATACTCCGATCAATGAAAACAATCCTGATGATGCCATCAGCCTGTTGTCCTACCTCAACAGGGAGCAGTATGGATCCTGGCCGATTTTTCACGGTCAGTATTACAATGCCCCGCTTGATGAAAAAAATCCTTACAGCGATGGTTCCCCGGTATATATCAGGGATGCGGAAAAGGGAAAGTACATCATTACCGATGAACGAAAAGGACAGGAACCAAATTTCAGTCGCGATTTCAGTACCATTTTCCCCAGGATGTACAGCGCTCAGGAAAATCATATCAAAGCTTATCAAAGCTGGGCCAGGATTAAAGGTGTGCCCATTCAGACAACCAACAACGATGGTGAACCGGAAACCCTTTTGAAACCTACATTCAGCGAAAACCTGAGGTTTTTCTTCAGGTATCAGCTCGGACATATGTATTTCCGCTATTTTATGTGGAATTTCGCAGGCAGGCAGAACGACATTGAAGGTCATGGTGGTATCAACAACGGAAACTGGCTCAGTGGTATTCAGTTCCTTGACGAATCGCGACTAGGTAAACAGTCTGATCTTCCGCAGAGTATGCAAAGCCCGGCACACAACAAATATTATCTGCTCCCCCTTATTCTGGGCGTTGTGGGAATGTTTTTTCATTTCAACAAAAACTACAAAGACGGCATTATTGTAGCCCTGTTGTTTTTTATGACCGGCATTGCTATTGTACTCTACCTTAATCAGACTCCTTTCCAGCCTCGCGAAAGGGATTATGCTTATACCGGTTCGTTCTATGCTTTTACTATCTGGATTGGTCTGGGTGTGTTGTCGCTTTACGATTTGCTGAGTAAAAAAGCCTCTCCTTTGGTTTCGGCAGCAGTGGTTACACTGGCCTGCCTGGTTTTGGTACCCGGTATCATGGCAGCCGAAAACTGGGATGACCATAACCGCAGCAACAAGTATGCAGCGAGGGATTTTGCAGCCAATTACCTTAATTCGTGTGCCCCGAATGCAGTGCTTATCACCAATGGTGACAATGATACTTTCCCGCTGTGGTACGCCCAGGAAGTCGAAGGGGTCAGAACTGATATCAGGGTGGTTAACTATATGCTTGCTTCCGGGGACTGGTATGTGCATCAACTGGCAAGAAAGATCTATGATTCTGAACCACTTAAGTTTACACTTACTCCGGCTCAGTACAACAAGGGAGTGAATGAGTTTATTCCTTTTGTTGACCGGGGTGGAGGGCAACAGTTTGAATTGAAAGAGATTGTTGATTTTATTGCCGACGAATCTGACAGGAGTAAAATTGCGTTGCAGAGTGGCGAAAAAATTAATTATTTCCCGGTTAGAAGAGTAAGGCTTACGGTAGATTCAGCCAGAGCAGTCAGTAATGGTATTGTGCCTGCCTATATGGCCGATAGTATTGTACCGGTAATAGAGTGGGAGATTAAATCGAATTATCTGTATAAAAACGACCTGATGCTGCTCGATTTTCTGGCAAGCAACAACTGGGAGCGACCGCTCTATTTTGCAAGTCCTTCGAGTGTTGGCAAGGTGCTTGGCATTGATAAATACTGTCACCAGACCGGTGTTGTTTACAAATTTATCCCTGTCGAAGCCGATGATTATATTGCAGGCCTTGGCGGTATTGATTCAGAAGCATCCTATGAAATTCTGATGAACAAATGCAAATGGGGTAACCTGAATCAAACGGGTGTTTACGTCGACCGTGAAAGTTACCGAAACTCGATGATGCACAAGCAGAATTTCATGCGGTTGGCTCAGGCTCTTGTTGGGAAAGGTAAAAATACAGAAGCCATTGCTGTCGCAGATCGCTGTGTTGCTGAGTTTCCGAATAAAAAGATGACCTTCGATTACTTTATGCTTCCTTTGGCTGAGGTATATTACCAGGCAGGGGCAACGCAGAAGGCCAATGATTTTGTCAGAACCGTTGCCGGCGTTTACATAGAAAACCTTAACTACTATAATTCTGTAAATCCGGAATTCAGCAGTTATTACCAGGAAGATAAGATGCAGGCTTATGCTGTGATGTCGAGGATCTGGGAATGGGGAGAACGGTTTGACCAGAAAGCACTGCTCGATGAATTAAAGTCGAAAATGATTATTCCGGAAGATCTGAAAGATCTGTTTAATTAGAACAGGAACTTCCTGAATTCAAATTGAGTGATTTTTAATAAAATCGCTCATTTCCATCGTAATTGCCGGCAATTCGACACTGAGTTTTTTGTTGCTCGGGTAAACTGTAACAATTTCAAAAAATCGGGTTTACCTCTGAAATACGATCCGGATGAAAAGATAAATCGCAAAACGGATTACTTAAAAGGAATGTAATTATAGCCTGATATTTAATTCCCGGGTTTGGGCTTTTTATTTCTCTGTTGAATGATTGTTTCTTAAAGCATTACAGATAAGCGAAAATTGAAACGGAAGCCGGTGGTCGGCTGCTGCAGATGTATCACCTCATCCATGGAGTATTGAAACTGACCGGTTCTGAAAATAGTTACAGCAGCAAATGATACATACCGGTTGATTTCCTGAGTGACCAACTGTTTTCTATATTTCCGTTTATTCAGTCAAGCTTTTACCTTTGCACGATGAAAGCCAATCAACCACTTTCCCTTCAGCACAATGTCAGTCTTAAGCCGTTCAACACTTTTGGAATGGCTGTCCATGCAAAAGATTTTATTGAAATCGCCGGTGAGTCAGAAATACCGGATTTGCTCAGGCTGATCAGCCGGTATGAAGGAACAGTCTTATTCCTCGGAGGAGGCAGTAACATCTTGTTTACCAGGGATTATGAAGGTCTGGTGGTAAAAATTTCGACCAGGGGTATTGAAATTGCAGATCAGGATGATGAGTTTGTTTTTGTCAGGGGTACAGCCGGTGAAAACTGGAGTGATTTTGTTCAGTTTTGTGTTCAGTGTAATTATGGTGGATTAGAAAACCTCAGTCTGATTCCCGGAAATGTCGGCAGCTGCCCGATCCAGAACATAGGCGCTTATGGTGTTGAGATTAAGGATACCTTTTTTATGCTGGATGCTGTTTCATTACGAACGGGTGAGTTCAGGGAGTTTTATAATGAAGAATGCGCTTTCGGTTATCGCAGCAGTATATTTAAGCATGAGCTTAAAGGACAGTATCTGATCCTGTCTGTCACCTTCAGATTACGGAAACAACCGATGTTGAATACTGCCTATGGAGCCATCCCGGCTGAACTTGAAGCCATGGGGGTGGCCCCTTCTGTAAAGTCTGTTTCGCAGGCAGTAACCAACATCCGTAGGAGTAAACTGCCTGACCCTCTGGAAATAGGAAATGCGGGCAGTTTTTTTAAAAATCCGGTAGTCAGTGAAATGGATTTTGAGGAATTGAAATCCGATTTTCCCGGAATCCCGGCCTATGCTGCTGAAAATGGTGTGAAACTGGCCGCAGGCTGGCTGATAGAACAATGCGGGTGGAAGGGTTATCGTGAAGGCGATGCCGGGGTGCATTCCAGGCAGGCACTGGTATTGGTTAACCATGGAAAGGCAACGGGAAGTCAGATTTATGCACTGGCCTTGCAGATCATCGAATCAGTCAGAAATAAATTCGGTGTTGAACTGGAGCCCGAAGTCAATATACTTTGATAAATCTGTTAGATTTTATTCCTGATCCGGTTATGCCGGATTTTTTTATTCCCGTATATTAGCAAGTCCATTTCAATTGCCAACCCCAAAAGCCGGAAACATGGATGCTACCCTCATCGGATTTATTCTTTATCTGATTGTGATGCTCACCATCGGAATTATTACTTACCGTAAAAATGAGTCAAATACCGATTTCTTTCTGGGTGGACGAAAAATGAACCCATGGGTGGTTGCGTTGTCAGAGCGTTCAGCAGGCGAATCGGCCTGGTTGCTGCTTGGGTTGCCGGGGGCTGCTTTTGCTATGGGTTTGATTGAAGTATGGACTGCCCTGGGCTGTTTGCTGGGTATATTTTTCTACTGGTACTTCATTGCTTCAGAAATCAGGGGTTTATCAGAAAAGATCAGTGCCATTACCCTGCCCGATGTATTTGCCAATTATTTCAATAAAGGTGGTTCCTGGCTCCGGCTTGTGGCCATGTTTATTATCATCTTTTTTTTTACTTTTTATCTGGCTGCACAATTTAACGGGGCCGGAAAAGTACTGAATGTAACCTTCGGGATTGATCATTTTTACGGCATGGTGATCGGGGCTACCGTGATTATAGTTTATACCATGATGGGTGGTTTTTTGGCTGTGGTGTGGACAGATATGATTCAGGGGGTGCTGATGTTTGCAGCTCTGGTGATTTTACCTGTGGCCGGATACATCGAAGTGACTTCCGGTGGGCAATCCTTTCAGCATGCCCTCAGCCAATCCGGTGCTGACTTCCTGAGTCTGACCGGTGGGAAAACCGGGTGGGCCGCAACCGCGTTGATCATCGGTGGCTTAAGCTGGTCATTTGGATATATGGGGCAACCCCATCTGCTTACCAAATTCATGTCGATAGGAGACCCGGAAAAAATGAAGACCAGCCGTCGGATTGCCCTGATTTGGGCAGTTCCGGCCTTTGCCGGTGCTATGGCCATTGGCATCATAGGATTGGTACTTTACGGCCAGAATTTTTTTGCCGATGTTGAAAGAGTTATGCCACAAATGGCCACCGACCTGATGCCGGCATGGATAGCAGGCATTCTGATTTCCGCAGCCATCGCTGCCATGATGTCAACAGCCGACAGTTTGTTACTGGTGGTTTCATCCACTGTGGCAGAAGATTTATGCCACCATGTGCTGGGCATAAATCTATCATCTAAAGCAATGGTTAATCTGAGCAGGTTGGTAACCTTATCGGTCGGAATTTCGGCTTTTTTACTTGCTATAACATCAAAAAAATTAATATTTTCAATGGTTTCCTATGCCTGGTCTGGCCTGGGTGCCTCTTTCGGGCCGGCCATTCTGCTGATGCTGAAATGGGAAAAAACTACGTGGCAGGGTGTGCTGGCAGGGATGATTACCGGCTCCTTATCAACCGTCATCTGGTCAGAGTGCAGTCTGCTTGATCAGGCGATATCGGTAAGGTTTGCTTCTTTTGTGCTTGCATTTATTGCTGTTGTTGCGGTAAGCCTGATAACATCCTCTCGTTTGAGAGCTGTTACCTAAAATCCGGCAACTCTTTCAATTGACTTCCAGAGCCTTTTTGCAGACATATCCCAGGTAAAAATCTCAGACCGCGCTTTACCGGCTTTAACCAGACTTTTTCTGAGATTTTCGTCCGTGGCAATGCGCATCATCGATTTTGCAATATCTGCCGGATCAAAAGGATCAACCAGCAGGGCAGCATCGCCTGCTATTTCAGGCATTGAAGTAACATTTGAGGTTATAACCGGAGTACCGCATCTGAAAGCCTCCACAATTGGAATACCAAAGCCCTCGAAATAAGAAACATAGGTCAGAGCGAGAGCCGAACCCATTACCCTTCTCATTTCTTCAGGTTCAAGTCTGCCCGCAAAAAGAACATCCTCTTTGTGTTTCATCGATTCGAATACTGCTGCAATTTCACCGGTCCACCATTTGCGGGCACCTGCAACAAGCAATACGGTATTGCTGTGTTCGGTCTCCTTAAACAGATCGAATGCCCTGAAAAGGTTAACCAGGTTTTTCCGCGGATGAAGTGCTCCGACAAAAAAGAAAAACGGCCTTCCACCCGTAAACTGATGAAGCGCCGCCACTCTGGTTAATTCGTCAACCGGAGTGTATAGAACATTTGCACCATTATAGACAACATCAATTTTAGAGGAATCGATGCCGTATTGTTTTACAATATCCTGTTTCGAAAATTCCGATACTGTTGCAATGCATTTTGCTTTTTGAGCGTATTTCCTGAAAAAAGTCCGGTAATAGAACCGCTCTGCGAAAGGAAGATCGGAAGGATAATGCTCAAAATTCAAATCATGAAATACTGCCAGTGATGGGACATGCGAACCCAGTGAAAGGTATCCGTCGGGTGACAGGAAAACATCGGCCCCGATTTTTTTCAATATCAGCCTCACTGAGACCTCGAACCAGATAAAATAGAGCAAAGGGTGCCTTGCCGGCGGACCAATAACGATGGGCGTTATATTTTTGCTGAAAATAAAATCCTGATGGTAAGGCCGGTCGAAAATAAAGAAAAACTGGTGCTCCGGATGCGACACAGTCATTCTACGGAGGTTCTCGTAAGTAAACCATCCGATACCTTCAAGCTTTCCATGAAGCAGTAACCTTGTATTTACAGCTATTTTCAAGACAATTTGTTTATTAACAGCACCTAAAATGAGAAAACAGGCTTGAAATGATCAGGAATAATGATATTTTTGCGCAAATTTATAATTATAAACAATCCATCCGGGGATTTTATTCAACACTCCGGCTTCTTGTTTCATCCGGCTCAGTAATTGGCCGGTTATACCAATGCAGCGAAAATTTCTGACCAATCTTGGTTTTCTTCTGTTATTAAACCTGCTTATCAAACCCTTTTGGATCTTTGGTATCGACAGGACAGTGCAGAATGTAGTAGGTGCCCAGGATTTCGGGTTTTATTTTGCTGTATTCAATTTTTCTTTTCTTTTCAATATCCTGCTTGATTTCGGCATTACAAATTTCAACAACAGGAACATTGCCCAGAACAGCCAACTACTGAATAAACACTTCAGCAGTATTCTGATTATGAGATTTATACTGGCATTGGTCTACTTTGTTGTTACTTTTTCGTTGGGACTGATCTGGGGCTATCGGGGCCATGAACTTATCCTGCTTGGTTTGCTCGGAATGAATCAGTTTTTTACCTCATTTATCCTGTATCTGAGGTCCAATGTAAGTGCTTTACTGCATTTTAAAACCGACAGCATACTTTCGGTGCTGGATCGTATTCTGATGATCGCCATTTGCAGTGTGCTTTTATGGGGAAGAGTCACCAGTGAGCCGTTCCGCATTGAATGGTTCGTTTATGCCCAAACTGCAGCCTATGCCCTTACGGCCATCATTGCCCTGATGGTCGTTATAAAAAAGGCTTCCTTCAAACGGCTGAACTGGAATTTTCCGTTCTTCCTGATGATAATGAAGCAAAGTATGCCTTATGCCATACTGGTGCTTCTGATGACATTCTATAACCGTATCGACTCGGTTATGATAAAGCGTTTACTGACAGGCGACGAAGGTAATATCCAGTCAGGGATTTATGCCCACGCCTATCGTTTACTGGATGCTTCCAACAATATTGCTTATCTTTTTTCAGTATTACTGCTTCCGCTTTTCTCAAAACTCATTAAACAAGGTCAGAAGGTCGAAAATCTGGCAAGGCTTTCTTTTTCCATTTTATTTGTTGCATCGGTAATTCTGGCAGTCGGCTCTGTTTTCTACCGTTTCGAAATCATGAATCTGATGTATGAACATTATATAGATGAATCGGCTGCAGTATTTGCTGTTTTGATGGGCTGCTTCGTTTCTTTTTCAGCTACCTATGTGTTTGGTACGCTCCTCACTGCCAATGGCAATCTGAAACAGTTGAATTACCTTGCGGCTACAGGGATGATTCTGAATATAAGTCTCAATGTAATATTGATTCCAAAATCAGGGGCATTGGGTTCTGCGTGGGCAAGCTTCATTACCCAGGGTATAATGGCCCTTCTTCAGGTAATCCTTGCCTTCATTTATTTCAGATTCAGATTTAATGTGCGTTATCTGGTTACACTTTTCTTATTTATTGCCGGTGTTCTTGGGATAAATATGTTGAGTGTATCTTTGGGCCTGCCATGGCTGAAAGCGTTTTGGATGATGATTGCAGCGTCCCTGATTCTTGCGGCCCTGCTTCGCCTGCTTGACATCGGCAATTTTTTCAGGATTGTCACAGGAAGTAAATCCATTATATAGATATTTGTAACTCAGACTGATTTTTCTGAAACTTTTTCCTTACCTTTGGCCTTCTTAAAACGAACCAGCATTCCATTATGTCGGAGAATAAGCTTACAGAAATCAGGGATTTTGACTCGACCAGTCTCGGAATGTTTCTCTTTACCTGGCGTAAACACCTGATAATAATTAGTTTAATAGCTGCTTTACTGGCAATTATCTTTTCATCATCATTTTTCATTACGCCTCTTTACAAGTCTACGGTTGTATTGTTTCCTGTTTCGAGCAATTCTGTTTCCAAGGCGCTGCTTACTGATCAACCGGCAGCAAAATCTGATATACTTGAATTTGGTGAGGATGAGCAAACGGAACAGATGTTGCAGATACTAAGCTCAAGTGTTATCCGTGACAAAGTTATCAGGAAGTTCAACCTGATTGACCATTATGGTATTAATCCAAATTCAGAGTTTAAATACACCAGCCTTTTTAAAGAATACGAGAGTAATATTTCTTTTCGGCGGACGGAATTCATGGCAGTAAAAATAACTGTTCTTGACCGCGATCCTCAGATGGCTGCCGATATCGCCAATACGATTTCTGAACTGCTCGATTCTACAAAGAATGCAATGCAGCACGAACGGGCAGTCAAGGGATTTAAGATCGTTGAACAGGAATTTAACCGTCTTCAGAACGAAATCAGGGCCAAAGAAGATTCCCTTACAAAAATAAGAGAAGCCGGTGTTTTTGATTATGAATCCCAGTCTGAAATGATCAACCAGCAACTCGCTATTGAAATTGCCCGTGGAAATTCGAGAGGAATCAATGCTCTTGAGGACAAACTGGCTGTATTGGCTCAATATGGAGGTGCCTATGTCTCACTTCGCGACCAGCTTGAACACGAAAAAAAACAGCTGAGTTACCTCAAGGCGAGGTATGAAGAAGCCAAAGTTGATGCAGAAGAGAATCTGCCACAGAAATTTGTTGTTGAATCTGGATACAAGGCTGAAAAGAAAACATACCCGGTTCGGTGGATTATTGTTCTGGTGGCAGTACTGGCCACATTCTTTATAGCAATCCTCATTATTATCAGTATTGAGAAATTCGCTAAACCGGGGTCATTAAAAAAAAAACTACTTTTTCAGAGAAAAGAAGAATCAATTTCAGCATAATGGACAACGTTAAGCCAACCATGGAAAACTATTTCAGTAACATTCATCTGATGAGGATTTTCATCAAGTGGAGGTGGCATCTGCTCATAATCGCCTCTTTGGCAGCGCTTCTTGCTTTTATCTTTTCCGGTTCATTTTTTATTAAACCAAAGTTCAGGTCTTTTGCACTGGTTTATCCTTCCAATATTGCCCCTTATTCTGACGAGAGCGAATCAGAGCAGATGCTTCAATGGTTACAATCAACCGACATCAGAGACAGTGTTATTAATAAGTTCAATCTTGCCAAACATTACCGTATTGATAGCAATTACCGCTATTTTTATTCTACCATGACCTATCTTTACAATGAGAATGTAAAGATAAACAAGACTCAATGGGAATCGATTGAAATTGAAGTGATGGATACCGACCCGGTCATTGCCAATGATATGGTATTGGCTATCATCGATTTCTGTAATAAAAAAATCAGAAAAATTCATCGCGATAAATACTTTGAAGTGGTATTAAGTCTTGGACGGACTTTGCAGGAGCAAAAAGCCCAGATTGACAGCATTGAAAAGCAATTATCGGATCTTCGTATAAATTATGAACTGATAGATTATGAATCACAGGCCCGTGAAATTACACGCGGTTATCTTCGTACCGTCGATGGTTCAAACTCTACCAACATCAATATGAAGGATGTGCTCCGCATGAAAACCAATTTTGAACAGAATGCCGGAAAGATGGCCATTCTGACACAACGCCGCAACGACATTCTTCGCACTTATGCAGAATTTGAGCTGAAATATGATCAGGCCTATTACGATGCGCAAAAGGAATTCACTTTTAACAATGTAGTGACACCTCCTGTTGTAGCTGATAAGAAATCATCACCGGTCAGATGGCTGATCATGTTATATGCTGTTTTTGCCTCTGTTTTATTTTCTGTAATGGTTATTTCAATCATCGAAAACCGGAAGATTAACGATGAATTGAAGAATCTGGCGAAGGGTTAATTTTGATTATAGACAGTAATCAAAACTACTCAAGGTGTTAGCAAACATAAAACTCAAATGGTTTTACTTATTCAGCGGTCTTTTCCTGCTGCTGAATACCCTGTTTCTTGTTAAAGAGTTCTATTGGGGATTTTTAATTCCTATTGCCATTATCATCGGGTTGATGTATATTTTCTGGCTCGATAAACTCCTTCTTCTGATTGTTTTTGCCGTTCCGGTTTCTGTCAATATAGCTGATTCTGAACTTGGAATAGGTATCTCTTTACCTTCAGAACCATTGATGGTTGGGGTAATGTTACTCTTTTTACTTAAAACCTTGTTCAACGGGCAGTATGATAAACGGGTTCTGAAGCATCCGGTTACCATTGTCATCATTATTAATCTTGTCTGGTTATTGATAACAAGCATTACCAGTGAGATACCCCTCGTTTCATTTAAATTTTTTGTGGCCAGGTTATGGTTTATAATTCCGTTTTATTTTCTCGGAATTGCATTGTTCAAGGATGCACGCAACATTACACGGTTTAACTGGCTTTATGTTGCAACCCTGCTGATCGTGGTAGTTTATACATCCGTTCATCATTCTGCTTATGGCTTTGCTGAAAAGCAGGGGCATTGGGTTATGAAGCCTTTTTATAACGATCATACAGCCTATGGTGGGATCCTCGCATTCTTCCTGCCTGTCTTTACAGGATATGCATTAAATATGCTCAGATCAAAAACCTACAGGCTATACGCCCTGATTGTTTCAATCGTCCTGCTTGGAGCCCTTTATTTGTCATTCAGCCGTGCCGCCTGGGTTAGTGTGGCTATGGCGCTGATTATTATGTTCCTGATTGTCTATAAAATCAAACTAAGATGGATTTTATCCGGAATCATTATTCTTATTACCTCTTTTTATTTATTTCAGGACCAGATCCTTTATTCTCTTGAGAAAAACAAACAGGATTCGTCAGCTAATTTCATTGAACATGTTCAGTCTATCTATAATATTTCTTCAGATGCTTCTAATCTTGAGCGAATAAACCGCTGGCAATCGGCATTCAGAATGTTTAATGAAAGACCTGTATTTGGCTGGGGACCAGGTACATATCAGTTCATATATGCTCCGTTCCAACGGTCGAAGGAACGTACCATCATCAGTACCAATGCCGGAGATATGGGTAATGCTCATAGTGAATATATCGGACCGTTGTCTGAACAGGGAATTCCCGGGCTTATCAGTGTTCTTTCGCTGTTTATTCTGATACTGATTACAGGAATCAGGGTATACCGCAAAGCCAGAAACAGAGAAATCAGGTTATTCAGTCTGCTTTCTGTACTTGCACTGGTAACCTATTTTATACACGGTTTGCTGAACAACTTTCTTGATACAGATAAGGCATCCGTTCCGTTCTGGGGCTTTTATGCCATGATTGTTGCCATGGACCTTTATCACAAAGATAATGAGTCAATTTATGAGCCACTCCCTGATCCGGAAGCAGATTCATCTGCACCTGCTGAAAAGCCCTGATATCACCTCCCTATAAATTTTCTCAACCAGTGTAACTTCCGTTGAATATTACCGTCTGGTCTGTATTGCCGGATCATCACCGCTCCATAACGGACAGTGGTCCGGTCGATAATGAACATTATGCCTGATTTAAGGATACTCCCCCTGTCGTAGATAACAAGAAATCAACAGGTTGATTGATTGGCATATTGTTTGAAAAGGGGAATATTATTTAAATAATTAATAAGGCCATGCGTATAAACCTCAAAGCAAACGAAGTTGTTCTCAAAGCTGCCGACACCCTTCATTCATCCGGATCTGATGAAACGAAAGGCAAACTTATTATGACAAACCAACGACTCTATTTTAAATCATCGCAAACCGGTCAGGAACAGAAGAATTTCGAAATATTACCGGGAGAGATCAGGGACATACTATTTTATAATGTAATCCGCTTTATTCCCCGCGGACTGGAACTGGTGACCTCCGACGGAAGAATAATCCGGTTTTCTGTTAAAAACAGGAAAGAATGGTGCAGGCAGATTGCCTTGATGGGTTAATCGGCACGCCTGTAAAGAGTTAAGGTATTTCTGCACTTAATTTTTCAAGAAGCGCCGGCAATTGTCGCAAGGCTGCCAGTTCGCGCCATTTTTTCCGGGCTTCATCTGCCGGAATTCCAAAATAGGTCTTGCCACCTTCAAGACTTTTTCCGACACCTGAAGTTGCCAGAATGACTGCACCTTTTCCGATGACCAGGTCTTTATTGATGACAACCCTTCCCCACAGTATAACATCATCTTCAATCCGCGTAACTCCTGCAATGGCACAATGAGATCCTATGAGGCAGTTGTTGCCTATGTAGGTATCATGTCCTACCTGAACATGGTTATCGAATTTAGTGCCTTTGCCGATAAATGTGTCACCCGAAACGCCTTTATCTATGGCACATAATGCTCCGATCTCAACATTATCGCTTAGTACAACCCGTCCACAGGATTCGAATTTGCGGTATCCATCCACTTTGCGTTGAAAATAAAAGGCATCAGCGCCAATCACTGAACCTGAATGGATGATCACATTGTTACCGATAACGGTATGGTCGTAAATACTTACATTGGCATGAATGATACAGTTTTCGCCAATAGTTACATGGTTTCCGATAAAAGCGTTTGGCTGGATAACGGTTCCCTGGCCTATAGCAGCAGAAGGTGAAACCAAGGCAGTTGCCGGTTCGAAAGGCCTGTATTTTTTTACCAGAAAAACATAGGCTGCAAAAGGATCCTGATGAAATATCAAGGCCTTACCTTCAGGGCATTCTACTTCCTTATTAATAATTATTGTTGTTGCTTCGGAATTTAATGCTTTGTCGTAATACTTCGGATGATCAACAAATGTTAAATCACCCGATTCGACCATATGAATTTCATTCAGGCCGTTAATGGAAAAATCCGGATTACCGGCAAAGCCGGCTCCTATCATGTTTGCAACGTCTGCCAGACGGAGGGAAGGAAATAATTTCATAGCCAGATTGTAATTGTAAAAAAAACCGGGCTATTGATTGGCAGGCCCGGTTGACAGCTGAAATGTTTAATCAGGATTTTACCCTTTCGGAATAATCACTGGTGCGGGTGTCGACTTTAATACGTTCACCTTCGTTTATGAAAAGGGGTACATTAACGATTGCACCGGTGTCGACTGTAGCCTTTTTAAGGGTATTGGTTGCCGTATCACCCCTCAGCCCGGGTTCTGTATAAGTAACAGTCAACTCTACGAAAGGCGGTAAGTCACAGTTGAGCGGTGTTTCGGTCTCAGCATGAAACAGGATTTCAACAGCCTGTCCCTCTTTTAAAAACTGAGGTGCATTAATTATAGACTCTTCAATAGAAACCTGATCGTATGTTTCACTGTGCATGAAATTATATCCGTTATCGTCTTTGTAGAGATACTGATATGGTCTGCGTTCGACGCGGGCAATATCAATCTTTACACCGGCACTGAAAGTGTTTGGGATCACCTTGCCGGTTTTGAGATTTCTCAGTTTAGTTCTTACAAATGCGGCGCCTTTTCCGGGTTTAACATGCTGAAATTCAACTATTGCAAAAAGTTCGCCGTTAAATTCAATGCAGAGGCCATTTTTAAAATCTGCTGTTGTTGCCATATATTCTGGTGTCTGTTTTTGAGGGTGCAAAGGTAAAAATTTCCTGGTTACCGGCAATAATTAAATCATCCGTTTCTATCGGATAAATAGCATTTTCGTTTGTTCACTATTTGATGTGCTAATATCCCACCAATAGTTATATTAGCAATTCAACCCGCAAAGCCCTACATATTACTGTAACATGTAAACCTCATTCAGGTGCAGAGCACCGCGATATTTGTAGCCTGAAAATTACACTAATTATAAAGGTGCAGAGCACTGAGATATTATTTATCCACATTATATATATTTGTATTGCGATAGATCTAAAAATATACCTCATGGCCAATACATATACTCAATTTTATGTCCATCTGGTTTTTTCTCCATTGAACGAAAATGCATTGATCAGAAAAAGCTGGAAAGATAACTTAGAGAAATACATAACTGGTATAGTTCAGAATAACAGTCACAAATTGATAGCCATTGGCTGTATGACTGATCATATCCATATTTTTATTGGTTATAATGTAAATCAGTTAATTCCGGATTTAGTAGAGAAAATTAAAACATCAAGCAACGCCTGGATAAAAGAGGGCAGGTTGTCAAAATTCAGATTTGTGTGGCAGAGAGGGTATGGCGCGTTTTCGTATTCTAGATCGCAACTGGATAATGTGGTGAAATATATTCTAAATCAGGAGGAACACCACTGAAAAATAACATTTAAAGAAGAGTATCTGGAAATTCTCAGGAAGAACGATATCAAATATCAGGATGAATATCTTTTTAAGTTTTTTGAATTTTCGAATAATTGGGAATAATGTCACAGTGCGCTGCACCTTTGGATTTATTTATGTCGATGCAACTAGAAAGATTCCGGTGCCCTGCACCTTCAAAGTGTAATTATAACCCAAATTCAGAACTCCTGACCCGATAATTGTTTTTCAGATAGTTAAACTATTTATCTCGTAATCATCATTGTCGTAGTTTTATCGCAAAACAATTTCATTCTAAACGTATATATCTGATATATAAGCAATTTGTCTTAGTATTCTCATATCTTACGGAGTCAAGGATAGTAAAAATGCGACAAAAAAATTACGACAAGTCAGGAGTTCTGAAATTGGGCGATTTAATAAGAGTAAGTCACGAAATCGATAATGAAATTGAAATCAATTTACTAAAAATATTTTCATTGTTAAGATGAATTACAGCAATTTCCAAATCCTGGGTTACCTGAGTTAAATGATTCATCGCAATACTAAAATCGCTTTTTCTGCTGTATTTCTATTTCCAGCACATCAATTAATGAACTACCCAGCATTTTGAAACTGACAATACCGTTAATAGGAGAGGCCGGCGATCCCGGGTTCCTGAATTTTTTTGAAATCTTCCATCCTGATCTGCCCTGAACAGAAACCGAATTCTTCCCCGACCGAGTTGGAACTTACCACAACTAATCTGTCGCTTATATTTTTATTCACAAGGTCTTTATACCATTCAATGGCAGTACGGTCGAGATTGGAGACAGGCTCATCCAGCAATAAAACAGGAGTATCGCTCATAATGGCAAGGGCAAGTTTAAGCCGTTGTTTCATTCCCGATGAGAAATACCTGAGCGGCTTGTCGGCATTGTCTTCTAACTGGCATATTCTGATGAGCTCCTGTGTTGTCATGTTTCTGAAAAGGGGCTTAAGCCTTCTGTGGAAACAGATCATCTCAGTGAGGGTGAATTCTTCAATAAGTTCTATATAGGGAGCTGCTATTGCCATTAACCTGAATGCCTGCTCGGGCCTGATGGTATTCCCTTTCAGGACATAACGGATGTTTCCGCTGGTTGGCATGATAGCAGAAGAGATAACCTGAAGCAATGTCGATTTTCCCGATCCGTTCGAACCAAGAATTACAGTTGCATTGCCGGATGAAAATGAGTGGTTGAGGTTGTTGAAAATCCAGTCTTCATTATATTGCTTTCCGGCTTTTTCAAGGATAATATTTAGCATTTACGGCGAAGTTCGGGTAGTGAATGGAATATGTTGAGCCTGATAAGCTGCAAAAGTAATTTACAATTGTTTCGAATATCCCCGCATAATACCACGGCTTGATTTGGCAATGAAAGAGATAATTTCATCCCGTTCAGATGTGGCGGGCAGGTTCGCCTCAATGTACTCAAGTGCCTGACTGACATTATTGCCTCTCAGATAGATATAGCGGTATATATCCTGAATCTCACTTATTTTTTCGGGTGAAAAACCTCTCCGGCGTAAACCGATTGAGTTTATTCCAACATAGGACAAGGGCTCTCTGGCTGCCTTGGTAAAGGGCGGAACATCTTTACGGACCAGGGATCCCCCGGAAATCATCACATGGGCCCCGATATTTACAAACTGATGTACGGCTGACAAGCCTCCGATGATGGCCCAATCGTCAACATAGATATGGCCTGCAAGCGTTGCAGCATTGGCAAGTATAACATTATTTCCGACGACACAGTCATGGGCCACATGGACATATGCCATCAACAGACAGTTGTTTCCGACTACCGTTTCATAACTGGCCTTTGTACCACGGTTGATGGTTACAAACTCGCGGATCACTGTGTTGTCGCCAATTCTTACAATACTATCTTCATTATTGAATTTCAGGTCCTGGGGAACAGCCGCGATTACAGCCCCCGGAAATATTTTACAGTTCTTGCCTATGCGGGCACCTTCCATGATCGTAACATTGGAACCGATCCAGGTCCCCTCGCCAATTTCAACATTCTTTTCAATGTTGACAAACGGCTCAATAACAGTATTCTTGGCAACTTTAGCCTGGGGATGAACGTATGCTAAGGGTTGATTCATAATCAGTTGGTTGGTTTTTTTGAAATCTGAGCCATGAGCTCGGCTTCGGTTACAACTTTATTGCCCACATAGGCAGTCCCACGCATATGACTGATACCCCGGCGGAACGGCGAGATTAATTCAAGATGGAAAATGAGGGTGTCGCCGGGGACTACTTTTTGTCTGAACCTTACATTCTCAATCTTCATGAAATATGTGATATAATTTTCAGGATCAGGAACAGAGCTCAGTACAAAAATCCCACCGGTCTGAGCCATGGCTTCTACAATTAAAACACCCGGCATAACCGGTTCATCAGGGAAATGACCGACAAAAAAACCTTCGTTCATGGTCACATTCTTCAGGCCAACCACATCATGGTCGCTCATGTTCAGAATTTTGTCAACCAGAAGAAATGGAGGGCGATGGGGAAGGATACGCCTGATGTCATTAATATCATATAACGGAGGTTTCTTCAGATCATATTGAGGGATAACCGGTTGCAACAATTCATTTTTGATGTGATGTTTGATGATCCGGGCAAAATTGGTGTTTGCACTATGGCCGGGCCTGCTCGCAATCACATGGCCTTTGATTCTCATTCCTACCAGTGAAAGGTCACCCATAACATCAAGAAGCTTATGACGGGCAGGTTCGTTTGTAAAATGAAGCTCAAGATTATTCAGTATACCCTCTTTAAGAACTTCAACTCTTGGCTTGTTGAAAAATTTGGCAAGCCTGTCCAGCTCTTCACGGGCAATCAACCTGTTCACAAATACAATAGCATTGCTCAGGTCGCCTCCTTTGATGAGGTTATTCTGAATCAGGTATTCAAGTTCGTGAAGAAAAACGAAAGTCCGGCAATTGCCTATCTCTTCAGCAAATTCACTGATATGACTAAGATGGGCATTCTGAGTGCCCAGGACTTTAGTATCATAGTCAATCATAACGGAAACCTTGTATGTATCGTCAGGGAGTATAAGCAATTCAATATTCTTATCAGGATCTGAAAACCGGAGTACCTCGGTTATTTTAAAATATTGTCTTTCCGCTTTCTGCTCAACTATTCCGGACTTTTGGATTGCTTCGACATAATAACGGGAACTGCCATCCAGAATCGGTGTTTCGGTGCAATCAATATCAATCAGCACATTGTCGAGATCCATCCCGGTAAGGGCTGCCAGGACGTGCTCGATGGTACTGATTTTTGTTCCGTTGTGTTCTATACTGGTGCCGCGTGAAGTATCAACTACATAATCAGCATCAGCATCTATAACAGGTTGCCCGGGTAAGTCTATCCTGCGGAACTTGAATCCGTGGTTTTCGGGTGCCGGCCTGAAAGTCAAAGTCGCTTCCTGGCCTGTGTGCAGACCTGCCCCTGAAACAGATACAGCATCTTTTAAGGTTTTTTGTTTTTCTGACATACGGCTGGCAAATTTAGTGTTTTTTTTAATCCGGCGACTCCTGATTAATCGTCAGTAAATCAGCCATGTAGAATATAAGGCTAAAGTCAGTAGACTATTTCTCAACTTTTTTTTCAAGAAAGCTGATGCGGTCTGCAAGCCTGGGCAGGTTCCTGAAGTAAACATACGATTTACGGTATGCCGAAATATCGAAGGCGGGGCTACCCATCACGATTGAATTGGCAGGGACTGAAGTTGAAATTCCTGATTGGGCTGCTATCTTAACATTATCACCAATTTCAAGGTGCCCGATGATGCCCACCTGGCCGGCAATCATACAATTCTGTCCTATTTTGGCAGAACCGGCCACACCTGATTGGGCCGCTATCACTGTGTTTTCTCCGATTTCTACATTGTGGGCAATCTGTATCAGGTTATCAATCTTGGCACCTTTTCTTATGATTGTTGATCCGAGTGTTGCACGGTCGATGGTGGTGTTTGCCCCGATCTCAACATTGTCTTCGATTACCACATTCCCGATCTGTGCAACCTTTTGGTACTGGTTATCACTTTGCGGCGCAAATCCGAATCCATCTGCACCGATCACAACCCCGGCATGCAGCGTACATCCGGCCCCGATACTGCAATCGTTGTAGATCCTAACCCCGGCATAAATAGTTGAACCGTCACCGATGCTTACATTGTCGCCAATAACTGCATTCGGATAGATTTTAACCATGTTTCCGATCACCGCAAAGTCACCGATACTGACAAATTCAGCAATATAGCAGTTATCCCCCAAAACAGCAGATTCAGGGATACAGGCATGTCTGGATATCCCGGTTTTATTCTGCCTGATCTTGTTGTAAGCTTCCAGCATCATAGCAAAGGCATTGTATGCGTTTTCTACGCGGATGAGGGTGCACGCAACGGGTTGCTCAGGTGAAAAATCGTTATTAATTATTACGACTGACGCCTGAGTAGTATAGATATACTGTGTGTATTTCGGGTTGCCCAGGAATGTGATTGAGCCGGGTTCCCCCTGTTCTATTTTTGACAATTTATTGACTGCAGTTTCGGGATTTCCTTCAACCTTTCCGTTGATAATGGCTGCAATTTCTCCGGCGGTAAATTTCATAGATGAGTTTTGGTTAATTGAATGGTTCCTGATCCTGAATGTCAGTCAACAATCAGATTTTTTGGGTAACACATAAAATATTTAGTAACTGTACTGGTTAAAACCGAAACATTCAGCTGATCCGATGATTCTGCAATGTCACAGACAGTTCCGTCGCGTTGCAGAATATTGATTTTGTCATATTCAGGAATATAGGCATTGTTGGTAATGGATCCCTTACAAATCAGATAGTCTGTGCTTTCGTCGTCAAGCAAAGGCCATGTTTCCCTGATGCCGGATTTTATATTGCTGATTTCGTATTCTTCGAAAGGTCTGTCGCGTAACTCGATCTTAAAAAGATGCCGGTTCACCAATGAAGAACTCAGAATAGAAAGCACTTTGTCGGGATGGTTAGCCCAGATTTTTATACTTGTAAATACATCATAATCATCAAGTTGGGCAAAACTTTCAATCAGGGATAAATCATTGGCAAAGTCATCGCTGGTGAAGCGGTGTTGCAGGAAATGCAGAAATACAGGAGTCGCAAACAGATCAACCCCGGACTCCGCCAGTTTCTTTGCCCTGGCCAGAAGATTGATGAGCATATTTTCTGCCGAAACAACTGTTTTATGATAATAAACCTGCCAGTACATCAGCCGGCGGGCAACAATGAATTTTTCAACAGAATAAATGCCCTTGTCCTCAACCATGATTTCATCGTTGTGTACAGTCAGCATTTTGATGATACGGTCAGTGTTAATGACACCTTCCGAAACACCTGTATAGAAACTGTCGCGTTTCAGATAATCGAGCCGGTCCATATCAAGCTGGCTTGAAACCAGTTGATGAAGGAAGTGTTTGTGGTAATTATTGGTAAAGATTTTTATGGCGAGCTCAAGTCTTCCGTTAAATTGTTTATTCAGGTGCTGCATCATCAGCACAGAAAGATCTTCATGGCACATGCCGTCAACAATGCTGTGCTCCAGTGCATGGGAGTATGGTCCGTGACCGATGTCATGAAGCAGGATTGCGACCAGGGTAGCTTCGGCTTCCTTTTCAGTGATGCCGAACCCCTTCATCCGGAGAGTTTCAATGGCCTCCTGCATCAGGTGCATGGCCCCGAGGGCATGGTGAAAACGGGTATGCAGGGCTCCGGGGTAAACGAACCCCGTCATTCCGAGCTGACGGATTCTTCTCAGGCGCTGGAACCAGGGATGTTCAATCAGATCAAACAGCAGCCCGGAAGATATGGTCACAAAACCATATACCGGATCATTCACTATTTTTCTCTTGTTGTGCAATGGCTGGCCCACGTTCAACTATCTTTGTAATGCGAAAATATGTTAAATTATAGCTATGCCGGATAATAAAAGATCCGAAGCGGCATTATTATTGACAGACATAAAATGCTACGGGGCAAATTTACGGATTTTGAAGCCCCGAAAACCATACTTTACACTTAACCTTTAAACATGGAAAATATAACCATACTATGGGCCGATGATGAAATCGACCTTTTGAAACCTCATATTATGTTTCTTAAGGATAAAGGCTATGATGTTTTTACCAGTAACAACGGCATCGAAGCAATTGAAATTCTGAAATCCAGGCCTTTCGATATAGTTTTTCTTGATGAACAAATGCCTGGCCTGTCAGGAATCGAAACCCTGATGCAGATTAAAAATGCCTTTCCCAATCTCCCGGTTGTGATGATTACCAAGAGTGAAGAAGAATCAATCATGGAAGATGCCATCGGATCAAGTATTTCCGATTATCTTATTAAACCGGTAAATCCGAATCAGATATTACTGAGCCTTAAGAAAAATCTCGAGAATAAAAAGCTCATCAGTGAGAAGACCACCCACAACTACCAGCAGCAATTCCGGAGCATCGGAATGGAAATCAGCAACCGGCTGAATTTTAACGAATGGATTGATGTTTACCGCAAGCTGATATACTGGGAACTTGAACTGGAAAAGTCGAACGACAGTGGCATCACCGATATATTAAAGATGCAGAAGGATGAAGCCGGCCAGGTTTTCAGCCGGTATGTTGAAACTAATTATATTGACTGGATTCAGGGCAAAACAGCGGACAGACCCATTATGTCGCATACCCTGGTAAAGGATAAGCTGTTGCCGCTGATTGACGAAAATCAGAGCCTGTTTTTTATACTGATCGATAACCTGCGCTACGACCAGTGGAAAATACTCCAGCCGATTATGGAGAATTATTTCCGGGTTGAACGCGATGAAATATATTACAGCATATTGCCGACAACCACACAATATGCCAGGAATACACTATTTTCGGGGCTCCTGCCTACCGAGATTGAGAAAAAATATCCCAAATACTGGGTAAATGAAGATGAAGAAGGCACTAAGAATCAATTTGAATCAGAACTGCTGGGAGAACAATTGAAACGTTACGGGCGTGATGTTAAATACTCCTATCATAAAATATTGAATCTTAATGCAGGCCGCAAATTGGTTGAGACCATCCCTAACCTGCTTGGCAACAGGTTGAATGTAATTGTGTATAATTTTGTCGATATGCTTTCGCATGCCCGTACCGAAATGGAAGTAATCCGTGAACTGGCTGATGATGAAGCAGCTTATCGGTCCATCACCGTTTCATGGTTCGAGCATTCGCCTTTAATTGATATCATTAAATTCCTGGCCGAAAAGAAGATAACAGTAGTTATTACGACCGACCATGGTTCCGTGAAAGTTGATTCACCGGTAAAAATAATCGGGGATAAGGCAACCAATACAAACCTGAGGTATAAGACCGGTCGCAGCCTTAGTTATAACAGGAAAGAGGTTTATGAAATCAAGAATCCTGCCGATGGCTTTCTGCCCAGGGGAAATGTAAGTTCAAACTTTGTTTTCTGCAGGAATACTGATTTCTTTGCTTATCCCAATAACTACAACTATTACGTCAATTACTACAAGAATACTTTCCAGCATGGTGGAATATCAATGGAAGAAATAATGGTTCCATTTATTACATTAAAACCCAGATAGTAAACTATGGCGATTACTGAAATCCGCTGCACAGGTACACAAGACCTCGACCGGATTGCGGATGAACTGGTCAGGTTGTTTCCAACAAAACGCATTTTCGCGCTTTCCGGCCCCATGGGTTCAGGAAAAACAACCCTCATTCAGGCTTTCTGCAGGAAGCTCAATGTAGTGGATGTCGTCAACAGTCCGACTTTTTCTATTGTTAACGAATATCTGACAAATGAAGGAGCCAGTATTTTCCATTTTGATCTGTACCGGATAAGGAAAGCCGAGGAACTGCTTGATATTGGTTATGAAGACTATTTTTATAGCGGTGAATACTGCTTTATTGAATGGCCGGAAATGGCTGCAGACCTCATCCCTGATGAGGCGGTTTCTATTCAGATCCAGGTTGAAGAACCCGGACAGGAGAGGTTAATTACCTTTGGTAGTTTTAGGGGATGATCCGATGGTTGTTTTCCATTTTTTTGTAAATTAGCAAAAGAATTCAGGGAAATTATACCGTGGAAATGGAAGAACAGCAAAGGGATTTTATTATGTTTCCGGCAACCTCTGCCGGATTAATGCCACAGGAAGAACGGCTCGAAATTCCTAACAGGGCCTGTAAGCTGAGTATCGGTATCCCCAAAGAAACAGAACTGCTCGAAAACAGGATATCACTGGTGCCGGAAGCCGTCAGCCTGCTCGTTAATGCCGGCCATCGGGTCATTGTAGAGAATGATGCCGGAGCTGCAGCTCACTTCACCAACAACCAGTACAGCGAAGCCGGGGGAGAAATAGCCTATGAGCCGTCTGTGGTGTTTCAGGCCGATGTGGTCATAAAAGTTGCTCCTGCTACCGTTGCCGAAGTGGAATTGATGAAGGGAAAACAGGTACTGCTCTCTTCCCTTAACCTGGCAGGTCTTTCTGACACCTATTTCAGGCAGCTCTCTGCCAAACGTATTACTGCTCTGGCCTTTGAATATTTAAAAGACCGCGATGGAAATTACCCGGTTATCAGGGCCATGAGCGAAATAGCCGGCAACACTTCCATTCTGATTGCAGCCGATTACCTGAGTCATCCCGATTATGGCAGGGGCCTTATGTTTGGCGGCCTGAGCGGTATTTCACCCACTGAAGTCGTGATATTGGGTGCCGGTACAGTCGGCGAGTTTGCCACCCGCGCTGCTATGGGCATGGGAGCCCTGGTCAAGGTGTTCGACAGCTCGGTTTACCGCCTGCGGAGATTGCAGAATAACCTGGGGACAAGGGTTTTCACCAGTGTGATACAACCCAGACCCCTGGCCGAAGCTTTGCGGACCGCGGATGTGGCCATCGGGGCCGTCAGATCTCATGCCGGACTATCGCCGGTATGCGTGAGTGAGGAAATGGTTCAAATGATGAAAGCAGGTGCAATCATCATCGATGTCAGCATCGATCAGGGCGGTTGTTTCGAAACTTCTGTCATCACCGATCACAAGAATCCTGTATTTGAGAAATATGGTGTCACGCACTACTGTGTTCCGAATATCGCCTCCAAAGTGCCGCGCACGGCATCCCGTGCACTCAGCAATCTGCTGGCGCCCATAATCCTCAAAATCGGCGAAGAGGGGGGAATCAACAATATCCTGCGTACCGACAGCGGTGTAAGGCATGGGGTTTACCTCTATAACGGAATCTCAACAAACCGTTATATCAGTGAATATTTCCACCTTCCGCACAAGGATATAGAACTGCTGATTGCAGCATTTCATTAGTGATTAGGCTGAAAGGCACGATGTGGATTTTTTTGATTCGGTAACAACTCCGGCGCAAAATCAGCGACTCAGATGGCCATTTTCGACCTTTAGCATGTTGAGGGACTATATTTGATGTGATTTCAGATAGACATCCTGTTTTATCAAGCTAAATCAGATCTAAAGTTCCGGCACGGATTATCAGCCAGCGGATGAAAAAGCCCATAAGAAGGGTTATCAATCTGATCCGGCCTGGTGTTCCGGAACGTACAGCATGGCAATGGGCTCACAGCAGGATGGGTGGTTGGGCTATCTCGTGTAGTCCCATACTCATTACCACTATTACGCTCGATCGCCTCAAACAGAGAGGCTACAGACCGTTCCTTGATTACTACATTGAAATTCGTTGATGGTGTTTGCACCGCCCGGTACGTGATCCGTATGCCGGGTGGTGTGAGAGGCGCACCGGAGGGCTCTAAAGCTCACCGGCCGTCTACTCGATTATCGGTTCGCCCTTATTTTTCGGTCTTAGTAAGCCAATCTAATGCATTTATTTTTTTTATTCCGTTATATGTACCTGTGTCGTAGTCCATTGTGATTAAAAGTTTTTCGTGATGGTCTGCAATACTGGCAAATGGTGCTAACTCACGTTCTAAAGTCATTGCGTTTTGCACTGTTTGCGAAACTTGTATGTATTGTGTAAAACCTTCGTTGTTGCGAACAACAAAATCAACTTCTAAATTGTTGGTTTTTCCAATCCATACTTGGTTGTTTCTGCGTTTTAGCTCAAGATAAATTATATTTTCAAGTAAATGTCCTACATCGCTTGCCATTTCTTTTCCAAGTAATGCGTTGCGAAAACCTAAATCCACCAAATAGTATTTTTCTTTCGTTGCCAAATGTTGTTTGCCTTTGATGTCATAGCGGTTAACTTTGTAAAACAAATAGGCTTCAACCAAAGTGTCAATGTACTTTGACACCGTTTTGTTGTCAATTTTCTTTTTGTTTGTCGTTAAAACTTTGGCAATGTTTCCTGCTGAAACGCTTGAACCAACTGAATCTATTAAGAAGTTAACAACTTCCTGATATGATTCTTCGGCATAAATAGTATAGCGTTTAGAAATATCGTTTTCGAAAATGTTTTTGAAAACCATTTGCAAATATTCATTTGCAAAATGATTTCCGTCTGCTGAAAGTCTTACAGCTTCGGGAAAACCACCAGTACGCACATATTCAGCAAAAGCACGGTCAGGGTTTGTGGTTTTGCCTGTGAACTCTAAATATTCAGCAAAAGAAAAAGGCAATACATTTATTTCATAAGCTCTACCTGTGAGCAAAGTTGCCAATTCGCTTGATAATAAAAATGCGTTTGAACCTGTAACATACAAATCTATGTTTGGGTGTATGTACAAGCCTTCCAACAGTTTTTCAAATTCGGGAACGTTTTGCACTTCGTCAATAAACACATAGTTGGTTACGTTTTTTTTGAGATGTTTAATGATGTAATCGTAAATCTCTCTCCACTTTTTTTCAGCTAAAAACCGAAATTCGGGCATATCTATATTGACTGCCAAAATGGAAACTTTGCCGTTTTCTTTACGCAACAAGTCTTGGAATTGTGTCATTAAAGTTGATTTTCCACAACGCCTAACGCCTGTGGCAACCTTTATTAAATTCTTGTCTTTAAGAACGCTAAGTGTATCTAAGTATCGTTTACGTGCTATTGTTTGCATAGGGCAAAGATAAATAAGAATCCTAAAACTATTCAAAAATAAAAACTTTTAGGAATTTTATAGTTCGCTTTTTGGTCAAGTTCGATTTATTGCGTTTTTGAAATAACCATAGTCTTTGTCAACTAAAATTCGTCTGTTCAATATCCTTCGTGTTTGTCTTGCGATGTCGCACTTAGGGTGGCCGATAACGGTTTGGCGCCTGGCGGAGAAGCGGATTTCAAGGCACTGACTTTCAATTTAGCACTAAACCCGCCATTTTGCCAAACTGCTGTTAGCGGTTCGCCCATTTATGTTTTGTTTTTTGTCACTTTTGAAATAATTAAGTCGTCTTCTATTTTCAACATTACCAAAAATAATAATTTCAAGTATGTGAAATACGCATATTCGTGTTTTTGAGTTTCGTATGGTGTCGCTTGAGTGCCGTGTAAGTAACTGTTTCTTAAATCTAAACCATTAGTAAATTCACTCTTATTCAGAAAGTAATTGAAATACGATTGCTCTGGTTTAGAAAACAAAGAACTCTCAAATTTAATTATGTCTTCTGATGCCATTTGTTTAGCTTCATTTTGAAAGTCTGTCGGATAACGGTAAAATGAAGCAACTTCGTTGTCATATAAATCTTTAAAAATCAAAAGCCTTTCTAAGTATGTTACTTGAATAAAACCACTACCGTCAATAGATATAAATCCTTTTTCTATCAGATAATTTAATTGAGGTTTTTGATGCTCTTCATAATTAGTAAAATACACTTGTTCGTTCACAAGCAGGTCAAAAAAATTGTGATAATGCTTTTCTTTGAAAGGCTCGACATATGCAAGAAGAGTTTGGTCGGAGAAAAATAAATTTGAACAGCCCACCATCTCTTTATTGTCTTCGTTGAAATAAATGTATTTGTCTTGATTTAAACTCGGAATGTCTTTAATTGCAGATGGAGAAGAAGAAATTTGTAAAAGTTCAAAATCAATACTGCCGTCTTCAACAAAAAGTTTGAATTGTTTAATTACCGACTCAAATTCAGGTGCTAATATTCTGACCTTTTCAAAATGTGAGTTGTAGCGGAATACCAAAGTAATCGGATTTCTTTATAAAATATTTTAGTGATTCCGGGGCATTTTTGATTAAAAACATAGTGCCAGTGCCACAAGGAAAGCTATATTGACGCTTACCTGGTAGAAATGGGATCCAAGTCCTCGGTACTCATCTTTAATCACTAAAAGGGACGATTCGAAAGCCGATATACAGGTGACTTGAAAGCCGGTATGCAACAAAGTCGAAAGCCTAAGTATAGACAACTTGATAGCCGGAGGATAGACGACTTGATAACCGGATAGTGAACGATCCAATAGCCGGATAGTGAACAACCCAATAGCCGGATAGTGAACAGTCTTTTACCATTGCTTTAATTTTCTAAGACTATCCAAAGAGGCGTTCGTAAGCGGGGTTTTAGCCTGGAATATGCAATTTTAAAGGAAATGCGTGGCACGCGCTTTAAGCGCGCGGAAGCCGGGAATTTTCTTTCAGGGATGAGGTTGTGCAACGGCTTCGTTTGTTGTGCATTGTTTTTATATCTTGTTTATAATATTCATCACCATGGCATATAATTCTTGTACCTGATTCGTACTTCCCTGAGCACCTTTTTCTATTGCCATCTTTTTATGCTCAGGCAAATTAGAGCCGGCATAAATAAAGAAAGGTGTTTTATCACCTGATTTTCTTATCTTCTCGAGCAACAAGTAACCTTCTTGTGGACCTTCTTTTCTTCCCATATCAGATATTATAGCAGCATATTTGTTGTTATTTAATATCTCTAATGCTTCGTCAGTGGATAATGCCAGACTAAATTCAATTCCTTGCGACTCAAATGCCTGTCTTTCATATACATTATTTTCAGGCCTGTCATCGACCCAAAGAATTCTACTTCTCCATTTTTCGATTTTAGGATTTTTATCAGTTGATGAAGTTTTTGTTACCAGTTCAACAATAGAATCAAGTTGTCTTTGAGTAGTATGAGGATCATTAAATCCATCAGGTTGTTTTGCAGTTGCGGCAGCTAATGATGCCACTGCAGACATTTTCATTTTCAGGAAATTGTCTTCGTTTCTAAAATCTGATGGACCATAAATTTTGTCATGATGTTTAGATACCAACCATAAAAAGCCGAAAAATACCATTACCGGGAAAAATACAAGAAAATAAATTAATGGAGCAATATGCTCTTTCAAATTGTCTCCAAAACTCACTGCCAATGTCGCAAATCCATAAACAAGTACTATGAAAAGAGCGATGATTCCTAAAGGGCTCTTTGTAAAACCTTTCGCTGAATCTGCAAAACTTTTAATATCTGCTGCCATAATTTCTGTTTTAAAATTGTGGATCACTCGTTTATATCCTCAATAAATTATGCTTTAACTATTTATTGACAAAGAAAGCCCGGTGCACGCGCAATAAGCGCCATTCAACCAGAGGCTTACCCATCCGCCGGTTATACGTTCTGCGCCTCAAACCCGTATCGTATTGCCGCTTTCAGTATATCAATGTTTATATCTTTCAGCGTTTTAAACTTAATACAATACCCGGTCACGCCTGCCTTGCCCAATTGCTTTCCGAATGTTTCGGCTAAGAATGTCTTATCATTGATGCCAAGGATATAGACAGAGATTCCGGATTGGTTTGCACTGAGACCAATCTGATAAAACTCTCTGGTTTTTCCATCCGCATATTTTATGGTGCGAAGTCCATATCCAATATTGGGATTAGAAACTATTTTATTTTCACTGTTTTTACCATCCAGGAACCATAATTTACATGCCGGAATTATTCCCGGAATCATGCGGTGCAACGCCTGCATCTCGCTGCGCTTTGGTTCAGGGAGGCTGGTAATATACGCTGCGATTTGTTCTTGTACGGTCATAAAAGCATAAAATTAAAGGCTGCTCTGTTGGTGTAGTAATCTTGTTGTTATCGTTTGATGGTATGGTGTCGTGCGGAATTACGAAACTCCTTTCCTCAAAGAGGGTGCTCATTAAACTGTGTCAAATTTAAAACTTAGATTTGACAAAGCTATGAAAGAAAAAATCAATTGGGAAGAGTTCAGCAAAGAAGCCGCTGAACATATCCGACAGGGCAAACCACTGACAGGCGAAGGTGGTAT
>JAZDHI010000011.1:0-4494 GCA_043806115.1 Bacteroidota bacterium
GCATGGTGGGGAAACCTTGTAAAAATGACCGGATCACAGCCAATGGTCAGCAAAGGGTTTGCTAATGTTCCTCTCGATGCCCCGGGTTTAGGGATTGAGCTGAACGACGACGAAATGAAAAAACATCTGAGCCGTGATGCAAAAGGTTATTTTGAACCAACCCCTGAGTGGGACCAAAAACGTTCACATGACCGGCTTTGGAGTTGACTTTTAATTGAATATTATTCACACTAATACGATGAGTGACGAAAAAAAATTTGACATACTTAATCTTAAAGGAAAATTAGGTAAAATAAGAGATTGGATGAGAAGTCATCATTTCCCGCCCCAGTTACTTTTTTCCTTTTTAGGTATTATTTCAACCATTTGGTTTCTGATAAGAGTAATTCCCAAACCAAGCCGGGCAGCTTATCCGTGCATGAGGGTTGCAGCTCCATTTATGTCGGGGTTTGTACTTTATCTTCTTGCAGTCGGGGGAATTATTGCAGCATCAAGAAAAGTAAAGCGAAAGTTTTTTAATGTCAGATACCTTTCAATAGTATTACTGACTTTTGGTGTAATAGTTACGATGGCAATAACTCCGTCTCAAAATACTACCACATTTTACCAGGATAAACCAACAAAGTCAGGTCCCGATGACGGGCCAAACCAACCTATAGGTAAAGCTTTGGGAGTAAATCCGGGTTGGGTTGTTTGGATCTGGAACCCTGAGGCTACAAATGAGAATTGTACAACCAATTTTGACACTAAAGACTGGTACTGGAAACCAGAAAATACTAACCAGAAAGTAGTAGAAAGGATGATAAGCAACGCTCTGAACAAACTTAGTGGCAAGACTACAATTAAAGAATCCTGGGATGTCATGTTTCGTTATCACAATATCAGAAAGAATCAGAAAAACAGAGGATACACTAAAGGCGAAAAAATCTTTATTAAGATAAATCAGGGAACTTCGAGGTGGTTATTAAGTCAGGAAGATAAAAAAAATGGATACTATTATCCTTCTTCCCTTAAACCAGGTGAAGAAAGGAGAAGAACAAGTTTGGGGCCAACTGAAACAAATCCATATGTTGTACTTGAGTTATTAAGAGAACTGGTTAACGAATTAGGTATAAATCAGGCAGATATTGCGGTTGGGGATCCGATGACCGACATTTACGGACACAATTATGCCGTATGGTTTGCAGAATTTCCGGGTGTTGTTTATGTCGACAAATTCTCAACAATGCATGGCCGGACTCTTATCAGTCCAACTGCAAATAATCTCCTTTTTTATTCAGATAAAACTCAAAGTGATAAACTCTACGACATCGTTGAAAAAGCCGACTATCTGATTAATGTTGCCAATCTGAAACCTCATGTATCGGCAGGAATTTCATTAACTGCCAAGAATCATTTCGGTTCCCAGGCAAGCCCCACAGCAGCTCATTTACATTATTCGCTGATGATGCCACGAGGAGGAATTCCTTCCAATGGAGGGTACCATAAGTATCGTGTTTTGGTTGATCTCATGGGCAGCAAATACCTCGGACAAAACACCTTGCTTTATATAGTGGATGGTTTATTTGGAGGAGGAGCGAGTGAAACAAAGGGGCCGGTAAAATACTTTATGCCTCCTTTCAATAATGACTGGAGTAACTCTATATTTTTATCGCAGGATCAGGTTGCACTTGAGTCGGTATGTTTTGATTTCCTTAGAACAGAATGGAACGGGATTAATAAACACGACGCATTAAACAATGTGCCTGAAACCGGTCCGAATATGAATGGAGTGGATGACTATCTTCACCAGGCTGCTGATGCTTCCAATTGGCCAGCAGGAATCTTGTACGATCCGGACAACAGCGGAAAGCAACTATCAAGCTTAGGTACTCATGAGCATTGGAATAATGCTGAAAAGAAACAGTACTCCCGTAATCTTGGTTATGACAAGGGGATTGAGCTGGTTTCTATTCCTGATTCTCTCGTAAAAACTGAAGTATCTCCAAAAAGATGAAAATGATTTTTTCCAAAACCTCAATCAACCTGACATGAAAGACAACCGTAGAGATTTCATTAAGAAAAGTGCTTCCCTGGCAGCTGCAATATCTGTTGGTGGTATAGGTTCAGCTATGCCTATACCAATAGATCAAAGAAAGAAAGCCGGTAAAATAAAAGAATACAAGAAAGATGCCGGTATTAAATTTGCCTTTCTTATGGGCCCAACCTCACCTAAGGTACCTTTTGCAAGACAAATGGGTGTCCTTCACGCAGTTTCAGGTGTAGAAAGAGTACAGGGTGCAAAAGCCTGGGATCCGCAGGCTATAACGGCTACAAAGGAAATATGGGCAAAAGAGGGAATAAAATGGACTGTAGTAGAAGGACCTCCATCGCTTGGTACACAGACAAAACTTGGCTTAGCGGGCAAAGATGAAGAAATTGCAAATTTTATAACCTTCATGAAAAATCTGAAACAGTATGGGGATGTAGATGTTATCTGCTACAACTGGATGCCTGTTATCAGCTGGGCACGTACTCAAATGGACAGACCAGGCCGGGGTGGAGCATTAATGACTGCATTTGATTATGAAGATATGAAAGGAAAACCATTAACACAGTATGGTGAAATTTCAAAAGAACTCTTATGGAAGAACCTTGAATATTTTCTCAAGGCCGTTGCTCCGGAAGCAGAGAAAATAGAGATGAACCTTTCTTTGCACCCTGATGATCCACAGGTAGACAGCATCCAGGGCATCTCACGTATTATGAATAATGTCGAAAATTTTGACCGTATGCTGGATATCTATCCAAGCAAATTCAATGGAATCACCATGTGTCAGGGTAACTTTTCCCTTATGGGTGCTGACATACCTACTCTGGTGAGAAGATGGGGAAAACGGGAAATAATAAATTTTGTACATTTCAGAAGCGTGCAAGACCTTAGTGGAGTTATACCCAGCACAAAATTTACCGAATGTTTCCATGATGAAGGGCAGGTTGACATGTACGAAGCTATGAAAGCCTATTACGACATTGGCTTTAGTGGTCCACTAAGACCGGATCATGTACCAACTATGCACGGAGAAACCAACGAACGTCCCGGTTACATGACCTTAGGAAATCTGTATGCTATAGGTTACATTCGTGGGCTTGCGGAATCCGTGGCTAAAAATTAGGATCAGCGCACAACTCTTCCTGATCCGTCACCCTTCATAAGTTGCTCCACCTCGGAAACAGAAACGAGGTTATAATCACCATGTATAGTATGCTTAAGGCATGAAGCAGCAACCGCAAAGTTCAAAGCCTTCTGATCATCGCCGGGGTAAGTCAATAAACCATATATCAGACCCCCCATAAATGAATCACCTCCTCCGACTCTGTCAACAATATGTGTGATCTGATATTCAGGAGCTTCAAATAGCTTCTTACCGTCATATAGAACACCCGACCATGTATTGTGATCAGCATTGATGGAACCACGCAATGTAATTATGACCTTTTTAGCCTCAGGAAACTGCTTCATCAGTTTAACACATACTGACTCATACTTTGCAGCGCTGACATGTCCGCTTGATACATCAGTTCCTTCCGGTTTTATGCCGAATACTTTTTCGGCATCCTCTTCATTTCCAAGAATGATGTCGCAACCCTTAACTAGATCAGGCATCACTTCGCCGGCTGTTTTGCCCCATTTCCAGAGGTTTTTCCTGAAGTTCAGGTCACAGGAAACAGTAATATCTTTCCGCTTTGCTTCTTCAATAGCTTCGCGGCAGACAAGAGCTGCTCCTTCAGAAATAGCCGGAGTAATTCCTGTCCAGTGAAACCACGATACGCCTTCAAATACGACATTCCAATCAATCATCCCCGGTTTGATTTCAGCAATTGAAGAGTGAGCCCGATCGTAAACCACCTTGCTGGGTCTCGATACTGATCCTGTTTCAAGGAAATAAATTCCTAATCTGTCTCCACCAAGAAGAATATGATTTGTACCAACAGAATGCTTCTTTAAATCCATCAGAACAGACTGACCAAGGTCGTTCTTTGGAAGACGTGTTACAAATTCAGTCTGCAATCCAAAATTTGCCAGCGAAACGGCAACATTAGCTTCACCGCCTCCGAATGATGCACAAAAAGAGGTGGCCTGTGTAAATCGTTGATGATCAGGTGTTGCCAGACGCAGCATGATCTCTCCAAACGTAATTATCTTCTTTTCCATGTACTTTAATAATTTATCCTATAACTTGTTACTTTTGACTTCCGACTTACTTTTAACCCACCCCTCGCCCCTCCAGGGAGGGGAACTAAGAGCTCTTCTGACTTTTGACTTTTGACTTTTGACTTCCTCTTCCCCCTTAACCGGCTTTCCTCTCCAGTAATTAGCCAGAACAGAACCGGTAACATTCATTAACGGTCCGAAAATAGCAGGAGCGAGACCAACCGTAGCCACCTTGCCCATTTGCAGTGCCAGACCTGAAGCCAATCCGCCATTTTGCATACCTACTTCAAAAGCAATAG
>JAZDHI010000012.1:0-47043 GCA_043806115.1 Bacteroidota bacterium
CATTTCGATCATGAACCTTCTTTTAGCTGTTTTATAGCCCAAGCCATTGATCTTTTTATAGATCAGAATTAGCATTGAAAGGATGAGGGTCATGTACAAGAGTATCATAATTCCATTTTCATTTACACTAATAAAGTGGGAAAAATTCAATTCTTGCTTAATGAACCTGAAAAAGACCTCAATATCCCACCTTGATTTATAAATGGTAATTATGTCTTTTGCTGGTATTGAGAACATGTTGGTAAGGAAGAAGAAAGGATATCCCTTATCATTTAGGGCCTGTATCAGTCGGAATGGATGCTCAACTACGGATGTTCCACTCTTATATAGGTAAACACGTTGATCTTTAAGGATTGTAAGATTTCTAACTGTTTGGTCTTGACCTATCTCAAAATCTTCCAGAGCAATAAATCTTGCGTCTGATTTTAGTCTTGTAACAAAATCGTATTCTTCCAGGTCCAACTTACAGAAAGTTTGTCGGTCAGATACTCCCCGATCAAAAACAAAGACATTGTCTTTGTTTTTGTCAATCACCCTGAATATCGCCTTAGGAATGGTAAGGTTTTCGCTGATATTGCATTGCTGATTAAAAACTTCAACGCTGCTAGGAAACATATCTGTAAGACAAACAGTATATTTAATCTGCTTTTTACCATCTTTTTTACAGCCAACATGTATACCTTTTTTCAGTTTTGCTGCTGTCTGACAAACCATTGTTGAATCAACTCTGGATAATCTATAGTTCAATGCAAGGTCATTTTTATCGTATAATTGAGAACATTGCTCGTATATAGATTCATAAGCCTTACGAAAAAAATCTACATTCATTGTTGCCAGGCGGGCAGACAGAGAGTTATATCTGGTTGTGTTTGTTTTCGGAATGTTAAACAGTACCTTGTAATGAGTGGAGTTATAGAAATCCTCCAACGACCTCAGGCCAAGACGATCACTTTCAATGAGGCCAAAAAGTAAAAGTGTAAAGACATTCCTGCCATAAAGCTTTTTTACCTGATAGTCGACTTTAGTTTCTAAACTCAATTCAGCCAACAAGTCATCTGGAATTAGCTTAAGTAAGTCTTGGACCTTTATGCTATCTTTACTATCTGCTCTCATCACAAGAACAAATTTAAGCCCTTAACAATCTGATTGTCTTAATTATAGCGAATTTTTACCAACAAAGACTAACATATTCTGTTGATAACCATCTATTTTAAAATTCGCAAACAGAACATAGTGGACTAACCCCATTGCTTTGTTAACAACCTTTGATTTTCATGATGACAAAGAACTTTATAATGTATCACTTCATGTTTCGAACACTCCTAATTAGAAATTAGAAATTGTCTCCTTTTCCCCATTTTCCCTTGTCTCCTTGTCTCTTACTTCAAATCCGCAACCTGCAATCCGCAATCCAAAATCCTTTCTATCTTTGCACTTCTTTAACAATCAGATTTAACTTCTATGGCTTTAAAATGCGGCATCGTCGGGTTGACCAACATCGGCAAAACCACGATTTTCAATTGTATCTCCAATACCAAAGGGCAGACCTCAAACTTTGCCTATAGCACCAATAAATCAAATCTCGGACAGGTGAATGTTCCTGACGACCGCCTTGTTGAGATCGATAAGTTAATACATTCCGCACGTATTGTACCCGTAACGGTCGAAATTATGGATATTCCGGGACTGGCCAAAGGGGCCAGCCAGGGAGAAGGGGTGGGAAATAAATTTCTGGCCGATATCCAGCAGACGGATGCTATTATCCACGTATTGCGTTGTTTCGATGACGAAAACCTTCCCCATGTGGAAGGCTCGGTAAATCCGGTGCGTGACCGCGAGATTGTTGACCTGGAGCTTCAGATCCGTGATCTCGACTTGGTGGAACGCAAGATCCAACGTCTGGAAAAAGCCTCCAAAACCGGCGACAAAGATGCGAAACATGGAGTGGATGTACTAACCAGGGTAAAAGATCACCTGGAGAATTTTCAATCGGTCAGGACGCTTGAGATAGGAGAGACCGACCGTCGTTTTATCGACGATATGTATCTGTTGACGGATAAACCGGTGATTTATGTCTGTAATGTTGACGATGCCTCAGCGGTGAATGGTAATAAATATACAGAGATGCTAAAAGATGCGGTTAAAAATGAAAACACGGAAGTTATCGTGATTGCCGGAGCCCTGGAAGCTGAAATTGCAGAACTGGAGAGTGCTGAAGACCGCAAAGTTTTCCTGGAAGATGCCGGACTGTCCGAACCCGGTGTAAACAGGCTGGTTCGTTCAGCCTATGCCATTCTTAACCTGATGTCGTTTTTTACCGCCGGCCCGATGGAGGTCCGAGCCTGGACCATCAAAAAAGGTATGACCGCCCCGCAGGCAGCCGGCGTAATCCACAGTGACCTCGAGCGTGGCTTTATCCGGGCCGAAGTGATGAAATACAAAGACTTCGTAGAGCATAAATCTGAACATGCCTGTCGCACAGCCGGTAAATTATTTGTCGAGGGCAAGAACTACCTGGTGGAAGATGGGGATATACTGAATATCAGGTTTAATGTTTAAAAGATTTGGAGATTTGAAGATTTGAGGATTTGATGATTGAAGTTTGGCATCCGGCCTGCGCAGCTTCGTCAGGTAATACAAGCTGACTGGGATGGAATGATGGAATGATGGAATAAAATGGTTTATTCTAATTTCTTTTGATTCTTAAACTATGGGTATGTTTGTTGAACCGAAGGCTTTGGGTATTAATAAACATTTAATTGGCAAATCTGCTAACCTTCATATTCCAAACAGTTCAAACTTCAGAAAAACAACGCATGCACCTGCACCCCCTTCTTGCTGAATTCCAGTGTTGGCATCGGAAACTTAAAGAAGCCCAGATATTTGAAAAAGGATCTCAGCACTTTTGATTCGGTTCTTACTTTGGATAGATCAATATCCGGAGCGAAATAAAACTGCCGGTAGCGGTCAAAAGAGGGGATGGGTACGCCTTCAATTTCTGACGGATTTGAAGCTCCTCCGGTCATTCCTTCTGCACCGTAACCCACGGCAACATTCAGCCACCCGGGAAAACGTGACTCTTTCTTCAGGAAGGCATGTACATTGGCCGACAACCAGTAGGTCTGACCGTTGTAGTCTTTAAGCATACGTTCGGCAAAAGTACTGCCCATCTGATCAGGCCGGTAACGGGCAAAGCCGGTACGACGGGCCGACCATTTTATAAGTATCCGCTGCTCATTCCAGTACAATTGCTGGCTTACAAAAGCCGCAGAGCCAATGGTATTGGCAATCAGATCACCGCCCGAAGCACCCCATTCGGCTGAAAAACCATCAAGGATTTCAATGACAGTGAGGTATAGAAAGCCAACACTGCCCCCGTACCAGGCTGATTTTTGGTTATCCATTCCTGTCCATCTGAATGATTCATAGACCATCCTGCTGATATTGAAGGCTGTTGTACCATGACCCAATTTGTCAACCTGAAGCCATTCTTTATTATCGTTGATAAAATGAAAGGAGGACTGGGGGTAATCTTTATACCACATCTGGTATAAGCCTACCATGGTTCCGGCATAAGTCAGGGAGCCTCCGGTAACCAGTCCGGTTAAGCGTGTTTTGTTGATGTAGCCTGCTCCCTCAACAGTTGCGAGGGTGTCCGCCTGCTGCGCTTTACTATGGAGAGCAGTGGATAGCAGAATGACTGCCAGAAGACCCGATTTAATCCGGGTACTAATGGCCATGCCCGCCCTCTGTGATGAAAGGTTTGAGGATTTCAAGGGCCCTGGCTTTTTTATTTTCGAGTAGCGCAATGTTCCTGGCTTCAGCCAGAAATCTCAGGTAAGGTTCTGTATTGGAAGGTCTTACATTAAACCACCAGTCGGCAAATTCAATCCGGTAACCATCAAAGTCATAAAATGCCAGCGGTTTTTCTTCGGCCATAAAGGCGTTCTTCAGGGCATCCATGGCTTCGGCTTTCCGGTCAATGTGAAAGTTAATTTCACCGGTACCTTTGTATCTGCTGATGCTGTTTATCAGTCCCGATAGCGTGGTGCCCCCGGCGAGGTGTTTCTTAACCTCGCCAAGGATGATCAACGCAGCCACATAAGCCGAATCAGAAAAATAAAAGTCACGGAAATAGTAATGACCGGCCAGTTCCCCCCCGAACAAACCATTAATTTCGCGGAGTTTCAGGGCAGCATAAGCACGTCCGACCCTCCACATATACATTTTAAACCCTTTGTTTTCAACGTATTCAGTCACCGACTTTGAGGTGCGGATGTCCTGAATGGCATTACCCGTCAGCCCCTTGCCGGCATAATAACCGGCCAGGACCGCGATCATCATATCGGGCTGAATGAACTGCCCTTTTTCATCCACAAACATTACCCGGTCGGCGTCCCCATCGAAGATAAGTCCAATGTCACATTTGTTGTCAAGGACCAGTTTCTTAAGATCTTCCACGTTCTCCTCTTCGAGCGGATTGGGTTCGTGATTCGGGAAGGTTCCGTCAGGCGTATCAAAGATATATACCGGATCATCACCAAGCAGATCGCGGATTAGCAGCGAGCCCATACCATTGGAGCAGTCTATGGCTATTTTCAGCCCGCTCAGATCGGTTTTATAATGTGAGAGAAACGCAAGGTATTCTGTTCTGAAGCTGAAATTTGTATAGATGCCGGGTGTTTCTGCCGGCACAATTTCACTGGTTTCAGCAATTCCGAGCAGTTCCGAGAGGCCTGAATCAAAGCCGACCGGCAATGCTCCGGCGCGGGATATTTTCAGTCCGTTATAACCGGCCGGGTTGTGTGAAGCCGTGATCATCACCGAAGCCTGGTAATTAAACCGGGCTGTTGCCCAATAAATCATCGGGGTCGTGCATTCACCGGCGACGTGTACATCGGCACCGGCATCGGTAATTCCCCTGCACAGGTACTCCAGTATTTCAGGCGAGGATACCCTGACATCATGACCAATCAGCACTGTTTCGGCACCCAGCAACTGAGGCAGAAAGAAACCGATTTTGTAAACATCGCTGCCATTAAAATCTTTATTGTAAACGCCCCTGATATCATAGGCTTTAAAGGCATTCCTCATGTTCTGATTTTGTATTAATTATCATTGTGGGTATTTGATATTCAGAGTAAGCAGTTGGCAGTTGGCAGTTAACAACTAACTGATAACTAAGAGTTAACATTTAACAGTTATAAATCAGATTTACCCAATAAGAAAATCGTAAACCCTGACTGCCGTCAGGCAGGCCGCCACGGCGGGCAGACCGTCAATCGTAAACCGTAAATCGTAAACCGTAAATCGTAAACCGTCAATCGTAAACCGTAAATCGTAAATCGTAAACCGTCAATCGTAAACCGTAAATCGTAAACCGTCAATCGTAAACCGTCAATCGTAAACCGTCAATCGTAAACCGTCAATCGTAAACCGTAAATCGTAAACCGTCAATCGTAAACCGTCAATCGTAAACCGTCAATCGTAAACCGTCAATCGTAAACCGTCAATCGTAAACCGTCAATCGTAAACCGTCAATCGTAAACCGTAAATCGTAAACCGTCAATCGTAAACCGTAAACCATAGATCGTACATCGTAAATTCTTTATTTGTCATTTGTCATCCTGAGTCCCGATAGCTATCGGGATCGAAGGGCGTAATTTGTCATTTTTACCCTGAACCTTGGTGGTCGGGCAGTGGTGGTTGAGCGAAGCCGAAACCAGCCGAGACCAGTCGAAGGGCGTAATTTGTCATTCGTAATTTGTCATTCAAAAATGTCATTTAAAAATGTTTTTTCTATTCAGTGCCTGCTGGTACTTCCAGGCATTCAGATTGTGTTGTTCAATACCACGGGCAAAATTGTGATATCCAGAAAAATCTTCACGGGCACAGAAAAACATATACTCATGCTGCTCCCTGTTGAGCACGGCATCTATTGAAGCTACAGATGGCAGGCAAATCGGGCCCGGTGGCAGACCGGTGTATTTGTAAGTGTTGTAGGGCGATACAATTTGTTTGTGGATATTCAGCACCCTTTTCATATCGAAATCGGTATGCGCGAAGACCAGGGTGGGGTCTGCTTCGAGCAACCAGCCTTTCGTCAGACGGTTCAGATAAACTCCGGCAACCCTTGGTTTTTCATCGTTTTTATTGGTTTCCTTTTCAACGATCGAAGCCAGTGTAATTACCTCATGACGGTTCAGGTTCAATAATCTGAGTTTTTCTGTCCTCTCATTATTCCAGAATTTTTCGGATTCCGACTTCATGCGGTCAATAAATTCCCTGGCACTGGTGGTCCAGTAAAACTCATAGGTATTGGGAATAAAGATGGTAAACAGACTGTTTTTTGTTACTCCGAGTGAATCAAGATAACCGGTATCATTCAGCAGCCGGAAGATCGACAAAGAGTCAGCCTCAATCTGCTTACTGATTCGACCGGCCAACTGATCGGCCGACCGGATATTGTTGAAGATAACCTGAACCGGTTCCTGGCGTCCACCCCTGAGCATATTAACGAGTTCAAGGTTGCCCATTCCCCGGGTAATTTTATAGCGTCCGGGCTTTATAATCCGTTCATATTTCTTCAGCCTTGCGATCAATTCAAATGATTTCCGGTTTATGATCAATCCATGGGTGTACAGACTCTTCTTCACGCCCTCGAAATTGCTGCCCGTGGGTATGGTAAAGTAGGCGTTCTGGCTATCACCGGTGTATATATTGGGTTGATAAGCTGCATTGTAAAGCATCCAGCTACCAGCAGCCGCAAGGACTATCAGGAAAAGCAGGGTAATAACCATACCCCGCCCTGGTTTTTTACTTCTTGATTTTCTGCCTGTGAACCTGGGATGGTAAGATTCGCTCATGATTACGATATTTTAGTGCGCTATCAATTGCATGAAGCAAGCATCATTCCATTGTTTTCCAGACCATGTCCAATCTTTGCATGTTCCGGTGATTTCAAACCCTGCTTTTGTAAAAATATGTATACTGGCCTTGTTATCCGTTGAAATATGGCAATATAACTGGTGAAGGTTCAGTGTATTGAAGCAATAGTTACAGAGTAGATCCAATGCTTCTGTTGCATAGCCTTTCCCGCGTTCATGGCTGGCTACCAGGATGCCGATACCCGCTCTCCGTTGAATCGGATCAAAATCAAAAAGGTCAATGGCACCAACCGGTTCCCCAGGTTGCCTGTTGTCGGTAATCATCAGCCTGAGCTGCCTGGCGGCAAAAATATCGTGATGGGTATTGAGTACAAACTGCTCAATATCATACCTCGAATAAGGGGTAGTCGTGTTACTCACATGCCAAACAGCAGGATCGTTTTCCCAACCATAGATAACATCGATATCTGAAGGTTCAGGCACTCTCAAACTGACGGTTTTTCCCTTCATTCCCCTTTTTCTCTGTTTTATGTTTAATAATTATCCTGTTTCGGCAGAAAGGTAATATTCAATTATTTGGACTGGAAATCAACCTCTCCCTTAAAAACCAGTTTTACCGGTCCTTTTAACCGAACATCCAGAAATCTATCCGAATCTTTTCTGAAGCTTACATTAAGCCTGCCACCCGGTGTTTCTATTTCACGGAATGTTCTCCCTGTCGCAAGGGAAGCCACCATGGCACAGGCAGTTACTCCGGTTCCACAGGAAAGGGTTTCATTTTCCACTCCTCTTTCGTAGGTTCTGACTCTCAGACGGTTATCTTCGATGCTTAGCCAGTCCACATTGATACCTTCTTCAGCATAGGTCGCTGAATACCTGATATTTCTCCCTTCGGCAAAGGTGTCAATTTCCGAAACATCAGGAACAATATTTACAAAATGGGGGGTACCTGTATCAATTACAGTTTGTTTCCCAACCAATGATGGTATGATCACATCACGCATGCTTACTTCAACAATCCATTCAGATTCGGAATCCTTTTTCAATTTCCCCGTATGAGGACCATCACCGGCTATAAAAACAGCATCATTTCCTGAAAAACCAATCATGGATGCGCAGGCTACTGCACAGCGGGCGCCATTTCCGCACATACCTGCCGGGCTGCCGTCAGCATTGAAATAAATCATCCTGAAATCAAAGCCATCTTCGGGTGACAAAATGATCAGTCCGTCAGCGCCAATACCAAACCGCCTGTGACATAATTGGGCGATGGTCTCTTTTGAAGGGATTGCCGGAATTTTCCTGCCATCAAGCAGAATAAAGTCATTGCCTGTTCCGTGAAATTTGAAGAATTCTGTCATTGTTTCAAAGCGTTGACATTTTGTCATTTTATAGTGACAAGGTTACAAAGTTACGAAATATAAAGTGTATAGTTATATTACAGATATTAAGTTCCTGTAAATTCGTTTTACACGACCTGTAAAAAAAAGTCAAGAAACAATGTTCATCAAATGGAGATAAACCAGTATTCGGGCATAATAAACGGTTAATCAATTATTTAAAGGGGGGGGGCTGGTGTGAATCACCATGAATATTGTGGTATCATCCTGATCAGGATAAATTATTTCCCTGTTTGCCTTTGCGGGTTGTTGGTTAACAATTTTTAACACCGGTATTTGTAACAATGGTACTCAAATTGCGTTTAACCAAATACCAACATCTGGTTATGTCTCTTCAGAAAATTAAGGGGGCATTGACTATCAACCTTTTGTTTACTAAACAGCTATTGAACTATGAAGAAAATTGCAGGAAGTTTGCTGATTGCCATCGCAGGAGGATTTATTGCACTGGGCGCTTACAGCCTGATCAGCAAAAAAGAAGTAAAGTACATCAACAATTCTGCCCAGCGCACACCGGCTTATCTAACCAATTTACCAGGCTCGTCCGGAGCGATGGTTTTACCGGATTTTACCATTGCAGCCAACAATACAATTCATGCCGTCGTTCATATTAAAACAAAGTATGAACGAAAAAGCAGTGTTTACGATTATTTTTTCGATTTCAGGGATTTTTTTGGTGAAGGTGGACCACAAGGTGGACCATCGCCGATTGAAGCAAGCGGTTCCGGGGTAATTGTCAGTCCTGACGGATATATTGTTACCAACAACCACGTAGTGACAGAATCAAATATGGTTGAAGTTACACTGAATGACAAAAGGACTTACGAAGCCCGGATTATCGGTTCAGATCCATCGACAGATCTAGCTGTAATCAAGATTGAGGCAAAAGATCTTCCCTACCTGATTTATGGAAATTCTGACAACCTACAGATCGGAGAATGGGTTCTGGCAGTGGGTAATCCGTTTAACCTGACTTCGACCGTCACAGCCGGCATTGTAAGTGCCAAAGCCAGAAACATCAATATTCTCGGCTCACCTGACGGATCCACCATCGAATCCTTTATTCAGACAGATGCAGCCGTAAACAGGGGCAACAGTGGCGGAGCTCTTGTAAATACAAAGGGTGAACTGGTTGGCATCAATGCAGCCATTGCTTCCGGTACCGGTTTTTATGCCGGGTATTCATTTGCCATACCGGTAAATATTGTCCGCAAAGTGGCCGGCGATATCATTGAATACGGAACCATACAGCGGGGTTTTCTGGGAGTTAGTATCCGGGAACTGGACAGTAAGCTTGCTGAAGAAGAAGGAATTGCAGATATCAAAGGAGTTTATGTAGCTGATATCACCGAAGGTGGGGCTGCCCAGGATGCCGGTATCCGTTCCGGGGATATTATTGTCAATATTGAAGGCATGCCTGTAAATTCTACCTCCGAATTACTTGAAATGATTGGTCAGCACAGGCCGGGTGATAAGGTTAACATCGCCGTAAAAAGAGGTAATAAAGACATGAACTTTGACATTACGCTTAAAAACAGGGATGGCAATATCAACCTGGTTAAACGTGAAGATGTGGATATTCAGTCAATTTTGGGTGCAAATTTCTCACCGGTCCCGGAAAAACTTAAGTCAGATCTGAGTATTGACAACGGAGTACAGATTAATTCATTGGGAGATGGAAAATTGAAGAATGCAGGGGTCAGACAGGGTTTCATTATTACCCGGGTTGATGGAAAAGCTGTCAGGTCGATCGATGATTTAGCTGCTGCCATCGCCAACAAAAAGGGAGGTATCCTCATTGAAGGAATCTACCCCAACAGGACCCGGGCATACTATGGGTTCGGAATGTAATTGGGACCAATGACTGAAAGAACCGACCGGGGTGAACGGCCTAGCCGTTTCACCCTTAATTGCTATGGAACAGGGAGGTATTGACAATGCCTCACTGAACTATTACTCATATGAATTGTTTATAATTAGAATTGGGTAATTGCTGAGAGAACCCTGTTCCTAAAAACCCAACGCAGCTATGAGACAGCTAAAAATAACCAAATCAATAACTAACCGCGAAACTGCATCGCTTGATAAGTACCTGCAGGACATAGGAAAAGAAGAACTCATCAGTGCTGAAGAGGAGGTGTTACTGGCACAACGGATACGGCTTGGCGACCAGTGGGCACTTGAGAAATTGTGCAAGGCCAACCTGCGATTCGTTGTTTCTGTTGCTAAACAATATCAGAATCAGGGTTTGAGCCTACCCGATCTAATTAATGAAGGCAATCTGGGACTAATAAAAGCAGCCCAGCGTTTTGACGAAACCCGTGGCTTTAAATTCATTTCATATGCGGTCTGGTGGATCAGGCAAAGCATATTACAGGCGCTGGCCGAGCAATCAAGAATTGTCAGGCTTCCCCTCAATCAGGTAGGTTCTTTAAATAAAATTAAAAAAGAGTCTTCAAGACTGGAACAAAAATTTGAAAGACCTCCATCAGCCGATGAAATAGCTGAAGCACTGGAAATACCTGAATATAAAATTGATGCTGCCCTTAAAATCTCAACCAGGTACATCTCAATGGATGCGCCGCTTTCGGAAGATGAGGACATGAAGTTTATCGATATTTTTATTGATGAAGATACTCCGGTTACTGATGCCGGGCTGATGCGTGAATCACTTGCCCGCGAAATCCAGCGTTCACTGGCTACCCTTACCGAAAAGGAAAGGGATGTCGTTAATCTGTATTATGGAATCGGCATGAATCACGGTTTGACTCTTGAAGAAATTGGTGCCAAATTCGACCTGACAAGGGAAAGGGTGAGGCAGATCAAGGAAAAAGCTATCCGAAGGTTGAAACATACTTCGAGAAGTAAGTTATTGAAGTCATATTTGGGTCAGTAAATTATTGATTATCTGATTTTAGGTTGCTTTCCGTAGATGATCGGAAAGCAATCTTTTTTGTTTTTTCTCTTATTGTACTGATATATTCTGGGCTATCATGCAAAAAAAAGTTGATTTGATTGAAACCAGATTACTTTTCCCTGTTTTTCCTATTAAGCATTAGATATTAGATACTCTGGTAATGGTATGGAATACAGGTCAGACAATACTCCGGTTACAATGGATACGGCAGAAAAGATGATAAAAATTCTGATAGCTGAAGATAACGTGCTGAATCAGAAGATTATAGAAATTCTTATCAAGCGTATGGGATGGAGCTATAAGCTTGTGGCTGATGGGGTTGAAGCAGTTTCAGAATGCCTGAACGGAAACTATGATGTTATTCTGATGGATATTGACATGCCTCAGATGAACGGATGGGAGGCAACTATAGAAATAAGAAGAAAAAAACTGACGATTCCAATTATTGCTCTAACGGCCTATTCAGAGGAATCATTCAGAAAAAAGAGTTTTGAAGCCGGAATGGATTACTTTTTATCGAAACCCTACAATAAAGAAGAAATTTACGAGACGATACGTAAGTGCGTTCATGCAGTATAACTGATACTTCCTTACTGCTGCTTAAAACTATTCCCCGATTGTTATTAATTTTTACAAAAGTTTGGTTCTTTTTGGCCGGAGCTTTGTATTTTTGCCTTCATGCTTTTTTGTTCGAGACCTGATTTGTTCTCTTCTTTTCAGGAAGTAATTTAAAAGTAGCTTCACTGGTTTTACTAACGGTTCCGTTTTCGACGCCCGCTTAAGCATGGCCCGGATTTTTTGTTTGACAACAACTGTACAGGAAAATGTTACCTGTCCGGTACCGGGTATGTTATTTGCATTCAGAATCCAGGGCCTGCTATTACAATTTAAGGAACTAAAACATCTCAACATGCCATCAACAAAGTACGTATTTGTCACAGGAGGAGTTGCCTCATCGCTTGGCAAAGGTATCATTTCAGCATCCCTTGCCAAATTGCTTCAGGCCCGTGGATTTTCAGTCACCATTCAGAAGCTTGACCCCTACATCAACATTGATCCCGGAACCTTAAACCCGTATGAGCACGGGGAGTGCTATGTTACGGAAGATGGTGCAGAGACTGACCTCGACCTGGGACATTACGAACGATACCTGAATGTGCCTACTTCACAGGCGAACAATGTCACTACCGGACGAATATACCAGGAGGTCATCTTCAGGGAACGCAGGGGTGATTACCTCGGTGAAACGGTTCAGGTAATTCCGCATATCACCGATGAAATCAAACGCCGGATTAAACTGCTTGGGAGTGAAAATAAGTTTGACTTTGTGATAACCGAAATCGGTGGAACCGTGGGCGATATCGAATCCTTGCCCTACATTGAAGCCGTCCGCCAAATGCGGTGGGAAATCGGTACTGACTGCCTGGTGGTTCATCTGACTCTGGTGCCTTTCCTTGCTGCTGCCGGCGAATTAAAGACGAAACCTACCCAGCATTCCGTCAAAACACTGCTTGAGCAAGGAGTACAGCCTGATATCATCGTTTGCAGGACCGAGAAACACCTGAATGAGAACCTGAGGAATAAGATTGCCCTGTTCTGCAATGTGAATCCAACCGCCGTTATCGAATCGATTGATGCAGAATCGATTTATGATGTGCCCCTGTTGATGCTCGACGAGAAACTCGACGTGGAGGTACTTGAAAAAACACGGATGCCGATGGGTAATTCCCCTGAGCTCTCGAAATGGGAGGAGTTTTTGTACCGTTTAAAACATCCTGAAAAAGAAGTGGTTATCGGTCTGATCGGAAAATATGTTGAGTTGAAGGATGCCTATAAATCCATTCATGAATCCTTTGTGCATGCCGGTGCTTCAAATCATTGCAAGGTAATCGTAAAAGCCCTGCATTCAGAGTCAATTACCCATGCCACTGCAGGCGATATACTTCAGGGACTTGACGGAATCCTTGTTGCACCGGGCTTTGGAAGCAGGGGTATTGAAGGCAAGATAGAAGCGATCCGTTATGCACGTGAGCATCAGATTCCTTTCCTTGGCATCTGTCTGGGGATGCAGTGTGCTGTAATTGAATTCGGCCGGAATGTGCTGGGCATGAAAGATGCCCATTCCACGGAGATGGATCCTGAAACGACCAACCCGGTGATTGATATCATGGAAGGACAGAAATCTGTTTCCGGCAAGGGTGGAACCATGAGGCTGGGTGCATATCCTTGTACAATTTTAAAAGAATCGTTGGCTCATAAAGTTTATGGATTGAACGATATCCGGGAGCGTCACCGGCATCGTTATGAATTCAACAACAATTATCTCGATTTATACCAGAATGCAGGAATGCTGGCATCGGGCATCAATACATCCGATAACCTGGTTGAAATAGTTGAACTGGCCGGCCACCCGTGGTTTATAGGGATACAATTTCATCCGGAGTATAAGAGTACCGTAGCTAATCCGCACCCTCTGTTTGTGAACTTCGTAGAAGCTGCCATCAGATACAGGGCGAAGAAATAACTTTCAGCTTACATTTATTCCTTCTGTAGTCATGTGTTATTATCCAGTTCAGTTATATTGCCGGTCATTTCAATCCCCGGGCTTATGATTTGACTGCTTTTGCTTATTTTTGCCGCTCAATCTGAATTAATAATTTACTAACAATATTTCATGAACAGAAATTCAATCATAGGCATTCTCCTCATCTTCGGACTGATGATAGGCTATACGGTCTTTATGTCACCTTCGAAGGAAGAACTGGCTGCCCAGAAACGGGCCCAGGATTCTGTTGCGGCATTGCGTCAGCAATCTATAGATACACAGAAGGTTATCACGCAGCAGGGAGCTGATCTCAGCTCAAAGACCGGTGATCACGATTCAACAGTTCAAAAGTCAGATTCCATTACAGCCCCGGATCTTAATCAGGAATTGGGTGCGTTTGCAGTGTCGGGAACCGGAATAGGCCAGGATTTTGTTGTCGAATCCGATAAACTGAAGCTTACCCTGAGTAGCAAAGGCGGGCGAATCAGCCAGGTTGAACTCACCGGTTACAAGACATTCGACGGTAAGCCACTGATTTTATTCGGCCCGGATTCTTCAGACTTTAATCTGGCATTCTTTACGGATGTGCGGCCTGTAAATACCAGCAGCCTTTTTTTCCTCCCTGCATGGCCCGACAAACGGTTCGAAGGTAAGAATGAAATAAGGATTACCGGAAACGATTCGGTAAAGTTTGCCATGCGATTGTATGCAGGTTCATCTGATTCTGTTATGAATCCTGAATCTTACATCGAGTACGTATATACAATCCGGGCCAATGAATTCATGGTTGGCTTTGCGGTGAATTTTGTTGGTATGGAGAAGTATATTGCCATGAATACCAAGGAGATGAACATCGACTGGAAAGCCAGGTTGCCCCGGATGGAAAAGAGTCTCGAAAACGAAAAGCTGAATACTACGATACACTTCAGGCATGTTGACAATGAAGTGGATTACCTGAGTGAACGAAAAGATGATCAGCAGAGCATAAATACCCGGATAAAATGGGTTTCCTTCAAACAGCAGTTTTTCTCAACAAGCCTGATTGCCGGAGATATGTTTCAGAATGCCGACATGAAGAAAACCAGTGAACCGGAAAAAGAGCTTAAGTACCTTGAATACATGGAAGCAACCCTTTCGCTTCCATTTAATCCAGCGACCGACAAGCAACTTGCCATGTCGTTTTATTTCGGCCCCAATAAATATAACATCATGCGGAAATACAAGCTGGATCTTGAAAAGCAGATCCCGCTCGGTTGGAGCTTCTTCCTGATGCAATGGATCAACCGCTTTGCTGTACTTCCCGTTTTTAACTTTCTCGAAGGGTTCGATTTGAATTATGGAATCATCATTCTGATTCTTACCATTCTTTTAAAAATTGTTCTCTTCCCGATTGCTTACAAAACTTACCTGTCGTCTGCCAAGATGCGCCTGTTGAAGCCTGAGGTAGATGAGATCGGTGCTAAATTTCCAAAAAAGGAAGATGCCATGAAGAAGCAACAGGCTACCATGGCACTTTACAAAAAGGCCGGTGTTAACCCTATGTCGGGTTGTGTGCCTATGTTGCTTCAGTTTCCGATATTGCTGGCAATGTTCCGGTTTTTCCCGGCCTCCATTGAGCTTAGACAGGAGGCTTTTCTATGGGCTGACGACCTTTCAAGTTATGATTCCGTGCTCGACCTGCCTTTCAATATTCCTTTCTATGGTGATCATGTGAGTCTGTTTACACTGTTGATGACCATTTCGACAATCATTTATACAAAAATCAATAACGATATGATGTCAACCGGTAACCAGTTACCGGGTATGAAAACAATGATGTACCTGATGCCGGTTATGTTCCTTGGGTTCTTTAACAGTTATTCATCAGGACTCAGTTACTATTACCTTTTGGCCAACCTGCTCACTTTTGCCCAGATGTTTATGATCCGGCGTTTTGTGAATGAAGATAAGCTTCATGCGCAGATTCAGGAAAACAAGAAAAAACCGGTGAAGAAATCAAATTTCCAGAAACGACTGGAAGACATGGCCAGGAACCAGGGCCGGAAATAATTGAAATGAATTTTTAGCCCGGTTTTTCCGGGCTTTTTTATAATCACAAACATGGAAAACAACGAAGGCAGAATTACGGGTTTTGGGGGTGTCTTTATCAAATACTCAGATCCGGATGGCGTCAGGAACTGGTATAAAGAAAAACTTGGTCTGAAAACCGATGACTACGGAACAAGCTTTGAATGGAGACATAGTGATCAACCTGAGAAAAAAGGTTATACAGTCTTGTCTGCAATGGATAAAACCAGCGGGTATTTTGAGCCATCAGGGAAGGAATTTATGATTAACCTCAGGGTGGTTCATATCGAAGCTTTCCTGGCCAGGCTTAAGCTGATGGGGATTGAACAACTTGGTGAAGTACAGGAATTTGAGTACGGGAAGTTTGCCCATATTCTCGATCCGGAAGGTGTAAAGATTGAACTATGGGAGCCCAATGATGAGTTGTATGATAAGATGATAGGGGAGACGAAGATTTTATAATTGATAGGATATTCTGTGATTTGACATGTTGAATAAAAATTCTGATCTTTGATCATTGGTAAAGCCTCAATGATTCTCTGGTACTTCAGGAAAAACCGGATAATTGAAATTCAATTGTCTGAATGATGTTATCCATGACATATATAAAACTGAAAATCTGAAAAAATCAATAATCTATGGCCAATATCAGTAATATCAGACAATTCACATCCCAGAAGCACATTGCAGTTGCCGGGATATCGCGCACTCCCCATAAATTCGGGAATGCAGCTTTTAAGGAACTGATGAAAAAGGGATATACCCTGTATCCTGTCAGTCAGCACCTGGAGGAATTCGAAGGGGTAAAATGCAGCAGCGATATCTCCTCTCTTCCCGGTGAAGTGACTGCAATACTGATCAGTACCAAACCAGATCAAACGAGAATGCTTCTTGATGAAGCCAGGAACAAGGGAATCCGTAATATATGGCTTCAGCAGGGATCGGCAGATAAGGAAACCATCCGTGAAGTCAAAAATTCCAGTGACAATGTGATCACCGGGGAATGTATACTTATGTTTGCTGAACCTGCACATTTTATACATCGTACCCATGCATTCTTCAGGAAATTGGTTGGAAAATATCCGGCATAAGATGGCGGACCAGGAAATCGTTGATAAAAAAACCGGTTACAAATTCCCTGAAGTATCGATGATTCCCGGTGTTGCAAGGCCTTATATCAGAGGCTTTTCCCCGTCACGGATGCGGATTTGTAGGTTGTGTCAATGCCGTCATAACAATCACATCTGTCATTTAGCATAGACGTCTGGTATTCCTTATTGCCTGTATTACCTGAAGTACCGCTAAAAACATAACCTCCGGTGCGGAAAACCAGTGTGTATGATATGGTAATTTCTGCATTTTTTATTGTTAACCGACATCAGGAATCTGATTCGTTAATAACCATTGGAGTTGAGTCCTTGCTGGAATTGTATTGCCGGACGCCGGCACATTTAATATTAAACAAACCATACCCTTATCGCGGTATTTCACGTCAATATTTCTTGATGATGAGCGTATAGATTCAAAATAATTTATACCTTTGCACCCCGGTTTGGCTGGCGCCTTATGATGTTATGATTCAAAGGTGTTCCTGTCCGGCTAAACCATTAATTAACAGAGTATTAACCAGGTTTTCACCGAAGGTGGAGCCACAAAGAAGAATTAAATGACAAACGACGAATTAAACGTCAATGAAGAATTAACCAATGCCGAAAACATTTCTGAAGAACCTGTCAGTGAGGTTGAAGAAACCGTTGAAGCAGAAGTTGTTAACGAAGCCGTTGCAGAAGAATCAGAAGAAGTAGTTGCTGAATCAGAAGAAGTAGTTGCTGAATCAGAAGAAGTAGTTGCTGAAGCAGAAGAAGTAGTTGCCGAAGCAGAAGAAGTAGTTGCCGAAGCAGAAGAAGCAGCCGAAGCAGAAATAATTGCAGCAGCAGAAGAAATTGCTGTAGCAGAAGTGGAAGAAGAAGTTTCGGCAGAAGCAGAAGTTGAAGCCGTTGTTGTTGATGATGACGATGAGCCTACCGTTGAAAAACTGAAAGCCCCCCTCGTAACCCAGATTTCACTCGAAAATTTTGACTGGGATGCCATCGGAAAGAAACACGAAAACTATTCAACTGATGAGCGCACTAAACTCGAAGACCTTTATGACAAAACCCTCAGTTCTATTGTTGAGCACGAAGTGATCGACGGAACAGTGGTTGCCATGAACTCACGCGAAGTTGTGGTGAACATAGGTTTCAAATCAGACGGTGTTATTCCCCAATCAGAACTCAGATATAATCCCAACCTGAAGGTTGGCGATATGATTGAAGTATATGTTGAAAGCCAGGAGGACATGGGTGGTCAGCTTATTCTTTCACACAAGAAAGCCCGCATCCTTCGTTCATGGGAGCGCGTTAACCAGGCATTCGAAAAAGAGGAAATCATCAATGGTTATGTTAAATGCCGTACCAAAGGTGGTCTCATCGTGGATGTATTCGGTATCGAGGCTTTCCTCCCCGGTTCACAGATCGACGTGAAGCCCATCCGCGATTACGATGTTTACGTTGATAAAGTCATGGAATTCAAGGTTGTGAAAATCAATCAGGAATATAAAAACGTGGTTGTTTCGCACAAAGCGCTTATCGAAGATGAACTTGAGCAGCAGAAAGCCGATATCATCAGCAAGCTTGAAAAGGGTCAGATCCTCGAAGGTACCGTTAAGAACATTACTTCTTACGGTGTATTTATCGACCTCGGCGGTGTTGACGGTCTTGTTCACATTACCGACCTCTCCTGGGGACGTATCAACCATCCGGAAGAGATTGTACAGCTTGATCAGAAAATCAAGGTGGTTATCCTTGACTTTGATGAAAATAAAAAACGCATTGCCCTTGGTCTCAAACAGCTCACCCCGCATCCATGGGATTCACTCAGCGAAACCGTTAAGGTTGGCGATCAGGTTAAAGGCCGCGTAGTGGTTATTGCCGATTACGGTGCATTTATCGAAATTGCTCCTGGTGTTGAAGGCCTGATTCACGTTTCAGAAATGTCATGGTCGCAGCATCTGCGCACCGCACAGGACTTCCTGAAAGTTAGTGATGAGGTGGAAGCCGTGATTCTGACACTCGATCGTGAAGAGCGTAAAATGTCGCTCGGGATTAAACAGCTTATTCCGGATCCCTGGACAAATATAAGGGAGAAATATCCACTTAACTCAAAACATGTTGCTACCGTTCGCAATTTCACCAACTTCGGTATTTTTGTTGAACTCGAAGAAGGTGTTGACGGTCTGATCCACATCTCTGACCTATCATGGTCGAAAAAAATCAAGCATCCTGCAGAATTCACCAAGATCGGCGAGAAGATTGATGTAATCGTTCTGGATGTCGATGTTGAAAACCGCAGGCTTAGCCTCGGCCACAAACAGCTTGAAGAGAATCCGTGGGATGTTTTTGAATCGGTATTCTCGGTAGGTTCGGTGCACAAAGGTACCATTACCAGCGCAAGCGATAAGGGAATGGTTGTTGCCCTGCCCTATGGTGTTGAAGGATTTGCTCCGCTCCGCCATGTGGTAAAGGAAGACAACACCCAGGCCAAAGTTGAGGAATCACTCGATTTCAAGGTGATAGAGTTCTCGAAAGACAATAAAAAAATCATTCTTTCACACAGCCGGATTTTCCAGGATGTTGCTTCAACAGAGCGCTCCAAGGAATCTGCTTCTAAAGAAAGTGCTGAGAATTCAACCAAACGTGCTGTCAAGAAACTTAAAGATAATCTTGAGAAGACAACGCTGGGCGATCTGGAAGCACTTGCCAACCTTAAATCAGATATGGAAGAATCGGAAAAAGCTGCTGCAAAAAATAAGAAAGCAGAATAATCCGGATCAACTGAAAACCAATGAAAAAGTCCCCGTTATGGGGATTTTTTCGTTTCAGGCTTTGGGTGTATTGTATTTTTTATGAATTTTACCAGCCAGCCATTGAATGGCTGATGTCAGGCAGAATCAATAGATGAGAGAATTTTCTGTTACCATACTTGGAAGCAGTGCCGCACTGCCCTATAAGGACCGGAACCTGACCGCGCAGGTTGTGAATCATGCCGGACGGACCTTTTTAATTGACTGTGGTGAAGGAACACAGATGCAACTGTCAAAGTACAGGATAAGAAGCATGCGGATCAACCATATTTTTATCAGCCACCTGCATGGCGACCATTTCTATGGACTGATCGGCCTGATTTCAACCTTTCATTTACTGGGAAGGAAGGAAGCCCTTCATATTTACGGTCCACCTGCGCTGGAGCAGGTCATCACAATGCAATTGGAAGCATCTATGACGACTCTTGCATACAGGATGGTTTTTCACCCGACCCGGAGCGATTTTCCTGAATTAATCTATGAAGATGACCGACTGAAGGTCACCTCCCTGCCTTTGGTCCACCGGGTGCCCACCACTGGCTTTCTGATTGCGGAAAAGCACTTCCCGCGTCATATCAATATGGAGATGGCTGAGAGATATGAGATACCGTATACGTGTTTCAGTGATTTAAAGCTCGGACGGGACTATACTTCACCAGATGGTACCGTTATCAGCAATGAGGTGCTTACCACAGAGCCTGTATTGCCGCGATCTTATGCTTACTGTTCCGATACATTGTTTCATGAACCACTCGCTGATATGATCAGAGGATGTAATCTGCTCTATCATGAAGCCACTTTTATGAATGCCATGGCTGAAGTGGCAGTTGCGAAACTGCATTCCACTGCAGCAGATGCTGCAAGGATTGCCCAAAAGGCCGGAGCAGGTAGACTTATCATCGGCCATTTCTCAGCCAGGTATGAAAATCTCTTACCGCTCATGGAGGAAGCAAGGCAGGTTTTTCAGGAAACCTATTTAGCCGGTGAAGGAAATATTTTTCAGGTATAGCTTATTCGTATAGAATTCCGGAAAACAGCCTGAGCAGGGTCTTTTTGTCGTAAGGTTTTGCCAGGTAATGCGAGCATCCGTTCGAAAGCAGCTTTTCGCGGTCACCCTGCATGGTATAACCTGTGACTGCAATAATGGGTGTGTTCTTGTAATTATCGAGGGTGCGCACATGATTTGCTATTGACATACCATTGGGGCCTGCGCCGAGGTTAATATCCATCAGAATGGCATCGTAGGTCTTGCGTTTGATCTTTTCAAGCGCTACATAACCGTTTTCAGCCATTTCAGTATTGCAGAGTTCGCGCAGGTAAAGGGCGGCAAGCCTCCGGTTTATCTCATTATCTTCAACAATAAGCACCTCCGGAACAGGCCCGCGGCTCAGGCGCTGGGTATTGATCACCTTTGCGGGCTCCGGTTCAGGTGCGATTTCAAAAGTGTCAGGAAGAATGTAAGGAAGAGCAATGTAAAAATCTGATCCTTTTTCGGGTACGCTGTCAACCCAAAGGCGAGCGTTGATAAGCCGGGCTATTTTTACACACAATGCCAGACCGAGTCCACTGCCTTCGAAGGTTCGCGACAGTCCCTCGCTTACCTGCCGGAATTCCTCAAAAATGAGCTTATGATGCTCCGGGGCAATTCCAATGCCGGTATCGCTGATCCTGATGACTGCTTCTGATTTGTTCTTGTCATTCACATAGGCACTGACCGAGATGCCCCCGTCGATGGTGAATTTGATGGCGTTGTCGAGAAGATGGTGGAGCAACTGGCCCAGCAGTTTTTCATCGGCAAGCACGTTGATTGTCGGGGGCAGTGCTGTACGGAGATATAATCCCTTATCACTGGCAATAGAATGCAGGTTACGGAGTAATGGCAAAAACACGGTTTTAACCACAACCGGTTTTATTTTCAGGCTATCGATGTTCGACTCAATCGCCGAAAGGTCCATGATTGAGTTGAGGGTTGACATCAGCCTGTTTGCAGATTTGAAAATCGTTGATGCCATCACCTTGAGCCTCTCCTCTTCAAGTTCCTCGAGCAGAATTTCAGAAAACCCGAGTATTCCTGTCATAGGAGTCCTGAGTTCATGGCTCATATTGGCGAGCAGCGATGATTTCAGACGACTCGATTCTTCGGCTTCGTTTTTGGCATTAACCAGGGCTTCATCGCTGCCGATACGCTGTATGGAAAGGGCAATCTGCTCTGAAACGAATATCAGGATATTCTTTTCATCTTCACCGTAGGTAATATCCGGGGTGTATGATTGTAGTACCAGCACGCCTAGCACCCTGTCGTGGGTCTTAAGGGGAACTCCAAGCCATGATTCCGGTATCTGAACAGGTTTTCGGATAATCTTCTCCTGGATCATCAGGTCGATGGCAGTTGCTGAAACAAGTAAAGGTTGTCCGGTACCCAGCACATACCCGATCAGGCCTTTATCAGCCGTTTCAGTGTCGGGAACACCGGCAGGGTCGATGCAATAGGGGAAGGTTATTTTATGATCATCGTTGTCGATAAGTGCAACCAGCAGGTTTGGTGCCGGCATGAGGGAGGCTATAATCCTGTGTATTGCCTCCATCAGATGTGATAGATTGTGCTGGGAATGGATCAGCTGCGAAATCTGGAAGGCGGAAGCTTTGAGACTTTCAGCTATTTTTCGTGTAGTGATATCGTGTATGGTGCCAGTCCATCGTTTTATGTTTCCCTTCGCATCATATTCAAGACGGGCTTCAGTGTAGAGATGGCGAACGTTTTTTCTGCCGTCTGTGATCCTGTATTCGGTCATGTATGAATTTGATTTCGTTGCTTTGGCATCTTCGATCACGCTCATGCAGGCTGCCAGGTCATTCGGATGTATCAGGTTGTAATGACTGATGTGTTCAGGTGTTATTTCTGTTTTCGGGATTTCCAGGCCGAGTAATTCAAAAAAATTCCAGGTATGAATGACTGTTTTTTCATCGAAAGTGGCATCCCAGCTTCCGATTCCTGAAATCTGCTGCATATGGTTAAGCCTCTGCCGGCTGAGGGAAAGTGCTTCCTCCGCTTCCTTGAGGTCTGTTATGTCGCGGATAATGGCAAGCAACCTGTTTTCTTCAACTGAAACCAATCGGTATTCAAGGTGCCTCTTCTTTCCACCGTATTCGATGTTATGGTAAAAGGTCTGGGGCCTGCCCGACAGTGTGGCTTCCCTGAAATTTTCAAGAAGGTCCTCTGATTTTTCAGGGAGAATAATCCGGAGATTTTCATTTTTAATCAGTCTCCCCATGTATGGGATCGCGAAATTCGGATTCTGGTTAACATCAATCACATTCGCCTGGCTATCGAACAGAACAAGAAGGTCAGGAATGGTTTCGAGAATGGTTTTGTTGTGCCGGCTTATATCACTGAGGTTATTGTATTCGATTGCGGCAGGTGAGGATGTAACTTCCGGCCCGAATCCCGGTTCTGTGCCTGCATGACCGGGAGCAGGGAAAATGCGTATCAGATCAAGATCATGCTTATCATCCGTTCTGATTGCTTCTTTAGTGAAATTACATAAAATGCGTTTGTTATTGCCACCCCTGATTACGGTTGAAATTGTACGGGAAGGATCGGCTGAAAGACTTAAGCCTGCAATGAGTTCAGCATTGTTTAAAAGCTCAGTAACAACCTTTTCGGATAGATCCCCGGTATTAAATCCGGTAAGGCTGTAGAAAGCACTGTTTACCCTGTGAACAACACCGGATTTATCTATAAGTATCGCGGCCGTCTGATATTGATCAAGCCAGTCAAACCTGGCATCTGAATGAATCTCCCCATCTGTGCCTTTTCGATATTCATACAAACCGGATGTCATCGCTATAATTTTTCTATACCCGGGTATTACTACCCCCATGTAAAAGTAAAAAAAAATTACATCTGATACAGGAAAGCTAACTTTTTTAAAAAGATTTCAGTACCAAATGATGAATGCAACTTAACCTGCAGGCAGGGTAAACCAGAAAGTGCTTCCTTTCCCGTGCATTGAATCTACACCTATTCTGCCACCCATTTTTTCAACCATTTCTTTACAAAGCAACAGCCCAAGTCCCGAACCCATCTCATTGGCTGTACCCGCGGTAGAGATATTTTTACCGGGACAGAAAAGATCGTTTTGCTTTTCTATGCTCATCCCGACTCCAAAATCCCTGATGCTGGTGACGATATAATTCTGATTGTTCTGACAACTTACCTCAATCACTCCTCCGGTATTACTGAATTTTATTGCATTCCCAAGCAGATTGTGCAGAACGATACGCAGCATATCAGGATCAGCAGTTACAAAAAAGTCGTCGGAAACGCCGGATGCCAGCTCAATTCTTTTTTTCGCGGAATTCAGTGCAAGAACATCGGTCGATTTCCTTATCTGTGCCTTCACCTGAAGTTTCATCGGTTTGTACTCGAGGCTGCTGGTCTGTAATTTGGCCCAGTTCAGCAGATTCTGAATCAGGGTATGGAGTTGATCTGAAGTGTCACGTATCAGGCGAAGTGAATCTTCCAGATCTTTCTTGTCATAGGCGTCAAAATTTTCAACCAGGATATTGGCTAGTGTCAGTAATCCGGCAAAAGGACTTCTCAGATCGTGTGATACAATAGAGAAGAGCTTATCCTTCGTTGTAAGCAGGTGTGTTAATTCAGACTTTTGCTGAACAATCAGATCGCGCGATTGCTTTAATTCAATATGGGTAGATACCCGTGCCAGCAGTTCTGCTGATTTGAACGGTTTGGTAATATAATCCACTGCTCCTGATTCAAAACCTTTCAGGATATCCTTTGTGTCGGTACGCGCTGTAAGAAATATCACAGGAATATGTTCCGAAGCAGGATCCTCTTTCATAAGCTTGCAGGCCGTTAAACCATCCATTTCAGGCATGGCAATATCGAGCAGGACAAGGTCGGGTTTCCGGCTTACGGCAATGTTAACAGCCTGTTTTCCATTGTTGGCGATGGCTATCTGATATCCCTCATTTCTCAGAATATTCCCGAGAACAGCCAGGTTTTCAGCAAGATCATCAACTATCAGTATCAGCGGGGGTGGCTGGTTTTTAAAACCTGTGAATGCCTCATTTTGCCGGTTCATGGATATTAAGTTTTCGGATTAATTCTTCAAGTGTGTCGAATGAAATGATAAGTTTGTCTATCATGAAAGTCTCAGCATGGTTCATCATTTCATTGGCCAGTTTATTTAGTTTGCCGGAATGATACTTTTCAGCGATTTCATTTAGCCTGATTGAGAAGGCAATGATTTCATCGATAATCATTCCTTGCCGGATGGAATGCAGTTCACTCAGCAGATCATCAGCCCGGAATGTTTCAGCATCGTTGATATCATGCTTAACAATTTCCTGCTCACCCTGAGGCACCCTCCGCGGGGATTCAGTCCCCTGTTTTATCTCCGATGTATTGGTATGACTCAGGAATTTTGCCATTTCTGAAACAAGTAATCCCGGGGTGACCGGTTTCTGAAGATAACCATCGCATATCGCCTGTACTTCATCAGCATAGCTTCTCATTGTGGAAGCCGTGAGAGCAACCACAGGAATGTCCTGAAGAAATGGGTCGGCTTTTATCAGGCGGGTGGCAGTATATCCGTCCATAACCGGCATCTGCATGTCCATCAGTATCAGATCAGGCCGGTGTTCACGTGCCATGGCAATGGCTACTTCTCCGTTGATTGCTTCCAGTAAACGGATATTTCTGCTACTGAGCATCTCTCTGATCACAAGTCTGTTTACATCAATATCCTCAACCAGAAGAATGAGTGGATTATCAAATGTATAGGATCTGGCTTTTGCATAATCTTCACTCAGTGAAACGGTTTTTTTTCCTGAAGACACGGCCACATTATACAACCAGACTCTGAAAATGCTGCCTTTTCCCGGTTCGCTCTCAACAGTAATGGTTCCGTTCATCATTTCCACGAGCCTCCGTGTAATGGTAAGACCGAGTCCGGTGCCTCCGAATTTCCGTGTGCTTTGCCCTTCCTGTTGCCGGAACGCCTGAAAAATTGTTTCATGCTGGTCTTCCGGAATACCAACACCCGTATCAGATACCTCGAACATCAGATCAATCCTGCTTGTGTCGCCTTTCTTACTGACCGATCGGCATGAAAGCACAATATCACCCTTATTAGTAAATTTTACAGCATTACCAACCAGATTAAACAGCACCTGTCGTATCCTGGTTTCATCCAGAAGCAGGGATTCCGGCAGGAATGAGTCTGATTTTACTGTAAATCCAAGTTTTTTTTCCTGAATCGGCAATGAAAAGATCCTGGTCAGTTCGTTTAACAGGCTTTGCGGGTTGACCGGTTCAGGCTGGATGATTATTTTTCCGGCTTCGATCTTTGAAAGGTCAAGGATGTCGTTGATCAGTAAAAGAAGGTTTTTCCCGCTTTTATTGATCACATCCACGAATTCAAGTTGCTTCGAATTGCTGAGCTGCTCCGTGAGAAGTTCAGAGAATCCCATGATCGCATTCAACGGGGTTCTTATTTCATGACTCATATTGGCAAGGAATTCGCTTTTTGCCATGTTGGCGCGGTCAGCTGCTTCCTTGGCGCCAATGAGCTCGATTTCGGCTTCCTTCCGGTAGGTAATGTTTTCAACAACCAGCAGTACCTGCGGATTCCGGGTGAGATCATCCAGAAGAACAAGGTTCAGAATCACAGGAACCTGCCTGTTATCCTTTGTCCATAATGATATTTCAACAGGACCGGCTCTTCTGTTGTATTTCAGGGCGACAATCACTTCGTGCTTAACCCTGACATATTCCTTTGGTATAAGGTCAAAGAATGTTGTTTTGCCAATCAGTTCTTTTGTTTGCCCCAGCATTTCAAGAAATGCCCGGTTAACATCCGTTATAACACCATAGTCATCGGTGAGGACGAGTCCGAGGGGTGATTCTTCATACATGACCCTGAACCTGTTTTCGCTGAAACGGAGCATCTCTTCTGACCGGTGGCGCATGATGGCGCTGCCGATGCCAGTGGCAACACTTCTCAGGATATGGGCTTCGGATTCGGTCCAGCCGGAGCCCTCGGTGCAATCGTCAAATCCAATAAACCCCAGCAGACTGTTTTCAGCAAATACAGGAACAACCAGAAGTGAAAGGATATCCTGGGGTTCCAGCAGTTCCCTTTCTTCCGCCGGAAAGTCCCTGACTAATCCACTTACAACTCCGCCTTTTTCAAGAATTCTGTTCCACCTTGGGATGAAATCAGCAGGCAGGTTCTGCAGATCAGGATTACTCATCTGAGGCTCAACACCCGGTTTGCACCATTCAAAGCGCTGGCTTATCAGCAAACCGTTCCCTGTGGGGTCTGAGTGATATTCAAACAGATAAACCCTGTCAACATGGGTGGCTGGGCCGATGATGCTGAAAGCATATTGTATGGACTCGTTCAGATTATTGCCAAGCAGAAGCGCATTTGTAGCCCTTGCAACTCCTTCAAGAATTTCTGACTGCCGGGCCAGCCCTATTTCTGCCAGTTTACGACCCGTTATATTCCTGGCAAGGGCTATAAACCGCCTTTCCGGTAAATCTGAACTCTTTTCTGATACAGATATTTCATACCATTCCGTATTGCCGTTTTCGGTGATACTGTACTGAATACCTTCCGAAAATCCATTGGTGATTGCCTGTTTCAGCGCTAACTCAACCTGAACACTGATGGATGAGGGCAATACATCTGATGACCTTCTGCCGATAAATTCGGATGGTGGTATTAAAAGAACGGAATCATCCGGAGCCTGGTAACTCTTTATTACGCCATCCCCATCCACTTCAATCATAATATCCGGAATGGCCTTCAACGTTGCCTCAAGCAGGAATATCTTCTCTCGCAGAACTGCTATATCGGTTTCCTGATCCATAAGCGCAATTTTAACATTTATGAATCCGGGTGTTTCCTTTATGATATTTTTTCTGAAGGCTTTGCCCGGCATAAAATTACAACGAATGTCCTGACTTTAAGAGTCATGACTCATAGGGTTAATGTTAAAATTCCCCGTAAGTAACCTGTCCGAGGGAGATAAACAGGTCTTAGTCACTGACCAGATCGTTAATGACCCCGGAGGCACAGAAACAACCGAAAATGGCCGGCATGTAGGAAATTGTTCCGACTGTGGATTTCTTATTAATTTCTCCTTCAGAGAGTTCTACTGCAGCGCGGGAAACCTCTTCAGGGGAATAAACGGCTTTGAACCCTTCCCATATACCAAGTTTATGAAGCCTTTTCCTCATATAATAGGCCAGTTTGCAGTTGTTCGTTTCAGAGATGTCGGCAATCCTGACCTGCATCGGATCCATTTTGCCACCAGCCCCCATTGAACTTATCAGTGGCATACCCAACCTGAGGGTATGGTAAATGAAATATACTTTTGGCGAGAGTGTGTCGATGGCATCCACTACATAGTCATATCCCGTTTCGAGGATCTGAATCATCCGCTCATCCTTTATATATTCGTCGACCGACACAAGGTTCAGTTCGGGATTGATATCAAGCAGACGTTCCGACATTACGGCCGTTTTTCGTTTGCCTGTAGTGCTGACAAGGGCCGGAAGCTGCCTGTTCCGGTTCGAAGGCTGAACCCGGTCACCATCAACAATGGTGATGCTGCCAATCCCTGCCCTTACCAGCTGTTCAGCAGCATAGGCACCCACACCACCCAGACCGGCAACCATCACATGTGCATTCCGTAATATTTCAAGTTTTTGATCATCCAGAAGTAACCGGGTGCGTGCCTGCCAATCGTCGGTTTTCATTCATTTATTTTTTGCAAATATATCAAAAATGGACCGGTGGTTGATGAATGCCCCGACATGGCTGGTATTTCAGGACAATCAGAATTTCCGTATCCTTTGCAATCAGATAAATTTCCGTACATCTGAAAAGATAAAACTCCTGACTATGAAAATAGCCCTCATATCGTTAATCACACTGCTGCTACTTATGACTGCCTGCAAAAAAGAGAGTCTTCCATTACCTGAAGCTCCGGATGTTATCAATGGTTGCCGGATTAACCCGCAATACGACGATTCGGTTGTTGTTTACGGAAAGGCTCCTGCACTGGTTGAAGGGTCCGGATTCAGGTTCGGAGAGAATGAAAGCCTGAAAGAACACAAAAATGCCGGCTGGTGTGGAACTCCTCCCATTACCTATGGCGATTTCAAAGGCACTTATTCCGTTAATGATTCAATCATTGCCGCTGCTGTGGGCTATTGGGGTGGAACAACCGGCTATACCCGGAAGCTTCTTTCACCGGACCAGGAATCACTTACTTTTAAGTTGCTGAATGTGGTTTATATTCCCGGATAAGTTGATATAGCCGGCAGGAATCATATTTTCCTTTTTTGGTCTTTTCCCGCCATAAAACTGAACTTTTGCAGTTACATGCTTGTTTTTCAGGAATCGACCTTTTTATCCGGGAAACCGGAATGATGAAAGTTAACCTGTAAATCAGCACGAATGAAAATATTCTTTCGATTTATCCTGCCCGCTTTTTCGGTAATAATTGTTGTCCCGACTTTAGCACAGCCAATTATTTCCAGCGATAGCCTGCCTTCAGGAGTAATCTCTTTTACCTCTACCCGTGATGGGAATTATGAGGTTTATCTGATGGATGCTTCCGGGGAAAATCAAAGGAACCTGAGCAACAACACGGCCATGGACTACTGGTCGTCCTGGTCGCCCGACGGCAATCGCATTCTCTTTTACACTAATCGTGAAGGAAACGATGAGATTTATGTAATGGATGCCGATGGAAATAATCCTGTAAATCTAACAAAGAATCCGGCCGATGATTATCTGCCTGTGTGGTCACCCGATGGTAAAAGGATATTATTTGAGTCAAAACGTGACCACAAAAACAATGAAATTTACTGCATGAATTCAGATGGTACGGGCGTAAAGCGATTAACGGATAACGAGCATTTTGAGGAATCGGCTGTATTTTCTCCCGATGGTAAGAAAATCCTGTTTACCAGGTGTCTTTGGGGACCCGGCGATACAACATATGCTTCCAACGGGGAATTGTTTCTGATGGATAAGGACGGCGGAAATGAAAAGAGATTGACCAATAAAAATGGTTATGATTCAGGAGGAGTGTTTTCACCGGATGGAACCAGCATTGCATTTTACGGCACTGACGAAACCGGAAATTTTGAATTGTTTCTGATGAATGCCGATGGCAGCGATATTGCCAACCTCACCAACGATCCGATGGAGGACTATTCGCCGTCCTGGTCACCCGATGGAAAGTGGATTGCCTATACCAGCGGTAGCCAGGGTATTTATGATATCTGGATCATCAGCGTTGAAACGAGAAAAAAGACCCGTTTGACCGATAAACCAAAGAGAAATGAAACACCTTTCTGGCGACCGGAAAATGAAAAGAAATCCTTTTAGGAATTCCCGTATCAGAAAGTCTCCCCGACTCTTGCAGGTATAATTCTTGGAAATATATAGGTGCAGAACACTGAAACCTTTGTAATTGCATAAACAGAATAATAATCATAGGTGCAGCGCACCGTGACATTATTCCCCATTGCCCAAACCCTCAAAAACTGAAAAGAGAATCCCCGGTCTAACCGACCATGCCTCTCCTTGTCCCCATTTCACCATGTCTCCCTTTCTGTTACTATAGAGAAGAACTCTAACTTTTCAATTTTGAATCTCCCCTTGTCCCCAGGTCTGCTCAAAAAAGCCGAAATTTTCACAGAAAGCCCGTGTCAGAAATTAAGATTCAGTTCAACTTTTAGGTGCAGAGCACCGAACCCTTTGTAGTCGCAAAAACAGAAGAAAAATCAAAGGTGCAGAGCACGGTGACATTAATGCCAATTGCCAAACCCTTAAAAAACTGCAAGAGAATCCCCGGGCTAACTGACCATGCCTCTCCTTGTCCCCATTTCACCTTGTCTCCCTTTCTGCTACAAAAGAGACGAAATCGAGCATTTCAATTTCATGTTCATAGCCCTAAGCCCTATGCCCTGTGCCTTATTTCACAATTATCTTCCTCAGTTCCGTCCACTCAGATGTAACAACTTTCAGGAAATACAATCCCCTGGCGTTGCCGGATAGATCAATACGTGTATTCTGTCCGTCCCAGCTGAATTGCTGAACCGGGCGGCTCATATTGTCAAGAACAATGATTTCCGTATTCCGGATTGGGGTTGTTGAATTTACCGATACTTCGAAAACGCCCGTTGAAGGATTCGGGAAAACATTCAGGGCCGTTGATGACGGTAAATTTTCCTTGTTTCCGACAATAATAAACGGACTTTCTGAGAATGAAACCAGGTTGCAGGCTACATCCAATACGGGATTGAAACCATCTTCACAATCTGTGCAGGTAACTCCGGTTACGCAATCAGGATGATTGGGGTGGCACATATCAACATATTGTTCGAAAAATGTGTAACCGATCGTGATGTCGTCGAGATTGGTATATTCGTTCAGACTGAAGTCGAACCACTGGGCGATGGAGCCCGGACACCAGCCGGCCCTGTTGTGGTACCAGGTTCCGTTCTGAGGCTGACAACCATCGGGATTTGGATTGCAATCCACCCAGTTGTGCTGGGAGAATTTCTTAACGCCGTTTACATAAATATCGTGGGTTGCATCGTAGAACTCGGCTGCATTGTTGCTGTTCAGATCGCCCCAGCCATGACCGGTAGAAACCAGCTTTAGTTTTGAAGCCATCGCGTTTTCAGGGAAAGTATAATCTGCATCGGGAACCGGCTGCAGATTGGCATAATCGCCAAACGGGAAAATCTCACGCCATATCTGTTTAACATTGCTGTATGGATACAATGGCGTACCTGCCATATAATCCAGGGTCAGGTCATAAAGGAAACCGTTGTCAAGGGTTGCACAGGTTGCCCTGAAAGCCGTTTTTCCCTGAAGAATGGACATATAATCGGTCAGATCGATGGTATGTGAACAGGCCACGCCGTAAGGGGTGATGTAGCGGATAATTTCAATCCAGTTGCCTTCCTTGTCTTTGGCTTCAACAGATGCCACCCTGTCCCATTCGCCACAACCGCCGCTTGGACAATGTACATTCAGCGTTCCGATGATCTGATCGTAGGCGCCGAGGAATGAAGGGAGTTCTGCTTCAACCGTGGAAGTATAGGAATTCGGGTTCAGCCAGACATCGCTGAAAGCAACAGATGAAACATCTGATGATTCAGGGACAATTTCGACGCTCACCGTTTCTGTTTTTATTGCACCGAAATTGTTTGCCGAAAGGATTTCAATGGTATAACTGCCATAGGCAGGCGGTGTCCACCATGCGGTGAAATGTCCGTTCCAGAAGTTCTGGGCATCAATGGTTGTTCCGTTTATCCTGAATTTTACCCAGGCAACCGAGAATAATTCCGGAAAGGTAATGGTTGAGATGGCTGCTAATTGAATCTGCGAAAGCGAAGGCACGTGTACTTCTCCGGCAAGAGGATTGCGGGCTTCAATTTCAGGTACATGCAATTGCGGATCAAGCACATTGAAGCGCTGTATTACCGGTTCGGCCGGATCGTACTGTCCGCCACCGGGCTGTGAAGCTTCTACTTCAACCAGTCCGGGATCACCTGAAAGCGTAATGGTGTTTCCGTTTACCGTTGCCGGTCCCGAAAGGATGGTAAAGACAACCGGCAACCCCGAAGTTGCCGTGGCTTCAAGAGAAAATGGCGGATCATTGATCAGTTTATTGGGTATCGGCAGAAATGAAATTGCCTGGTAACTGGGATCAAGGGTGCCGTTGAAATTGGAAGTTTCTCCGGTCATGGTGAAGTTAATCAGATCACCGTCGCGGGTAGGCGAATCCACTTCGGAGATCAGTTTGGTGATGGAAGTGTTGTTGCCACCCGGTACACCCTGGTTGTGTTTGTAATACAATTCCAGACCGGTTTCATTGCCTTCCAGTTCGTTGTCCATCATGTCTTCAATCTCAGCCTGGGTCAGGGCTTTTGACCATACATTCACCTCGTCGGTACGGCCGCACCAGTAAAAGTCAAGCGAACCGAGAATACTGCGTCCGATGGTAAATGGAATGTCAGTAGCTGTAAAACTCCCGGTGGCGGCTTTGCTGCCTTTCAGGATTCCGTTGACATACAATTTAACGGCAGTACCGTCGTAAATCCAGGCAAAATGTTGCCATATCTGCGGGATCACCGTGTTGGCGGGAGCCACGTATTCATAAAGCGTTCCTGCTGAATTCTGAAAACGGCATTCAACAGTTCCGTTGTTCAGCTGGATCATATAAAAACCCTGTGAAGAACCCCTGAAGCTCATCAGTGCCTGGCCGTAGCTCAACTGATCACAGTAGAACCAACCGGCCATGGAGAAGCCAGGTTTGTTGGCAATGTATTGCGATCCGTTTTCAAGATAAACATGATTGCGGTTGGTGCAGTCATAATGCAGGTATTGGTTGGTCTGGGCGGTGAGCTGCACTACTGCAGATAACAGTATTGCAGAAACCAGCAGCATGAATCTGGCGTACGTGTTTTTCATATTTCGGGTTTTGGTTTGTGATTTATTTTTAAACAAAATCTTAAATTTCACGCAAAGACGCAATGATTTCTTTTTTTTTCTTGATTCCAAATGAACGTATTGTCCCTACGGGACTTCAAATGGTTTTGATCGTTCTTTCTACCATAATGTCGTCCCTATGGGACTTTATATGGATTTAATTGTTCGTTCTGCTACCATAATGTCGTCCCTACGGGACTTCAAATGGTATTGATCTGTTTTTCTACCATAATGTCGTCCCTACGGGACTTCAATTGGATTTAATCTTCCTTTTTACCAATATATCGTCCCTGACGGGACTTTAACTGGGTTTAATTTTTCTTTCTACCAATATATCGTCCCTACGGGACTTCCGCTGTGATAGAAGCGAGAATTTTCAAATTCTCAAATTTTCAAATTCTCAAATCGTAAACCCGCCACGGCGGGCAGGCCGTAAATTCGTCATTCATCATTTGTCACCCTGAGCGCAGTCGAAGGGCGTCATTCATCATTTGTCACCCTGAGCGTTGGTGGTCTAGCGATGGTGGTCGAGCGTAGTCGAGACCAGTCGAGACCAGTCGAAGGGCGTCATTCCCCGCCTACACTGCGCTTCTGCTGGGCAAGCGTCATTCGTAATTCATAATTCGTACTTCGTAATTCGTCATTTGTCACCCTGAGCGATGGTGGTCGAGCGATGGTGGTCGAGCGAAGTCGAGACCAGTCGAGACCAGTCGAGACCAGTCGAAGGGCGTAATTCGTAATTCGTAATTAATACTTCACTTCATCCACCACATCTTCACCATCGGATCATCGCCACCCTGCCGTTGTTTTGCAATATTCATCTGCTCAGCATTGTATTGTATTTCCGAAGGCGGATAAGGCATCCTGAAATGCCCGATCGGATCACCTTCCCTCGGTGTCATGCCGGTGCGCCGTGCTTCGGCATAGGCTTCCCAGGGCTGTCTGAAGGCATCAATCCAGCGCTGGGTGTAAATAAACCTCAGTTTTTCCTCGTCCGTGGTTGCATTCCATGATCCGAAATGATTCAACACGGAAGATGCGTTCAGATTTTCAGGTATGGTAATCTTGTCACCGAACCTTACGCCTGACAATGGCAGCCTGAGCCTTTCGGAAAGATTCATCCACCATTCAACCGATGCATTGATACCGTTCATGTATTCTATATCTGCCTGATCCTGGTCGACCGGAACACCGATCCCCCTGAAATAAGCTTCGGCAAGAATAAAATGCACCTCGGCACCGGTCATCAGGATCACAGGCATATTGTTTTCATCACCCAGCAGAAAGAAATTAAACGGTGAATAGTTCACATTGTTTTTGATGTGATAATTCCCGACATCATCGCGATGGCTTCCATAAGGGATTCCCTGGGCTGAAGGGGTTCCTGATTCAGGAATTTGTGGAAACGGAACCCATTCCTCATTCTGATCACCTTCGAAAAAGATATACGCCCTTGGATCGAAAATGCCGGCCCCGGTAACGTCGTCGTCCTCAGAAAACTGATGCCATATGTTTGAACCCATTCTCAGCCCGTTGTGTTCGCGGAATGACCAGCTTACACTGTTGTTGGTGATGCTGTTGGCAGCCGGCCAGATACAGGCACTTTCAAGCACCGGCGTGATAAAATTATATCCATACAGGACCGGTAGTCCGTTTAGAATAATATCACCAATGATCACGGCAGCCAGCACAGGCTCCTGTTCCGACATACGCATCGCATGACGTAAACGCAACGAATTGGCAAACTTCTGCCACATGCTCATATTGCCATTGAAGAGTTTGTCGAATTTGGCAAAAGTGGTGAATGGTTCGGCACTGGCAGCAGTGTCGCTGATATTGTTGGCCGCCCATTCCAGATCGCTGAGCAGGGAATGATAGATATCCCTCTGGGAGTCGTATGCCGGATAGAGTTTGGTCAGGTCCTGATAGCCATAACCGGCTTCTGAATAGGGGATGTCGCCGAAAATATCGGTCAGTCTGAATGTTTTGTAAGCCTGAACAATCATCAGCATGGCTTTCATATTGGTGACGGCTGCTGAAGCAGGATAGGTTTCAAACCTGTTCTCCAGTTCACGCAAAGCAGGCAGGCTTTTATAATACCCGGCCCACACATCTTCGGTGCCAATGGTGTAATTGCCCCAGGCTGCTTTGGTGAGGGCTGCCTGCTGTGTCTGGGCATAAAGTATCTCATTGTTGATGTAGAACTGTTCGTTCCCGCTCAGCATCAGCGACTGGATGATCCCGTTGAACAAGGATCCGTCCGTGGCGGTGGTAAAACCTTCGGGATTGGTATCTATTTCCTCGAAATCCTTGCGACAGGAGGTAAACAGCGCTATGGCAATCAGTAGGGCGGGTATGAGTTTTATTTTCATTGTTTTCGTTTTCTGAATTCTGGTCTTGTTATTTTTTTGCCACAAACCCTGACTTGCCGTCAGGCAGGCTGCCCGCCGGCAGGCGGGGCCACAAAGTCACTAAGTTGCACAAAGCATTTTTTTACCCTTCTGTCCTAAGGACATCTCCCCTTTGAAAAGGGGAAAACCTTCTAAACGGGTTCGGGAAAAATTGAGACTTAAACAATGCATTAAAAATATTTTTTTGGTGAATCTTAGTGTCTTAGTGTCTTGGTGGCAAAAAGCTTTAGAATGTTGCACTGGCGCCAAAGGTAAATGACCTCGTTCCGGGGAACGATGCCCATTCAAACCCCTGGGCATTGCCCGATCCCATGATGCCTTCCGGATTGATTTTGTCGGGCAGCGTGGTGTAGATGTAAAACAGATCTCGCCCGACCACCGAAAACGTCAGGCTCTGGAATATCTTTACCCTTTTAAGTAAAGATGTTGGCAGGGAGTAACTCAGCGATATCTCGCGCATCTTCACCCAGGTGTTTTCAAGAATGCCGGGTGTGGATACAAATTTCCCCCAGCCACCGGCATTGGGCAGATATTTGTAATAGTAATGCACCACCTTGTCGTTGGGCGTGCCGTCTTCGTAAACGCCTTCAAGGATTACCCCGACATTCCGGGTAACGCCGTCGGGATCGGTGTAGGGGAGGCCCCCACCATCACGTTCCAGGAGGGTGGAAGGACTCTGACCGGTCTGCAATGCAATTACATACGATCCGCAGTAGATATCCCCGCCCCATTTGGTATCCACCAGGGCGCTGAGCCTGAAATTTTTATAGATCAGTTCCGTATTGAACGCCCCGGTAAAATCGGGCGATGCATTGCCGATCGGAACCCTTGTATCGGTGATTTTGTAATGCGTTCCGGCATCGTCCAGGATGCGGTTCCCATGGGCATCGTAAACATAATCGTATCCGGTAATGGTTCCGTATTCATCGCCTTCATAGAGATCCATCGCCGGGCCGTTCAGCCCCCAGATATCGGCCAGGTGATAGGAGTCGGAATAACCGCCCAGGCTGAGGATGTAGTTTCGGTTGCGTGCGAAATTCAGGCCCGCTTTTACAATAAAGTTACCCTTTTGCACCGGGACGGTGTTGATGATGACCTCAAATCCCTTGTTCGACAACTCGCCCTTGTTGATGGTCAGGTTGTAGGCACCCGAACTTACCGGCACCGGTAGGTCGAGGATCTGATCGTAGGAATGTTTGTAATACATGGTAAAGTCAACATCGACACGGTTCTCGAATAACCCGAAGTTCAGCCCTCCTTCGTAACCGGTTACGAATTGCGGACTCAGCGCAATCGGAGGAATGGTATCCGGTAAACTCGTTGCCTGTTGTCCGCCGAAAATGCTGGATTTGTAATAGAAATTCTTCTGATAAGCCGCGGCACTGTTGGCCGTCTGTGCATAACCCCCCCTGATCTTTACAAAATTCAGCCAGGGGATTTTCTCCTGTATCTTAAAGGCTTCACTGGCAATAAAGCTCACCGACGCCGAAGGATACAAATAGGAGTTGTTGTCTTCGGGCAGGGTGGACGACCAGTCGTTTCTGGCAGAGAGTTCCACGAAAAGATATTCATTAAAAGACAGGTTAAGAAACGAATAGGCCGAATTGGTCCGCAGCCTTAGCTGGTCTTCGCCGGGAACCACGGATGAGCCCGGATCACCGATATCGGGGTTCTCAACTGTGGTAGTGCCGTCATCATTGAGCTTAAATATATAATCGGTCAGATTGGCAAAGGTGTACATATTGGGATAGTACCAGGTGCCGGAAGATCCCGAAATGCTATAAGCGCTGTAGTCCCAGCGGCTGGCACCCACTGAGAACCTTACCCCGACAGGCGAATTGAAGATGTTCTTTTTCGAAGCCGTTACCAGCACATCCATATTGTCGTTGGTGTTTTTGCCGAGGCTGTTGCTGTAACCGCCTCCTAACTTTCCCTCAAAATCGGTGGGTTTGTTTTTCGAGGTGAACTGCTCCACGCTGTATTCGCGGCTAATCCTTCCGGTCGCATTCAACCACGGAGTGATATCGTACATCAGGGCAATGGAACCGGTGTATTTGTCGCGGTCCTGCCATGAATTGTTGTTGTAATAATTCCACCAGAGATAATCATCCACATCCCGGAAAGGGTATTCTGCGAGTTGATTGCGGGAGCCATCCGCTAGTTGGTACGTCGCCCGGTCGATGCCCTGATAGGAGCGGGGCCAGGAGTAAAGAAAACCCTTGCTGAACGAGTTGCCGTCCTCACCGATCATGGGGCTGTTTTTGCGTTTGAATTTCACGTAAGTAAGGGTGGCATCGGCTTTCAGCTTTTCGGAGATTTTGATGTTGGTGCCGAAATTCACCGTGGTGCGGGTGTAGTTGCTGTTGTAGATAATGGGTGTATGGTCCTGGTTGGTGAACGACATGCGGATGGTGCCCTTGTCGTTGCCGCCCTGCACTGAAACATTGTGCGTTTGGGTGATGCCGTCGCGGAAAGCCATCTTCAGGTTATCGGGCTGTGGGGAGTAGTTGCGCATTTCGCCGTCCCACCAGCGTATTTCCTGTCCGAGCATTTCCGGCCCCCAGGAAACGGCCGAACCATAGTAGCCAAATTCTTTCGCCGTGTTTGAAGTATTGCCTTCCTGATCAAGAATCAGATTGTCGTTGCCGTAAATACCCGGATATTGATAGATGCCGTTGGTATCGGCATGCAGGATGGTTTCACTGAAGGAGATGGGTCCTCCATGCCCGTATTTGTTCTGCACTTCCCGGTAACGGTAAGGATGGCTTATTTTGACGTTGTAATTGTAGGTAACGCCCAGACCGCTTTGTTTTTTGCCCCGTTTGGTGGTGATCAGGATCACGCCGTTGGCACCCCGTTCGCCGTAAAGCGCCGAAGCGGCCCCGCCTTTCAGCACACTGTAATCTTCAATGTCGTAAGGGTTTATATCCGCGATGCCGTTGCCCCAGTCCACGCCACGACCCACGCTTTCGAGGCCCGCGGTATTGTCCATGGGTACATTGTCCACCACGATCAGCGGCTGGTTATTGCGCGAAAGATTGTTGTTACCACGGATCACGATGCGGGTAGAACCCCCTTCCACGCCATCGCCCTGCGATATCTGCACCCCGGCACTCCGCCCTGACAATGCACCCAGTACGTTGCCGGAATTGGCACGGGTCAGTTCATCGGTATTGATCTTTTCGGAAGAATACCCGATCTCCCTTTTCTCACGTTTCACGCCCAATGCTGTTACCACGAACTCATCCAGTCGTTTGGCTTCCGGGGTAAGCACTGCATCCACCATGGTGTTATCACCCACGGTGATTTCAAGTTTTGAATAACCCACAAAACTGAACACCAGCACCGCTGATTTTCCGGAAACGGTAAGTTTGTATTTGCCGCCGGCATCTGAGGCAGTACCGGTGCGGGTGCCTTTCACCAGCACGGTAACGCCCGGGAGGGTCTGGCCGTCGTCGGCGCCGGTGATGGTGCCGGTGATGGTCCTTTCCTGGGCCAGGGTGGCAAGGCCGGTGAACAGCAGTATGATAATGATGGGTACAATTCTTTTCATAGTAAAAGAATTAAGGTGTTAATCCGGAGGTGAAGTAAAGATAGTTACAGAATGAATGCCGGTTAAGGGGGTAAACTTAATAAAAATGTTAAAGAAGTGGGCGGAATGGGGATAATTTTTTATTGGTGATGGATTGAGAGAGGATACTTTTTCTAACTTTTATATCTCTTGCCATGATTAGGGCTGCATTAAATTCAGAAGAACTGTGTGTGTTTGAAAATTAATTGTTTTTGGAAACAACTAATTTTTGTAATTTTCGCAATGATAAGCATATAGTCAAAAAAAACGAAAATTTGAGGTTATAAGCTTTTTAAAGCATTTGCAAGTATTTAGAAGTGTAAAAAGTTGAGAATATAATCAAGTTGGCGGCAAGGATAAGTCCGTAAAAAGTTTAGATTTCAAGTGTAAAACCATTAAATTTGCAGAAGTTAATACGTGTAGTATGGAAAAAATAAAGATTGAAAACTTCGCAGGCATTAAATCAATGGAATTTGAGTTTAAAGCCATAAATATACTTATAGGACCTCAAGGATCTGGAAAAAGTATCGCGGTTAAGCTACTTTATTTTTTTAAGAACTTTTTCGGAGAAATTCTTCGTAGTGTTGATTCTGAAGAGACAAAAAGAGAACTTGATAAGAAACAGAAGGAAATTTTTGTTAATTTCTTTCCCAAAGATTCATGGCCAAAAGGGAACTTTAAAATTGTCTATTCTTTAGACAGTACTACTATGTCCATCGAGAAGACTACCGGTATCTTGAATTTTAAATACTCTGAGAATCTAATAAAAGCAATATCAAAATCAAGGAAAATTTTTGCAAATGAAAAAAAGAAAATTAGTGATGGACCTAAATCAAATTCTTTTACAGCTAAAAGGAAACTAAATGATAAACTTCAGAGGTGTTTTATTGATGAAATCTCACCAATATCTATGTTCGACCAATATTTTATACCAGCGGGTAGAAGTTTTTTTGCGAACATCCAAAAAAATATATTCTCTTTTCTTAGTGACAATCGTTCATTAGATCCTTTTCTTGTTGAGTTTGGATCATTCTATGAGAATTTCAAAAGATATTACAAAGATTTTATTTCTAATGAACCGGATAAACATTTTGATGAGATTATTTCACAAATTTTAAACAGTGACTACTTCAGGGAAAAAGACAAAGATTTTTTAATTCATAGCGATTATAGAAAAGTAAATTTATCAAACGCCTCTTCAGGACAGCAAGAAACACTTCCGCTTGTCATAATTTTAAGAGTCTTAAATATTTTGCGTTTTTCAGGGGGTGGTGCCACAATATATATTGAAGAACCCGAAGCGCATCTTTTCCCAATTGCACAAAAAAGAATCGTACAACTTTTGGCAAGAACTTTTAACAACAAAAACACACATTTTCAAATTATTGTAACAACACACAGTCCTTATATTTTATCTTCATTCAACACATTGTTACAAGCTGGTCGGCTCAACATCATAAAACCTGAAAAAAATTCGCAAATCTCTAAAGTTGTCCCAAAAGAAGAGCAATTGAACCCTGATTTACTTCGTGCATATTCATTGAACATGGGGAAAAGAGAAATATTAGAAGACGATGAGTCAAAGTTAATATCGCAAACTGTTCTTGACAGTGTATCAAATGATATTTCAAAAGAATTTGGCCAATTATTAGACATTGAGTTTTAGATGGTAAGCTGTAGGGAAACTTCAAATAATAAAATATTTACGTTCAAGGAGCAACGAAGTTCATTGACACTTCATAATCTTGATCAGGTAACTTCCACGAAAGTTCATGTTGATGGATGCGAAATAAATGATGATGGATTAAGATGTGATTATTTGCATTTAGCAAAAGGTATTGAAATGTATATCGAACTCAAAGGGCAAGATTTATTTCATGCCATGAATCAGATTGAAAGAACTATTAATCTTTTAAGTTTGAATGTAAAAAAGAACTATAAGATTAGTTATATAATTTGCACAAGAAGCCCACTATCATCTACTGAAATTCAGATATTTGATAGACAATTTAGATTAAAATTCAATTCTAAACTTATTATTAAATCAAGTCCATACAGCGACAGTTATTAGAACAAAAAACCAGCCACCAACAGCACCTACCCGCTACCAGGCTTAACATGTGCTTCTTTTGAAAACTATTGCTCTATGCGAAGTTGTGCTTCTCGGAAAGGATAGTGAATAAAGCCTTACAGCGGGTAGCTGCGGAACATTACTGCCAAGCATAAAATGACATCGTGGAACTAAAATACGATGACATATCAATATTTGACTGTAGATTCCGGACCATCATGCCCTCCCCCCCCCGATTAAGAAGAAATAAATTCAGATTTCTACTTTAAGATTTGACTGCCATTATGGCAATACTGACCCCGGGGTCACAATGCCATTCCAGCATACTGCCCCCCCCTGATCGGGGATTCAGTATCAGGTTCATTATTTTCTGACATAAATGATGTCATAAAAAATCCTGCGGTGTGGCTTAACATGAGTAGAACATCCGAAGGTTTAATTCAGGGAAAAATTTGTATTTTTGTTCTATGAAACTAGATGCCAATAGAATAGATACTATTAAAAAATATTTTGAAACACAACCTGTTTTGAAAGCATATTTATTTGGCTCTTACGCCTGCAACGAAGCTGATTATCAGAGCGACATAGATATTCTCGTAGACCTTGATTATTCTCAACGAATTGGATTACAATTCATCCAAATGAAATTCGACCTGGAAAAGCTTTTGAATTCCGAAGTAGATCTGGTTTCTTCAAACGGATTGTCACATTACATAAAACCAATGGTTGACAGGGAAAAACAACTGATTTATGCGAGGTAAAATTGCTAGAGCATGCGTAGAGCTTATACAGCTTTTTGGCTAATGGAAGCTCGCCAATTGTGGGACATGGATCAGGAAGAACGATGTGGGTGAAACTGTAAATAATTAATAATCGTTTTAGGAAAATGTATGGCGCATTCGAAATCAACTATAATTTGAAAAAGGGATTAGATATACATAATGTATATGCTTATGTTCTCTCAACCTTAGGATGGTACATTTCATCAGAGATGCTAGAGAAAGATGTCTTCCAGATATTTTTATCAATTAAAAATGGAGATATTGAAGCAATAGAAAAAATGCTTTTGCAATATTATAATGAAACTCTGGACCAAAAAATGAACGATCTATTAAATAAATATCCAGAAAAGGAAAATATAATATCGGAAACATTTAAGGCTCATAATAACGAAATGTATTTTGCTTCTACCATTCTATTTCTTTCCTTAACTGATGGAATTTGCAAGGGAAGGTTATTTAAGTCAAAAAAGTTCATACAGGAATATTTAAAAACAACCAATAGTCCAAATATCGCTGAAGCGGTTTTAGGAAAGCAAAGTGCAATTGATTCTGATACCAGAAATTCAGACCAAACAAATTATTTTAGTGATTTAAACAGACATGGAATAATGCATGGTTTACATTGGGAATATGGTACAAAAAAAAATAGTTTGAAAGCTCTTTCATTGCTCTGTTTTACGTCTGACTTTGTCAACAGAAATAGTAGAATCCAAAAATAATTAGCATTGAAGTTAATAAATATGAATTAAACGCTGTTGCAGCATCTAAACCGATGTTTCAGTTTCCATTTTTTATGTGGAAAGCCAATTTTTGATCAAATTATCAGGTAACTCAGATTATTAAAAACATATTCTAAAATATTCAAAAAAATTATTCACCTAACCCCTTATTCCATGCCCGTAAAATATACATTGGTAGAACGTTACAACCCCTACAAACCCGGAGAACCGCTGAAGATTTATGCCCGGGCTGTTTCTGTTAGGATTCCGGGCCATACGGTCTTCCAACGGTTGAGTTAACTTTAATTTCTTCTTTAAGATTTGACTGTCTTTTCGGCAACCTGACCCCCTGATTTAAAAATCGGGTATTCAGTATCAGGTTCATTTTTTTCTGACAAAATTGATTTTATAAATAGACATCAGGATGGCAGGTGAAGCTAAACCTGTCTGACTATTACGGTCCAAACAGCGCCACTAAAAAAGATTATTGGATTAGTAACAATCATCCAAGCATTCGTCCGGTTTTCTTTCTCTCTGCTTCTTTGCGCATCCTTAGCGCACTCTGCGGTTAAAAAAGCTCCGGAACTACGACTAAATTTTCATCAATTCAGGCAAATCACCCAAAAATCCTGTAAGTTTGTAATATGGAAAAAATCGGATTTATCGAGATAAGAATATCAGGCTCAAAAGGTAACCTTGACCTTTCACCCGATAATTACGATATCCGGGAGATTATCACCATGCTTGAAAATGCTGAGAACCTGTTGTATTCAGGCGACAGGCACGACCGACCGACCATCAGTTACAGAATAGAAGAGGGCTCCGTCAGACATATCTTTAAAACCTCTGTCCAGTATATTATTGGTTTTAATGCCATCATCGGACAAATAGCTCAGATTCAACATATTGATTTCCTTGATCATTCTACCGCCAAAGCATTTGAAAACATTCAGGGTGTTGCATCAAAACGCGACTATGTATTCAGCATCCGGACTTCCCTCGAAAACAGCAGTGAATTAACCATTGACCGGACTACCAGCTATTACAGGGCTGAAGCGATATGGGCCGATGCTGAGTTTTACTTCTATGGGAAATTAACAAATGCAGGAGGAAAAGACAAGGCCAATATTCACCTCTATACAGATGAACTTGGTACACTGAGGATTCAAACGCCTATTAGTTTCCTGGAGCAATACGACGAGAATCTGTTGTATAAAACATTTGGCATTAGGGCCACGGGTAAGCAACATTCTGAAACCGGTGAAATTGACACCACGACCCTGAAGTTTATTGAGTTGGTTGACTACCAGCCAAGGTATGATGAATTATATTTAAAAGGGCTACGCGACAAAGCAAAGAAGTCCTGGCTCGGTGATATTGATCCTGACCATTGGTTAAATGAAATCCGGGGAGGCTATGGGGCGTAAAGCAGTTTTACTGGATACAAGCTTCTTTCTTCGGTTTTTAAACGAATCAGATCCGCTTTTCAGAAACGCCGATGGTTATTTCAGATATTTTTTGCAACATGAGATCAACCTGATGATTTCAACAATCAGTATAGCGGAATATTGCGTTGGAGGGGATGTTCATGAATTGCCACTACGCAACCTGCAAATCATTCCTTTTAATTTTAACCATTCAAAAAGAACCGGAGCTTTTGCAAGGATAGTTTTTAAAAACAAAGCAAAGCTCAACCTTAAAGAACGGAATATAATCCCGAACGACACCAAGTTGTTTGCTCAGGCAGATTGTGAAAAATCAGTTGAATTTTACCTTTCATCAGATAAAGAAAGTCTGAAAATATATAATTTGCTGAGACAGGAAATAGCCCCTGGGTTTCAGTTCATTGATTTGAATATACCTCATAATGAAACATTTGGGGTGCTCGATTTGGGAGAATGATGTTGCTTGTATATTCCGGTTTTTCTAATAATAACTTCAAACAACGTCATTTTCGGGATATTTAAGCAGAGAAATCCATATTGTAATTTCTCCTCAAACAGCGACACTAAATAAATAGAAGCAGATATCCATCAATTTATTCACATAACCTTTCATTATTTATAATCCCTTATCCCATGTCCGTAAAATATACATTGGTAGAGCGTTACAACCCCTACAAACCCGGAGAACCGCTGAAGATTTATGCCCAGGCGGTATCCGCAGGGGAGACCAATCTGAAACAATTAGGCAAAGCCATTTCAGCGCGATCCACGATAAATCAGGCCGATATTATTGGCGTGCTTTACGCGCTAACGCAGCAGATTGCGCTGGAACTTGATGCCGGGCGTATTGTCAGGCTGGATGATTTTGGTTCTTTTCAGCTGGCGATTTCCAGTGGGGGAGTGGAGGGGAAGAAGGATTTCAGCAAAGCGCTGATCCGCAGGAGCCGGATTGTTTTCCGGCCTGGGCCGGAGTTGAGGAATATGTTGAAGAATCTGGAGTATACAAAATAATATTCTATAGAGACACAAGCAGAGTATAGAGTTCTAATTTATTTATGTGAAAATTAGGGGAGAAGGACCGGCATTGTAAAAATTGCGTTAAGAAAACAGGCAGCGTTTAAGAGAGAAGAAACGCAACCGAAAATGTTATGCAGAGTTCAGGAGATTAGTGTACAACGGTTTTAAGCAGAGGAACACTGGTTCAACCCTGCCTCGCCGGCAGGCAGGCTCGTTTCTTCCAGCCAAAATCGCTCGCATGTTTTTAGCAATTTTTACGAAGCCGAGATTTTTTATGCGCGAATATATTGATTTATTGGTGCGCATGAAATCGCTTCGCTAGTTGCTACTTTTTGATCTTGCAAAAAGTAGAAGAAGGAAAATAATCTGAAGTTAAATATTATTCGCTTTGCGCCTTACACAGCAGATTGTGATAGTGCTTGGTATCTGTCATATTGCCAGGCTCGGTGATTTTGGTTCAGATTTGCAGTGAAGGAGTGGAAGGGAGGAAGGTGTTCAGCAAAGCGCTGATCCGCATGAGCCGGATTGTTTTCCGGGCAGGTCCGGAGTTGAAAAATATGTTGAAGAATCTGGAGTATAAAAGGGATTGAGCAGACGAAGATACTCCAACAATGACTTTATGAATATTAATAATTTGGAAATAAGTAAATAATAATTTACCTTTGTTTATGGAAATGCGGATATGAAATGTTCTGAATTTCTGAGACTATTAAAAAAAGACGGTTGGTATCCGGTTTCACAATCCGGTTCACATGTGAAACTGAAGCATAATGTTAAGTCAGGGTTCATCATTTTTCCTAATCATGGCTCACAGGAACTGGGTATTGGTCTTGAGAATAAATTACGTAAAGATGCAGGTTTAAAGTAAGGGGATGATTATGAGTACAATGAAAAAAAAGGTTGTTTTTATTCTGGAAAAAACAGAAACAGGGTTTTCAGCTTATGCTGTTGGTTATCCGATTTTTACCACAGGAAAAACAATTTCCGGGCTTCTTGACAATGCAATTGAAGCAGCCGGTTTTTATTTTGAAGAAACGGATATTAAAGTAACCCGGGCAAATATAAAGTTCGAGGTTGACTTTGAGCAATTTTTTAAGTATTACAGGGTGTTAAACTCTAAATTTCTTGCTGAAAGAATAGGAATGAACCCTACTCTTTTATCTCAGTATGTACAGGGCAGAAAAAAACCATCAGACAATCAAAGAGATAAAATTCTTATCGGGATACATCAGATAGGACAAGAGTTATCGGAAATAAACCTGATTCAGCGATAATTTTACAAACCGGAAGTTAAATGAATTCTTGCTTATCAATTCAGGAAACAATGACGTTCACTGCGTAAAATGATGCTGATGAATCAGGGGAAAGCCGTACGGTTTTCTGGTAAAACATGCTTATGTTTTTGGTAATTCATGCTTATGTTTTTGGGAAAAGCCGTACGGCTTTTCAATAAGGGGTAAAGATGAATTCATGAAGGGGAAGCATGGAAAGGGTGAAGAAAAGGGGATGTTTTTAGATTTAGGATGAAAAGGTTTGGAAGCACGCGTTTGTCTTGTCCCGCCCTTTTTGGCGGGAAAACGCTCGCCAGCGGGGACTAGTCTGAAGACGCGCGCCACTGTGGGGAATTGGCAATCCTTCGGTCTCGACTTCGCTCGACCACCCGGGGAGTTTTTACTTATTTTTGAGATTTTAGTGTGAATTTTAGCATCCTGGGGTTGAGCTTGTCTGACGGGCGTCAGTCAGGCAGGCGGCGGCGGTCG
>JAZDHI010000013.1:0-26705 GCA_043806115.1 Bacteroidota bacterium
CAAATATTTTTGTGACATTTTTAAATTGGCTAAAAAACCAATGGCAAAAAGTTCAGAAAATATTCAGACTGCCTCAAACCAAATATTTTCTACCCATAGTTGTAAGTGAAGCCGGATAGAAAATCAGCAGACCCTATTTAAATATCAATGCCAGGCCCATTGCAATCCGACATTCCTGCACAAGGCTTTGTCTCTGCCCTTTCATATGGAAAAATATAACCTTTCCCGGTAACTTTCACTGTTTTCAGGCAGGAAAATGAAAACACTTCCTGTATTGCGAGGCAACTAATAAACATTAACTGCCTCCCTGAGTCGTGATGAGGCTTCATGAATTCGATTCCCATTGAATACTTCGAATTCCGATTATCAGAATTCTGCCATAAAACGGTATCCGTCATTGACATAAAACCACAGTGCAACATCCCCGCTGCGGTATTTTGATTTAGCTTCGGAGTTACGCCTAAGAATAGATCTTGTTGTCATCATCCTCCTGATTGTCCGCTCATCCCTGTTAAATCCAACGCTAAATGCAGTTGCGTAAAAACGCAGTCTATCATCCTCCGATTTCCATTTAATATGTGCAAACCGTTTATCCATTAAACGGATAAACATGACAAGGTAGCGAATCTGCCATTCCTGTGAATCAAGTCTTCTGGCCCGTTCACCCCTGGCTTTGGGTGTGTTTTTCAGATCAAATTTCTGAGATGTCATCTTTTGCCTTGTGACATTTCTCTCAATCAATTCAGCAAACGAAGGCTTCATCTGAAATCTGCCCACCTCATAATGCGAATACTTCCTTCCAGACTGAACGTAGAGCATCCTTGTTGCACCTGTCTCCATAACATCAAGGATGGCGGAATATTTAACCAGACCCGGGAAAACAATTCCGAAAGCAAACGCAGGTTGAATTTTCTCCTTCTTCAAGGTATCTGACATCCAGGTGTTCCGTCTCAGGTAATCGACTGCATCAAAATAACGGTTACCCAGTTCGGCAGAAAGATCAGTTCCCGGGGTAATGGTCTGACCGTTTAACCTGCTTTCAGATAATATCATGCAAAGCAAAACCAGGACGACAATCAGGCGTTGGGGAACTCCCTGATTTAATGAAATATTTCCAGATTTTTCCATTGAAAATGTAGTCTCCTGCAAATAATTTTTGTCCTTTGATTTGAAATAATAAACATGCCTGAAACAAACAAGTTTGCAAGTTCAGATTAAAGGTCGAAAGATAGTGTTTTCTGAAATATTCAACTATCAGGGCTACCATTTTATGAACAAGTCAACATAATGTGATCGTTGCATTTAAAATTTCATGATCTTTTTGTTAAAAATGTTAAAAGTTGATCCGATTTGTTACAAAAAGCAGGAGTGAATTAGCCATCCATAAAAAAATAAACTATATTTGTGCTTAGCAAACTATTACTAACCAAAACCTTTAAACTATGAGAAAAATTACCCTTGTATTGATTATGATGCTCACTTTTTCAGGTATATCAATGGCGCAAGTCATTGAGGATTTTGAAAGCCTGAAAATGAACATCTTTTCTGCCGGAGCCAACGGCGCGTTGACTATAGTCCCCAATCCCGATCCTACCGGAATTAATACCAGCGCTAATGTTGTAAAGATGGTACGCGGCTTTGATGGTGATCCATGGGCTGGCTGGTATGCAACCATGGAGACCCCGGTTGATGTTACTGCGAACAAATACGTTCACGTGAAAGTGTGGAAACCACGTATTAGTCCCGATGTTTTCAAATATGAAGGTACTGTTAATTCAGGCGATGTTTATCCCATTCAGGACCAGACTCTGGTTAATCAATGGGAAGAACTGGTTTTTGACATGAGCATTGTCAGTGGTGAATATGTAAAAATAGTTCTGATTCCTGACTTTGAATCACCATTAACCCTTACTGAAGACATCACCCTGTATTTTGATGACCTTTATGCCAACAATGACCCTGCAGTCGGAAGCGCTCCGGTTCAGGTTATCGAAAATTATGAGAACATTGCGCTCAATCTTATGCTTAACGGCGAACTTGATCAGAGCAATTTTATGATTTCTCCTAATCCTGACCCTTCAGGTGTTAATGTGAGTCCATATGTTACCAAATTTTTGCGTGACAAGGATGGGTCCCCTTGGGATGGTTTCTGGTCATCACTGCCAGAGGTAATTGATGTAACCACAAACAAGTTTATTCATGTGAAAGTATGGAAGCCTCGTGTAAGTACATTAAAATTCAAAATTGAAGGAGGTGCGGCAGGAACCATTGAAATTGAAAGCAAATATCCCCAGTTAACCACCAATGCCTGGGAAGATATAGTTTTTGATTTCACAGAAAAAACCGGCACGTACCCCATCATTGCTTTCCTGCCTGATTACAGCGATCCTGTGAACCTCACGGAAGATATTACCCTGTACATCGATGATATCATCCTGAATAACGATCCGAATCCAATAGGTCCACCAAAACAAATTTTTCATGTAGACATGTCTGCACTGGAAATTCCTGAAGGAACACAGGTGTTCATTTCAGGCGCTATAGGCGGAATACACGGCACCTGGAATGAGCCCGGTACCAACACCAACAACGAGATGTTCGATACTAACGGAGATAAAATCTATACCATTGAAATGAGTCTGGCTGATGGCGTAATTGCCTTCAAATTCTTTGTTGGAGCCGGCTGGGGAAATGGTGAGACAATTGCAACAGACCGTACTTATCAAATTGAAGGCAGTTGCGACCTCACCTTCAAATGGAGTGATTTAGAATACCTGGCAATACCTGATAATCCATTGTCCGGAAAAGTTCAGATGTTCCCGAATCCGGTAAGCAATGAACTCACAATCAAAGCCACTGCAGATATCAGCACGGTAACCATTACCTCTATGCTTGGCCAGGTTGTTGGCAATTATGAATTCAACACCACCGGTAACCAGACCATCAATACCTCCGCATTCAACAACGGCATGTACTTCGTTACCTTTACAGGTAAAGATGGAAGCAAGCTGACCCAGAAACTGATGAAGAACTAATTTCATCCTGTAACAAAAAAAGCCTCCTGTGAAGGGGGCTTTTTTTTATTCTCTTCTAGCTTTCTTAAATACCGGTTATTGCTCAGAACACAGTCTCCACCTAAATTTATTTATCTTTGCACAAAAATCAATCCCATGAACAGAGGTCCTGTTTCACAATTTATAGAGCACCATTACAGGCATTTTAATGCTGCTACGCTAATCGATGCAGCCAAAGGTTATGAAACCCATCTTGCCGAAGGCGGTAAAATGATGATTACCCTTGCCGGTGCTATGAGCACTGCTGAACTTGGAATTTCGCTTGCCGAAATGATCCGCCGGGATAAAGTGCATATCATCAGTTGCACAGGTGCCAACCTCGAGGAAGATATTATGAATCTGGTGGCCCACAGCCACTACAAAAGGGTTTCCAATTACCGTGATCTTACACCAAAACAGGAATACGAACTCCTGGAAAGAGGTCTGAACCGTGTTACTGATACCTGCATTCCGGAAGAAGAAGCTTTCCGCAGGATCCAACAACATATTGAAAAGATCTGGAAGGATGCCCAGGAAGCAGGTCAAAGGTTTTTTCCACACGAATTTATGTACAAACTGCTGCTCAGCAAGGTAATGGAAAAGGATTATGAAATTGATCCGGAACATTCCTGGATGCTGGCTGCTGCAGAGAAGAACCTGCCGATCATAGTGCCGGGCTGGGAAGACAGTACCATGGGCAATATTTTTGCCTCATACTGCATCAAAGGCGAGCTCAACCCATCAACAATGAAAACCGGAATTGAATATATGGTTTGGCTTTCGGAATGGTACCGTAATAACTCATCGGGCAAAGGCGTCGGATTCTTCCAGATTGGTGGCGGTATTGCCGGAGATTTCCCTATCTGTGTTGTTCCCATGATGTATCAGGATCTTGAATGGCATGATGTACCTTTCTGGTCATACTTCTGCCAGATCAGTGATTCAACAACCTCTTACGGTTCATATTCCGGTGCAGTTCCCAATGAAAAAATAACCTGGGGTAAACTCGACATCGACACTCCGAAATTTATTGTTGAAAGCGATGCAACCATTGTTGCACCCCTGATTTTCGCATGGCTTCTGGGCTGGTAGACGGATGTGAAGTTCATAGTTAGAGGCTCAAAGTCTAAAATCCTGCCTCGCCGGCAGGCAGGGTAAGAAGTTAGAAGATGTGAATTTAAGCCTGCGGCTGCTTTTGCAAACTAAGGATTATGCTGGCAGGTTCTGCTTTCAGGTAATGCAGTCTTAAATCATAAGCAGATACCATCTTCTGCAGGCAGTTCCTGGAAGAGCACTCTGTTTTCAAACAAAGGAGGATTTATTTCTTTAATCCGGCGAACCTGAAATTCAGCATCTGGTATAAAAGCCTTGCTGCCAACAGGTTGGGCGCCTTGTTATATTTTATAGGACAGAGTCCGGTTACATCAAATCCAACAACAATAGATTTATCAGTGACAGCCTGGAGGATTTCAAGCACATGGTACCATCCCAGTCCACCGGGTTCAGGATTGGCTGTTGCGGCCATCACGGATGGTTCAAATACATCCAGGTCGATTGAAATATAGACATGCTTTTCCAACTTATTAAGAAAATCATACATCCAGGTTTTGTTAGTCCCGTCAAGGATGTTATGAGCATAAAAAACACGTTCCGGCTTGATACTGTCCCGCTCTTCAGCACTCATACTTCTGATACCAACCTGAAGAACAGGTGCAAGTTCTGATGCACGGGCCATTACACAACTATGATGATACGGTGATCCATTGAAATTTTGACGCTGATTTGCATGGGCGCCCAGTTGTAATACACAAAAATCTTTCTCCTTATAGTAGTCGGCGCAGGCTTTCATCGATCCAATACCTGTTGAGTGCTCCCCACCGATGATAACAGGAAACTTTCGCTTTTTAAGCATCTGCATTGTTCTGGTTTCAACCTCCTTTACCATTTTCTCATGAGACTTTCCTTCTTTTACAGCTTCACCGGTATGAATCCCCAGTTTGAAAGCTTCAAAATCAGACTGAATATCATATAGATGCATGGAAGCAGAAGCTTCAATCAGGGCATCGGGCCCTTTATCGGTTCCTTTTATCCAATTGGTTCCAGCTTCAAAAGGAACTGGCAGGATCACTATCTTTGCATTATCGAAATTCGAATATAGCTCAGGTATACCACCGAATTGTTTCACTCTCATAATTCAGGAATTGATTTGGTTATTAACTCCGAAGAAAAAAGAGAACCCCCTCCTTTTAAAAATCCGGTTTTAAACGACAGCTAAATTAATAAAAACAGCGGTTAATATCAATACCCAAGAATCCTCAGCATCGACTTATGCGATTGCTCTTTGGCGAAAAGTTTTGTGGTATACTCCCCTTCTTCATCCACATCTATGATAATGTGCTTGGGCGCCGGAATGAGACAATGCTGAATACCACCATATCCACCAATTGATTCCTGATAGGCCCCGGTATGGAAAAGTCCGATATAAAGCGGTTCATCATTATCCATTTTCGGAAGGAAAATGGCATTGGAATGTGCTTCGGCATTATAATAATCCTCACTGTCGCAGGTGAGGCCACCTAGAAAAACGCGCTCATATTCTGAATCCCACTTGTTGATTCCTAAAAGTATAAACCGTTGATTCAGTGCCCATGTGTCAGGAAGGGTGGTCATGAATGATGAATCGATCATATCCCAAAGTTCACGGTCGTTTTGTTGTTTTTGGTCAATGATTGAGTAAAGCGTCGCACCACTTTCGGCTACAGTATAAGATCCGAACTCTGTAAAAATATCCGGCTCCGGGGTGTTGTTACGATCACATATCATTTTTATCTGAGCAATGATCTCTTCAGCCATGTATTCATAATCGTAATCAAAAGAAAGTGAGTTTTTAATCGGGAAACCACCTCCGATGTTTAAGGAATCGAGCTCTGGGCATATCTGCTTCAACTGACAGTACAGGTTAACACATTTTGAAAGCTCATTCCAATAATAGGCCGAATCCTTAATACCTGTATTGATAAAAAAATGAAGCATCTTTAACTGAAACTTCGGATTGTTTTTAATCTTTTCCTCATAATAAGGAATGATGTCGTTATATCGGATACCAAGCCGTGAAGTATAAAACTCAAATTTCGGCTCTTCTTCCGCCGCGATACGAATTCCAATCTTACACTTTCGGGTTATATTTTTATCAAGCTGATCAAGTTCAAATTTATTATCCAGAATGGGAATTGTATTCTCAAATCCTTCATTAATCAGATTGCTGATATTTTCAATGTACTGAGGGCGCTTGAATCCGTTGCATATAATAAAGTTGTCCTGGTTTATCAGGCCCTGTTCGCGCAATGTTTCCAGTAGAAAAATATCGAATGCAGAACTGGTTTCCAGATTTACATCATTTTTTAATACTTCTTCGAGCACAAAGGAAAAATGTGAACTCTTTGTGCAGTATGCATAATGATATTCGCCTTGATAGTCAGCACGTGCAATCGCAACATTGAACATCTTCTTGGCTTTCTGAATCTGATGGCTTATTTTAGGGAGGTAACTGATCTTTAAGGGCGTTCCATATTGCTTGATAATATCCATGAGTGGAATATTATGAAAATGCAGTTCATTATCCTCAACTTTAAATTCGTCCTGAGGAAAATCGAAAGTCTGTTCGATCAGATCAATGTATTTATTTTTCATTGGTTAAACTGAACATTAAATGATTGAGGATTGCAAATATACTAACTATAGTAAACTTGCTGAATCAATTTATCATATTTTTACTACCCATCCCGGATTTTGTCATTTTATCCAATCCAAAGCAATTATATAGGTAATAAATCGAATGAGATACTATTTTCAATTACCTGATTTTGTTATCTTTAAAATTAATATGAAGATATTTAATGCAAAATAAACAATAAATAATACGAATCCGGACAATACGGATTTACTGAAATAAATAAATCCGGGTAATCTACTTAACATATTATGACTCCATAGGCTACTTATGGTTAAATCAGTTTATACTCTCTATAAGTGTCCTGTATTCAAGAATTATTGAGTCCCAGGCATCCTTAGTCATTATATTAAGTCATACAGATAACATATGCATATGCCTCTAATACTCTAAATTGAATTCCCGCAAAGTGCAATCAATTGCGCCAGGTGTTTGGAGGACTTGCGAATTAATATCACAGTATGCTTATAACTAATGTATTATATAATGTAAAACCAGGTAGAAATCCGGGTTAATTGAAGATCATAATCAATATAGAAGAATAAAGGGAATAAAAAGCAAGGACCTGGCTCAACCTATATTGAAAGAACGGTATACCTGATGCCTGGTAACAGAATTCTACTCGTACTTTAGTGCTTGTACTGGATTGGCATTTGCAGCATGGAAAGCTTTATATATAATTGTGATAAAAGCAATTACCGCTAGTAATAACACTGCCGTTGTCATATGAAGTATGCCAATATCAATTCGGTAAGCAAACTGACTTAACTGCTTATCAAGGAGATACCAGGTGACCGGTAAAGCAATAACCCCTGCAATAACCACCAGAATCATATAGTCACGGACAAGCTGTGAAGTGATCCGCCATACAGACCCGCCCAACACCCGTCTGATGCCTATAATTCTTGTTTTTTGTTCAATAAGGAGAGACGTCAGACCGAACAGTCCAAGAACAGACAACAGGGCCGAAATTGTTGTGAAATAAATGAAAAGTGAAGATAACTTCTGATCATTCTTATAACTTTCAGACACAAATTCATCAGCAAGGATTGGCTGAAACGGAGTCCCAGGGAAATACCGATGCCATTTATGTTCAATAAACTTCTGCAATACCTGTTGATCACTCTTTGGGTTATAACCTATCAGCAATCCACGAAACCTTTCAGGGTTAAAAACATATACTGCTGGTTCGATCAGGCTTCGCATGGAAAAATAATGATAATCATTGATAACTCCTATTACTTCAGGTTTAGTGGTAGTGTCTGCACCCAAGACAGTCCTGAACTTTTTACCAATCGGATTGTCCCACCCCAGTTTCCGGGCTGCAGCCTGATTAATGATGACTGCTCCACCCCTGTCAGAGACATTATTGCGGTCGAAATTGCGACCAGAAACAAACCTGATGCCCATGGCTTCAAAGAAGTCATAATCAACATAACCAAACCTTACGGTTAATTTTGTTTTAGCTGAATCATCCGCAAACACAGGACCCTGACTACCACTGACACCATTTAAAAAAGAACAGCCTGACACACTTCTAATCCTTGTATCATTCAATAATTCTGTCCTGAAAGGTTCAAACTTATTCCCGTCTTCTTCGTCACTAAAAAAAACAAAAACCGCATCGCGATAGCTGACCCCAAGATCCTTTTTTTTCATAAAGTTTACCTGGTCATTGATAACAAGCACCGAAAACATCAAACCGACAGAGATAAAAAACTGAAAAATTACCAGACCCTTACTTAAATAACCTGCTGTACTACCTTTTATGTTTACACCTCCTTTCAACACCATAACGGGCTGAAATCTGGAAAGATAAAAAGCAGGATAGGATCCGGAAGCGAGGCTGATAATAATTAATAAGGTGAATAATCCTGCATTGAAAAGATAGTTCCCCAAAAAGTCAATGTGAAAATCAGTGGAAAGTAGTTTATTCAACTCAGGTATTGCGAGTTCGACCAATCCGACCGCGACAAACAGTGCAAGAAAAGTCACTAAGAAAGATTCGCTGATAAATTGATAAACAAGACTTAGCCTGTTGGCACCAAGAACTTTTCGCATTCCAACTTCCTTTGCCCTTTTGACAGACCGGGCTATTGAGATGTTAATAAAATTGACGCATGCAATCAATAGTATCAAAACTGCAATTACTGAAAAAACTATAACAAGGCTGATATCTCCTGCTGCTGTAACATTCTGAAATTTAATATGCTGTGAGTCAAGATAAACATCGTTCATAGGCTGAAGGTACATTTCCAGAAATTCCCAACCTTCCTCCTGGCTAAAAACATACTTTTTCAGAAAACCCGGAAGCCCCTTCTCGATAATTTGCTGAGATGCGCTTTTATCAAGTTGAATATAGGTAATGAGGGAATTTGAACCCCAGCCTTTCATCCATTCAAAATCTGGAAGGTTCTCAACCGATGAGATAGAAACAAGTATATCAAAAAACAGGTGTGTCTTTACCGGTTGATTCTTCATAATGCCTGTTACCAGAAAGCTCCTTTTCCCCAGCATCATTGACTTACCAATTGCTGACCTGATGGTTCCGAAATACTTTCTGGCTGTTTTTTCAGATAAAATCACCGACATTGGTTCTTTCAGGGCAGTCACGGGATTGCCTTGAAGTAACTTAACATCGAACATTTTTATAACCGAAGGATCAGTATAAAATAATCCTCGTTCCCTGAAATTCTTATTTCCGTAACTTACTACCTGAATATCAAACCCAGGCATAAACCTCACAACATCTACCACTTGAGGATAATCAGCCTTTAAAGCGGCCGCAAGCGGACCCATGGTAATGGCGACATGTTGTTCGCCGACTCCCGGTTCGTTCTGAATTTCAATGATTCTGAAAAGATTGTTGCGGTTGCTCAGATGTTTGTCAAAACCCAATTCATGCTGAACATACAATGCTATCAGCAAAAAGGCAGCAATTCCAACTGAAAGACCAACAAGGTTTATCAGGGAATAATACTTTTGTCGTAAAAGGCTGCGCAGCGCGGTAGTCAGGAAGTTTGAGATCATTCAAACGGAGATTCAGCGACAGGAAACAGATTCAATTCATCTCTGATTTATTAAATTACAGGCATTTCAGACCGTCCTGATTTAATATTCTCATTGATAATCTGCCCGTCGAAGAGTCGGATGATCCTTTGAGCGTATTCAGCATCACGCTGTGAGTGAGTAACCATAATGATGGTAGTACCTCCCTGATTAAGTGATGCAAGCAGATTCATAACTTCCTCCCCATGTGCCGAGTCAAGGTTGCCGGTAGGTTCGTCTGCGAGAATCAGGTGTGGATTTGCTACCACTGCTCTGGCAACAGCTACCCTTTGTTGTTGTCCGCCGGATAACTGAAGGGGGAAGTGCTTACGTCGATGGGTAATCTGCATCTGCTCCAGAGCTGATTCTACTCTTTTTTTCCGGTCAGACGAACTCATTCCAAGGTAAATCAGAGGCAATTCAACATTTTCGTAAACATTAAGCTCGTCTATCAAATTGAAATTCTGGAAGACAAAGCCAATGTTCTGCTTACGTGAGTTGGCTCGCTGCTTTTCAGAAAACCGGGATACTTCATTATTGAGGAAAAAGTATTCGCCTTCCGTAGGATTATCAAGAAGGCCAAGAATATTGAGCAGTGTTGACTTGCCGCAACCTGAAGGACCCATAATGGCCACAAATTCACCTTTTTTTATTTCGAATGAAACCTTGTTCAGGGCTGTTGTTTCAACTTCGTCCGTCCTGAAAATCTTGGTAAGGTTGACTGTTCTGATCATAGTGTTAAATGTTAATAGTTTGATGTCTGCTTTATTTTCGGAATATCAATTTATCCTTGTCTCCAAAGGAATCATAGGATGAAATAATCACTTGCTCTCCGGCTTGAAGACCCTCAAGCAATTCATAGTGGCTGGTATTCTGACGCCCTATTTTAATATCACGTTTTACAGCAAACTTACCAGACGGATCAATGACATAAATCCAATTGCCACCTGTTTCCTGGAAAAACCCTCCTCTTCGCAAAATAAGTGCATCATTGGCTCCTGAAAACTGTACCCTCAGTTGAAGTGTCTGACCGCGCTTAATATCATCAGGAGCAGGACCATCGAACAACAGATCAACCTGAAATGAACCATTGGTAACATCTGTGTATATTTTACTGATATGTAAACTAAAAATCTTTCCGCCGAGATCAAATTCGGACATCTGGCCAGTGAAAACTCTTGATATGTAACGTTCGTCGATATTCGCCCTCAATTTAAATCCGTCCATCAGATCAATCTGACCGAGATGTTCACCTGCAGTCTTGGTTTCACCAATTTCAACAATAAACGAAGATAATTTACCATCAGCAGGTGCTTTAATCGTCATATTGTCCATGTTGCGTTTTAACAATGATAGGTTATTATGCATCCTGTTCATTGATGAGCTGATCTGGTTGCCCTGAGCAACGCTGGAAATTGAATCAAGTTTCCTGAGCCTGAGCGTTATTTCAAGTTGCTTCAGCGAATAATCAAAATCACGTTTTGCGTCTTCATATTCCTTGAGAGAAATTAATCTATCACTATAGAATTGTTCTTTTCGCCGGAAATCTGTCTTCATCATATCGATATCATATTGAAGCTGAATTATTTCCTTTTGTCGTGTATATCGCAGTTGTTCAAGACTGATACGGGTGTTCGACAAGTTGTTTATGGCATCGTACATGCGTGTTTCCTGGTCCATGTAACTCAATTCCATATTGGCATTGGCCAGCTTTAGTATCGGGTCTCCCTTTTTCAGCAATGCCCCGTCTTCAACAAAAACTTCTTCAATAATGCCACCCTGAACAGCATCGATAAAGATTGTATTCCGCGGGAAAACCACTCCATCTACCGGGATAAATTCCTGGAATTTTCCTTTTTCAACAACAGAAAGAGTCAATTGTATTTTATCAACATATAAACTACTTCGGTTATCGCGGAAAAAAAGCATCCAAACAATCATAACCAAAAATAAAATGATAGCACCAAGTGTCAGCAACTTGCCGGTGGTCCACCTCTTTTTTTCAATGATCCTGTCCATGTAACAGTTTTAGTTCTAAATCCGGATTATTAGCCAATACTGTGCCACGAAAGATACGACACTGTCAAACAATCACTTATACTATTTTACAATTTATTAACAATTTCAGGCTGTTCATACCCGTTCTAATACTTGTTCGTTTCCGAACATTGTTAGTATATTAGCTGATCAAACCTACATGATTTTGTGTTTAAATACAAAAACCAAATAAAATTTCATGAAAGAATGTCTGTATTCAGCCAAAAACAGGCTGACAGGATACTTCTTACCAGCTTATCCTTCTTATTTACATAAGAAAATTAGTTGAAGCCAGGGAAAAGCTGACAATCATAAACATTATTATCCATGAATAAAATTGAAGCCAGAATTCTGATTGTTGATGATGACCAGGATGTTCTTCTTGCCGCCAAGTTGTTTCTCAAACAACATTTTACAGTTGTTCATACTGAAAGGAATCCCGAAAATCTTCCTGCTTTGCTCAGGAATGAGAATTATGATCTTATCCTGCTTGATATGAACTTTTCCCGTGATGCAACAAGCGGGAAAGAGGGATTTCACTGGCTCAATAAGATCATTGAAATTGATCCACTGGCGGTAGTTATTTTTATTACAGGCTATGGCGACATTGAACTTGCAGTGCAGGGTATAAAGGAAGGCGCCACAAACTTTATTCTTAAGCCCTGGGATAACAAGAAATTACTCGGGACGATCACAGCGAACCTGAAAGTCCGCCATACAAAAGAGGAGATTGAAGATCTGCGCAGTAGACAGAAAGTATTGATTGCCAGCCAGGACCAGGCTTATGGAAGCCTTATCGGGCAATCAGCACCTATGCGAAAGGTAATGGCAACAGTGGAAAAAGTAGCCAAAACTGAAGCCAATGTTCTGATCCTTGGAGAAAATGGAACAGGCAAAGAATTAATTGCCAGAGCTATTCACAGATCTTCAATCCGGAAAGATGAAGTGTTTATCAGTGTTGACCTCGGTGCAATCAGTGAAACGCTCTTTGAAAGTGAACTTTTCGGTTTTAAGAAAGGCGCATTTACTGATGCTAAAGAAGACAGGGCCGGTCGTTTTGAAGCCGCCAACAAAGGGACCATTTTCCTTGATGAAATAGGCAACCTTTCTTTTAACCTGCAATCAAAACTACTGAGTGTTGTTCAGAACAGAAAGGTAGTAAGGCTTGGAACCAACCGGGAAATTCCGATAGATGTCAGACTTGTCTGTGCTACAAACATGCCTCTATACCAAATGGTAAATGAAAGTAAATTCAGGCAGGACCTTCTTTATCGGATCAATACTGTAGAAATTCACCTTCCCCCTTTGCGTGAACGGTTCGAGGACATTCCGCTACTTGCAGAACATTTTCTGACCATTTACTGCAAAAAATATAAAATGCCTTTAAAAAGGATAAATCCGGCCACATTCCGCAGACTTGAGAAACACAGCTGGCCCGGAAACATTAGGGAACTTCAACATTCAGTTGAAAGAGCTGTAATCCTGAGTGAAAGCAATATACTGATGCCGCAGGACTTCTTTCTTTCACAGATTGATGATAATGACCAATCTGATACCACTGAAGACATCACTAACCTCGAAGAAAGAGAAAAACTACTGATCAGAAGGGTTATAGACAAGCATGGTGGAAACATCAGCAAGGCTGCAAAAGAGCTGGGTCTGACACGGGCTTCACTTTACCGGAGAATTGAAAAACATGGGCTTTAAGAAATTCAGACTGTGGGTGTTTATCAGGATTGCACTGATTACAGCAAACCTGCTCTTATTGGTGATACTGATTAACAGGCAACAGCATGAAATTACATCTTTAATTACAGGGATATTTGCAATTGCTCAGATTGCTGGTTTGATTCATTTTGTAGAGCGAACGAACCGAAAACTTACTCAATTCCTTGAAAGTATCCGGCATTCCGATTTTAGTACTTCTTTCAGCGACAGAGGACTCGGACGCAGTTTCGAAGGCCTGAACAGAGCTTTTAATGAGGTAATCCGGGAATTCAGGAAAAACAGGGCTGAAAAGGAAGAGCATTATAATTACCTTGTTACAGTGGTTCAACACGTAAGTATCGGTATCATTGCTTTTCGGAAGGATGGGAAAGTCGATATCATCAACAATGCTGTAAAGCGGATACTCAGGATAAACAACCTTCAAAGAATCCAGGATCTCGGTTCCATCAAACCGGAATTACCAGGATTGTTACTAAGCATGAACGCCGGAGACAGGCAGCTCATCAAGCTTGTGGTTGAAGATGAACTACAGCAGCTTTCGGTTTATGCTACTGAATTCAGAATGCGTGGTGAAGAGTTTTTACTGGTTTCTATTCAGAATATCAATTCAGAACTGGAAGAGAAGGAAATTGAATCATGGCAAAAGCTGATTCGGGTCCTGACCCATGAAATTATGAATTCGATTACACCCATTTCATCACTTGCATCTACGGTTCAGGACCTTTTGCTCGAAGATGCTGAAGAAAGCTTACTGTTACGAGAACTTGATGATGATGATATTGAAAGCATCCAGCAGGCTCTTTCCACCATTCAAAACAGAAGCCAGGGATTGCTTACATTCGTAGAGACTTATCGTAACCTCACCAGAATCCCCAGGCCTAACTTCAGGTATTTCCCGGTTAAGGATATTTTTGAACGTGCACAGGTTTTGCTGAAACCAAAAATGGACAAATATAACATAGTGTGCAATTCGCGGGTGTTTCCCGAGGACCTGAAGCTAACGGCTGACCCCGATCTGATTGATCAGGTTGTTATTAACTTGCTACTGAATGCCATGGATGCAGTTAAAGAAGAAATCAGTCCGCATATTACTGTAACCGCATCGTTCAATGCCAATGGAAGGCCCTGCATCGATTTTGCCGACAACGGTTCAGGAATTAAACCAGATATACTCGATAAAATATTTATGCCTTTCTTTACATCGAAAAAAGAAGGATCGGGCATAGGGCTAAGTCTGTCGAGGCAAATTATGCACTTGCACAAAGGGACCATCACCGTAAAATCGAAACCAGGAGAAGGGGCTGTTTTTACTCTTGTATTCTGATAGCCTGATCAAGCAAACCACCAAAATGACACCTGTATAATTGATTCAAAAACACAGAATGAATATCAAAACTGCATCAAACGATTATCCTATTTCGGATACATTACGTAGACGATGGTCTCCAAGAGCTTTCAACGGGCAACCGGTCGGTAATGAAACACTTCAACGACTTTTTGAGGCTGCACGCTGGGCTCCTTCGGCATCAAACCTGCAGCCCTGGCGATTCATTATCGGAGAAAAAGGCACAGACACCTATGATAAAATTTTCGGCTCACTGGTTGAATTCAATAAACTTTGGGCGGGTACAGCCCCATTACTAATGCTGGCTCTGACAAAAAAGACAAATAACAGGGATGAGCCCAATGATTCTGCAGATTATGATCTTGGTCAGGCTGTTGCCAACCTGACCTTTCAGGCGACTGCTGAAGGTATTTTTGTACATCAGATGGGAGGGTTCAATGCCAATGACATCAGAATACTTTTCAATATTCCTGATTATTTTTCTATAGCCACGGCAATTGCTGTCGGTTACCTGGGAAACCCAGAAATTCTGCATGAGAATCTTAAAAAGATGGAAATTACAGGAAGAGAACGACTGAAAGCAAGTGACCTGGTTTTTACCGGAACTTTCGGACAAAATACAGACATATTCAACCAGTAGCGAACACTCTATGAAAAAAAACAAACTGATCCTTCAGCTGACAACGATCATTTTCGCCATATCCTTTAATGGTTGCCAGAACAATACAAAACCCGGATCTCAGGATGAAAAAAAAGCAGCTGAAGCCAGGAATATATTTGTTCCTGATTTCAATGCCGATTCAGCATATAGCTTTATTGAACGGCAACTTGCTTTTGGCCCGAGGGTGCCCAATACTCCAGCACATAAAGCCTGTGCAAACTGGCTTGAAGCTTCGTTCAGACGTTTTACACCCAACGTAGTGGTTCAGCAGGCAAAACTCAGGGCATTTGACGGCACGATGCTTGATTCGAAAAATATCATTGCAAGTTTCAACCCGGGAAACACATCCAGGATTCTTTTATGTTCACACTGGGATTCAAGGCCCTGGGCTGACCATGACCCAGATCCTGTCAACCGGAAGAAGCCTGTTCCGGCTGCCAATGATGGCGGAAGCGGTGTTGGCGTCCTGCTCGAAATGGCCCGGCAAATGAGTTTGCACGACCCGGGACTGGGAGTCGATATCGTGCTCTTTGATTCGGAAGATTATGGTGAACCACAGGAATTACAGGGAACCAATGAAGATTCCTGGGCCCTGGGATCACAGTATTGGTCAAAAAATCCTCATGTACCGGGATATATGGCCCGGTTTGGCATGTTACTGGACATGGTAGGCGCAGAAGATGCGACATTTACAATGGAGGGAACTTCTATGTATTTTGCACCTGATATTATGCGTCGGGTATGGGATATCGCCCACCGGCTGGGTCATGAGAACTTTTTTTTAACAAAGAAAACCGGTGCTATTACTGATGATCATGTATATGTAAACCAGATACTTGGCGTTCCAACCATTGATATTATTGATTATGACCAGGACAGGGAAAAGGGATTTTTCAAATACTGGCACACAATAAACGATGATATGAAGAATATTAGTAAAGAAACACTCAGGGCCGTAGGCCATACAGTTCTGACGGTTGTTTATGAATCAAAATAGAGTGAATGAATGCCGGGTAAGTTATCCTGTTTATCAGCATAAACCTTGATGGTTAAATTGCAGATACAGATGACAATACCCGTTTTCTGTGTCTTGTAGAAAAAGAAGGGGAAGAGTACAGATATCAAACGGTTTTCTGCATCAACTGTTGTGGTCATTTCAGGAAGAAAAACCCGGGATACTTTTCTTTCGATTAATTTGCCTTAAAACTATTCCGGTAAAGAAGTTTTTGTTAGTTCATCCATAAATAATTTTGACAGCTTCGGCAAGCCTTCCTGTTCGCAAGGTTGAATGGCTCTCTGTTAATTATGATGGTCGGATAACATTTGCCGCTAAGGAGAAGAACCTGTCCGCATTAAGCCGGTATTCAGGCTGGTTTGTATTTGAAATACATGTGGGTTTCATCCAAAGAAAAGAAGAGAGGATTTACCTGCCGATCCGAAAATTAAAATCTGAAACAGAACTAAGCATTCTCATTGGCGGTTGCAATGTGCAGATTTTCTCTTTTATGATAGACCTATTTATCGACAGGATAATAATATCATTGATCCCGTTCCTGAGAGAGAAGGACTCAGTCTTTTCAGGTCTCCATACCCGAGGCAGAAATTGAAATTTACCAATTGTCTGGTTTTATCAACAGGGCCTGGCTCAGCTTCAATATAAACCGGCACCTTAAGGCTGATCACAGCAGATCATTGGCCAGGTTGGCCAGTTCAGACCGCTCGCCTTTTTCAAGTCTCACATGGGCATAGATTGAGTGATGCTTCACCTTGTCGATAAGATAGGAAAGGCCATTACTCTGAGCATCCAGGTATGGTGTATCAATTTGATAAATATCACCTGTAAAGATGATTTTGGTACCTTGTCCCGCCCTCGTTATAATCGTCTTAACCTCATGAGGAGTAAGATTCTGTGCTTCATCAACGATAAAACATACATTTGAGATGCTCCGGCCACGGATATATGCGAGCGGCTGGATTACGAGTTTTTCATTTTCCAGAGAATCCGTGATATTTTTGAACTCTTTATCTTTTTCGCTAAATTGACTTTGAATGAACTTCAGATTATCATACAAGGGTTCCATATATGGATTAATCTTTGACTTTATATCACCAGGCAGGAAACCTATATCTTTGTTACTTAACGGAACAATAGGCCGGGCAAGGAAAACCTGTTTAAAATTGCGTTTTTGATCCAATGCGGCTGCCAACGCAAGCAAGGTTTTTCCTGTGCCGGCCACACCCTGAAGAGTAACCAGTTTAACATCGGGATTTAATATCGCATGCAGGGCGAATACCTGTTCAGCATTACGTGGTGTAATTCTGAATGCTGACCTTTTCTCGATTCTTTCAACCTTTTTAGTAAGAGAATTATAGAAAGCAAGCGCAGAAGTATTGGTATTGCGAAGAATAAAATAGTGATTCGGCACAGGATTTTTAACCCCGATATCCTTAGGCAAACAATTGCCGGTCTGATATAATTTATCAATAACCCTTCCACTGAGATTGTTGATTGTCGAAATACCGGTGTAGAGTCCTTCAACATCTTTGATTTTACCTGTAAGGAAATCCTCTGCAGTAAGGTTGAGTGATTTCGCTTTCAACCGGAGATTGATATCCTTGCTGACCAGAATCACTTTTCTATCCGGGTATTCCTGAGTTAATGAAAGTGCAGCATTTAATATGCGGTGATCTGGTTTGTTATCGTCAAATATCTCGCGGGCATCTACTGTACTGCGTTCATTCATTACAACTTTAAACTTTCCACCCTTAGACTTCACCAGGGGAATCCAATCGGTTAGTGTTCCTTTATCTGAAAGGGCATCAATGATTCTGATAAATTCACGTGCTTCGAAATTCTTGGTATCATTCCCCTTTTTAAAATTATCCAGTTCTTCGAGCACTGTGATGGGAATAGCTACATCATTATCCTCAAAATTATTGATGGAATCATGGTTATACAGAATTACGGAAGTGTCAAGTACAAAGATCTTTTTCTGTCCTGATGATCTAACTATTTTTACTTTGGGAATTACCGGAAGTTCAACCGGCAATTCACTGATCAATGACTCCTTATAAGGATGAACGTTGGTTTTTAAAAAGTTATCAGAAGACTTTAAAACTTTATCAGCTAACCTTCCGGGAAGCTTTGCTTCCGGAGTCTTTTTGCTTATGGCATTATTTCTGACAACCAGCGGTATTTTCTCCGCTTTAGGAATCACTTTGATTTTTTGATTCCCTGATTTGCGTAAGTTTACTTCTACCGTTGATTTAACTTCTTTAAAAGTTTTTTCCGGCCCGGATTTGTTCGTTTTATTGTGAGTATTCCCTTTTTCTAAAGATGGCCTTTTTGTAGTTTTGGTCTTTTCGGCTTTTTCATCTTTCAGTTTTTTCTTAGTCATAGTAGGTGGTTTTCAGTAAACACTATTTATTCACAGGGCTGAGGAGTCCGCCTTAATTTATCCGTTTCATAGCCCTCTATTTTCAAAGAACTCACTAATGATTCAATCAGGGTTTCTTCAATCACAGGAGTCCTGCTCAGCAACCACAAATAATCCTTTTTTGGTGAAGAAACAACAGCCCATTGATAAGCTGTGTCCAGCTTAACTATCCAATAATCTGCTTTTAAAGGCCAGAAAAACTGAACTTTAAGTTTGGTATTATTACTACCCTCAACAACGAACGCCTTAGCAGAGATAATGCTTTCACGTTCATTGAAACCTTCTTTGCGACATTTGTTGACTACTTCAATATATCCATTTGAAGTCAGAGTATAATCGGCTGTGGTACAATGGCAATCACGCTGGAAACGGGCAGGAAAAGAAGCAATATCATACCATCGACCGGTATATCTGGTAAGGTCGACGCTACCAACAGCCGTGGGTGAGTTATCCTGAGCCCGGCATCCATTTATAAGCCCTACAACCAAAGTAAACAGCATTCTCATCCTCATATTATCAACTATTCCGTAAATTTAACTAAAAACAAACCGAATAAAGAAAGGCGGTCCGATTATTAAATAACAAAATAATTCCAACGTATACATCTGGCTTTCTGCATCCTAAAAAAATTATCAACAATATACACGGTCACAATATCATAAATCCACTTTATAAAACTGCCGGCAAAGTTCATCCTTCTTTTTTCGGATTTGTTCGACAAAAAGTCCAGGCTATTTTTCAATATATATAGCCGTACCTGAATATATTATAATCCAAGTCGAACGACATGAGTGCAACAAAAAATCAGCTTGCATTGCTATACCCGTATTGGGTAATTGCACCAATTGACCATTGCCGTAAAATAATATATATCGATTTGTAATAATTACCAGATCGGATGCATAAGCAATATTTTTCTTGAAATTGGTAAGAAATGGTGTATAGACTGTCTGAATTTGTGATTATTATCTATTGCTATAATCTCTTGTCAGACTGGGCAGCTTGTCCCCTCCTGAAAAGCGGGGCAAGCTGCCCATTCAGGCGGGAGAGTCGAAACCCGCTAATTCAATATAAAATGTTCTTTTTGAGCAAAATGATGCATTTAGACCCCGATAGCTAACAGATATCAATGTGACAGTAAAACGAGTATTTAACAAATTTGAACACAAGTACGATAATTGTAGATGGTTTCTAATAAAAAAAAGGGCAGTTACGCCCCTTTTACTTTGATAGAATCCCGGTTATTTTTTCACCTTACCACCCATAAACAGCAGTTCGTTTACCACAACTTCTGTGATGTTGTGTGTCTTGCCGTCTTTATCATTCCAGGTACGATAAGTCAGTTTGCCTTCAATTGCGAGTTCTTTGCCTTTATTCAGGAATTTTTCGCAGGTATCTGCCAGTTTACCCCATACCACCATTTGGTGCCATTGGGTTTGTTTCACTTTTTGCCCACTCTTGTCGGTATATTCATCATTCGTGGCAAGTGAAAAACGAGCCACTTTCTTATTACCTTCAAGCGATTTAACTTCAGGATCGGCTCCTAAATGGCCAATCAGTTGTACTCTGTTTCTTAATGAGTTCATGATACTTGATTTTAAAATTGTGATAATTGATTGTTTGATTTATACCACCAGGCATATAGCCTGTGCAGTATCTATACCATATTTGTTTTTCTAGCTTGCTTCTCGACCTCCGACTATTCGTAATTCATTGACAGTGATTTCTGTAATGAAATGCTTGTTCCCCTCCTTGTCTGTATATACCCTATAACCAAGTTTACCTTCAATGGCAATTTCACGACCCTTGCTAAGGAGATTTTCACATACTTCAACAAGACCTCCCCATATAACCAGGTTATGCCATTGGGTTTGTTTCACTTTTTCCCCGTTTTTATTGATGTAATCATCACTGGTTGCGATACGCAGTCGTGCAACTTTTCGGTTTGATTCCAATGTTCTGATCTCGGGATCGGCACCCAGGTGCCCAATCAGTTGTACAGTATTACTCAGGCTGTTCATAAAATTGATTTTAAAATAATAATTTGCTCTTAGTTATTCAGTATGAAATAATGAATTTATTAGCCTGCCTGTCTGCCACTTATCATAAGAAGGTCATTGACTGTAATCTCTGTTACAATGTGGCGGCGGCCTTCAACATCGGTAAAAGTCCGGTAGGCAATCCGGCCTTCAACTGCTATTTCACGTCCTTTTTGAAGATATTTCCCGCAGATTTCTGCGAGTTTACCCCATACTATCAGTTGATGCCATTGAGTACGGATTGCTTTTTCTCCCTTTTTACCTTTTGCACACTCGCTGGTGGCTAGTGACAAACGAGCCATAATGTTACCGTTTTCAAATGTTTTGACTTCAGGATCTGCACCCAGATGGCCGATCAATTGTACCCGGTTGTTTAATGCTTTCATTGTTTTTTGTTTTGTACCCGCTTAAGGGCCTGTTCAACATTTACTTTACTTCTCTTTGCCGTTCCTAACTCATTGTGATTGAACGATGAAGCAAAAGTATGGCAGTTCCCTAGCCTGAGTCGGTTATTAGTCATTTACTTACGGATGTAGTCGTTTATAACCGCTTATGCTCAGATAAAAATCATTAAATATTTCCCCAATCTATTGGAAATATGAATACTATGTAATGATTCTATGGATTTAATCGGTGTATTTAAGAAATTGGTTAGCTTTTTTTTCACATAACGGAAATTGCTTATTATCTTTGTAATTATTACTTGTTCAATCAACACCGCTAAGGATTAATTATTAACCCTAAAGTTATCTGCCATGGCAAAATCAATGGATACAAAAAAAGAGACCAAAAAGGCTCCTACAAAAACCCTCAAAGAAAAAAGACTTGAGAAAAAAGAAAAGAAATCCAAAGGTTGATTTTAATATCCGGCCTATGATTACCATTATGGAATAAGGCAGCTATTGCAAAAAAAAATGCAACGGCTGTTTTTTTTTGCGAAATATTTTCTTACCTTTACAAAAAGGAATGAAGATGAAAAATTCTCTGATCTTATTAATTGCAGTTCTGTTTACCAGTGCTTATCATGGTTTTTGCCAGAAGAATGATCTGAATAGACTGAACCTGAAAGGGAAGATCAGTAGCATTAATGAAAAGGCATTTCAACCAATAAGTGATGGAGCTACGTTATCAAAAGGCCGGATGGTGCAATGGTACAGAAATACCTTCAATACAACGGGTAATAAAGTTGAGGATATAAAATTCAAGGCAGACAGCACCATTGATAAAAGATTTGTTTACACATACAATGAAAAAGGGAACAGACAGGAACTCAATGTCTTTTCAGCTGACAACCTGCTTACACTTAAAGTCATTTATCAATACGATCTACAGGGCAATCTTTTGGAAGACATCAGCTATGACGGAACAGGTCAAATAGGAAAAAAGATAGTATACCTGTATGATGAATACGGAAATGTTATGGAGGAAAATATATATAATCCGGATGGAGTGCTGCGCCAGAAATACAGGTATAACTATAGCAATGAAAACAATAGAACAGAAACCAGCCTCCACAAAGGAAGTGGGGAACTTGAGCGAAGGATAACTTATAAAAGAGATGAAAAAGGAAATGAAACGGAAGAAAATACCTTTTCTTTCGATGGTAGTCTCCTTTTTTCTTCAACCAACTTATATGAATATGATAAAAAGGGTAACTGGATAAAAAAAACAAACTATTCTAACAATAAGCCGGTTTCAATAACAGAAAGAAAAATCCTGTACTTCTAATTCATTACTTCATAAAGTCATCTGGTATCGGAAAGCGATACAAATCTAAAATCATTTAGCATAGTATTCATTCCATTATTTTGCTGGTATGATCTGATTTATCAATATAAGATAATAATTTAAAAACACCGTCTTATGGGAAAAACCTGTCTCGATTGCGGTGAACCCATTGTGGGCAGAGCCGATAAAAAATTCTGTAGCGATCAGTGTCGGAATACTTACAATAACCGTCTTAACAGCGAAAGCAGTGCATTGGTCAGGCAAGTTAACATCATTTTACGAAAAAACAGGCGAATACTTTGCGAACTATTACCTGCAGAAAAAACCACTGTTCATAAAGAAAAACTTTCAGGTCTGGGCTTTAATTTCAATTATTTTACACATCTTTACACCACACAGAAAGGCAATACTTACCGCTTTGTTTATGAATATGGTTACCTGATGCTGGAAAATGACTTTTATATGCTGGTATTAAGAGATAATAAGAAGTAATCAGGAGGTTTTATAGGATAGCAAAAACATTGAGTCTGGGGTACTGCAATTTTCTGAACACATCTGACTAACAGTACTTTTTCCTTCATGGTCTGATATTTTCAAACATATTTCGACGCACCCAAATGGGCAAGGAAAGGATTTATGCTTCCATAAATAACTTTTTCTTCTTAAATATCAGTAATCACTTTACGATGCTACATCACCATGATGAGTGCGTAAGATAAAAGCCGGTAAAATTATCCTTCTTCTTCATCATTTGCTAAACCGATTTCCGATTCACATGTTTATTACCTTTGTCCATCGGCACTGTCGTATTTGTCACAATATGCAGTTTACTCACTTTAAATGCCAACCAAACCTGTCATTTCCATGTTGCAAGCCAAGAAAAGGATATTCCTGTTAGATGCTATGGCCCTGATCTACCGGGCTTATTATGCGCTTAACAGAAACCCACGTATAAATTCAAAGGGGTTAAATACTTCGGCTGTGCTTGGTTTTGCGAATTCATTGTATGATGTTATAAAAAATGAGAGGCCAACCCACATAGGTGTTGCCTTTGACACTCAGGCGCCAACTGTGAGACATGAAAATTTCCCCGCTTACAAAGCTCAGCGGGAGAGCATGCCCGAAGATATTGCAACTGCCATTCCCTATATAATGCGGCTGATCGAAGCTTTTAGAGTTCCCATTCTTGCTGTTGACGGCTTCGAGGCGGATGATGTCATCGGCACACTGGCCACACAAGCCGGAAAGAAAGATTATCAGGTATTTATGATGACCCCGGATAAGGACTTCGGTCAATTGGTGACCGAAAACATCCGGATATTCAAACCCGGAAAGCCGGGAGAGCAACCGGTTATTATGGGTCCTGATGAAGTATGTACCAAATTCGGGATTAAAAGACCCGACCAGGTAAAAGATATGCTTGGCCTTTGGGGGGATGCTTCTGATAATATACCAGGCATGCCGGGTATCGGAGAAGTAACTGCCCGAAAGCTGCTTGAAGAATTTGACACCATTGAGAACCTGATAGCCAACGCAGATAAGCTGGAGAAAGCCCCCATGCGCGAAAAGGTTAAAGAATTCGCGCAGCAGGCATTGATGTCAAAAGAACTGGCAACCATTATCCTTGACGTACCCATCGCTTTTGATGAAGAGGCGTTGAAACTCACGGAACCAGATGTTCCAGCCCTTAAAGAATTGCTTGATGAACTGGAATTCCGGACTTTTGCCAAACGGGTTTTTACAGATATTTCCCTGAAGGAAGGCAGTCCGAATATTTCTGCCCAACGTTCCCCCTCAACTGCTCCTGATCTCTTCAGCAGTATGAATGAAGCATTGCCGGTTGAATCGAACCTGAATTCCATTGAGAACACACCACACTCTTACCATCTGGCTGACACACCGGAGAAACGCTCTGAACTAATCCGTTTTCTTGAATCAGCCGCTTCGTTTTGCTTCGACACGGAAACTACCGGCCTCGATACAACAGATGCAGAGCTAGTAGGGATGTCATTTTCTGTGAAACCGGGTGAAGCATGGTATGTGCCGGTACCTGCTGATCAGAAAAAAGCAATTGAAATCACTGCTGAATTTGCCGGTCTTTTTACAGATGCCGGTATTGGAAAAACCGGTCAGAATATGAAGTATGATATTTCAGTACTTGCAAATTATAATGTAACGGTAAACGGACCGATGTTCGACACCATGCTTGCCCACTATCTGGTGGAACCCGATCTCCGGCACAATATGGATTATATGGCGCTTACCTACCTGAATTATCAACCTGTATCCATTGAAACCCTGATTGGTAAAAAAGGGAAAAACCAGCTTAACATGAGGATGGTTGACCTTGAAACCATCAAGGAATATGCGGCTGAGGACGCTGATATTACCCTGCAACTGAGGAATAAACTGGAACCTCTCCTGGAACAGACCGACACACGCGGACTTTTCGACGAAATTGAGATACCACTTGTGAAAGTTCTGTCTGCCATGGAAGCTGAGGGCATCAGGATTGATACCAGAAACCTGAATGCTTATTCAGCTGAACTCGAAATTGAAATCCGGCAGGTTGAAGCAGAAATTTATCAGCTGGCAGGTACAAAGTTTAACATCGGATCACCCAAACAACTGGGTGAGATATTGTTTGACCGGATGAAACTGGTTGACAATCCCAAACAAACCAAAACAAAGCAACACTCTACGGGTGAGGAGATTCTACAGAAACTGATTAACAAACACCCTATCATTCAGCTGATACTAGACTATCGTTCACTGACCAAATTAAAATCAACCTATGTTGACACATTGCCTTTGCTGGTTAATAATAAAACCGGGAGGGTACATTCTTCTTTTAACCAGGCCGTGGCATCAACCGGCAGGCTTAGCTCAAACAACCCCAATCTTCAGAATATTCCGATCCGTACCGAACGCGGACGAGAAATCCGGAAGGCTTTTGTCCCCAGAAATGATGAATACACCCTTCTTTCAGCCGACTATTCACAAATTGAGCTAAGGCTGATCGCCCATATGAGTGGAGATAAAGCCATGCAGGAGGCATTCAGGAAAGGTCTTGACATTCATACAGCAACTGCAGCACGAATTTACAACGTTAATGTTGAACAGGTGACCAAAGACATGCGCCGGAATGCCAAGACTGTGAATTTCGGGATCATTTACGGAATCTCAGCTTTCGGGCTATCGGAACAACTTTCAATCCCCCGGCGGGAGGCTGCTGAAATTATCAGCCAGTATTTTGAAAGGTTCCCGGGCATCAGGGAGTACATGACCAGCACCATATCTTTCGCCAAAGCCCATGGTTATGTTGAAACGCTGAAAAAACGCCGGCGATACCTGCGTGACATCAACTCCGGGAATGCGGTTGTACGGGGATTTGCAGAACGGAATGCCATCAATGCACCGATACAGGGTTCTTCAGCAGACATGATCAAAATTGCCATGATCAATATACACAATGAATTCATAAGGATGAACCTGAAATCGAAAATGATTCTACAGGTTCATGATGAATTGGTATTCGATGTTTACAAACCTGAATTGGAAGTTGTAAAACCGTTGGTTGAACGTTTAATGAAAACAGCCCTGGAACTGGAAGTGCCGGTTGAGGTTGAAATGAGTTCCGGGTCCAATTGGCTGGAAGCCCACTAAGAAAGAGACCAGGGGACCCGGGGAAATGGGGAATGGGAGGTGAAATATCTAATGCCTAATTTCCAATTTCGGATTGCGGATTGCGGATTTCAGATTAGGAGTGTTCGAAACATGAAGTGATACATTATAAAGTTCTTTGTCATCATGAAAATCAAAGGTTGTTAACAAAGCAATGGGGTTAGTCCACTATGTTCTGTTTGCGAATTTTAAAATAGATGGTTATCAACAGAATA
>JAZDHI010000014.1:0-41419 GCA_043806115.1 Bacteroidota bacterium
GTTAAATAGCATCAATGGATCACCATTTACCTTAATAAACGGAGTTACAAAAAATATTACCAACAACCCATAGGCAGTGAGGTTTCTGTATTTAAACAACCTGCCCTGGGGACGTTTTGGATAAACCCATAACCTCTTTCCATCTTCGGCAATGGTTGAAACCCTGTCGCGAAACGATTCTTCTTCTTCAAATTCAGTCATTATGCAGTATTTTTTTATTGGAAAAAGCCAATGACTCTGGAGATAATTCCTTAGCCATTGGCTTAAAAATTCAATAGTTAATGAGAAGTATCATTCAATGATCAATAATCCGGATTCAGCCAAATGCATCGTATTTCCTTCCCTGAGCCGGTTTCTGATTTGCAGGATTGGTTCCCTGGAAAGTCAGGATGAAACTGAGAACCTGTTGAATCTGGATTGGTGACAACTGATCTTTATATGAGATCATACCTTTTGAGATTACTCCGGTGATAACCACATCATACAGGTTCCTGATTGTTACCTTGTTATTGATTGAGTCACCATGGATCCAGAACATATCGGTCATGTTCGGACCAACAAGTCCTTCACCAAATTTACCATGACAGGTAACACAAATCTTGTCATAGGTTTCCTTTCCGGCAGCCAGATCAACTTCTGTGGTGAGAGGTACCATGTTTTCAAGATCTATGGTTACTTCAGGATTGGCCTTTTTAATTTCTTCCATTGCGGCGACCTCATTGGTATACTCCTTTTCCTGCAAAGGCCACCACTCACCCAGATGGTAACCTACCAGATATACCAGGGCAAAAATAATGGTTACATAGAACAGGTACAGCCACCACTGGGGCAGTTTATTGTCAAGCTCCCTGATGCCGTCGTATTCATGACCTCCCAGGTATCTGTCATTGGTTAACTCATCTATTTCAGGTTCACCATGATGCAGGTTTTTATCGTCTGTATTGCTCATAATTCTTGTTTTTCAATGTTTTCGATTTATGAATACTCACTCATCATCATTATCAAGCGGCATTTGGCTCAATTCCTTATCCCTTGTTTTATTAATGGTCAGTGTATGAATTACCATTACAATAAACATCAGGATAAACAACATGAGGGCAATGATCGGAAACCAGTAGATGCCTTCGATATCGTTAAACAAACGTGTTACAATTCCCATAATGCGTCTGTTTATTTGTTTTCTGAAGTTCCGGCAGATCCCGATATATCCGTTCCCAGTCGCTGTATATAGGCTATCAGGGCGATCACCTGTTTATTGCTGCCAACACTGATACCCTCGGCTTTCAGACCTGCAGCAATGGCGTCAGCCTGAACCTTCAGGTCATCGTTTGCTTTCAGGTCATAACCTTCGGGATAAGGTACACCCAATGTCTGCATCACCCTGATCTTTTTAGGTGTTGACGCTATGTCAATCTCAAGATCTGCTAACCAGGTGTATTGGGGCATGATAGAAGTGGCATTCATTTTCTGGGGATCCATAAAATGATTATAGTGCCATGCATCGGGTTTATAATTCCTTCCGGTTTTTACCCCTTCGCGCCAGAGATCCGGACCGGTTCGTTTTGATCCCCATTGAAACGGATGATCATAAACATACTCACCTGCTTTTGAATACTCACCGTAGCGTTCTGTTTCAGACCTGAATGGTCTTATCATCTGCGAGTGACAGTTATAACAGCCTTCTTTAATATATATATCCCTTCCCTGCAATTCAAGTGGTGTATAAGGTTTTACACTTGAAATGGTAGGAATATTCGATTTGATAAGGTAAGTTGGAACAATCTCCACAAGACCTCCGATAAGAATAACGATGATCGACAGAATCATAAACTGAACCGGTTTACGCTCAAGAAAACGATGGAAGCCCTCTCCGGCTTTCATTCCACCTTCTTTTTCAAGAGCCGGAGCTTCAGCAGCTTCCATGGCAACAAATGAACCGGCTTTAACAGTTTTGGCAATGTTATAGACCATCAGTATGGCTCCAAGGAAATAGAGCGTACCGCCGAATATCCTCATATAATACATGGGCATGATCTGAGAAACGATTTCAAGGAAATTGGGATAAACCAGATCGCCTGCTTCATTAAATTGTTTAAACATAGAGGCTTCGGTCCATCCGGCCCAATACAACGGAATCGAATAAAATAAAATTGCCAGGGTTCCCATCCAGAAATGAAGGTTGGCCATTTTTACAGAGTACAATTTCACATTGAACATCTTCGGGAAAAGCCAGTAAATCATTCCGAAGGTAAGGAAGCCATTCCAGCCGAGTGCACCTATGTGCACATGGCCTACGGTCCAGTTTGTAAAATGGCTGATGGCGTTAATACTTTTCAGTGAAAGCATCGGACCTTCGAAGGTTGACATACCATAAGCGGTAACGGCAACCACAAAGAATTTAAGAACGGGATCTTCACGCACTTTGTCCCAGGCACCTCTCAGTGTGAGCAAACCATTGATCATACCACCCCAGGATGGAGCGATCAGCATGATTGAGAAAACAGTACCCAGCGATTGTGCCCAATTAGGAACTGACTGATACAACAGGTGATGAGGACCTGCCCAGATATAAAGGAAAATCAGTGCCCAGAAATGGATCACACTAAGCTTATAGGAATAAACAGGTCTGTTGGCAGCCTTCGGCATGAAATAATACATCAGACCGAGATATGGCGTGGTCAGGAAGAAAGCTACCGCGTTATGCCCATACCACCATTGTACCAATGCATCCTGAACACCGGCATAAACCGGGTAACTCTTCAGGAATGACCATGGAATTTCAATGGAATTGCCAATGTGTAATACTGCAACTGTAACAAATGTTGCAATATAAAACCAGATGGCAACATAGATGTGCTTAACCCTTCTTTTCAGAATGGTCCACATCATGTTCCAGCCAAAAACAACCCAAACGATGGCAATCAGAATATCGATGGGCCATTCCAGTTCTGCATATTCTTTACCGGTAGTAAAGCCCGCAAGAAGTGTAACAGCGGCCAGCACAATGATGCTCTGCCACCCCCAGAAATGGAATCTCGTCATCCAGTTGCTGGCCATCCCGGTTTTCAGCAACCTTTGAAGCGAATAATAATACCCGGTAAAGATACCATTGCCTACAAAAGCAAAAATAATGGCATTGGTGTGTACAGGCCGTACACGACCGAATGTGGTGAAAGCCAGGTTGAAATTCATTGCCGGAAATACCAACTGAATGGCAGCCAGCACCCCAACCAGCATGCCAACAATACCCCAGAAAAGGGTGGCATAGGCAAACATTTTCACAATCTTGTTGTCGTAGTAAAACTTTTGTAATTCCATAAGCGTTCGGTTTAACTAAACATTGTTTTGGTTAACACTTGAATCATTGGATTTATCACTCTCATTATCAAATAATATTCTAACTGAAGGGGAAACATCATCATCGTATTGCCCTGACCTGACAGCCCATAAAAAAGCCAGCAAAAAGCCGGCAGCCACCAGAATACTAAAACCTATCAGGACAACAACAACGCTCATCTGATTAATTTTAAATTGATTTACCCAAAGATATGAATTCAGAAAGTAAGAAGTTCTGCCTGAAATAAAAATAGAATTAATCTAAATAATTATATATATAATTGTTTATGTAGTACTTACAAGTGTTTTGAACAAATGTCCAAAATACAGGTCCATAACTTAGTCATTGACAGGAGTAAACTTAAGTAAAATTCTAAAAAAGTCAGGCAGAAACAGATAAACCTTTTCTTCGTGCCAGCAATGAAACAGACAGACTCGCAAAAGCAACCACGGAAATTGAGCTCAGGGGCATAAGGATTGCTGCTACAACAGGTGAAAGCAATCCCTGTACTGCGAAAGAAAGACCTGCTATGTTATAAAGAAATGAGATGGCGTAACTTAAATATACGATGACAACCGATTTATTGGCAAAATCGACAAAACGGTTCAGACGCCAGAACTCTGAAGATTTCAGAATCGCATCACAAGCCGGGGAAAAATGGTAAATATCATCGGCAATCGTGATTCCTATATCCGCTTTGATCAATGCACCCGCATCATTCAATCCGTCACCGATCATTATGACTCTCCTGCCTTGACCTGTAAGATTATTGACAAAATTAAGCTTGTCTACAGGTGATTGGTTAAAATGCAGGGCATGGGCCGTGCCGAATACTTTCACAAGATTGCTTTTTTCCGAATCATTATCCCCTGAAATCATATGCTTTGAGTATCCGTCAAACCCGGCAATCACCTCTTCAAGTCCTTCGCGGTAAGCGTTCTCAAGCTTGAAATATCCTTTCATTTTGTGATCGATGGATAAGTAAACCGATGAAACCCGGCTATCCTCGGGGGATTCGCTGCCTGCAATGAACTGCCTGGAACCCAGCATGATATTGTGTCCTTCCAGCATTCCCGAAATACCCATCCCAGGAATTTCACGATATCCTTCCACTGCGAGATCCGTTACGGTTGGTAGCCAGTCGCTTACGATCACCGACAATGGATGGGTTGAATTTCTCGCCACAGAGCGAATCCACTGCATTTCAGTCGGGCTCAATGCGGTGCCTACCCACCTGACATTCATCGAACGGGAGTGCGTCAGGGTGCCTGTCTTATCAAAAACCACGGTATCCGCTTTAGTCAGATTTTCGATGACCCCGGTATTCTTGATATAGAAACCATTCCTTCCGAAAATCCGCATCACATTACCGAAGGTAAAAGGTATGGTCAGTGCAAGTGCACAGGGACAAGCCACTATAAGGATGGAAGCAAAAACATAAACGGCTTTCCCCATATCTTCAAACGCCCAGAAAAGGAATGCCGAAAATGCAATTGCCAGGATAACAAGTGTGAAGTAGTGACTTACTTTATTCACTATCGTCTGCATATTCAATCCAGTTTCTTCACCCAGGCGGTCTTCATTCCACAATTGAGTCAGATAACTCTGCGCCACCTCTTTCATTACCTGCAGTTTGATTGCGGCACCGGTCTGTTTCCCCCCTGCATAAACAAAATCGCCGGTTTTCTTGGCCACCGGAAGCGATTCTCCGGTAACAAAACTGTAATCAATGCTTCCTTCGCCTTCCAGAACCAGCGAATCAACGGGTATAAGTTCGCCATTCCTGACAAGGATCAGATCACCCTGACGAATATCCTTCAACTGAACGAATTCTTCAGCTCCTTCACGTAACAGCGTCACTGCAATCGGGAAATACGACCTGTAATCGCGGTCAAACGACAGGGATTGGTATGTCCGGCTCTGATACCACCGTCCGATCAGCATAAAAAACAGGAGGCCAGCCAAAGAATCCATATAGCCGGTGCTGGTTCCACTTAATATTTCGTAACTGCTCTCCAGGAATAATGCCAGCATTCCGAGAGAAAGCGGCAAATCGATGTTGATTATTTTTTTTCGCAGGCTCTTAAATGCAGAGAGAAAAAAATCGCTTGCACAGTATGTAATTACAGGCAAAGCCAGTATGAACGAAACATAACCAAAAGTACTGGCCATCAATTGATCAATGGCTTCTCCTCCCGGAAGATAATCAGGAAAACTAAGCAACATGATATTTCCAAAAGCGAAACCAGCCACACCGATTTTCATAATCATGCGCCGGTTTGCTTTCTGATGATCATCCTTTTTCTCCTTATCATAACTGATATCCGGAATATAGTGTATGGTATGCAACAACTCTACCAACCTTCTCAACCCTATTTCAGTATCATGGAATGTTATACTGACTTCCTTACGTACAAAATTTACATGTGAATGCATGATACCCGGATGAAGTGTATGCAGGTTTTCGAGCAACCAGATACAGCTACTGCAGTGGATTGCAGGGATAAACAGGTTTACCCTGGAGATACCGCCATCAGAGAACTCCAGCAACCGGCTGCTGATCTCTTCATTATCCAGATAAGCATACCTCGTGCCGGCAGAACTTTCAACTTCCAGGCGAATACCCGGCGTTGGCATCATCTCGTAATAACGGTTGAGTTTTTTTTCGGAAAGTATCTGGTAAACCATGCTGCATCCATTGCAGCAGAATGGTTTCTGATCAAATATCACCGGATTTTTACCACAATCCTGCCCGCAGTGTACACATTCAGTCATACATCAGTTTTACTGCGGACAAAAATACCGTTTATTTGTGAGCCAGAGATGTTGTGAAAAGTGAGCATACCATTCCATCCGACAGATTTAGTTATTCAAGTTTTAATTTCATTCTGAAACCAATGCAGTTTCATAAAGTAAATCACCTGACTGCAACCCTGAAACCGGCATAAACCGTGGCTCCGACAAGCGGTCCCCATACCATGGAGGTATCAAAATGCGTGTGATAAGGGGCAAATGCTTCAGTAACCGGATCTTTCTGGGTGAAATTTGTCAGGTTCTCCCCTCCCAGATATACCTCGAAATGCTTGAATTTCCGGGTAACCTGGGCAGATAACTGCACATATGCCGGTGAATACTCCCCGCGCTGTAAAAAAGCGGGCATCTTTCCGGTATCAGGAATCCTTGCCCTACCATTGAACTGCGAGGTCAAGTCAAATTTCCACTTCTCGAAACGGGTTGCATAGTTCAGTGAGACAATACCCTTGTAGGCATTAACCATGGGTTTCTGCCTTAACTGACCATTGATGGTTGTTTTTACATCACTGATCCTGAATGCAGTCAGCACTGAAAGACGGGAAACCGGTTCAAAGGTAAACTGCAGCATATAACTGTTGGCAAATGACCGGCCATCCAGGTTGTAGAAAAACACATCCGACGGAATGCTGTCGAGATCAGCGATAACCTGGTTGATAAAATCTGTACGGTAGGCTTCAGCATCGATCTGAGTATCGCGCCCGAATAATTTAAAATCATGGGTCAGGCTGATGCCGAAATTCCAGGCTTCTTCCTGTGTGAGGTCACCGGCAAGGTGAATAACCCGCTGGCTGGCCATGATGGAGAAATTCTCAGCAAACAGGTTGGCTGACCGATAACCCTTTCCGGCCGATGCCCTTAACATTGTACCATGGTGAATTTCGTATTTCAGATGGAACCTGGGCGTAAAAAACAGTCCATATTTGTTGTGATGGTCAGCCCGGATTCCACCGATCAGCGTTAGATGCTCCACCGGCGTCCAGTTATACTCGAGATAAGCACCGGGCACCCTTTCGTTCCGGTCTGTAACATAAGTGGTATCAGTAAAATGATGAACAGTCAGCAATGTATCGTTGGGCAGGGTAACATCCGTTACACCAAGTTCCTGATAAAGGAATATAAAATCCCGTCGGAAATAATCCTCATCGTAATTATCGTAAATAAAACTGAGCCCGGTTGTAATGCGGTGATCGGAATTTCCGGCGATGGCATCCTGGTAGATTAGATTTCCCAAGAAACTTTTCTGAACTCCGTTATATTTATTCATTCCGAAAAAGCCTTCCTGCGAATGGTAAATACCCGATACAATAACGGCGACACTCCGGTTATGATTCAGGATAATCCCGTTTTTCCAGAAACTCTCTAGGCGCTTTGTTTTCAAATGAAAACCATAAGTTTCAGTCAGATTGCTTATCTTGTCAACATTCGGGTTGTAGGTATCCGGATTAAAATCCATATAACCGCCTTCACGTGTTTCGTCGAGATATTTTACCAGAAACCTGGAATCGTATTTGCCCGGGATTTCATAATCCCACCTGTTGATGAAATTGAAAGTAGTAAGCTTTGGAATGTCCATAAACAAGTCATCATTTTCATCAAAAGACTTCTGAAAAGTGCTGGCATGTCCTAAAACCATAGTGCTTAAGCGATCGGTGAGCCTGGTGCCTGAATTGAAATTGGCTTCAATCCGGCCATGCTGGTTGGCAAACACATTCAGAAACAGTTTCTCGCTTTCGGCGGGCTTTTTATATTCAACATTGATCAGGCCTGTGGTGGATTCATAACCATTCATAACAGAAGAAGCACCTTTGGAAACGCTGATGGACTGCATCCATGGACCGGGAATATATCCCAGTCCAAAAGTGGATCCCAGCCCACGGAGCAGGGGTACATTTTCAGAAATAATCTGGCTGTAAATTCCTGATAAGCCAAGCATCTGTATCTGTTTGGCCCCTGAAATCGCATCGGCATACATTACATCAACAGAGGAATTGGTTTCAAAACTCTCGGAAAGATTGCAACAGGCAGCGCGGGTCAGTTCCTTGCCGGTGATTACCTGGACCTTCCTCGGATCAAGCTGTGAAATAAAGGAAGTCCCGATCCTGTCCTTTATCTCCACTTCACTCAGTTCGCTCAAAGTTTCTGTCAGGGTGATCTCTATTTTGTTCTGCCCTTTCACATCTATGGTATCGGATTTATACCCAAGAGAACTCACCACCAGCAGGTGGACGGAAATACCTTTACGCGTGAGGCTGAACCTTCCTGATGCATCGGTGCTTGTACCTGTAGTTGTTCCGGCCCAGTGTATATTGGCACCCGGTAAACCGATGGATTTACCTTTTTTATCTGATATTGAGACTGTTCCTGATATAGTCTGGGATACAGCCCTTTCTGCCTGAAGAATTACCAGCATGCAGAAAATGATATTAACGATATTCTTTATGTACATGGCTTTGATATTTACAGTTGTTAACAGCGTAAAATTGAATGGCCGGCCAGCAATCAGATAGCGTGGGCCATAAGATTGACAAGCAGATCAGGAAAGAGATCAGCTCTTTCTGTTAACTGTAAATACTGTAGGGAATACGCTGTTGGGACAGAAACAGCACTAGTTCACGACCCGCCAGAGGTGGTGGCCGGAATCTGAAATGGAAGAGAGGAATAATTTCCTTTTCAGGAACAGGCTGAACAGCATGCATTAGATCTGGTTCAGCAACAGTTGGCTGAAGAAGGACAACCAAAGAATTAAAAGTAACCGGGGATTCAAGGTTGAGCTTACTGAAGTATGTGATATTGGTGCAACACCCTGTTTTATTCAGGCCGGTTTTACTGTCTGATACCGGATATGGCCCATTTGCTGAAGGGTGCCCGCAGCCGCAGGTTACAGGATTTTGCAGGCCCAGTTCCGTATAAAATGCGATACCGGAAAGATTGCCGTTACAATAATGCGCTGTATAGGACAAGCCGGAAGCACCTGCAAATACAATCATTGAAATAACAATGAGTATTGCACTGCCGGCATAATCTCTCAAACGCTTCATGCTCATGCTAAAATTGTTATCTACAATGTTAATGTGAATCCCGAAGCAAAAGTAATACAAATACTTAAATGATTCTGAACAGAAGAAAACCGGACTGTCAGATTATGCTGAACGGCAGCCCTGACCGTAACCAGAAAAAAACTTCACTTGTCAAAAATGACCGGAGCAGAGAAACATGACAAACAGTCAACTTACAACCACATGAATTAAGGCTTTTTCCTTTTCAGATAACTGTTTACGGCATCGCTCCATAATTCATAACCATCGCTGTTCAGATGACAATTGTCAATGGTCAGGTCGGCCCTCAGACCTGAAGCATCATTCATTGAGGTCCCGATGTCAATCAGGTCTATTTTCTCCCGGATACAAAATTCAGTAAGCATACTGTTTATTGAATCAACAACAGTGTTGTATTCCTTCCCGTCATGAAGATATAACAGCTTCTGAAATACCGGTTTGATGTTATTGCTTCGCAATGTGTCGGCCATAAATCTGTAATTATCTATGATTCTTTTAATCGAATAACAATTGCCGCCAACAATATCATTACCGCCACAGAGGATAAAAACGTACTCCGGTTTGTAACTTATACAATCGGGAATCATGTTTTTCAGTTGGTCGCTGCTGAACCCACCCCAGCCCATACGCAATACGGGACCTGTTTCAAGCAGTGAATTCCATTTGCCTCCGGCTGTATGTGAATCACCAAACATTACAATGCTGGCAGAGTGGTTCCATTGAATCTTCTTCTGATAAAAAACCTCACTGTACCTATAGAAAATTACCATCAACAGGCCCAGGAAAATTACATTGACCACAATTGAAATCCTGAAAAGAAGTCTGTTTTTCATATTCTGTTTTTTACACCTTTCTGATGATACCAATCCGGAAACCAGGTTACCGTTTTCAGATTAAAAATCAGGGAGTCCGAAAGGGACAGGATAAAGATAATAAATCATTTTTCAGGAAGTAAAACTCTGACTGATTCTGTCTGTATTTTTATCAAAACCTTATCCTGCAATCAGAACCCGTTAATAAAAAAGAACGGGAAGGCTTTGCAACCTCCCCGCAATATCAGAAAAAATCAAACTCAGAGCCTTACAAGCTTCCGTGTAACTGAACGCCCATCTGCAAACCAGATGCCTATAAAATAGACTCCGGGTTTGAGAGAACCTATGTTCAGATATGCAGAACTGCCCTGTGGTTGATCTTCAAAAATCAATCCCCCGGAAACATTGTATAACCTGATATCATTGATGACAGGCAGCCCAGGGTCTGAATGTATCCAGAGCCTGTCGGTGAAAGGATTAGGAAAAATCTTTACATCGTATCTTTGGGAAACCGCTGTTACACCCACAATCCAGTCGATATCGGTAAAGTCGGTATTATGTATGAAATCAACAACCGTATCATTGACCAGCCCGGCAACGCTTTCTCTCCAGGCATGATCGGCAGGAGGAGGATCATATCCGCCATTTTCATTCATATCAGCATAGAAATCAATGTTGTAGGTTCCACCCAGATCGTGTCCGGGTAGTTCCAGAAACACTTCCGGCACATGCAGTTCCGGAATTGTTATCCTTCCTGATTCATAAAATGTCTGTGTATTGAATATCCTCATTTCAAAGAGTTGCCCCAGATGCGGAGTCAATCCGTTGGCATGCAATGTGATCAGGTAACTCCAGCCAATGTCGGTAAAGGAGGTGCTGTGACTGAACAGCAATGACTTGTCACCTGATATACTACCGCTGGATAAACGCCAGGCGTGGTCAGCAGGTGGCGCATCATAGATTCCGTTTTCATTCAGGTCAGCGTAAAAATCCACCTGGTAGGTTTTGCCATCTTCGAGGCAGGGCACACTCATCGAGAAAGCTGCCAGATCGGCATTCCTTGTGGCTCTGCCGGCTTCCTTGCCACTCACTGTTTCAATCATCCTTACCTTTACAATCTGCCCCAGATGAGGAGTCATGCCACTGAACTGAAGTTTGAATAATCCTTTCCAGGGAATCTCAGTAAAAGCGGTAGTGTGCGCAAAGTTCAGACTGACATCGCCGCTCGTATTCATTGACTCCAACTGCCAGGTATGGTCGGCAGGCGCCGGGTCGAACCGGCCATTTTCATTCATATCGGCATAAAATTCAACATAATAACTGTGGCCCGGTTCAGCAAACGGCAGTTTAACCTGGAATGAACCACTGCCAACAGCATTTACTGTAACCCTCCCGGCTTCCTTCATGTTCCGGTTAATATTTACCAGTCTGGCTTCAAATTTCTGACCTAAATGCGGTGTCATCCCTGTTAAATTCAGTGTAACAAGGTGTCGCCAGTCAATATCCGTAAAATTGGTGTTGTGCGCAAAATTTAACGCAGCGCCTCCATTGATGTTGTTGGCACTCAGCCTCCAGGCATGATCAATGGGTGGCGCATTATAGGTTCCGTTCCCGTTCACATCGGCATAAAAATCTACAAAATAGCTATGGCCATTGATGATTCCGTCAAAAACGACTGAAAAAGAGGCCGCTGCAACGGAAGTGACCTTTTTGCGGTCAACTTCAGTAAGATCAAGTTTATCAATAAGACGTGCTTCAAACAATTGCCCGATGTGCGGAGTCATTCCGGTAAGATTCAGGGTAAGAGTAGTTTGTGGGGCAACAAATTCCTGTACCACAGTCGATGATTTATAAATTATGTCTCCGCTGTTGGTTCCGTTGCCATTGGCTGCATTGAAGGCGGCATAAAAGGTTATCGTACCTGTTCCGGAGGTTGGTGCCGTCCAGTTCACATTCCATGTTCTGGAATTGCCTGTAGGGTTGGTACCGTTTGAAGTGTGTGTCACCGCCTTATTGGCATTGGTCAGCTGCGTTTCGGTTGAATTGGTAATGATGAAAGTTCCGCGTTTGGCATTGGCAGAATTTTCTGCTGTGAGTTCAAATCCAAACAGTGCAGCACCGGTGTGTGTTGCTGTGGCAGTGATTGTATAGGTCTGCCCGGCTACATAGCCCGATGCCGGGATATTTGTCGTTATCCATCCGGTAATGACCTGGGATGTACCTCCATGACAATCGGTACAGGTTGCAAGCCCGTCACCCGGAGAACCTGATTTAGCACCCGGAGATCCGGTATGATACAATACATTGGAGACAAGCAATACCATCAGTAATGGAAGGCCTGCGATCAAAAAGCGTCTGTTTCTTTTCATAAGCAGTTTTATTATTAAGATTAATTATAAATAACAAAAGTAAAATCAAAATGATTATTCGTCAGTGACAAAAGTTACACAACATGATATTTAACCGTAAAAGAGATTTCATGGTTGATGAGCTGTTGTTTAAAGAATTCTGATACATGTCTGTCTCAAAAAGTGCTATTTTTATCTCTGTAAAACAGTTCAACATATGGAACTTACCCAACCTGAAATATCAAATCTTAAGAAGGTACATTACTACCTTGGCAACGAACTTATTGATGAAATCATCAGGCACAGTGTGGTCGCTGATTTAAAATCTGATACTGAAATCCTGAAAGAGGGACAGTATGTGAATCAGATTCCTTTGGTTTTAAAGGGCCTGATTAAGGTATACAGCCGGTATGAAGATAAAGAGCTGCTACTGTATTACATCCAGCCCGATGAAAGCTGCATTATGTCATTTACGGCTGGAATAAGGAATGAGCAGAGTAAAGTATATGCTGTAACTGAAGATCCGACAAGGGTATTACTGCTCCCTATGGACAGGATGCCGGGGTGGCTGAGGGATCATCCAGCCATGAATTCACTGTTTTTCAATCAGTTCAACATGAGATACGCCGAATTACTTGAAACAATCCGCTATCTGTTGTACCATAAACTTGACAAACGCATCTATGACTATCTTGTTGAAAAAAGCATTATGAAAGGAGAAAAGATTCTTAATATCCGTCACAAACAGATAGCTTACGAATTAGGTACGGCCCGTGAAGTAATCAGCCGGCTGCTCAAGAAAATGGAAAAAGAGGGTAAAATCAGGCAACTGCCTGAAGGAATTGAATTGTTGTAGCCGGTGACCAAGGTCACAGAATAAGAGATAAAGTCTGTCATATCTTTGCCATTTGTTCTAACCATTAAACTTCAGATTATGAAAAAGAATATGGGTTCAGCCGACCGGATCATCCGGCTGGCAATTGCAGTACTGATTGCAGTGTTGTTTTTTACCGGCATTATTAACGGAACGGCCGGGATTGTTCTTTTGATCGTGGCCCTGGTGTTTGCGCTGACGAGCCTGATTAGCTTTTGCCCTCTATACCCGTTGATCGGGATGAATACCGGGAAGAAACAGGGAAAATGAATAACATCAATAAAGTTAAATAAAAATGGGGCTAAATGCCCCATTTTTTCCTATAAATCCTATCACATCTATAAAACCTATGAACTAAGGTAAAACGACCCCCCGGCCATAACTAATGAAACAAATGTATCTAATTTATAGGAGTGTAAACAATCGTCAGAAGCTCACCCGATTTACCAACCTTTACCGGGCAATTATCTACGATGCTATTGGCATTGTCTGAAGGAATATTAGAAGTAACGGTTACCACAACATTTCCGCAATTGCAATCAGATAGGTCTTTTATTTTTTTACTGGATACCCATACACCCTGGCTGTTGCTATTAACACCCTGATATTCATATATATATCTATTATTTAAAGCTATATTATTCAGATAATCACAGGCAAATTTCATTTTCTCCTGTGCTGCTACAGTGGTATATTTATTATTAATTCCATTTTCATCAAATTCGTAAATATGAGCGATATTTAACTGATTTTTGTTATCAGATTTAACACAATAATATACCAGACGATCCGGAGTAAGTATCCTTTCCCATAATTCAGTTTCACTATAGTTGTTGAAACGTGAATATTCCATCTTGATCAGGGTAGTATCCAAACCCATCATCAGGCCCGGGCTTTTTTCAGTCCTGGTGTTTTTTGACTGAGCGTTGCTGATCATAACTGATAATAAGATCCCTAAAATTAAAGTAGCTTTTTTCATGGCTTTTACCTTTTATACTTTTTTGTTTTCCTTTTTTTTCTTTCCGGATTTCCGGGCTTGCTTCCAGTTTCTTTTATCTTCCCCCAGGATGATTTTCAGTGACTGGATTGTTAAGTCTGAATAAGTAAAACTTACGATACAAATGTACGTCAGCCTGCATGGCAGCGCAATTCGTTTAAATACTACTTTTATATGAGCGTGATCGTAAAAATGGATAGGTAGAAATACCCATCAGGGATAGAAAGAGCGATGTTAGCGGGATGAGAAGCCAAAAATAACAAAATTCCGGATTAGTCAGCCATGACGATCCGGAATTTAAATATAGTATATAATAGCCTATAAATCAGATGATTTCACAAATCTTATTTCATTCAGGCAGCGTATCGAGCGGTCTGAAAAAAAGTCGGCAGCAGGATACAACAAATACGCTCCCTGTGATTTGACGCCACTCATAGGCACAATCAGGACTTCTGCCTGATCGTTCCGGTTAAAAATTTCACTATAGGTAAATACCGCACGGTACCCATCCGGAGCAACAACCACAAATAACCCTGTCTTCAGGTTTTCAATAGTCATTTTATAAAAACCGGCTGCATAATCCTTCAATATCACTCCGTTGAAAGGTGTTGTGCCATGAATTCCGGTTCCTCTGCCATAAAACACCGAACCATAGGATACCAGGGGACCCTCCAGCCCTCCATCTGCTGTGGTTTTCTCAAGTGTCTCATGATTGAAAAATCTGAGTTCACCTGCGTACATATCAGGAATGTTTCTGTCAATCTTATATTTAAGGGTAGAAGACCGTATGGTTATTTTAACCGGGCTGCTGATATTACGTTCTGTATAAAGATCTGAAGCAATCACCAGTTTAGAATCGGCCGGCAACGGCCAAAGCTCTTTGGTCTTGGATGGAACGATCCGCCTGACTTTTGATGCAATAATAATCTCATGCCTGTGGATGGGATAATAGAGCTCACCCCAACTGAGAACTACTTTTTCTCCGGTTGCATTCTCTATTTCTGCAAACAGATCTATGATCGGGGCAAATTCGGCTTCATTATTTTTTTTCAGTATTACATGATCGAGAATATCATATAGCGAATAACCCTCATACAAATATGATCCGACAAAGGAGCCGTTTTTCCCGTCATACAATGTTTCCTTGACCACAATCTGACGCAACGGCAACGCTGAGAAGTCAACCGGGCCCGGATTCGCAATTTCACCTCCGATGGTCAGGGCTGACATCTTCAGATCAACCCTGGGAGCATCATCATAAAAATCATTGGTTTGCGCGTTCACTGCATTAAAAATCAGGAACGGCAGAGCAGCCAGGTAAAAAACAGTTTTCTTCATTGCGGAATATAGTTACAAGTGAAAGGTAATCTCAGCGGAAATGAATCTGCCGGGGCAAACAGCATACTTGCTGTCATAATATTTAACATTGAGAAGGTTCTGTATGCTTACAGTTGCCTTATAATGTTTCAAAAAAGACTTCGAGAATTTAAGGTCAACAGTGGTGTATCCGGGATAACTGTCTGAAAGAAGGATTTCATCAATCGTGTTCTGATCATTGATATACATAGGTCCGGAATAACGTAAAAACAATCCGGTGTTTACGATCCTGTTAGTCCAGGTAGTTCCACAGCTGAATATATGGGCCGGTACATCGGTAAGAAAGTTGCCGGACAGATCGATGGTATCATTATTGGCAATCTTTCTGTAATTCAGGATAATTGAATGTGAATAAGCATAATTGGCAAAAATGCTGAGGTCAGTAAGAATTTCGTATCGCAGTTCCGATTCGGCTCCATAGATTTCAACTTCGCTGATGTTTGCCCGGATAAAAATGGGTCGATCGCCAAAACCCATATCAATGGTTTGCCCGTTGCTCACATAATACTGAAAATCTTTCCCTCTGGAATAAAACAGGGAGGTTGAAAATAAAGCCTTCTCCAGGAGTTTGATATCCAATCCGGCTTCATAATTGTTCAGATATTCAGGCTTAATTGCAGGATTTGCTATTTTGAAGCCTCCTTTGATCCTGCCTGAACGACAGAGATCATCCAAAACCGATGCACGGAATCCCCTGGAAAACATTGCATAAGCCCTGTTGTTTCCGTTCCATTTATACTGTGCCGAAAGACGCGGACTAATTGCATTCCAGTTTTGCACAGGCATGTCCGGCACCTGGTAGCCATACATAAATGATGTTTCCATCGTAGGATCCTGTATCCGGAAAGAGCCATCATAAAAGGATGCCAAATCGAACCTCAGTCCGGCTATAATCCTTAGCTTCCCACCTATCAGACTTAATTCATCCTGTGCAAACAAAGCCCAGGTATTCATTCTACCCTCATTAAAGACAATGTCTGTCGATGTATAGTACTTGTCATAGGCATCAACACTACCGTTTTTAAAATCGAAACCTCCGGTAAACTGATGTGATTGGCCTGACTGTCCGCTGAAAGTTGTCATCCAGCCAAAATCCCGGCGGGTAGAAAGTACTTCATACCAGGTATAATCATCCTTCAGGTATTCATTTACCTTTTTATAATCCTCATTCAATATATATAGGGAGGATATAGTATTGACCGATCTGATTTTACCCCTGTAATTGATTGTTACCCCCCAGGAATCGTGATCGGTGGTATTTCCTTCCGGCTGATATACCTTTTCGCCTGTACCACGGCGATCGTTGTAGTAATTAACGGAAGCCTCAATGGTATGTTTGCTGCCGAGGGATAATCCTGTCTTCACGTTTGCACCGGTTTCACGCATATCCGATTTAATTATATAAGGATTGGCTCTTACATCGGCTTCGCTTTGCGTTATGTAACCATCGCTGATTTTATAGAAGGAGTTCAGCATCCAATAAAAGCTGTTCTTTTCGTTGGTCAGATTTTTGACTCCCCCGGCATTCAACCGGGCTCCACGGGTGTGAAATGAGCCTGCCTCCAATGATGCCCTCAGAAACAGCGGAGATTCTGGTTTACCTGAAATGATGTTTATAATACCTCCCATGGCATTGCCACCATAAACTGCGGATCCGGCCCCCTTAATGATTTCTATTTTCTTAACAGCATTCACATCAATAAGGTTCCAGTCAACGGTACCCCCGTCAGACTTGTTTAAGGGTACACCGTCAAGAAGAACCAGGACCCTTCCCTGTTCTTTTCCGCTCAATCCCCTCATCATTACATTTGCCTTGGTGCTGAATATGCCAAAAGGTCTGTTATAATTGATCCCGGGAACATATTTGAGCGCTTCATCAATGTTTTGGACAGGAATGTTAGCAAGCTGCCGGGGAGAAATCAGATTAACTCTGACAGGTGTATTCAGCATATTGTTGTCGGTTCTGGTAGCGGTCACCACCACTTCTTCAACCGTAATAAGAAGCGGCTCAAGAGAGATTTCAGGAAGCTTGTTCTCGCCGGGTTGCAGCCTGATATTAATCGAACGGGATTCATAGCCCAGATAGCTGACCTCTATTTTCACAGAGTCTGCAATCAGTCCGCATATCCTGAAATTCCCGTTAATATCGGAAATGGTTCCTTTTTCTCTTCCAACGCTGATATTGACTTCACCCACTGCTTTTCCGGCCGGGTTCACGACAACCTTTCCACTGAGACAGGATTGGCCATTCACCGAAATTGAAACCATGAAAAACATCAGAAACAGGGTGGCCAATCCCGGAAGCCGGGTATTACCTGGGTATTTTTTCATTGCTGTATTTTAACTGCTATTTCAATGGTGCCGTTTCCGGCTTCATCGGCCCTGATAACTTTAATAAGGCCATATTTTCCTTCCATCGTTTTAAAAGGCACGATTTTCCCGGTGTAACAGTATTTGCAGTTCCCACTTACCTTATCAGGCTTATAGGCCGTAATCAGCAGACTGTCGTTTATGGCCGAATCAAAGCTTTCTGCACTTACAAGGTTGTTATCTGTTGACAGATAATCGTAAAGCGTATTGTTCCTGATACTCCATCCTGAAAGCAGGGGATAATAACCCACGGCCGCCGTATATCCCGGGCATGTAAGGGTAGGCGATGGCAATCCGGAAGTCACGTAATAATACCCCAGTACATCTATGGTGCTTTCTTTGCCGGTAACGGTCATTTCATCATAAACCAGACCAGCGTCAATGTCGACGAAATGCCCGAAACTCTGATTGTCCTGCAATCCAAACACAATTGAACCGAAGTATTTGACCGGACCATAAGCACTTCCCTCTCCTTTGTTTATCCTGATCGAACTCATAGCTTCAATGCGGTCGGCATTCATCACCAGGACGTTCCAGATTTCAAGTGCGGAGGTATCCTTTGCAAAGGTAAAATCAGCATCCAGGCCTTCGCTGCCGGCAAAAAGTCCCCGGTCCAGCTGGGTTACTGTGTCGGTGCCGGTAATCCTGTCGATTCTGATATAAGTCAGCGGGGCACCGGCACCGGAGGCAAGTACCCCGATCCGGATGGTTCCTCCGGTCGGGATATAGGCATTGTCGGCAGTATATGCCTGACCGGTTTTCAGTATCAGGGAAGTTTTATGAACTGTCTCATCCCTGGAGCAGGAGCCCAGCATAATCATGACCAAAAACAACGGAAGCCACACTGCAAGCTTAAGGCAGTGTGGCTTCCCTATTGCAATAACACGGAATGAAAACATGGATTACTTTTGAACTTTAATGGCAATTTCAAGGGTACCTGTTGCTGCACCGGTTACTTCAATAACCTTTAGCAAACCGTATTTACCATTCTGCAGTTTGAAGCAATAGACATCACCGGCGGTGAGCAACTTGGCTTTTCTGAAATCGTTCTCCGTATCGAATGAATCAAGCACAATACCATCGTTCTGAACTGCATCAAACTGCGCAGCAGTAAGGGTTGTCTTTACAAACCAGGTCTGATTTTTTATGGTATAGAACTCAGGTGAGGTAGCGCCGGTAAAAACACCGGTGATACCGGTCCCGGGAGAAGCCAGCGCCATCATGTTCGCATCTTCAAAAAAGCAGAACATGTCGATTTTATCCTGATTATTGAAGGCTTCAGCCTGAAAATACCTGGTTGCGCTATGATTGTCGAGCGAAAGGAAACTCTGTACTTCAGTGTTATCCTAGGCTCCCATCAGCACGGTAACAAAAGAATCAAGTTCACCGAAAGCACCGGTAATCGTGATGGTTTCTTCCTTTTTGTTACCGGCTATGTCGGTTGCTGAAAACTTTATGATATCTTCTGCATTGGCTCCTTTGACAAATCTGATATCAATGGTAAAACTCTGTGCGTTGATAACGGAATCCACGACCAGCGAATCGTTTGCCATCACTTCAAATTTTACGATATTGTCCGTACCGTTCCCCTGAAGGATGATCCCAAACAAAAGTGTATCACTGTATGCAGCGGTGGTATTTCCGGTCACATACCCGTTATTCTGGTTGAATGCAACGGTGGGAAGTCCGGGTTCTTCTTCCTCTTTATTACAACTTGTGAACATCATTCCTGCAATAAGGGTCATTCCGCATAGAAATAAAATCTTTTTCATTTTACTGGTTGGTTTTTAATTAATCGTTTAGAATACAGTTTCATATCGGCGACAAAAATATGACAAGTATCTGTAAAATCAATTATCGATTGAACTTTAGATTGATTCTAAAGTAAGCAGGAAGGAAGGTTATTATAATCTGTGGGTTATTATCGAACGATAAACTTTATTGACGATGAGTAACTGACTGATTTAAAGGAAAGTAAATAGATCCTGTGTTTATCTGTGGCCCAGAAACCCACCTCATTCTGACCAGCAGAAATCGAAATCTGTTCGCAGAGGCGGCCAATACCATCATAAATGGCAAGAATACCATGTTCATTCATCCGGGGAATCCTGACCTGGATATAGTCCGTTTCGGTATCAGAAAATACGATCAGACCTTTCGCTGAGCCATCGGGTTTTAAACCGGCATTCACGGTTAGATCACATAAGCCTCCGCTTTCGTTCCAAACGGATACGCCATCTTCAGCATAGCAGACCAGGTTCCAGATGGGCTCAAACATCTGTAATGGTTCTATAAGTCCGGTATTGCCGCCTATGCCTTCAATAATGCAGGTTGCAGCAGGTCCGTTGTACCCTTCAATAAACAACCGGCGTCTCGGAATATCGTTGAGAATAACTGTATCAACAACAGTAACCACGATTCCGGTCATATAATTATTAAAGGTTACCGGCAGAAAATCGCCGGGATTCAGGCTGAAATCGTACAAAAGGAATTCCGGCTGTAAATCAGACCCGCTATGGTAAAACCATTTGTGGCCCTCTTCGCGAACCGCACCAGAAAATACATCAGTATAATATAGATGATTAAAGGATTCACCGGCAAAAAAGTCCTCAGCCCATGAATGCCCGCCCTTAAAAAGTTTATGATAGTACTTGCCATTGATCAAAGTGTCTCCGTTAAAGTTGTACCTGTAATGATCATGATTAAAATAGCTGCCTCCCGATCCATTATCATTGATATAGTTAACCCGCCAGGCCCCGGTGGAGTCGTTTACGATTGATGGATTAACCTGGCCATTTACCGTATGAAATGCTGCAAGTATTATTATAAAGAGGTAGGTGCAGTTATTTTTTTTCATATAAAGAAGATTCAGGAACAGACTTTTTAAATCCGGACTAAACGGTTTTTTTAGGAGATCAGTCAATCGCAATACTTTGAAGAAAAAAAGATATGTTTATAAAAACCTGGTTAACAAATTAAAACGGGGTTTATCCCGGTTTAAATGTTTCATAAGAAAAGACACCAGTTCTTCAAAAAGTTGCCTCGCAGGTTAAGAAAACTGTCTTTTTACCGGCTTCTTATGAGGGTTTGAAAATAAAGGTTGGGTCCACTCCGAAAAATAATGAGTTGACATCATCCTGATCAATTGGGAAGGTGTCTAACCTTCTCATCTGACTTTTCTGAACAGGCTTAAAATTAGAACCTTAGCAAAACATCGTCTCATTTATTCAGATTTACTTTTTGGATCGTAAACTCCGATATTGAATGTCTGGGGATAGAAATGATGATCAATTCTCACATATACGGAATCAAGCAATCCGAATATATCTTCACCCGGGTTAATACCGCCATCCTGCAGATAAATGACCCTTCTTCCGGGATTGGCTGTCAGTACCGATTCAGCATGTTGCTGACCCCAAACCCTGTATATCCGCCTCTTAATCAGATTCTGATCAAACTCCTGGTGGCCGGCAAAGAGTTCATGGTCATAATGATAGGCAAACATATAATCGGTCCATTTAGGAAAAATTACAATAATACTGCTTTCATTTTCATAACGTTTTACGAATTCGATTGATTTTTTCCATTCGCGTAATGCAAAATCTTTGGGCAGGACCTGCAGGTGGATATACATAAATACGATAATTACCAGTCCGGCCACAGGCTCAAGATATCTGTTCTTCTGGTAGAGGAAATTCACCAGTGCACCAATAAAAAGGAAGAGTCCTACAGTATTAAACAGCACATAACGACTGTTAAACATAGGAATTTTGGATGAGACAAAAAACATGACAGTATATGGCACCAACCACCAGACCAGCAGCACCGGCAATCCTGTGTTTAACCCTTTCCATTTCTTTTTTATAATTAAAAACAATGAGAACAACAAGCCGGCAGCAGCCACGTATAGCACCACCCAGTATACTTCCTTGTGATTCAGGAAATAGTACAATTGATCCATATAATCATTCGCATTCGGAGGATTGAGCCAGGTACCACGACTGGAAATTTCAAATTGCTTTAAAATAACAGGCAGCATAGGCAAAAAGCCAATTGCCGTAGCCAGGGGAGGGATCATAAACCTGAATAGCATTCGAAAATTACGTATATAGAAAAAGCTTGTCAGAAATTGTGAAAACACCACAAACCATCCGAAGTAATGCGAATAAACAAGTAAAACGTTTGACAGAATCAGGCCAATCAAAGCTCTCCTGTTTTTATCGTCCCGGGCATATTTCAGATAAAAGTAGAGTGAAGCAGCCGTTGCCATTGTAAAGAATGAATAGGTCCGGGCTTCAAGACCGTGATAGAAATGATAGGTTGAAAAAATAAACAGTGCTGAAGCCACAATTCCGGTCCAGAAACTGAAAAATCGTTTACCGGTAAAATATAAGAAAAGAATGGTTAACGAATTAAACAATAACGGCAGAAATCTTGCTGAAAATGCTTCAATCCCAAAAAGCTTTATCCAGAAATGCAGCAATAGCATAAAGAGCGGGGGATTGGGTTCACCCTCAGCCGGAATTTTCAGAATTTCAGCAATGGAACGCTGCGCATTAAAAATAGAATAAGGTTCATCGAGGCAAATATCCCTTTCTTCAATAAAATATAGCTTCCATAAAAAACCTGCCAGAAAGAGCAATGCAGGGATGTAAATGTTAACAATTTGCTATCTTTGTCAATATGCATAGTAACCGGGTTGAAAATAGAGCCTGAAATCATCCGGGAACCCCTTATCCGTGAAAAGAGCAGGTATTACGGAGAATGTAGATATGGCCTGACAAAACTAAGAAAAACAGCAATCTCTTTTGAATAAATATGTTGATCTGACCAGAATAAATACTTCAGGTATGCTTCAGAATACTGGATTATGCTCATTTTTAATTTTCATAAACCGGGTTTTTATGAAAATTACTTATCATACCGGTTCTCTTTATTTATGAATTTGATTTACATTTTAAATTTATTGATTCGAATGAACAAAAGATAAAGAATATCCTTTATTTACAAATTAAAACAATAGAATCATGAATATCCGGGTTTTACAGGCAACATTTCTTCTTTCATGTTTGCTAATGGTATCCTGCGAATTAATCAATATTCGTGATGAATCCTCTGATAACCTTGATACTTTAAGACTCGATCAACTACAAACCAAGGAAGATCCGGCTTTGGAACAACAACTGGCCAATATCAGGAGATTCATCGGAAAACGACCTTCTGAAGCGAAACTATGGAGTTCTGAACCTTTAAATTCATTTTTACATAAGATTTTGGGCAAAGAGTATGCTTCATTTGTTGAACTGATGCAAAATGCCGCTCCCTTGAAAGAGGAAAAACTGATTTATTCCATTGGCTCACATCCTGATTTATCGAGAATTGGCTTTGGGTACATTATCATCGATCCTGAAAAAAACCTGATTCGTGCCGGAATGGTTAAACCCGGAAGCCACAGGGTTTTTGGCGCAAAAGTCAGTGAAGTTGAAACACCGGCGGAAATTGAACGCAAGTGTAAATCCATCCTCTGATATACTGCATGATGATATTCTTGTTTTGACGAGCAAGGCAGCTATTCATGTGATTACAATAAAAAAACCTTAAACAATATGGACAAGCAGGTTAACACATTGAAAAAAATCTACGAACCTTCGAATGAAGTAAAAAGGCGGGCCATTATTAAGGATTACGAAAAGGTTTACCAGGAATCGGTCAATAACCGTGAAGCTTTCTGGGCCGGGGAAGCAAAAAAGCTTGACTGGTACCGCAAATGGGATAAAGTACTGGATGAATCCAATCATCCTTTTTACGAATGGTTTACAGGTGGTAAAATCAACATTATTCACAATGCCCTCGACCGTCACCAGAAAAATGCCACCCGGAACAAACTGGCCATTATCTGGGAAGGTGAACCAGGTGATGTCAGGACATTCTCCTATCATGCGCTGAACCGTGAGGTCACCAAATTTGCCAATATATTAAGGTCTATGGGTGCAAGGCCGGGGGAAGTGGTGACAATATACATGCCCCAGATTCCTGAAATAATCATTGCAATGCTTGCCTGCGCGAAAATTGGAGCCATCCACAGTGTTGTTTACGGAGGATTCAGTGTGGAAGCGCTTGCCGAACGCATCGAAGATGCCAACAGTCGCATTCTGATAACGGCCGATGGTGGTTTCAGGCGGGGAAAGGCAACGGCGCTCAAGAACATTGCCAACGAGGCTATGAAAAGATCTCCGACCATTGAAGTTTGTATTACAGTTAAGAGAACCGGAGAAGAGTGTTATATGGAGAACGACAGGGATTTCTGGTATCATGACCTGATGTCGATGCCTTTGGCCTGTGCCAATTGCCATACTGAACAGACAGATGCCGAAGACCCGCTCTTTATCCTCTATACTTCGGGAACAACCGGTAAACCTAAAGGGCTTGTCCATACCCACGGAGGATACAGTGTTTACACAGCCTCGACTTTCAGATATGTTTTTGATATAAAACCAGAAGATCGTTTCTGGTGCGCAGCCGACCCCGGATGGGTTACAGGTCACAGTTACATGGTATATGGACCGCTTATCAATGGTGCCACCATTATGATGTACGAAGGAGCTCCCAATCATCCCTACCCTAACAGGTGGTGGCAGATGATAGAAAAATACGGGATTAACATTTTATACACCTCCCCCACAGCTATCAGGGGTTTGATGCGGTTTGGCTCAAGCTGGGCCGACAGGCATAACCTCAGCTCTCTGCGCCTGCTTGGCTCTGTTGGAGAACCTATTAATCCTGAAGCCTGGAAATGGTACTACGAAGTGATTGGCAAGGGCCGCTGCCCGATCATGGATACCTGGTGGCAGACTGAAACAGGCGGGCACATGATTACACCAGTGCCATCAATGCCGTTAAAACCAGGCTCTGCAGCCAAACCTTTTTTCGGAATCGAGGCTGCAGTAGTTGACGATGCCGGCAAGGATGTGAAAGCCGGTGAAGAAGGAACCCTGGTAATAAAAGGCCCCTGGCCGGGCATGGCCAGAACCATTCTTGGCGACCCTGAACGATATGTCGAGAAATACTGGGAAAAATACAGCAAACAGAAATGGTATCTTGCCGGCGATTCTGCCAGAAAGGATGAAGATGGCTATTACTGGATTATCGGCCGGATCGATGATGTTATCAAGGTAAGCGGTTACCGGCTTGGATCTGCTGAGATTGAAAGTGCACTCGTCAGCCATCCGGCAGTCACCGAAGCGGCAGCCATTGGGTTACCCGATGAACTGAGAGGCAATGTGATCCATGCAACGGTGATTCTGAAACAGGGTTTTGAAGCAAACGACAAACTGGCTGAGGAACTGAAAAACCATGTGGAAAGGGAAATCGGACCGATAGCAAGACCGGCATTTATCGTATTTTCAGATGCACTTCCCAAAACCAGAAGTGGCAAAATTATGCGTCGGGTGCTTAAAGCCCGCGCCCTAGGCCTGGATACCGGCGATCTTTCCACGCTTGAGGAATAGCATTGCAGACAGATTCATGTCATTTGCATGTTACCATCCCTATTCACAAATAGGGTGATTATTTTTTATTCGAAACAGGCTACCGTTAAACCAAATCATTAATTTTACCGGGAATTTATAAAACAACAGATATAATTATGAGAAAAATCATTTTTATTGCACTCTCATTAGCATTCCTGGCGTCATGCAACAGCACGGTTTCCGATAAGTCCGGAAGCGATTCAAACAAAGAAGTGAATGTTGCTGCTGTTAAAACGGTAAAATTACATGTAACAGGCATGACATGTGAAGGTTGCGAAAATACTGTTAAAGAGGCAGTAAATAAAATTGAAGGAGTAGCCGGAACCGAAGCATCACACATTGCTGAACTTACCACCATCAGTTACGATACTACCCTCACGGACATTGACAAAATCTCCGCAGTAATCGACGAACTGGGATATAAAGTTGAAGGCCCTGCAGTTAATGCATCACCTGAAAAATAGGGTGCCACAGCCAGAGCGCCGGCAGCATCCGGTCAATCATTGAAACAGCCTTCAATGCATACAGGTATTTTATCCTGTTCAACTGAATTAACCCCGGAAACAGATGGATGGTTTCCGGGATCTCTTTTCCCCTGCCGTACATTCCTATGTTCTCGTGCCGGAAAATGCACGAAATCTGAATAAATCCCCAGGAAACGGAACTGCCGGCCATGTTGGTTGATATTCGCATAGTGCTGAAATAAAAACTCTTACAACACAATAAATCTTCTCATATCCGAGGTGATCATAAAAATAATAAAATAACTTTCCAAATAAGGTATTATTACGATAGATTTTCTGTTTATGATTACTTTTGAATGTTGAAAAACAACTCAGATGAAAGGTAAAATATTCAGCCGGATATTTTTTTTCTATTATGAAGGTTTTAAAAGTATGACCATCGGGCGCACGCTCTGGGCCATCATTCTTATCAAACTGTTCATCATGTTTGCAATACTTAAAATCTTCTTCTTCCCTGACTTCCTTAAAACAAACTTCGATAGCGATGAAGACCGGAGTGATTATGTAATAGAACAATTAACCAATCCAAAATAACAGAGTATGACTGAAAATTTTGACTATTCGCTGATCGATTGGTCGAGGGCACAATTTGCGCTCACAGCCATGTATCACTGGATATTCGTGCCCTTAACCCTGGGCCTGGGGTTCATTGTGGCCATTATGGAATCAATCTATGTTAAGACAGGTGATCCGGAATGGAAAAGGATCACTAAATTCTGGATGACCATTTTCGGGATCAACTTCGCCATAGGCGTAGCTACAGGTATTATCCTTGAATTTGAATTCGGAACCAACTGGTCGAATTACTCCTGGTTTGTCGGGGATATCTTCGGAGCCCCTCTGGCCATCGAAGGCATTATGGCATTCTTCATTGAATCAACCTTTATAGCAGTGATGTTTTTTGGCTGGACAAAGGTCAGCAAGGGATTTCATTTGCTTTCGACCTGGCTGGTCGCATTCGGGGCAAGCCTTTCAGCACTCTGGATCCTGGTCGCCAATGCCTGGATGCAAATGCCGGTTGGCATGAAATTCAACCCGGAAACAGCCCGGAATGAAATGCATAATTTCTGGGAAGTACTCTTTTCACCAATGGCTGTCAGCAAATTCACACATACCATTTCATCCTCATACATGCTGGCTGCCATTGTCGTGATTGGAATCAGTTCCTGGTTTCTTTTGAAAAAACGGCACCTCATGTTTGCCAAGCGCAGCATGGTGGTAGCTGCTGTATTCGGAATCGTCACCTCTTTGTTTACCATTCTGACCGGTGATTACAGCGCAAAAGTGATTGCAAAGCACCAACCTATGAAGTTCGCTGCATTCGAGGGGCTTTCGGTAGGTATGCGTGGGGCTCCGCTGGTAGCACTTGGCATTGTTTCTTCATCACCCGATGATCCGAACAACGAAAACGTCAAGGATTTTGCCTTTAAAATTGAAATCCCTAACTTCCTTTCCTATATGGCTTTCCAGGATTTCAACGCTTATATTCCCGGCGTGAAGGACCTGATGGAAGGGAACGAAGAACATGGGATCATGCCGGCAACAGAGAAAATTGTGCGCGGAAGAACAGCCATTGCTGCACTTGCTGATTATAAAGCTGCCAAAAAAGAGGGTGACGAGGTTAGGCTTGGTGAAGCAAAGCAACTCCTTGATGAAAACTTTAAATACTTTGGATACGGATATTTCGAAAACAACCCGCAAGGACTGCTGCCAAACCTGCCACTAACCTTTTACAGTTTTCATGTGATGGTAATGCTAGGCTTCTGGTTCCTGGTCTTTTTTGCACTTATCCTCCTACTTGTTTATAAAAACAGGATCTCAACATCCCGTTTCTGGCTGAGAATTGCAGTTATAAACATTCCCCTGGCCTATATAGCCTCTCAATCAGGCTGGATTACAGCAGAGATGGGCCGTCAGCCCTGGGTAATTCAGGATCTTATGCCAACTATGGCAGCCGTATCGAAACTCGACAGTGGTGCTGTGGTTGTGACCTTTATACTGTTCGCCCTTATCTTCACTTCCTTGCTGATCGCAGAACTCAAGATTATGTTCAGGCAAATTAAAAACGGACCAAAAGCTGGAGGAAATTAACATGTTTGAAACATTCACAATACTCACATTACAGCAATACTGGTGGATTATTATCTCAATCCTGGCAAGCCTGCTTGTTTTTCTCATGTTTGTGCAGGGCGGACAAACCCTCTTATACACCCTTGGGAAAAACGAAACCGAACGATCACTTATCGTGAATACCCTGGGGCGCAAATGGGAACTTACCTTTACCACCCTGGTAACTTTCGGGGGCGCTTTTTTCGCATCCTTCCCGTTGTTTTACTCCACAAGTTTCGGAGGTGCCTACTGGGTTTGGATGGCCATCCTGTTTGCTTTTATCATTCAGGCCATCTCCTATGAATACCGCAGCAAACCCAATAATTTCCTTGGCAGGCGCACATACGAGGTTTTTCTCTTTCTGAACGGAGCCCTGGCAACAATCCTGATTGGAACTGCTGTCGGAACATTCTTCAACGGAAGTATGTTTTCCGTTGAAAAACTAAACCTGACCCAAATCTATGACTCAGCCATTTCACGGTGGGAAACCCCCTTCCACGGACTGGAAGCTGTACTTAACCCACACAATGTTGCCCTGGGACTTACAGTATTTTTCCTGTCCCGCATACTGGGCATACTTTACATCGTTAACAGCGTGAAAGATGAAAATATATTCAGCCGTGGTATAAAACAGATGTATTACAATGCAATACCTTTTCTTGTATTCTTCCTGTATTTTGTGACCGCACTGTTGTTAAAAGATGGATTTGCATACAGTCCAGGAACCGGTGAAGTTTTTATGGAACCAAACAAATACCTGCACAACTTTCTTCAGATGCCGCTTGTTCTGTTGATTTTTCTGTCAGGTGTAGTGCTTGTACTTTCCGGAATCGCTTTGTTCCTGTTCATGAAGAGCCTGAAAGGCATCTGGTTCACCGGCACAGGAACTGTACTGGCAGTTCTGGCACTCTTTCTGGTGGCAGGGCTAAACAACACGGCTTTTTACCCGTCAACTTTTAACCTGCAGCACTCGCTGACCATCGAAAACAGTTCATCGAGCCACTACACATTGAGTGCAATGAGTTATGTTTCGCTTTTTGTACCGGTGGTGATTGCCTACATTTTCTGGGCATGGAAATCAATCAACAATAAACCTGTTGAAGCCAGCGACCTGAATGATGATCAGACACATGTTTACTAACCTTAATTAAACCTGCAACAATGTACCTGGATAAAATAATGTGGTTACTGGCATGGCCCGCCATGATAGCTTTGTCATATTACCTGACCTTATGGGCAATTAAACTGTTTGATGAACAAATGAAAAACGACCCGCTTGGCGAAGATCTGTATCCATGACTTTTTAAAGATAGAAAACTTTTGTTTTGCTTTGAATGATTTTTGTAAAGCGTTCTTAACCATCAGATTTTAAAGAAAAGAAGCCATGTAACCTGGCTTCTTTTCTTTATTTTCAATAATTACAAACAAGGTGTAAAATAAATGATCGGTTAATGGAAACCATTACATTTGTAGAAGTTTTGCCATCAATTGTTAATCAATAAGACAGATGACCCATTACATCAAACTCACACTTCTCCTGTTGTTCACATGTTCAATTACATTTCTCAGAGCACAGGTTTTTCAGGCAACGGAAACCGATACGGCATCATACCCTTACTGGATAGAAATGATGCAGGATCAGGAAGCCAATTTCTTTGCAACACAAAAAGCATTCAACACATACTGGAATGGTCGCGAAGTAACCAAAGGCAGTGGATTTAAGCCATTTAAGCGCTGGGAATATTTCACTGGACTAAGGGTAAAACCCGATGGAACAAAACCGGAGGCTGACCGGAACCTGAAGGCGTATAAGACTTATATGATGCAACATGCCGGCCGGTCGGTGAACGGGGACTGGACGCCACTTGGTCCTTTTACTGTGCCCTCAGGCTATAACGGCTACCGGGGACTTGGCCGGATAAATGCAGTGGCTTTTCATCCTACCGATCCTGATATTTTATACATAGGTGCACCGGCAGGTGGCCTATGGATTTCTGAAGATCATGGTCTCACCTGGAATAACCATACAGATATTCTCCCCACCTTAGGAGTATCAGCCATTGTGATTGATTACATCAACACCGGTGTGATTTACATGGGTACAGGCGACCGGGATGCCGGCGACGCTTCCGGTCTTGGAGTATGGAAAAGCTTTGACGGTGGCATTACCTGGTCTGTATATAATACCGGGATGGGAAATACAACTGTTTCGAAGCTTATTATGCACCCCCAGTACCCGAACATGATATTTGCAGCCACCGGAAGTGGCATTTATAAAACTTCAGATGGAGGTATTACATGGGATAAAAAGGCAAACGGAACTTTTAAAGATATAGTTTTCAAACCGGGAAACCCGGATATAATTTATGCTACACTGAACGGTACTTTTTACAAATCATCCGATGGCGGCGAAACTTTCGCCATGGGAGCAAACGGATTACCAGCAGGAGCCAGGGGTGCCATTGCTGTTTCACCTGCCAATCCTGAAATTGTTTATGTTTTTCTCACCAACAGCGATTCATTTAAAGGTTTGTACCGATCCATCGATAGTGGAGTGAGTTTTGAAGAGCGCTCCACCTCACCCAACATCATGAGCTGGGATTGCAGTGGTGGAAGTGGCGGACAGGCATGGTACGATCTTGATGTAGCTGCCGATCCAACCAACCCGGATATATTGTACGGCGGAGGTGTCAATTGCTTCAAGTCAACTGATGGCGGTTCAACATGGAATATCAGGTCACACTGGTATGGTGGATGCGGTGTTCAATCGGTACATGCTGACCTGCATGTACTCGAATATTCGCCACTTACCGGAAAATTGTTCGCAGGCAACGATGGCGGTGTCTACTGGACGGAAAACGGCGGCTTAAACTGGACAGAAATCAGCAACGGACTCGTTATAAGCCAGGCATATAAAATCGGGCAAAGTGCTACAAACAGGAACTTTGTAATTAACGGCTACCAGGATAACGGTACTTCTTCATGGACCGGTACCGAATGGATTGCCGTTGGCGGCGGCGATGGCATGGAATGTGCCTATGACCCGACCGATGACAGGTACAGTTATTCAACAGTGTATTATGGATCGATGAACAGAAATTATAACCATTCGGGTCAGGGACAGATTGCCGGTCAAGGGGTGAATGGAATTACCGAGAGTGGAGCCTGGGTGACACCTTTTCTTATCGATCATAATGATGGGAACATCATGTTTATCGGATATAAAAATATATGGAGAAGTACCAATCTGAAGGCAAACAACACATCTTCGGTTGACTGGACAAAAATTTCCGACATCAGTACCAGCGATATGAGTGTCATGGCTCAGTCAAGAGCTAACACCGGCATTCTATATGCAGCCAGTGGAAATAAGCTCTATCGTTCTGACAATGTGAAGGATGTGTCGGTTTCATGGCTTACACTTACAGGTAACCTTCCTTCCGGGAATAACATTACTGCCATTGAAACCAGCCATACAGACGAGAATGTGGTCTTTGTCGTTCAACAAAACAGGGTTTTCAGATCAGCCGACAAGGGCAATTCATGGATCGATCTTACCGGCACCCTGCCCGATGTACAGATGAGTACACTGGCCAATTACCGTCATAGTCCGGAAGGACTTTACCTGGGAACCGACATTGGCATATTTTATCGCGATTACAATATGGCCGACTGGATACTCTTCTCCAATGGATTCCCTGCATCGGCCAGGGTAACGGAACTTGAAATCTTCTACGACCCGGCAGGCCAACAGGGTGATGTTATAAGAGCAGGCACATACGGACGCGGACTATGGGAATCGCCGATGCATTTTTCGACACCCACTGCCGAATTTGATGCCAACAGAACCATTGTCCCCATTGGTTGTCCGGTAGATTTCTCCGATCTGTCTTCCGGAATACCTTATGAGTGGAACTGGAGTTTTGAGGGGGCAGAAACCACTACATCAACCCTCCAAAACCCGGCAGGAATCGTCTGGAATACGCCAGGTGAATACTCGGTTTCACTTGAAGCCGCCAATCCGGCAGGAACAGACACAGAAACAAAAGCTGGCTTTATCGTGGTAAGCGATACCCTGCTTCCATTGACGGCATTTACTTCGGATGAAAGAATTTTCTGTTCCGGACCGGCTTTGGTAAAGTTTACCGATCAGACAGATTTTTGCCCTTCGGATTGGTTGTGGGAATTCAGCCCTGAAACAGTTACTTTTACCAACGGCACTTCTGCCAGCTCTCAGAACCCGGAAGTAATCTTTAATGATTCAGAAAAATACAATGTTACACTCACCGCCTCAAATACTAACGGATCAAGAAGTCTGACGCGCGAAAATTATATTATGTTTGGAGGGTTACCGCTTCCTTTTAACGAAAACTGGGAATCGGCTACCCTAACGGCAAACAGGTGGGAACTGGTGAATCCTGACAATAAAAAATCATGGGAAATAAGTCCGGTTTCGGGAAATTCACCCGGTAATACAGCCATCAGAATGGACTATTACGGATACAATGTTGCACCCGGCCCAAAAGATCAGCTGATATCACCTCCGCTTAATCTGAAAGGCTATAATTCTGCTTTCCTGAGTTTCGGGCATGCCTATTGCAGGCGTTACGAGCAAATCACTGATTCGCTGATTATACAGGTTTCAGAAGATTGTGGTTCCACCTGGACTAGAGTGTCTGCATTCGGTGAAGATGGTACAGGTATCTTTGAAACACATCCGGTTTCTTCAACGACGGCTTTTATACCTGAAACCGTTGATGACTGGTGCGGAGCAGCCGGCACCCCGGCATGTTTCATGATCGATCTGAGTGCCTGGGCCGGAAAAAGTAACATCAAAGTCATGTTTGAATCGATACACCGCCGCGGCAACGGACTTTACATCGATAACATCAGCATTTCAGATCTGGTTGCAATAGCTCAGCCTGCAACAATCGCGGATGGATTCAGGGTTTATCCGAATCCAAACCATGGATCTTTTGTCGTCGAAACCGAAAACAATCTGAACACCGGTATTCTTCGTTTATATTCAATTGATGGAATGATGGTTTACGAATCCACCCTGGCAGCCGGTAACAAATGGGTCTTCAATAAACCAGGTATTCCTGCCGGGCTTTACATTCTTCATCTGATTCATGGTGATAAGACATTCAGAACCAAACTGGTGATTGAATAACCCTGGCCTGTTGACAATTAATTGTTGAAAGGTATTGTTTATAATTGGCTGCCCTCTGCGGGCAGTCTTTTTTTACCTTTGCATCTTTATTATTTCATGGCGACCATGCAGTTATTCTATCTTCCAGGTACAAATCTTTTCAAATCGTTTGAAGAAGGCAATTACTACCTCACCCTTCCAAAGGAAGAATCGCTGCATGCTGCAAGGGTATTGCGCCTGAAGCCGGGTGATCATATCAGCGTGACCGATGGCACAGGCAATACTGCCCTTGCAGTCATCGAAGACCCGAATCCGAAATCCTGTGAAATCAGAATGGTCTCAATAGATCAATCTGCCGGCAAAGGATATAACCTGCACATTGCCGTTGCCCCAACAAAGAATGCCGCCCGTATTGAGTGGTTTCTTGAGAAGGCTACTGAATTTGGTTTACAGGAAATAACACCGGTGTATTGTGATCATTCAGAGAGGCAGAAAATAAGAACAGAGCGGATGGAGAAAGTCGTAATTGCTGCAATGAAGCAATCCTTGAGTAGTTTTCTGCCGAAAATCAATCCTCCTGTTGATCTCAGTCAATTAATCAAAAGCAATGCCGGCCGGGAAAACACTTTTATTGCCTGGGTTGATGAAGTCCAGCGGCCGCACCTTAAAGATGTCTGCCTTCCCGGCAAGGATGCCCTTGTGCTGATCGGGCCCGAGGGTGATTTCAGTCCTGCTGAGATCAGGCTGGCGCTCGACAATGGTTTTCAGCCGGTAAGTCTGGGTAAGGCAAGGCTCAGGACAGAAACGGCGGCTCTGGCATCGTGTTTTATTGTAAATTTGCTGAATGAGCCTCTTGTATAGGGACACGATTGTTGAATTTTGAGGCTGTCTTTACGGCAGTTCAGGCTCCGACTCTCCCGCCAAGTAGGGCGGGACAATTTTCTCAGCCTGACTATTGATAATCAACATATTGTCATATTGAGTGACCCCGATAGGAATCGGATCGGAATATGGAAATTCCATCATTTTTATACAACGTCAGGGCTGAATATGATTTTCGGCTTGCAGGAATGATTGTTCACGAACACAATTGCAGGATCATATGTTGACATGAAATATCGTGTCATTGCTAAAATCACAGCTCAAAAAGAAAACCATATTACATTAACAGGATGAAATCCATTTTAAAAACTTCTGTAATTCTGATTGTTGTCTCAATAATCGGTTCATGGTCCCCGCCGGCATCCTACCAGATTGCCCTGCTGAAGTACAGGGGCGGCGGCGACTGGTATGCGAACCCGACTTCGCTCACCAACCTGATCGAATTCTGCAACCGGAACCTTAAGACCAACATTGATAAAGATTATGCAACAGTAGATGCCGGTAGTGCCGATATCTTCAACTACCCTTTCATACATATGACCGGCCATGGCAATGTGATGTTCGACGGGCAGGAAGCCATGAACCTGCGCAATTACATGCTTGCCGGAGGATTTCTGCACATTGACGATAATTATGGTCTGGACCCGTATATCAGGCCAATGATGAAGAAGGTGTTTCCTGAACTGGAATTTATCGAGTTACCATTCTCACATCCGATTTATCATCAGCAATACAATTTCCCGAACGGACTGCCTAAAATACATGAACACGACAACAAACCACCCCAGGGTTTCGGTCTGATATGGGAAGGCAGACTGGTATGTTTTTACACCTTTGAATGTGATCTCGGTGATGGCTGGGAGGATCAGGCGGTACACAACGATCCGGAAGAAAACCGGCAAAAAGCCCTCAGGATGGGAGCCAATATACTTCAGTACGTTTTTGTTAAGTAAGGGGATTCCGGTAATTTGAGTCTAAGGACATTGAGAAAGGGAGAATGGGGAATCGGGAGAATTTCTAATTTCCGGTATCTAATCTCTGATGACTAATTCCCCGGTATAAACAGGGTTGAGGTGGAAATGTGATTTGCATCGATATGGCTGATTCTATCAGAACAATAAGGATGGAAACCATATAGAAGCTTTCTTAACCCTGAAAGTGAAAAATAAAAAAAGGAGGCAGTGGTTAATCCGATTTTACATGTAAAGGAACTCACTACTCACCTCTCACACTGAATCCGGTTACAGTTCTCAATCCAGCAAAAGGTATTTATTCACTTCAGCTATCTTCTCCGGACTTCCGAACAAGTATAACATGTCATCCGTTTCAATCGTCATCTGTGGTGAAATCCTGGTCAGATACTTGTTTTGCCTGCGAATGGCAAGCACTGTGACATTAAATGTACTCTTAAGGCCGCTTTCGACAACCGATTTACCGATAATCTTATTAAACCCTTGCTGAACCGGCAAAGTGGCTATGACCATATCGGGAATATTTATCTGAAGATGCGGTGGAAATTGTGTTTCGTTGCCTGACGCTGCCAGCAATTCATAGTTACGGGCTCTTATATGACTGATAAAAGACTGGATTTTGTCGTAGGGAACCAGGTAACGGTGAAGGACTTGTGTAAAAATCTGGATGGAGGTTTCGAACTCCTCAGGGATTACTTCATCAGCACCCATCCTGAGCATTTCGTCGATTTCGCTCAAATGTCTTGTTCTTACGATAACATGAGCGGTTTCCGTAATCCGGCGCAGAATCGAAATGATTCTTTTTGTAGCATCCGGATCCGAAATAGCAATAACAACCACCCGGGCTTCATGGGCATGAACATGATGCAGAATAACTTCATCGGCAGCATCTCCAAACACAACCGGGTAGCCTTCATCCCTGGCTTCCCGGCAAATATCCGGGTCGAGTTCAACAATAACATAAGGAATATTTGCCTGCCTGGCAGTACGTGCCACATTGTGCCCGTTGATGCCAAAACCAATCATAATCAGGTGATCATGCAGGTTTGAGCCTTTATCCACATCCTGATGTTTTTTTCTGTTATGGTAGTTGATCAGCCGTTTCCTCACTTTTGGCGAGAGCCCGGCCCTGATCAGCCATTCAGCCATCCGATCGGCATAACCGGTAATAAATGGCGTTATGCCCATCGTCAGGATTGAAATGGCCAGAAAGCTCTGATAAACATCCTCTGTCAGCAGATGATTGTGTATTCCAATGGTTGACAACAGGAATGCAAACTCACCAACCTGGAAAAGGGTAAAAGCCGATATCAGCGCTGTGCGAAAAGGAAAACGCATAATGAGGACTGTAACAGCCACGATAATCATTTTCAGTAGAATCACTAATAGTGTCAACAAGATCAACATCGGAAAATGATCGGTGAAATAGCTGAGATCGAGCAACATGCCCACGGATACAAAGAAAAAGCTGATAAATATTTCGCGGAAAGGCAGAATATTGGCCGTTGCCTGATGGCTGTATTCGGACTCGGAAATAATCAGCCCGGCGAAAAAGGCACCCAGAGCAAGCGATAGTCCTACGGAGGAGGTAAGCCAGGCTGTCGCAAAACATATTACCACAAGTGTAAGTATAAACAATTCCCTGCTTTTGGCCTTTACTACCCGATTCAGCAAACTAGGCACTGCATAACGCGCCAGCACAATAAGCAATCCAACAATCAGCGCAAACTTTCCAAACATGATCAGCAGGGATAACCAGATATTCCCACCATTCCCTGCCAGCAGCGGGGTAACCAGAATCATAGGAACCACAATTATATCCTGAAAAATAAGCATTGCCAGGGCAATTCGCCCATGCGGTGAAGCCAGCTGACCCTTTTCCTGTAATATTTTTAATACTATAGCCGTACTGCTGAGAGCAATCAGAAATCCCATAAAAACAGCCTGTGGCGGACTCAATCCAAGCATCCGGGTTATTAAAAAAGTAAGTAAAATTGTCCCTCCTACCTGCAGAACACCGCCAAGCAAAACGGTCTGTTTTACCTTAGCCAGCCCTTTTATTGAAAACTCGATGCCAATAATAAACAACAGGAAAATGATACCTGTTTCGGAAAGAATCTCCACTTCATGAGAAGCACTAATAAGACCTAATCCTTTGGGGCCTGCAATCATGCCTGTTATCAGAAAACCAATGATAGACGGCATTTTGAATCGTTGAAAAGCGAGTATAATGAGGACTGAAAGTCCCAGAATTATAACAACTTCTTTTAAGATAGGGAGTTCCATGAATACTGATTAAACCGGCTGAATAAAATATAGTTCATGTCAACAGTACTCAAAGTTATCAAAAACTCCCGGTTCATCAATAAACAGGATTACAGACTGGAATATATCATCATCAGCGTTGTGAAATGCATTTGCCATGTACCTTCCCGGCTGACATGGCAACAGGTAGTAAAAAGAAAACATTGAGTCGGTCAAGCCAGTTGTTCTAAATAGCACTGTGTCGTCTCATTCCACGAACTCATGTGAAGCCCGACGGTTGTCTGCGATGAATTCCCTGCAGATAAGCTTGTTTCGATCAACATGCCTAAGCTGGGCGTCGGTTATTTTGCAAGGGATGTAAAACATTCAATTTTCACAAAGGGTGATACCATCAAAGACAAAATCCTATAATCATCGATGCCGTACACTTCCATTTTAATGCAGCTGAAGTGCATGAAGTATTGTATATTCATGTTACCCATGAGGAAACATTTTCTTTATGAAACTTATATGAAACATTGATCTCAGCAGTTAAAAAACGCTTAAGAAGAATGGAACGATGTTGCATTGACAATCAGAATGACAATGAAACATAACCGTTGTTATTAGACTATACAAACAAGGCAGGTGTACCGCTGTGAAAAACTGTACTTATGACTTCAGAAAACAAAAAAAAACCCCGCCAAAAGGCAGGGTATAAGATTAAAGCACAACTATGCAGTTAGGCTAATTTAACCTTTACGGCGTTTAAGCCTTTCTTTCCTTCCTGAAGTTCAAATGTTACTGAATCGCCTTCATTTACGCGGTCGATCAGACCGGTAGCGTGAACAAAGTACTCTTTTCCGGATTCGTCATCAAGAATAAATCCGTAACCTTTTGATTCATTGAAGAATTTAACTTTTCCTGTTTTCATAATCTATTAAAAAATTAAAAATAATCGCAAATTTAAAAAAATTTGTATTCAGACAATACAAAATCATAAAAAAATATCAGTAAACCTGGTTTTTTTTGTATCTGGAACAAATTTCTGTGAAATTAATCCGGTAAAAAATCAATCCAAACCTGCAATCTGTTCCTTTAGAAGTTGAATTTTCGCTTCTGCGTCGGCCTTTTTTTTCCGTTCTATTTCTACTACTTCAGGCCTGGCACTGCTTACAAAACGTTCGTTCCCAAGCTTTTTCATAACCGACATAAGAAAACCCTCAGCATACTCAAGCTCCTTTCTCAGCTTCTCCTTTTCGGCTTCAGCATCAATCCCTTCACCCAGCGGAATATAATATTCGGCCGACCTGACCATAAATCCGGCTGCTGCAGAGGGTTTTTCATCCACATATTCAATTTTGCTGATGTTCCCGAGTTTGGTGATCACCGGATCAAATCCCGATACATCAAAACTGTCGGTCCGTTTCACCATCATATCAACAGCATCTTTGAAAGCGATGTTTTTCTCTTTCCGGATATTCCTCACACCGATAATGACTCCAGCAGCCTGCTGAAATGCATCAATTATCTGAGCATCAGCGTCTCCGGCCTCCGGCATCGGACTAATCATGATGCTGCCATTATCGCCGCGATCATTCAGCAAATGCCAGATTTCCTCGGTAATAAACGGCATAAACGGATGCAAGATCTTCATCAGCTTTTCAAAAAATCCAACGGTTGCGTAAAGCGTTTGGGAATCGATGGGTTGCTGGTAAGCAGGTTTTACCATTTCGAGGTACCACGAGCAGAAATCGTCCCATACCAGTTTATAGGCTGCCATCAGTGCTTCCGAAAGGCGGTATTTATCAAAATTATCGTCAATCAGCAAGAGGGATTCGTTCAGCCTTGCTTCGAACCACTGAATTGAAATCCTTGCATAAGCAGGTTGTTCGAGTGTGGAATCCTCCTGCCACCCTTTGACCAGTCGCAGAGCATTCCAGACCTTATTGCTGAAATTCCTTCCCTGTTCGCAAAGGCTTTCATCAAAAGGCAGGTCGTTGCCTGCGGGCGAAGTCAGCAGCATGCCCACACGCACACCATCTGCGCCGAATTTTCCTATCAGCTCGATCGGATCGGGCGAATTGCCCAGTGATTTCGACATCTTACGGCCGAGCTTATCGCGCACAATGCCTGTAAGATAAACGTTTTTAAACGGAATATCGTTCCTGTACTCCTGCCCTGCCATAATCATGCGTGCCACCCAGAAGAAGAGGATTTCCGGTGCCGTGATCAGGTCGTTGGTCGGATAATAGTATTTAATATCTTCATTTTCAGGATTCCGGATGCCGTCGAAAACTGAGATCGGCCACAGCCAGGAGGAGAACCAGGTATCGAGCACATCTTCATCCTGTTTCAGGTCGCTGAGTTGAAGTAAGGGATTTCCTGAAATCTTCCGGGCTTGTTCAAGTGCATCAACTGCTGACTTTGCTACCACAAAGTCGCCGTCGGGCAGATAGTATGCCGGTATGCGTTGTCCCCACCACAACTGACGGCTGATGCACCAGTCGCGTACGTTTTCCATCCAGTGACGGTAGGTATTCTTGAACTTCTCAGGGTGAAAATGAATGGTATCGTTCATCACCACTTCCAGCGCAGGTTTGGCCATGTCAGTCATCTTCAGAAACCATTGCACCGAAAGTTTCGGTTCAATCACTTCATCGGTCCGCTCTGAAAAACCCACATTGTTGACATAATCGTCAATTTTCAGGATATGTCCGTGGTTGAGCAGGTCTTCCACAATCCTTTTTCTTACCTGGAAGCGGTCTTCTCCGACATACAACTGTGCCTTTTCGTTCAGGGTGCCGTTGTCGTTGAAAATATCGATGGATTCCAGTTTATGTTTCAGGCCGATGTTGTAGTCGTTGATGTCGTGTGCCGGGGTTATCTTCAGGCAGCCCGTACCAAACTCCCGGTCAACATATTCATCCTCGATCATCGGAATGGACCTTTTGATCAGGGGTACCAGTACCCTTTTCCCGCGAAGGTGCCTGAACCTTTCATCTTCAGGATGGAAACATACCGCGGTGTCTCCGAGAATGGTTTCGGGGCGTGTGGTGGCAATGGTAACCCACTCATCATCTGTTCCTTCCACTTTATACCGGAGATAATATAGTTTGGAATTTACTTCTTTATAAATTACTTCTTCGTCCGAAAGGGCTGTCAATGCCTTCGGATCCCAGTTAACCATTCGTACACCGCGGTATATCAGGCCTTTATTATAAAGATCTACAAATACATCAATCACCGATTCATACATGGATTCATCCATGGTAAACGTTGTACGGTCCCAGTCGCATGAAGCACCAAGCTTTTTCAACTGTTCAAGGATAATTCCGCCATGTTTTTCCTTCCATTCCCAGGCATGTTTAAGAAATTCTTCCCTGGTAAGGCTGGCCTTCCCGATCCCCTGTTCTTTCAGTTTGGCAACAACCTTGGCTTCCGTAGCGATGGAGGCATGATCGGTTCCCGGAAGCCAGCAGGCATTCTTGCCCAGCATTCTGGCCCGGCGCACCAGAACATCCTGAATGGTATTGTTAAGCATGTGGCCCATGTGCAGGACACCGGTAACATTGGGAGGCGGAATTACAATTGTGTAGGGTTCACGCTCATCGGGAACCGATTTGAAATATTTTTTACCGAGCCAGTATTGGTACCATTTGTCTTCAATGCCCGAAGGATCGTATTTAGCAGGAATTTCCATGTAGTTGAAAGCTGATTTTTAAGAAGGTGCAAATTTAGTGAAATTCAGCCAATGGACAAGAATGAAAATTGCATGGAGCGTAGGGCGCAGGGCACAGCTTTGAAAAGTGAGGAACCGTCTTTTTTGTGGCAGACACGGGGACATGGAGAAATGGGGACAAGGTGAAATTTCCAATTGCGGATTAGGAGTGTTCGAAACATGAAGTGATACATTATAAAGTTCTTTGTCATCATGAAAATCAAAGGTTGTTAACAAAGCAATGGGGTTAGTCCACTATGTTCTGTTTGCGAATTTTAAAATAGATGGTTATCAACAGAATA
>JAZDHI010000015.1:0-17647 GCA_043806115.1 Bacteroidota bacterium
TATATGATACATATATATCCGCCTATTGCAATGACCGTTGGATTTATTCGTGGGCAGTAAGTACTGTTTCCTACACAGATGACGCTGATGTTATTGCCTCTCTGCAAGCAAATGGTGCAACAGTTGAGTTAAGAGATATACGAAGAACAGAACTCTGTGATGTTCGCGAAGCTGTATATGTCGATTATGAGGCAACCTCAGAAAATGCGATCCAATCAGTCATCCAACAACGTCCAGTAGAAATAGTGCCTGGAACGGGTCGCACGCTTGAGTTTGCTTATACGGCCACTAAAGATGAGGTTACTGGTCATCATGTACGAACGTTTGCGCCAACTGTGCAAGATAATACACAACTCAGTTCTGACGGAATAGTTTATTATCGGGATGTCGGTATTTCTCTGGATGCAAATACAGCCGAAGTTGTGGGTCTTATTACCAGACTATACCGATTAAGTGAACTTGACAGTGGTGCAGTCAGAGCGGCAAGAAAGTATCAAGAAAAAGCCCTTGAGCAACGATTGCTATCTACTATTACGCAACGTTTAGATCCCAGGTTTGAAGTCCGTGATATTTACAATTTATCACTAATCACTTCTGGAACTCTACGCTCAATAGAAGAAGAACTTATAATCGAGAATATTGACATCTCCCTGGAAAACGGACAGTATTCTATGACAATAAGTGCGCGAGAAAATATCTAATGACCAGTCGTATATCTAAAGATATTGTTAGACTATCCAAACAAAAAATTATTCCTGTCATCATAGTGGATGTACTAGGAAAACTTTGCAGTGTCCGACTTAGCGAGACAGGAAAACTATTACGGGGCATCAAATACTTGGGCACTTCACCATCAGTTGGTGCTGCAGCCTATGTCGATTATCGTTCTGGCACTCCACTTGTACACACAACGGACGTTAATGTAGAGGAGGCTATTACAGCAGCTGGTGGCAGAATTATAGCTACGGTTAGAAGTACTCCATCAAGACCACCACCCGAAATACGCAACCCGGGCAGTTTCCATAATGATATGGCAGGTATTCAAGGTGGTCTTCCTGCCACCGGAGTTGATCCGGCAGAATATTATCACTTGGCGGAAAGTGAATACAATGCCCTATTGGGAGAACCACCCGATGATGACAATCAATATGTAAGAATGTTTGAGGCATGGTTCCCTATCACAAATGTAGGAGAAATACTAATTCCCAATGTCATCCACTGGTGGAAACTTGATGAAACCAGCGGCACCAGATATGATGCCTGCAGCACAAAAAATCTTTCTCCTATTAATACACCTGGTTATGCGGCGGGCTTACTTGGTAACTGTGTCGATCTTGAACATGACTCACTACAAGCACTAAGTGGTGCCGCACTTGATACTGAAACAGATGGTGCTTTCTCAATTTCTTTATGGGTGAAACCAGAATCTACAGGGGACAACAGAATACTGGTATCTTCTCAAAGAACATCTGGGAAAACAAATGGCGATTGGGCAATAGAACAAACCAATAATCAATATCTTACTTTTTACACAAAAAACTTCTCTGGTGTTGTTATTGGCAAAAATACACCAGCAAGCTCACTACTTACTGGTAGTTGGAGCCATATAGTAATTACCATGGATGCAACAAGAGCCTCTCTGAAATGTTACATTAATGGGTCAGAAAGAACACTTAGCACGACAGGACACACATGGCCCTCCTGCACAAGTTATGAGTTTCTTGTTGGAGATACTACTGGCGGAGAAGCATGGGATGGATTGATGGATGAGATTGCCATATTTGCCCGGGTTCTCACCGGAGAAGAAGTAACATTACTCTACAATAGTGGCACTCCACTATCTTACGAAGATGCTATTAATCTGGCAGATAATACTTATGTTTATACTCCCGAAGCTCCGGTTGATGGCAACTTATATGGGCGCAAAGATCGTGAATGGATTTCAGTTACGGAATTTGAATTACCTATTGCTACAGATGAAATACTAGGTGGTATCAAGGTAGGAGATCGCCTTTCAATTGATGGGGAGGGTGTCCTTTCTGCAGACGAACAGGAAAGTGGACACGTCATTCAAGAAGACGGTGTTCCTTTTGCTCAAGAACCCGCCCTAAATTTCACCGGGGATGTGGAAGTAAGCGATGATCCTGGTGTCGCAACAATAGTGAATATCAGTGCTACAAACCATTTCTTTATCGATCAATCAGGGGGCACTGGTGATACTTATGGTGTCCTTGCTGGTGACAGAAATGGTGTAAATGTTGAATTCATAGTTTCTCAAGCATCTTATGTTACTGGAACACTATCAGTCTATCTTAATGGACAACTATTAACTCAAGGATCAGCCGAAGACTGGCACGAAGATGATCCGGCTACTGGCAAGTTTCACTTTGCCACAGCACCAGAAGCAAGTGATGAGATTACAGTAACATATGGATATCTAGGTATTGGGGTTGGTGGCAGTTCATCCGAATTCACACCTGGAATCTTCTTAATGTCTTGCCATAATAGTGCAGACGAAATTGCTTATTTACTAGCATCAGAAGACGGAAAAGATTGGAGTCTACTCCACAAAGATCCAATTTTCACCCCTGCTTCTGGAAATCAACGAGATCCCGCAATTGTAAAAATAGGGGGCACATTCTGGATCGCACATACTAATTCTACAAACACTTACTTTACAGTTCTCTCCTCCCCCGATCTAAAACAGTGGAGCACTATCTGCAATGTGGATATGACTGACATTGCAAATCTTTTCTATGTTTGGGCCCCGCAATGGTTTATTGATGAGAATGGGGATGTCCATGTCTTTGTTTGCTGCTCAACAAGCGGACTTACTACCAATTTCCAAATATATGAAGTCCATCCAACAAATAGTGAAATGACTTTATGGAGCAGTCCTGTTCTAATAACTATCACAGGAGAAAACAATGTAATCGATCCTTATGTAATTCTAAAAGGCGGAACCTATTATCTTTGGTACAAAGAAGAAGACACTGACTATATTCAATATGCAAGCTCTGCAACATTGCTGGGCACATATACCAATGTTGAAACGGGTGATTGGGCCAGTTTTGGTACACCACGAGAATCTCCAAGCCTAATACAACTTGATACTAATACCTGGAGAATATACATCAATGAACACTCTGGTTTTGATTCTGTGGCAATTTATTACTCGGACTCAACAGATGATTGGGTTACATGGTCTGCACCAATTGCTATCACTTCCCCATGGATTATCGCTGCACCAACAGTCATAAGATTAACCGACACAAACTCTCTTGCTAAAATAACTGGCATGTTTATATCAGGAAGCAGAATAAGAGGTACACGTGTAAGCAGATCAACAAACCAGTCCATTCCTACTAGCACCGGAACAGCCATATCTTTTACCACAGTGGTACATGACGAATTAGATAGTTTTGATGCTGGAGCACCCACCAGGGTTACTGCAAAACACTCTGGATGGTACAATATTTCTGGCCATATAAAATGTGCAGACACTTCAGGTGGCAAACGTGTAGTAGACATCAGAATAAATGGCACGGACTATATTATTTCTAATAGCGTTGAAGCTACAGCAGGAATGCCGGGACCGGATATTCAGGATGCAATATCTTATTTCCTAACTGCAAACGATTATATCGAACTGATAATATGGCAAAATCAAGGGGGATCAATAAATATAACTGCTGCTCAACTATCAGTAGTGGAAACATAAAAGGTGTTTTATGAGTATAACCAAAGTAAAGCCAAAACAAATAGATGTAGTCACAACTATTGGTGATCCGGGTGTAGACACAAATATTCCTACTGAAAAAGCAGTCCGAGATGCACTTGATGCCGCCCCTGGGGGTGGTGATGTGTATGGCGATGCGGCTGCAACCGATGAGCATTTAGCAGTATTTGATGCTGATGGTTATCATATCAAGGACGGCGGTGTAGTTCCAACTGGTGGTGGAGATGTACTTGGTCCAGTAGCAAACGATGATGGATATATCCCACAATGGGACGGGAATGACAGCAAAACTCTAAAAAACGGACTGCTTCTTACAACTTCTATTGCTGATCCGGGCGTTGATACCAGTATACCAACCGAGAAAGCAGTTCGAGATGCTCTCGATGCTGTTCCCGGCGGTGGTGATGTTCTGGGACCTGTCGCCAACACAGATAATTATATTCCACAGTGGGATGGAGCAGATAGCAAAACACTAAAAGACGGATTAGCAGTTGCTATTACGGTAGGCGATCCTGGAGTAGATACAAGCATTCCTACCGAAAAGGCTGTTCGGGATGCACTTGATTTACTTCCGTCAGGAGATATGTTTTTATGTGTTGTCATCCATGACGTTCCCACCGATGTTTATGTAACACAAAATATCAATAACACATCTTATGTGGGTACGGCTGTTCGATGTTTTTATATTGATTTTGATGTTGTGTCCTGGACACATTTTGCCATCCAGACTTACGGACATTCAAACGCCGCTGGACAAACCGTAACATTACAATTATCTGATGATGTTGGAGGATTTCCTGCATTATCTGCTGCAGGAAACGATTTGGTTTTATCAAACACATCACAGTGGTGGCAAACAGGATGGGTTGCTATCAGTGGTGCGTGGACGGGAATACATCGGCTCATTATTGCAATTAAGGGTAGCAACTCAACCGTGGACTATGAGTTCAATCATTTATCGTTAATGTTCAAAAAGGTATAATGAGAATGAAATTTCTTGCCCACTTAGGTTATAATAAAGGACGAGGTGTAAAATGCCAACATTCACCAATAAAGCAGTTCTTGGAATTGATATTAGCCTATGGGACTATGAAATAGATGTCCCTCTTTTACTTGATGCAGGAGTACGTGTATTCATTGTGAAAATGGGTCAGGGTTGGAAAAACAGTTTGGGAGAATTAAAACCCACTGACAGACGTTTCCATGCACACTGCGAGAATATTTCCAGGTATTCCCATACTATCCTTATGACTTACTTTTGGCCCGAGATCACTCTCTCCCCCATTGAACAAGCCAAATGGTGTATTCAAACACTAGAGACCTATCGATACCCAATTGTATACACTTGGGCAGACGCAGAACAATATTGGCTTGATTGGGGGCTTTATTACAAAGCAAGACGTGGCGAAATCCCTTATTCCCTTGTTCCCATTGCCGATAAAAACAAACTCTCAACATTCTACTGGCAGTTCTATACCGCCCTAAGAAATAAAAAACTCTGCGGTGTCTATACAAATAAAGGATTTACTTCGTCCTGGGCCCCAAACATGGCACGCTGGATGGCACAAGAGAAAGTTCAGATCTGGCTGCCATACTATGGCAAGCAGCCTAGTAAACTCACTCATATGTCATGGGACGAATGGAAAAAGAATTGGTATCCAACATATACCCCACCCTTGCCCACTCAAGGCGAGCTTATGTGCACCTATGATAATATGGCGGGGCACCAATGCACAGGTGACGCCGTTGTTGTCCCCGGGATCTATCAAGACGAGCATAAGAAACCTATTGCCGCCGATATTAATGTCTTCTCAACCGAATGGCTCAGCAATCTTTTAGGCAGAACCATAGAACCAACCATCACCTCTCCTGTCGCTGTAACTATTCCAACGGGACAAGCCTACCATGTGAATGTGGGGTTACTTAATATTCGATCAGGTCCTTCCTCAAACACAAAACTTCTAGGCCAAGTTGCCAAAAATGCACAGGTTATAGTTACAAGTATCAGTAACGAATGGGCACAAATTGCTTATCCTAAACAGGGGTGGGTCTATCTGCAATATATCACCAAAGATTAAACAGTATACAATTCAACAATTCCTCTCATACAGAAAAGACCAAACAGGTATCCAACTATGTCTAAAGATATTACTACAAATCCACAGGGAAAAACTATGAGCATTGACAATTCACACAAGCCTAATGGACATACTGCTATTGTAAGACTTGAAGCATTTGCCGACCTCATGGAAGAACGTAATGCAAGATATGAGGAGAAATTTAAGTTCTTGGAACAACTTTTTTCGCAAGCGTTACAAGCCGCAAAAGAACAAGTTGTTTCTTCTGCTGCAGCAAGCGAAAAGGCTATTTCGAAAGCAGAAAAGTCACAGGATGAATACAATGATGCTCATAATGATCTTCTGCGAAGAACTGTGCCTCGGTTAGAATATGAGGCAGATATGAAAAGTACAAGCGAAAAGGTAGATCTAATAAGAATGGAAATTCAAGGGCTTCGAGAAAGCCGCAGCATAGCAAGCGGAAAGGAAATTAAGGGCACCACCAATCTTTCTTATCAGCAGTGGATAATTGGAGCGATCGTAGGTTCTACCGCATTACTCATTAGTGCGTGTTCTTTAGGTGTGGTTGCCATTTCATTTATCATAAATTATTTCCCCAAGTGAGAATTATACATGGATTGTCCAATATGTTTGAACGGGAAATTAACTCGCCGTGGAAGAAGAATGAAAAAAGCAGGGGATTATCTTATTCAATATCAATGTAATAAATGCCTAAAATACTTCAGCGGACCAGAAAAAGACGAAAAGTTCCTAGAAGAAGCAGAGTTAGTTGAATCCTCTTCATACGAGGAGGGGAATGAATTTATAAATATTATCTGCTCCTCATCAAGAATGTTATCGCAAGATGACATTATTAAACGTTTCCAAATAGATATGTCTAAGTGGGAAATAGAACGCATGAAAGTAAAAACATCAGAGGGTTACAGGAAAGATCGAAAAGTTAAGTGGAATGTTATTAATGGCAAAGTTATAGAGGGAGAAGTAGATGATAGTGGAATGATGCTGGTTGTTCCTCTATTCCACATAGAGGTGCGACTTAAACGCAAGACAGAGCAGATCCGTGAAAATATTGTTATCAAGAAATTGATCAATGATGCAAAGAAACATGCTCCGCAATATACCATACCCAACTATCCCCAATCTAAAAACAAGTCCTCTGTATATGAAATAGATATGCCCGATATTCATTTCGGCAGATTAGCCTGGGGAGAAGAAACCGGAGAGGATTACGACATTGCAATTGCAAAAAGAATTATTCCCTCTGTGATGAAAGACTTACTTCAATATGTTGCAGATAATCCTCCGGGCAAAATACTTTTGCCTATTGGAAATGATTTCTATAATAGTGATAACCCACAAGAAACAACATTCCGTGGTACTCCTCAACAGGAAGATACCAGATGGGCAAAAACATTCACACGAGGGCGAGAGCTTGCCACACAAATGATAGACCTGTGTGCTGCAGTTGCTCCTGTAGAAGTGATTATTGTTCAGGGCAACCATGATGAGCAGAGATCGTTTTATTTGGGTGATGCCATTTCCTGTTGGTATCACAAAACGAAACATGTGACCGTTGACAACCGCCCGGCATTACGTAAATATGTATGCTTTGGCAATAATCTTATTGGATATACTCACGGTTCTAACGAAAAGCTCCTTCAATTACAGGGAATAATGGCATGTGAAGTCCCTGATTTATGGGGAAGAACAGTGCACAGAGAATGGCATCTTGGACATTTCCACCATAAAAAGGATCTAATACTTCGCACAGAGGACATACTAGGTGTCACCATTCGATATATGCGTGGTCTGACTGCAGCAGACGCATGGACAATTAACAAGGGCTTTATTGGTAGTCCTAGAGAAGCCGAGGGCTTCTTATGGGACCCTAAGGATGGTATCAAAGCCCAATTCATCTCCACCGTCCCCAAGGAAAGAAACAAGGTATAATGAACATATGAACGAAACACTTTGGAGAATACTTGAAGCATTTGGAATGGCTCTAATGCCCATTTTTGTGGCATTTGTAGCCATATTAGTACAGAGGATCAACTTGCAAAACCGGGAAATAATTGAGGGAAAGCAAAAAATGAAAGACATGATCATTCAGCGAGCAATTTTCGCTGCCGAGCAGAAATATGCGGATGGGCAAAATGAGGAAAAACTCTCCTTTGCTCTCAGTTTTGCCATATCATTATTTCAAGAACACAAAATTAAATATAAAACAGCCACACTTCTCAACCTGATAGAAGCAGAAATTTGGAATTCCCTCAATTCGCCAACCGCCAAGGGCATAGCAAATCTATTGCCTATCCCTATAATAAAAACTGAAACCAATATTTTAGAGTCGCAAGAGGAGGCGACAAACCATGTTTGAAAATATCAACTTCGGTCCAGAACTTATCTCTGGCATTGTAGGCGTATTGTTTGCCACAATATTCGCATACATTCCCGGGCTAAGAACAATGTATGCTGCACTTAAGGCGGAGGTTAAGAGTCTGATTATGCTCGGCTTGCTGACGGTTACAGCAGTAGTCATCTTCCTCCTAGCCTCACACGGCATTATCGACACACTTGATCCCGTAGGCTTGGAGCGTCTACTCACGGTCTGGTTCTCACTTTTAATCACCAACCAACCTGCCTATCTAATTTTACCTGAAACCAAAGATGTAAGGTTGGCAAGAGGTATGCGTGCTACTAAAGCAAGAGGAAAACTTTCCATATAATTTATGAGGGCCTCCGGTTGGAGGCCCTCTCTTTTTTATTTATGTGTATGCAAATTCCTCTATCTCCTGCTCCTTTTCTTGAAGCCAAGGCTCATCTACTATTCTGATCGACATAGCGCAATAACCATGTTCCAATCCCCGAAAGTCAATAGCAAAGAGAATATATGTAACTTCAACTAATATCTCGTTCCCCGTATACCCTTTACTATAGGGATCGTACTCTCTCAAAAACAACTGATCGCCTGGAGAAAAAGCCCGATCGCATTTGCGGATATCGAATGTCTTTCTGCCATCTACAATAGGTGTAAAAAATTCAGGCCAGCATTTCAGTTCATGGATTATCATTTTTTGCTCCTTTTCTTTTCTTCATATTTTCGTAATAAGGGAATAATAACATCCTGCACATGGCAGTAAGCACCATGCACACACCAACATGAAAGGTAATCATAATCAAGCAATTTCAGAAATTCAGCCAATACACGCGGATCATCTTCTAACTTCTTTATTAGATCTATTTTATAACGAAAAACAGCATTTATTAATTCCGGATAATATTCTTGGGTATTATCTTTTGACAATGTAACACGATAGGGATTTCCCCACATACTTGGACGGCCACAATATTTTACGCTGCCCGAACATTTCCGTGCTCCTTTTTTCCTGCTTCTTCTCCAATATATAGGTGCCATTTTTACTCTCACCTCACAGTGTGCGTTCCTTGGGAAACTCATATTTGTTTATCCAAGCATATGATATATTAGTTACTTTATCATTTGTGTTGCTCCCCCACTGTTTAAATGTGAACGGGATACCATTATCTCTGCAGAATATAAAAGCGTTTGCGGGACATACAAGCGACATTTCACGTGCTTTACTACCGCTTTCCCCACCACACACAAGACCATCTATAAAACCGAACGGCCTCCAATCTACTGTTTCTAAAGCAGGTTCATAAGACACCCATGTTTTCCATCCAAGATTGTGTATCCATAAAAGGCAGGGCAATGCTGTTTCTGCATCCCTCTGATTACTAATTGTGACACCTATATAAACATTATTAACAGGTTTCAGACAATCTTTCATGGTTAGTGTGCCATATCGTTTAGTAAGAATTAAATAAACATGTTGAGGGGTTGCAGACATCACCTCATAAAGTCTATACCATAAACCAGGGGCCACATTATAATGAAACATATCACCCATCCAGTTCACGGCAACAATCTGCGGCTTTCTCCAATGATATGGCGTATTTACACGATCGTATCGATAGACAATATCGCCAGTCCAATCTCCTTTACTATTAACAATGTCAATATCGTGTTTATTCTTGTCTCTAAACTTACTATTTGCCGACATACGCCTCGCCATCACAAGTGCCCAGCAATTCTCGCATCCGGCTCGGGTCTTGGTACATCCGTACATGGTATTCCAAGATTTTGTCCAGTATTTCATGGCTCTAACCCCAAATAATTATTTAGAATCTTTGTAAACCGTTCTGTTTGAACATACGGGTTATCGTACCAATTCCCATAGAAAAAGATACTATACTTATTCAGTTCTTCCATCTGCTCATTCTTTGCAAGAATATGTATTGGGGTAAGAAGTGGCAAATCATTCTCCAATAGTTTCTTTGCTTTTATTCCCTCCTCAACATCCGCAGCGACAATCATAAGAGGTAAACTATTTTGGACGAAATTGCCCTTTACCCATACATTTTCTTTACGATCAAATTCCTGCATAAAACTTTCAACTGCGCCACATTCACAACGGCGTATGGCATGGGCCAAACACCTGCCTACAATTGTAATCACAAACCATTCGTGTCTATGAAACATATCGATCTCGCAATCTTTTCATTAACAGTATGATAGTACTGAGCGGATATCGAAAACCTTTTTTTGCTTGCCAGTATGGAATCTTGTTCCAGAAAGGTAATTTTCCTGTTGCGAATAAACAAATCCAGATATGTGCCTCAATATCTATTGGTTCCAATATGCTTTTCTTCGGTACTATTCCTTCAATTAGATTTCTGGGTTGAAGATAAGAAAGATCAACATCCACCGAATGTTTCTCTACGAAATTATGGAATATACTATCCCCAAGTTTCCATCGCGACAATACAGAATTGCTTTCCTCTTTTATTCCAGTCCCATTACAAGTAAAGCATTTTTCCCCTTCTCCGTTTGACATAATATTTGTCCTGCCCGCATTACAACACCAACACTTCCGCACAATATGCTGAACATCAAAGCCATCAAAAATACTATATCTTGCCAACAAATATTCTTTTCTGTCATAGAAATTAAGCATTGCGTGTGAGGTTCGATTAGCAAGATACAACTGGCGCACCAAAAATTTTATCAGCAGTCTATTCATTTCATTCTCTTTCCGGGAGGAGGAATATTTCATTCCTCCTCCCCAAAAATATTATTATTTAGGCAGTTCTTCCTTTTTAGTCACAGTTCGATTAAATTCCTCATAGAGCTTTCTGAGTTTAACGGGTTCTATTTTCTCTCTGTCTACTTTAGGCATACTTACCCCTATTTTCTCTGCTCTTACTGCCAACTCCACCCATTTCTCATAATAGTCTGGGAGTTGGTATTGATTGATTATATCAAGTCCCTTTTGCATTTCCTCGGCGGTTGCATTGCCAGCAATATTTTTATAGGTGTCACCAAGAATAGCAATAAGATCTTTCAATGTTACAGGATCGGTAGGATTTAAAACAATTCCTCTTATCACAGCAGCATCAACCCATTTGTTCTTAATCTCCTGAATGGTTAGCTGATTAGCTTTCTGAGTATCTTCCTTGGCCTCTTCTTTGACAGGAGGAGGTGTTTTAGAAGAAGCAGAAGAGGATTTCGGCCCTTTTTTCTTCCACCGCGGGTTGCCTTTATTATCTGTATACTGTTCTGCATACTTCTCGCGCCACTGTGTGCAATAATCAGCATCCCACAATTCAAGTGTCATTCCAAGAATCTTACAGTTGCGTGCAAGAGAACTTGATTTAGCACCCTCACAGGCATCAGCATAAGACATCATAGCATTCGAGGGCCGATAGGTGGTTTCACCGATCGCAAAACCAAGCGGAATGCCTCTTATTATAAGCCAATGGCCCCATACCACCACCAGATCATCGTACTTGCCCATAGGCTTAGCCATAGGCATTCCCTGGGGTAACAGTCCCCATTGGGCAATGCCAAAAGCCTGATTTAGCCGAGAGGCGTACCAGGTCCAAGGCATATACAAGTTCCCGTCCGGGCGGATATGCACTTCCTCCGGTTTCATTTTTTCACTTAATACTTTCTTTGCTTCATCATCAATAAATAGAGTTCCAATATTATCTCCCTTAATCAGATCGAAGGAGATAGCTTCTCCAGCCTGCACTATTTCTTCGTTCGCCCCACGAGGTATTATCTCACCAGTACGACCATCAATTATTTCTTTGCTTGCGTCAGTCATTGTGAATTTCCTTTCTTTGATTTGCTTTCATTCTAGATAATGCGGTGCGTATTGCACCACGCCCTCTCGGGTTGTCCATATTAATGTGTCTTGCAATTAAAGCAGGAGGATATTCTGTTCCTTGACCAACATCTTGTGGTTCAAAGGCATTCTTGTGCATCCATTCCCGCAATTTTTGAGATACTTCTTCATTATGCTCTTCTTCAACTATTGTTCCTTTCTGTCTACGAGTTACGAAATCTTCCTCGCCAAACACAATACCACGGCCCTTAGTCCGATAATCTCTTTCAAGTCCTTTATACCATAGAGCTTTATTTTCTTCAAATTCCTCATCCACTTCTTTTTGTATTTGGTCCCAACGCACCCATATTGCACCGAAATTCTCTGCGCCGAAGAAAGCAAGGAAAGTAGCACCAATACCAGTTGCTGCTACCAATGCCCAGGAAAATATATCTTCTATTATAGGGAGCCATGTGCCAGAAGCAAGTGGAAATGATGCAGTAATACCAGCAAGAATTGAGATACCAAATGCGAAGAACAAGCCAAGCCGTAAATTACTTACGTCTTTTCGAGTCTTTCCCAGTCTCAACCCAATTGCAAATAGATAGCCCTCAACCGCTAGCAAAGCAGATACCATAGCCACACTCGCCAGTATTGTTCCCTCTACATTGAATTGTCTAAGCAAGAGCAATTCGCTTGCATAGAAAATAGTGGCTGTTCTTACAGCAGCTAATATGAGGGCACCAACGCTTGTCAGTCCTGTCACCACTGCGTCCAATCCAAGTTTAGCAAAAAACTTTGGGCTATTCCTATCAGGAAATTCATGTGTTCGAGTATAAATTTCTTTATATCCATCAATACGTTTTGCCTCATCAGAAGCAAGTTGTTGATTATTATCAGAGTCCACAAACATATTTGTTATCTCCACATTCCAAGATTAATCGAATTGTATCACTTATCAACCATATTTACTCTTTACTATAGTATGTATAGTGCCATAACACGCCCTATCAAACCACACCTAGCCTCACACAACCGTGTCTTACCCCACCTCACCATATCCTATCCTATAAATACCCTCCTGCTCCTGTGAGAGAACAGGAGGGCTACTTACAGAATTTCCTTACCACACCAGAGCGCACATCGCCTTGCCAGACCATGCCCCAGCGTACCAAAGCATACCTGACACTACCACATCATATCCTATTAAATAAATTTAGTTTGCTACAAATACCTCAAATCTTCCATACTGAGGACGTATTTCAGCTAAACCAACAATGTGTCCAGCAGTAATAAACCATTCGTCTATGCGAGAAACATCGACAATGGTATCTTCGTACACAACAGTAACATCAATTTCCCATTCTGCAAATATTGCCCGAGTACGCATAATACTAGCTTGACCAACTCTTACATTTCTCCTATCAACAAACCTTTTTGATTTTTCTTGATACATCTCTTCTGGCACTTTAGGGCCATCGTAAATAAGTTTGGCATGATCTTTCACATACATACCAGACTTAGCTTGATTGCCTTCTTTGAACTTCTTGGCAGCTACTACAAGCATAGCACTTAACATATGTTGAGGAACAATAGGTTCCCCATCCGCACCAATATAAAGACTGCCAAGAAATTCAATATGTGCCATTTCTTCATAATCGGCATCTGTTTTCTTTTTCTTCGCAGATATTTTTGCCAGTGCTTTTGCATAAGGATTCAATCGGTCGATCAACTGTCCATTGTGGTGCATCATTTCTACGGACGATTTCAAGTGATAGGTTTTCTCTAACCACGCCATGAGATTTCTCCTTCCGAGACACACTCGGTATAATAGGAACTATAATACTTAAAATTTCCTTTCCGTGCTGATATTTATTTATCGCTACCTGTTCACGAGCTAACTCATCAAAATCTACAACGAGACGGGTTGTTGAGATTGTCCCGCCAATAGTCCCTGTCTTAACTTCGAGGTCTGTAGCAGCTTGTGATTTTTCCATGTCCAGTTATCCTTAGAGAATACATCAAAATGTAAGAAACCATAATCTACAATCCCCCCCATTTTTCTTGCCCCTAATTGAGAACCGCCCCACCCCTGCAGAGCAGGAGATGCAAAAACAGCACCAAAGCGATCAAATACCGCCAGAAAATAATGAACATGAGAATAAATTAATACATCACCACGCTCTTCCTCACCACCAACACTCCATAAAATATCGTTCACCTGATTACGCATTAAGGAACCTGACCGGGCAGCATATGCAGAGGCATTACCAGTATGATGCCGCCATTTCATAAGTAATCCATTTGCATTATAGACTGCAGTAGCTTCGGGCAGAGTATTGAACTCTTTCGCAATACGATTTTCCCAATCCTCTTCTTGGCCCACATGATAGCCGGTCCCATAAGTAAAGAGATATTTTTCAGCATCGATCCACTTACAGAAATCAATAGCCATATCAATCTGCACAGTGCGATCAGTAGTAATCTGTTCATTACCACCACTTTTCTCGCCCTTACCATCAATAGCATCTCCATTTACAACGCAAAGATCAATTGGTTTTAGTCTTTCAATTTCACCTTGCACCCAATGATACAGGGTCTTGCGATAAAGATGCATTTTATGTCCAACTTCGCTATTGGGATTGAACTCATCTGGTGTTATTCCAGCAATGTTGCCACAATGCAAATCACTAATAGATAAAATTCTCATATTCTTTTCCTTTCTTGAACTAATAAGAATAGTAGAAGTTACAGATATTATTCATTAATGGTTCGACCATCTATTATATCGGCATCATTGCCGTTATTTTCAAAATCATCAGCAGGAGGCATAAGAGCCCTCATAGTTGCTCCGCTACTCCATAGTTGAGTAAGATTCTCCCCACTCTGCGTTAACATAAAAGGCATCAATGGGGCAAATCCAGGACTAAGCCGCTGAAGTTTCCATAAGGCCCCCAGGCAGTCTGAAACATTGTATAGAGCCATACGTAAAGATTTATCTCTCCTAGTTGCCTCTGAGCTTACACGCTTATCATACTGTCGTTTTCTTGTCTGCTTAAGTGGTAAAGCAGCGACATCGATATATCCAGGCACATGTTTCCCTTCCAATGTCTCAATAATATAATGAATGCGAAAGCCAACACGGGTTCCAAATGAACCCTTTTCAAAGCCAGTGACAATACCACCAAGTTTACCTATATGTGAAATGATCTCACTTTTAAGTGTTTCAATTGTTTTTCCTGTAGATTGTCCCTGCCATCCATTTACGGTAGTAGCGTCCTCATAAAACGGAATTTCCTCTGCCGTTTTCTCTGCCTTCTCACTTATAAAGTTATACATGTTTCTCTCCTATTTTCATTGGTGGAGGAGGTACTATATAAGGATGTTGTTTATCATATTCTTTATAAAGTTCCTTCCATTTAGGCCTGATGTAGTAAACTATTCGCCCACTTTTAAAGGTATACCCCTGCTTGCAATTATAAAGCGGCGCATAAGATAAAATGTCTAAAAGCACTTTTCCCAAATAGTCTTTATCATTGTCTGTTATAGCATCTGGAAACAACGATCCTTCCCTAAGAAAAGAATAATTTACTAACCCTTTTTTACTTTCAGTTGCCTTTATAAATATATGTAATTCTATTGTCAGTGCAGGTTTACAGGTATATGTTAAATCCAACAATTCATTGTTAGCTTTCAACAATGTGATTATACGGATTAGCTTTTGATATTGCATATGTAGATCAATAAAATCAATTCTTGATATTCCCTTGCTACCGACATGTAATTCAACCAAGGCTGCAAATCTCTTAAGTACTTCATTCCCAACGCAAGGGAAAATTCCAGCCATTTTTATCAACCAATTATAAACATTGTTATACCCATTGTGTTCAACCAAATCAATTACTGAAGCAGAAAAATAATAATTGCCTCCTACACCAGGCACATGAAAACAATCATCTAAAGAATGATGACGAAGAACAGAATTACAGGGATGAAAAATCTCTGCTTGTTCTTTATGGCCTGATAACATTCCTCTAGTTATTAATGCTTCGTGTAAGTCACAATTATCCTCAGGTATCGGTTTCAGGCAGTAGGGACATATCGGCATAGGCCGGGACATCCCAGGGGAATAAACGGAACGTGTTTTGTACAAACTGATCTTCAACAACTGTCTCAATTCTACGGAAGACATTGTAATTCTTCTCCTGTCTTGTCTCATCGATCAGTACAGAATGATACCAGAAAGTTAACTCTTTTTGACTTTTAAGATTTAGGCCTGTTATAGCAGCAAGCACTTTCTTCCTATTTCTGGGATCCCGCAATATCTTTCCAAGACCAACCACTAGAGCTTTAACCTGCTTATCTGTAGGAGAATTGGGGGAATTATCACTCATTGCCCGTCTGCGTATAGAACGCACTAATGCTTCAATTTCCTGGTCGTCTAAGTAATCCTGCGTCATCCAGTAACTTTTTGCCTTTCTGTGTCACTTGGCGGCGACTATTATCATCAGTATTTTTGGTTTCTAGATAACCCTGCCGCACAAGAATAATACACAACTGTTGAATAGACCATAGACTTACTCCTATACTAGCAGCAATTTTTCTAAACCCATCATCAAGATAAATTCGCCAGAGGACATACACCAATCTCTGAACAGATGTGTCCATATTACTTATTTCCCATTAGTTTATTAATCCATACCTCAAGAGTAGCAAAGACAAAGTGCCCACCCCGCTCCCAACTGCAAGCAAATAGGGCCCAGAACATATGATTCTGTTCCAGAGCAGAAATTATATCCTCGTTGCCAGACCAACCACCAGTTGAAAGAAAATACATATTACTCTTTTTTAGAAAAGATCCATGTTGTGTCCACAGAGGTTCAATATAATCCATAAGGCCCTCCAAATTTTCCTCCATGGAAGCGTTTTCCCGAACAATCCAAAACCTTATTGCGTTTAACTCTTCCCTATCGGGATAATTATTTGTATTCATATTCTGCTCCTAATGGACATAATGCCCACCAGCATAATCAATTCTTTTTGAAAGCTCATAGTAATAAAGCTCTCTCTCGTATTGATTCTTTTCGATTAAAGTACGAAGAACATCTATCGACATTGCAAATTGCACTGGACCAAACATTGTTTTAATCCTATTTAATTCCTTTTCATATTCTGCCGCATTTTCAGTAATGATACCTGCAATTTTATACTGTTGTGTATTCCTTTCAATATAAATAATCACTACATGATTACTATCACTAAAGTATTCTTTTAACTCTTTTATCTTGCCACTATATACTAAAGAGGCTATATATAGACGCCTTGACCAATGTTGTAGTATTTGAGATAGCCCAAATAGTAAGAAGCGAAGCCGGAATAATAATCTATTTCGCAATGACATAGGGCCCTCGTGTCTTATCAACTGCTTCCTTAATATTGGCGGCAAGATGTATGTTTTCCTGTAGTGCTGTTGGTAAATCTTTGGGAGCAACACCATTTAACATAAGCTGAATCATTCTTTTACGCAGAAGTAATTCCAGAATATCATTTCGACTGCTATCTGGGCTCAACATTGTAGCTTGGACATCCTCAATATAAGCATGTAATCCCGCGGAAGGATGTAAAGCCATTCCAAGCGTCAC
>JAZDHI010000016.1:0-22088 GCA_043806115.1 Bacteroidota bacterium
TATGTAACCGGTGTGCTTTATCTGGGCAATTCCAATGCCAATTCAATTTATAAGCACAAGTTGTCGGTAAATGCTTCAACACTCACACGCCCGGCAATCTTTAAGGGTATGTTCCTTGCTGAAACCATCTATTCGATGAAAAATACAAACTGGTATATGTCGGGGGCCTGCAGCGATTGCACACCTGTTGATATAAAGAACCTGGCTTCGGAATACAACACTCCTGTCAATATTACAGACAGACTGATTGCGAACTATCCCAATCCGTTTACCGATAAAACGACCCTGGCTTTCATGTTACCGGAAGATAATCATGTAAAACTTGAGGTGTATGATTTGTCAGGAAAACTACTGCAAACCCTCTTTTACGGTGATGTAACAGGTGGTCAGCATTACACTGCAGTATTCGACGGGAATAACCTGTCAGCCGGTATGTTTATCTACAGGATGACGACCAATAATGAGGTAGTCTCCGGAAAAATTATCCTCAGAAAGTAAGAACGGAAAGATGCCGGAATACTAAGTTTCCGGATATCAGAAGTTTCTGACGATTTACCTTTAAGAAAAAACCTTCCGTCAACGGGAGGTTTTTTCTTGATATAATGAGAGCTCAATTATTTACAGATGCTTATATTTATGATAATAATATCTTTAAAATCATTTTTTTGTTGTACTGACAGACATCGGGTTATTGTTTCTGTGTATCTGTCCGCCGGCAGGGCATACACCCAATACAATTCCAGGTCTTGTTCCTGATTACTTAAGTTGCTTTTAATCATTTACTAATTTGCCTAACTCACGATTATATACTTCAAAGCGGACTGTTTATATAAAAGATCTCTATGTCCTGTTTAATTGACAGAAAATCCATTAATGCCGGATATATGACTTCTTCCGATGGAATCTGAAGGCTTGATAAAATCTAACCGGGCAATATTAATCGAAGATTACCGATAATTCTGCAGATATGGTGGTCATTTATTCCGGCATTTCATGAAAATAAATTCATAGCCAGCTATGACTTTTTTCTTTTAAGCTGAAGATAATCGAGGTGATAAACAGCTTTTAAACTGAAAACATTCAGTTGCGGAGCATCGAATACATTGTTCAGGTTATCGAAGTATCTGATATTATAGAGCCTGTCTTCATATTCAATTGCATTTTTCCATACCAGACTGAGCATACTTCCGGGGGCAAACTCCCAGCCCAGCACCATGTCAATATTGAAATAATTATAATTATAGTCAGGATTATAGCTGAATTCATTGGTAAATTCCGGATAAGGCGTCAGATTACCGTTTTCTTCCAGAGTGAAAAATCTGGTATAATCAGCTTTCTGCCAGAAATGACGCAGCCACAGGCTGACTGAAATCTGCCGGCTGATCATATACTTACCTGAAAATGAATTCTCAAGGGTTTCAATATTGCGGCTTCCAAACCAGATTGTTTCACTATCCTGGAAAATATAACCGAGGTCTCCCGGGTTTGACCCTATGCTGACTTTGTACCTTATCGAAAATCGGTCATTTAGTCGTAAAATGGGTTCAATTTCAAACCAGAAATAATGAAGAAGATCAAAATCACGGGTATAGTAGAATTGCCCATCCAGTGCTAATTTCTTTCTGTAATCGCTCGAATAGCCAATCCATCCCTGTATGTAGCCGGGCGCAAGGTAATAGCGGCCAACGCGACGGGGTTCATAAAAATCATGCCTGTCAAACGGTGAAACTGTTATACCCCACCAGGTTGAAAGGTAGTTTCTGAACGTTGTATTTCCTTTATAAGTGAGGGTAGTATTTATGTTCTTTTTACTTTCAAGTGCACGGGTCTGGTCAATTCCAATACTCTGGGCGAAATTCAGGACATTCCCGATGGGTTCATAAATCCTGTAACTCAGGTATATTCCCCTGTTTTGCTGATTATTGGTACGGTTGATGCCAAGGTCGTTGATATTGAAGTGTTTATCCATTGCACTCTGATAAACACTGAATTGAAAATTGCCACGACTCTTTAAAAAATATAAGCTATAATTATATCCCGGATACCGTTCTCCCGAATTGTATTTTCCTTCTGCTCCTGATTGATTCCATTTGGAAGCTGCAAAGTTAATGCCCAACTGATAGGTTTTGGATTTATCGCCGATAGTGGTACCTGCACCGCTGACATTGGAGTCATCCCATCCTGAGGGCCTGGTTACACTGGAGTTGATGAAATAAACCGATGAATTGTTGGGGAGTGCCTGGTCAAGTACAATAATGTTGTAGTTGGTTAACGGGTCGGTCAGGATTTTCCTTTCATTTCCGGTGGCGCTATCAGTGATTTTAGCCCAGGTGTTACCGGTCACTGCGTTGAAAACCCCTATGCCCAGACCTTGTCCGGTTCTGCCCGAGAACTTTACTGCATTCAGGAGCCTGGCAGTAACCGGGTTATTGGTTACGGTCTCGTTCGAATCAAGTGAATAATTAACAGTATTGTATAAGAGAGGGGTTCGTCCAATTCGCCTCGAATAGAACAGGTCGCCTTTTTGAAACAGATCTGTACCTTCATTAAAGAAGGTTCTGTTCTCATCATAAATCAACTCAAAGGCAGTCAGGTTCTTTTGAATTTTATCTGATTGCACCTGGCTGAAATCCGGAAGCAGAATCATATCCAGGGTAAAGCCCTCGTTCAGACCATATTTGATATCCATTCCACCATTGTATGCACCTGAGAATGAATTGCCCACGATGGCAGGATCACTGTTAAGTTGCAGGCTTCCTGATAAATAGGGAGTCATGAAAAGCCTGACAGGAGGCTTTATATTTTCAAAACCGGTGAGTTTTCCCCAGTAAACCAATTGATTTCCGGCACCTTTTTCTTCCGGTGCCCACTGTAGCTCTTCCCTGTAACGCCTGATTTTCCTGATTGCCTGAAACCCCCAATCCTGGATATCTCTCGATGGAAACCTCAGGGCAGAATAAGGAATCCGCATTTCGACATTCCAGCCGTTGGGGGTTATTCTTACGGCACTTTGCCACACTGCATCAAATGTTTCATCAGCTTTGCGCCCATCGGTTTGGATACCCGATGCCGAAACCATATAATAGTAGGCATCCTGCTGATTATTGTAAGTATCGAAACCAACCCCGAAATAATCAGCATTCAGATCATCATTGTCCCGTTCGCCCAACTGCCTGGCAATACTGTCGGGATCGGAATCGTACATAATGGCTGCAACATACAGGGCTTCATTATCATACAGCAAAAATATTCTGGTCGATAAACTTGGTTCGGCATCAAAAACAGGTTCATATTGCCTGAATTCTGTAAGCAGTGTCGCTGATTTCCATGCTTTTTCATTGATGCTGCCATCAATCCGGGGGGCTTCAACGGTCCTGACTATTCCTGCTGTTGGAGGGTTTCCGGCAATAAGAATCGTGTCAATTAAAATCAGGAAGATTGCAATCAGATAGTGATACTTATTTTCCGGTCTCATTTTGACTATAAGAGCAGTTATTGATTTGATACTCATCAATTAAACTTTAATTGCTGATTTTTTCCATAAAATGATTTAATCTCCTGGATTATCCAACATACTTCAAAAAAAATAAATTCTGTAATTTTGTTTGAACTGACAGCTCATTTCTTTGTTTAGAGGCTGTGCTATATGACAAATGTAAAGGATTTTCGGAATGTAATTATAAAAATGTTTTTATCTTCGGCAATTGTGATGAATTTTAAATAACACATATATGAATCTTCATGAATACCAGGCTAAACAGATTCTCCGTTCCTTCGGAGTTCCTGTACCTAAAGGCATCATTGCCGAAACTCCCGAGCTGGCTGTAAAAGCTGCCGAAGAAATCCAGAAAGTAACCAATTCTGACCGCTGGGCAGTGAAAGCTCAGATTCATGCCGGGGGTCGGGGCAAAGGTGGAGGTGTTAAAATAGCACAATCGCTGCACGAAGTCTGGGAAAAATCTTCCCAGATCATTGGAATGACCCTGGTCACACCTCAAACCGGCCCCGGAGGCAAACTTGTCGGCAAAGTGTTGGTTGAGCAGAATATTTTTTATTCCGGCGAAAGCGAACCAAAGGAATTTTACATGAGCCTGCTGCTCAACCGTGCTTCAGGCAAAGTCATGGTCATGTATTCCACCGAAGGAGGCATGGATATTGAAGAAGTGGCAGCTCATACTCCTCATCTTATCTTCACCGAAGAGGTAGAACCAAGCGTAGGCCTCCGCGATTTTCAATGCCGGAAAATAGCTTATAACCTTAAGCTTGAAGGCACAGCACACAAGAACATGCAGCAGTTTGTCAAAGCACTCTACAACGCTTACATGGGAACTGATGCCTCGATGCTGGAAATCAATCCGGTTTTCAAGACCTCTGATAACCTTATCATGGCTGCCGACTGCAAAATGCGCCTTGATGACAACTCATTGTTCCGTCATCCCGATTACGCTGCCATGCGAGACCTCACTGAGGAAGATCCTGCCGAAGTGGAAGCAGGTCAGTATCACCTGAATTATGTCAAACTCAATGGAAATGTTGGATGTATGGTGAATGGTGCCGGTCTGGCCATGGCCACTATGGATATCATCAAACTTTCAGGAGGCGAACCGGCCAATTTTCTCGATGTTGGGGGTACAGCCAACGCCGAACGTGTTGAGCAGGCATTCCGTATCATTATGAAGGATCCCAACGTAAAAGTAATCCTGGTCAACATCTTTGGCGGCATCGTCCGCTGCGACCGCGTTGCCCAGGGTATTGTGGATGCTTACAGAAACATCGGCGACATCGATATCCCGATCATTGTAAGACTGCAGGGAACCAACGCGGAAGAAGCCAAAGTGCTGATAGAACATTCTGGGCTGAAAGTATATTCGGCAACCCTGCTTCAGGAAGCCGCCGGCCTGGTAACAACTGTGCTGGGTTAGAACTTCTTGTCCGGCTAAGTGTGAATAGAAAGCCGCCCGGGAGGGTGGCTTTTTTTCTGCGGCAGGACGTTGTGGTTCAGGGCAGGACGTTGAGGGTCAGAGGCGTGACGGTTCGGTTTTCAGGGTATGATGGAGCAAAAAAGCGGAAATAATTAACAACGAACATTTAACAGGTTACACAGAACCAACCTCCAAACTCATTCGGTGATCCGCATTTTTATTCCTGGCAAATAATTCATAAATTTCACCTGTTTCCACGAGAATTAAGAGAGGTATCTCACTTGGGTTAGATAACCATCAACCCATATTTAAAATTACCGGTTATGAGCAAATCTTGTTTTATTAAGAGAAGGCTGGTTTACAGCAGAACTGCTAAAATGCTGGTTGTCATGAGTTCATGTTTATTTGGTATTTATGCATTTATTCCTGATGAGGTTGATGATGCGTTTTTTAAGCAATTCGGAATCTCAAAAACCTCAGCCAACGGGAAGATTATAAACAGTTTCCTGGGAGGATATTTGGATGCTTATGGCTTAAAAGGCGCGAAGGATATAGCGCTCGATAAGCGTTCATCTGTTACGACAACCTTGCTTGAATATGCGAAAACCTATGTTTCAGGAGATGAATTTAAACAGGCTTATTCAGCTATGCGCGAACAGCATAAACCTGAAAAACAGGTTCTCCAGACGCCTGAGTCAATGCAGGAAGAAATGATAGCTAATCTGACCAAATCGATTGCTGAAACAGAAGCTGCATATAACAAGGCAGATGAAACAATGAAACCGGTTTTTGAATCTGTGTTGGCTTCCTCACGGCAAATGCTGAAAGATTACCAGAATCCGGAAAATCCAATGATTGCTTCTTACCGACAGAATTTCGATTATATGGTTCAGATAAATGAAGAGGGGGTTCAGAAGCAAATCGATGACTGGAATCTTCAATATCCTGTGAATCATGCGCTTTATGTTAAGATGCAGCTGGAGGAATTTCTGCTCCAAACCGAAAATATAGATTTCAATGCCCAGGTGGTCAAAAAGGAGGATAAAATGATTTTTGTGAAACCCGAATATGAAGCTAAAAGTGATAACTGGAAAATGGCCTTCCGGGCAGGAAAAGAAGTTGTGTTGCCGGCCAGGGAATTCGTAAAAAACTGGATTTTAACCTTGAAATAGTGTCACTCTTTATTGGTAATGTATAAAGAACGACCGGCAAAAACCGGTCGTTACTCATACTTACAACAAGAAAACAATTATTTTGAATATTCGGCAATAATTTCCTTTACACCGTCCGGTGCAACACGGCCAAAAACCTTTTCGCCGACCAGCACCACAGGGGCCAGTCCGCAGGCTCCCACGCATCGCAGGCAGGCGAGAGAAAACTTACCATCGGGTGTGGTTTCACCCACATTGATATTAAGGATGCGTTTGAATTCTTCGATAACTTTTTCTGCTCCACGTACATAACATGCTGTGCCCAGACAGATGGAAACCGGGTGTTCCCCTTTGGGCAGCATGGTGAAGAAGGAATAAAAAGTTACCACTCCATACACATGGGCGACGGAAACATTGAGCGCTTTGGCAATCACTTCCTGCACTTCGGCCGGAAGATAACCGAAAATGCCCTGCGCCTTGTGCAGCACATTGATCAGCTCACCCTTCTCATTGTTGAACGATTTGCAAACTTCCCTCAGTTCATCGAGTTTGTTTGCCGATAATTTAATATTTGCCATGATCTGATATCTTTTTTTGTTTACAATTGGATGACCAGGCTGTTCCTGGCATCCCGGCCCGAAAAATCCCTATTCAACGGTCTTGATCTCCCTGCTTTTGTCAAAATAATGGGTGTGAAGCAGGTGATGCGACTTATCACTCAGTGGCTTACCGAGGAATTCATCATAAAGTTTGATGACGTATGGGTTCTCATGCGATTTACGGATGGTCTTTCCGGCATCTTCAGCATAAAGTGCACGTTGGCGTGCTTTGATCACTGAAGAATCTCCATGGTGAAGCGGTTGTCCGCCACCTCCGATACATCCGCCGGGGCATGCCATGATTTCAATGGCATGAAATTCAGATTTACCCTCTTTGATGTCCTGCAGCAATTTTCGGGCATTCCCGAGTCCATGGGCAATACCGATCTTTATCGGAAGTCCGTTAAAATCAATGGTGGCTTCCCTGATGTATTCCATTCCCCTCAGTTCCTCGAAGGTTACTTTCTGAAGTTTCTTACCGGTATAGATTTCGTATGCGGTGCGGCAGGCAGCTTCAATAACACCGCCCGTGGTACCGAAAATGACAGCGGCTCCGGTCGATTCTCCCAACGGGTGATCAAAATCCTCGTCCGGCAATTCGTTGAATTCTATGTTCGATTGTTTGATCAGGTGTGAAAGTTCACGTGTTGAAATAGAGAAGTCAACATCTGGGTTGCCATCGGTGGCAAATTCGTCACGCTGACACTCATATTTCTTGGCCAGGCACGGCATAATCGAAACAACCACCAGATTTTCACGTTTCACACCAATTTTGTCAGCGAAGTATGTTTTGGCAATGGCACCGAACATTTGTTGCGGACTGCGGGCAGTTGACGGAATATCCATCATTTCAGGGAACTGGTGTTCAAAGAAATTAACCCACCCCGGGCAGCAGGAGGTAAGAATAGGTAATGGAACATTTTTATCACCATTCAGATGACGGGTAAGGCGGTCGAGCAATTCGGTGCCTTCTTCCATAATGGTCAGGTCGGCAGCAAAATCAGTATCAAATACATAATCAAACCCCAGTCTTCGCAGAGCTGCAGCCATTTTGCCTGTGACGAGTGTTCCTGCTTCCAGTCCGAATTCTTCACCCAGTGCAGCCCTGACGGCGGGTGCAGCCTGAACGATTACTGTTTTGGCAGGATCAGCCAGTGCCCTGATTACAGCATTGGTATGGTCAACTTCAGTTAAGGCTCCTGTCGGGCAAACCGCTACGCATTGGCCGCAATAGGTACAAACACTGTGGTCGAGGTTCATTTCAAAAGCAGGAGCCACCACCGACATAAAACCACGGTTCACGGCTGAAAGTACGCCAACCGTCTGAACATCGTTGCACATCATCTCACACCGGCGGCACATAATGCATTTGTCGACATCGCGGATGATGGCAGGGGAGGTGTCTTCACGGTATGTGGATTGTTCACCTTCATAATGTATCTTCCTTACACCGAATTCCTGAGCCATCGACTGCAGTTCGCAGTTTCCGTTTTTGGCACAGATCAGGCAATCGGTAGGGTGATCTGAAAGGATGAGTTCAAGAACCGTCTTTCGCGAATTCAGTACCCTGATGTTATGTGTATTCACCACCATGCCTTCGGTACATTCAGTTACGCAGGCCGGTGCCAGATTACGGCGGCCTTCAACCTCAACTACGCAGATGCGGCAACCGGCCGGCTTATTCTCAATGTTCAGATCATGCAGGTGCAGATAACAAAGGGTAGGGATGTGAATTCCCGCTTCCCTGGCAGCTTTAAGGATGGTTGTTCCTTTCGCTACCTCAACAACCTTATTGTCTATTTTAAGTTTTAATGTTTCCATTTTCTTCCACCGGTTTAATTATTTGATAAACACTGCATTGAACTTGCACTTTTCGAGACATGCACCGCATTTGATACAGGTGGTCTGATCGATCACATGTACTCCCTTGCGCTCACCCGAAATGGCATTGACCGGGCAATTGCGTGCACAGGCGGTACAGCCTACACAATTCTCCGGCTCAATTACATACTGTAGTAATGCCTTGCATTGTCCCGAACGACACTTCTTATCAGTTACATGTTCAATGTATTCATCCCAGAAGTTATCAATGGTAGATAAAACAGGATTGGGTGAAGTCTGGCCGAGTCCGCAGAGCGCTGTGTCCTTGATTACATGGCTCAGGTTGCGCAGGCGGTTAATATCTTCACGGGTTCCATTGCCCTTGGTCAGTTTATCAAGGATCTCGTAAAGACGTTTGTTGCCGATACGGCAGGGGGCACATTTTCCGCAGGATTCCTCCACGGTGAAATCAAGATAAAATTTAGCGATAGACACCATACAGTCGTCCTCATCCATAACAATCATACCACCCGAGCCCATCATAGAGCCGGCTGCAATCAGGTTATCATAATCGATGGGTGAATCCAGGTGCTTCTCTGTCAGACATCCGCCCGAAGGTCCGCCTGTTTGCACCGCTTTAAACTTTTTCCCGTCTTTTATACCACCGCCTATCTCGTAAATAACTTCGCGGAGGGTGGTGCCCATCGGAACTTCAATTAATCCAACATTGTTGATTTTTCCGGCAAGGGCAAATACCTTGGTGCCTTTCGACTTTTCGGTTCCGATACTGGCAAACCAATCCGCTCCCTTGTTGATGATAACCGGAACATTGGCAAAGGTCTCCACATTGTTTACATTGGTTGGTTTCCCATAATAACCCGATACTGAAGGGAAAGGCGGTTTCATTGTCGGTTCACCCCGCATGCCTTCCATCGAGTGAATCAGGGCTGTTTCTTCTCCGCAGACAAACGCACCGGCCCCAAATCGGAGTTCGATGTCAAAAGCAAAACCGGTTCCGAGAATACCATTGCCAAGCAGACCATATTCGCGTGCCTGGGCTATGGCAGTTTTCAAACGGTCGATGGCCAGCGGATATTCGGCACGAATGTAAACCAGTCCGTTCGAGGCGCCGATACAGTAACCACAAATGGCCATGGCTTCAATCACAGAATGAGGGTCACCTTCAAGAATGGAACGGTCCATAAATGCTCCGGGGTCTCCCTCATCGGCATTGCATACCACGTATTTAACATCAGAAACCGACTTGCTGGTGATTTCCCATTTCAATCCGGTTGAAAATCCTCCGCCTCCTCGACCCCGAAGACCCGATTTCTTCATCTCTTCAATGACCTGCTGAGGGGTCATTTCGGTCAGGCACCTGGCCAGGGCTTCATACCCATCGCGTGAAATATATTCATCTATATTTTCAGGATCAATAAAACCGCAGTTTCGCAGTGCGATCCGGATCTGCTTTTTATAGAATCCCATGTGTTTTGAATCGGCAATATGCTTCTTGTTTTCAGGATCCTGGTAAAGCAGGCGGTTCACCTTACGGCCTTTGATAATGTGCTCTTCAATGATTTCACCTGCATCGGCAGGAGTAACCTCTGTATAGAAGGTATTGTCGGGCAATATCTTGACAATGGGACCTTTTTCGCAAAATCCGAAACAACCGGTGGCTATCACCTGTATCTCTTTGTCCAGACCTTTATCGGCGGCGATGGCCTTCAGTTGGCTTAGCAGTGATTCGCTTTCTGAAGCATGGCAGCCGGTCCCTCCGCATACCAGAATGTGCATTTTGTATTTTGCCATTACGGTTCCTCCTTATTTTTTTTCGATGGTTTCATAGTTAACCGGGATGATCCCATCAACCAGTTCACCGTTCTTAATGTATTTTTCAATGATGTCATCCGCCTTTTTGGTGTCGACATAGCCATAAACTACAGGAGAATGACCAGGCAGTGTGATTTCAACAGTCGGCTCAGCAAAACAATAACCCATACAACCGGTCTGGGTTACCACAGCCTGAATGTTTCTCTTTTCAAATTCTTCAATAAAAAAGTCCATGACCTGTTTTGCTCCCGAAGCGATGCCGCAGGTTGCCATAGCTACTCTGACCTGTACTAGGCTTTCAGGGTGGTTGCTGTTTTCTCTCAGGCTCATTCTGCCCTGCAGTTCTTCTTTGATTTTCCGCAGGTCGGCCAGTGATTTGACTTGTCCCATGTTTTTGGTAAATTTTGCTTTTGTTTGGTATTTGTGATTTAACTTGTATTTCGTGTGCTTAACCTGCAATACTAATTTCCTGCAGGTTTTCACTGATCATTTCTTTCAGAAACCGGATTACCCCCGCTTCACTGATGGATATTCCTTCCAGCATTGTATTGACTTCTTTCGTGTCGAAAGTAAAGGTATTTATTTCAGTGATATGCCTGTAAACAAATCTGATATTCAGGTTTGCTGCTGCCAGAAGTACCATGGTACCTGCAATGTCACCCAGCGGGGGCCTGTCAATATTTGACAGACTGAATACCGCACTCACACGGGTGCCTTCTCCGGGTTCGCTCTCAATTATTAAAGTCCCTCCTGTACGTTCAGCATTCTGTTTCAGCAATGGCAGCCCCAGCCCGACCTTACGTGTGGTTCTGCCGGTAACATAAGCATCGGTAGCTAACGCAGCAAATTCTGCTGTCATCCCTTTTCCATTGTCAGAAATTACAATCCTGTACAGATCGGTAGCACGGTTTTCAGTGATTTCCACTTCTACGTAGCCTGCCCCTGCTGTAATTGAATTCTGGGCAATATCCAGAATATGCATCGAAAGGTCTTTCATTGTCTGATAACTTCCCTTCCATCTCTATTTCCAACTGCTATCACGAATTCCCTGAAAGAAGTGTCTGACATTCGCAGACTGGTAAAGGATTCACCAATTTTATCCGGATGATGTGCATCAGAACTTCTGATGATAACAGCATTCTTCAGGTAGGGACAGGATATCAGGAATGATTCTGTGTCCTGTTGTTTTGTCAGTTCAAGCGCATCAAACTTCAGATCCGGCGGAATAAAGCCAAGCTGGCTGATCAGACTGAACTTCGGTCTGTTAACATGGGCAGGGATAAAAATGCCGCCCAGCCGGTGAACCTCCTTTTCAACCTGATCAATGCTTTTGCCAATGGCCGAGATCAACAGTCTTTCCTCCTCATAAACAATTTCTTCCAGGTGATTGACAGCAACCTGGTATCCGAACAATCCCGTATCATTTTTAATGTCCGGGAGGTTGGCATCAAGAAAAAGCTGAAATTCATCCAGTTTCTCCAAATTCTCAAAGAACGCCAGGCAATGTATTTCTTCTTTTGTAGTAACTTCAGTTCCGCAATAGACCGTTAGTCCTGCCTTCTCAGCTTCACCGGCAACCACCCTGCATTGCCGGGTTGAATTATGGTCAGTGATTCCTATGATATCAAGTTTTTTTGCTATTGCGGCCTTCACAATTGCCCCGGGGCTCATGTCCAGACTACCGCAAGGCGAGAGTAAAGTGTGAATATGCAGATCAGCTTTATATACCTTCATCAGCCATTCATTTCTATTGTTGCAGCATACTGTAAAGTTTCCCGCTGATTGTAAATGCCTCTTCACCGGTACCGAGCACCGGAATACCTTCTTCGTTACTCTGGGCAGCCATGTCCTCTTCAGGTAGAAGTCCCTTTACCAGGATCACCGCCGAAAGGTCTTTGAGCGAGGCAATGGCCATCACGTTTTTATGGGTCTGCAGTGTAATCCACGCATTACCTGCTTCGGCGTGGCCCATAACATCACTCAGCAGGTCGGATATGTATCCGTTGGTTACCTCGTTGTTCAGACCCTCTTTCCCACTGAACACTTTCAGGTTTAACTTATCGACGATTTCAGCCAGTTTCATATCAAATACCTTTAATATCCCTGTATTTATTGGTTTTACCAAATCCCCATATACCCTGCATTACCTCCACACTGTCATCCAGACTCATTTCACCTTTCTGTTCCATGATTTTCTGAATAAAGATGCATTGCTGTATGCTGGCATCGCCCTGAACGATATCCTGTGCGAGTGCCTGGCAGGAGGGGGCCCCGCAAATGCCGCAATCAACCATAGGCAGATGCTGCATGATCCGGTTCACTTTTTCCATTTTCTTCATGGCTTCAGCCATGTTTTCATCGAGTTTAAGAATTGATCGTGGCCTGATGGGCTCAATCGAAATCCTTTCCTGAAGGTAATCTGATTCACCGGTGATTTCCCTGAATGCATCAGGATGAGTGGGTTCGTTGTTTCCAAGGTAAGAATCAGTATGATTCCTCAGTCTTTCTACGCTGAGAAAGCGGTTGCTGGTGGTCAGCACACCTCCGGCACAACTCTCATCACATGCCCTCAGTTCAAGAAAATCAATATCCGTGATTTCTTCATTTTCAATTTTTTCAAGGAATTCAATCACATTGTGAATTTCATCAATGGCCAGGCATCTGCCACCGATGTGACTGGCTTCGCCGTTGGTCAGTGACCAGCAGGTGGCTTTGCCTGAGGGTTTGCCTGAAACAGGAACGGCGCAAAACTGGTCATTCTGTTGTTTCACTTTCCGGTATACCTTATTGAAGAGGAAGTCCATGTTGATAACGCCGGCAATAGGCGAGAAGGATTCGCCAACCGGATCTTTAATGGCTGCTATTTTTGCCGCACATGGCGTTACATAGAATATGCCGATTTCTTCGGCAGGTATTCCCCTGGAGAGCAGTTCATTTTTCAGGAAATGTGCCGAAATATCCAGTGGTGGTTTCAACCTGATGATGTTATCAACCAGCGCCGGAAATTTTACCTGGATCAGCCGGATGATGGCAGGACAGAATGAGGAAATGAGGGGTTTGTTTTCCGCGTGCGTTTCAGTATACTGATTGATCGCTTCAGAAAGTATTTCAACTCCGTTCTCCACTTCATAGATGTGGGTAAATCCAAGCTCCAGCATAACGCTGTGTATCTGACGCAGTGAGATGTCTTCAGGGAACTGACCGGTAAATACAGCAGGTAAAAGAGCTACACGGTATTTATAGTCAAAGATGTGGTTGAAGTCATCATGATCAATGATGATGGCACTTACAGGGCAAACCCTGAAGCATTCACCGCAATCTACACAACGGTCACCATAAAGAACTGATTTACCGTGTCTTACCCTTATGGCTTCGGTAGGACATACATTCATGCAATGTGAACATCCGATACACAGATCTTCACGGATTTTGAGTGCATGATGAAAATTGCCGGTTTCCATAGCTTTGTTCCTACTGGTTAAGGTATGTTATTAATTCTACAGTGGTTCCCACGTTCACCTCTGAAGTGATTCTGAGTTCATCACTGTTGTTTTTAATATTCGGCAGGCCCATTCCTGCGCCAAATCCCATTTCCCTGACACTTGGGGAAGCGGTGGAATAGCCCTTCTGCATGGCAAGTCCGATGTCGGCAATCCCCGGACCCTGATCAATAAGTTTTATTCCGATTTTTTCAGTATCAATGTCGATGAAAATATTGCCCTTGAATGCGTGTGCAACAATATTCACCTCCGCTTCATACAATGCCACAACGATCCGTTTTATAACCTTCGGATCAACATTCAGCTGTTTCAGAATTTTCTTCAACTGGCTGGATGCAGCACCTGCTTTGGTGAAATTGCCACCTTCAACCTGAAACTCAAAGTGCATCATGTCAATATACCGGTTTTAAACCTGCTTTATAGAGTATGCCGCTTGTTTTGAACATGGAGTAGTCACACTCAATCAGTATCATTTCATTTTCAGCGGCAAGTCTGATCATTTCATCGGTTGCTTTCTTTTTCCTGACAAAAATTATTTTCGATATATCTGACATTTCCGAGGTGCGGATGGTCTGCAAATTCGCCAGACCGGTAAGTAACATCAGATTTTCAGTTTCAACGGTAAGAACATCACTCATTAGATCTGATGCGAAGCAAAATTCAACTTCAGTTTCCATCTGTTCAAATCCGGAAACAACCTTCGCATCCAATAATTCAACAACTTCGTTTACTTTCATTCTTTCACAATTTGTACACTAGTTACATAGTGCAGGGTCACAAACATTCACTCATTATGGAGCTGCAAAAGTAAATACTTTAATAGATACAAACAATTTTTATTGTTAATTAATTCACATTGTTAATATAATAACGATAATCTCACAAATATTTTGACAAAACAGAATTATTTCAATCCAATAGCAAAAGTAATTTTAGGTTGAGTTAATACAATTGTCTTTCTAAATTCTTACGACACGAATGAAAATTATAGCAACATTCTTCAGTAATTTCAGTAGACAATACCATGTATTTTATATTCGATTGACGGGATTATTCTGCCGGTTTTCAGTTATTGATCTTCAACAATCCGTTTTAGAATTAAAAAAAGTGAGAAAATCTATTTATTTGAATTTTTGCGATAAATTTTTTGGATATTCTGGATGACTAATCCGGAATTACATACCTTTATAAAACTTGTAGGGCAGCTAGTTAAATAATTGAGTTAGTTTCAATCCGAATGAATGATCAACAGCTCTCAGGGCTAACATATCTTCTGGAGATTCGAGGTTTGGTGCAGGGTGTCGGATTCCGCCCATTCATCTTTCGCCTGGCAAAAAACTATAACCTGAATGGTTGGGTTGAAAACCGAAATGAAGGTGTAACGATAAAGGTCAATTGCACTTCTGACATACTGCACCAGTTTATAGAATCAATAAAACAAAAAGCTCCTCCTGCATCTAATATTGAATCAATAGACTATTGGCCTATTGAACATATAAAATATAGTGATTTCCAGATTCAAGGTAGCGTGACTACTTCAGCCGGGATAACTGACATCAGTCCGGATATTGCTGTCTGCGGTGATTGCCTTGAAGATATGATTACACAGAAAAACCGAATTGATTATCCTTTTATCAATTGTACCAACTGCGGTCCGCGATTTACAATCATCAGGGATCTGCCATATGACAGGGACAAAACAACGATGAAGGACTTTGAAATGTGCCCTGATTGCAGGAAAGAATATTCCGATATAACAGATAGGCGATTTCATGCTCAACCTATAGCCTGTAGCATTTGCGGACCTGAATATACCTTGCATTTTAAGAACACTATCTTAAAGGATATCCGGGAAATAATCCAAAAATGTGATGAACTGATTAAAAGTGGTAAAATAATCGCAATTAAGGGATTGGGTGGATTCTTTTTAGCCTGCGATGCGCTAAGTGAAGTAGCGGTGACGAGACTGAGGAAACTGAAAAACAGGGAAGGAAAACCTTTTGCGGTGATGTTTTCAGGGATTGAGACATTAAAAGAATTTGCATATGTTGACGATAATGAAGCGTTTTCTTTGCTTTCATCCAGAAGACCTATTGTGCTCCTAAGGGTAAAAAAGAGTCTGGCGCCCTCAGTCTCAGTTGCATTTGATACAATTGGTGCCATGCTTCCATATATGCCTTTACACTACTTATTGTTCAGGAATTCTGATATACCGGCTTTTGTACTAACAAGTGGAAATATTTCTGATGAGCCGATAATCAAAGATAACAATATTGCTATAGAAAAACTTGCAGGAATTGCTGATGCTGTTTTGATCTATAACAGGGATATATACAATAGAACCGATGATTCAGTGGTCACTGTTGCTAATAAATCGGAGAGGATTCTAAGACGGTCAAGGGGATATGTGCCTTTGCCTTTAAAATTAAATTTAAATGTTGACGGTATTCTGGCTACCGGGGCTGAGCTTGAGAATTGTTTTTGCATTGGCAAGGGAAACCAGGCAATATTAAGCCAACATATTGGCGATTTGAAAAATATTGAAACTTATAACTTTTATAACGAAACCATAGAGCAATTCAGGAAACTGTTTCAGTTTAACCCCTCTGTGATTGTAAGCGACTACCATCCTGATTATTTGTCAACCCAATATGCAGTTGAAACAAAGCTGAAACACATCAAAGTTCAGCATCATCATGCTCATATTGCATCCTGCATGGCAGAAAATAACCTTGATGAATTGGTTATTGGAGTCAGTTTCGACGGAACAGGATATGGTGACGATCACAAAATATGGGGCAGTGAATTCATGATTTGTGATCTGAAAGAATATACCAGGATCAATCATTTCGACTATATTCCTATGCCCGGAGGTGATAGGGTAAGCATAGAGCCCTGGAGAATGGCAATATCCTATCTTTATACTACATATAAATATGATTTTATGAAATTTGACCTGCCATTTTTGAAAAAGATTAACCCGTCTTCCATAGAACTGCTTTGCACTGCAATCGACAATAAAATTAACAGTCCGCTGACTTCAAGTTCAGGAAGGTTATTCGATGCGGTAGCGGCCATGATTAATCTCAGCACCAACAGCAGTTTTCATGCAGAAGCACCCATGCGATTGGAAAACATTATTGACAGAAGAATAAAAAAATCATATAATTATTCCATATCAGAAACCATATCTCTGACTGAAACAATTGACGGTATTGTTAAAGATATCAAACAACAGGTTCCACTTTCAGAGATTTCGGTTAAGTTCCACAATACCATTATTTCGATTATTTTTGAAGTTATTAAAAAAGCAAGGGGCCATTATAATCTGAATAAGGTAGTTTTATCCGGAGGGACTTTTCAAAATAAATACCTTTTGGAAAAGCTTGAAAATTTACTCGTGCAAAATGATTTTGAATTGTTTTCGCACCGGAGAATTCCCACAAACGATGGCGGAATTGCACTTGGCCAACTGGTGATTGCCAGTAAAAATCTTAATTTTTAATACGCTGATTATGTGTTTAAGTATTCCTTCAAAAGTCTTATCAGTAAGTGGCAATAAAGCGATTGTCTCGGTTGGGGGAACTCAATACGAAGCATCTATCCAACTATTGGATGATGTTAAGGTCGATGACTATGTATTGTTGCATACAGGATTTGCAATTCAGATAATCAGTGAAAAAGATGCAATTGAGACTCTGGAATTGATCAGAGAGTTGGGCGAAATTGATCAAAAAATCAGGGATGACGAAGAGATCGGAATTTAACCTGCCTCTTTTTATAAAATTGCAGTACTTTTTTGTATATTTAACTTCGTAAAATTAAATAATTAGTGAGATGGGAAAAAGTAAAATACTGATTATAGACGATGATAATGATTTGGTAGCCTCTTTCAGAGTCTTTCTTGAGAGTAATAACTATGAAATAAGCACGGCTGCCAATACAAAAATTGGCTTAGATGTAATTAGAAACTTTCATCCCGATTTAATTATTCTGGATATTATAATGGATACTAACCTTGAGGGATTTAATTTCCTGAATGATTTGAAAACAGATGATAATTTCAGAATGATTCCTGTTATCATGAATACAAGTATGGCTAAAGTACTGGGAGTAAACATGCGTTCAGCCATAGATGATATCGGCAACTTGCCCAACACAAGATTTATTGAGAAGTCAGGTGACTGGGATGAATTATTAAATGCAGTGAAAGGGTTATTAACTGAATCAAAAAGATAAGCCTTTCGTTCCGGAACGGCAAATTTTCCGAAATGTATCCTATAAATCTTAGAATAGTAAGGTTAGCATATTGGCTGATTCGCATACGTTGGTATGCTGTTTTTGGTATTATCACAGCGTATTCTTTTGCAATATATATTCTTCATATTACAATCAGGGAGTCGCCTGTTATCCTCGTTGTTCTGTTTCTGGTTACGCTGAATTCAGCATCATTTTCTTTTCTGAAATATTTGCAAAAATCACATATTCGAAGATCATTGAAGATTGTAAAACAGAGTATAAATTTCCAGATATCAACTGACTTTATTGTTCTCACGCTTCTGTTACATTATTCAGGCGGAGTTGAAAATCCGTTTATAATTTTCTATATCTTCCACATGATTATCGGTAGCATTATTCTTTCAACGAAAGAAAGCATTCTCCAGACTTCATTTGCTTTATTGCTGGTTGGTGGAATGACTTTTCTTGAATATATCGGCATTTTACAACACTATCCTTTAACAGGCTTCATTACTTCAGATATGTATAGAAATTTAACTTATATTTTGTGCACAGGATTCATCTTCATAACTACTTCTTATTTAGTAGTATATCTTATCAGAACAATCATTTTGGAATCAAAAAGGCATGAAATTGCTTACTTACAGGCTAATATAAAGCTTAGACAAAAAGATAAAATCAAAAGTGAATATGTATTGCGGATAACCCACGATATTAAAGGACATATTATCGCCATACAAAGTTGTATCAGCATTTTAAGTAAACAAATTGCCGGCCCGTTAAATCCTCAACAACTAGACTTTGTTAATCGTGCCAATAACAGAATTATATTACTTAATAAATTCATTTCAAATCTTTTGAGTATTACTCAAAGAAAACTGCAACAAAAATCTGAAAAGAAATTATTCAATCTGATAAATTCCCTGGATGAAATTTTGAAATTGTTAGAGATTAGTGCCCAGGAGAAAAATATTAGAATTCACAAAAATATTGAATCAACTATAAGTGAATTATATGGTGAACGATCTGCCATTGAAGAAGTCTTGATGAATCTTATTTCGAATTCCATTAAATACTCTTCATTGGGTAAAAATATTTATATAAACATTAAAGATAAACAGGATAGTGTGCTGATTGAAGTAATTGACAATGGCTTGGGCATACCGGAAGAAGAATTACATCTGATATTTAATGAATTTTACAGAGCATCAAATGTAAAAACCCAGGTCAAAGATGGTACTGGCTTGGGGCTAGCCATTTCAAAGCAGATAATTGATAATCATGGAGGGAAAATCTGGGTAGATAGTAAACTGAATTTGGGGACTACCTTTTCTCTATTGCTGAAAAAGAATGGTTAATTGACCAATTGCCCACAAATAAATATTTTATTGATGATTTGTAGTAAAACTGATTAACAGATGAAATATATTGATGAATTCAGGGATATTGAACTAGTCAGGAGCCTGGTCGGCAGAATTTCTACTGTTACAACAAAAGAGATTGCACTGATGGAGGTTTGTGGAGGTCATACCTGGGCTATCAGAAAGTTCGGAATTCCTTCATTATTGCCACCAAATATTAAACTTTTGTCAGGACCTGGTTGCCCGGTTTGTGTTACAGACAGGAAATATATTGATCAGGCCGTTGCTTACAGCCGTTTAAAAGATGTGATAATCACAACCCATGGTGATCTTATAAAAGTGCCTGGCTCTTCTTCTTCATTAATCAATGAAAAAAGTAAAGGTTCAGATATCCGAATTGTTTATTCCATGCTTGATGCCCTTCAGATAGCCCGGGAAAATACATCTAAAAAGGTGATATTCCTGGGTATTGGTTTCGAAACAACAGCTCCGGGAACTGCAGTATGCGTCTTGAACGCCGCAAAAGATAAATTGTCCAATTTTTTTGTATATAGTTCACACAAGATTATGCCACCGGCAATGCGCGCACTTATTGATGAAGGAGTCAGAATTGATGGATATATTGCACCGGGCCATGTGAGTGTTATCACCGGATCATCAATGTATGAAGGTATCCCTGAAAAATATGGAATAGGTTGCGTTATTGCCGGTTTTGAACCAACCGATATACTTCAATCAATCTATATGTTGATTCAGCAGGTTGAAAGTAATAAGTTTTGTGTGGAAATTCAGTATAAAAGGGCTGTAAAGCCTGAAGGCAATACGAAGGCAAAGGAAATAATGGGTCAGGTGTTTGTAGTAAGGGATGACTGGTGGAGAGGTTTGGGGACACTTGAAAACAGCGGACTTGGGTTGAATGAAAAATATTCAGGGTTTGATGCCGAGAGGATGATACAGGTGGAAGTTGAAGAGACAAAGGAGATATTAGGATGTATTTGTGGCGAAATATTGAAAGGAGTTAAAACACCGGATCAATGCAAACTGTTTGCAAATGCATGTACAACATCAGATCCTGTTGGAGCCTGTATGGTTTCACAAGAAGGCGTATGTAACGCATATTATAGATTCTCAAATCATGGATAATAATATATTATTGGGGCACGGCAGTGGTGGCAGGTTAACGCACAATCTTATAAAAGATCTGTTTGTTAAGCATTTTAACAATACTGTTTTGAAACAGCAAACGGATTCAGCCCTCTTGAATATCTCCGGCTCGGAATTAGCTTTTACTACCGATTCCTACATAATCGACCCTATATTTTTTCCGGGCGGAGATATAGGCAAACTGGCTGTGTGTGGAACTGTGAATGATTTGGCAGTTTCAGGTGCAATTCCCATGTACCTGAGTGCCTCTTTTATTATTGAGGAAGGATTTCCGATACCGGACCTCGAAACCATTGTTAGGTCGATGGCTGATGAAGCCAATAAAGCAGGTGTATTGATTGTTACCGGCGACACCAAAGTAGTTAACAGGGGGCAATGCGATAAACTCTTTATCAATACATCCGGAATTGGTTTCCTTGATAAAAAATATAAAAGTATCAGCACAGGAGAGGGAATAAAGCCCGGTGACAAAATAATCGTAAACGGTACCATCGCTGATCATGGGATGGCTGTTATGGCTGCACGCAACTTCAGTAATTTCAGAACAGATATTAAATCGGATTGTTCTTGCCTAAACCATTTGATAAAACAAGTTTTAGATACAAACTCCAGGATCAGTTTTATGAGAGATGCTACACGCGGGGGCGTTGCCACCATTTTTTGTGAGCTTTCAGAAATCATTAATTCAGGTATTGAAATAGATGAATTAAAAGTTCCGGTTAGTGAGCATGTCAGGGGGATGTGTGAATTGCTGGGTTTTGATCCTTTTTATGTTGCAAATGAAGGCAAAATCATTGTAATTGTATCTGCGGAAGATGCTGACAGGGTTATTGCTGTTATGAGACAAAATGAGTTCGGAAGACAATGCTCCATTGTTGGCGAAATAGTTAACAAACATAAGAGAAAGGTTGTCCTGAAGACTTCAATTGGTGGAAGGAGAATCATGGACATGATGGCTGGTGAGCAATTGCCACGAATTTGCTAAATGAACAGTGTATGCATGAATTTTCGATCGTAATGAATATGATGGCTATTGTTGAAGAAAACGCAAAAAAGCTACATGCCCCGGTAGTTCATGAAATTGAAATGGATATTGGCGAATTAAGTGGTATTGATTACGATGCCTTGGAATTTGCCATGGAACACTCAGAAAAAAGTCATCTCCTGAAAAATGCCAGGCTTGTTATTAATAAAATACCAGCAAAAGCCAGGTGCAGATCATGCATGCATGAATTTGATATTGGTGATCTTTTAACTGCTTGTCCAAAATGTAATACCTTTGATCATGAAATTCTTCAGGGTAAAGAGCTTAAAGTAAGGTCGATTAAGATTGATTAATCATGCTTTCAACAATTTACAGAGGGTGCTCATTAAACTGTGTCAAATTTAAAACTTAGATTTGACAAAGCTATGAAAGAAAAAATCAATTGGGAAGAGTTCAGCAAAGAAGCCGCTGAACATATCCGACAGGGCAAACCACTGACAGGCGAAGGTGGTA
>JAZDHI010000017.1:0-29544 GCA_043806115.1 Bacteroidota bacterium
CAAAACTACCAAGGACTACCTGAAAAACTTGTGAATGAAGGCATAAATCCCAAAGTCCCCTGGCTCTATGATTTTAAGCTGGATTTTAGGTTCAAGTAACGTTTTACTAAAATGAACAACCCCCGGAAAATCTCTGATAGCTTTCGGGACTCAATATGACAATAGATTGATTATCAGATGTCAGGCTGAGCGATTCCGATAGCTATCGGAACAAAGCCTTTACTAACTTATGAGACAGCCTCATTGCTTTACATGATCAGAATTTACTTTTGTTCCGGTGCCTCCAAAGTCACTGTTTTCGGATCCACTGTGATTTCACCGAGCCTGGTGGCGACTTCAGGTTTCATGCTTTCCTGGTAACGACCACCAAGATGTTTTGCGAGAAATTTCTCAGCGGCAGCCAGCATAGCCATATTGTTTACCGGTCGGGCAAAACCATGGCCTTCGTCCGGAGCTACAATATATTCAACGGCGAAACCACGATCGCGCAGCGCAACGACAATCTGGTCTGATTCGTGTTTGTTGACACGCGGATCATTGGCGCCCTGAACCACCAGCAACGGGGACTTGATTTTATCCGAAGAGTTCAACGGTGATTGCCTCTCGAGCTGGGCCAGACCTTCCGGAGTTTCAGGATCGCCCATCCGCATGGTGAAGACTTTGCGGATAGATTCCCAGTAAGGAGGAATAGAGTTCAGCAGGGTAATCAGGTTCGACGGGCCAACAATTGAAACCCCACATGCATAGACCTCCGGTGTAAATGCCAGTCCTGCAAGTGTAGCATATCCGCCATAGGAACCTCCCATGATACCTACTTTTTTCACATCTGCAATTCCCTGGTTTACCAGGTGTTTCACTCCCCAGGTGATATCATCCTGCATTTTTTGTCCCCACTCGTTGTTCCCGGCATTGATAAACTTTTTGCCAAACCCGGTTGATGACCTGAAATTTGGTGCCAACACAGCATAGCCCCGGTTGGCCAGGAACTGGGCATAGGAGTTGAATCCCCAGCCGTCGCGTGACCAGGGACCACCATGAGGCATTACAATCAACGGCAGGTTTTTGGCGGTAATGCCTTTGGGTAGTGTCAGGTAAGCCGGAATTTCAAGTCCGTCGGACGATTTGTAGCGAATGGCCTGCATGGGGGCCATATCCTGAATAGGGATATTGGGCCGCGGACGATACTGGAAGGTGAGTTTCTTCGTCTGACGATCATACAGGTAAGTCGTGCCGGGATCAACATCGCTGTAGGCACCGATAATCCAAAAACGCTCATCGGCAGTGGGTCTGCTGAAATAAAACTCAACCCCGGGAAGTTCTTTTCTTATCAGGTTATAGTCTGCTTCATACGACCTGTCTTTGAAATACAGACGTTCCTTGTCATCTTCATAGGAAGTAAGGATGATCTCATGGCTTACTTCAGAGATGGCAACATCCCCGAAATCAACCCGCTTCATGGGATCGGCCTCAACAAGTTCCTCCTTAAGGGTAACAGGGTCAAAAAGAACGAGTTCGGAAAGATCGCGGTCATCACCCTTGTTGGTAACCATATAGAACTTTTTGTTGTCTTTCTGAAACGCGACAGGATAAGCCTGCTCAAACACGTTGGTTGAATAAATCGGGGTAAATACCTTGTCATCAACCCTCAGCAGATCGTTGCTTCCATCCATGTTGGAGCGGCTGGCAAGGCGAAGATTGTCATTCCAGTCGAATACCCAGCCGGTGATGCGGTCTTCCGCTGTGTTTTGCCTGATCAGGGTGCGTTCGCCGGTTGAAAGTTTCATTTTATAAAGGTCATGCCAGGCCGGATCACGATCGTTGAGGCCGATGTAGATGGCATCCGGATCAGATTTGGGAACCGCATATATCAGGACCCTTACACCTTTGAGATTGGTAAGATCCCTGTTTTCAGGAGTCTCAGCTCCGTCACCGACCTTATCCGCAGGATTTACTGCATAAATATTGAAATTCTCATCACCACCCTTGTCCTGAACATAGAGGATGAATTTCCCATCCCTTGACCAGAAATAGGAGCGGACCGGGCGGGCAAGATCTGCTGTTACAGGCCTTGCAGCATCAAAGGGTTCATCGAACTTCTTTACCCATACATTCATCACACCTTTGTATGGTTTTGTAAAGGAGATGAAACGACCATCGGGCGAAAGCTGACTTCCTGCAATTTCAGGATTGTCGAAAAAGAGTTCACGATCGACCAGGGGTGGTAACTGGTTGGGGTTGGGCTGTGCCATCACCTGGAAACCGGCCAGGGGAAGGAGCAGGGTAATCAGTAACATTTTGCAGGTTTTCATAGTTGATTGATTTGGGTTTGTGGCTTTATTGAAAAGTAAAATGTTTAAAGTCCAAAGTAAAAAGTTAATGATAAGAAATCAAAAGTATGAAGTTAAAAGACTGAAGTAAAAAGAAAAAGGCAGGAGTTTAGCATTTGGCGAAGCTTGAAAGGTAATGGGCAATAACTTTGCCTGATCCTGTGATTTTCACAACCGGTTTATGTGTATCGGTCATCGGTTTGGGGATGAATCGGGACGAATAGTTTCAAACCAGGTACAACCTTTATTGTCAATAAATCATAGTTCACTTTTTTGTCAGAAGCGGGCATAGGGGTTAGACGGTCAAATGCTGAAAAGATTACAGAATGGCTAATGAAATCTGATATTTCATCCGGTAAAAAAAAGATGATCCCTGGATGATTCAGTGAAGTTACAAAAAAAAATACCTGCTGACTTAACGATTATCTGGTTGGCCGGTCAGAAATTGGAGATTTGTGAATTTGAGGACTGATTGCAACTCTGAATCCCTGTAAGTATGAAACTCTGCAATACCGAAACTCTGGTATCTTAGTAAATCTTCTTATCCAGGTGGTTCAGGAAAACTTCAACATCGGGATAATACTCCTTTATCCTCTTATAGTTGCGGCGGAGTTCTTCGTATGGAATGTGTGTAACCACAATCTTTTTTGGCTTGATCTGGGTGTCCAGAATCCTCCTTCCTTCGCAATCGAGCAGAAACCAATAATGTATAAATGCGATGTCAATGTTCTCATCATTCAGTTTGAACCCGGCAAAATTTTCATCGGTCCAGCCGGCATCACCAATGTGAAGTATTTTCTTGCCTCCCATTTCGACAAGGAATCCCATGTTCACCACCTTATAATCATCCTTACCCATATGACGTTGCATAAGGCATTTCACTTTAAGGTCACCAGCTTCATATGTTTCGGTTTCAAACATCGGACTCTGAATGATCCTGGTCTGTTTCGGCCTTTTTAATTGCGGATCCTGCCTGTAAACTTTTTGCAGTACAGAGTCAGTCTGGGCATTGGTTAAAAGGATGGCCCCCGGGTTATTGACCAGAAACCGGGAAGTCAGTGTAGCATCAAAGTGATCGGCATGATAATGCGATACCAGCATGTGGCTGATGCTTTTAAACGGGGCATTCCCTGAAACGATTGCCTTCTGAATTTTTTTCGATGGAGATTCCCATATGTCACCGTCTAAATACAACGCATCAATCAGCACACGTGTATTCCCGGATGAAAGCAGAAAGCCGGAGTTTGCAATGTAGATAACCTCAAGCCTTCCGGTACCTGGTTGTGATAAAACCACAGGCGGATCACCCTGTATTTTCTGGGCGGACAGCTGTATAGCTGTGAACAACAATAGTGTAGTGATAATAGTACGATTCATAATTATTGCCCTGTTTTGATTAAACTTTCTTTACATCCGGCTTTTTCTTTAAAGCGCTGATTGATCAGAAAATCAGAAGTAAGTAACAGGTACATATATAAAATTGTTTATTATTTGGAACAATTCTTACCTGTCAGAGCACTCTCCCGGGCCTGTTTAATTGGTAATCAATGACTTAATAATGATTGACGGCTATTCAGTTTTATAACCTTTACTCATTGTTTTCATTATCCGTATTATGGCAGATGACCGTCGGTTTTTTGGCTTTTCCAGGTCCGGTCACACTGTTCATGCCATAATTATTCTCCTTCAGCGATCAGTTTCGCTGTGAAGGCTTCCTCTTTGCCTGTGGGTATTATACTGTTTTGTCACAGTTGCCATGTCAGCAGTTTTCCAATATGCAGTTTATAACTGACCTGACCGGTAATCTGAACCCGGATACCGGCTTTAAGTAAATCGATATTACCCGGGACCGGTCCGGACTGCAATAAGAAGTTTGCTTATAGCTGCCCGTTAGCAGACAATACAGCCGGGACAATGAATGATAGACCTGCCAGTCAGCTTAATTATGGTTCTGGTTCTTCGATGGCCATCAAATCACGGTCCGGTGTATTGGTTTTAAAAGGGAAATCCCGGCGGAAACCATCGAGGGAGAGGTGATGGTTCTCCTTTCCTTATTTTCTCCGGTATGGCCTGATGTGGAAATTATAAAAATCAGATATGTCAGTGCCAGGCTGAAACAACTCAAAAGTCCGGGTTTAATTTCCCATGGATTTTATGATGGCTCAAAAAAAAGAGTTCCGGTTGTCCGGAACTCTTTTTTTTAAAATAAATTACCCATAATTGTTATTTTGCCAGAAAGAGCATGGGTTAAAAAGTATAACGAAGTCCGATTTGGGCACCCCACGTACTCGTGGTTGATAACACTGGGACAAAAGTCTCAGAAGGAAGTGAAGAACCAGTGTAATTCATCTGATATACAGGTGCACCATTGTTATCAGCTTTAGAATACTTAAGAAGAGTTATATCGTATGTGCCAAGAACCTGTTTTTTAGCAACGCCCCAATTACTGCTAAGGAGATTTCCAAAATTCAGCAGATCAAGACTGATCTGAAGGGAATGCTTTGATTTGCCAATATTGGTGAAAACATCCTGTAGTATTCTGATATCCCAACGGTTGAGCCAAGGCATCAGTACGCCATAACGTTCGGCATATTCACCTTTGTGATTATTCAGGTATTTATCCTGATCGACATATTTCCAGAATGCTTCCATTTGTTCAGCTGCTGAGAATACAACAACAACATTACCTTCATCATCCTTTTTGGTAATGTCAGCAAACTGTATTTCTGATTCATCTTTAGGGATAAACATGAGGTCGGCAGCATTTCCGTCACCGTTCATGTCATTAGAGTAGATGTAATCGAGGCGCCCCTGGCTGCTCCCACTGAAAAACAATGAAACTGTCGTGCCGAGATGGTTCAGATATTCTTTACGGTAAGAGAGCGAAGCAACAACTCTGCTGGGAACATTGAACTGTGAAAAGCTTAGTCCTGGGTCATTCTGATTTACATAAGAAGGGTTGCTACCCCAGGCAGATGATGCGGTTGAACCAGGATTTGCTGTAAGGTCTTTTGCTCCTGAGTATGTATAAGCAATAAATCCATACAGACCTTTAGAGGTTGATTTGGAAAGTTGAACAGTTAACGAATAGGCATATCCGCCATTCTTGGCATTTGAGAGAACCATTGCAGAGCTTATGCCTGAATTGATCCTGTTTGACAAATAACGCACACGGTTGTCTGCACCCTGGAAGGTGGTATCAGTAGCTGAAAGGTTAGCATTGTACTGGACGATCGCTTTAATATCTTTGGTGAAGATTCCTTCAAGGGTAAGAACCATGTTCTGCCATGGTAACTGATAGTCAACAGCGAGATTGTTTCTCCAGACTTGTGGCATAACGAAATCTTTGTCAACAACTGCAATAGCACCAGGAGCTTTACTGCTTGGGGTTGCAGAGAATAGCGAATCGAGTCTGAGGTTGTAGAAAGGATCAGGGCTGAAAGAAATAGCAGATAATTGGTATGCTTTAGTAATTTCAACAGTATTCTGCAGAACACCACTGTTTGAAGGTTGGTTTGTAAACCAAACAAAGGGTAAGCGGCCTGAAAAGATACCTGTACCTCCACGGATCTGTAAGGTTTTGTCACCTTTTGCGTCATAGTTGAAGCTTACTCTTGGAGAAACGCTTACTTTGGCTTTTGGCCAGTTCCCAACATCAATGGTCAATGCTTCATCGTCCAGATTCTTGAATTCAAGTTCCTCAATGGCTGGGTTTGGTGACGGATTGTCGAGGTAAGTGGGCATTTCCAGACGAAGTCCTGCTGTTAACCTTAGTTTATTGTTGACCTGTATCTCATCCTGTCCATAAACACTTAAATTACCAAAGTTTAGTTCTGCATAACCATCGCCATCTCCATAAGGATATGTTATTCCGAAAGTAGTTGGAGCTGCGTTATTATAGAAATCTACCATGGAGGCATAGCGATAATAGCTTGTGCCATAACGTTTGTAACTATTCCCGAAATAAAGGAATTCATAAGAAGCTCCGAATGTTAAGGTATGTTTGTTCAGGTAATAATTGAAGTTGTCAGTGAATGTCAGAACATTGTTCCTGACATCGTTATCTTTGGTAAACAACTCATAACCGAAGCTCATATATGGGTCACCGTCTTTATATATGTCAACAAATGGAAAATCTGCGCTATTGCTGCTGCGGGTGTCACGTATTTTGGTGTAAGTGATGAGTAGTTTGTTGGCGGTTTTTGTCCAGACACTGTTCAATTCAGCACTGATTGATCCTACAGTGTTAAGGAAGCCATAGTTTGCATTAGAGAAAGACATGGATTTTTCACCGATTCTACCAAAGGTTGAACGTGTTCCCGGTGCACTGGTTGGATTTACCTGTTGATCATTGGTTGAATTTACATAGTTATATCTGAGTGTAAAGCGGTTGTGTTTATCGATGTTCCAGTCAATTTTGGCAAGTAACTTGTAGTTTTTACTTTCGAAATTTCCAAACCCCTGGTAATCACCCGGGTCATAACCATATTTTTTTATGAGTGAGTCCTTCATGGACTGAAGATCGGTAACTGAGGTTCTTGAGATGAAGTTGTCAGCATCTCCAACTCCATCGGTACTGGGTTCCCATGCAATACCCGGGTAAGATGATGTTTCTCTCTCGACATTGGCAAAAAAGAACAATTTATTCTTGATGATCGGGCCACCAATGCGCACGCCATAACCAAGTGTCGACTGGTCGGTAAGTGAGAGGGTGTTGTCTTCAACTTTTTTTCCGTTGAATGATTTATCACGGTAATAAGAGTAAGCAGAACCTTTAAAGGTATTATCACCGCTGCGTGTAACAGCCGTAATGTTAGCACCGGTAAAATTTGATTGTCTGATGTCGAACGGTGCAATGTTGACGCTGATTTCGTCAATTGCATCAAGACTGATGGGCTGTGCATCGCCTCCAGGCAATGGTTTGGTGCTTAACCCGAAGTTGTTGTTCAGGTTGGCTCCGTCAACAGTAATGTTATTATACCTACCGTCACTGCTGGCAAAACTGTTTCCGTTTGCAAGGGGATTAAGACGTGTAAAATCGGTGATACTTCTGTTGATCGAAGGCAAGGATTCGATAAGTTCGGTGCTGATATTGGTTGAAGCCCCTGTGCGATTACCGTCGATAAGTGCATTTTTTGAAGCAACAACCTCTATCCCTGATAGTTGTGATGTTTCTTCATTCATCACGAAATTGAGTGCCTGTGTCTGACCTAAGTTAAGGTAGATGTCAGTTTTTGAAGATGATTTATAACCAACAAATGAAACAGTCAGAGTATAAGGCCCTCCGATTCGTAAGTTAACCAGACGAAAATTGCCATCGATATCAGTAATGGCACCATATTGTGTTCCTGACGGCACATGCACTGCAACAACCGTCGCTCCCGGCAAACTTTCCCCGTTTGTACCGGTGATCTTCCCATTCATCCCTGAAGTGGTAACCTGCCCCACAGCAATGGTTACACTCATCATAAAAGCAACCGCCAGCAGAAAGTACCTGCGGTAACTGCTCATTAAATTGTCTGTTTTTCTCATGGTTTGTTGTTTTGGTTTAGTATTGAAATCAATGAAAGTCATTGATAATGAAAGCATTATAAAAGGAATATTTCGTAACGAATTAACATTCACAAACTCAGACTGCGCTGCAAAATTAAGATTTGGGTAGCCAATATTAAATTCCGGATGTTAAGAAAACATTAATTCCGCGTCACCGGGATGTCTGCTTTCTTTTTGCAGATCGGTCAGATTTCAGCGTATCGTTTAATAACCCTGAGTTTGTGCGAATACTTACCTGCTTTTTTATTGAAAATCCCATGATGGTCCAATGGATCAACCCTCACTTCTCCCGATGCGTGGATGATGCTGCCACGACCGGTAATTATACCGGTATGGATAATTTTACCTTCTTCGTTGTCGAAAAAAGCCACATCACCTGATCTGGATTCTTCAATCAGGTTAATAAGGCTGCCTTGTTTTGCCTGCTGGGCGGCATCCCGTTTCAGAATGATTCCTTTCATTTTAAATACAATCTGCACCAAACCTGAGCAGTCGATCCCAAACGGTGATCTGCCGCCCCAGAGGTAGGGTGCATTCAGATAAAGCGATGCTGTTTCAGCTATCTCTTCAGTGTTAAGGAGTTCAGGTGTATTGCTCTCTCCTTCGGTCAGGTGGTAATCACCATGCGGACCGGCAATCAACCCGTTTGACAAGGTGTAGAGGTTACTTCCCATGACAACGGGGAGTCCCGGTTTTCCCTGAGTGGAGAGCAATCCGGTAATATCGGTCACTACCCGCAGACTACTGCCTTTCAGAACCTCAAGGGTTTCATCTGTAAGCTGATGAATCTGTTTCTGATCACACCATCCTTCATAACTATCAAAAAGGGTGCGGATCTTACACCAGTGATCAAAATTATCTACTATTTCAACAATATCGCCGAATAGCAACTGATTCACCATCTCGGCTTTCCCCGATGGCTCAGCCCTCACTGCAACAAGAGAAAGGTAACAGATTGCACCTGTCATTTAAAGTAATTGCCGTTGTTTGTACAAATATATTGAAATATTTGCTGGTTGGCCAAAGAAATAATGAACACAGGAGCTTTATTGTTGAAAACTTAACGTGGACTTAAAAAAGTCAATGCCGGTTGCTCAATCAATGTTGTTGGCCTCCCTGACTGCCATGTGCAGGTTTGTTTATTCAGACCGCCTGGAACATCTGTTTTGTCATTCTTTTTGTATATTCGTGCTTTACATCTTTGATATATCCTTTATAATTTTTAATTATGAACAGGTCTTTTGACTGGCTTCGTGATCATCATGATATCATTGGGAAGGTTTTTCTTTTTGCTCTGATCATCTGGTTGCTGATTATGATCTTTCCCCGTGAAGGAAAATTCAGGTATGAATACCAGAAAGGAAAAACATGGCAACACGACGACCTGATTGCGCCATCAGATTTTGCCATCCTTAAGGCGGAGAATGAACTGAAAGCTGAACAGGAGGCTGCACTGCAGGATGCCAGGCCTTACTTTCGCCGGTTAAACAGCCTGGCGGATGCACAAATGAATACACTGATCAATTTATTTGATAAAGCATGGGAAGCTCATTATGGCAGGCAGGCCGGAAGCAATCCGGATCGTCAGCGTAATCTTGAAATTGTTCTGAGTGTCCTGGATACACTGTTTACTCATGGAGTGGTTAATATTATCAACGAAATTGAGCATAAGCCGGCTAATTATGAAATATTTATTGTTGAAACCAATACCGCTACCCGGGTTTCACTTTCGGGTCTGTACACAATCAAGACTGCTGAAACTTTCATTACAGAACGACTTAACGAAGCCAATACAGGGCATGACGAGATGCTTCGGGGATTGTTGCTGAATGCGCTGAAGCAAAATATTGTGTTTGATCTGGAGAATACAAGGCGGGCGCGTGAAGCACTGATGAATGAAATCCCGAATTCCAGAGGTATGGTTCAGGCAGGTGAAAAGATAATTCAAAAGGGTGAACTTGTTAATTCCGAGAAATTTCAGGTACTGGAATCTCTCAGGGCAGATTATGAGGAACGCCTTGGCAGTACTTTCAGATATAATAATATTCTTCTCGGCCAGTCTCTGCTGATTGCACTTACTATGATAGCCTTTATCCTGTTTATGATTTCTTTCAGACGGGATATATTTGCCGAGAATAAAAAATTACTGATTATTCTGATCATTATCTACCTGATGGTAGCTACTGCAAGTCTGACCATTGCATCCAGACCAGATCTGCTGATTCTCCTTCCTTTCTGCATTGTCCCTATTGTTATCAGGGTGTTTTTCGATACCCGGCTTGCCTTGTTTGTGCACATTGTTACCCTGATTCTCACAGGTTTTATGGTGCCAAACGGGTTTGAGTTTATATTTCAGCAGTTGATTGCCGGTATTATTGCCATTATCAGTGTGGCTGAATTGCGCCGCAGATCACAGTTTTTCATTGCAGCACTTGCAGTCTTTATTACTTATGCTGCCATTTACGTTGGCATGTTACTTATTCAGGATGGGAGCCTGGTTAATCTTGAAAAACCGAGGTTCGTTCTTTTTGGAGGAAGTGCTTTGTTTACATTATTCTCTTATCCGATTATTTTCCTCTTTGAAAAGCTCTTTGGTCTGATAACAGATGTTACCCTGATGGAGCTTTCAGATACCAATACTCCCCTGCTCAGGCAGTTGTCTCTCCACGCACCCGGCACTTTCCAGCATTCGATGCAGGTGGCCAATATTGCAGAGGCAGCAGTGTATGAGATAGGCGGAAATACGCTGCTTGTCAGGGCTGGTGCACTATACCATGATATTGGCAAGATGGATATGCCAATGTATTTTATTGAGAACCAGACCTCAGGCATTAATCCACATGATGAACTTGGATATGAAGAAAGTGCCGGTATCATCGTCAGCCACGTTATCAAAGGGATTGAGAAAGCAAAAAAACACAAGCTGCCGGAAGTACTTGTTGATTTTATCCGCACCCACCATGGAACCCGTATGGCTGAGTACTTTTATAACCGGCAACGGATCGACAACCCGGAAGAGGAGATCAGTGAAAAGCCTTACCGGTATCCGGGACCGGTGCCTTTTTCGAAAGAAACCTCAGTTCTGATGATGGCCGATTCGGTCGAGGCTGCTTCAAGAAGCATAAAAATGCCTACCGCAGCTTCCATAGCCCAACTGGTTGACAGGATAATTGAAAGCCAGATAGAAACCAACCAATTTGTGAATTCTGACCTGACTCTCAAGGACATCACAAGAATCAAGAAAATCCTGAAAAAGAAACTCATGAGTATTTATCATGTCAGGATAGAGTATCCTGCAATCTGACCCGATTGTCCTTTACCCCTGATTCATCACGGGTACATGCCTTTTCAGGTAACCGGCTGCTTCAGGTCCAAGGTTAAACAAAAGGTCGATGATGCTCAGGTTTGGGATGAATTCATTCCTGTCGGAAAAAACCTGGATGTAAGGTTCAAACTGCCTGATCAAGTACTCATTTTCCATCGGATGTTTTGGCATAATGTGGTCCCTTAAGTCGGTTATTTCATCCGGGGTTCTGATATAGCTGCTGCTAAGGCTGAAATCGGGCTTAAATTTCAACGATTTCAGACAGAGGTTCAGGAGCCTGAGGTTAAAGTCAATCAGTAAATCCGGCGGATTCATGAAAATCCGTTCGAAATCGTCACGGTAGTAAAGGAAAAAGGGCGATTTATTGTAGGCAGATTCTATAGCACGCCAGTGGATCCGGTTGCTGTTTTCAGAGAGATCAATTTTAACGGCATAGGTCGGAGTATGGTTACCCATGGGTTTTATAACCGGAACAGACTGGATAAGGGTCCCGTTGGCGGTAGCTATACGATACCGGTTCCGGCAGGTTTGTTTCGGATAGGTTTCATGAATTTCAAGAACAACCTTTGAGGCCCGGTTCAGCAGACAAAAGAATTCAATATCAGGCAGGCAGGCCAGCGGCAACAAGAAGGCGTGTATCTGGCTTGGCATAAGTAGGTTTATGTGCCGGGACTTTATAACAATGTTATTTGCAATACAAATCTTTAAACTATTTTCCCGGCAAATTTAACAATAAAAAACCAGCCCGGAAATCCGGACTGGTCAGGAAAAATTAAATCAACAATAGTATTTTAGTTTACTTTCGGATTTAAAAGCACATCGTCAATGGCCTGGATCAGTGCACTTTTGGGAAGTGCACCCTGAGCCATCCGGGGCTGTCCTTCGGCAGGGCAAAACAGCATGCTCGGAATGCTGCGGATACCAAAAACCTGTGAAAGCTCCTGTTCGGCTTCCGTGTCAACTTTGTAAATATCAACCTTGCCGTCATATTCTTTTGAAAGTTCTTCAAGAATCGGTGCAACCATTTTGCAGGGGCCGCACCAGTCGGCATAGAAATCAATAATACAGGGTAAACTGCCTTCAAATTTCCATTCCTGGTTTTTTTCAAAGTCAAAGACTTTTTCTTTGAATGTTTCTAATGTGAGATGTTCCATTATGGTTTAATCTTTTAGTTTAAATTTGTGAATTATTTCTGTGGAGTTGATTCTGCAGCCGGTGCAAGCAACAAATCCTTGATCATCTTTTCGAATTCTGCTTTTGGCAGTGCTCCCATCGTCATCTGGGGCTGCCCAACGGCCGGACAGTAAAGAATGGAAGGGATACTGCGGATGTTGAATATCTGGGCTAATTCTCGCTCATGGTCGGTATTAACTTTGTAGATTACAATCTGATCCTTGTATTGGGCTGCAAGTTCAGACATCACTGGTGCGACTTTCTTACAGGGACCACACCAGTCGGCATAGAAATCGATGATGCAGGGTTTGTTTCCTTTGTATTTCCATTCATTGGGATTTTCTTCGTAATTGAATACCTTCTCAATAAACATGGCTTTGTTCATCTGTATTACCTTGCCCGGTTCATCTTCTGTTGAAGCAGAAACGGCTGTCTGTGACGGTGAGTCTTTTCCGGGATCATTTTTGCCATCTGAGGATCCGCAACTGAAAAGTCCAACACTGGCGACAAGCAGAATGGAGAAAAATCGTTTGTTCATATCGGTTGTGAGGTTAAGTTCATGATTAATCTGCTGCAAAGATAAAAGTAATTCTTTTAAATCGCATAAATACCACTATTTTTTTTTATTTTTGCATCGCAGACATTCTTAACAAACACCTTGCCGGAATGTTTGCTGTTGAAATTCAATAAAATACAGGATGAATCTTTCTTTTTTATTCAAAGAATTAGATCAGGAGGCATTTAAGCAACGATTTGCCGATCCGGAAATGTGTCTGCAGGTGATTGCTGATGAGAAATGGAAAGACGGATTTGTATGCCGGAAGTGTGGTAATACCAATTACTGCCAGGGAAAGACGCCTTATGCAAGACGATGTACGCGTTGCAAATCGGATGAGTCGGTAACAGCCAACACCATATTCCATCATTGCCGGATACCCATAACCGATGCATTTGAAATCGCATACATGGTTTGCGGTTCACCGAAGATTTCGAGTTATGAATTATCGCGCCGCCTCGAGACAAGGCAAATGACCTGCTGGAAATTCAAGAAGCGGATCATGGAGTGCCTTGAATATGGGACAGGATTGCATCTTTTTGAAATGCCGGGGCAAAACGGGATTGTCAGCGAATAGTCATTTTAATTTGCCGGACATCTTAGTTTTACAATTTTGCAAATCTGAATGTATGGATTCCGGTTTCACCGGAAATGGTGAGAAAATAAATTCCGGCCTTCAGGCTACCGGTATTGATGACAGATTGATGCCCGGTTTGGATGATCTCCTTTTTCAACAATGATCCGCTGGTATTGTAAATACTGATCTCCAGTTGTTTTTCGGGTTGATTTGTCTGCTTGATCCAGAGTTTATCTTCAACGGGGTTGGGGTAGATAACGGGCCTGCTGTCTGCCGGTTCAGATATTCCGGTTGTCCCTGCCGGAGCCCATCGGATGGTCCATCCGGGAGCGGTGATTTGCTTATTGGTCATAAAAACAAGGTATGCTTTGCCGCTGGGAATGGTTAGCGGGTCTGGTATTGAATCGCCTGAGTAAGTGGCAACCAGTTGCTGGGTCCCCAGATCATAAATACGGAGAACATCTGATCCTGACTCTGTTTCGAACGAATTAAAAGTCAGGGTGATAGGAACCTGGTTTTCCGGAGTAATTTTCCATTTGCAAACGGCACTGTTATTATACTTTTTGATTCCACTTCCGTCGTCGAATAGTCCGGTTGAATCGGTAAATGTCGTAGTTCCGTAACAATATACAGGTAGCACACTTCTGAAGGAACCAAGGAAACCGCCGGCATTTCCTGTTTCATCACTGGTAAATCTGACAAGGAATGCTGCCGTTGGAATATTGATGGTAGCCGGAGAAGACGTTCCGGAAATATCAGCAATCAAAACCGAGGTAGTATCTGTTCCCTGGTAAACCCTGATGCGGTCATTGCCGGAAAGGTTAACCAGAGGGAAATCAAGATTGATGGAGGTAATGGAATCGAAGTCCGGTTCATCCGGCCTTATGAGCCAGAAACAATCCGAATTGTTCTGATAGTCAACCATGTTGCTGCCATCGCTGAAGGTGCCGGCAATCGTTTCAAGCGTATCGGGACCGGAGCAGAATTCAGGGTAATTGTATAGCAGGGTATCGGGATAAATGTCTTTGATCACCTCCTGTGCAAAATTGAAATTGTTTCCTCCGGGGGTCAATGCCGAAAGCAGAAAGTAACCGTCGTACGAGCTGCTCCAGCCCCAGTTGAAATGATAAAAGTTATCGGGAGCATAGCCATCACACACAAAAGCATGGCCGTTTTGCGACCCGACACCTTCCCATCCTGCATAGTACAGGGGCTTCCTGGAGTCGAGGTTGGTCGTCAGGATGCTGTCCCAGTTCATGGTGGTGGTATCGCGGAAAATGTACTGTGTTTGAGGGCCGTATTTAAAGAAATTGCGCATCGAGTTGGCGGCGCTGTGGTTCCACATGCCCGATCCGTTGGGTCCGTAATCCATATCAAACGAGATACCGAGTTGATTTAGCAGCAGGGCAAGGTGGTCATTCGGGCCATTCAGCGATGTTTCCATGCCGTTCCAGTTGTAGGTGGTTTCACCGAAGTTGGCATATTGTTCGCCATAAACGGGATGGGTATAGCTATATTCTCCTGTCCCCTGGTTTGGCCAGCGGTGATAAAACATAAGTTGTCCAACCGCGGTTGCAACACATCCTGCCCAGCAATGTCCGCCCGGTCCGCCCGGATCGGCCGGGCACATACCATTGTAATAAATTCCCTGATCCCAGGTTGTGTTCAGCAGGGGTTCGACAACCAGATTTTCTGCAGGCGACAATTTGTCGATATTATTTTCAGTAAATTTTTTTCTTGCAGCAACAATTTCCGGCGCAGTATTATCAGATTGATCTGCGAATTCAACCTGTCTGCCAAAATAGCGAATCCATGCCTGATAATTTTCAGGTTCATTTTCTCCGGTATACTTGCCCGTCATGTTATAACTCAAAACAGGGAAAGTGAAACCCGAAGCTGAAACCAGGACATAACCCTCCGGAATAAGATTTACAGCATATATTACCGGCTTTCCTCCTGAAAAAATTTCATGGACATTCCTGACCTGAACCTGAATACTCAGATCCGGATGATGCATCCTATATCTTTCCGTGAAGAAGTTTTTACCGATCACAATTGCTTCTTCATGATTAACGGTTTGACCCTGACTTAATACGAATCCCCAAAGGGTCAGAAAAAGGAGTATATTTTTTTTCATATCCGGAATATTTACAGTTTGGTCAATTGAACAGAATCAAATGTAAAGGATCAAAAATAATACAAATCTGCGGATTTTTCAATCATTGATATCGGGGGTAAGGTTCCTGCTTTTCATACCTTTGTTGTTTAAGCTGATGAATATGATCATAGACCTGAGAAGCGACACCGTTACCCGACCAACAAAAGAAATGCTTGAAGCCATGCTTTCTGCGAAAGTTGGTGACGACGTTTTCGGTGAAGATCCGGCCGTTGTTGCACTTGAAAACAAGGCTGCTGCAATGTTTGGTAAAGAAGCCGGTCTGTTTTGCCCATCAGGAACAATGACCAACCAGATTGCTGCCAGGGTGCATGCGCAGCCGGGCGATGAAGTAATCTTACATAAGCTTTCACACTTATATTACTATGAAGGTGGCGGCCTGATGAGCAATTCAGGTCTTTCTGTTTGTCTGCTCGATGGTGACCGAGGGATGATCTCAGCACAGGATGTGGAAGATCACATCAATCCCGATGACCTGCACCGGCCCCGGACTGCCGTGGTCGAAGTTGAAAATACCATGAACAAAGGGGGAGGGGCTGTGTATGATAACGCGGTGCTTTCTGAAATCAGCCAGATTTGCCTGAAGAATGGCCTGAAATATCATCTTGACGGTGCACGGATTTTCAACGCACTTACCGTTACCGGACAATCCCCGGCGGACTGCGGTGCGCTGTTCGACAGTGTTTCGCTATGCCTGTCGAAAGGGCTGGGAGCACCGGTTGGATCTGTCTTACTCGGGGATAAGGATTTTATCCATAAAGCCCGCCGCGTAAGAAAAGTATTTGGGGGAGCCATGCGACAGGCCGGGTACCTGGCAGCTGCCGGATTGTATGCACTCGAAAACCACATCAGCCGGTTAATGGATGACCACAAACGGGCACAGGTGATTGGTAATACACTCCTTCACCTCTCCTGGGTTGAGAAGGTACTACCGGTTGAAACCAATATTCTTATTTTTCAGGTAAGGCAACCCCTGACAGCAATTGAAGTGATCCGGTCTCTGGCAGAAAAAGGCATACTGGCCTTTGCCACCGACAAACAATCCATCCGTTTTGTTACCCATCTTGATTTTACGGATGATATGCTGGAACATGCCCTGCTGGTATTGAAGGGATTAAGATAGAAAATCAGATTGCCGGATAATTGATGCGGTTTTTTTATAACGGAATTAACAAAGATTTAACGTTCTTTGGGCTCCGGAAAGCATTGATTTGCAAAACATCAGGGCAATCAGATTGTTTATTCTTCGTTACTGACGTAATATACAATCATACCTCACTGATGAAACCAGCAAAACTACTCCTGTTTTCTGTCGCAATTCTTTTCTCCGGCCTTCACCTTACGGCCCAGCCTCACACCCTGCTTCAGGATTTCTCGGGTTACCAGGATGACAATTACCTTGTACTCAGATGGACATTCCGCAGTGGCAGCCTATGTGAAGGTACAAGGATTGAACGCTCCACCGGTGGTCTTATCTATACCGAAATAGGCAGGATTCCCGGTTTTTGCGGGAATCCGGATTCACCCATCACCTATACATTCGTTGACAGCCTTCCCGGAATCAATACCGTGAATTATTACCGGCTGGAGCTTGGTAATTATGGTTATACTGCCGATATTCCTGTCGAATTTATTAAAACCAGCGCGAATGGATTTGTTGTTTTGACAGCAGGAAATGGTCAAACGGAAATTCTGTTCAATAATACCTCCGGCAGGACAGGTACTGCAGTTATGTACAGTTATAACGGAAAGCGAATTTTTGAAAGCGGAATCAATGGCAAACGTTTAATTCTTCCATCCGGTAAATTTTCACCCGGGGTATATTTGCTAATACTGGCTTTCAGCGACAATACTTCTGTATCGGGGAATTTTATAATTTACTGATAACCAGGTTTTAATTTCACGGGTTCCGAAATAGAATCCTGAAATCTGTGATTGAACAGGTTAACAATAATTTCAATCCATTTCAGTCCGACAGTCAAGAGGTACATCAATTAAGATAAATTGTTAAAAACACAGGGTCAGGATTCGTATCGAAATCAACCGGAATTGGTCTGTCACATATCCGGTATTAAAAGTACTGCCATTTTGAGGGTCGGGCCCTGATCTGCCATTTCTCCAAACCGTGCAATCCCCGGCCATTGTTTTTCTTTTTCAGCACAAAATCCGGCATTCCCGGTCATTTAAACACCGGTAATCCTAAACTGATTATTTCTTACCAATTTGCCATTTTGTCAATCTGAACTGTTTCATCTCCGGAAAGCCTGCAATATTCTCATCCTCTGTTTTTTACTTCACAATCATCTGATCACTGAATTTTTTGATCCCGTTACTATAAAAGAAACCTGCAAAAACACAGATCGCACCCATTCAGGCAACTTTGTCAATGATCATTGCCTTTAACAAGATTTCTGACATGAGCAAACAGTTGATTCGAAAAGGATATTTTATCCCCAAAAACGTTCTCCGGAATTTTTACTATTTCCGCTATATCTTTTTCGGTCAGATCAAGGGCTGTAAGCACTTCATAATAATTTTCAGGAACCGGATTTTTCAAATCATCCAGATTTATCTTAATTGCTTCCTGTCTGCTTATTTCGTTGTCTCTGATCATATTGCTCAACTGGGGCAGCCGCCTGGAATTGCCAAACCGCTTTTCACGGATGTAATTGGTAAATGGTTCAGCGATGCAATCAAAATGTCGTGTATATTCCGAGGCACCGGGTTCCTTCCATCCCATTTCACGAACAAGTATCCGAGCAATTTCCTTTTCAGTGGGGTTGTCGAGATAATAGAGAATGTTCACCTTTTTACCAAACCTGCCTGTTTTCGTAAATAGATAGCTTGTAATAAAATTCAGATGAGAATAGATTAAGTAACGTTTTATTTTATTGCTGCTGATGTTGCTGTTTGTTTTCAGAATTGCTTTAATCCTGCTCTGATCATAAATGTTTTCAGATGTGAAAGAGTTCGCCTCCGTTTTACTATGTCCGAGAAGAATAAGCGGAATTTTCCATGTCTCAGAAATCCTGAGCATGCTTCGTTCAATACCGATGCCACAGATACCGCATATCTCGGCAGATTGTGTGAGAGCTGTGCGGTAGAGCTCCCTGATAAGGGCTTCATCGTGCTTTACCCAGATGTGGTCAACACCGCAGATTTTCACAGATTGTGCAATGTTCCGTTTCGCAAAATCACTCATAAATCCATTGTCAAACGTATAAGTCAGCACATTGAGTTTATATTTCATTGCTGCCAGGTAAAGCACGTAGGTGCTATCCTTGCCTCCGCTCAACGGAACAAGAGCATCGTAAATGCGGTCTTTTTCCTGTGCTTTGCGAAGTTGCCTTATCAGCTTCCCCTCTCCATACGGTACAAATAATTTATGCTCTCTGCAAACATTACACAGTCCTTCATTATCAATCTCAAATCCTTTAATCTGATCATTCAGAATACATTTGCCGCATGTACTTATCTTTTCTTTCATATTTATTAGTATTTCAGAATGTTCTGACTCTGGCAGTTTTTAATGATAATCTTCTTGCTGCATAAAATCAAAGGCCAATGATAACTTCTCTATTTGTCAGCCTTTGTGTTATTTTTTTTCTGAACACTATCATAAAAAATAACAGGCCTGAACCGGATCATTAATTGACCGGTTAAATTATAATTGATAAATGAATGAAATATCTGTTACTGCACAAAACATTTGCTTATACAAATATAGAAATAGTTTTATTTAAAATATCAATAATTATATAACTAAAATATATCAGATAGTTATATGAATTATTACAGAAAAATTCAGGCACCCTGAACCGAAAGGTTGAATCCGGATTTCCTAAACCATTGGTCAACATCCGTTACGATATTAGGATTTATCCGGCCATAAGCAGTTGAATCCAGTTCTTTACCCTGAACAGTGAAGCTGGTTCGGACCCGGAACCAAATGTGTGAATCAGGGAAAGTACGCTGCCATTCAGGGTTAGGCAGCCTGACCGTTGGTTGCCATTGATCAGGTTGTAAATTAAAGCGGGAAAAAATGAGACCTTGCCCGATGAATCACCATTTCAACGATTGAGCTGTTAAAATCAGGCAGGGTAGTATTGGGTGTTGTTTTCTGTAAATTGCACCCCGCAAATAAAAAACGCCGGCACTGAGTCAGTTACCGGCGGAAAAGCCGGAGATACTATCTGGTCAGGGAATTTCTAATTCATAAACATTTCCTCAAACTCCGTATCAAACCGTTTGCCCAGATAATCGCATCCATGCCTGAACATCGTATTGAAGTTGTCTTTTTCGGTCAGCCTGAATTTCAGTTTGCTGCTGGTGCAGTATTTCGGCAGCATGGAGACCATTTCAAGGGTAACATCGTCAACGATCTCAAGTCGTTCCAGACCGAAACGGGCAATCAGTTCATCTACTTGATTAAAGGAATCAATATAGTGAATTATTGCCGGCTGAACCTGGAAATTATGGATTCTCATCCATAAGGCTGGTTTATCACCTGAATATGAGGAACATTAATTACATGGTTTATTCCGACAGCGCAGATCAGACAGAAATTTTTATCATAATTTGCCGCTAGAGCCAGAACATATGTTATCTAAAGCATTGGTGGAATAGAATTTTGGAAACCGGTATCAGTGGAAACCGGCTAAATCCGCCTTCGATAAATTTGCCCTGTGAACCTATTTATTGCTGCAGGCTTCAAATGACAACATTTTTATTTTCTGAAATTTCAAACTTAACTGAAGTTTGGATTACTTATCAGTACAGGTTTTTAACTAAACTCAACATTCAGAATGACATAAAGGATGGCCCGGTTGTGCTTGCCATTCTCACAGACTTAATTTAAATATCCGAATTCAACATCCAATGCCCTGTATTCTATTCTTTGAATATTATCCCAAATTAATCTGAGGACATTTTGTTGAAAGAACACATTTCGTTTGTTTAATTTCCGGTTTAATTAATTGTCCGGCAATGGATTAATTATACCTTGATTTTCCCAGGGTTGCCTGATACTTTGTGCAAAGAATGAATTTTGATTTTAATAAAAGATCAAAATTTTTATTGAGAAACAAGGAGGTTATACCAGTCCTGATTTTGTGGCGATCCTGATGGCCTGAACTTTGGTATTTACATGTAATTTACAATAAATATTAGCTATATGTTTCCGTACAGTGTGTGTACTTAAAAATAATTTTTCAGCGGTTAACCTGTAATCACAGCCTTCCACCAATAGTTTCAGGACCTCTCTTTCTCTCTCAGTAAGCAAGTAAATAGAATTATCAGTTTCTGATTCCGGTATCATCCCGGGTAATGAAGCTTTCATTAGCATATCCATCGCTTTGCGTGCAATACGCGGACTCATGGGTGCGCCTCCGATTTCCACCAATTGTTCAATATTATCTATGATTACTGAAATTTTTTCATCCTTAAGCAAATAGCCACTAGCTCCTGCCTTAATAGCTTCAAATATTTTATCGTCATCATCAAACACCGTCAGCATGAGAAATTTCACTGAAGGATATAATGCATGTGCATGCTTGACAGCATGAATCCCATCCATAACCGGCATCTCAACATCCATCAATACAACTTGTGGATATTTGTCCCAGATCCGGATTTTCATTTCTTCAAGAAACTCAATACCATTTGCCGCGGTAAACAGTACCTCGCACTCACTGGAATACCTGATCTGTTCACAAAGCGATAATCTGTTTTGTGATTTGTCATCCACGATGGCGATCGGAATTTTCATCTTGCCTGTAAAGTTATCAGGGTTACACTATACTTACAATAACTCATTTGCACTATTTTCTTTCGCCAGACTTACTGTTGTTCCCTTCCCTTTTTCACTTATAATCTGCAATATAGCCGGTATTTGTCCTGCTCTTTCTTTCATATTCTCAAGTCCATAATGCCCGGCATACTTTGTATGCTGCTCAAAACCTCTCCCATTGTCAGCAAGTGAAATTGTATAGGCTTCCCGGATGTCTGTTTTGATGGATAAAACGATTGTGTCAGCCCCGGAATGTTTAATTGCATTCTGGATTGCTTCCTGAAATATCCGGAAAACGTTGAGCGTTTCTACCGAGGAAAGTATAGTTCTTCCTAAAATATCCTCTTTCACCTCCATGCGAACGGCTGAATTAATTGCAAGCTGGTTTCTGGCATAAACCTTTAATTTATCCGCCAGTTCGTCAATGCCCATTGTTTCTTTATTCAATGCCCAGATTGTTTCCCGGAGGTCAGCTATTGTATGATGGGCTGTTTCATTTATTTTGCCCAGTCGTTTTTTCTTTTCCTGTTCTGATAAACTGATGGGTGATTCCAGAATAAAATCGATGTTGCTGGTTATGTAAGTAAGTTGTCCGCCAAGGTTATCATGCAATTCAGCAGCAATGCGTTTCCGTTCTTTTTCCTTGCCTGAAGCTACCTCAATTTTACGCATCAGTTTGTCTTCCTCCACAATCATTTGCAGCTTCAGCTGTTGTTTCTTCTTGTTTTGCCGGAAGAGAATTGAAGAAAAAACTATTCCAAATATTAAAATCACAAGCAAGCCTATGAACATGTATCTCGATTTCGCCAACTCATACTTTTGCTGATCGATCTTGTTTTGTTTTTTCTGAACCTCATATTTTGTCTGTATTTCGGCAAGGGCTTCAGATGAATTTTTAGTATAAACCGAGTCTTTTACGGATATGATTTTCTCCAGGGTTTCTTCGTATTTGCCTGACAAGCCTGCAACTTTGTAATTTTCAGCAAGTGCCCAATACAATATGAGTAATTTTGAGTCAAGGTTGTTTTTCTGTGCAATGGCAATACCTTCCAGGCAAATCTTTATTCCCTTCTCTGTTTGTTTGTTGTGGGCGTAATAATTACTTAATTCCATCATGTCGGATACAATGTAAAAAGGGTCGCCAATCTGCCTTCGGATACCAAGTGCTTCAGTTAACGGAGCTTCAGCTTGTGCTACTTTTTTAATTTCCACAAAAATACTTGCCTGCACAGCAAGTGCATTTGCCAGGGACTCTAAATCTTTAACCTTTCTACAAACTGCAACTGCTTTTTTAATATAGTACTCCGCTGAATCGTATTGTTTGAGATTACAATATGAGGCAGCCATATTCGTGAACAGGTTGGTGTTAGTTTGTAAATAGTCGCCATCACCTTCCCTTATCAAAGCCATGTTAAACCATTTTAAAGCAACCCTGTCCTGACCCATTTCCATATTCACCCAGCCAATATTGATTATTGTTTTCACCTGAGTTTTTATATCATTTTGTTTTTCAGCTTCATTCAGCAAATGATAAAATTGCTCCAGGGCCTCCTTGTATTTATTTATCCGGATTAAAATATGTCCTTTTTGTATAGAAAGTTTTATATATGGTCTGCTTATTTTACCGTTATAGCTGAGTTTTCGCAACTGGCTATTACAAGCCCGTAATGCACTGTCGAGTAATCCTTCTTTTATCAGGCAAATGATCCGGTAATATTCCGCCATTGCCATTTCAGGAAGGTCATTCTTTAATGTTGCGATTTGCCTGGCAATTGCTGAATACCTGAATAAGGATTCTGTACTCATCGATTGGTCCTGTTCACATAAGTCAAAAGCAATTTTAATTCTGATATCCTGATCGCTTGTAGAAGAAAGCAATCGGCTTAAGCTATCAATTTTTTTTGTTTGCCCAGAACAAAACAAAGGCGCGAATAGAAAAATGACGATGAAACGATGCATATATCAGGTTTATGCGCAACGCGGTCAGATATGTAAATATAGTACAAATGAGTTATTGCATAAACATTTCATTACCAATAATTTTAATATTCAGATTAGAAATAGTGAATTCCGGCAAAAAGACTAACAATATTAAAATCAAACATCATGAAGAAAACCATTTTCAATCTTGTTGTTGCCTTCCTTTTATTATTCTTTTCAGCCCAGGCTCAAACCTGGAGTGAGTTAGGCGGCTTGAATGCCTTATCGCCAAATAGTTATATCCGGAGTATTTGCAGCGATCTGTCGGGGAACATATATGCAGCCGGTTATTTTACCAATGGGTTCAATGCCATAACAGGCGACAGGGTTGTTGCCAAATGGAACGGTTCGGAATGGATTATGCTAAACGGTTTGTCATCGCCCGCTTATCAAAATGGCGTTTTTACAGAACTTTCATGTGTAAGCAGCGATGCCTCGGGGAATATTTATGTTGGAGGCAACTTCACGAATCCGGACGGAAATTATTATGTGGCCAAATGGAACGGCTCTGCGTGGAGTGAATTGGGCGGATTAAATAGTTTTGTCCCCAATAGCAGCGTGAAGTGTATTCTCTGCGATCCTAAAACAGGATACATCTATACCGGCGGTTATTTTACCAACGGTGTAACATACGAGACCGGAAAATTTTACGTAGCAGTGTATAATGGCACTTCCTGGAGCGAATTGGGCGGTACAAACGGGTTGGCCGCAAATAACAATATTAATTGTATTTGTAACGATGCTGCCGGCAATATTTATGCTGCAGGTTATTTTACCAATGCAAGCGGCAAATATTACGTTGCCAGATGGAACGGAACGGCCTGGGAAGAATTGGGCGGATTAAACGGGTTGGCAGCAAACAATGAAATAAACAGTATTTGCAGCGACCCAGCCGGCAATATTTATGCCGCAGGAAAATTCTCTAATGGAAATTTTTCATCCGATGGATACGAATACGTTGCTAAATGGAATGGCACAAATTGGACCGAGGTCGGCGGCCTGAATGCCCTGGCTGCAAATGACCTTATTGAGAGTATTATCAGTGATTCCAATGGAAATATTTATGCCAGCGGAGGGTTCTTTATAAATGGCCATGGCTGCGTGGCCATATGGAACGACACCACCTGGAGCGAATTGGGAGCCCCGGGTTCTTTAGCTGCAAATTCATCAACTTATAGTTTATGCATGGATGTTAATGGGAATATTTATGCTGCAGGAGCCTTTACCAATTCCAGCGGACTTAATTATGTGGCTGTATACAGCAGTGGCACAAACGGCATCAACCTGGTTGTAAACAACAAAAATCTGAAAATATTTCCAAATCCGGCAAAAGATCAGCTAACCATAGAGATAGCTGATCATTCAAACCTGGTTTCATTCGTCAGGATTTACAACAGCCTTGGTATGATTGTTTTTCAAAAAAACAAGTTCAGCGAAAGACAAACAATTGACATTTCTAATCTACCACCTGGGGTATATACGGTAACTCTTGATGCATATCGTCAAAAATTCATAAAAAGATAAATAATAGTCAGTTTAACCCATAAATAATGAATGTTATGAAAAAAACTACACTAATGTTTTTTTTGACACTGGCTTTTCTGCAAACCCAGGCCCAGGACTATCTGATAAGTTTTGCGGGTACTGGGGCAAATACTTCGGTAGGTAGTGTTCAGGTCGATAACCTTACAAGGATGACCACTGTAACCTTGAACGGAACGGATATTCTGCATTTAAATGCTTCATTGGGAATTGAAGATCAGGTAATACATAATAATGTTTTGCACATTTATCCAAATCCAATGGCAGAGGAGTCAATGCTGACATTTGATGCACCGGATAATGGCAATGCGGCTATTGGTATTGTTGATTTATCGGGTAAAACTGTTTATCAGATGAACGCAGTGCTTTCAGCCGGAACACACAGTTTTCGTGTTACAGGTATAAGAGAAGGAATGTGCTTATTAAAAATAACCGGCAAAAACTATTTCTATTCTGCTAAACTGATAAGTCAAGGCAAACCGGAATGCGCGGCAAGGATGGAGTATGTTGCTTCTGATCAGATTAACCTGAGCAAACAGTTTAAAAGCACTGCAGCAACAATTGATATGCAATATAACGAGGGTGATCAATTACTTTTCAAGGGTATTTCGGGGATTTACAGCACTATAGTTACTGATGTGCCGGTGAGTAGTAAAACGTTAACTTTCAATTTTGCTGAATGTACTGATGCTGATAATAACAATTATTCCATAGTACAAATAGGCTCACAGACCTGGATGGCTGAAAACCTGAATGTTGGTGCAAGAATCAACGGTTTGTCGGATCAAACCAATAACAGTATTATTGAAAAGTATTGTAATGATGATAATGATTCTAATTGTGTGGTTTATGGTGGCATATACCAATGGGATGAGGCAATGCAGTATTCAACAATACAGGGAATACAGGGAATTTGCCCTACAGGCTGGCATTTTCCAACTGATGGGGAATGGACAACACTGACAACCAATCTGGGTAATGATAATGAAGCAGCCCAGATGAAAGAAACAGGCACAACGCATTGGTTATCGCCCAATACCGACGCTACCAACAGCAGCGGTTTCACAGCCCTTCCGGGAGGCTTCCGCGACCTCTATGGGACATTCGGCGGAATTGGCTCCTTCGGTAGATGGGGTAGTTCTACAGAGTACGATATTTACGAATCCTATTACTGGGACCTGGACTATAGCAACTATGTATTCAGAAACAACTGGTTTAAGGATAGCGGGTTTTCTGTGCGATGCCTAAAGGATAATTAAGAAATTTCGCTCTTTACTAAAATTTGGGGAGTTCATTGGTTTATTTTGAAATTCTATATTTTCTTTTACTTGCTGATTGAATTTGATCAGCAGTATTTGTATGCAGTATTTGTTTGCCGGATTTATTCAGATTAGATTGGTTTAAAGCCCATAAACACGGGAATGACAAGAAGTTATAATTTTTTGAAATTAACCCTTAAAATTGAACGGACATGAAAAATAGAAAAAAAAATCTGGATTTGCTCTTTTGCAGTAATTGGAGTCGCCTTAATGCTTTCAGGCTGTTGCAAGAAGGATAAGGATGAAGATAATCCTGATGCACAAGTGCCGTTATTTAATGTAACCGCCAATACAGTCCAGCTCCAGGGCGGGGGCGAAGGATTACAATTCTTTGCGAAATGCACAAACGAGGATGTTAATGTGACTAAAGTTACCAATACCTCTCCCATCTCTGTTCAATCATTTACCTATGAATTAAATGGGAACTCAATTGCCAAAAACACGGAATTCTCATTGCAGGATGAAGATGTTGGCTTCCTAAAGGAGCCCGGAACCTGGAGTTTTACCTTTGAAGGAAAACGGACATCTGAAAATGAAAGCTTTTCGGTTAATGCAACGCTCTTAATCACATCAAAATAAGATTCAACAGACCAATATTAATGAACTTGCTGAATAAGATTTTGGGTACTTGTAAGCAGGCCGGGAGGTGATTATTGTCCTTATCCATTCGGGGATACGGTTGCAGGTGGAAAATCAAAAGAAGCCGGCAATGAGCGCTGGGGACATCCAGGCATCCGGTATATCTATGTGCTGCGTTAAAAAGATAATGCAAATCAAACAAGTATTTAACATTAAACATAATGGATGTATGAAATCTCTAAACATATTTTGGCCTTTTGTTCTTATGCTGTTAGTATTCAGTTTTCAGGGCTGTAAAAAGGAAACTACTGATGACCCCGGAGATACCGTTGTTGATATCGATGGAAATGTTTATCAAAAGATAACTATAGGCTCACAAATCTGGATGGTTGAAAATCTCAGAACGACGAAATACAGGAACGGTGACTCTATAACCGAAGCAACCGACTCTGCCGCTTGGTGTATATTGACCAGTGGCGCCTTCTGCGATGATAATTCCATCACAAATTATACCGGTACCTATGGCCATTTATATAATTGGTATGCTGTTACCGACACCCGGAACATAGCACCTGAAGGCTGGCGTGTTGCCACCGATTCTGACTGGGCAGCGCTGACCGACTTTCTGGGTGGTTGGGAAGTAGCCGGTGGTAAAATGAAAGAAACCGGTACTTCACATTGGTTGAATCCCAATACAGATGCGACCAATGAATATGGATTTACAGCCCTTCCCGGGGGATTTCGTTATGCTGACGGCAGTTTTGCCGGAGCAGCCCATAATGGTAAATTTGGATACTGGTGGACGACCGCTGAGAAGGATGCAGCGAATGCCTGGTTCAGAGGCATAACATGTGTAAGTCCGTTCTTTGGACGGGAAACCGCATCCAAAAATTACGGATTATCGGTTCGTTGTATAAAGGATAAATGTGCGCCATGAGCGCGAAGCAGCGAATGGCGCACACCATTCAACGCAGAGCGCGTAACTGTTGCAATGATGATAGATTCAATTGATTATTAAAAAAAAATAACAAGCAATTGAAAGGGCCTATCGGTATCGGCTAACAGGAGCAGGTGCCAAACCACCCTGCGGTGCTACTTCTTAACGGGAGGGGTATTGAGCGGACAGGGAGTAAGGGAGGACTTGAGCCTCTCAGGTGAGTAAACAGGAGCTGAACGCAAGTGAATCGTGTAGAAAGTGTCGAAAATTAACGTAGATAACGACTATAACTGAGCATTTTAGTGGCAAAGGAATAGCCCGGAGGATACCTGAAACACCACCGGGCAGTCGTTCGGCATATAGACGGCAGGAACTGTTTACAGGCATTGCAGCGGAACATGGGAAGCAACCTTGTTATGGAAATCGAAACGAATCAAACAAAGAACTTGTAAGATCAAAAGTAGAGATGAGCAAGGTTGTGACGGATGAAGTCGTAGTAGTGATGACAGCCATGGAAACATGGAAAGAGCGAAGGGCTTCACATAACAGGTTTTAGAATGTATAACAACTGACAAGCAGGATGATTTTCGATCTGAGACCAAAATCAATAGGGATAACCAAAGAGCAGGTATGGGCTGCGTGGAAACGAATCAAACAGGGCGGTAAAGGCGTTGGCGTAGACAATGTCACGATCGAAATGATTGAGAAGAATCCACGCAAGTATCTGTACCCGGTATGGAACCGGATGAGCAGTGGGAGCTATTATCCACCTGCAGTTCGGGAAGTTTCCATACCGAAATCCAATGGGAAAGAACGCTTGCTTGGGATACCCACGATGTGCGATCGTGTAGCCCAGGAGGTGATCAGGGCGGAACTGGAACAAGAACTGGAACCGCATTTTCACCCAAGTTCATACGGATACCGACCGGGCAAGAGTGCGCATCAGGCATTGGATGCCTGTGCAAAGAATTGCTGGGAGAGGTGGTACGTAGTGGACTTAGATATCAAGGGGTTCTTTGACAACATTGACCACGCAAAGATGATGAGGATGCTGGGAAAGTACACAACAAAGAAGCACATCTTACTGTACTGCGAAAGATGGTTAAAAGCGCCGGTACTCCGGATGAATGGAGAACTGGATACTGAAAGGCGAAAAGGCACGCCACAAGGGGGAGTTATCAGTCCCCTCTTGGCAAACCTGTATCTGCATGAGGTATTCGATAGTTGGATGCAAGAAAACCATTCGATCATGGTATTTGAAAGATACGCTGATGATATTGTGATACATACACGCAGTATCGAACAATCGGAGTTTATTTTGGACAAGTTACGAGTCCGTTTATGGCAATACGACCTGACGTTAAATGAAGAAAAGACAAGGGTTGTGTATTGTTATCGGACGGCTCGATTTTACAAAGCACCCAAAGACATACCAGTGAGCTTTGATTTTCTCGGGTTCACATTCAAGCCTCGCCGCTGCAAACGCGACGATGGACAACTGTTTTGGGGCTTTCGTCCGGCTGTGAGCGTTAAGAATATGAAACGCATGAATGCAGAAATGTTAAAGATGCAAAGATGGGTAAGGATGTCGATCACAGAAGTCGCAACAATGATAGCTCCTAAAGTGAGAGGATGGATCAGATACTATGGTCATACCCGTAAATCGGGCTTAACGCCGTTGTTCGACAGAATCAATGAGCGTTTAGCCAAAT
>JAZDHI010000018.1:0-129324 GCA_043806115.1 Bacteroidota bacterium
TTGATCATAAGTGCATGGCTTTCAATGTAAAAATAACTAAAACCGTGCACTTTAATATGCTATTCAGCACATAGTTATCAACATAACGATGTGAATATCAGATAATAAGAAGTATTTATTTATAAAATCAGCAGACCCTACTTAACCTCCCCGCCCGGTCATCAGGTGACTTTGTCCCCAATAACCCGTGGTTGACTCATGCTATCCGGATCTCGGCCAAATATCCTGTTCACTTCCCGTAGATTTCTGATTACCTGGTACCCCGATGCTTTCAACCTTTCTTCTGATTGATGTCCATCGGCAATCAATAAACAATGAATCCCCAGTTCTTTTGCTACTTCCGCATCATGTAACGTATCACCGATAAGGCAGGTTTCATTTCTCCTGAAACCGGTTATCCTGAATGCTGAATGAGCCAGTGATAGTTTTCCATGCGCCAGATGGTTATTCATTCCGAAAATATAATTGAAGTAATCATCGATCCTGAGTTCCTTTACAAGTTTTATTAATTCCATCTGCTCCATTGCAGATAGTATTATTTGCGTATGACCGGTATCTTTTAGATATTTCAGGGTATCCTCCACACAACTATGCAGACGGGCTGTACGAACATTCCGGAGGTAATGGTCCATGAATTCAACGGCGACTGTTTCAAACGGTTCCTCGCTGAAATCAAAACCGGCTGCTGTATAGTAATCTATCACCGGAAAGGTGAATATGTCAAGATACCGGGGTATGCTGACCGGGGATAGTTCTCTTTTGTTCAGTAACCGGTTGATTGAATCCACACAAACTTCCAGATCGTTTAAAAGGGTTCCGTTCCAGTCCCATATTATATTCCGGCAATCGATTATTTGTTTTTCAGACATGTCACCGGCAATAACATTTGAGTAAATGAAATAATAAGGAATTGATGATGCAAATAAAACAATTTTTCAATGAATTTCCGGTCGTCATCCTCCGATAGCTACCCGTAATATATTTCGGATAATGATCCGTACAGGGCGGTCTTGATATTAATTTCCAGATGAATTCAACAAATCCGTATTATCAGCGGTTTTTTTTCTGATGATTGGTTCAAATTTCAGAATACTTAATTTTTGGGTATAATATATTACTCTGAAACCTGATAATGTGTCGTTTATCCTGATGTTTTCCATGCCGAGGTTGTATCTGTAACCCCTGGAAAGTACAATATAATCAATATTAAAGTCAATAGCTTTCTTAAGGAACCCAGATCCATAAATTGTTTTATCAAATTTTTGCAGGGTGGTATACAATCTCTCACCCTGAATGCTTTTAAAATATTCTATTTCGTTAAAAATATAGTCCATAGGTGCAACAATTCTCATAGAGGATTGGTTTCCGGGAATATAGGTTTTCATTAATGATCTTTTTAACTGCGGATCGAACTTTTCTCTTGAAGTCCGGATATTATAATAGCTCACGCTAATCAGATAAAATAACAGGAAAACTGAAACCAAAACCCGGATATGTTTCCTGTATACCCATGATGCCAGGTCTTGCCTGTTATTTATCATGCTGTCCAGGAACAGGGAAAGAAAAATGATCATGAAAGGAAGATAAATCAGAATGTATTGCCTGGATTTCTGAGTAAAAATAAGAGCCACGAACAGCCACAACAAAAAAGTATATTGAAGCATTAATTTTTGCCTGTTTTTTAAATAACCGAATCCTGCAATCAGCATGGTAAAAAACAATAAGCTAAATGGAATAATGCTCAGATCATGAAAAAACCGCATGTGTTCCTTTAAAAAACTGTTCAACATGTAGATGATAAGATCTGATGACCCGTTCTCAGATCCGACAACAGATTGTAATAGCTGATTTTTCCAGAACAGGAATCCATATTCTCCTGAAAAATCATAAAAATATAAACTCAACCCAATTATTGTCCCTATTGAAAAGATAAATAGCTCTTTCAGTTTTCTATTCCATATCAGTAAAACTCCTCCGGCAATAGCAACAGCGACTCCGTTTAAATGAGCTACTATACAAAGCCCTCCCAAAATACCCGATAACAGGGATAATGAAAAAGAATGGAGGTTACCTTCAATTATTTTCTCCAGAAGAAGAAATGAGATAAAAGTCAGGAACATAATCATGATCTCCGGACGGAAAAGAAAGGAAAATTTAAAAACAAAATGAAAGGTAAAAATCAGCATGATGGCGAGGGTAAACTGAGCGGGATTGAATATTTTTTTTAATCTGCGGGTATAATAATAAAAAGCAATCAGAAATAGAGTAAAATATAACAGGCTCACTGCTTTAAGGGTATAAACTGAAAATCCAAACATTTTAATAAAACCTACGCCATGCAATGTTAAAAGTTTGTGATGAATCATAACCCGGTTTTCCTGTTGAGTCCATCCACGCATTAATTCGGACCTGACGTGGCCTTCCTTTGCCATCCAATACGCATGCTCCCCGATCCAGGCGTCATCTATATCAGGTATTCTGCCGAATAAACTATATATATAGAATACAACCTGAATGATCAGGAGTATGGAAACTAAACGATAAATGTTTTTGACACTCATTTTTGATAACTCCTTTTGGATTATTAAAGGATGCCTGTTGTTGATTATTTAACAATCATGACAGCTTCTTCCGCCTTTCGTCATTAAGAACAATTATAAGGCACATTTTCTCCTATATCTGAATGCAACCTCGTTTTTTGTTTTATCATCGAGAAATACCGAATCGATGATAAAGAAATGATCAATGTACTTTACCCACTGTTTATGTTTATCTTTAATACGATGAACACTGTCTGAAATCCGGGGATACAAAATCAAAAACCCTAATTCATCAATCTCTTCAAGTTGCCGGTTTTTTTCTTTTGTAAAAGGAGCATTTATTACATAAAAACAATCCACTTTGCATAGCACGCCGGCAGGTTCATATTCATTAGGGTTTACCGTTTTTATGTCAGATGAGAATTGTTTGAAATAGTAGCCGTAAAAGTCAGCTATCTGGCTAACGGCAATCTTTGCATTGTTCTTTTTCCTATTTGAATCATTGATCTTTGCAGTAATTTGCCTGAAATTTTGCTTTGAATTATTTACATAATATTTGTTAATAAATGCAATGTTAATAAAATTAGAAATAAATATGATTAACATCAATATATTAACAGTTCTCTTTTTAAATTGATCAATACCGAGAACTACCGCTGCTATCAAAAATGGCAAGACAGATAAAGTACCGGGCAGATTGATTATGGGTTTATAAAAAGAAAACATGTACGGAGCTGTATAAATAATTATCAATCCATACAGTATAAATATACCGCTGATTTTTTGGTCAATATTATTTTCAATTCCACTTCTGAAAAAACCTTTCATAAATAGAAATAACCCGCCCAAAACCAATAAAGTTGTCAGAGGCTCTTTCCCGTAGTATTCATATAGAAAGGAAAAGAAATACCATGGCTCTTTTATTTCCATAAAATGATGCCGTCCGCCTGTTGTTATAATATCTGGAATCCAGGGCAGGTATAGCAGGAATATACCTGAATATGAAAATACAGATTTCTTCAGGATTGAGACATCAATAACTTTAAAAACAAGAAGATGACATAGACTGAGAAAATGTGCAAGGACAACAAAGAATCCATAATAGTGAGTATACATCATCAAAGCTGATGCAATTGTATATAAAAAAAAGTGACCGGATTTTGATTTCTTTATTGCTTTTAAAAATAAAAGCGAAGAAACGATGGCCAGAAGTGATAACAATATATACATTCTGACTTCCTGACTATGTTTTATCTGATATAAACTAACAGACATTAAAAACGCCATCAATAAACCGATCCTTTTATTCCTGATTTCTTTCCCCAAAAAATACATTGCACAGACACCCATTATTCCAAAGATTGCTGAAATAATACGTCCTACAAAATCATTATATGGGAAAATCCGGAAAACAGTATTCAGAATGAAATAGTAAAATGGCGGGTGGAAATCAGTTTTAATATCAGTTAGAATGGTAGAGAATGAATTTGAGGGGTTGGCCACACAAATTGAATAGAGTTCATCAAACCATAAACTCTGATAAGTTAAATGAAATGTACGGGTAAAAACGGTTATTGCTATAATTGATACAAACAAAAAACGCTCTTCTGACAACAATCGGAATAAATGAAACCGGCTATTTCTCATGAACGGAAAAATTTAATGTTTGCATCATATTGAACATAAACCCGCATGTTAACGATGTTTTTTTATAAACCGGAATGCCACTTCTTTATTATTTATTTTATCGGTAATAATCGTATCCAAAATGAAATTATCCCTGATGTAATCATTCCAAAGGTTCCTTATTTTACCGATATTCACAACTTCCTGTTTAATCCGGGGATTGAGAATGAGAAAGATAAATTCGGTGATTTCCTCTAATTTTCTCTGCTTTTCATTGGTTGATGGGGCATTAATTACATAAAAACCATTTACACCGTCAAGTACTTCAGATGGTTTGTATTCATTCGGATTAAAAAGTTTTATTTCAGAATCGGTTTGTCTGATGTAATAGTCATAGAAATCAGCGACCTGGCAAATTGCAATGGTATCTTTTCTATGTTTATTAGATGCATATATTGTTGCGGATATTTGTTTGTAATTATCTTTAGAATTCGTGGTATAATACTTATTGATAAAAACAATATTTATGGAATTGCTGATGACAAGAACGGATAACATTAAAAAAAGATAAGTTCTTTTAATTTCATAAAAACCTGAAATAACTGCAGCTATTACAAAAGGTATTGCTACTATTGTACTGGGCCTGTTTAAAATTGGTTTGAAAAAGGAAATAATATAAGTGAAACAATAAACAGATAGGATACTGTAAAAAATTACCATGATATTCAAATACTGTTTATTACATGATTTAATATCACCTTTTCTGATTAGCCGGATGCTTTGGATAATGAATAAAAACAAACCGGAAAAGATAAATAGGGTAGTTAAAGGTTCCTTTCCGGTATAGGAATAGAGGTACTCAAGAAAGTACCAGGCATCAGGTTGCTTCATAAGATGGTGCCGGCCACCTGTTGCTATCATGCTTGGAATCCAGGGCAGGTAAAGTATGATTATTCCCAGGTTAGAGACTATAAAGCGCACAATCAGAGACTTGTTTATTATTCCTGATATCATCAGGTGAAAAAAACACAGCGAAAAACCCAGAAGAATGAAAAATGCAAAATAGTGCGTATATATTGAAACGGCTGCAACAATTGTGTACAGAACGAAATAGTAAGATTTGGGATTACGTATAATTTTGATAAAAATGATGGTGAGAAGTACAGTCAGTGAAAATATCAGAATATACATCCTGATTTCCTGACTGTATTTAATTTGAAAAAAGCATAAGGATGTCAGGAAAGCCATTAGAATACCAGTCTGATTGTTTTTCATGGTTTTACCCAGTACAAACATCAGAAAAACACCCAGGATTCCTGTTATTGCTGAGATGAGGCGTCCAACAAAATCGTTATATGGAAAAACACGGAAAACAGAATTAAGGAAATAATAATAAAACGGAGGATGAAAGTCTGTTTGAATACCTGAAGATATTTCTGAAAAAGACTGATCGGGATTGGAAATGCACATCGAAAAAAGCTCATCAAGCCATAAACTCTCATTTGTTAAATGAAATATACGTGTAAACAAAGTAATGGCAATCGTTGCTGCAATCAGAAAGTTATCAAATGTAAATATACGATATGTATTAGGTTTAATAAACTTAGTGTTCAGATGAAATGCCATCTTTGAAATTGGTTTAAAACGAAAGCGAATGTAAGTATTTAGATTACATCTTGGTTTAGTCCACCTGAAAAAACGTTCCGGATCAATAAAATGACTGATCCGATAGTCAGGCATATTTTCAAAGCCGGTTTCAAGATTCCAAACTTGTATATATCTTTGCTTTCCAAAAATAACCATTAAATGATACAGCGAATTCAAACCCTTTTCCTTGCTATAGCTTCGCTGACCATGGCGATAGCTTTCTTTTTCCCGATAATTACCTACATCAACGAGGGCCAGATCTGGTTGGAAGTTTATTTAAAGGGCATCCGGGATAATTCATCACCTCAGTTGGAAATAGGTAATTCTATACTCCTTCCTTTGCAGGTTTTATGCATACTTACAATCGTTTTGGCTGTTTTTGCAATTTTTCTTTACAAAAACAGGAAATCACAAATGAAAATGGTCAGATTTGGCATCGTTTTAATTCTGGTAGCAATTGCCCTCATCTTCTTCTATTATGCCAATGTCATAGCCAAAGCCACCTTAACAGAACCTGATTTTAATCACGTGGGTATATATCTTTTGCTGGTATCGCTGATTATGTTCGTTATGGCCAATCGTTTTATCCTGAAGGATGAAAAACTGGTAAGGGCTGCCGACAGACTCAGGTAGTTATTTTTTTTTGGGTAGCTCGAGTATTTCGAGATCCTTTATGTCAGATCCATCTATTACAAATCTGATCAGGGTGCTGATCTGATGCATCCCGGATTTTCCTGCGGCACCGGGATTAATGTGTAACAGACTGTTTTTGGGATCATTGATAACCTTTAGTATATGAGAATGACCGGTAATAAAGAGTTTCGGACGATTTTTTTGAATCAGTTGACTGGCCTCTCTGGTGTATTTACCAGGATACCCTCCGATGTGTATGATTAGAACTCTGACACCTTCGCACATAAAGTCCTGATAAATAGGGTAAAATGATTTTAAATCATTTCCGTCGATGTTTCCGACTACAGCCTTCAGGGGCTTTATTGAAGCTAGAATTTTAGCTGTCTCCAGATCTCCGATGTCGCCGGCATGCCATATTTCATCACATTCAGCAAAGAATCCTGATATTTTTGGATTTATGTAACTGTGGGTATCCGATAGCAGGCCGATGCGTTTCATTTGTTGTTTGGTTTTGAATAATGGTAATGGAATTCTGGCGTGATGGAATGGTGGATGATTGATATGCTGCCTGAAATCAAATAATCCGATTATTTACAGATTCAAAAGTTCAATAAATCAGTTGGCTGCAGGCAGAAGTCAATAAAAACCATAAACCGTAAACCTTAACCAGCCTGAAATATGGCCGGCAAGCTCGTAATCATTCGTTATCATGAGGCAAGCTGCAAAAAGTGAATCTATTCATTCCTGACTTGTACTTTTTAGTGCGGTGCATCTAATTTTGCTGCAAGTTCCTCCATTTTCTGAGTTGGTTGGGCTTTGATGGTGACAATTTTTTTAGTGATATGGTTCAGTATTTCACCATCGACGATTTTTTTTGATTCGTCTATAAATTTTCTAATCGAAACACCTGTTCGTAGTTCGATATGCTTCGATACGACAAGAGCCATAAAGCAAATCAATATATGCAGTTTTATTGGTTGCTCCTTAAAGTGAAAGATGGGTCTTGTTTGCAAGTCGTTTTTTGATATTCTGAAAGCTTGCTCTACCTTATAAAGTTCATGGTAGCGATTTATTATCATTCTATTGTCAGCAACTGATGCCTCCAGATTGGTATAGTACCCCTTGATTCCAAGCAGCTTCTGCGTTTTCTCAATCAGTGCTTCATTAATCTCTATTTTTTGTCCTCTTGTTTTAATAAACTTCGTTTTTTTGCTTTTTGACGGTTCTGCAACTACCTGTTTTGCTTTTTCGATTTGCTTCTCCATTTCGTATCGATCCTTGCGATATCTTACCGAGGAATAACTACAAATGAGATAACCGTTATCCGTTTTAATCCGTATGCTTCTACCGTCTTCCCGGCTGATGGTTTTGTCAATGGTTTCCAACAGTGCTGCGGGAATATTCCCAAGCCGTGCCCCTACGATGTAGTTGATGTTGTTTTGGGTCAATTGCTGTATATTCTCCCAACTGATCATCGCAGCATCGGCCACCACAGTAAATTCTTTCACGCTATTTCTATTGATAAATTCTTTAATCACAGGGATGATGGTGTGCCCTTCGAAGGTATTGCCCGAAAACACCTCGTAGGCAACGGGAAAGCCATCTTTGCTTACCATCAGGGCTATCAGTATTTGTGGTTGTTGGGATTTGTTGTCTTTCGAAAAACCGTTCTTGCGCAACCCGTCTTCTTCAAAAGTTTCAAAATAAAGTGTTGTTACATCGTAAAACAGGATGTCGAAATTGAACGAGTAATGAAGACCCGCAAAGCAGGCAACCTTTTGCTCGACTATTTTCTTCAGATCAACACAGTCCGGGGCAATCTTGTAGTATGTTTTGCGGCTATGGCTGATGCCGAAAAACTGTTCCAGTAGCTCAAGGGAACGAAGTTTAGATGCGGGTTCAAATATTCTTATCGCTACCAAATCATTTAGCAAGGCAGGCAAGTCATCCAACTTAATCAAATCCAATATTGCACGCACCTGCCTGTGAAAAAAACGGTATTTAATGCCAATAAAGGTGCTGTGGTTGAGGTGCAAAAACTTGTTGGGGTTCTCATCAGGGAAGATGGAGAGTTGGTTGGTGTAATCCCTTATCCACTTTTCTGCCAATATCATTAAATCGCTTAGTGCTTCCTCTGTGTGCGCGGAACCGATATGCTGCATAACAATCCTTTTGTTGTTCTGGTAGCTAACCACCTGAACAGCCCGTGCATTGGAGGTGGTTTTGACAACCCTGATTTTCATACTAAATCCACCCTTAGTGCGGTAAATTTAGTATTTTTTATTATATAACCTTTGATTATGTGATACTTACGACCGCACTAATTTTCATGGGGACAAGTCAGGATGGCCGGCAAGCTCGTAATCATTCGTTATCATGAGGCAAGCTGCAAAAAGTGAATCTATTCATTCTTTGTCATTCGTCATTTTTACCCTGAGCCTGTCGAAGGGCGTCATTCCACATTATCCTGTCACTGATCGAACCGGTATTCCGGGTTCAGCGTATAAAACTCACCGGTGGCTGAATAGTTTATCTTAATGATGCCAAGGACAATGAAGTCGGCCAGGATATGCTCACACCGTTGTTTTGAATATCCGGACAGTTTTTTAAATGCCGGAAGTGTAATGCTCTGGTGAATTTCAAGGTAAGCCAGCAGGGTTCGCTCGGTCAGTGAATACTCTATGTAAACGCCTTGTGGGTCTTTCTGTTTCATCCAGACTTTTTTCAGGACTCCATTGGCCGGATAGTTCTGATCACCAACCCTGACAAAGACACGGTAAATGCCTTCCTTATCCGGGGCAGAATGTGGTCCGGCGAAGCTTTTAGGGATTATTATTTCCAACACTGCTTTACCATTCTCTTCCCATTCTTTCATCTCAAAATAGACCTCAGGCTTACAATAGAGGCTTGCACCTGCTTCAACCATATAGTACTCCTCATCAGATCTTACTCCGGCTATGGCCCCATTGTCCTTGACACCCAAAAGCAATCTTCCGCCATCGGTATTGGCGAAAGCCGCCAGGGAACGGGCAATCTTCTTCGAGTCGGTGATCCCGAACTTGAAGTCCAGTTGCTGGTGTTCCCCTTCACTGATCAGTTTCCGGATGTGGGTAGGCATTGGGTGAGTTATGAATAACGAATTTCGAAATACGAATGACGCCTGCCCCGCAGAAGCGCAGCGCATGCAGGGAATTACGAATGTATTAGAATGACAGCATTCATTCAGCAATCCTCTGGTAGTCCTGAAAAGTGATAACTCCTGATCATAAGCGGCCAACCTGATTCCTGAACCATTAATTGAACTTCGGAAGCAAATCTTTCATTACTTCTTTATTCACCAGGAATGTCATCATTTTCAGCTTAACATAGTCTTCGTGGAAGAAATAGTATCCGAAATTGATGTTTTTTTCAATACCGCCTGTCCTGGAACCTGCCCCGGAATCTTTCACAAGGTACCATGTGCTACCATCCTTCTCAAGATAGCCAACCACATGAAGTCCGTGATCATCGGTGGTTGAGCCGTTACTGAACCTGAACTGCCGCGCATTTTCATCAATGGCTGAAGATGGAATATCAAATGTTGGTACCAATGCTGCATTGGCTTCACGGGCCAGAAAACCGGCTTCGGATACATCCCCGGCAATGGAAACCGTGATGCCTGCTCTCAGCGATTTTTTCAGAATCTTCATATAGTCATCCAGCGGAATATTGTAATAACTTTCATCACCCCACCAGTTATCAGGAACGTCAAAACTTACCTGTTTCCAGTAAGGTTGCTGCATATAGGATAAAACATCGATATAGTCTTCAGGGTTGATGCGAAGAACTCCTGCAAGGTATTCCCGGGGCGTATAATCTTTTCCTTTTACCTGGACTGTTGCGGGAGGCGCACCCATATAATGATTCATAATACTCTTTACAGTATTAACAGCAGTTGCTTCATCCCAGGCATTGCGGGTTTTAAGGCCATCGAGGAATGCCTTTATCTCGTTGAACATTTTCTCATGCGATTGGAAATTCTGTTCCGGCTGAAGGCCTGTAAATGAGGAGTAGGGCAGGGCGCCGTATTTTTTCATTATCTTGATCACAGCGTTCATTTCTGATCCTTCTCCGATGTTGATCTTACCCCTGGTCCTGACATATTGTTCAGCCCGTTCGATATATTCACAATAAACTGTAAACATTTCTGAAAGTTTTATCTCCTGCCGGGTAAGCCTGAATATTTCAGATTCGAGCATTGAGGTAGCCGAATAACTCCAGCATGTGTTTGTATTGCCCTGAGATACCGGAGGTAGGTGCCAGATAGATTTAAAGGCACTTTTTTCGGCTGGAATATCCAGACCTGCAGGATCCAGCTTAAAGGTTCCGGTTTGTTTGGCAGGCTCCCGTGTACTTTCGAATTTTTCAATACCTTTCAGGATAGAATTCTGGTAATAGCCTGGTTCATAATACTTAAATGTACCTTTTTGGGAAGGCAGACTCTGGGCATTGGTCATTGCTGAAATGATCAGGCAGATAATAAGAAGTGTGTGTGTTTTCATGGATGTTTAATTGGGATAAGAAACCCCTGTAAGCCGGATTTGCAACCGGATAGACAGGGGTTTTAATCTTTCCGGTGGTTACAAAATTACAATATTGTTCTTTGCCGTGATTTTTTCACAGTAATGACATTGAAGCCGCAGGTCTTCCTTGTCGATCACGCTGAATCGGGTATTTACCTGCTGGTGATTGGTAATGCAGTTCGGATTAACGCATTTTACGAATTTTTTAATCACGTCAGGGATTTCTACATGCCTCTTTTCAATGACTTTATAGTTTTTGATAATGATGAGTGTGGCAGTAGGGGCTATCAACGCAATTTTATTGATTTCCTGCTTTTCAAAATAAACATCACTCACTTTAATGATCCCTTTTTTGCCATACTTGCTGCTGTTCAGGTTAAGCCCGATGGTAACCTGCGTTTCATTTTCATCAAGATTCAGCATTTTAACAACCCTGAACACACTTTTTGACGGGATATGATCTATCACCGTCCCGTTCTCGATGGCCGACACCACCAGCTCTTTTCTGATATTTTCGTTTTCCATTGCTATGTTTCTCCTTGTTGATTACCTGCTATTTAACACCCAGAATTGTTGCCAGTAAAGCCTGACGAACGTAAACACCATTCAGGGCCTGCTGGAAATAATAGGCCTGACTCGTTGAATCAACATCTTCGGTAATTTCATTTACCCTTGGCAATGGGTGCAGAACGCGCATATTCTCCCTGCAGCCGTTCAGCATACTGGCAGTGAGGATGTAAGCATTCTTAACTTTCTCATATTCAATGGGATCGGAAAACCTTTCTTTCTGAATACGGGTCATATAAATGATATCCGCGAAAGCCATAACATCATTCAGGTCGGTATACTGATGGTATTTCAGGTTGTTTTCCTTGATGTACATTTTTACATAGCTCGGCAGTTTGAGTTCTACGGGTGATACCAGATGAAAGGTGGTATCGAAGTTACAGAGAGCCATTACATCTGAATGTACGGTTCGTCCATATTTGAGATCGCCTACAAAAGCGATGTTCAGGCCGTCAAGTTTTCCCTGTGTTTTACGGATTGAATACAGATCGAGCAGGCATTGAGTCGGGTGCTGGTTTCCTCCGTCGCCGGCATTGATAACCGGTACCGAAGCAACTTCACTGGCAAAGCGGGCGCTGCCTTCCCTGGGGTGTCGCATAACAATGATATCACTGTAATTACTGACGGTCAGAATGGTGTCTTTCAGTGATTCACCTTTCGAAACACTTGAATTGGATGCATCTGAAAAGCCGATGACTTTTGCGCCCAATCTGGAAGCTGCACTTTCAAAGCTTAACCTTGTCCGGGTGGATGGTTCAAAGAACAATGTGGCTACCACGAAGTCTTCGAGAATTTTCTGCGTGGGCTGTTTTTCAAATTCTTCAGCCAGATCGAGTATTTTCAGATACTCTTCCTTTGTGTAATCATTGATGGATACCAGGCTACGGTTTTTCATTGTTTTATTTCGGGTTTGGGATTATTCTTCGTTTGACAAAAATACTCAACATGAAGATTGGTGAAATTTTTTGTTCATAAAGAGTTAAAAAAAAAGCCCCGGTAAAGGGGCTTCAAATTATTTGACCAGATTGTGTTTTTTAACAAATTCGTCAAGAATACCGGTTAAATTGGGGGAGCCGATCTCCTGTAGATCATAGCCTACTTTAACCGTAGGTTTATTTATTTTAACAATCCTGCTCAGATCTATAGGTGTTGCAATCACAACTGCATCGCAGGGTGTGTTTTCAATTGACTTTTCAAGGTCACGAACCTGTTCATCACCATATCCCATTGCTGGCAGGAGCGTTCCGATATTAGGATAAATGCGGAAGGTCTCACTGAGTTTTCCTACTGTATAAGGGCGTGGGTCAACCAACTCACCGGCTCCGAATTTCAGCGCGGCAACCACACCAGCGCCGATTTTCATTTCACCATGGGTGAGGGTTGGTCCGTCTTCAACAACCAGTACGCGTTTGCCACGTATTAGTTCGGGTTTGTCAACCGTGAGTGGTGAAGCCCCATCAACGATGATGGCCTTTGGATTGATTCTGGCCAGATTGGCTCGGACAGCATTGATGTTTTCAAGGCTGGCTGAGTCAATTTTATTGATAACGATCACATCCGAAATACGGGCAACAACTTCGCCGGGATAATAACTTACTTCAGCTCCCGGACGGAGGGGATCGGCCACACCAATCATCAGATCAGGTTTGTAGAACGGGAAGTCATTGTTTCCGCCATCCCAAAGGATCACATCACATCCGCCCGGATCCACTTCAGCAGCACGGACAATGGCTTCATAGTCAACCCCGGCATAGATAACATTACCACGAACAACATGTGGTTCATATTCTTCCATCTCTTCGATGGTGCATTTATGTTTTTTGAGATCCTCAACAGTGGCGAAACGCTGAACTTTCTGAGCATTCAGGTCACCGTAAGGCATTGGATGGCGAATGGCAACAACTTTCAGGCCTTTTTTCATCAGAATTTCGATGATGCGACGGCTGGTCTGACTTTTCCCGCAACCTGTGCGGGTTGCACCAACTGCAATCACAGGTTTGGTACTTTTAACCATTGTATCTTTAGGCCCCAGTAATATGAAATTGGCTCCGGCAGCATTCACAATGGCGCTCATGGTCATCACCCTCGGATAAGGCACATCACTGTATGAGAAAACACAATCATCGGCTTTCAGTTCTTTGATCAGTTTTGGTAAATCCTGCTCAGCGAAAATTGGAATACCGGCAGGATAGAGATCCGCACCAGCCAGTTCTTTCGGGTATTTACGGCCATCAATATCAGGAATCTGGGCTGCTGTAAAAGCTACTACATTAAAGTTAGCATTACCTCGATAATAGGTGTTGAAATTGTGGAAGTCCCTTCCGGCGGCTCCGATAATAATTACATTTTTTTTCATTGGCATTGGTTTTTGTATTGTTAATTGAGTGAAATTCAGCATTTAGCGTATTTCAGCTCTTTTACGGGCCCGGGCAGACGGGGAGTCTGCTTTAAGAACCTTTACCGGCAACCTGCCGCAAAAAAACCGTTGCAAATATAAATGTTTAAGTTTCACAGCAATAATTTGACTTAAATATTTTGAAAAATATCCTTAATTTATTGAAGATATGAATAAGCAGGCATGACGGAAGGATTAATTGAACTGTGCTTATTATCAGCAAGGCAATTGACGAAAATTCAGTTAATTTTGCCGTGCTTATACACAATTGTGCTATGATTGAAAATATTCTTGTCCGATATGCCCTGGAAGCAGTCAGTCAACTTTTTAGTGTTCAGGTTGAACCTGCTTCACTCGCTGTACAGCGTACTATTCCCTCATTCCGTAACCAGGGAGATTTCTCTCTTGTAGTATTCCCTCTTCTTAAAATTTCAGGGAAGTCACCGGAAGAAACTGCCGGAATGCTTGGAACAGCGATGCTTGAATTGATGGAGGAGGCCGAAAGTTTTGGCGTAGTCAGGGGCTATCTTAATATCCGCATTAAATCAGCGTACTGGAATCAATTCCTTACGGATCAGATTAATAACATCACTTATGGGGAAAAACCTGTTAAAGAAGGCAATCCGGTCGTTGTTGAATATTCCTCGCCCAACACCAATAAGCCGTTGCACCTTGGACATATCCGCAACAACCTGCTGGGGTTTTCGGTTTCCCGGATTCTTGAGGCCGGTGGAAAAAATGTGGTGAAAGTGAACCTGGTGAATGATCGTGGAATCCATATCTGCAAATCAATGCTGGCCTGGAAACTTTATGGGAATGGTGAAACACCGCAGTCTTCAGGTAAAAAAGGTGATAAATTGGTTGGTGATTATTATGTGTTGTTTGATAAAAATTACAAAGAGGAGCTGGCCAGACTAATTGGTCAGGGATTAAACGAAGAACAGGCCGCCGGAAAATCAGAAATGATGAAACAAGCCCGTGAGATGCTTTTACAATGGGAATCACGCAATGAAGATACCCTGAAATTATGGAGTACGATGAACGGTTGGGTCTATGATGGATTTGATGCTACCTATAAAAGACTGGGAATTGACTTTGATAAAATATACTACGAATCTCAAACATATTTATTGGGTAAAAAGATTGTTGAAGAAGGTCTGCAAAAAGAAGTCTTATTTAAAAAAGAAGATGGTTCTGTCTGGATTGACCTGACGGAACATGGTCTGGATGAGAAATTACTCCTTCGCAGTGACGGGACCTCGGTCTACATGACACAGGACCTGGGAACCGCGCAACTCCGGGCTGATGATTTCCATCCGGATAAGCTGATCTACGTCGTTGGCAATGAACAGAATTATCATTTTGATGTCCTGAAACTTATTCTGCAGAAACTCGGACGTCCCTGGGCTGATAGCATTTTTCATCTTTCCTATGGCATGGTTGAATTACCGGAGGGTAAAATGAAATCGCGCGAAGGTACTGTTGTTGATGCCGATGATCTGATGGATGAAATGGTTGGTACTGCCAGGGCAATGACTGAGGAACTTGGAAAAATTGAAGATTTCAATAGCAGTGAAGCTGAAGCCCTTTACAACATCGTCGGACTTGGAGCATTGAAGTATTTTATACTTAAAGTTGATCCAAAAAAGAACATGACATTTAATCCACGCGAAAGCATTGACTTTAACGGGAATACCGGTCCTTTCATACAATATACCCATGCAAGGATCAGATCAATTCTCCGTAAAGCAGGAGAGGAGATTGTATACAAGGGTTCTATATCTTTACATCCCAAAGAAGCCGATCTGCTGATCTTACTTTACCAGTTCCCTCAGGTGGTCAGTCAGGCTGGAGAAGAGTTGAGCCCTTCCGTGGTTGCAAATTATCTCTTTGATGTAGCCCGTGAGTATAATCAGTTTTATCACGAACTGAACATCCTGAAGGAAGAAAATAAGGATACCAGGAAGTTAAGGCTTGCCCTTTCTCAGTTATCAGCTATTGTCATCAGGAATGGTATGGCCCTGTTGGGAATTGAAGTTCCGGAAAAAATGTAGTCATATATCCGGATTAAAAGAAAAAGGCTGCTCCGGGGTGGAGACAGCCAGTTTTAATCAGGGATTGAGGAGGGGTTATCCGGTTAATTGTCTGAAAGTAATGTCTTTCAAACCAACTAAATTTATTGTCTTTGTATTATAGACAATTGAAAACGGATTTACCCCTATCCGTTTTGAAAAAAAATGTCGCTGCAATACTGATGCTATAAAAAATAAGGAATATTCGCCTTATTGTCAATGAATTACATAATATGATTGCATGGTATAGTGCTGAAAATAATGATAAAACATATTTAACTTGATCATCGTTGTAAATTACCTTCAGAATTTCTGCAGGATATAAATCGTTAATCTGATTCACTGTTGTCCGGTTAAATTTTGCTGAATGTTCTCTAATGCTTGAAATATCCCGTCTTCCGATTCTATTGGAACAGGCTCTGCGGGACTTCTTTTAAACAGGGGTTACTTATTATTTTGCCAATATAAAATCAATCCGGGGCTGAGTTGATAAAGACCCCGCCCTGGCGGGGATAGACAGGAAATTATAAATCTCGGAAAGTCCCGTTTCGGACGAAATAAATCGATTACCGACATTAGTGATACTGATTGATTATAAAAGCAAGGAGGAGAAAATGAAGAACATCGGTTAGGCTGGCATCCTGTGCATGATCAGTAAAAATGCTCACTTTAACACCGGACCTGCTTCCTCTATATCAGGTTTCGGAATTGAAAAGAGTTTATTGGATACCCTCTGGACGCATTGATTTTTGATAATTACCCTGGGTTGTCCACACAGGAGAGAGTTGGTCAAACACCCCATCTGCGGTGATAATGTTTATTATCACAGATTCAAATTGAACAGAGAATCATAAAGTACTGCCCGGGTGATTTATAATTATAGATTTTAATTGTATAAAAAAAGCCGATCCTGAAGAACCGGCTTCTTAATCAGAATTCATCTGATTTAAAGGAGTCCACCGTTCCTGTAAACCTGAAGCTGGGCATCATAAAATTTATTGATGGTTGTTGATCCTCCTTTGGTTTTGTTTGTCATGGCTCCTGAAATAAAATCAACGCTGACCACATCACCGGTTTCAAGATTGAGCTCTTCAAGCATTCCCTGTTTATAGGTCATGATGGGTAAGGCCGCATTAATGGCATTCCGCTCATAAATAGCCCCATACGATTCAGCAATAATACACTGAACGCCCAGTGCTTTAAAGCAATCAACAGCCTGTTGGCGTGAACTGCCTGCACCAAAATTCTTGGTTGTTACCACGATATCGCCGGGTTGTGCTTTCTTGGCAAAGTCCTCATAACCTTTCAGATTGTCGAAGGTGTACTGGCCCATTTCTTTGATATCTGTTATGGCGAGATAACGGTTGTGGAAGATCATATCTGTATCGATATCATCCTGACGGATCACCCAAACCCTGCCTTCTACGATGGTTTTAGCTTCTGCAGGTGCTGCTTTTATTTTGACTTCCGTAACAGTTGGGCCTGGTTTTGCTGAAAAGAGCGCCGGTTCGGACGGGATATCCTCTGGCGTTGTAATGTATCCTGCTATCGCTGAAGCAGCAACCGTTGCGGGGCTCGCAAGGTAAACGAAACCTTTGCCCTGTTTTCCTGAGAAGTTGCGGTTACCGGTACTGATTGTGACTTCATCGGGTCCGTTCTGGCCAACCTGTCCGGCAGCACATCCTGCACAGCCTGCATTGGATACCAGGGCGCCGGCATCCTTGAATATTTTTATCAGCCCTTCATCCAGAGCCTGCTGCCAGATTACATCTGTTGAAGGAACTACTTTTAATACTACGCCTGGTGCAACTTTCCGACCCTTTAGAATTCCGGCGGTAACCCTGAGATCATCTATGCGACCATTGGTGCAGCTTCCGATAAAAGCGGAATCGATCTTGGTTTTCATGACAGAAACAACTGATGTATTGTCGTGCGGATGACCCGGATTAGCGACCATAGGAACGAACTTGGTCAGATCAATATTGAATTTCTGAGTATAGACAGCGTCACTGTCCGCTTTAACGGCCTGGTAGCGATTTCCTGTAAGATTTTCAAGTTCACCCAGTACTTTATCATTCGGTGTGAACAACACGATAATGGCACCCATTTCAGTAGCCATGGATGAAATGGTAATGCGCTCGTCAAGGCTCAGTTCTTCGACCGCATCGCCATAAACTTCAACACTGTAGCCAAGTAGTTTGTTCGCCCCGAAAACCGAAAGAAGATTCAGTACTATGTCTTTGGCAGTAACATTGGCCGGACGAATACCGTTCAGATTCAGTTTTACTGACTCTGGTACCTTAAACCAAACGGCGCCTTTAGCCCAGGCTGCTGCAATGTCCTGATCGCCCATCCCTTGTCCGAAAGCGCCGATTGCACCCATGATATTGGCATGGGAGTCGGTTGAAACAAATGTGGAGCCCGGATATGCCAGACCTTTGTCTATGGCCAGATGGGTACCGATTCCTGAGTCAACATCGTACACTTTGATGTTGTTCTGCCTTGCATAAAGCCGGCAATAATGCTGATTGGCGGCATATTTCTGGTCAGACCCGCCCGGATTACAATCAAAAGTGAACACTGTATGTTTGGCATCAGCAATGGTAAGACCATTATCAATGAGGTTTTTTACGACGTTGGCTCCTCCGAAGTCACGGGCAGCACGGGAATCTATGAAAACGTCGATGATATCACCAGGTTTTACAGTTGACTGGTTTGAATGGCTGGCAAGAATTTTCTCAATTACTGTCATATTGTTGTTTCAGTTGGTTTGAAATAATCAGATTTTCAGTCTTTCACGAAATGGCTCAAAGGTCATAAAATCAGCATGATGAACCACATAGGCTTCTGTTGACCGTTTTACCATATTGCCTTCACCTGCATGGGTGGCAATGATGTGGCAGACCTCGGCCGGGACACCACACATCTCTGCCAGTGACACCCCTGAAAAGGGATGGCGGAGGTATTTGCCATAACTTCCCTGTATGGATTTTCCGTCTTTCATTTCATACTCCAGCAACTTCCCGACATCGGCAAGAATAGCACCCGCAATCATTACATCCATATGCACCGGTAGATCATTTTTGAAAAACAGGTTCATCTGGTTGCCGCAGTCTTTAGCTATATGCACTACTGCACGTTTATGATCCATAAAGGTCACTTTCAGGTCGGGCCCTGCAAGAAGAGTAAAAGGAATGGTATTGAGATCGCCGGGTGTGAGCACACTTTTCTGAAGTGCCAGCGCCCATGTATTGGTTGTTGTTTCCCTCAGCGATGCATCGCTGATCCATTCAATTTCAGGCCATAATTCCTTAGCCTGCTTTACATATTCAGATTTAATTTCCGGGGTCATATTTAGATTTTTTTGATCATTTATTAATAAGCTCCCCTTTGTCTGAAAAAACAAAGGGGAGAATGAAATCCTTCAATGAATTGATTTACTTTAATCTGGCAATGATAGCGTCAGCCATCTGCTGTGTGGATGCAGCTCCCTGGTTGATTACATCCGGTGAGCCTTTGAGTTTCATCATATCATAAGCGCGAACTTTTCCTTCAGCAATCACTTCGCTGACAGCCTTGCGGATACGTTTAGCCATATCCCACTCTTCAAGATGCTCCAGCATCATCACTGCAGAGAGTATCATGGCGATCGGGTTGACAATACTGGTTTCGTAACTGGCGTATTTAGGGGCAGAACCGTGGGTTGGCTCAAAAACACCAATGCCTAACTCTGGGTTGAACTGGGCGCTGGTGGCAAAACCAAGCCCGCCGATCAATCCGGCAAATGCGTCCGAAACGATGTCACCAAACATATTACCGGCAACGATAACATTATAATTTTCGGGATTTTTGGTCAGCCACATTGTCATGGCATCAATGTTTACATCCTCAACCCAGATATCCGGATACTCGTTTTTGCTCATTTCCTGGGCAATCTTCAGCATCATACCTGAGGTTTCACGGATTACATTGGGTTTTTCACATACAGTAATTTTGTTGAAACCACGTTTCTGTGCATATTCAAAGGCGGCTTTAACGATACGGGTGGTATATTTCCTGGTGAAAATGCGGGTTGATACTGCCAGGTCGGGACGGGGACACCAGGCAAAGTTAGATTTGAACTTAGGATGGGTCATCAACGCGTCATATACCTGATCACCAGGGTTGGTCCATTCAACACCACCATACAATCCCTCGGTATTCTGGCGGAAAATCATCACATCAATCACGGGTTCTTCTATGGTATCGTTCTTACCCCTTCTGATAAAATTCAATGGATTGCCGGGCAGAGTCTGACATGGACGCATACAGATATCAAGATCGAACATCTGCCGCATTGTTACGATAGGGCTGTAATATGTAAAACCTTTGCCCTGAAGTTCAGGAGCCAGTTCAGCAGCGGTCTTGTCCTTTGGTTTTGATGTAATTGCACCGAAGAGAGCAATTTTGTGTTTCCTTAGCAATTCAATGGTCCGGTCGGGGAGTGGATTTCCCTCTTTACACCAGAATTCCCAGCCGATATCACCGTGAACATATTCTGCTTCAAAACCTGCTGCATCCAGCACGCGGATGGTTTCATCAAGTACGACTTTTCCTATGCCGTCACCGGGCAATGTTACAATGGTTCTCTTTGCCATTTCTGATTATTTTTAATTATTGAATGGATTCAGATCAAAACGTCAAAAATATGGAACAAAACTTCATCCCCAAATGATTTCAAAAAATATTTTTCACATTCATTATCATGGCTGTAGCACACGTCAATGGGGTATTTCGGAGTTCCCCTTTTCATTAATGACAGGGTTTTCACGATTAGTTTTGTATTTTTGCCGGGTTGAAGCAAGTAGAGAATGAATCTTAAATCCAAACTGAAGCATCCGTTGTTCCGGGAAATTGCCGGAGCAGCAGCAGAAATAGACCTGCCGGTATATGTGGTTGGTGGATTCGTTCGCGATATTTTCCTTGGACGTTCATCCACAGATATTGATTTTGTTGTGATCGGCGATGGGGTGGAAGTTGCTCAACGCTTTGCCAAAAGGCTTGGTGGCCAACATAAAGTGAACATTTTCAAGACATTTGGCACAGCTATGATTCATTACAAGGATTATCAACTTGAATTTGTCGGGGCACGCAAGGAGTCATATCATACGGAATCAAGAAAACCGGATGTTATGAGCGGGACACTGGAAGATGATCAGAAGCGCCGCGATTTTACTATCAACGCCCTGGCCATCAGTCTTAATGAAGAAGATTACGGTTCCCTTGTCGATCCCTTCGATGGTGTTTCGGATATTAAAAACAAACTTATCAGGACACCACTGGGTCCTGACATCACCTTTTCTGATGATCCGCTCAGGATGATGCGTGGGATCAGGTTTTCAGCACAACTTGGTTTTTCAATTATGCCCGAAACGCTGGAAGCAATTTCACGGAACCGTGAAAGAATAAAAATTGTTTCCGGAGAACGGATAAGTGAGGAACTCAACAAAATTATTCTGGCAGATAAACCTTCTTCGGGCTTTAAACTGCTTGATGAAACAGGGCTTATTGAGATCATATTCCCTCAGTTCCTGGCCCTGAAAGGAGCTGAAACCAAGGAAGGTAAAGGGCATAAGGATAATTTTTACCATACACTTGAAGTGCTCGATCGCATAGCCCCGAATACCAACGATTTATGGCTTCGTTGGGCAGCAATTCTCCACGACATCGGAAAGCCTGCTACCAAACGGTATCAGGCAGATCTTGGCTGGACTTTCCACGGTCATGAAGTCAAAGGATCGCGGATGGTTGCCCAGATATTCAGGCAATTACGGCTGCCACTGAACGAGAAGATGAAATATGTACAAAAACTTGTTTTCTTACACCTCAGGCCAATTGTACTTTCGGAGGATGAAGTTACTGACTCCGCCATCAGAAGATTGCTTTTTGAAGCAGGTGACGACATCGATGACCTGATGACTTTATGTGAGGCTGATATTACCTCGAAAAACAGTGAGAAAGTCAGACGGTATATGGCAAATTTTACCATTGTTCGTCAGAAATTAAAAGAAATTGAAGAAAGGGATAAACTCCGGAACTGGCAACCTCCGATTACGGGGGACGTAATTATGAGTGCTTTTGGATTGCCTCCGGGCAAGGAAGTTGGCCTGATAAAAACCGCCATTCGTGAAGCCATTCTTGATGGTAAACTTGAGAATGATTTTGAAAAAGCCTACCATTTTATGATGATGGAAGGTAGAAGTATGGGACTAAAGCCTGTAAATGAATCACTTTAGAATTTGTTTTTTTTATTTGAATCGTTTAATTTTAGCACATCAAAACCAACCTAACCATTACAGAGATGCACGTGTATCGTTTCAGGTTATTATTTGAAGACCAGGAGGACTTCCTTCGCGATTTCGACATATTATCGTCACAAACTTTTTTTGATTTTCACAATGCCATAAAGCAATCGGTAGAATTACCGGGTAATGAACTGGCGTCATTTTTTGTTTGTGATCGTAACTGGCGGAAAAAGAAGGAGATTACACTGATTAATATGCAGAATGGAGAACCTGTCGAGGATGATGATGACGATGATGACAGAAGAGGGCCAAAACGCGACCGTATGCCTATATCGGAAATGGATAAAGTCCGCATAAAGGATGTAATTGATGATCCACATCAACGGCTGCTCTTTGAATATGACTTTTTGAACCCACGGACTTTTTATATAGAACTTACCCGCATTCTTGAAGCAGGAAACAAGGACCAGTACCCTATGTGCGTGAAGAGTGAAGGAAAACTGATTGTTTTGGCTCCGATACTTCCAATACTTGAAACTATTGATGCGGAGGAGGACGAGATTGCTTTAATGAGTGAATTTGATGATATATTGGACAATGACGAGGAGGAAGATATCCCCTCTGACCCCACCCTTGAGCAGAGCAGTGAATGGTAGAGCATTCAATTCTCTATCCTGAAAATTCAACCCTTTTGGTTATTGCCGGACCTACTGCCGTAGGTAAAACTTCGGTTGCGATAGAAGTTGCCCGGCATTTTAAAAGTGAAATCGTTTCAGCCGATTCAAGGCAATTCTTTCAGGAACTGAAAATCGGAACTGCGGCACCCTCAACAATCCAATTGGATGCTATCCGGCACCATTTTGTAGGGAATCTTTCCCTTACGGATGATTATTATAACGTATCCCTGTACGAAAAAGAAGTGATGGCATTGTTGCCCGAATTGTTTCAAAAAAACAGATTTGTTGTTCTTTCCGGTGGCTCCGGACTATATATCAGGGCTATATGTCACGGAATCGATGATCTTCCGGATGTTGACCCTGCATTAAGGAAATCCCTTCAACACCAATTGAATACTGAAGGAATTTCCTCTCTGCGTGCCATGCTTCAGAAACTTGATGCAGGTTATTACCGGTTAGTCGATCCGGCAAATCCTGCCCGCATTATTCGTGCCATTGAAGTGTGCCTGACAACCGGGAAGCCCTATTCGGAATTAAGGAAGCAGGAACGTGCTGAGCGAAAGTTCAGAATCATTAAGATTGGATTGAATTTACCCAGAGAAGAACTGCACCGGAATATCAATATCCGCGTTGAACAGATGGTAAAAGATGGTCTCATTGAAGAAGCCGGGAGGTTTTATACTTTACGGCATCTTAATGCGCTGAATACCGTTGGATATAAGGAGTTATTTGATCATTTTGATGATAAATGCACCCTTGAGGAAGCCATAGAAAAAATTAAGACCAATACGCGACGTTATGCCCGCCGGCAATTAACCTGGTTCAGAAAAGAAGAAAATATTAACTGGTGCAGACCCGAAGCCGACGTAGTGATTCGAACAATCCTTAATATTATTGAAAAATAATATCTGAACAAAAGAAGCAGATAGGTGAACAACGGAAAAATAAACCGGGATGGATGTCAGATATAAACTGCGTCAGATACCCGGCGTAGAGCATCCTGATTTACGCCATACATTATCCATTAATGTAGAAGCCGTATCTTGAAATTATCCTCAATATAAATGAAATACCAGTAAAGTTTTCTGTTTACCTCAATACCATAATCAATCCCCGGATTAACATCAATAGAAGAGCCAACCACCTGGCTGTACTTATTCGTGGTGAAATAATGGTTCCAGTTATTTATGCCCAGGTTGTTCTTTGAACGGTAAAAATCATTACTACGATCCTTCGCCGGTGAGTAATGCAGTAAATACCATTGTTCAAAATCAGGGTCGATTATAGTGATTTCATATTCAGTACTGTCCAGCAGAATAACCGGAACTGAATCCGGTGATCCGGCAATTTTCTTCTGCTGTATGCATGACCATATGGAGAATACAGCCAAAATGAAAACCATCAGCTTTTTCATGGTATTCAACGATTTAGTGATAAACATGACCCCCGTAAAAATTTGCCGCAATTCAATAACAAATTTACACTAAGATAATAAATTTTGTGACGCTGCAGTCAGAAAAAAACAGAATTAAAGTATAATAATCGGCAACAGAAATTCCATCAATCATTGCCAGAAACAGCCTTTTGTTGTGCACTATCATTCTTTTGGCATAGGGAATAAAATTAAACAGAAAACTCCTTATTGGCAATATCAGGAGGCTTGGTGATCCGATAGTCGGGACGATGTCGGGACGATTTTTTTTACCTTACAATAATCATTTACTTGAGTATTGATAAGTAAGGTACTGTTTATTAGGTACTTTCTTCGGTTTTTTAAGTTATTTTATAATTTTCTGCTCAGCAAGTATCGAATTAACTCCCTGCAATTTAATTATATACAAACCATGTTCCAGGTGGTTTAAGGAAATAGTTTCAACAGAAGGTTGGTAACTATGAACCAGTATTCCCCGGCAATCAAACAGATTTATTGAAGTTATTTCCTTTGAATGAATGATTTTAATCAGTTGTTGTTTACTATCATACCGGATCAGTCGTTTATCAGCGACAATGGCCCGTTCAACAGAGATAGGCAGGTCAGGGTTGATGATTACATTTGATGGTTCAGACTCTCCCTGCGGATTTGTGTAAACAGCGGTAACCCACATCTCACCTATAAAGCCGTCTTCAACGGTAAAAAAAGTATCCTGCACTGTGCTATAAAGGATCAATGTGGTATCCGGATACCAATACTGATTGTAATACAGACTATAATGATCTAAAGTGGCTTCAGTCGATGATGTATCGGGAGGTGACCAGTTGAAGTGGGAGCAATATGCCGGTCCACTAATCCATTGGCCGTCGCAATAGCCTGTTTCATCAATCATAATGTATTGGTATTCAAATATCAGGTTGGTTGGCGGTGGAAACTGAGCCATTGATGTCATAGAAACAAATAAAAATGCGAAAACCAGTTTCGTTTTCATTTTTTGTAAAGGTTAAGTAGTTTGTTAATATCGCAGGGTAAATCCTGTTTCTGTATATGAATGCCGGTTAAAGACTGTTAAATATAGGCATTTTTTCTGTAAATTGGAGGTTAAATGAAAGTTTTTACAGAGTAATGGATCCTCCGGATGAAATCCCTGAAACGGGAAGAGATGTAATTACCCGGGTAATCATAAATTCAAGACTTTTTGATGGGAATCATTCTGACGACAAAGAAAAATTGAAAATTCGGTGCACTTTGTTTCCGGAATTTAATTTTCAAAACAGGATTTAAATGATGGACAGGGACCGGCTAAAATATTCTTCCGGAAAATTTCAATGCTATATCCGGGCATTTTCAAGATTTGATAACTTTTATCAGAGACCCCTGATTCCGGATTCAAGAGAAAGCCCGCATCAAATAAATGATGTGGGCTAACCAGAGAGTATTCAAAACTTCCTGCTTTTAACTTTTTACCAGTCCCGGCTGGCAGGCTATTTACTTGAGATAACTATCCAGCCACCTGAAAAACTCACGCTGCCAGAGTACTGAGTTCTGTGGTTTCAATACAAAATGGGATTCTTCAGGGAAGAACAGGAAGCGGCTGGGAATACCCAGTAGCTGATTTGCATTGAATGCCTGCATTCCCTGGGTATATGGAATACGGAAATCATAGCCTCCGTGAACTACCAGCATCGGGGTGTCCCAGTTCCGGACAAAGTTGTGCGGTGAGAAATCGTAGCTTTTTGGGCGTGGATTTTCATAATAGGCACCCTTGTAATCATAGTTCACAAAAAACATCTCTTCTGTTTCGAGGTACATACTTTCGAAATTAAAAATTCCGCAATGGGCTATAAATGCCTTGAAACGTTTATTGTGGTTGCCGGCCAGCCAGTAAACCGAATATCCGCCATAGCTTGCTCCAACTGCGCCCAGCCTGTTCTCATCAATCCAGGGTTCGGCAGCGAGTGAGTCGATGGCAGTAAGATAGTCCAGCATATTCTGCCCGCCATAATCCCCGCTGATCTGATCGTTCCATTCCTGACCGAAAGTTGGTAAACCACGCCGGTTGGGAGCTACAATTACATAATCGTTGGCTGCCATCATCTGGAAATTCCACCGGTAAGAGAAAAACTGACTGACAGCACTTTGAGGACCGCCCTGGCAGTAGAGTAGGGCGGGATATTTCTTGTTGGGGTCAAAATCAGGGGGTAAAATCACCCAGACCAGCATTTTTTTACCATCAGTTGTTGTAATCCAACGCTTCTCCTCAGCTGCCAGTTTTACATTCTTCAATACTTCACGGTTGGTGAATGTCATTTGTTCTTCCCTGCCATCAGGTTTCACCCTGAATACTTCAGAAGGCAGATCATGACGCATTTTAGTGATGATCAGGTCATTACCATCGAGACAATAAGCCTGAATGTCATGATCGCCTTTTGTAAGTTGGGTGATTTTCCGGGTTGTCATGTCCATTCGGTAAACCTGGAAAGTAGCTTCTGTTCCGCTGATAAAATACAACTGCCTGCCATCGGGGCTAAAGGCAAAGTCAGACGAACTCTGATCGAAGCCTTCTGAAAGATCGGTGAAAACATAGCTGGTCATAATCGCTGGTTTTCCGGAGGACGATTTCTTCGATTCAATATCTTTTTTAAGACCATCCAGAGCTTTCGGGTTGATTTCGCACAGCATGATACGATCCTTGTCTGCTTCAAAACCTGGGGTTGCCATGCTCCTCCAGACTATTTCAGAGCCATCAGGTGAAAAAACAGGGTCCTGGTCGTAACCTGGGTTGCTTTCGCTCATGTTTTCAGTTTTACCACTCGTAAGGTCAAAGAGGTATATATCGCTGTTCGTGCTGATGGCATAATCCCTGCCATTCATTTTTTTGCAGGTATATGCGATTTGTTGGCCATCGGGAGAAAATGCAATCTGTTCCATCCCGCCATTGGGCATCAGCGGGCTATCCCACGTTTCGCCCGGCATAATGTCTTTACCCTGAACGATTTTACCATCGGTATATCCGGCTATAAAAATATGGCTGTAGGCATAGTCATGCCAGTTGTCCCAATGCCTGTACATCAGTTCATCATACAGCAGCGCATTGGCCAGGGGGAGATCAGGATAAAGGTCATGAACATCTTTCTCCAGTTTAACATCGGCAATGTAAACAACGGTTTTCATATCGGGGGAATAAGCAAATCCGTTGACTCCACCTTCAATATCACTTATTTGGACCTTGTTTTCACCGTTTATGCCCATTTCCCATACCTGCATGGAACCCGATTCGGCAGAAAGGAAGCCGATTTTTTTACCATCTGGACGCCAGATCGCATTGATTTCGCTTCCTTTAAATTCAGTCAATTGTCTGGGGGATTCGGCATTACGGCTAAGTTTGTAGATATCCCTGTTCCCTTTATTGGAGGCAAGATCGTAGCGGCTGACACCATATATAATGGCGCTTCCGTCAGGTGACAACCGGATGTCGCTGACACGGCCGAGTTTCCACATGGTTTCTGCTGTAAATCGTTCCTGGGCACACAGGATGGCTGGAAATACTGCTGAAATCAGAAACAGCAGACCGACAATGTTGATTTTCTTCATTTTGTTTGTTTTTCAATCCACTAAAGTACTGATTTCAACGGTTAACTGGCAATACACAGAGATTTTAATGCCGGATTTAAATTGCCTTTTATCAATGGAATGATTTTTTTTGTCCTGAAAAAGTTTTAAATGTCCCGTTTTGGGTTGATTTTCTGAGTCTTTGTTTTGTAAGTTGAAGATTCACAATACCCTGTGAATCTGGCTGAATCTTTGATGAGATTTCCTGTTTTGAAGCCGGGATTTAGCAATTCCGCATTTAGTTTATTTTTTTCCGGAGGTGGCTTTTCCGGTCTTTCTAAATATGGATAAGACCTTTATGAAACAAACGGGTAAAGGAGGTAATCGTTCGGCGAAGAAGACCTGTTCTGAATTGACAGAACTGCGCCCGCGCGATGCCAACGGAAATAGTCTGCTTGTTTGTTTTGACCTTTCCGGAACCATTATTTCTGTAAAAGGGCCTGTTCTTAACCTATTGGGATTCAGTGAAGAAGAAATGTGCGGGATCACTCTGAGAAATCTCGTTCCGGAGGAAGACCAGCATTTTATTGACGGAATCAGCAACAGTAAAACTGACCGTTGTGATTTCAGAATGCGACGGAAGGATAAAAGCTATCTGCATGCCGATGCAAATATTTACAATCGTACAGATCAGAACGGCAATTTGATTGGTTTTTGTCTCAGAATCTATGATACGACTTCACGAATGTCGGCTATACAAAATCTGATTGAGAGTGAAGAGAAATTAAAGGCCATCGTTGACAGTACAATCGACATGATCTGTATTTTCAGGAATGGCAGGATTCTTTATGTGAATGATATTGCTGAGACAATGCTGGGATTTAACGCTCAGGAGCTGCATGACAGGGATTTCTTGACAATGTTCGATCTGTCGGACAGGGAACGGGTTGAAGAGATGGAGCTTAACTTCCGGGAGACTTCATCTTCTGCCAGTAAGTTTGAAGCCAGACTTCTCTCAAAGACAGGTGAAAAAGTAACCTGTGAATTCAACCTGAAGAAGATCAGTTACCGCGGAGAGCATGCAGTTGTAGCGGTTATCCGCGATATTTCAGTATACAAAAAAGCTCTTGAAGAACTGACCCATGCCAAATCTGAAGCTGAATCAGCCAACCGGATAAAATCAGATTTTCTGGCTATGATGAGTCATGAAATACGAACACCCATGAATGGGGTCATTGGTATGACCAGCCTGTTGCTCAACACGAAGCTCACATCATCACAGCGTGATTATACGGAAACAATACAGCAATCCGGCGAAAGCCTGATCAGCATCATTAACGATATTCTTGATTTCTCAAAAATAGAATCCGGAAAACTGGAATTGGAAGAAACCCATTTTGAACTAAGGTCCTGCATTGAAGATACCCTGGATTTGTTTGCTATGAAGGCGATCGAAAAAGGGCTCGATCTGCTGTATATGATTGATCCTGATGTGCCATCTAACCTGCTTTGTGATTCAAACAGACTGCGGCAAATTCTTATTAACCTGATTAATAATGCAATAAAATTCACTGAAAAGGGCGAAGTTTTTATCTCGGTACAACAACTCCAGGAAAAAGATGGAATAATTGAGCTGAAATTTGCAGTTAAAGATAGTGGTATCGGAATAAGCCAGGATACCATTTCATCGTTATTTGAACCCTTTGTTCAGGCCGACAGTTCGACTACACGCAAATATGGTGGTACCGGATTGGGATTGGCGATATCAAAGCGGTTGGTTAATCTGATGGGAGGGGATATATGGGCTGACAGCGAAAATAGTAAAGGTTCTACATTTACTTTTACGATTAAAGTCAAAAATTCCGGAATTGGCAAAACAAAGTTGCATGTAAAAGGTTATTTACCTGAACTGCGTGGACGAAAAGTATTAATAGTTGATGACAATCAAACCAATAGACAGATTCTGCGGTTTCAGTTTGAATCGTGGGGAATGAATCCTCTGTTGGCCGCAACAGGTTCAGAAGCGTTGAACATTATTGAATCTGAATCCAGGTTTGACTTGATTGTACTTGATTTGCAAATGCCTGGAATGGATGGTGTTGAGTTGGCAGGTAGAATCAGAGAAATCAACATGAAAGGTAATGTACCCTTAATGTTGCTTTCATCTTCCGGCGATTTGGGGCACCTCAGAGGAGAACTATTTGCAGGGCAATTATCTAAACCGGTTCGATTGAAAGAGTTATTCCAGGAAGTCCTCCATATTATGTCAGAAGTACAAAGAAAAGAAATCAATCCGGAGAAGCAAGGTGAAATAGATTTTACACTCAGTTCAAGATTCCCGCTCAGAATCCTGATCGCCGAGGATAACCTTGTTAATCAGAAACTTACAATTTCACTGCTTAATCTTATGGGTTACAAGGTGGATGCTGTTATTAACGGAAAAGAAGCAGTAGATATCCTGTACGAAAAGGACTTCGATGTTATTCTGATGGATATACAGATGCCTGAAATGAGCGGGATTGAGGCAACCATTAGAATCAGAGAGTTAGTTCCCGCTACAAGGCAACCGCTGATTATTGCACTGACTGCCAATGCCATGGCTGGTGACCGGGAAAAATGCTTAGAATCAGGAATGGTTGATTACATGGCCAAACCAATCAATATTAATCAGCTTCAGGAAATGATTATCAAATGGGGAACGATCCTCCATAGCAAAAACCAGAATTAGATTTAAATATCTGTCAATTGCATGAAAGCCGCCGGGTGATAATTCCGGTGGCTTTTGATTTTAAAAGAGCTTACCAGCTAAGTATGATTTTATCATTGATCAGTCCGGTTTCTGCTGTTAAGGCAGTTGTGGTACTGTGTATCGCCTCCAGATATTGTGGATCTGAATCTTCCAGGGCATTAAAGAGGTCGATATCAACAGACCGGAATCTTACCGGTTGATTGTTGATTTTGAATTCATACTCAGTATTAAAGCCGTGAAGGAAGAGTTGTATCTTCGTGAAGCGGCTGTTGAGCGAGCCTGTTCTGGCTTCCAGGGTCAACTCCCGTTTTCCGGGATCGAAGGTAATCTGCCGCTTGTAATAGGCACCATGCTCATAGTCATAAGAATCCCCATCGTCTTCATAATAAGTTGATCCTGAATTCTCATTGCCGTTAAACACATGCAGATATAAGATTTCTCCCGGATTTTCTGAAGTACTCTGCACAGCTTTCTGCATTGGGATAACTGATCCTGCTTTAATGAAAAGAGGAAGAATGTGAACGGGACATTCTGTAATTATTTCATTTTTACCGTGATATTTGATCCCGGTATGCAGGTTATACCATTCTCCGTCCGGCAGATATACTTTTACAAGGTCACGGGTACTTTCGGTGGGTGCTACGAGGATGGAAGGTCCAAACAGATACTCGTTCTGGTAGATGTAATTGTAGATTTTTTCATCAAAACTGTAATCAATAGCAAGGCTCCTGATGACAGGCATTCCTGTTTCTACCGATTCACGAAAAGCCGAATATATATAAGGCAACAATTTGTATCTGAACTGGATATAGTTTCTGGAGATGTTTTCGACCACTTCACCGTAAGTCCATGGTTCTGCTGATTTAGTATCATAATGGGTATGGCTGCGGAAAAACGGGCTGAAAGCTCCAATACCGATCCAGCGTGCAAACAGGGCAGGTGTAGCATCTTTGCTGAATCCGCCCACATCTACGCCTATGAACGAAACACCACTGAGGCCAAGGCTGTTGAGCAACCTGCTACCCAACATCATATGTTCTTCACTGGCCTGATTGTCGCCGGTCCACAGAGCCGTGTAACGCTGCAAACCGGCATAACCTGCCCTGGTCAGGATGAGTGGCCGGTGGTTATTCATCAGCTTCCGTGTTCCTTCGAAAGTGCTACGTGCCATTTGCATACCGTACACATTTTTTGCCTGCCGGTAAGTTGTCTGTTTTCCTTCCCAATCAAGTTGTACCATGTGTGGTGTTGTCCCTCCACCCCAGGAAGCAATTTCATTCATATCGTTCCAGAAACCTTCAACCCCATTGGCAACAAGGCCGCTGAATTTATTTCCCCACCATTCACGGGCCGAAGGTTTTGTGAAGTCCGGAAAATGACACCAGCCCGGCCAAACCTGTGCAGTATATACCTGACCATCCGGATATTTAATAAATAAATCTTTCTTCAATCCTTCTTCATAAGCATCGTATCCATTTTCAACCTTTATACCCGGATCTACAATTACCGTAGTGTGCACACCGAGTGATTTCAGATCGCCGATTAATTTCTGAGGATCATTGAAACGGGTCGGATGCCAGGTGAAAATTTTGTATGCATCCATATAATGGATATCCAGGTAAATAACATCAAGCGGGATTTTACGGTCGCGGAAATTCCGGACTACGTTCAGCACTTCGGTGTCGGGGAAATAACTCCAGCGGCACTGCTGATATCCCAATGACCAGACCGGGGGCATTGTCATACGGCCGGTAAGCCGGGTGTAATCGCTGATAATGCCGGCCACATTATCTTCGTGAATAAAATAGTAATCCATTTCACCATCATCGGCACTGAAAGAACTGAAGCGGTCGTTGCTGGCTCCGAAATTAAAGCGACTCCGGTGTGTGTTGTCCATGAATATTCCATATGCCAGACCATTGTGCAGTCCCATGTAAAAAGGAATCGTCACATACAATGGATCATCATTCGGACCATAACGGGGATTGTCGGTGTTCCAGTTATCGTAGGCACTTCCTCTGCGGTCGAGATTACCGGTTTTTTCACCAAGTCCGATAAAACGTTCACCTTCCTGCAGCTTTTTAAAGGTAGTCACTTCGGTCCCAATCCAGGAGGTGCCGAATGCCTTATCATCACTGTTGATTAATTTTCTGTCGGCGGTATAGAAAGTAAACCTGGCAGGGTTTCGCTCAATTTCAAGTATGAGTTTTCCGGTTGAAAGGATGAGTTTATCAGACATCTCACTTAATTCAACATCACAATTCTCCGGTTTTAAAACTACTGCGTAGGAGAAGTCCTCCACAAATGCATCCTTCACAATCCGTATGCGGAAAATGCCCGGGCTGAATACCGTAATTTCAGCTTTACCATTATCGGTGTCAAGGTTTAAAACCTGACCGTTTAATTGATGTGCTGTTATTTTTCCTATACTTTGATACTGGCTGCTTTGGGTGAAAGCCTGGTTCATGGCGGCTGCAATTAATAGAAACAGAATGATGATTCTTTTCATAACCTGGTTTTTATAAGGCATTAAAAAAGCCCGCATACTTCAGTAAAAGTGAACAGGCTTTTTTAATGCAGTTTGTCTATTTGAAGTAAACTTTATATCCCCATGCCGGTAAATCTATAATTGTGTTTGCTTTCAGCGTGGTCTGACCACCGGAAAAAAGATCAGTATAATCAGCGGCAAAAGCTTCACCGTTCAGAGCAACATTTACAGATGAGGCACTCAGATTGACTATTGTGAAAACCCTGTTGTCTTCTTTTTCACGCAGAATAGCGAATACCTTGTCATCGGCATTTGAGTTGATCCTGCGCCAACTGCCACCATAGGACCCATTAAAAAGTGCGCTGTTATTTTTCTTCAATTTCAGGATTGTTTGATAGAACCCTGCCATTTTGTAATCACCCCATTCAACCGGATCTTTCTCGAAGAATTCCAGTCTTTTATTCATTGCAGATTCCTGCCCGGTATATACCAATGGCATTCCCGGAACCGAAACAGTGAGTACATAAAACGCTTCGACACCTTCACCCAGACGCTCAAATTCAGTTCCTTTCCAGGAGTTTTCATCATGGTTTGTGATGAAATTCATGCGATAGGCATCTGAAGGATATAAAGAGTCGTTTTTTAACAGGTATTTTTCAATATCATTGGCCGTCATTTCTCCTTTGTGAATTTTGTTCATTACATGGTGAAATTCCCAGCTATAGGTCATGTCAAATGCACTGTGAAGCAAAGGTGTTTCAGCTTCTGCCAGCATAAAAACGGGCTTAATCATATCGAGTTCGGGCCTTGCCTTATTCCAGAAATCGGCTGGAACATCACCCGCCACATCACAGCGGTATCCATCAATATCAAAATTCTGCACCCAATATTTTAAGGCACCGAGCATATATTCCCGCATTTCCGGAATGTCATAATTAAATTTAACCACATCAGTCCAGTCGAACGGAGAAACCAGTTTTCCGGTTGAGTCCTGGACGTACCATCCCGGATGTTCAGTAACCAGTGCATTGTCCCATGCAGAATGGTTGGCTACCCAGTCAATGGTTACAAATAATCCGAGTTCATGGGCCCTTTTCACCAATCGTTTAAAATCTTCTGATGTTCCGAATTCCGGATTCACGGCTTTATAATCCTTTACTGCATAATAACTGCCGAGTGTCCCTTTGCGATTGAGTTCCCCGATGGGTTGTACGGGCATCAGCCATAAAATATCGGCGCCGATCTCTTTAAGTCGTGGTAAATGGGCTTCAAGCGCAGCAAAGGTGCCTTCAGGGGTGAATTGTCTGATATTAACCTCGTAAATACTCAGATTCCTGCTCCATTCAGGATGCTTAACCTGAACAAGTGTACTGTCTCCGGCTTGCCCTTCCACAGTTCTTTGTTTGCAGGAAATAACAGTGAAGTTAATTGCTGCAATGAGAATCGCAGCCAACAACAGGCTTTTGGGGCTGATTTTCATAGAATACCTTTTAAATTGACTTTTTCATATTAAGTGTACTGAACAAAGGTAATAAAATCAGATAAAACAATCCATGTGTTTTGGGTTAGCAAACAGGAAAAATTCTGAAGTGAAAAGCCAGGCCTGCGGATTAGCTGCCGCAAGGGGGCTGGCAGGTTAATCGTTTGATTTACTGTTGTTTCGATGATAAAAAAAAGGGCTACCTGCGGGTAACCCTTGATCATACATTAGGTTCATCTATTTCAGCATGAACAATTCATCTTTCAGTTTTGAATTTACTTTGATTGAAAGAACATTCAGCTTCACCGTCTGTGGTCCCATCTGCTGTGAGATGGAATAAGGGAATTTTACCCCGTTCACTTCCCGGTAATCACTGAATTCCGAAATTCCCTGATCCCCTGATTCCCGGACCAGCAGGCCTGACTTAACATCGAAAAACCGGATTGATTCTTTTCCTGTTGGATAAGTTACTAGTACCCGGTAGGCGTCATTGCCGTTGATCATTTCAATGCCCTCCAGTAACAATTCGATGCCAAGTTTATCATACAACAGTTCAATGTTCAACAATGCATCATATTTCATCTCCTCAAGTTCTTTGCCTTCAAGAGTTTTGTTTTCTCCGCCCATGGGTGAAACCATTTTCGCTGTGGTTCCGTCATAACCTATTTGCTGAAAAACCATATCCCCGGCACCGATTTTCAAAAGGTATTTGTCAGGAGCCTTACGGTATATATCAAATCCTATGGTCATGCCCTGCATGGTAGTGCTGGCCATCATGGTCATATCCTTAATTTTTAACAGAGCCTTTTCACCACCTATTGCCTGAACATACGCATTGATTACATCAGCAGCAGTCAATCCTTCAGGGGTGGGTTTTAACTTTTTATCCGGATCGTATTCCTTACCTTCGTAATCGAAATAGCGGATAGGACTCCCTCCGGTAAATTTTCCGAGTTTACCGGAAATTTCAGAGGCTTTACCAACAGCCAGAATATAGGCATTATCAGGTTTGATATATTTAACAGCCATTGCTTCTACATCTTCGGCAGTGACTGCTGCGAGATTTTTCAGGTAATTCACGTAATAGTCTGACGGCAAACCATATCGGGCAGTATTAATGGCAAAATTTGCAACTGTCTTTGGTTCCTCAAGTGAAAGGGCAAACGCTCCTGAAAGATAGTTTTTGACCAGGTCGAGTTCTTTCTGTGGCACTATTTCCTCGCGCAGACGTTTCATTTCAAACAATACTTCAGTAACAGCACTATCAGTCACTGAGTTCCGGATCTCTGTGCTGACCTCGAATTTCCCGGCCAGTTTGTCGGCACTAAGGTTGGAATAAGCTCCATAGGTAAAGGCTTTCTCCTCCCGAAGGTTGTTATATAACCGAAAGGTTCCTCCGCCAAGAATGGTATTGGCCACCCTGGCTTTAATGGCATCCGGATTGCCCGGCTTGAAATCAACCGGATAACTGATACTGAGTGTTGTCTGAACTGCATCGGGTCTGTCAACAATGGCAACCACATTTTTAACAGGCATCTCCGGCATCGGAAAGACGATTTCAGCTACCTCTTTTTTCTCCCATGTACTGAAATATTTGCTGATCAATTCCTTTGCTTCAGCTATAGTAATATCGCCAACAATGGCCAGATAAGTAATTTGTGGTCTGAAAAATTCCTGGTAAAAGGATATGCACTGATTAATTGTGATGTTCTTTACAGTTTTTTCATTCATTGTTTCTCCGTAAGGATGGGAAGAACCATAAACAAGCAATTTGCCGATTCTATCACTGATTGCCGATGGTTCATTTTTTGATGCTTCCAGTCCTGAAATGGTTTGTGTTTTAATCTTATCCAGTTCTGCTTCAAGGAATGATGGATTCATCATGACATCTGCCATCAGTTCAAGTAACCTTTTGTTGTGTTTTTTGAGTGCCGAAGCGTAAAGTCCTGATGCATTCGTGTAAAGGCTGGCACCGATGAAATCAACCTCTTCATCAAGCTGGTCTTTTGAAAGATTGGTAGTTCCTTTCCTCAGCATCTGACCAGTGATATCGGCCAGTCCTGTCAGTTCGCCTTCAGGCAGTGGATTGTAATCTATTATCAATGAATAGGATACGCGGGGTATTTTCTTATTCTCAACAACAAATACTTTGAGACCGTTTTCAAGTTCGAAAGTTTCATACTTGCCGATATTGATAACCGGCGCCGGACCGGGAAGCGGTTTAATGCTTCGGTCAAGTGCAGGGAGGGCAGCGGTACTTTTTTTTGTTCCTTTTACCTGGGCTGTTCCGGTAAATGCGGAAATCAGAAGGACGGTGGTTATTGTAATGGATATAAACTTTTTCATATTTTTTCCTCCCGGTTACTGGCTTTGTTTAGGCAAATAGTAAAGAACAACCCGGTTTTCCTTTGTCAGGTATTGGTTTGCTACCCTCATAATATCGGCTCTTGTTACTTTCATATATTTATCAATCTCAGTATTGATAAGATTTGCATCACCAAAATACATGCTATAATCTGACAGGCTTTCAGCAATGCCCGCCATGGTAGAATTGCGGCTGACAAAATCGTTTTCAATCTTATTCCTGAGTTTATCAAATTCCCTGTCTGTAAGGTCTACCGTCTGGGCGAGTCTTATTTCAGCGTCAACAGCTGCTTCCAGGTCAGCCGGATCAACGCCCATGTTGACGATTCCAAATACGAGGAACAATCCAGGCTCTTCAAGAGGAATCGGGAAGGAGCCTACAAAAAGGGCTTTTTGCTGTTTGTCAACAACCGATTTGTTGAGCCGTGAACTTTCACCATCCGATAAAAGTGTAGTGAGCATTTTGAGTGCGTAGTAATCCGGAGTTCCCATCGCCGGCATATGATATGCCTGCACAACAGCCGGCAACTGAATATTGTCAAAAACAGTGTCGCGTACTTCCGCAGTCTGTTTCGGCTCAACTATGTCAGGCCTGGTAATTTCTTTGTTCCCCCTTGGAATATCACCAAAGTATTTTCTTACAAGTACTTTGGCCTGTTCGGGGTCAATATCACCTGCTATTGAAAGTATAGCATTGTCCGGTACATAATACCGTGAATGGAACTCAATGAACTCTTCCAGCCTGGCTTCATCAATGTATTGTACCGATCCGATGGGCGTCCACCGATAGGGATGCACTTTATAGGCGGTGCTGAAGGTTTTTTCAACCAATGACCCGTAAGGTCTGTTGTCGTATGATTGCTTGCGTTCTTCTTTGATAACACGACGTTGTGTTTCTACGCCCACACTATCGATACGCAGATGAAGCAACCTTTCAGATTCCATCCAGAGTCCCAGTTCAAGCTGATTCGAAGGAAGCAGAATGTAATAGAAAGTACGGTCCCAACCGGTATTGGCATTGATCTGGGCGCCGGCATTCATGGCAATTTTATCAAATTGCCCTCTGGGAATGTTCTCCGATCCTTCAAACATCAGATGCTCAAAAAAGTGAGCAAATCCGGTTCTGTCAGGATTTTCGTTTTTCGATCCAACATGGTAGGAAATTGTAACCGCCACAATGGGGGTAGAATTGTCCTGATGCATAATTACGTGTAACCCATTTGGAAGATCAAATTCCGTGAAGTCGATCCGGCTTTGGGTAAATGCAACACTGCTGATAAAAATCAGCGCAGCAATTGCAATTAATTTTCTGAATGAAAACATAAAATAAATGATTATAAAGTTGTTGATAATGAATTTTTTAATAGTTGTTCCAGATCTTCAGGGACGATCTGATTAAAATCCGAAATTACTTTATGTGCTTCAGTAAGTTCTGCATAATAATGCGTGGTGGCCAGACCAATAACTTTCATGCCTGCCCTCAGGCTGGCTTCAATACCTTTCAGTGAGTCTTCAAAAATAACACATTTGTCGGGTTTTGCACCCAAAAGATCAGCGGCTCTTAAAAATACTTCCGGGTCTGGTTTGCCCTTCCTGATCATTGAGGAATCTACAATAACATCAAAAACATCTTTACAACCAATGGCGTCGAGGATAAAATCAACATTGGCTCTTTCGGCTGATGTGGCTATGGCCAGAGGAATTCCGGTTTTTTTTAATTGATCAAGAAATTCAATGATCCCTGCTACCGGAATGACTTTACCTCTGTATATTTCCCTGTAGATGGTTTCTTTTTCAATGCTATATTGCCCGATCAACTCATTGCTGATATCACTTCCGAATATGTACCTTAAGTGATCGGTGTTATTACCACCAAATACATTATTCCTGAATTCATCAGAAGAAATATGTTTTTTATGCTTTTTGCAAAAAGTTTCCCAGGCCAGCAGGTGCCAGGCGAAATTATCGACCAGCACACCATCCATATCGAAAATAACGGCTAAACCAACACTCATTACATTTTAACTTCGCGGTTGATGTAGGAACTGAAATCTTTTAACCTTCGCTGGTAATGCTCAGTAAAAAGCGGCGATGAGATCAGAAAATCGGCAGTTGATCTGTTGCAGGCTGTAGGAATATTGTATAGCACGGTGATTCGGAGTAGAGCCTTTACGTCAACATCGTGGGGCTGTGGTTGCATGGGGTCCCAGAAAAAGATCATCAGGTCTATCTCTCCTTCCACGATCAGGGCACCTAGCTGTTGATCACCGCCAAGGGGGCCTGATTTGAGCTTCAACACTTCAAATTCGCCGTATTGCTCCTCGGTGAGACTCAGTCTGAGCTGCTGTTCAATCAGCCGGCCGGTGGTTCCGGTACAAACGATCTGGTGTTCGCGTAATTTATGAGCATTAAATTCAACCCATTCAATCAGATCCTGTTTGCGGTTATCGTGGGCAACCAGCGCTAATTTTTTCTTTTTATTCATTGTCTCGGTTCTACGGCGCAAAAGTACTTATTTATGACTTAGCATTGAAAAAATGTGACAGGAATTCAGGCCCGGCTTCGGTTATCAAATGGCTGCGCTGTTCAATCGCCTTCGGCTGCCTGCCCGCCTGCCTGCCTGTTGCATTCGGGCGGGACTGATCAAACATGTTCAATTGTTTGGATTTCTTTCGTCAGTCAGGCGGGTTCAATTGCTTAGCTGTTCAATCGCCTTCGGCTGTTCAATCGCATTTTTCCGCTTCAGTCGCTTTCTTTCGCCCTCTCACTTCTTCGCTCCCTCACTCCATTGCTGAAGTAGCTCCTGATAGCAAAAGGGATTTGCTTTAGATGCTTAATCTGGAATGTCACTCACTTCAAAATGATAAAATCATCCCGGCTTTCAATATTATATTTCACCTTTTCACGATCTTTTTCATAACAACTTTATCCCCGATGATAATTCTCAGAAGATAAATCCCGTTGTGAAGGCCGGACAAATCAATAGTTCCATTTTCTGCCGGAAGGATTGCGATTCGCTGACCGGAGATGCTGTATAGTTCAATGGTTGTGAGATGATCGATCCCGCTGATTGTGATCATTCCGGCGGTCGGGTTTGGGTAAACCCTGATCTGTGCCGTCTGGATTATGGGAGTTCCCATGCCTGCCCGTAGGAAATAGTGTGCACTGTCACCCCACATCTCATCATATTGGTAACTGAAAAAGGAATATTCTGTCAGAATGTTGTTTTCATTAAATTTACAACAATACCTGTAGAAAGGTTCCCAATCAGGGGAATTCCAGATTTCCTCATAGGAATAATCGGCATTCCCCCGGTCGTCATAACCCAGGGAGTCCTGAATATTATTCGTCCATTCGTTATTAGTGAATAATCTTGTGAGCGAATATATCTCCATGTCATTTTCATCGTACAATTTTGAAATGATCCGATCATTCTGCCAACCGCCGGATACAAGTTCTTCCGACCATATCGTATCCATATTATTATTTGTATAGTGATAGTGATCCTTACTCTGAATGTTCCAGTCATCCTGATACCAGCTCTTCCGAAGAATCATTGAAACTCTGGCAGAATCATCATAAGTATAGGAATAGTCATACCAGTTCTCCCATACATTGTCTTGCCAGGACTGTCCGACATTCGTTAAAATGAGGTTGTGGTTATTATAAGTGCGCACGCTATGGCTGTCATTATACCAGGCATTGGTGCTGTCGGATGTCTGGTAGAGTGAGGTCAGCATGTTGCCTGCTTCATCGTAGGTATTAATCCGCTGATTTAGATTCTGCCAGCTCCCTTCCGACCAAAACTGATTGATCAGGATGGTGTTATTGTTATTTTCATCGAAGGTAAATGTTTTTAATTCGGCATTTTCCCAACTACCCGAATTATAAAGCTTAATAAGTCGGCTCAACAAATTGTCCTGTCCGTCGTAAGTGAAAACCTCCATCAGAACCGGAACCCATGTACCGTCAAATTGATAACTGGTCTTGCTTATCAGATTCTCGCCGGCATATATAAAATCGTCATCCTTGCCACTGATCTCCCATCCGGCTCTACCCCCGGAATATGACCAATAGTAAATGCTGTCGTATTGCGGATTAATCACAGTTATATTCCTGATTTCCGGGTCCTTAATACCGGTTTCAAACGGATCGGAATCATTCTGATGATAATGGGTGTGCTGTGCAAGGGATGAAATAGTCAGTATGGTAAGAATTATAAGGGGAAAGTACTTCATATATTATCAGATTTATTTTGACAAATATAAACTATTGTTTTGAAAGAGATATGATGAAACGTGAAAAAGCCGGATTGCCAGAAAGCTGTTCAACCGCTTGGGGCTGTACACAGGCTTCGCTCTTAAGTATTCAATATGCTTCGCAGGATAAACGGCTTCGCCGTTCAATTTTGTGAAGTAGCTAAAACAGGCGGCTTAAGCGGTTTAAATATAAAGTGTTTCGGAAGGTGTTTTTGTGGTTCGTTGAGCACATGGGAATCCGTGTTGTGCAGGCAGAACCGGCCATGACAGAAAACAGGGCCCAAACCCGGGCTAACCGGCGGGCGCGATTCCGGCACAAAACCCGCTCCCATCAATGCCATGGGCTCCGTCATTGAATGGAATCCAGATACTCACCGGCATCCTCGCCGAATATCTCAACATTTTTTCCGGTTATCTTGTATGTGGCATGTTGCCCGGCAATCCGCGAAAAGTGAATATCATATTCAATGCCTGTTTCATCTTTCATCTTTATCCAGGCGAGGAATGGATTTTTTTCAGACTTAAGTTGTTTGTTGCAATAGGGGCAGTAAAATTCAAACATTTCGTCCCTGGGCACTTCAAAATCAGGGTGCCTGATCACTGTGTAGTTGCCCAACTCGGGGTGCAGCATGATGAGTCCTTCATTTCCCCACCTGTTTCGTGAAGTGAATACAATGTTGGGGCCTACGTTCAGCAGATTTGAACAATGAGGACATTTGAAATCTGTTTTCATAATCCGGTGATTTGGAAAAATAAAGTTACAAAAATGAAGTGGCCATTGCAAAAAAAAATACAATACACACCCTGAAACATTCAGCTTCTTTGCTTTTTAAATCCCATCCGGCGCATCTCCGGAGGAGTGCCTCTCAGAAAAAATATGAAACAGATTAGCGTAGGATTGCAATACGGACCAATAAAAATAAGTGGCATTTCATTTAAAAATAGTTATATACGATTGAAATAAGAAAATTATAACGATTTAACCAGGAAGAAAGAAGGGGAGGAAGAGAGGGAGCGAAAAAGGGCGACTTAAGCGAACGAAGCGGGAAGGAGCGACAATAAGAGGGAGCGGGATCAACAATAAGAAATAATATAAATGGATCTGACAGATGGTCTGAATAGTTTAAAAAACGTATATTTGATTTAATCTTTATTGTAGAAGACAGTTGAATAATCATTTTATACCGGAGAGAAAGATATATTGCAGAATTCCGGAATTAGCAGGTTTATTGATTGGGTTGCTGATTTCACGCATTTTACTGCAACAAAAAAAGCCCCCGTATTGAAAGACGAGGGCGGCTTAAATGTTTTTATTATAATATTCTTAATTGATATGGAATTCATTGCTCATATAAAGAAAAATAGTGAAGATAAGTTTGAGAAACAGGAGATGCTGGATCATCTGAAGGGTACGGCTATTCTGGCTGAAAATTTCGCAGGAAAATTCAATAATCCGGAATGGGGTAAATTACTTGGACTTTGGCACGACCTGGGAAAGTATTCTTCTGATTTTCAGGAGTATATTAGAATTAATTCTGGTTATGAGGAAGATGACCAGAAGAGATCAAAAACTGATCATACTTCAGCTGCAGCAATCTTATCTAAAGAAATATATCCTAACATGTGGCCGCCAATAGCTTATTGTATCGCAGGACATCACGCTGGATTACACAATTTCACACATGAACCAGGTATTTCAGGAGATTTATCTGACAGGATAAAAAAACAAGAATTTTTGGAAAAAGTAAGATCAAAAATACCCGTCGAATTATTAGTTAAACTAAATCTAAATCCACCAATCGGAAAATCTATTGATCAGAAACATATGAATCTCTGGGTGAGAATGCTCTTTTCCTGTTTAGTTGATGCCGATTATTTGGATACTGAACGCTTTATGAATCCCGAATCGTTTGCAAGAAGAGGCAAGTATAACTCGCTAAGCGAATTGAAAAGCAGATTTGATAATCACATGGAGTTGATGTTATGTAATGCACCTTCAACAAAAGTTAATTCAATACGAAGTAAAATTTTGGAAGATTGCATTAAAGCAGGGAATTTTGTACCTGGTTTCTTTTCAATTACAGTACCAACCGGTGGGGGAAAAACACTGTCGGCAATGGCCTGGGCATTAGTTCATGCACTTAAATACAATAAATCAAGGATCATCTTTGCCATTCCCTACACAAGTATCATTACTCAAACTGTACAGATTTACCGTTCAATTTTTGGCGATGACAATGTAATTGAACATCATAGCAATATTGACGAAGATACAAACACCCAGGAAAGAAAACTTGCTGCTGAAAACTGGGATGCACCAATAATTGTAACAACAAACGTCCAACTTTTTGAATCTCTTTATTCTAATAAAACATCCAGATGTAGAAAATTGCATAATCTGGTTAATAGCATTATAATTTTGGATGAAGCTCAAATGTTGCCTCCTGAATTTTTAAATCCAATTCTGACAATTTTAAAAGGACTTGTAGAGAATTATTCTGTATCGGTTTTGTTCTCTACAGCTACTCAACCGGCTTTAACAGGGAAAATTGGAGGAAAGGGACAATTTGCTTTCGAAGGTATTAAAGGGGATTCAGTTCGTGAACTTGTTCAAAATATTGAAGACTTAGCCAATATCCTTAAAAGAGTAGATATTAAAATACCTGAAAATATAAATGAAACTGTTGATTGGCTTGATATTGCAGATGATCTTCAAAAGCACGAACAGGTTCTTTGCATTGTAAACACCCGAAATCAATGCCGTGAATTGCATGAAATGATGCCAGAAGATACACTTCATCTTTCAAGATTAATGTGTACTGCTCATATTATGGATGTCATCGAGGTGATAAAACTTAGGCTCAAAGAGAATAAACAAATCAGGGTTATTAGCACCCAATTAATTGAAGCTGGGGTTGATATTGATTTCCCGGTTGTTTATCGAGCTATTTCCGGATTGGATTCAATTGCACAATGCGCTGGGAGATGCAACCGGGAAGGGAAATTGAACAAGGAAAACAGGCTTGGTTTAATGAATGTTTTCGTTCCATCAAAGGGAACTCCAATTGGATTAATGCGAAAAGGTGCCGATACTTTTAAAGAGATGTTATCTAATTGGTCAGAAAGTGAAAGCTCTCTGCTCGAACCAAAATCATTTCAGGAATATTTCAGGCTTTTCTATAGTAAAATTGACAATTTCGATAAGGTGGATATTAGTGATAGCTTGTGGAATGATGCCCGATCAATGAAATTTCAATTTGCCACTGCGGCACAGGACTTTAAGTTGATTGATGATAAAAATTCACAAACCATTCTGGTTGAATACAAAGAGGGAAATGACCTGATTCAACTGCTCAAAAGTAAAGGGCCGGAACCCTGGTTGATGCGAAAATTGCAGCGTTATACTGTATCTGTGAATGAAAGGGACTTTACGGAAATAAGAAAAGCAGGTTTGATCGTCGAACTTCATGGATGTTGGATTCAGGAATACTCTAAACTATATAATAATCATTCAGGATTACAACTAAAAGGTAAATGGCTGGAAGAAATAAACATCATATAAATTAACAAGATGGAATACTATAACAAACAATTTTGTATTGAAGTATGGGGCGATTACGCTTGTTTTACCCGACCTGAAATGAAGGTTGAACGGGTAAGTTACGATGTAATTACCCCATCAGCAGCACGCGCTGTGTTCGAAGCGATCTTTTGGAAGCCTGCCATCCAATGGAAGATTAAAAAAATAGATGTTTTAAATCCAATTCGTTGGATATCTGTTCGCCGTAACGAGGTTGGAAAACTAATGAGTCCACAATCCAGGCAAATTTTCATTGAAGAAGACCGGCAGCAGCGGGCAGGACTGTTTTTACGCGATGTCGCGTACAGGCTTTATGCTGAGATGGAGTTCATCAACCCCAAAAACCGAAAAAGTAATGAAACACCTGAAGCTCTCAAAGATCCGGAAGAAGAAACCATCCTGAAAAGTACTGAAAATCCCGGGAAGTATAATGCCATTTTCGAACGGAGGGCAAGGAAAGGCCAGTGTTTTAACCAACCCTATTTAGGATGCAGGGAATTTTCCTGCAATTTCAAGTTGATTGAAAAACCTGAAATAGATTTGAAACACCCTATAGACGAAACTCGTGATTTGGGATTTATGCTATACGATATGGATTTTACTGAAGAGAAAGATCCAAAACCAATGTTTTTCAGGGTACAACTCAATCAGGGGGTTATTGAAGTTCCAACAATTGATAGCGAGGAGGTTCGAAGATGATACTGCAAGCATTGTACGACTATTACCAGCGAAAAGCTGCCGACCCGGATAGCAGTATTGCACCAAGAGGATTTGAACGAAAAGATATCCCATTTATAATTGTTATTGATAAAGACGGAAATTTCATAAATCTTGAAGATACCCGAACTGGCGAGGGGCGGCAAAGAAGAGCCAAAACATTTCTGGTTTTGAAAATGAAAGGTAGACCAGGTTCAAAAGCATCCGCAATTGCAAATATTTTGTGGGATCACTGGGGATATGTTTTAGGTCAACCAAAGGAAAAGGATGATAAAAAGTCTGTGGAGCAATTACGCGAAGATGCGAAAAAGCAGAATCGCACTTTTGTAGCCCAAACAAAACAACTTTCAGAAAAATACGCAGAGAACTATCAATTTGCCGCTGTTAGCAAATTTTTTGATCAAGAGGATCAAATCCAAAAGGTTCTTGAACATGAAAACTGGAAAGAATGTTACAAAATTCCCGGTTGTAACCTTTCGTTTCGAATTGCAGGAGAGGTGAATATTGTAGCAGAACACGACGACCTGTTAATGGAAGTAGAAGTTGTAGTTGAATCTGACAGCGAAGTACAAACACAATCTGCTGAGGGTATCTGTATGATTACAGGAGAAAGATTGCCAATTGCAATTCTTCATTCAGTTACATCAATCCCAGGCGGCAAAAGTGGGGGAAAGCTTGTTGGATTCCAGAAGAATTCGGGTTACGATTCTTATTACAAAGAACAGGGCCTAAATGCTCCGATTTCAAAGAAAGCCGAAGATGCATACACAACAGCACTAAATGTTCTGCTTGGAAGAGATTCAAAGAACAAATTCAGAATAGCTGATACATCGGTTATCTTTTGGTCACAACAACAATCTGATTTTGAAAATCAATTTTCTTTCTTTTTTTCTGCTCCTCCTAAAGATGATCCAGATCAAAATATCAGAGAGGTTAAAGCTCTATTTGAATCCATTCAAACAGGGAAATTAATTACTGAAGGCAATACTCCGTTTTACATACTGGGATTAGCTCCAAATGCTGCCAGGATTTCTATTCGGTTCTGGAAATCGGGAAAGGTTTCTGACTTTGCAAAGAATATTGCAAAGCACTTTGAAGATTTGGAAATCATAAGAGGTAAAAACGATGAAAGGGAGTATTTCTCATTGTTCAATTTGCTTTCAAATGTTTCATTTGAATTTAAGGTTGATAATGTTCCACCGAATCTTGCCGGTAAAGTGATTGAAAGCGTTCTCGATGGAACAAAATATCCAGACACGCTCCAGCAGCAGTGTATCCGGCGTATCAGAGCTGAACAGCACGTTAATCGTATCCGTGCGGCAATTCTTAAAGCTTATTTAAACCGAAAAGAAACAATATATAGTTCAAACGAAAAACTTATTGCCATGTCACTCGATCGAGAAAACAAAAATCAGGGCTACTTATGTGGCCGATTGTTCGCTGTACTTGAAAAAATACAGGAAGATGCACAGCCGGGAATTAATGCAACTATAAAAGACAGATATTATGGTGCCGCTTCAAGCACGCCAGTTACTGTTTTTGGTCGGTTACTCAATCTTTCAAATCACCATCTGGCAAAACTTGGAGGTGGTAGTAAAACCTATTTCGAAAAGATGATTCAGGAAATTATGACCGGAGTCAGTAGTAATGGATTGCCTGCTCACTTATCGTTAGACGACCAAAGCCGTTTTGCTATTGGTTATTATCACCAACGTCAGGATCTATTTACAAAAAAAGAAAAAAACAACTAAAAACAGGAGAAAAAATTATGAACGAATTAATTAAAAACCGGTACGACTTTGCTTTATTGTTTGATGTTACAGACGGAAATCCGAATGGCGACCCTGATGCAGGGAATTTACCACGAGTCGATGCCGAAACAGGTATGGGTTTGGTTACTGATGTTTGTTTGAAACGTAAAGTAAGGAATTTTGTGCAAATTGTAAAGGGTGCTGAGAAACATTATGATATTTTCATAAAAGAAAAGGCAATTCTGAATCAATTAATTGATGAATCTCATGAGCAAGAAGAAGTCAAATCAAAGGAAAAAATTGGGGATAAGACTGATGCTGCTCGGAAATGGATGTGTTCTAATTATTTTGATATTCGCACTTTTGGCGCAGTTCTGAGTACTGGAAAAAATGCTGGTCAAGTCCGAGGACCAATCCAATTTACCTTTGGTCGTTCTGTTGATCCGGTCGTAGCACTAGAACACAGTATTACCCGTATGGCTGTAGCCACCGAAGCTGAAGCAGAAAAACAGGGAGGAGATAACCGCACAATGGGGCGTAAATTTACAGTTCCCTATGGATTATATTTTTCAAAAGGTTTTATTTCAGTACACCTGGCAGCTCAAACTGGTTTCAATGAAGCTGATCTTACATTGTTCTGGGATGCCCTTAAAAACATGTTCGATCACGATCATTCTGCCGCTCGTGGCATGATGAGTACCCGTAAGTTGATTGTGTTCAAACATTCAACCGGTTTGGGAAGTGCTCCGGCACACCAACTATTTGATGCAATCAAAATCGAAAAGAAAGATAAATCAAAACCAGCAAGATCATTTAATGATTATTCAGTCTCAATTGACAAAACATTGATACCACAAGGTGTTGAAGTAATAGAATTGGTTTAACTTAATTAGTTAAGTTGTTAAATTTTGCTAAGAGCAGTATGCTAAGGAATACTTTAAATCTGACTTTACCATCATAGAAGGAACTTAGAAGTCTGATAAAAATAGTAAGCATAACCCCAGCCTTTAGGCTGGGGAATGCAATCAAACCATTAACCGGGCTTTAGCCCAAATCAATTTTACCATGTCATACGTTCGCAACTGGCTTCATTGCGTTTGGGGTACAAAAAACCGGCATTTTTTTTTGAACCCTGAAACAAAGGATGTTATTATTGAACACATTGTTCAGAATGCTAAACTGAAATCAATCTACATTGATATTATCAATGGGAATAAAGAGCATTTGCATTGTATTATCAGTCTTCATCCGGAACAGTCCCTGGCAAAGGTGATTCAGTTAATTAAAGGAGAATCGTCATTCTGGATTAATAGGAATAAAATTACTAAACAGCAATTTGAATGGGCTGATGAATATTTTGGAGTGTCTTTTGGCGAATCTCAATTGCAAAATGTGAGAACGTATATCAGAAATCAGGAAGAACACCATAGAATAAAAACATGGGAAGAAGAATACAATGAATTCATGGCTGTCTATGGATTTCAGGTGATGAAGGGCTAAAGCCCCAATAATTGATGCTTCTTGTTCCCCAGCCTGAAGGCTGGGGTTAAATCTTTTTTACTAATGTATAACAGCTTGAATTCATGAAAGCAAAACTTTACGATAGGAATTAATATATCGATATTTGATTATGAAACGCAGACATTAATATGTACTCCGACGAAGACCTGCTCATGTTATCAGGTATCCAGCATTTTGCTTTTTGCGAAAGGCAATGGGCCCTGATTCATATAGAACAACAATGGGCTGAAAATGTAAGGACCGTTGAAGGTCATCATCTTCATGAACGGGTGGATGATCCTTTTAACAGCGATAAAAGGGGAGATACATTAACATTCAGATCTTTTCCGTTAATCAGCCGCAAACTTGGATTTACAGGTAGGAGCGATGTGGTTGAATTAAAACGAACTGAAACGGGCGGGGTTCCTATGGAGGGATATCAGGGAAAATGGTTATTGCATCCTGTAGAATACAAAAGAGGGAAATTGAAGCCGGATGACAGGGACATTGTTCAGGTATGCGCTCAGGCCATGTGTCTGGAAGAAATGTATAATACTAAAATATATAGTGGTTCGTTGTATTACGCTGAAGTCAGAAGAAGAACAATAATTGAATTCGATGAAGAAATTAAAGAGCGCGTAATACAACTGTCCATTAGTATGCATAATATGTTTGAATCAGGAACAACGCCATCACCTGTTTACAAATCACATTGCAGATCCTGTTCATTGATAGATATTTGTTTACCGCAACGCATGGCCGGAAGAATTTCAGCCAGTGATTATTTGAACTTAAATCTGGAAGATTTCTGAACTTATGAGAAAACTGTTAAACACCCTTTATATCACAACCCCTGGTTCTTACCTGAGCAAAGATGGTGAGAATGTTGTTGTTAAAGTCGAAAATGAAGAGAAATTCCGTATCCCGGTTCATAACATAGAAGGAATTGTATGTTTCGGATATATGGGTGCCAGTCCTTCATTGATGGCAATGTGTAGTGAAAGAAATATAGGTTTAAGTTTTTTGACTGATCATGGATATTTTCTGGGTCGTGTATCAGGCCCGGTTTCCGGAAATGTTTTATTGCGAAGAAAGCAATACCGAATGGCTGATGATAAAGTTTTCTGCAATGAAATAAGCAGAATTATTATTGCAGGGAAAATATCAAACAGCAGAACAGTTCTTCAAAGGGCACTTAGAGATCATCCGGGTGAGGTAAATCAGGTAGCTTTTGAAGATGCAATCAATTCACTGAGCAATAAGTTGAAGAAAGCACTAAAATGCAATGACAACAGTATTTTAAGGGGAATAGAAGGAGAAGCTGCTAATACTTATTTCGGACTTTTTGATCAACTCATAGTTGCTCAGAAAACGGATTTCCAATTTAGCGGCAGAAACCGGCGTCCACCTAAGGATAATGTTAATGCTATGCTTTCATTCGTTTATGTATTATTGTTGCATGAAGTCAGGTCGGCGCTCGAGAGTGTCGGTCTTGATCCCTGTGTAGGTTTCTTACACACAGACCGTCCCGGAAGGCAGAGTCTTGCTCTTGATATGATGGAGGAATTCAGACCTTACATAGCTGACAGATTGGTACTTTCTCTGATAAACAGAAAGCAGATTAATGGAAAAGGATTTACATCTATGGATGAAGGAGGTATTCTGATGAATGATGCCACACGAAAGGAATTACTGATTGCGTGGCAAAAAAGAAAACAGGAAGAAGTTAATCATCCGTTTCTGGAAACATCAATTCCCATAGGTTTGTTGCCTTATAGTCAGGCACTTTTACTCGCCAGGTATTTAAGGGGAGATATTGATAATTATCCGGTATTTATTAGTAAATAGAAAATAATGTTGGTAATTGTAACTTATGATGTTGAAACTACTTCTGCCGCGGGAAGAAAACGTTTGCGAAAAGTAGCCAAACAATGTGTTAACTTTGGCCAGAGAGTTCAGAATTCTGTATTTGAGTGTCTGGTTGATCCAGCGCAGTTTACAGATTTGAAACACAGGCTGGAAGGAATCATAGATTATGATAAGGATAGTTTAAGGTTCTATATGCTGGGTAGTAAATGGGAAAGTAAGGTAGAACATGTTGGAGCAAAAGAAACCTACAATCCTGAGGACCCCATGATTCTATAGCTGCGCGAACCCCAGATGATCATGAAAATCCAGGGGTTATCGCTCATGTTGATAATCAGCTCAGTGAATCCTATATTTGCAATTTCAGGAACCACTTTCTTAAAATTTATGACTTATCGCGCAAATGTTTTGCTAACCTATTTATCTTTAGACCCTTATTAGGCATACCGTCGCGCTCCGCAGGGGCGCGTGGATTGAAACGTGTATCTCAAACTTGGTGCGGAGTATCTTCCCGTCGCGCTCCGCAGGGGCGCGTGGATTGAAACAATACTTTTGCATTTGTGCTGTACTCCTGCTGATGTCGCGCTCCGCAGGGGCGCGTGGATTGAAACACCTATTAAGGGTAGAATTATTGAATTTCTTAATAGTCGCGCTCCGCAGGGGCGCGAGGATTGAAACTTACATACTTGTCATATGCACCATCTGACATGACGTCGCGCTCCGCAGGGGCGCGTGGATTGAAACGTGTACCAAATCTTGTTAATATATTTGTTTTTATGTCGCGCTCCGCAGGGGCGCGTGGATTGAAACAAATCGCCTCCAGGAACAGCCATCCAGGTTAACCGTCGCGCTCCGCAGGGGCGCGTGGATTGAAACATATCGCATGCCGAAGGCAAAGAACCAGCAGGCCGGTCGCGCTCCGCAGGGGCGCGTGGATTGAAACTGATAGCCTCAGAGTTGGATGGATCGATGTAATGTCGCGCTCCGCAGGGGCGCGTGGATTGAAACACGTATAAATCACCGCCATCATCGAATGAATAAGTCGCGCTCCGCAGGGGCGCGTGGATTGAAACTTGTATGCGTCTTCCGCTGAGTAATACCAAGCGGGTCGCGCTCCGCAGGGGCGCGTGGATTGAAACATCGAACATTTACAAGATCGTTGAACGCATGGAGGTCGCGCTCCGCAGGGGCGCGTGGATTGAAACGATACGTTTAGTCCCATATTACTTTATGTTTATGTCGCGCTCCGCAGGGGCGCGTGGATTGAAACCACAATACAACAACGGTGCTGAATATGGATGGAGTCGCGCTCCGCAGGGGCGCGTGGATTGAAACGGTCAATACCTTGCGTAATCGTTTCGCAAAGTTAGGTCGCGCTCCGCAGGGGCGCGTGGATTGAAACTGAAAGTTTACCGGTTTCCGAATACATCTCTTTGTCGCGCTCCGCAGGGGCGCGTGGATTGAAACTTAATTCGCCCTTAATTTCTTTCATTGCATCGTGATTGTCGCGCTCCGCAGGGGCGCGTGGATTGAAACAGCGTATGACCGAATCACGTTACGGCAAACTGAAGTCGCGCTCCGCAGGGGCGCGTGGATTGAAACTGTATGAGTGTCAGGATAGGTGTTTGTGATGTATGTCGCGCTCCGCAGGGGCGCGTGGATTGAAACATCAAAGGCAGAATCAATCAGGAATATAGTAAAAGTCGCGCTCCGCAGGGGCGCGTGGATTGAAACATCTCGGCTGCATTGGAACTGTTTGCCCCTAAATGTCGCGCTCCGCAGGGGCGCGTGGATTGAAACATGCCAGCCGGAATGCTGATCCGAAAAGTATCTGGTCGCGCTCCGCAGGGGCGCGTGGATTGAAACATACCTATGGATTGCGTAACGACTATCCGCAAAGGTCGCGCTCCGCAGGGGCGCGTGGATTGAAACCGAAATGGTAATGGAATTGTAATAGGTATAAGCAGTCGCGCTCCGCAGGGGCGCGTGGATTGAAACTTGTATAGGGTTAATATCTCCTTCACCGCAATTATGTCGCGCTCCGCAGGGGCGCGTGGATTGAAACACGTTGTGCGTTTTGCTTTGCTTTACCAACAGTGTCGCGCTCCGCAGGGGCGCGTGGATTGAAACCAGTTCAGGCACCAGCGTATTTTCGCAGTTTGCCTGTCGCGCTCCGCAGGGGCGCGTGGATTGAAACTTTAAATGATTATTTATTCAACACAACGGTACGTCCATCAATATCTAAACCAGTTGCGTTGTACTTAATAGTTAAATCCTACCCGCCAAAATGCAAGATTTTTTGTTGCAGGCTGGGATACAATTCAAGAGCAATTCACAATGATTATTCCTGCCGTAATGCAGTTTCCGGTTTAATTTTAAATTATTGTTAATTTATCAAAGGCCTTTGGTATCGTAGATAAATCATAAAAAATTGTTGACTTATTTTTTCGTACTTTTGCAGCGTTTTTCAAAAACAAGACCCCAAAGACCTAAGTTATTCATTATTAAAGTACAACTAAATGAAGAGAGTATTGGTTCTTACCGGTGGAGGCGACTGTCCGGGACTTAACGCGGTTATCCGCGCCATTGTAAAGCGAGCCTCCCGCGAAAAAGACTGGGAAGTGGTAGGTAGCATTGAAGCATTCAATGGAATTCTGCGAGAGCCCACAGAAATAGTAATTCTGGACGAAAAGGCGGTTTCAGGAATACATTACCAGGGTGGTACCATCCTGCAGACTACCAACAAAGGCGGGCCTTTTGCCTGGCCGGTAAAGCAGCACGACGGTTCATATACAACGGTTGACCGTTCAGATGAAATGATCCGTAAAATTCAGTATCTGGGGATAGATGCGGTAATTAACATAGGTGGCGATGGTTCCCAGCGGATTTCACAGGCTTTGTATGAAAAAGGCCTGAACATCATCGGTGTTCCCAAAACCATTGATAACGATCTTTCAGCGACCGATGCAACTTTCGGGTTCCAGACCGCCATACAGATAGCTACGGAAGCCGTTGATAAATTGGTGACGACTGCTGCCAGCCATAACCGGGTACAGATACTTGAAGTGATGGGCCGCGATGCCGGATGGATAGCGTTAAATGCTGCCGTTGCCGGAGGTGCTGAGATCTGCCTTTTGCCTGAATTTCCATATGATATTGAAAAAGTGATGGAGCGTATTGATAAACGCTTCGAAAAAGGACGTGGCTTTGTGAATGTAGTGATTGCCGAAGGCGCCCGCAATAAGAAGGGTGAAATCACCGGATCAAAAAGCAAAGAAGTCGGATATGAAAATGTTAAGCTGGGAGGTGTTGGTTTCCGGTTTGAGGAAGAGTTGAAAAGAGCCGGTTGTGAACACAGTATCCGTACCACCGTTCTTGGCCATTTGCAAAGAGGGGGTATTCCTATTGCATATGATCGTGTACTTGCCACTCAATACGGCGTCAAAGCTTTTGAACTTGCCATGGCAGGCGAATACGGACGTATGGTTTCCTATCGTCATCCGCATATCACTTCTGTTACACTTAAGGAAGCCATTCAGAAACCAAACCTGGTTGAACCCGATACTGCTCTAATGAAGACTGCCCGCGGGGTAGGAATGTGTTTCGGGGATTAAAGAGGAAAGCTTAAAGTTTAAAGCTTAAAGTTTAAAGTAAAAAGTAAAAAGTCTAAAGTCTAAACTGGAGACTGGTGTTCAGTGCTACCTGCCTTTAGTTGGCATCTGGGAAAGTGAAGACAGGCTTATTTTAAAATAAAGGCAAATATTGATAAAAAATCCCGTTAGCAATTGTTAACGGGATTTTTTGTGCTGAAAATGTATTCTATGGCCGGGTTTCAGGGATTTAACGGATATTCGTTTTACCTGACAAGTATTTTTATCATAGAACTAATATATAATCAGCCTGTTTGTTGTTCCCTTGTCTGTGATAACAAGGTACAGACCAGGATTCAGCGTGGATACATCAGCCTGCCTGCTGTTTGTATAAGTGTTTAATCTGCGGCCGGTCAAATCATAAATTGAAAAGTTTGTGTTTTCGGCCAGATAAATGGTTCCACCAGTAGCGGGATTGGGCCAGATGATCAGCTTTGTCAGGGCTCTTTCTTCAATGATCACCAGGCTGTTGGTACTTCCCGGAGTGGGTGCATCAAAAAACTTCCAACCGCTGGAACCATCTGTTATTCTTCCAAAGGATATATCGGTTGATTGCACCGAATAGGATAAACCATCAAGCAAGGCATACCCTGTAGCAACATTGTCAAATAACCCGATCTCTTCAAAATCCCTATCAAGTTTATAATTTGAATGCAGAGGACCCTGTTCCGGTTGGTCATCGGCCCAAACGAGTAAAAAACCACCTGCTGCCAGGGAGATATCCGGCAATGCCCATTTTGAGGGATTGGCAAGGTTATCACTGAGGTATTTATCCCCAAGCCAGACGGATTCCGAACCTCCGTTATAGAGTTCAATCCAGTCGTCAAATTCACCGAAATCATCGGTAATGGTTGTATTGTTACTGGCCATGAATTCATTGATGAACAAACCATAGGCATTTCCGGCCGGGACAGTATACTGTATTGGAATACAAGGTTTTGACATGGATTGCTGATTGTTGTCGGTTGCCTTAATGCTGAATTCAAAAAGGGTGTTTCCAGCCATGCCAGGGATAGTTACAGTGAAAACATGGTCGCCGGCCAGAGTATCCCCATCCAGCCCGTCATCGTTCATTTCACTTTGTTGCCAGGTATGGCCATTGATGCGGAAATCAATAATAACTGAATTCAATCCTTCGTCTTCAGCCCAGGCACTCACAATCATATTTTCCCATGCTCCCGGTGAATTGTGTGTAAGGTATTTCAAAATGGGTGATGAATCGGTGTTGTCCGCTTGCGACAATGCAATGCTGTTGCGGGTCAGAATGTAAGGCTGGATACCAACCGGAACATGATTACCGGTACCTTCAGTAAATGAGGTATTGAAAGAATTGATGGTATATCCGTAATCAAGAGGGTAAAACGGATCAGATACCACATAATCGTCAAGCTGTTCTTTCAGTGTCATTAATGAGTTGAGAAAATCCTGACTTCCTGTTACTTCATTAATGATTTGTCTGATATAATAAGTGTACCATGCACGGTATTCAGGAACCTGCATCAAACGGGTAAACAATGGTCTTTCTTCATTTGTGTTTGACCAGGTGTATATATCTCTTGCAGACCAGTCGATGTTAAACCAGTCAATGCCAAAGGTATTGTCAGTATCATAAGGAATATATTCGAAAAGGCCGGTAAAAGTGTTGTGATAAAGATAAAAATTGTTTTTATTGTAGATATAGCCATCCCAGTTTGCGGTCAAAACATCAATTGCTGCTACTTTCAGGTAATCCTGAACATTAAATAATTTTTCAAGCTCGCAGGGAAGATCATCTGTCGGTGTATTGTTCAGAATGGTAATGAACTCAGCCAGATCACTGTAGTCATCTGCTTCTTCATTGGTTTTCAGATCGTAAGTACGCCTGTCTCCCGATGTAAATTTGTACTCATCGGGATCTGCCCCCCTGTATGTGAGGTCTGCCGGCCACAGGCATTTGTAAAGGTTGCCGTTGTTGTTGCCGTAATAGGATTCTACAAATTCTTCATCAATGTGTTCGCAATTCAGATACAGGCCATAATAGTTCCCGTTAATGAAAACCTGAACATGGTTAGCCCTGGGGCCGGCCAGCACTGAGCGTTTCAGAATATCCCAATATAATCTGGCACGTACAATGGAAGGGTCGTTGTGTTCACCGTTCAGGTTCATTTTCTCAATTCCATGGTATTTTCGTCCCTGCACCCAGGTGTTAAAGGAAACTTTAAATGATTTTTTTGCAGAGTGTCTGGAAGTATTCCCTCTTAATCTGAAGCCTATATCATTGATGGTATCATGAACATTGCCATTGTCGAAAACGAAGACTGCATGAAACTCCATGTCGCTTTCCACATTCTCATATATCCAGTTCAGCGTGTCCGGATGAATTATAATATCAACGCGGGGTACGACACTTTTTATATAAATTTCTCCATCGGGGGTAAATTGTGGCTGTGCACTTAAAGGAAGGTTGAAAACCAGCCAGAATATCATCAGGAAAAGTGATGCGGGTTTGTACATTTGCGGAGAAATTACAGCAGTTTTAGTTTTGGTCAAAGGTACTAAAGAATAGGCGCAAATTGTCTTTTATCAGACATGTTTGGGTAATATCAGCAAAGAGTCCGGACTGAAATATTTTAAATTCGGAACATTTTAATGAACAGACAGTCTATATTCGTACCGGATGATCATAAATATCTGCAAATGCCTGGTTGAGTATAACAGTGTTTTATATGTCTCAGCATGGAGTTGCAACTTCAGCTGGAACCGGCATTTTTATTTCTGTTTTGGAGAAGGTTTTTTAGAAATTTACAAGCAAAACCAGCAAAGAATTGTTAATTGCAGCAAAAAGAGATTCATATGCCCTTAAATATTCCGGAAACGGAACAAAAACGAATTGTAGTAATCGGAGCAGGTTTTGCCGGACTTAAGCTGGTGAGGGCACTCCGGAAAAGTAGCTTCCAGATCGTACTCATCGATCGCAACAATTATCACCAGTTTCAACCGCTTTTTTACCAGGTTGCTACAGCTGGTCTTGAACCCAGTGCGATTTCCTTCCCTTTGCGTAAGATCTTCCAGACACAGAAAAACCTGCACATACGGTTAACCGAAGTATTGAATGTTAATATTCAGGAAAGGACTGTAGAGACTTCCCTGGGTGGTGTGATTTACGATTACCTGGTGATTGCAACAGGCGTAACTACCAATTTCTTTGGTATGAAACAGGTTGAGGAGTCCGCCTTACCAATGAAAACTGTCGGGGAAGCATTGAATCTGCGCAATACCATTTTAAAAAACTATGAAGCTGCACTGACAAGTGATGATCCTTCAGAAATAGAAACCTTATTGAATACCGTAATTGTCGGAGGAGGCCCAACCGGTGTAGAACTCGCAGGTGCTTTGGCTGAAATGCGCACTTATGTCCTTCCAAAGGATTATCCGGAGCTGAATTTCCGTGAAATGAAGATATATCTTGTGGAGGCATCTTCAATGTTGTTAAGTAATATGTCATCTGCTTCTTCGATGAAAGCTACACGATTCCTTGAAAATCTGGGAGTTAACATTCTTACGGGATTTCAGGTAACCGGATTCGAAAAAGATCAGGTATTTCTGCACACCGGTGAGCATCTTAAAGCACATACACTGATCTGGGCAGCGGGAATAAAAGGTGATGCACCGGGAGGAATAAAAGGTGTTTTCACCGGACCTGGAAACCGTATTATTGTTGATGAATACAACAGGGTTAAAGGTCAGGATTCGGTTTTTGCAATTGGTGATATAGCTTTGAATGAAACAGATTCGAAACCGAACGGACATCCTCAGGTTGCCCAGGTAGCCATACAACAAGCCGGCACTTTGGCTAAAAACCTTCTAAAAGAGCAGAAGAACCGGAAATTGATACCGTTCAGATACAATGACAAAGGTTCCATGGCTACAATAGGTCGCAACAAAGCGGTTGTGGATCTGCCTTTCCTGAGTTTCCAGGGTTTCTTTGCCTGGATGGTCTGGATGTTTGTACACCTGATGTCCATCGTTGGTGTTAAAAACCGTATGCTTATCTTTATCAACTGGTTGTGGAACTATCTGACCTATGATCAATCGCTCCGCTTGATCATGAAGCCTGGTAAAGGGAGCGCCTGACTCTTTACCTGGCCGCTGCCTCTGATAAATATTTTTCAGTTTCTTGTTGACATTGGAGTTCAGAAATCAGAATACCCTCTCAATCCCACCTCCTGCTTATTTTTTACATGAGCACCCTAAAGGATGTCAGTAATTCCTTATCTTTGCATAGCTAAATAAAAAATATAGAAAATACACATAATCAGATACTTATGTACTTGAATCGCTTTGATGCCGTCATTTTCGACCTTGATGGAGTAATTACCAAAACTGCACTTGTTCACAGCACGGCCTGGAAAAAGATGTTTGATGATTTTCTCAGGGAAAGGGCTGCAAAACAAGGTGAGCCGTTTCAGGAATTTACCCATACCGGAGATTATCTTCCTTTTGTGGATGGTAAACCCAGGTACAAGGGCGTGGAAGATTTCCTTAAATCAAGGGGCATCGTTATCCCTTTCGGCAGTCCGTCAGATGCCCATGAGATGGAGACAATCTGTGGTCTTGGAAATCGTAAGGATTTCGCTTTCAATGAAATCCTGAAGCGTGATGGTGTTGGTGTCTATGAAAGCACAATTACTCTTATTCAAGGTTTGAAAGCGCAGGGTATCAGGGTTGGTGTAGCTTCTTCAAGCAAGAACTGCGGACCGGTGCTCGAAGCAGCCGGATTGCTGCAATTGTTTGAAACACGTGTAGATGGGGTAGTGTCAGCAGAAATGAAACTGAAAGGCAAACCTGAACCTGATATTTTTACCACGGCCGCTGATAACATGGGTGTAAGTTACGATCGTTCAGTTATAGTTGAAGATGCCGTTTCGGGTGTGCAGGCAGGCCGGAAAGGCGCTTTCGGGCTGGTCATCGGAATTGCACGGGAAGAAAATTCACATGAACTACTCTGTCATGGTGCTGACATTGTAGTTGAAGATCTTGAAGAGTTCAGTATTGAGCGCATCAATCAATGGTTCGAAAAGGGACTTCAGGATGATCAGTGGTCGATTACCTACCATACCTATGAACCCAAAAAAGAGAGAACCCGGGAAGCTCTGCTGGCTGTGGGCAACGGTTATTTCGGAACCCGGGGAGCCATGGAAGAAACCGATTCCAATGCAGTTAACAATCCGGGAACATACATCGCCGGATTGTATAACCGCCTTGCATCAAAGGTAGGTGACCGTTTGGTCGAAAATGAAGATTTCGTGAATGTTCCGAACTGGTTGCCCGTTAATTTCCGGATCGATGGCGAAGAATGGTTTGATTTCAATCAAACGGATTTTCTTGAATTCAGGAAACACCTCGACTTCCGGACTGGTGTTTTTACAAGGTTTTTTGTTGTCAGGGACAAACAGGGTCGTGAAACAGAGATTGTTTCCCGAAGAATGGCAAGTATGTCCGATCCACATCTGGCATCGATACAATACCAATTGACGCCGCTGAATTATAGTGGTGAAATTACGCTCAGCAGTGGAATCAACGGGGCCATCATCAACGATGGTGTTGAACGATACAAACAACTGAACCAGCAGCACCTGAAGCACAGGCAGCAGGGATACAATGACAACATGGTATGGGTATCAGTAAACACAACCCAATCGGGGATCAACATCGTTGAAGCAGCCAACCACCGTCTGTTTTCTGACGGGCTGGAGATAAAAACAAACGGTCTTGCTGTTGTTGATCCGGCAAAAGCCTATATGCATTTTACCGTGAAGGTGGGAAAAGGCGTACCGGTTAAACTGGAAAAATTTGTTGCTATTTATACTTCAAAATCTGACGACGTTGCAGATCCGTTAGCAATGGCTATGCAAACTGCAGCAGCAAACCTGCACTTTGATGTATTGCTGGATGAAAGCAGAAGGGCATGGCAGCAGCTCTGGGAGAAAATTGATGTTCAGATTGAAGGTAACCGTATGGATCAGAAGCTGATGCGACTTCATCTTTATCATCTGATGGTATCTGCCTCGCATCACAATGCCACGATTGATGCCAGTTTTACCGCCCGCGGCCTGCATGGTGAAGCATACAGGGGACATATTTTCTGGGATGAACTTTTTATCCTGCCATTCTACAACATTCATCTTCCTGAAGCAGCAAAAGCAACCCTGATGTATCGTTATAACCGGTTGACCAAAGCCAGGGAGTACGCCCGTGAATACGGTTATACAGGTGCCATGTTCCCATGGCAGAGCGGCAGTGATGGGAGGGAAGAAACACAGGTTGTACACCTGAACCCCCTCAACGGCGAATGGGGCGACGATTACAGTTCGCTTCAGCGCCATGTCTCGCTGGCAATTGCCTATGATGTATGGGAATACTTTCACACCACAGGTGATCTTGAATTTCTGAAAAAATACGGGGCCGAGATGTTTCTCGACATCTGCCGGTTCTGGGCCGGAAAATCAGAACTTAATTCTGAAACAGGCCGCTACAGTATTTCAAAAGTAATGGGTCCCGATGAATTCCATGAACAATACCATGGTTCAACCGAAGGCGGTTTGCGCGACAATGCTTACACCAATATCATGGTTGTCTGGGCCATTGACAAGGCCTTTAAGGTGCTTGAACTCATAGGGGGTGAAGCAGGGGCTGTAAGATCGAAACTTGATCTGGGCGATGATGACCTGGCCAGATGGAAGGATATTTCAAGGAAACTGAATATTGTGATTTCGCCGGAAGGCATTATTTCACAATACGATGGCTATTTTGACCTCAAAGAACTTGACTGGGATTATTATCGTCAGAAATATGGTAACATATACCGGCTCGACCGTATTCTGAAAGCCGAAGGAAAATCGGCCGATGAATTTAAAGTGGCCAAGCAGGCCGACACCCTGATGGCCTTTTACAACCTTGATGATGCAGAAGTGCGTGTGATACTTGAAGAGTTGGGTTACAGGATAACGGATGGATATCTGAAAGACAATCTTGTTTATTATCTTGCCCGCACCTCACATGGATCGACCCTGAGCAGGGTTGTACATGCCCTGCTTGCAAATATGATCGGCGATCGGAAACTGAGCTGGGAACTATACCAGGATGCCCTGAACAGTGATTACAACGACATTCAGGGAGGTACGACAGCCGAAGGAATTCATCTTGGGGTTATGGCCGGAACGGTGCTGATCGCCATCTATGCCTATGCCGGCCTTAACCTGAGGGGAGAACAGATCAGGATCAATCCAAAACTTCCTGAAGCCTGGAAATCTCTTGGATTTGGTTTTTCATTCAAAGGTAACCGATTCATTCTTAATGTTAAGAAGGATGTGATTAAACTCAAGGCTTTAAGTAAGTTTTCATCATCTGACGGGGTCATAATCAATGGGAAAGCGTTTCAGTTTGATGGCAACAACCGGCTTGAAGTTATACTTTAATTATATTAACTCATCCAACTCTGAATCTTAATAAAAGATTATGCTTAACGACATATTATTGCTGAACAAAAAGCACGAAAATGCAGCTCAGACCATTCTTGACAAAGTGATGGAGGAGCGTAAGGGGAAATACATTATTACCATCTCCGGTGAGGTGGAGACCGGAAAATGTGAAGTTGCCCATATGCTCGGCCGCTTGCTGAAAAAGCAGGGTTTACGGGTAAAACTTCTTCACATGGACAATTATTACCGCATCGCTCCGCTTGAACGCACCGAATGGCGCAAAAAACATGGAATTGAATCGGTAGGGTTTGAAGAATACGAATGGCATGTGATTTACAGGAATATCATTGATTTCAGAAGTGGTGAAAAGTCAACTTTCCCCTGTGTTGATCTCTTTACAGGTCTGATAGATCATGTGACTACAGACTTCAAAGACATCGATATTCTGATCATTGAAGGACTGTATTCGATGAAAATTGAGGATGCGAACCTGAAAGTTTTCATTGAGATGACTTATCACGAAACCATGGAAGAACAGCGGCGGTCAGGAAAAGAAGAGCTGGACGAATTCAGGATGCTGGTGCTGGAGCGCGAACACCAGGTGGTACAATCTCTGAAACCATTAGCCGATTTCTATCTTGATTTTGATACGGCGAGCGAGATTTTTCATTACTGAGATTGGCTGATCAGCAGATTGGTTGATTCATACATAGACAGATCACCGGATCAATTTAGAACTTTGAAATTAGATATTAGATATTTCTCATGCTGAACTCCGGATCCAGTAATTCTTCAACCCTGAAACCCTGAAATTATAATAAGTTCAACATAAACAACAGAAACTATGCTTGGTGATGTATTGCTGATTGGCGAAAAGCATGAAAATGCCGCCAAAGAAATTCTTCCGTATATCCTGAAAAACAGGAAGAATAAGTTCATGATTGCTGTATCCGGTGAATCAGGCTCGGGTAAGACCGAACTTTCGCACGTTCTGGCAAAGATGTTGCGCAAGGAAGGCATTATATGCAAACCCATTCATATCGATAATTACTACCGCATTCATCCCCTGGAAAGAACGGAATGGCGCAAAAAAAACGGGATTGAGACTGCAGTTGGACTGGGCGAATATGACTGGGAAACCATCTATAAAAACATTGAAGATTTCAAAAACGATCGGACCTCAACCATGCCGTGCATCGACCTGGTTACTGAGCAGGTTGATCACCTGACCACTGATTTCAAAGGGGTTGAGATGATTATTGTAGACGGTTTGTATGCCATCAATACCGAGGGCATCGATCTGCGCATTTTCATTGAACTCACTTATCATGAAACCAAGAAGGCTCAGGTGGTAAGGGGCAAAGAGCCTCAGAATGAATACCGTATGCAGGTACTGGAACGTGAACACCAGGTGGTTCAGTCACTCAGAAGCAAGGCCAACATCTTTATCAATAAGGAGTACCAGGTGGTACCCGCATAATTTCGGATTTCGGATTTCGGATTTCTGATTTCGGACCAAAGAGCTGACTGGAAACCGGTCTGCCGGCGAGGCAGGGTTTCGGATTGCTGAACTGCCTGTCAGTTTACCCACCGGATGAATGCCGGCAGGTTTGTGATTGTAGATTACAGAATCCGAAATCCACAATCCGCAATCCGAATTTGAAAAGGATCACCGGTTATAAAGCGTGCAGAACAGTCTCAATTTCTGAGCATATTCCGGCAACTGTTCACTATCCTGAAACCTCCACTGCCAGTTTCCGTAAGGGGTGCCGGGAATATTCATCCGGGCTTCACTGCCCAGTCCAAAAACATCCTGCAATGGAATTACTGCATAATCCGATACAGAAGCAAGGGACATTCTTATCATTTGCCAGTGGACGTCGCAGTCCTTGCAGCCGCTGTATTCATGGAATTTCCTTTTATCCTCTTCATCCAGCTGGCTGTACCATCCCATTACGGTATCATTGTCGTGGGTGCCGGTATAAACAATAGAATTTTGTTTATAGAAATGGGGCAGGAAAGGATTAGACGCTGCTTTATCAAAACCAAACTGCAGGATTTTCATTCCGGGAAGGTCGAATTTATCCCGTAGTTCATCAACGTCGGGGGTGATAACGCCCAGATCTTCAGCAATAACCGGAAGCATGCCGGTTTTCCTGGTCAGCGCTTTGAACAAGGCTTCTCCGGGGGCTGGTAACCATTCACCCTCAATCGCGGTTTCGGCACCGTAAGGGACAGCCCAGTAAGCCGCCAGGCCCCTGAAATGATCGATCCGGATGATGTCGGCAAGTTCGAGGTTGTATTCCATCCGTTGAACCCACCAATGGAAATTCGTTCTCTTCTGGTATTCCCAGTCATAGACGGGATTTCCCCACAACTGACCGGTTTCGCTGAAGAAGTCAGGGGGTACTCCGGCTACAAGAATGGGTTTCAGCTTCTTATCGAGAAGAAACATTTCTGGTTTCGACCAGGCATCTGAACTATCAAAAGAAATATACAGCGGAATGTCACCGACAATTTTGATCTTACGGTCGTTGGCATAGGCTTTCACATTCATCCACTGGCAGTTGACTACAAACTGCAGGAACCGGTGATAGCCGGTTTCCCACGATAGCATTTTCCTGAAACCGTTCAATGCCTTTTTGTCTCTTTTCCTAACAGGAGCAGGCCACTCATGCCATGCAATTCCGCCATAGTAATCCTTGATGGCCATAAAGAGCGCATAATCGTCGAGCCAGGAGCGGTTTCTCAGGTTGAAAGAAGACAGGGCTTTTCTGTCCTGGTCAGGAGCGGATGCAAGAAATAACCGGTAGGCTTTCGTGAAAATATGCGAACGGGTGCTGTTTACAAAGGCGTAATCGACTTTACCGGTGTTCTGAGTGCGGGCTTCTTCAAGGTCGTCAGCACCGATCAGACCTTTGTTAACAAAATGATTCAGATCGATCAGCAATGGATTCAGGGCGAAGGCTGAAAAACTCTGGTAGGGTGAATCGCCGGGTCCGGTAGGCCCGAGAGGCAGGATCTGCCACAGGCTTTGACCGGCATCGGCAAGGAAATCAATAAATTTCAGGGATTCAGGCCCCAGGTTACCGATCCCGAACTCACCGGGCAGGGAGGTGGGATGCAGCAGGATGCCGCTGTACCGTTTATGTTCCAAAATAGACAGTATGGTTTAAATTGATTAAAATCAGAATTTCTTAGATCCTTTAGACATGTTTTTCTTTGATAAACAAGGCACTGACTGCGCCCAGCATCATTGAAACACCGGCCATAACTATGCAGAGAACCGGATTGTCGGCAAAGAAGTACTTGAGGATCAATCCGCTGAATATACCGCTGATAATTTGTGGGATGGTAATAGACATATTGAATAAGCCCATATAAACTCCCATCCGTTTAGCCGGAATTGAGCTTGCCAGCATGGCATACGGCATGGCCAGAATGCTTCCCCAGGCAATACCTATACCGATCATTGGAATAATCAGGAAATTCTCGTCTTTAAAAATCAGGATGGAAAGCAAAGATATTCCACCAATTGCAAGGGCAAGGGAATGGGTGACTTTTCTTGACAATCGCCTGGCCACAACAGGCAGAGACAACGCGATGATGGCTGAAACTCCATTGTAAATTCCGAACAAAATTCCTACCCAGTCACCGGCATCCTGAAAAGCGGATGAATTGGCATCGGCAGTGCCATAATACTTTAAGGCAATGGCCGGGGTTGTGTAAACCCACATTGAAAAGAGAGCAAACCATGAGAAGAATTGTACCAGTAAAAGTTTCACCATGATGGATGGGATAAAAAACTTCTTTGGCTTTTCAATTTCTTCCTTTTCTTCAAGCTGATCAGGCGGATATTCACTGGTGCTGAAGATGGTCCATAATATGGAGGATAGCAATACAAATGCACCAAAATAGAATGAATAGGTGACATTATCAGGAACCAGGCCATCGGCACCGGCATCTTTTGAAATTCCGAACCAGTTACCCAACATATAAGGCAGCCATGAACCCACAACTGCGCCGATACCGATCAGCAATGTCTGAACAGAAAAGCCGAGTGTATGCTGTTCCTCCGGCAGTTTATCCGCGACAAGTGCCCTGAATGGTTCCATGGAGATGTTGATGGAAGCATCCATAATCATCAGCAAACCACCACCGATAAACATCGGGGCAATAAAAGAGGCCAGGTGTGGGGCATTGGGCATAAGAATAAGAGCGGTACTCGTGAGTAAGGCCCCAACCAGGAAATAGGGGCGGCGCCGGCCTAACCGGTTCCAGGTGCGGTCGCTCATATAACCAATAATGGGTTGAATGATCATACCAGTAATGGGGGCAACCAGCCAGAACCAACTCAGGTGATGCACGTCGGCACCAAAAGTGAGCAGAATCCTTGATGCATTGCCGTTTTGCAGTGCAAAACCGAACTGGATACCCAGAAATCCGAAGCTCATGTTCCATATCTGCCAGAAACTCAGGCGGGGCTTCTTTGTCATAAAGAGGATTTGTTAAGTGAGCGTTAAAAATACGGAAAAAGAATTTCACTCACAATTATTCAGATAGTTGGAGGTAAAATGAAAAAATGTTTTCCCGCATACAATGCTATACTTAACTTTTACTAAATTTGCCGGTGAAATTGCGGAAGTAGCTCAGTTGGTAGCCCCGCCACGGCGGGGTCCCAAGTTGAGGGTGAAATACTAACAATGCGGAAGTAGCTCAGTTGGTAGCCCCACCACAGCGGGGTCCCAAGTTGAGGGTGAAATACTAACAATGCGGAAGTAGCTCAGTTGGTAGCCCCGCCACGGCGGGGTCCCAAGTTGAGGGTGAAATACTAACAATGCGGAAGTAGCTCAGTTGGTAGAGCATCAGCTTCCCAAGCTGAGGGTCGCGGGTTCGAATCCCGTTTTCCGCTCAAACGAACGAAGTCTTATGGCTTCGTTTTTTTTATAGCTCAGTTGGTTGTCCCGTTAGCTATCGGGGTCCCAGGCTGAGGGTTAAAATATAAGTTGAGGTACATTCAGCCCCTACCCCCCAAAAAAAATAACTGCAAAGTTTCTTAGAGATAATAAGTTCTATATTCAATTTGTTGAAAATGAACGCTGCAGACCAATTTATATTTGACTTGATAACAATACCATCAATCTTTAGATAGTAAGTATGTATTAATTACTTAATCGACTTTCGAAAATCTAAAATATTTTTTGAAGAATGTCCAATTTCTTCTTAACTATATGAACGAATATGATATTAATTAATATGAAATAAGATTTAGACTTTTATCATATGTAGATGTACTCGGATTAAACCTGGCTTCTCCAATTTTCTTTTCAATATGCCAATACATTTGAGAACCCAAATCTGGGTTATTCACCGGGTAATAATATGTAATTGCACAACGCTCATTACCTAATTCCCTTAATTGAATAATGCCTTTATAATTAGCGATTTCAGAATTGAATTGATAAGCTTCATTAAACGCTAATTCTGCTTTTGATGAGTTTAACAAAATACTAGTTTTGTAATACTCAACATTTTGAGATGACAATACTGGATACGGTCTGTTTTTTGTAGTTATTTGTTCTATCTCGTCTAACTTTTTAATAATATAATCAAAAGGGGTTCCTTGAACAATTTCTTGCATTATGGACTGCTCTTTATAACGGTATATTGGGTTATCTACGATTGGATTTTCGATTGTTGATTGTATAGCACTACTTAACTCTTTACGTAGTCGAGTAACTTCAGCAATTTCATCAGTAAAGATTATTGTTCTCTCATCTTTAATATCAAATGGTAATTCTCTACTGCCTTCCATTAAACTTATCACAGGCTTACGACATGCATGTCTCACAGCCAATTCGTACATTACATTGGGATTTAGATCCGTTAGATTTGCGATAACCAAATCGTCATTTAACAAATGACTTATTATTTGGTTTGTAATAGATCCTCTTTCAGAAATTTCATGTGGTGATATTACACCAAAATGGAATTCCTCTAAAGAAGGTTTGATAATTGTTCTAATAAGACCTTCAGCTTTTTTCCTAGTCTCTGAATTTACGGGTCCTAATGGTGTAATAATGAAACAAATCTTGGATTTTGTCTCAGCTGCGCTATCAACTGCTTTCGCCATCTTATTAAAGGATTAAGTGTACTACAAATTAAGTACATTTTCACTTACATGAAGCAAATCAATGTATTGGATATTTTTTCATCAAACCGAAATTATCCTTCCTCACTTTATGTAGAACCGGATCTCGAGATTTCCCATTTCCAATAGTTTGAGATAGAGCCAAGGCTCTAAAATCCTTATTGAGTAGTTACGGATCATAATTACCAATTTCCTTTGATCGATCGAACCGCATGTTGGACATGGATTAATCCTGTTATAATTGGATTTTTGTTCTAAGAAAACATCTGAATAAGCTTATCTTAATCTAAAACCAACTAACGCTTGCCGCAAGGAGGATTATAATGATCTCTTAGTTCTTGCTCAATTTCCATTCTACCTGCCTGCTGCTGGTAGGGCGTGTAAAGAACAGAAAAATAAATAGTTCCTTTGCACTCGTTCTTCCAGCAAGGTCTTCTATCGTGGGTGTCGAGACGAGTTTTGAGAGTTGCAGATTCACCAATGTCTATCACAGAATAAAGTGAATCTTTATAGCATAATATAGAATAAACTCCAGAAACATCTGAAATGCTGTTTGTTGTGAGAAAAGGTCCTTCGAAATCGTAATCTCCAATTTTTATTGACATAACGTTAGAATTTAAGGTTAATAATGATAGGTCATTAATACATTCTGATTTACTAATTACTCAAAAATTGAATTAAATTGGATCCGATCCAGATATGGCTTCAATTCTTTCAGGCTTTTAAAAGTCCGGAACTTCACTATTCTGTTATTCTCATAATCATACCAGACCTCCACATAAAGATCGAAAAGACTATGGAGATTAATGATATAGCTTCCTTCAATCCTGTTCATCAGGTAGACACCCTGGTCCAAGAGGATAGTCGCTTTTTTATCTTCTACCAATGAATTGAATTCGTATAATTTCAAGGTACTTGAGAAAATCTATTTTTTGCAAGCTTACCATGCATCATTATTAGAGCCAACATCCCTTTTCATCATGGATTGCTTCAGTTCACCAATTAATGATTTAGTATTTTGATCAATCTGTTGCAAGTAATAATCAAAATACTTACGCCACATTTTACCATCTCTTGTATACCAGCCTTCGGCATTCCCATAACTACCTGCAGGTGCCCCAGAGTGAGTGAAATCGGTAATTTCATATTTAAACTTACCTTCTTTAACATATATAGAAATAGTATAATTAACGTAACCACTGAAATTGTCTGTTCCTAGAGCCTTATGATAAACCTTCATTGCTGCTTTCCCTACTATTTTTCCACCTTCCCGATCTGACAGTTGAATAACATCTTTTGATGATTTGTAGGTCTTTGCAAACCATTCCGAAGCATTAGAGAAGAGGAGATTCCTTTTAAATGTCGTATCAAGGGTTATAATATCCGTATAACAGATCTTATTTGTTGTCTGACTTCTTGGTAATTGCCTCATGTCATCCTGCGCAGAAGAGATGTAGGTGAGTATCATTATTATAAACAGAAGGCCAAACTTTTTCATAATTTATCCTTTCCTTTTAATTAAAGTAATAGTTAATTATTAATATTTCCGATGGTATAGTGCAGTTTAGATCTGACTCTTCTCGAATTTTCCTTTGTATAAAAATAAATGAAGGATAGACTCCTTCTGGATCACAACCGGATCAAACTTCTCGTTTTCCGAAACCAGGATAATTTTATCCTCATCCGGATGTTTCTGGATATTGATTTAAGCAAATTTAGTAAATTATATGCAATTGGATATAGATAATTCGAAGTTAATAATTTTATATGCTTTTAGATATAGGATTGTGCCGGAACACATTTAAAAGAATCAATTTTCTATCAGGAGAAATATGTTGAAACGGATTACTTTCTTTTTTTGAAGTCCGGCCGGTAGTCCTCCCGCTTACGGTGATGGTGGCATGCAGACTAAAAGCAGGAACGAAATCAAATCACATTCTTTTATGGAACAGAACTCCAGCCGAAATCAATTGCACTGAAGTTTAGCAATGTATATCTTTGCTGAACAAGTCACTTATACTTAACTATTTTTATGCACCTTCCCGGTTTTATTCAGAAAAAGACAACATTACGTTTGTTACTGACTGATATCCGCTTCTGGATATTGTTGTTTTTTCTGATCAGAATGGTTGGAATTACAAATCCACCCCTGGAGGTAGGTCATAACTGGCGGCAATCGCTGACCAATATGGTTGCCAGGAATTTTCTGACAATAGATGCAAATATGCTTTATCCGCGTATAGACATGGCCGGTGAAAAAACAGGAATCATAGGTACTGAGTTTCCGTTACTGAATTATCTCATTTATCTCGTTTCTAAAATATTTGGTTATAATCACTGGTATGGAAGACTCATAAACCTTATAGTCTCAAGTCTGGGAACCTTTGCTTTTTACAGGATCGCAAAAAAGTTGTTTAATGAAAGCACCGCATTCAATGCCACCCTGATTTTTCTGGCTTCCATCTGGTTTTCCTTTTCACGGAAAATCATGCCGGATACATTCAGTGTATCCCTGATGCTGATTGGTTTGTTGTTTTGTGCCAACTATCTTGAAAACGGCAAATGGCTTGATCTGATCCTGTTCTTTGTTTTTTCGGCCCTGGGAATGCTCTGTAAAATTCCTTCCCTAAGTCTGCTTAGTGTCGTTGGAGTATTTGCTTTTGTAAAATACCGGCAGAATAAGCGAATCATGCTTGTGTGGTTTTCTTCTGCTCTGGCTGTATGCATCGCCCTGCTTTGGTATTTTTATTGGGTGCCCTTTCTGATTGAGACCTATCGCTTTCAGTTGTTTTTCCCTAAAGGCATTGCTGAAGGCGTTGCTGAAATTATGCAACACAAGGTCCGGTTTTTCGAAAAATTCTATTTCAGCTCTTTATACTCATTCATCGGTTTTGCTTTTTTCATCACCGGAGTTTATTTCTTGTTTAAAAAGGAGAGGACCTCTTTCAAAGCCGGTTTTTTGATTATTGCAGCAGTATTTGTATTGTTTGCTATAAAAACAGGAGCAGTTTTCCCGCTGCACAACTATTACATCATCCCTTTTACCCCGGTTGTTGCATTGCTGGCCGGATATGCACTCACAAACGTCAAACATCAATATGCTGTTGTATTGCTTTTTTTGATTTGTGCAGAAGGCATTGCCAACCAGAATCACGATTTTTTTATCCATGCTGACCAGCAATATAAGACAGGGCTTGAAGCAATAACGGCTAAATATGTTCCCCCGGATCAGTTGATAATTATCAATGGCGGACCCTCGCCCCAATTGATTTATTTTGCCAGCAGAAAAGGATGGACCGTAGACGGACCAATGAATGAAAGACTTATCGATTCTCTGGGTTATCTCGGCGCGGCTTATGTGATCAATGACAACAATACATCAGACTTCTTATCTTTAAAGTACAAGTTGTTATACACAGATGAGGCGTTTTCTGTTTACCGGATTCATAATCGTTGAGCTGAAACGGTAAGCCTCTTACCAACGGTTACCTTTATGAAAATTATTTTAAACTTTTTGTTCCACAACGTTCATTCTGATGGAATAATTTTGAGTCAATATACGATTCGGTCAGGTTATGGCGTTTGCTTCTGATATATGTAAAGTAGTATGAAGAAATTCTTCCTTTTTTTTCCGATCGTATTTGCCCTGATTTTTACTTACCTGTTCAAAGAACAGCAAGCCGGACTCAATGTCCTTTTATTTAATCTATTGTTACTTGCTGGTATTTATTGGTCAGGGAGGCTGGTAAAAAACAACCGGCAACAGTTGGTCTTGGTTTCCGGTTCATTGATCAGTGCGATTATGGTTTTATTTCACGGTTCAATCATGGCCATGGCAGTCAACGTCTTTTCCCTGATCCTTCTGCTGGGATTTGTTGCAGCAGGTAATATCAAACTCCTTTTAAACGGTTTCCCTGCATCGGTTTATGCTGCAATAACCGCACCTTATTACTATTTTACAGATCTGACAAAATTGACCGGTCAGCACAGGAGCGGACGCAGATTGCTGCGCTTCATACTGGTTATTCTTGCACCGGTTTTTTTTCTGTTGATTTTTACTGCTATTTATGCTACAGCCAGTCCTTATTTCAATAATCTGACGGGAGGCCTGTTAGAGAGACTTGGAAGCATCTTTGAGACCCTGATGCGAATAATATCACCGATTGTATTCTGGCTTTTTGTAGCAGGGTTTCTGGTTATTATTGCATTCCTTTCAGGTGGATCAAACCGCTTGTTGATACTTTTCAGTGAAGATATCGGTATGCAGTTATACAGAAAAAGAAAGCCTTTCTCTGGCCGCATGACCTCGCTGAAAACAGAATACTGGTCTGGAATTGTCATGCTGATTCTGCTGAACCTGGTTATTGGAGTTATGAATGTGCTTGATATCCTGAATGTCTGGTTTTTCTTTGAATGGAACGGGTACTATCTTAAGCAGTTTGTACATGAAGGAACATGGCTGTTGATCTTTTCCATTATCATTTCAATAATAATTGTATTATATTACTTCAGGGCTAACCTGAATTTTTATCCAAAGCACCGTTTGCTGCTTAATCTTGCTTTGTTATGGCTGGTTCAGAATGCATTACTTGCTGTTTCAGTCGGAGTCAGGAATATGTGGTATATCCATCATTTTAACCTGGCTTATAAACGTATAGGTGTATACGCTTTTCTGTTGTTAACACTTTTCGGAATCGCCAGTGTTATTATTAAAATAAAGCAACAGAAGACCCATCAGTACCTGTTTCATTACAATAGCCTGGCAGCCTATGTCATACTGATCTGTCTCAGCTTCTTTAACTGGGATAAAATCATTGCCTCCTATAATGTTGAACGGTCGGAGAAAGGCTTCTTTCATCCGGAGTTTATGATAACATTAAACAGCAGCGCCTTGCCGGAACTTATGCACTCGACGAAGTTCATTGACAGGATAGAAAGCGCTCAGACAAGTAAATTTGATTATTACGGCCAATATATGTCGCTGGATTATTATAAAGAAAAAGTAGAGCTGAGATGCCGGAATTTTATCACCGGATATAATCAAATTTCATGGCAGGGCTGGAATTATGCCGATTACCAGGCATATAAGGAACTGACAAGCCGGAGTGTTATGGAAAGTCAGCCTGCAGAATAAATGCTGTTATAAATTTCAAGATTTACTGCATCGAAACAGGCAAATATTACCTTTTCAGGAAGTTGATTCATTGACAAAAACTCTGAAACGGTTTTTATTGCGATTGCAGCGGCTTTTTGCTTTGGGAAACCATAAATACCGGTACTGATGTTTGGAAAAGCCACAATCTTGCATTTGTTGGCAACTGCAAGCTTCAGGCATTCGTGATAGCATGATTCAAGTAATTGCATTTCACCGGACCGGCCACCCAGCCATACCGGGCCAACCGAATGGATAATATATTTAGCAGGTAATCTGAAACCGGCTGTTATTTTTGCTTTACCTGTTTCACAGCCGGCTAGTTTCCTGCATGCTTCAAGCAATTCCGGACCGGCTCTATGGTGTATAGCTCCATCAACACCTCCACCTCCCAGCAGATGGTTGTTTGCAGCATTAATTATGGCATCGCAATGAATGCAGGTAATGTCTGTATTTTGAATCAGAATCCGGTTTCTTAACACGATCCCTTACATTTTTCTGACGGTCAGTTGGGCGTTTTCGTACCTGACTACCTGTATGTTTTCACCTTTCTCGATATAACCTGATTCAGCTACCGCATCAAATATTTCACCACAGATTTCAACTTTTCCGGCAGGGCGCAGAATTGTATAGACTTCACCTGTTTTTCCTATCATTTCAGAGTAATGCGCGTCAGCAGCGTTGTATCCTTCATTCGATTGCTGTGTACTGAGCAGGGCGAGATCTCCAAACATGGTATGCCCCCCGAATAGCTTGCGTGTTAGAAAAAACGAAGATACAAGGGAGGCAAAGGATGCAATAATTACCGTAAAAAAGGATATTGCAACTATTTTCATAGGGACTCCCCTGAAGTCAAAGCCAACATTATCGATCATACTGAGGGTTAGCCCGGTAACAATAAGTACAATGCCTGATATGCCAGCCACCCCAAACCCCGGAATGGCAAATAACTCTATGATGACCAGTATGATACCTATAACGAAAACCAGTATTTCCCAGTTTGCAGCCAACCCTTCAATATACAGGGGTGCAAAGTAAAGCAATGCTCCGACTACAGCGGCAGCCAGCGGGAAACCGATGCCGGGTGTCTGAAGTTCGAAATAGATACCTCCGATTATCAACATAATCAGAATGCCGCTGATCACCGGACTTGTAAGAAAAGCGATGATTTTATCTGCCACAGTCAACTCCAGTTCAACAATTTTATAATTATTGATTCTGGTAATCTTCAGTATTTCTTCAATTGTGGAAGCTTCGGCATTGCAGAATCCATACTTTAAGGCCTCGGAGGTAGTAAAGGTGATTACCTTTCCTGTATCGGATATTCCTTCAATTTTTATTCCGGAATCAACCATTCCCTGGGCGATATCAGGATTCCGGCCGGTGGATTCCGCGGTGGAACGCATCATTGACCGCATGTATGATTGGTATTTATCCGGCAATGGTTTCCCTGATTGATCAACAACAGTAGCAGCACCGATGTTGGCACCTGAGCGCATATAAATACTGTCGCAGGCTATTGAGATCAATGCACCGGCCGAGGCGGCATTGTTATCGATAAAAACCCAGACAGGAATAGCTGACTGAAGAATTGCCGTTCGAATTGAGTCGGCAGATTCGAGCATCCCACCATAGGTATTCATGTGAATCAGAATGATATCTGCCTTCATCAATCCAGCCTCAATGAATGCCTTGCGGGTTTTATACCAGACAGGTGGTGCGATCTCCTCCTTAATTTCAAACTGATAGATCAGGATTTGTTTTTTTGAATTGGATATCTGTGCGGAAGTGTTGTTAACATTGCCCGACAGTATGTATGTGATCAGTATAAAAGCCAGTTTTAATGATTTCATGTTCTGTTTGCTTGAAACTTACGCGAAGATAGCACCTTAATGACCCTGTTCCCAGGAATTTCTCATATTTTTCAGAAGTATGGCTGCCGGAATAAATCAGTAATAATTTTCAGCATCTCCGGATACACAAAAGGATTTCCGGCAATAAGTTCTTTTCCGAAAATATAATTGCTGTCACCTGAAAAGTCTGATACTTTTCCACCTGCCATTTGAACAATGTATGCACCGGCAGCAACATCCCAGGGATGAAGTCCGTATTCATAAAATCCTTCAAAACGTCCACAGGCAACATATGCCAGATCGGCTGCTGCTGAACCCAGTCGTCTCAACCCAGCCGAATGTTTCATGAAATGCCTGAAAACCTGCAGGTAATCATCGAGCCTTCCATAATCATAGTAAGGAAACCCCGTTGCAAATAATGAAGTATTGAAATCCTGCATAGTGGAAACACGGATTGGTTGTCCGTTGAGTGAGGCTTGTCCGCCTTTCCATGCATAAAAGCATTCATCCCTGTTTATTTCATAAACTACCCCAAGAACAACTTCTTTTTTTTGCATTAAGGCAATACTGATGCAATAGACCGGTACATTGTGGATAAAATTTGTTGTACCGTCGAGTGGATCAATTACCCATGTGAATTCCTTTTCCCTGGTATTTTCCGTACCTTCCTCTGCAATAAAACCGGCGTCCGGAAGAAGAATTCTGAGACCGTCAACGATTTTTTGCTCAGCAGATTTATCTACAAAGGAAACAAAGTCGTGCTCACCTTTTTGTTCAACAGATGCCTGGGTGAAAGTCTCAGATTGTAAATGGATGTACTTCCCGGTATTTCGGGATAGTTCGCAAACTCCGTTACATAATTTCCGATAGGTGAACATATAAAAATGTATTGTAATGGTGACAGGCTATGTGGTTATTACACCGAAAACGCCATCTTCGTCAATAATATCAAGTCTGACGGTCTCGATTGTATTAACAGCACATGATTCAAATTCCTTTTTGCAACGTATGTAATTTTCCGTAAACCCGAACATATAACCATTATCGATATCCGATTCCCAAAGGACTTTTCTTTTACTGCCCTGATTCTGAGTGTAAAAATCGAGCTTTTTAAGATTTGATAACTGATGTAGTTTTCTGCTTCGTAACTGCTTTTCCGATTCTGATAACTGGATTTCCATCTCAGCAGCTTTTGTGCCAGGCCGGAGGGAATAAGTGAAAACATGAAGATACGAAATTGGCAGAGAAGAAATAAATTCATAGGTATCTTCAAATTCATCCTGTGTTTCACCTGGAAATCCGGTAATAACATCGGCTGCAATACAGGCTTCCGGCATAAGTTTTTTGATTTCATTCACCCTTTGAGCGAAAACTTCGCGCTGGTATTTACGCTTCATCAAAGCGAGAATCCTGTTATTACCTGATTGTAAAGGAATATGAAAATGAGGCATGAACCTTACACTATCAGCAACAAGATGGATAATCTCATTACTGAGCAGTTCCGGTTCTACCGATGATATCCGAATACGTTCAATATCGCTGAGTTCTGATAAACCCCTGAGTAAACCAAAAAATGATTCTCCCTGATGCTTGCCGAAGTCACCTATATTGACACCGGTAAGAACTATCTCACGGATACCGGAAACGGCAATCTGCTTCGCTACTGTAAGTGTATCGGCTATGGTTGCACTACGACTTCTTCCCCTTGCATAAGGGATTGCACAGAATGAACAGAAATAGTCACATCCATCCTGCACCTTGAAAAATGAACGGGTACGGTCACTTATTGAGTATCCTGGTTCAAAATGACCGGATAATTTCAATCCGGAGTCAGAATGTTCGGTTTTTATCTGATCTTTTTCAGCTATAACATCAAATAACCTGTATTTTTCACTATTTCCCAAAACAATATCAACCCCTTTCATTTTCCGGAGTTCTTCAGGTTTCAGCTGCGAATAACAACCAATCACGGCAACTGAGGCTTCAGGATTGCGTTTAACAGCCTGTCGGATTGCTGCTTTGCATTTTCGTTCTGCCTGAGCAGTGACAGTACAGGAATGTATAACATATATGTCCGCAGTTTCTTTAAAATCAACGGTTTCGAAATCTCCATTATGAAATTTCCGGGCAATGGCAGATGTTTCAGCAAAATTAAGTTTACACCCAAAAGTATTGAAAGCAATTTTTCTTTTTTCCATCCCGGCAAAGATACTGCATTTGACCATTCGGGTTTCCAGGGCATCATTGACTTAAATAAAAAAGGGTCAATTCAAATATTATTTTCAGAGAGGGTAGTTCTATTCTTCTTTTCAAGATATAAGATAATTTTGAATTTACTTTATTCTCTTGGTTTTAGTAGTTTGATCAATGATAAAACCGTATGTTTGTAAATGGTTTGTCATTTTAATAATCTCAGATTTGGAACATCAACGGGGAGTTTCTATGCAGTTTTCTGCTAATTTGTCGGGCTGGATTAACCGGTGTTATTCTGTTCATTCATTTGAAGGCAGTTTTGAATTACTGATGGGTGGTTTTGTGAACAATTTGTGTTCACTTGATGGAATTTTCGGAGCATGGATATTCAGTCAATCTCAGAATAGGTCAGGGTTTAATCTGATTGCAAATAATAAAAGTATTCATGAAAATGATAATAAGGTACTGATAAATTCAATTCAAAAGCATTTTAAATCTCTGGCTGAACCTTATAAAATCATTTCCAGGAAATTCAGAAAAAGTGAGCTTTTTATTAAAAGTGAATTTACCCAGCCGGATAATATTCTTGAAGCCTTTTTGCTGCCAGGATTTACCATAAACGGGAAAGTAATATTGACAATTATTGCGGAATCTGAAATGGCTGAGTTGCTATGCAGCGCATTGCCGGGGATGTTTCAGAATATTCTGGAGTACTCAATGATCAGGCTCGAAAGTACAGATTCAGTATACAGGCTTTTGGTTGAGAATCAGAATGAATTGGTAGTAAAAGTTGATAACCATGGCCGCTTTCTTTATGTCAGCCCTACTTATTGTAAGCTTTTTGGCATGGATGCAGGCCAACTTATCGGACGTTGTTATGAACCTCTGATTCATCCGGATGACAGACAGGCCACGGCAAATGCTATTCAGCAACTTGAATTATACCCTCACACCTGTTATGTTGAGCAAAGGGCAGAGACCATGATGGGATGGCGTTGGCTTGCCTGGTCAGATAAAGCTATACTTGATAAAAACGGGAAAATTTATGCAATAATTGGTGTTGGAAGAGATATTACTGAAAGCAAGAGAGTTGAAAATGAATTGATTGAAAGTGAACTGAAATTTCATAAAGCTTTCCGAAACAGTCCGAACCTGATGTCGATCTCAAGACTAAGTGATGGCCTGATTTACGATGTAAACGATAGATTTTCAGCCATGCTTCAACTTTCCAGGGATGAGATTATTGGAAAAACAACTGTACAGCTCGGATTATTCAATGAAGTACCCAGATCACAATTGGAAACAATACTTAGTCAACAAGGGAGAATAGAAGATATTGCATTCGCAGTTACTACACGCTTTAATCAAAAATTGGAAGGATTGTTTTCAGCAGAGATTATTGATTTAAATGGAGAAAAATGTCTTGTGAGTTCGTTTAATGATATTACAGAATTAAAAATTGCACAGAAAGAACTTGACAATTACCGGATTCATCTTGAAGGCCTTGTAGAACAACGTACTGTGCGCATTCAGGAAATTAATGAAGAACTTGACCGGTTTGCCCGTTCAGTTTCGCATGATCTTAAAGCGCCATTGAGGGTTATGCAAGGTTTTGCCAATGCACTCATCGATGACCACTCCAGGAATCTGGATCAGGAAGCAATAGTATACCTTCAAAGAATAAATAAAGCTACACTTCAGATGGAAACACTCATCAATGATTTATTGCAGTATTCGAGGCTGAGCAATCTTGATCTTGCTTTATCATCAGTTAATCCTGCAACAGCAATGGGTAAGGCAATTGATACTCTTTCCGGTGAAATATTGAAAAGTAACGCAATCGTTAATTTTGAAAAAGACATGCCTGCAGTGCTTTCCTATTTACCAGTGCTTACCCAGGTATTTACTAATCTGATTTCCAATTCCCTGAAATTTGTGAAGGAAGGTACCAGGCCGGAGATAACAATTGAAAGCCATACTGAAAATGGGAAAGTTTTCATCAGGATAAAAGATAATGGAATTGGTATACCACTGGATAAACAGAAAAGAATCTTTGATGTTTTCGAACGGTTGCATGGGGCTGAGAGCTTTCCCGGAACAGGGATAGGGTTGACAATAGTAAAAAAAGCTATGGAAAGGATAGGAGGGAGAGTGACAGTTATTTCTTCACCCGGAGAAGGTAGTACATTTGAATTGGAATTGCAATCAGTTTGAAAAAAACCATATTAGTTAATCCTTAATTACTTCACGATGCCGGAATTACTAAAGGTATTATTGATTGATGACAATCCTGATGACAGATTGTTGATTATTAGAGAATTAAAGAAGTTATTTATCATAGATGTTGAGGAGGTCATTAATAATCAGGAGTTCGAGCTCTCGCTCAAACGACTTGATTTTGACATAGTTATCACCGATTATCAGTTGCGGTGGACTACTGGAATTGAAGTGCTTATAAAGACCAAAACCATAAGACCGCTTTTACCTGTCATAATGTTTACCGGTACCGGAAATGAAGAAATTGCGGTAATGGCTATGAAAGTGGGTCTTGATGATTACATTCTGAAATCGCCGCAACACTATGTCAGGCTCGCCATGTCGGTGAATTCAGCAATTAATCGGATGAAAGAAGAAATGCTCAGAAAACATGCTGAAAGTGAACTCAGAAAATCCGAGGAAAATTATAGGGCATTGGTAGAAAATATTGAAATTGGATTTACCAGAATTGATAAAGATTTTAATATTATTATGGTTAATTCAGCGCAGAGTAAAATGTTTAATCGCCCAGCTGAAGACTTTATCGGAATGAAATGTTATGATCTTTATGACAAATCCCAAATGCTTTGCCCGTGTTCGGTAAATTACCCCAATAAATCTCCTGTAGAGTCCCTGTCGCAGGGTTTCAGGCGTGATAATTCAACATTTGAAGTTCAGCTCAGAACTTTTCCAACACTGAATGATAAGGGTGAGAGAACTGGTTACATTGAAATTACGGAAGATATCTCAGGGAAACTCAGAAGCGAACGTATGCAGGAAGTAGTTTATAACCTGGCAAACGCAGTTCTGGAATCGGAAAGTTTGGAGGAACTGGTAATCGGCATACGCAAAGAGCTTTCCAGGTTAATCGATACTTCAGGTTTCAGCATAATCCTTTGTGATGAATTTACAGGATATATTAATGCTTCGATTAATGAAAAAAGAATTATTTCAGGTATAGATCAAAATAGAATGACTTTGGTCAGGAAAGTTATAACTGAAGAAAAGCCTTTTTTATTTAAAAAGAATGAAATAGATGAAATGTTGAAGAATCAGATAATCGATGAAGCGGAGCCAGAAGTTAAAGCCTGGATAGGAGTTCCGCTTAAAAGCCACAGGAAAATTATTGGTGCATTGGTACTTCAGAATACAGAGAATGAGCTGGCTTTTTCATTTTCTGATCTTGATATCATGCAATTTGTATCCAATCAGATTGCAATTGCGGTAGAAAATAAACGAGGGTCTGATAGTTTGCGGAACAGTGAGGTTAAGTTCAGAAGTGTAATCGAGCAATCCTCTGATGGAGTTTTGATAGTAGATATGGATGGACTGATAACCGAATGGAATCATTCAATCAGCAATATTACACAGATAACCAGGAGTAATGCAATTGGAAGGCAAATTTGGGATGTGCAATATGACATAATGGAATACAAAGATAAGGATGAATCATTCAGATCTTACCTGAAACAAAAGTTCAGTTCTACCATTTCTAAGTTTCAGAATAGTGAACCGGTTGTTATAGAAAATACGATATCGATCAGGGACGGTGAGTCGAAAGTACTGCAGGTTTCTTTATTTCCAATTTCTATCGACGGGCAAAGTCATATTGGAGCATTTCTGAGGGATATAACATCACAGAAAAAAATAACAGAAGAAATTAATTCTGCCAGATTTAAAGCCGAAGAATCTGACAGGCTCAAAACCGCTTTTTTATCAAATATATCCTATGAAATAAGAACCCCGTTGAATGCCATTGTTGGATTTGCAGCTTTATTATCCGAAAATGACATAAGTTATAAAGAGAGAAAAAAATACAGTGATCAGATTTTTGAGAACTCCAGTGGATTGCTGAATCAATTCAATAATATTATCGAAATATCAAAAATTGAATCAGGTACTATTACTATTTCACGTGACGAATTTGAGATCAATGAATTTATCGATAGACAGATGGAATATACCAGGAATTCGATAGACAAAAGTACAATTGAATTGAGGGTAATGAAATCAATACCTGAGAGCCGCGTTATGATCACATCTGATCAGGCGAAATTACAGCATGTAATAAATCAACTTATAGCAAATGCGTATAAGTTTACTATGCACGGCATTATAGAACTTGGATACTATCTTGCAAACCGGAATAATGTGGTATTTTATGTCAGTGATACAGGCCCTGGTATTCCCGCAGAGAAAGTTGACTTTGTGTTTGATAAATTCAGGCAAGCAGATGAACAAATTGACCGCCGTTATTCAGGGCTTGGTATTGGTCTGAGTATTGTAAAAAAGATTGTAAATTTGCTGGACGGAGAAATTCAATATGAACCTCTGAACCCGGTGGGTTCACTGTTCAGGATTGTTCTTCCTTTGATTATTAATAAGAAAGACTTGGAAATGGAAACTTTTTCAATTGATAATATAGCATCGACTACGGATAAATGGATTGATAAGACAATATTGATTGTAGAAGATGTTGAATCAAATTATCAGTTTCTTGCGGCTACCCTTCGAAGATCAGGGGCTTCACTGGTCTGGGCCAGGCAAGGTGAGGATGCTATTGAAATGATCGAAAAGGGTCAAAATTTTAACCTTGTTTTGATGGATGTCCAATTAGCCGGCATGGACGGGTATGAAGTTACCAGAAGAATCAAGGAGCTTCGTCCTGATATGCCAATTGTTGCTCAGACTGCCTATGCAATGGTAGGAGAAAAGGAAAAGAGCTTTGATGCCGGCTGTGATGATTATCTTGCCAAGCCAATCAGACCTTCGCTTTTAATACAGACAATAAGTAAATACCTCTTATGATGTTATTTATCCATTCTGACTACTTGTTGCAATAAGATACCTCCCGTAATTAATGTTAACCCGATCACAGTGGAAAGCAATATTTTTTCACCTACCGCAACTGAAACGATAAGAAGGGAAATGAATGGCGACAAATACACAAGATTGCTGATTTTCGCAGGATTTTCGGCATATTTAAGGGCCTTTAACCATATGACAAAAGTGATTCCCATTTCAAAAAGACCAATATAAATTACCCATGCGACTGACTCTGGCCGTGGAAAAATGAGGTTATTTGTTATTATGCAATATATCAATGTGTAAATAAAACCGAATAGAAAATTCACAAAAAGTTTTTCTTCCGTTCCCCGGGAATCTTTCATATTGAGCAACCAATAAAAAGCCCAGAAAAATGCACTGGAAAGGGCAAGTCCTATTCCCAGAGGGTTTGATAATTCAAAGGAAAACAAGTTTCCCTGAGTTGCAATTACCAGAGTTCCTGAAAAACTTATCAGCAATGAAAGCATATTAGTCCATGATATTTTATACTTCAGGATGACAGTTGATAGAATCACCAGGATTATTGGCCATGTATAATTCAGAACAACAGCTTCCTGTGCCTTCAGTATTGAATAGGCTTTTAAAAGTAAAAGATAGTATGCGAACGGATTAAGAAAACCCATAACAGCAGACATTACCAGAGATTTAACCGAAATACTGAATACCAGATTTATTTTTCCGGTTACCACCAACGAAATTCCGAGAAACATCATGGCAACCAAAGAAGAGAAAAGTAACACCTGAGTATAATTCAGATAGTCAAGTGTCAATTTAAATGCAGAACCAATTGTTGACCAGAACAAAACGGCAACCAATGCCAGAATCACTGATTTATTATTTTGTTTCATGATGCGAAGGTAATCATTGTGGTTAAGTAGTATTTAAAGGGATTCGAAAAATGAAGCCTGATGGTAGAATAACAGTATTCAGGAGTAAGTATCTAAATTATTGAATGTTATATAAGTTATAAGAGTTTAGGCATGGCATTGAAATTCATTTAAAAGTATTTACTTTTGCAGCAATATTAACCGTTAGGAATTTATGAAGAAACTTGCAGTTGTGGCCCTGGGAGGAAATGCTTTATTGAGGAGCGACCAGAAAGGTACCATTGATGATCAGGAGTCAAATGCTTATGAAACCGCTGAGCGCCTGTTAACGCTTATCAGGGCAGATTATAACATTGTAGTTACCCATGGTAACGGACCTCAGGTTGGAAACATCCTGCTTTCCAATACAGCCGGGAATAAATTGTATGGATTACCGGATATGCCACTGGATATTGCGGTTGCATATTCGCAGGGATTTATCGGTTATGTAATTGAGCAGCAGCTGCGTAATGTCATGAAGGCCAATGACCTTGATCGTGATATCATTTCAATTATTACACAGGTGCTGGTTGATAAAAATGATCCGGCATTCAGTAATCCGACAAAGCCGGTGGGCCCATATTACACAAAGGAAGAATCGGAAAGGATAAGTGCTGAAGCTGGAGCAAAGTTTGCTGCAGACCCGCGTGGAAGAGGCTTCCGTAAAGTAGTAGCCAGTCCCAGACCTCTGGTAATCAGTAATCAGAAATCGATAGAGACACTAGCAAGGGCTGGCCAGATTGTTATTGCAGTTGGGGGTGGAGGAATTCCTCAGTTTTATGTGGAGGAGAATAAATTGCAGGGAATAGATGCTGTAATTGATAAAGACCTGGCTTCATCACTACTGGCTGTGCAGATCAGGGCGGATAAATTGTTTATCCTGACCGATGTTCCCAAGGTATGTATCAATTATAATACGCCGCAGGAAAAATCAATCGACAGGATGACAATTTCTGATGCAAAAAAATATCTTGAAGAGGGCCAGTTTGCTGAAGGAAGCATGGCGCCAAAGATTCGTGCGGCCATTAGTTTTGTGCAGGGAGCCGGGAAAGATGCCATAATCACCAGTGCCGATAAACTTGGCATAGATAATGGCGGGACCAGAGTTGTAATTGTTTAAGAATCTGAATATTAACCTTAAGAATTATTTTATATGGCATTTAATCTGAGAAACCGGAACTTTTTGAAATTACTTGATTTTACTCCTCAGGAGATCGGGTATCTGCTTCAATTATCGTTGGATTTGAAAAAAGCAAAATATGCAGGAACTGAACAGCAAAAGCTTAAAGGCAAAAACATTGTACTGCTTTTTGAAAAGGATTCAACCCGCACCCGTTGTGCTTTCGAAGTTGCAGCGCTAGATCAGGGAGCCCATGTTACTTATCTGGGTCCTTCAGGTTCACAAATGGGAAAAAAAGAGTCAATGAAAGACACCGCCCGTGTACTTGGTCGAATGTATGATGGTATTGAATACCGGGGATATGCACAGGAAATTGTAGAAACACTCGGCAAATATGCCGGAGTCCCTGTTTGGAATGGACTTACGACAGAATTTCATCCCACCCAGATACTCGCTGACCTGCTGACCATGATCGAACACAGTGACAAGCCTCTGCATCAGGTTGCATTTTGCTTTATGGGCGATGCCAGGAATAATATGGGGAATTCATTGATGGTAGGTGCTGCAAAAATGGGGATGGATTTCCGTGCAGCAGCGCCAAAATCTTGTTGGCCAGATGAAGAATTGGTAGCCAGATGCCGTGAGATTGCAAAAGAAACTGGTGCAAAGATTATCCTTACCGAGTCAGTTGACGACGGAGTAAAGGGGGTGGATTTTCTTTGTACTGATGTTTGGGTCTCTATGGGCGAACCGGCAGAAGTATGGGAAGAGCGTATTAAACTGATGAAACCTTACCAGGTTAACATGGAGGCTGTAAAGAAAACAGGAAACCCTAACGTAAAATTCCTCCATTGTCTGCCCGCATTTCATAACCGGGAAACCGTGGTTGGTGAGGAAATATTCCAGAAGTATGGCATTGAATCCATGGAGGTTTCAGAAGATGTTTTTGAATCAGCCATGTCGATTGTTTTCGATGAAGCAGAAAACAGACTTCATACCATCAAAGCTGTGATGGTTGCTACTCTGGGTTGTTAATCAATTGGTCTTTGATAAAAGAAAGCGGCATTTGCCGCTTTCTTTTTATCTTTAATTTTCAGTTAATCCCATAGAAGCGACAATTGCTTTTAATTGTTCTTCCATTTCGTGATTCACTTTTTTAAACTGACTCTTATCCGCGAGAGTTCCTTTTACACCAAAATAGAATTTAATCTTAGGTTCAGTGCCAGATGGGCGAATTGTTATCTTGCTTCCTGTTTCAAGGAAAAACTGAAGAACATCTGATTTTGGAAGGTCAATCAGGGTTTCTTCTCCGGAATTCATATCGATTTCCTTTTGGAGTTTATAATCCTTTATTAAGGTAACTTTCTGACCATTAATCACTTTTGGTGGATTTATCCGATAGCCATGCATCATTTGTTGAATTTCTTCTGCTCCACTCTTACCTTTCCGGGTGATTGAAATCAGGTCTTCAAGATAGAAACCATATTCAAGATAGATGTTGATGAGTAACTCATACATTGTTAGGCCATTATCCCTTGCCCAAGCTGCGGTTTCAGCAAGCATACAACAGGAAATCACGGCATCCTTGTCTCTGACGTTATCGCCAACGAGATAACCATAGCTTTCTTCGCCTCCACCGATAAAGGTCTTGGTACCTTCGTATTTCCTGATAATTTCAGCAATATACTTAAAGCCTGTCAGCACATCATAGGATTCAACACCATGGCTGACAGCAATGTCTTTAAGTAATTCTGAGGTAACTATCGTTTTTGCAATAAACTCCTTACCAGTAAGTTTACCCTTGGCTTTCCATTGCTTAATCAGGTAATAAATGAGCAGTGTAGCCGATTGGTTTCCATTCAGCAGAATATAATTTCCATTGTTATCTTTCACGCCAACTCCAACACGATCAGCATCCGGATCGGTTGCCAGGATAAGGTCAGCATTTATTGCTTTTGCCTTATCCAGTGCCATTGTCATTGCTGCCTTTTCTTCAGGGTTAGGTGAGTAAACTGTGGGGAAATTACCATCGGGAACCATTTGTTCATCAACCAGATACACAGAATGAAATCCAAAAGATTTTAGAGCTGGTGGTACAAGAATTGCTCCAGTACCATGAATGGGTGAATAAACAATCTTCATGTTATGTTGACGATCGATTATTTCAGGAGAAAGTGAAAGCGACTTCAGCATTTTCAGGTAAGCATCGTCAATTTCTTTTCCAATATGCTGTATAAGTGATTTGTCGCCATTGAATTTCAGTTCATCAACACTGTTGATTTTATATACTTCTGATATTACATTTTTATCATGCGGAGGAACCAGTTGACCGCCATCATTCCAATATACTTTGTATCCATTGTATTCTTTAGGGTTGTGTGAAGCGGTGATTACTATTCCACAATCACAATTTAAATGGCGGACTGTGAATGAAAGTTCGGGAACAGGCCTAAGATTCTCGAAAAGAAAAACCTTTATTCCATTAGCAGCCATAACATCAGCAGTTATTGCTGCAAAAGTGGCGCTGTTGTTTCGTGAGTCAAAAGCTATTGCTACTTTAATTTCTGGTTTAGCAGCCAGACAAGATAATAAATAATTAGCAAGGCCTTGTGTTGCAGAACCAACGGTATATTTATTCATACGATTGGTTCCGGTTCCCATGATACCGCGCAATCCACCGGTTCCGAATTCAAGGTCACGGTAAAAACATTCTACAAGTTCTGCAGGGTCATTTTCAAACATTTTTTTTACAACTGCTTTGGTCTCTGCATCATAATTGCCATTCAGCCATGTTTTGGCTTTTTCAATGATTTTAGGGTCAACTTCCTGAATTGTCATAGTTTGAGCTATTAATTATCCGAACTTTGTAATTGTTTCAATAACAAACTCCTTTACCAGAAGTTCGACTTGTTAAGGATTTAACATGATTTTCCGATACCCATCAGTTAAACTCTGGCAATTGAAAGTAATAATAATTCCTATACGCTTACCAGCAACTTTGAGCTTCGATTGCATACCACTGATTCTGATGGGGCTGATTTCAATCTCATTCACTATTTCAACGATCATCTGGTTTTCAATCAATACTTCAGCTTTCAGTTCGTTATTCGTTTTCAAATCTTTATAGAAAACAGGGAACAGAACATCGCGTTTAAACATCAGCCCATGTAACCTGAGTTCATGAAGGAAGCACGACCTGTATACCTGCTCATCTAATCCGGGCCCAAGTTGTGTAAATACTTCTGAAGCAGCTTCAAAAACTTTGGTATGCAAACGGTTCAGTTCAGCTCTGTTCATTCAGCAAAGCTATACAATTTTTCAGGCTGTCGCGCCAGTAAGGTATAGTTTGTCCTGTAACCAGAGCATATCTGGATTTGTCCAGAACACTGTAAAAAGGTCTGGGGGATGGAAGAGGATACCCAGCTGAATCCGTCGAACTTATTTTACAATTGATTTCTGAGATTTCAATAATGGCTTTTGCAAAATCGAACCAACTGCAAACACCTTCATTGGTAAAATGATAGACACCGTGTTCAGCATCAAGTCTGATCAGGCAGAGAATGGCAACAGCTAGGTCATGTGCCCAGGTAGGAGACCCTATCTGATCTGCAACAACCTTGAGTTCTCCACGTTCCTTTCCAAGCCTTCTAATGGTTTTGACGAAGTTAGCACCGAATTGAGAATAAAGCCAGGAAGTGCGAATGATGATGGCTGATGGACAGCTATTCACAACATTGTCTTCTCCACTGGCCTTGCTTCTGGCATAGACACCCATCGGTTTTTTTTTATCATCAATCCTGTATGGCTGATGGTTTTCACCATCAAAAACATAGTCGGTTGATAGGTGAATTAATCTTGAATTGATTTTGGATGCCTCTATAGCGAGGATGCCTGGAGCTCCTGCATTCAGCAACATGGCTTTGTCAGGTTCCTGTTCAGCTTTATCTACAGCAGTATATGCAGCACAGTTGATAATCCATGAAGGGTGGTATTCAGACAAAAGGGTATTTACTGATGTCTGGCTGGTAATATCCAGTTCCTCAAAATCTGTAAACAGAAATTCAATATCCGGGTGCTCTCCTGTAATATGATTTAGTTCGTTTCCAAGCTGACCCTTGCTACCCGTAACCAGGACTTTCATTTGGATATAGCTTATTTGACAATTGTTTTGAAAAAATCTATGGTTTTTATAAGTCCTTCCTCCAGTTCAATTTTTGGTTCCCAGTTGAGTTTACTTTTTGCAAGGGAGATGTCGGGTTGGCGTTGCATAGGATCATCAGATGGCAGCGGCTTCCGGATTATTTTCGAACTAGAACCGGTTAGTCTGATGATTTTCTCGGCAAGTTCCAGTATAGTAAACTCATTTGGATTTCCAACATTGACTGGTCCGGTAAAATCATCACCAGTACCCATCAGTTTAATCATGCCATCCAGCAGGTCGGAGTAATAACAGAAACTCCGGGATTGACTTCCATCACCATAGATGGTTATATCCTTTCCCTGCAATGCCTGGACTATAAAGTTGGAAACGACTCTTCCGTCATTGGGATGCATTCGGGGGCCGTAGGTATTGAAGATGCGGATAATTTTAATACGGACATTGTTTTGTTTATGATAGTTCACGAATAATGTCTCTGCAGCCCTTTTCCCTTCATCATAACAGGCGCGCTCTCCAATAGGGTTTACATGCCCCCAGTAGCTTTCTGTTTGAGGGTGTATCTGAGGATCGCCATACACTTCGCTTGTAGAAGCCTGAAGGATTTTTGCCTTTATTCTTTTAGCCAGACCTAACATATTAACAGCACCCATGACCGATGTTTTGACAGTTTTTATGGGATTATACTGATAATGGATCGGGGAGGCCGGACAAGCAAGGTTGTATATTTCATCAACTTCGATAAAAAACGGCATTGTGACATCATGCCTGATCATTTCGAAATAAGGATTTGAAAGCAAATGAACAACATTGCTTTTTTGTCCGGTGAAATAATTATCCAGGCATACAACTTCGTTACCTTCATTCAGCAACCTTTCACATAAGTGAGATCCCAGAAATCCTGCACCACCTGTGACTAAAATCTTTTTTTTCATACGCGATCTTTTCAGGTCAGACTTAAAAAAAACCGGAATCAACTTCAGTAATTGTATGCAGTTGATTCCGGTTATAAAATCTGAGAATAATTATAGTTTTGTATTTACTCCAATGCAGAAGTATTCGTAACCAACTGATTTCAATTCTTTACGGTCATAAATATTACGCCCGTCAAAAATCAGCTTTTGTTTTATTAATTTGGAAAGTACTGTCCAGTTTGGGAACCGGAATTCTGTCCATTCAGTCAGGAGGAAAATTGCATCAGCATCCATTGCTGCCTCATACTGGTCTTTGCAGTAGGAAATTCTATTGCCAATGCGTCTTTCAGTTTCATGCATAGCAACAGGGTCGTAGGCTTTAACAACGCAGCCCTGTGCCAACAGTTTTTCAATGATTATCAGGGCAGGGGCTTCCCTCATATCATCAGTCTGAGGTTTGAAAGAAAGCCCCCATAGTCCTACTGTAAGTCCCTTCACTTTACCATCAAAATGATTCATAAATTTGTTGAAAAGCACTGACTTCTGATCATCATTAACGAACTCAACAGCTTTAAGGATCCTCATCGGGTAGCCCACATTATCGGCAGTTTTGATCAAGGCCTTCACATCTTTTGGAAAACATGAACCGCCATAACCAATACCAGGATAGATGAATTTGGTTCCGATTCTTGAGTCACTTCCAATTCCTTTTCTCACCATATTAACATCTGCACCAATGATTTCACAGAGGTTTGCGATATCATTTATAAAGCTGATTTTGGTTGCAAGCATTGCATTGGCGGCGTACTTGGTCATTTCAGCAGAAGGTACATCCATAAAAATAACCGGGTGACCATTTAGTGTAAAAGGTTTGTAAAGTCTTGACATAATATCCTGAGCTTTCTCAGATTCAACTCCTACAACAATTCTGTCAGGCTTCATAAAGTCGTTTATAGCATCCCCTTCCTTGAGGAATTCGGGATTGGAAGCTACATCAAATTCGATATTTACTGAACGCCGATTGAGTTCATCCTGGATTGCCTGACGAACTTTCTTGGCAGTACCAACCGGTACTGTGCTTTTAGTGACAATCATAATGTGCTGCTGCATATGCTGACCGACAGTACGGGCAACATCAAGTACATACTTCAGGTCAGCACTTCCATCCTCATCCGGAGGTGTGCCCACTGCGATGAAAATAACATCGGATTCATTTACACAGTCAGGTAAATCAGTTGAAAAATGGAGTCTGTCTTTTTCAACATTCCTCGCAATCATCCCATCCAGTCCAGGCTCATAGATCGGTGATATTCCTTTTTTCAGGTTCTCAATCTTTTTGACGTCAATATCTACACATATCACATCAATACCAACTTCGGCAAAACAGGTGCCGGTAACAAGGCCAACATAGCCAGTACCTACAATGGTGATTTTCATAAGGTCTGATAATTTTACAGTTATAAAGACTTAATTGGCAAATGTATCAAAATGTAACCCCAACCACAAACTTTTTTGAAGCCGGAATGGTTTTAAGTGACAATTAATTGTCAGAATCTTCAGTCGTTCAAAAAACCACTTGACAATTTACCAGGTTGATGGAATCTATAATTTGCATCAAGGAAATGCAATGCCAGATCTGAGAGGATGAAAAAAAGCCCGGCAAAAAGCCGGGCCTTAAGTGATCCCGCTGGGATTCGAACCCAGGACCCCATCCTTAAAAGGGATGTGCTCTACCTGCTGAGCTACGGAATCAATTTGGGACTGCAAAAGTACTTATTTATTCCATATATCCAAATGTTTTGCCACAAAATGTCCTTAAATTGCTGAGGCGGAGATCGCATTATTCTGATTTTCAGCAACAAAAATTATGAAAATTTTCCATGAATGGCCAACCAGATGCAAGGTGGCTGAGGACTGGTATAGGTTACCCTGTGTTTCTGGTGGGATTTAATCAGTATGTAATCTCCTTTATATAAATGTATTGTGTTACGATCTTCAAATTCCAGGCTTGCTTCACCCTGAAGTAGCAGCACCCATTCATCCAGTGGTTGGTCATACCATGCTCCTTCCGGGGTAGTTTGTCCGTTTGAGATTATCCTTTCAATCAGGGATGACCCGTCAGCCAGTGTTTGAAATACTTCAACGCTGCTGTTTTCTAATCCACTGATGTCTGATATATTTTCTTTCTTCATTATTAAATAAGAATTCCTTTGCCTTCGCGTATAATGCTAATTTCGTCATCTGTGCAATCAATAACAGTTGAAGCTTCATTATCGCCATATCCACCATCTATAACAATATCAACTACAGAACTGTATTTTTCATAAATTAGTTCTGGGTCTGTGGTATATTCCAGTATTTCATCATCATCATGTACTGAGGTGGACATAATGGGATGGCCCAATTCCCTGACAATCTCAAGCGGTATATTATTATCAGGTATTCGGATACCTATAGTTTTTTTTCTGCTTTGAATCAGTTTTGGGACATTGTTATTTGCATTAAGGATAAACGTAAAAGGTCCGGGCAGATTTTTGCGCATCAGTTTAAAAACATCATTATTGATGGGCTTGCAATAGTCGGCTAATTGGCTGAGATCATTACAGATAAATGAAAAATTTGCTTTGGCTGCATTAATTCCTTTAATAAGGGCTACTTTTTCTACTGCTTTAGATTTGAAAATATCGCATCCAATACCATATATAGTATCTGTGGGATAGATGATAATTCCACCATCCATAAGGCATTCAACCACCATCCTTATGTGTTTTTCATTTGGATTTTCAGGATATATTCTGAGCAGCATACCATGGATTTTATAATAAAAAATCAATCAATTCCAATAAAAAAGGGTAAGCTACTTATATCGCACCGCTACAACCATCTACCCTTGCTTCATTCCTGACCTGGGGGAGTTCAATGGGAGCTGGTCGTATAAGACTTACCCGGCACAAAGATATAAATAAATTGGAGTAGTTAAAACAACAATCTTCTTTTAATAATAATGTGCATATTTGTACTTTTGCAGACCGGGAAATTAACACCTTAACAAATGGGAACCAAAAACTATTTAATCAGCCCAGCATTAAAAGCGGGATTCATAATTGGATCTGTAGGAATTAGTTTGTTTATGATTCAGTACATTGGTGGAATTAAACCAGTCGGAATCATGAAACCAATTCTTTTGATGCTTCTTGGATTTTCTGTGAGCATAATTCTTTTAGTTGTTTATATCAAAAAACACAGAAATGATAATAATGGATTTATAACATTTGGTGATGCATTCCTTTTTGGATTCATAGCTTTACTTGTTTCGGCGTTTATTTCATCATTGTTTAATTACCTTTTCAACCAAATTTTTGATCCGGAGTATACAAGGTCAATTATTGAAGCCCAGAAGGATTATATGGAGAATTATCTATCGGGAAAGATTTCAGAGGAACAAATTCAGGAATCTTTGGACAAGATCGATGAAGGAATGAATAAATCCGTTCTAAAACAGAGTATAAACAGTCTTATTGGAGGTTCAGTTTTTGCGCTGATTGTATCACTGATTGTTGGTGCAATCATGAAGCGTAAACAAAGTTTATTTGATAATCAGGTCCAGGAAGGAGTAGACTAGGTTATGGATATTTCCGTTGTAGTACCGCTTTATAATGAAGAGGAATCACTGTCTGAATTGTGTATATGGATCCAGCGTGTGATGATACAACATGGTTATACCTATGAGATTATCCTTGTTGACGATGGAAGCAGTGATGATTCATGGAGTGTTATCAGGTCGTTGCAACCGGGAAATCCTAATATCCGGGGCCTGAAATTCAGACGGAATTATGGAAAATCAGCGGCATTGAACAAAGGATTTGAAAAAGCCAAAGGAGATGTTGTAATTACTATGGATGCTGACCTTCAGGATAGCCCGGATGAAATTCCTGAGTTGTACAGGATGGTAAAGGAGGATGGATTTGACCTTGTTTCCGGCTGGAAGAAAAGGAGGTATGACTCTAAATTGGCAAAAAATATCCCGTCAAAGATATACAATGCAACTACCAGAAGGTTGTCTGGAGTTAAGCTCCATGATATGAACTGTGGTTTGAAAGCTTACCGGCTTGAGGTTGTCAAGGCAATTGAGGTTTATGGTGAGATGCACAGGTATATTCCAGTTATTGCTAAATGGGCGGGTTTCAGGAATATAGGTGAAAAAGTTGTTGTTCACCGGAAACGGCAATTCGGAGTAACGAAATTTGGATGGGAACGTTTCATCAATGGTTTTCTTGATCTGGTTTCTATTATGTTTGTATCACGCTTTGGTCGTAAACCAATGCATCTTTTCGGATCGCTGGGTTCTTTATTGTTTCTGACAGGATTTATTATTGCTGGCTATCTTGCCTACGCAAAGATTTTTATGGAAACATATAAGATGACAGAAAGGCCATTGTTTTACCTTGGATTACTTTCAATGGTGCTGGGAACCCAGCTTTTTCTTGCAGGTTTTATCGGAGAATTGGTCAGCCGGAGTTCAAGTGACAGGAATCACTACCTGGTAGAAGAAGATAACTGATTCAAACTTTATATGAACTGCAAATAGTTCTTGTTAATGTCACAGAAAAAGAAAGTCGTTATAATTGGTTCAGCATATCCATTGAGGGGAGGGGGGATTTCAACTTTTAATGAAAGATTGGCTAAAGCTTTTCTTGACCGGGGTGATGATGTCATAATCTACACATTCAGTTTGCAGTATCCAAGTTTCCTGTTTCCAGGATCAACTCAATATTCTACAGAACAACCACCCGAAAATCTTAATATCAAAGTTAAGATTAGCTCAATTAATCCGTTTACATGGATAAAAACTGCATTTGAAATAAGGCGTTTTAATCCTGAAATAGCTGTTGTTAGGTTCTGGATTCCATTCATGGCCCCATGTCTGGGTACAATTTCTAGAATAATAAGACTGAAAGGTAAAACAAGGGTTATTGCGATAACTGACAATATTATTCCTCACGAAAGAAGAATCGGGGATTCAAAATTAGTTCAGTATTTCGTGAATTCCGTTGATGGATTTATAGCAATGTCTAGATCTGTTTTAGCAGATCTGAACATGTTCGATAAATTGAAGCCCAAAGCTTATCATCATCATCCAATATATGATAATTTTGGAGATTCGATTTCAAAAGAAGATGCAAAGGCGAAGTTAAAATTATCATTAAGTGCCCGTTACATTTTATTTTTCGGTTTTATCCGGGAGTATAAAGGACTTGATCTTTTATTGGAAGCCTTTAGTAGTAAAAGATTGAAAGCAATGAACTTAAAACTTCTAGTTGCAGGGGAATTCTATGGAAATGAAGAGAAGTATTTAAGTTTAATTAAAAAATTTAATCTGGAAGACTATATTGAACTTAAGACTTCTTTTATTCCAAATAATGAAGTTTATTTGTATTTTTGTGCAAGTGATTTAGTTGTCCAACCGTATAAAAATGCTACGCAAAGTGGTGTAACTCAAATTGCATATCACTTTTGTAAGCCTATGATTACAACTGATGTGGGAGGACTATCTGAAGTGATACCTGACGGAAAGGTGGGATATGTTGTGCAACCAGAAGTTGGTGCTATAGAAAATGCTATTTATAAGTTTTATTCAGAATCAAGGGAAAAGGAATTCATTGAAAATGTGAAAACTGAAAGGGATAGGTTTTCATGGAGTGGCTTATTGGATTTGATAGATAAATTATAATAGTAACTTAATAATTATTTTTATGAAATCCCTCAGAATTACATTTTTATCGTCTATTCTGTGCTTTTCTAGCACATATTTAAATTCTCAGAACATTGAAACACTTGTACTCAGGCCAGGGTCGGAGGATGGGTATGATGCTGAAATCAGAACGGATATAAGCTATCCTATCTGGGATAATGATGATTTTATAGCAAATGCATGGACGGCGGGAGGAAATTTCTTTATTCAGAGAAGTCTTATCAAGTTTGACTTATCACTAATTCCTCAGGGTTCAATTATAACCCAAGCCAGATTGTCACTATTTTGTAATACAACATCCGGTCATCATCAGTTGCATTCCGGAGAAAATTCTTCATATTTATTGCGCATTACTTCAGATTGGGATCAACATCAGGTGACTTGGGATAGTCAGCCAAGTACAACTCTTGAAGATGTAATAATTCTTCCAAAGTCCCAGTCTTTAACGCAGGATTATCTGGATATTGATGTAACAACCCAAATCATGTACTTCATTCAACACCCAGAACTTAATTTTGGTTTTATGATTCAGCTGGTTGAAGAAGATCTTTATCGATCAATGATTTTCGGGTCAAGTAACCATCTAGATCCAGCCAAAAGGCCACTGATTGAAATTGATTATTATCAGTGTATTGCTCCAGATACTAGTTTTTCATATTCACTTGATGATGATAATAAAACAGTCATATTTGAATTGAACCATGATTCCAGTTCAATCTATTGGTGGAACTTTGGGAATAATTATTATTCTGATATTCCTCAGCCAATATTCACTTTTCAAGAAATAGGGCAATATAATGTTTGTCTTACCGTTAGTAATCCTTGTGATACAATGACTAACTGCAAGAATATCACCGTTTGTGACCTGACCAACTGTGATTATACATATCAGTTAAATGGTTGTTTAGCTTCATTTTTCCCTTTAGTAAATCTTCCGGATGCTGAGTATCTATGGGATTTTGGAGATGGTTTTTTTTCTTATCTTCATGAACCTGTGCACATGTATAATGCCTCTGGCCAGTATCAAGTATGCTTGACTATATCTAATGAATGCAATCAAGTGCAGTATTGTGATACACTCAATATTGTATTTCAAGGATCAGGTGCTTATATAAAAGATAGTTTTATTTCAGTATTTCCAAATCCTGGAAATGGTGTTTTTATAATTAGAAAAGAGAATCATGATATAGGTTTAAAAAGTATTATTGTGACTTCTAATAATGGAGGTGTGATATTGTGTATTAGTAGGAATAGCGTTGAACTGAACAATAATATTATTGAAATAGATCTATCTTCACAAAGTAATGGAGTGTATTCACTTCATGTTGAAACTGATGAAGGTATCATCAGGAGGGAATTAATTCTGTTGAACTGAATCTTAGAAAGAAGTGTGTGATAATACGAAGTAAAGCCCCATTAAGGATTGGGTTGGCTGGAGGTGGATCTGATGTAACCCCCTATTCCGATCTCTATGGCGGTGCCATCCTGAATGCCTCTATCAGTCTTTACGCTTATGCCTCCATTGTCCCACGCAATGATGGAAAAATTATTTTTCGTTCCATTGACAAGAATGAGTACTATGAATTTGAATCTGCTGATTTCCTGCCGGTTAATGGGATACTAAACCTTCATCGCGGAGTATATAACCGGGTGGTAAAGGATTTTAGTAAAAATCCACTCTCATTCAGCCTTTCTACAAGGGTTGATGCCCCGGCAGGTTCCGGACTTGGAACTTCTTCCACCCTGGTTGTTGCAATCCTTGGAGCTTTTGCGGAATGGCTTAAATTACCGCTGGGAGAATATGATCTTGCAAAACTTGCTTATGATATAGAGCGGAATGATCTGGGCATGGCAGGAGGGAAGCAGGATCAGTATGCAGCAACTTTTGGAGGAGTTAACTTCATGGAATTCTCTGCCAATGAAAAAGTTATCGTTAACCCATTAAGAATCAAGGATACTTATCTGAATGAACTTGCTCATAACCTGGTTCTGTTCTACACACAGACCAGCCGGCTTTCTTCCCGAATCATTGAAGCCCAATCAGCGAATGTTGTCAACCAAAATTTGCGGTCAATAGAAGCCATGCATCAGCTTAAAAGGCAATCTGTTATGATGAAGGAAGCCTTATTGAAAGGAGATCTTGACCATATCGGTGAAATCCTAGACTTTGGATGGAAATATAAAAAACAGATGGCCGATGAGATTACAAACCCGTTGCTCGATGAAATCTATGATACTGCCCGGAAAAACGGAGCCTCGGGTGGTAAAATCAGTGGTGCCGGAGGTGGTGGTTTTATGATTTTTTATTGCCCGGGTGAAACGAGATCAGATGTTATTGATGCACTGGCCAGATATGGAGGTGAGTCAAAAAGATATGATTTTACTTCCGTCGGTCTTACAACCTGGACCATATAATCCTGATCATTATTGTTTTTTATCTTACACAAAGCAGGTTTTCCTTACTTTTGCTTTAAATATAATTGGATGATGCAGGAAAGAATCAAAGGAATAATACATGCTTCAATTTCTGTCAAAACAGCTGTGCTCACAGATGAATCCCTCATAGGAAGGATTGGAAATGCTGTTGAATTGCTGGTTTCTGTTTTCAATAATAAGGGGAAAGTGTTGTTCTGCGGTAATGGTGGGAGTGCCGCAGATGCCCAACATCTTGCAGCAGAATTTTCAGGTAGATTTTACTATGACAGAGAACCTCTCGATGCAGAGGCATTGCACGTTAACTCTAGTTACCTGACTGCTGTTGCAAATGATTATTCATATGAAGAGGTATATGCACGACTTGTTAAAGCAAAAGGGGCAAAGGGTGATGTTCTGGTAGCCTTATCTACTTCAGGAAACTCTTCAAATATTATCAATGCGATGAAAGTTGCTGGTGAATTAGGTATGAAGACAATAGGGTTTACTGGAGTAACCGGGGGTAAAATGAAAGAGTTGGCCGATATTCTGCTGAATGTTCCTTCAGATGATACCCCTCGTATACAGGAATCCCATATTACTATAGGACATATCATATGTGAATTGGTTGAAGCACGACTCTTCCCCCGGTAATATGTTTATAGAGTTTCCAGATATTATCATACTTGCCGGTGGTTTAGGTACCAGGCTCAGGGAATCCGTTCCGGATTTGCCAAAAGCTATGGCTCCTGTGAATGGCAGACCTTTTTTAGAATATCAGCTGGATTTTATCAGTCATTTCGGATTTAAAAGAGTGGTACTGTCAACAGGTTATCTTAGCACTTCAATCCAAAACCATTTTGGGGCAAAATACAGAAACCTTGAACTGGACTATTCGTTCGAATCAGAGCCACTAGGAACCGGAGGGGCAGTTAAACTCTCCTTCAGGAAGGTTAAATCACCACATGCGCTGATACTAAATGGAGATACACTTTTCAGAATTGACCTAGACCGGTTCTTCCAAAAACACATTGAAGATCTTTCAAGAGTTTCCATTGCATTGCGATATATATCGGATGCTTCCCGATATGGGATGGTGGAATGCGATCAGAATGGATCAATTACTGCTATCAGGGAAAAATCAGACAAGAAAATTCCTGGTTATATTAATGGCGGTATATATCTAATAAAAACTGCTTATTTTAAATCGCTTGCACTTCCGGATAAGTTTTCCCTTGAAAAGGGTATGTTCGCTGGAATGCTTGATCCCGATATATACAGGGCGCAGATTTTCAATGATTATTTTCTGGATATAGGTATTCCGGAAGATTTTCTTAGAGCACAAACAGAGTTTCATGAGTTTAAAGATCGATAGTAGCTGGACACTCTTTCTTGACAGAGATGGCGTTATTAACGAACGTCTTTCCGACGATTATGTAAAATCCTGGGAGCAGTTTCACTTCATTGATGGTTCGATTGAAGCCATAAATATCTTTGCAAGGAAATTTGGAGTTATCGTTGTCGTTAGTAACCAACAGGGAATTGGCAAAGGATTGATGCACGATTCTGATCTTCAGCTTATTCATATTAGAATGCAGAAATCTGTGGCCGATTCAGGCGGGCGAATTGATAAAGTGTATTATTCTCCATACCTGTCATCAGATAGGCATTGTACCCGTAAACCCTGCGTAGGCATGGGGCTCAAGGCAAAACATGATTTCAGTAGTATTTCATTCAGGAAATCGATCATGGCTGGTGATTCTATCAGTGATGTAATATTTGGTAAAAGGCTGGGAATGAAGACGGTATTAATTGGAGATGCATTAATGGCCAGACAGCACCCGGATTTAATCGATTTTCTTTTTCCGGATTTGATTACCTTCGCAAAGTCAATAGAGAAGCTGTAACTAATTGTTCGAAGTGCATCCGGTTTTATTCCTGTCCATCTTTATCGCATATTCTGCAATCCTTTTCATTATTGCAGGAATAACCAGCCGGAAATCTACCAACGAAACCTTCTTTTCCGGTAATCATGCCTCCCCATGGTATATTGTTGCCTATGGAATGATAGGTGCATCCCTATCCGGTGTTACCTTTATGTCGGTTCCGGGTTGGGTGAAAGATACCCAGTTTAGTTACATGATAGTAGTTCTCGGGTACCTTTTCGGATATTTCGTGATAGCTATGGTTTTGTTGCCGCTTTATTACAAACTCAGATTAACATCTATATATTCTTATCTGGAGCACCGGTTTGGTTTTTGGTCATACAAAACAGGAGCCGCCTTTTTCATATTATCCCGTACTCTGGGGGCGTCTCTCAGAATGTTTCTAGTTGTCAATGTATTACAGGTATTCATCTTTGAAGCATGGAATGTTCCCTTTCACATTAATGTGCTGATATTTATAATTCTAATAATAATCTCAACTTTAAAGGGAGGTATCAGAACCATCATCTGGACTGATACTCTTCAAACAACATTTATGCTTTTGGCTGTTGTTCTGTCAATAGTTTATATCAGCCAGGATTTGGGGAAATCGGTATTTGAACTTATTCCGGAAATTGAGGAATCCGGATCCATGAAAATGTTTTTCACGGATTGGCAGCATCAGCGGTTTTTCCTGAAACAGTTTTTTAGTGGGATGTTTATTACGATTGTTATGACAGGGCTTGATCAGGAGATGATGCAAAAGAACCTGAGTTGCCGCAATCTGAAGGAAGCTCAGAAAAATATGTTCACTTTTTCAGGAGTATTGGTATTCGTTAATTTTTTATTTCTTTTCCTGGGTGCCACACTCCTTCTTTATACCAGAAAAAATGGGATTATTGTTTCTTCAACCGATGATCTGTTTCCAAAGGTAGCTTTGAGCCTTGGATCAGTTGCAGGTATTGTTTTCTTTGTTGGTCTTATTTCTGCTGCATTCCCGAGCGCTGATGGTGCAATGACATCGCTGACTACATCCTTTTCTATTGATTTCCTTGGACTTGATAATAAATCAGGTATATCGGAAAAACGCCGGATTAACATAAGATACCTGGTTCATCTATCGGTTGCAGTTGTTTTCTTTATTTGTATCCTGGCATTCAAATCGTTAAATGACAAAGCGGTGATTGATAAACTGTTTACAATTGCCGGGTATACCTATGGACCGCTGCTTGGTATGTACGCTTTTGGATTGTTTACCAGATATAAAGTTAAAGACAGGTTTGTTCCTATCATCGCCATTATTTCCCCGGTACTCTGTTACATTTTGAGTTTAAACTCGGAAGTATGGTTCTTGGGATATAGATTTGGTTTTGAGTTACTTATACTCAATGGAGCTCTGACTTTTCTCGGCCTTTTTATCTTCAGAAAAAAAAGCAAATATGACCGACCGCTTTAGTTTGATAATAATTATTTAATATTCGGCAATCAACAAAACCCAAAACAATTTGTTTTCACTTTTTATTTCATAAACACAATTTCATTATGAGCAACATAAGATTTAAAGCGCTTGAAATTGCAATGTCGCGCCAGCGCAGGCTAATGCCATTATTCCCGGATAGAATCTCAGAGTATTATGGAGAGATGACATTCAACAGGGGAGTGATGCAGGATTATATGTCTCGCGAAGCATTTAATTCGGTAATTAGAGCTGCTGAAATGGGTGAAAAAATTGACCGGCGAATAGCAGATCAGGTTGCTTCGTCAATGAAAGCCTGGGCCCTCAGTAAAGGTGCAACCCACTTCACACATTGGTTTCACCCACTTACCGGAGCTACGGCGGAAAAGCACGATGCCTTTATTTCACCTACAGGTGATGGCAAGGCAATGGAGAATTTCAATGCCAATGAACTGATTCAGCAGGAACCCGATGCATCAAGTTTCCCAAGCGGTGGCATACGTAACACTTTCGAGGCACGAGGTTACACAGCATGGGATCCGACTTCTCCGGCATTTATAATGGAAAGAACGCTTTGTATACCGACAATATTTGTTTCATATACAGGTGAAGCTCTGGACTATAAGACACCTTTATTGAAAGCATCAAGTGCTCTTGATCGTGAAGCAACCGCTGTTTGTAAATATTTCGACAAAAGCGTGAGCAGGGTATATGCAACCTTAGGCTGGGAGCAGGAATATTTTCTTGTCGACACAGCTTTGTACAATGCCCGTCCCGACCTTGTGTTGTCAGGAAGAACATTGTTTGGCCATTCGAGTGCTAAAGATCAGCAACTTTCAGATCACTATTTCGGAATAATACCTGAAAAAGTGATTGATTTTATGCGTGAATTTGAGTATGAAGCTCACAGACTTGGTATACCTGTCAGAACTAGGCATAATGAAGTGGCACCAAATCAGTTTGAATGTGCTCCGGTTTATGAAGAAGTTAATGTGGCTGTTGACCATAACCAGTTGCTCATGCACTTGCTCGAAAAAACAGCAAAGCGTCATGGGTATACAGTGCTTTTGCATGAAAAACCATATGCAGGAGTCAATGGATCAGGTAAACACAACAATTGGTCAATGAGTACCAACACAGGTGAAAATCTCTTATCTCCCGGAAAAACTCCACAGGCAAACCTCCAGTTTCTGGTGTTCCTTTCAAGTATTCTAAAGGCACTTGACACACATGCAGATATTCTCAGGGCATACATTGCATCTGCTAGCAATGATCTGCGTTTGGGTGCTCATGAAGCACCACCGGCAATTATTTCTGCATTTATAGGTACTCAGTTGTCAGAAACACTTGATCAGATTGAAAAACTAGATAAGAAATCACTTCACCGGAAATCAGAAAGTAATGGATTGAATATTAATATTCCAAAAATTCCGGAAATCCTTCTTGACAATACTGATCGAAACAGAACGTCACCTTTCGCATTTACCGGCAATAAATTTGAATTCAGGGCTGTAGGATCCTCTTCCAGCTGTGCAAAACCAATGATTGCTCTTAACCTGATTGTTGCTGACCAATTAAAAAAATTCAGAGCCGAAGTTGACAAACTAATGGCTGGGAAAATGAAAAAGGAAGATGCAATTTTTCAGATTATCAAGAAAAATGTAAAGGAGTCAAAGCGTATCAGGTTTGAAGGAAACAGTTACAGTGATGCATGGATTAAAGAAGCAGAAAAAAGAGGTTTGTCAAATATTCCTTCTACACCGCATGCTTTAAAAAGCCTTTTGAAGAAAGAAGCCATTAAGTTGTTTGAGGATCATAATGTACTTTCAGAACGCGAAGTCCGTGCCCGCCACGAGATCAAACTTGAAAATTATACGCGGAAGGTTCAGATAGAATCAAGGATCATGGGTGATCTTGCAATAAATCACATTGTTCCGATTGCAATCAGGTATCAGAATCAATTAATTGAGAATGTGAAAGGATTGAAAGAAGTACTTGATGCAAAAACATATACTGCACTTTCAAAGAATCAGCTTGATACCATCCGTGAAATTTCTGAGCACATATCAGTTATCAGGAGTCAGGTTCTAAAGATGATAGAAGCACGAAAAGGTGTTAACAGCATTGAAGAAATAGAAAAACAAGCAATTATGTATCGTGAAAAGATTTTACCATTTTTTGATGATATCCGCAGCCATGTTGATAAACTGGAGCTTTTAGTGGATGATGAGATGTGGCCACTGCCCAAATACAGGGAATTACTTTTTGTCAGGTAGTTAGACTTCCAGACCCAAAAACCCCGAACCAGCAATCGGGTTTTTTTTATGCCTTATTTTCATATCTGCATCTCTTATATTTTATCATATAATAATGGGGTTTCAGGCTTTATGTGCTTTGCGGTAAGCTTTTCGCCATGCTCTACCAGCCCAATAATTTTTTTTCCAGTATTTGCCCCATTTGATGCCAGACCAGATTCGTTCGTGAAAATAATAGATAACAAGCTTGACTGTAAAATCAATTATGCTAATCAGTGTAGCATCCCCAAGGCTTTCGTTAAGTGTACGTTTAGTGGTACTTCTGAATATAATAAAAAAAACAATAAACATTACCCCAGAAGCCATGATCCGATATGTAAGTGCTTTGATAAAGCTTCGTTGCGGGCTGTCACGGAAAATTGATTCGGATACTGTTTCAGCAGATATTGTAGGGTTATGTTTTGAGTCATTCATAAAAAAAATAATATTTTGGCTAAAATTACAAATTATACTTACACTTTCTATTTAATAAGCATTTGTAAGTGTTAAATTTTGAAATCTTTAAAGAATTGTTGATATTGTAAAATACTGATAGTCAATTAAATATATGTTTGATAAGTCAATTTATTTTAATTTCAACTTTTCAAATTTTACTTATATGTTTCACCGGCATATAATTCATTTTTTGTAATGGGAAAAAGGCTAATTTTGAAACATAAACAAATCAGCATGAAAACATTTAAGTTTATACCGGACTTCAGACTTACCATTCTGGTTCTCTTTCAGATTGCATCGGTTAGTTATGGTCAGATTAATGTTGTTCCTTTCAGCTCAGGAAACCCTTCTTCAGAAAAAGAAGGCATGATTTATTGCCTACCCAGGAGTGTAATTAAAATTCAGATTGAGATCACTAAATCTGAAAGTTTTAAAGGCCCCTACGCCGATTATGCTGCCAAATTGCTTGGAATAACCGATATTATTGATAAAAATTCTGTTTACTACGAGTTTGGGAACATTGAATTATCTTCATTTGCTGAAATTGACCCTGAACAGTTTTTCTTTATTGAAATGGATGATAAAGACAGAGATTCCAGATCTTTGTTGATAGCTTTGTCTGAAACTGGATTTATCAGTAGTTTTGATGAAATTCCAAAAATTAAACGCGAAGTCAGGAATACAACTTCATTTGGTGAAAACAGCCTCGAAACCCCAAAGCCATTCCGTGATCTTCTTAAACCAGTATTAATAGAAAAAGTTGATACTGTAATCAGGCGTATAAGCATCGATACAACTACTATTGAAGAGAAAGTACTGAAAAGAAGTGTTTCCGAAAAAACACAGGATCAACAGGCCCGTGAAGCAGCTGACCTTATTTACCGGATTGAAGACAATAAATTTAGTCTTATAACAGGTTATCAGGAAGTGAATTATTCACGTGAGAGTCTGGAATTTATGCTTGAACAATTGAATAAAATGGAGAAAGAATACCTTGCACTATTTAAGGGTTATATGCGTAAAACTTATCTGGTATATACTTATTTCGTAACCCCGGAAGCAGAAAAAGAAGGAATTCTTGAAACGATTTGTCGATTTTCAAAAACAAATGGAGTTTCTGATAAATCTGGAGCTTCCGGAGAGTCAGTTAGTCTGATTGTTACTCCTTTAAAGCAGAATTTTGCTATCGAAGATTTTGTTAAACAGCGAGGCCAGGTAATCAGGAAGCAACATGGATTGTTTTACCGGATTCCAGAAAAAACGCAGGTCGCTGTCAGAGTCGGAGGAATGCTTATGGCAGAAAAACAAATGATGGTCAGTCAGATGGGCCTTGTTACTTTTCTTCCGGCAAAGAATATATCGAATGTTAGGTTTGATGCTGAAACAGGTACAATCACACAAGCTATTTCTGAATAAATCCTGAGTATATCATGGATCAAAAAAACAGACAGGGGCGAATCAAAAATCTGCTTCTCTTTCCACGTTGGGAATGGAAGGCAATTAATCTTGAGAAACGATCTCTGAAAGAAACATTTCTATCGTTTGCTTTGCCATTGGTCCTGTTAGGGGCGGTTTCAAAATTTATTGGAAGCTTTTTATTTGTTATGAATGTCCTGGATATCGATGCCTACCGGTTTTCGCTGCCATTAATACATGCCGGGTTTTTTATTTTTCTGCAGGTGATTACACTAATGATTACCACAGTCTTCGTTTATGGGTTATCTGGAAAATTTCATTCGATTAAGGATTATTCGAAATCAGGAAAATTGGTAATCTATTCATATACACCAGTATACATTTTATATGCTATTGCCAACCTGCATTCATCTCTAACCTTCCTTATGTTGCCTGGGTTATATTCTCTTGTCTTACTGTGGACCGGACTCCCTCTACTATTACAGACATCAATGCAGAAGTTACCTGCTTTTGTAATTATTATTGTAATATCAGTTTTTGGTATCCAGTTTGTTTCCGAATTTTTGCTGAAATTATTAACTTCACTAATATTTCCTGGTGTTTCATAATTATTCTTTCTGAATTTTAATGGTCTTTAGATATGCTTGTCTCATAATTACCAAATCATACAATAACTTATCAAGCAACTGTAAAGGAAGCATATTTGCACCATCAGATTTGGCTGATGCAGGGTCCGGATGAGTTTCAAGGAAAATACCATCTGCACCTGCAGCAATTCCTGCTTTTCCAATAGTCGCTATCATTGCTGGCCTTCCGCCACTAACTCCTTCTTTCTGATTTGGTTGTTGTAATGAATGTGTGATATCCAATATGACCGGTACTCCAAACACTTGCATTTCAGGAATGGACCGCATATCAACAATAAGGTCCTGGTAACCAAACATAGTACCACGGTCGGTAACCATTATATTTTGATTCCCATGTTCAGATACTTTTTCAACAGCATATTTCATTGAATCCGGAGAAAGAAATTGCCCTTTCTTGATGTTAATCCATTTTCCAGTATCTGCTGCAGCTTCAAGCAAGTCAGTTTGTCTGCAAAGGAAGGCCGGTATTTGCAATGCATCTGTATATAAAGCAGCAACCGCGGCTTCTGAAGGATTATGAATATCGGTTATTACCGGGATTCCCAAATTCTTTTTAACTGAAGCCAGACATTCCAATGCAATCTGATCTCCGATACCACTAAAAGAACCTGATTTTGACCTGTTTGCTTTCCGATATGATGCTTTAAAAATGAATGGGATCTCATAACGGTCTGCTATTTCTTTAATCTTAATAGCAATTTCCATCGGCATGGTTTCATTTTCAACCACACAGGGGCCGGCTATCAGAAAAAAATTATTATAGTCAAATCTGTTTAAACCTTCTATCTTTGGGATCATTATTTTTGTAATTAAGGTATTAATAGTTGTATTTATTCTTCCATAATTGCTTCAACCTGATTTTAAATTCCTGTTCTCTTGGATTGTAACCTGGCTCATAAAATTTTGTACCGGAAACCTTTTCAGGTAAAAATTCCATCTCAGTAAAATTTCCTTCAAAATTGTGAGCATATTTATAATCAGTTCCATATCCAAGGTTTTTCATCAGCTTGGTAGGTGCATTCCTGATTTGAAGCGGAACAGGTAAATCCCCGGTGTTTCGTACCATTATCAATGCATCCTCAATTGCCATGTAAGAAGCATTGCTTTTGGGGGAACAAGCGAGATATGTAGCGCACTGTGACAGAATTATCCGGCATTCAGGATAACCTGTTTTATGAACAGCATCGAAACAGGAATTCGCCAGTAACAGGGCATTGGGGTTGGCATTTCCGATATCCTCTGAAGCAAGGATGAGCATTCGCCTTGCAATAAAGAGTGGGTCTTCACCCGATTCAATCATCCTGGCCAACCAATAGACAGCTGCATTTGGGTCACTGCCGCGTAATGATTTTATGAAGGCTGAAATAATATCATAGTGCATCTCACCTTTTTTATCATACAAAGCCAGATTCTGTTGAATAATCGATAGTGTTCTGGCATTGTCGATTTCAAGTCTGCCTGATTCCGGCTTTGTTGTACCTGAAATAATTTCAATGGCATTCAGGAGTTTTCTGGCATCCCCGCCCGAAATTCTCATTAATGCTTCATCTTCACTGATTACAAGCTCATTTCCGGTTGTTAGCTTTATCTTCTCAATAGCTTTTGAAATAATGGTTTTCAATTCCTCTTCCGATAGAGGCTTAAGAATGTAAACCTGGCATCTGGACAACAAAGGCCCGATCACTTCAAAGGAGGGGTTTTCCGTGGTGGCCCCAATCAAAGTCACAATCCCTTTTTCAACTGCATTCAGGAGGGAATCCTGCTGTGATTTGCTGAATCTATGGATCTCATCGATGAAAAGGATGGCATTTGAGGCAGATAATTTTGCATTATCAATGACTTCCCTTATGTCTTTTACTCCCGAATTTATTGCGCTGAGTGAATAAAAAGGACGATTCAGCATTCGTGATATTATGAAAGCCAGTGTTGTCTTACCAACACCGGGAGGTCCCCAGAAAATCATCGAAGGCAGATTCCCTGATTCTACTGCCAGTTTTAATACACCGGATTCACCAACCAGGTGCCGCTGACCTACATAACCATCAAATGAATCAGGTCTTAGTTGTTCTGCCAGAGGTGGAAGCTTATTTTTATCATGCATCTTTAAGAAATATCCCTCACAAAGATAATTCTATTTAATCCATCCCGGGTCATCAGAATATTTATTACCAAGAAGAAAAAAAGGTGTGATTTTTGAAAAATTGTGATAATCGGCTATTAATTTTAAGGCTATTTTAATATTATTTTTAAAAGTTATTAACAATTATAAAGATATATATTTGATAGTCAATTAACTATATCCATTAAAGTAAGGTTAAAATTTTTTTTACTGGATTTGCTTTTTAATATGGTTTTTATATATCTTTGCCTTGTTTTAAAACTAACACTCAAACATGAAAACATTATCACAGATCTTAGTTGTTGCCGGAATGGCATTTTTAGTTGCTTGTGGACCAAGTGCAGAACAGAAAGCTGAAGAGGCTCGTCTTGATTCAATCAGGGTAGCTGATTCAATCGCTGCAGTCGAAGCTGAAGCAATGAGGGTTCAGGATTCAATCAACGCCGTTGCTATGGAACAGCAGAGGATAGCTGACTCTATCGCCGCTTTACCGGTTAAAAAGTAGTCAGTAAATTCAATTACTTTATTCTGAAGAGGAAGTGGTTTTCACTTCCTTTTTTTTTGAATACCAGTCGGAAAGGATAAAAGATTTTATAATAAATGTCACTTCGCTATCATAGTGATAGAATCCGCTCAATATTTGATTTAGTTTCATGATTCCTGATGATTTTGTTTCCATTAAATAGAAGGGCAAAATTGAAATTATTGTCAGTCTTATCTTTCGATTTTGTGAAATGTTTTAACAGCCATTCTGGTCAATTTCATTATTTATACTGGTAGAAATGGTCTTTTTTCACTTCCCTGAGTTTGATTTCAGGAACAGAGAAAAATTGTTTATTATCTTCTCATCAGCCATCGATAATATCATTATATGGAGAATACCATTGATGATAGAAGATGGCAAAATCCTTAAGGTATTTACAATTAGGCAGGTCAATTGTACCTGCTTTTGCAGTTTTTTATAGCATTTTTTCTTTTCTTTTTAATTGGACTAATAAAAGGATTTTTAATATACATTAAGCAGCTTCATTTGTTACATATTTTCAATGAATATACTTCGTTGCTAGAATTATTTTCAATTTAATTTTTAATTCCTCTCTGAATTTTTTAATTTTCATTTAAAGTAAAACCCTATAAAAAGCAATTTTATTTCATAGAATGCAGAATATCAATACTATAGCTTAATTAACTAATCATTATTGTTTTTTGCCAATGATTTACTAGTGAATAAAATATTTATTTACCTTTGCAGCGTTTTTAAAAAATTCAGACAAACATGAAAACTTTATCGCAGATTATAGCAATTGCTGGTTTAGCAACATTGGTTGCATGTGGCCCAAGTGCTGAGCAGAAAGCTGAACAGGCTCGTTTAGATTCAATCAGAATTGCAGATTCTATTGCAGCAGTTGAAGCTGAAACCATGAGGGTTCAGGATTCAATCAATGCAGTTGCAGCGGAACAGATGAGAATTGCTGATTCCACCAGGGTAGCTGATTCAATTGCCAATCTGAAAAAAGGCAAGAAGTAAAACATACCTCAGGGTTAACTTTCGGAGAGGGAGCCAGCTGGCTCCCTTTTTGTTTTCGGCTAACTGGTAATTAAATTAACCGGACTGCATATTATTCCCTACTTTTGGACTCTTTTACGAACAAGAATGGATTATAAGTAACCAAACTGAATATGACCAATCAATCTGAAATAAAAGATACTAACTTCCGGCAGTTTGGCTTTGTTGAAGGTGTAATGCAGGGCCTTGATACGGTTGGGTTTGAAAAACCTACCCCGATTCAATTGCAGATTATACCCCATGTTCTGGCTGGGCATGATGTCATAGGTTGTGCACAAACAGGAACTGGAAAGACTGCAGCTTACTTATTACCCATACTCCATCGCATTATTGAAAAGCCGGTGAAAGGGATCAATAGTATTATTATAGCTCCGACACGTGAATTGGCAGTTCAGATTGCCCAGCAACTTGAAGGATTCAGCTATTTTCTAAGTATCAGTTCCCTGCCTGTTTATGGTGGGACTGATGGAATGGAATGGGAGCAACAAAGAAAAGCTTTAAGTCAGGGTGTTGATATAGTAGTTGCTACTCCGGGAAAACTGATTTCTTTTCTTAATATGGACATTGTACCGGTTCAAAACCTTCAGCACTTAATTCTGGATGAAGCGGACAGAATGTTGGATATGGGTTTCTTTGATGACATCATGCGTATCATCAGTTATTTACCCGAAACCAGGAGTACATTATTGTTTTCAGCAACAATGCCTGCCAGGATCAGGGAATTGAGTAAGCGAATTCTCAGAAACCCGGTGGAAGTGAATATTTCCTTGTCAAAACCCGCTACCGGGATTTTACAGGTTGCATATCTGGCCTATGATAAACAGAAAACAAGATTATTGGCAGGCCTGATTAAAGGACGTAATTTGCCAAGCATACTGGTATTCGCTTCAACAAAATCAAAGGTTAAATCCATAACACGTGAACTGGCTTCTGAAGGTTTGCAGGTAGCAGATATTCATTCTGACCTCGAACAATCAGATCGTGAAAAAGTCCTTTTAAGTTTCAGAAACCGTCAATTGCAGATGCTCGTTGCTACGGATGTCCTTTCAAGAGGGATAGACATTGAGAATATCAGTCTGGTTGTAAATTATGATGTCCCCCGAGATGCAGAGGATTATGTGCATAGGGTCGGACGGACAGCAAGGGCTGAGCAAACCGGTATTGCGATTACTTTCATCAATGAACATGAACAAAGTGAGTTTGCCAGAATCGAGAAATTAATTGGTTATGAAATCCGCAAGCAAATGCCACCTGAGTTGCTTGGCATTGGTCCTGAATTCAATCCCATAAAAAATAAACCTAAGTTCAGAGGTAAATCAGGATCACATCCAAGATCTAAGAAATAGCTTTTTTCAATACAGACCTGCAAAAAGAAAAAGAAAATAAATTGAACTAACCGGTACATTCTCAGGAATTGGAAAACCAATAATAAAACAGCTAATCAGGGAAGTTGCATAAGTAATTGCCATAATACGAAATCCGGACAGCTTTCAAAGTCCTGATATCCAGCGTTGACATTGTTCCGGATCGATTCTGATCAAATCATTCGACAAGACCAGATAAGGCTAATCAAATTATATCGGAAATGTTATTAATGCAACTTTCTGAGCCAGCGGTAAATTATTTGACATTCAAATAGATAGGGCATACAAATAACCGCTGGATGAGACTCTATGGACAATGAAAAATTGGCAACTGCATTTTTACTTGAAACCTTAGATTTTATGAGTGCCGGAGCGATGCAGGGAAGATGATTGTTGTAAATGTCAGTTCCGGCTTTTCTGGTGAACGACAGGTATCAAAGGATTTATTCAGACATGATTCTCCGGAAAAAATTTCATGTATAACATATTATACTTGCATTGATGGGGCAATATCACGTGCATATTGATAAATTCCTCCCTCGAGAATAAACAGATTTTTTATTTTTAATTTATCTTTCAAATAAATATAAACCTGTTCACTTTTCATTCCATAAATGCAATAGATTACAACTTTAACTTCTTTATTAATTTCATTTAATCTTTCCGGAAGCTCCATTTGGGGTATTGAAATAGCATTTTCAATGTGACAAACATCATATTTATCAGTCTCACGGGTGTCGATTAACTGGTATGGTTCTTTGGCATTGAGCATTTTTTTCAGCTCTTCCGGTGTAATAAAATTCATACTCAGAAATTTATTATGATATAGTTACTAAGAATCTGTTCCTAAAACCTCAATCTTGTCTGATTCTAAAATATTGATTCCCTTATATTTATTGGCAGCCGATATCATTGCCTTCGCAACAGTTTCTGCATGTATGGGACGGTATTTTTTCAAACTGCCAATCATCAGAAATCCCAATGAATTAAAAATAACTTTACCAACTTCTTCCACAGGCCTGCGTTCATGCCTCAGTCCCAGCAGCATGGAAGGCCGCATTATATTCAGGCATTCAAATTCAAATATTTGTAAAGCCCTTTCAGTTAACCCTTTGGTTTTCAGATAAAAACTCCGGGACTCCGGATTGGCTCCTACAGATGATATCACGGTAAAAACAGGAATCCTGTTTTTAGAAGAAGATTTTGCAATATCGACAATCAGGTTGTGGTCGGTATCAAAAAACGATTCTTTGGTACCTGCTTTTTTAATAGTTGTCCCTAAACAGCAGAACACCTGATCACCTGATATTTCAGATGAAATTTGCTCTATTTTACCCGGCTCAAATTTGATTTGTCTGATTTTACCATGATAAACTTTAACTTCCCGGCGGACAAAAAGTGTGAGTTGTTCATACCTGTTATCCTTTAAAAGCAACTCTGTAAGAAATCTGCCAGTCAGACCACTGCTTCCAAAAATTACTGCTTTTAGCTTTTCCTGGCTTTTCATAGTGAATTAATTATTTATCTGAATTGACTAGAATACATCCTTAATCTGTTTTTCAGGCCTGACCTTTCCTCTTCTCAGTGAAAACCAGGTTCCTGCAATGCAAAGAAAGGCAAACACTGTAAAAGTAAACTTAATTCCTTTAAGTAGCTGTTCATCACTGGCATCATTGCGGCCGGTATTACCAATAAACAATGCTATAACCAACAGGGTTATTCCCATGCTCATAGTTTGACCTGTAAGCCTCATGGTTCCTAATGTAGCGGAGGCAATCCCATATTCAGTTTGTTTAACTGAACTCATAACAGCATTAGTATTCGGCGATGAGAACAAGGCAAATCCAAGTCCAAGCAGCATCAACACTGCAACTATAAATGGGACACCAGTTTTTGCGGTGATGAATGACATCGTGAATAAACCGGTTACAGTAAGTGCCATGCCTGCTGATGCTACAATACGAGGTTCAAACCTATCGCTTAATTTACCGGCAATTGGTGAAATAATAGTCATCATAACAGGTTGAGAAACAATGATTAAACCTGCCTCAGCCGCTGAGTAATTTCCTACCTGCTGAAGGTAAATACTCATTAAAAATACCAGAGCGTAAGTCGCACTATAGTTAATAAATGCAGCAAGGTTAGAAAACACGAAGACCAGGTTCTTTCTAAAAAGGCCGATATTGATAATTGGATCAGGAGTCTGGTTTTCAATAAAAGCAAAAATAACCAATCCGGATATTCCAGTAATAACCAATACTATGCCTAAAACCCCTGGTAGATGAGGGAATCCATAAATAATGGCTGCAATACCAAACCCATAAACAATGCTTCCATTCAGATCAAAACCAGTATCAAATGTTTTTTTATGGTCATTCGGAAGATTAAAGATTGCGATGGGGAGTATTAGGATACTTAATAAAGAAGTAAATAAAAATATACTTTGCCAGCCCAGCAAAACTGTCAGATATCCGCCTATAGTAGGACCAAGGCTTAACCCGAGATAAACTGAAGCAACATTAATTCCAAGAACTCTCCCTCTTTTCTCCTTAGGGTAGGCTGAGGTCAGAATGGCGAGAGCAGTCGAATATATCATTGCACCTCCTATCCCGTTCAATAGGCGTGCGGCTATCAGGAATGCACTGTTCCATGAGAATGCCGTCAGTAGGGAAGCAAAACCAAAAAGTATAATGCCTGAAATATACAGTCTTTTCCGACCGTTTCTATCGGCCAGTTTTCCAAAAGGTAAAAGAAAAACAGCCGCGGTCACCAGATAAGAAGTTGCAACCCATCCAAGTATGAGGGTATTCATTCCTAATTCCTTTCCAATCGCCGGTAGTGCAATATTAATGGCTGAACCCATAAATGGAGTCAGGAAGGAACTGATAGTAGTGATAAATAGAACTGACTTGTTTCCCTGCATTATAATACTTTCCTCAAGGTTTAAATACATCTAAATGCATGTGGGTACAAAGATAAAATCTGAATTGAAATTTTCTGTTAGTTTTGCAAATAGATAATCAAGGCAATGTGATTTTATTGATTGCCTGGAAACATTTAATAAAATTTATGATGGACTACTACTTTTCGAAAATACTTGAATGCACAGTTGAAGAAGGTATTGATAGGGTTACTCAATTGTTGAAGGAAGAGGGTTTTGGTATTATTACCAGGATAAATATGAAGGACACCCTAAAACAAAAAATCGGTGCTGATTTCAGGGAATACACAATTCTTGGAGCCTGCAACCCTCATTTTGCCCTGGATGCCTTGTCAACAGAAGATAAAATCGGACTCCTGCTGCCCTGTAACGTAGTAGTTCAGGAAAAGGAGCACGGGAAATGTGAAATTGCAGCCATTAACCCCAAAACATCAATGTCATCCATCGGCAATGCGGCGCTTACTGAAATGTCTTGTAAGGTGACAGAGATTATGGACAAGGTAATAAAGAAATTAACCTGAGAGGATACTTATTTGTAGTACCTGTTTATAATCTTTCAGTTTATCCTTTGTTACTTTCCGCACGCCGGGTGAATCTGCTAAAACTCAACCCTGAGCGAAAAACTGAATGTTCTGCCGGGTGACCAGAATCCACTGAATGAATCGAGTTGGTGAGTCGTTCCATCTTCACCCCGCAGGATTGATTCATTGTTGAAAATATTAAAACAGCTTATTGAAGCATTGGATTTTATTTCACCGATTTTAAAATTGTATCCAATGTGTATATCAGCAACCGAGTAATCAGGGATCCTGTAAGGCTGATTCCTGTCGTCAGGATTAGATCTGCTGGCCGGATCAAAGTTTGCATAAAGATTTCCGTAATACATCCAATTAGCGCTTATTGACAAATCGCTAAGCAAACTGAATTCACCGAATATCCCCAGTGTAAACTGAGGTGCATCTCCAACTTTGATGTCTTTAACAAATACTGCCGTTGAATCAATCAATTCCTGTTTGTCATTATATAACAGAGCAACCACATCATTTTCCCAGCGCCAGTCACCAAATGATGCGGTAGCTCCGGAATGCAGGCCCGGCAGGACCTGTGTATTAAATTCAAACTCAATTCCCGTGTGTGAAGCATCAAGTCCCCGGATTAATGCCCTGGTGTCAGTACTGTTTTCGAGTTGAATATTCTCATGCGAAAGCAGTGACTTATCTTCCCATAATGTGTAATAGGCATTAAGGCTTAAGGCTGATAATGATTTCCGAAAATTGTATCCGAATTCAAGAGAGGATATTTTCTCATTTCCCAGATTCTGAACAACAGCATTGCTGAAATTTGCAAAAACGAATTTGAAGTAAGGCGCTTTCGAATAATAACCGGTATTGAAATAAATGTTTGTGAACTTATTCAGATTATAATTCAGTCCTGCTTTGACATCTGCCCCGGGTTTGGTAATCAAATTGCTTTCTGTTTTTTGAATATAATTAATTCGGTCATATCTTCTGTACCAGGTATTATTTACCGTTGAAGCAAAAAAAGCTTTGAATTTGCCTGCCGAGTACTCAGCCTGAATAAAATAGCTTATAACGTCAACCCTTGTATCATTATCGACATTAATTATATCACCTTTTGATTTTATCTGCGACCTTTCTCCAATCCCCTCAATTGCCCAGGCGTAGTTGTCAATCCAGTACCTGCCACCAAGCAGATCACCGATCTCTTCCCTTAGATTTGATTTAAAGTACCTGGCATGCAAACCACTTATAATACTAAAATTCTCATTTAACTGATAATTTAGATTTGTAAGTCCGCCAAACCAGATATGGCTTGCCAGATAATTTGTTTGAATGATTTTGGAAAAACCGGTCACTTTCTCACCTGTTGCAAGAGTTGTGGTATCTGTATTATCAGTATTCTGTTTATAAATAGCATCCCAGTCAATCTGATTATTCTTTCTGAAAGCGGATACCGGCAGACTATTGAATGACTCTGAGTATTTGCCGCCTCCTGTACCAAATGAAACATAAGCTGAGGAAGCCAGTATTGCTTTCCTGTTTATATTCCAGTAATGATTCAGTGCCAATTGCGGCTTATGGTAAAAGTTCTCTGAAAGGTTGTTTATATGCCCATTATACATTCCCCAGTTGGGGTTGTACTTCCCTCCGTATTTTTCATATTGTTCATTTGAAAGTCCGTAATTACGTTGTCCGTGTCTCTCGGGAGATCCCAGACCAGTGAATACTAACTTTTGCGACTTGCTGATCTCTTTACTGATGGTTAAAAAGTAAGCCCATGCATCAACCCCGCATGCATCTGTATAACCAGGACCTGCTGTTCTGGAGCCCAGAAAAGTAACTGAAAAGTCGTTTTTAAGCCTCCCGGTAGACAGGCTCAGGATGGTTTTCTGATTGCCATAATCTGACACAGCATATCTGAAACTCCCGCCTTTTCGTGCTTCAGAAGATTTTGTAATGATATTGATGGTACCGCCCACAGAATTCAATGCAACCCTTGATGCTCCAAGTCCACGTTGCACCTGTATAGTCTGTGTTGCATCTCCCAGCCCGGCCCAATTCGACCAGTAAACTAGACCATTCTCAACACTGCTTACAGGAACGCCATTCAGCAATAAGGCAATATTTTCCTGTTGGAAGCCTCTGATACTTATCCGGGCATCTCCGGTGCCGCCACCAAGTTTTGTTGCATAAACCCCGGGAACCATTTTCATAATTTCAGGGTAATCCTGATTACCCATTTCTCTTTCGATGGTAGCTGTTTTTATTGTACTTACAGCAATTGGTGTTTCCCTGTCTTTCGCATAGGTTGCAATGATATTAACTTCTTCAAGCCCGACAATGTCTGGTTGAAGCTCAATCAAAAAGATGCCTTTTATCGGGATGGAACCTGTTGCAATTTCCGCCGCTTTGTATCCGGTATATCTGACTTCAATTATTGATGCACCTGAAAGTAACTGAAGTTCGAAATAACCATTGTGATCAGTAATTGTTCCGTTACCTTTGATATCAGACTGGATTTCTGCTCCTGCCAGAGGTTGTCCTCCGGTTTTGTCTTTTACTTGCCCTTTAATTCGTTCCTGTGCTAGTGCCTGAGTGGTGTTTGTTAATGCCGATATCAGGGCATATAGAAACAGGATCCGGAATACATTTTTCATATTAACACGTATTGATTTTTAAAATAAATAGCCCCGGTAGAAAAATCTCCGGGGCTGAATATCATAATGCATCAAAACATTGGAAACCCAATGTTCTGGAAACACACAGACTCTTCTTCCATCCAGACTTTACTGTCGGTACCGGAAATTAACCGGTTCAGTCAAACAGCTATAAACTGTTTGAGTCGCGGACTATACCGCCGGTCGGGAATTTCGCCCTGCCCTGAAGAATTTTAATACCTGACAAAATTATTAAGATATTATGATTCCACAACAGTTAAACTCTTATTTTTCTATGTTATAATGAACATAGTATCTTTTGTAGAATAAACCGGCAATCAGGTATTGAAAATATTAATAAGGAAAGCAGGAAAATTATCAGCGGGATCAATCTTTTTTATCTCTTTTGTTGTTATAGGAAGGATTATAACGCAGTCTGGAACGGTTCTAAATAACAATTAAAAAATAATGGTTACAAAGAAAGAAAAAAAATCTTCTGATAAGGTTATAAACCGGAATTCAAAAAGGTCGGAATCAATAGATGTTTCCGGACAATCGAATAGCCAGAATATGAATGGTATAGCAGAAACCAGGTTGCTTTGCGTTGGGATTGGTGCTTCTGCTGGGGGACTTGAAGCTCTTGAAGTATTTTTTAGAAATATGCCGGTAAAAAGTGGTATGGCTTTTATTGTAGTTCAGCATTTGTCACCTGATTATAAGAGCCTGATGGGAGAATTATTATCAAGGTACACAACAATGGAGATCTTCAGGGCAGAGGATGGCATTGTGGTAGAGCCTGATTCAGTTTATCTGATACCGCCCAGGAAGAATATGACCATATTTCATGGAAAACTATTTCTGACAGAGCAGGATACAAACCGGGGTCTGAACCTTCCTATTGACATTTTTCTCAGGTCATTGGCGCAGGATAAAGGAAAAGATTCTATCGGTATCATACTTTCCGGAACAGGATCTGATGGAACCTTAGGTATCAGAGCTATTAAGGAAGCCGGTGGTATGGTAATGGTTCAGGATGATCAGAGTGCCAAATTTGACGGTATGCCAAGAAGTTCAATTGCCACCGGTCTCGTTGACTACATCCTTCCACCTGATAAAATGCCGGAAGAGCTTATAAAATTTGTTAAACATCCGTACATCAACAAAACAGGTAAAATAGACAACATCATATCAAAAGATGAAGACATCCTTGCAAAAATTCTGAAAATTGTGAAGGAAAAAGTCGGAGTGGATTTTTCGTTTTACAAACCTGCCACGATCTTACGCCGCCTTGAGAAGCGCATCAGTATCAATCAGATAGATAAAATTGAACATTATATTTCATACCTGAATCAATCGCCTACAGAAGCCCGCATACTTTATAAAGAACTTCTTATAGGAGTAACACAGTTTTTCCGTGATCAGGAAGCTTTCAGTGTTCTAAGGGAAAAGGTCATTCCGGAGATTTTTCGTGTGAAAAAGCCAGGAAATAATATAAGGATATGGAGTGTCGGATGTTCAACAGGTGAAGAAGCTTATTCTCTGGCAATTCTCTTCAGAGAGTATATGGATGAAAGTCAAATTGAACTGGATGTCAAAGTATTTGCTACTGATCTGGACAGTGAATCTATTGAATATGCAAGTACGGGTATTTACCCTGAAAGCATCATTTCTGATGTTACGCCCGACCGGTTGAGAAGCTATTTTTTAAAGAGAGAGAATAGCTATATTGTTAGTGAACGGATCAGACGAATGGTGATATTTGCTTCTCATAACATACTGAAAGATCCGCCATTCACAAAAATTGACCTGATTGTTTGCAGAAATATGCTCATTTACCTGAATGCAGCAATGCAACGTCGAATCATGGCCATGTTTTATTATTCACTTCTGCAATCAGGCCATCTTTACCTTGGAAGTAGTGAAACTGTTGGCGAGATTGCAGATGGTTATACGACCATAAGCTCTAAATGGAAAGTTTACAAGGTAAAGCAGGGATACCGTTTACCGGCTCAGTATACTTTTCACAATACTATTACTTCTTTACGTGATACCCGTTATAAGATCCGTGCAGAGGAAACACCCATGGCGGCAAATGATGTTTTCAAAGTTGAAAATATCTATGATAGTATTGTTGAAGGTTTTTTACCTCCAAGTGTTTTGCTTGATTATCGCCTTGACCTGATTCATGTTTTTAAGGATGCAAGCAGGTTTTTAAGAATTCCTCAGGGAAAGGCAAACCTGAATATTCTGAAAATGGTACTTCCCGAGATATCTGTAGTACTTGGCAGTCTTCTGCATAAAGTTGCCAGGGATAAAAAAGAGCTGACATTCAGGGAAGTTCAGATAAGCCTTAATAATCTGCTTACTTACATTGATATAGGGTGTAAAATCATTGAAGAGGGCAGGAGTAAAACAATTTATTTTCTGGTGACTTTTATTGAAAAGCAGGTTGCTGAATCGGAATCTGTGAAAGTAGATGATTTTGACCTTAAATCGCATTACAACGAGCGTTTCAGTGAACTTGAACGGGAACTCCAGTACACAAGAGAAAATCTACAGGCTACCATCGAGGAGCTTGAAACATCAAATGAAGAACTTCAATCTACCAATGAAGAATTGATTGCATCGAACGAAGAATTGCAGTCTACCAACGAAGAACTTCAATCTGTCAATGAAGAGTTATATACTGTAAATTCTGAATACCAGAATAAGATAGAAGAGCTTACACAGATGACAAACGACATGAACAATCTGTTGAAAAATACAAACATCGGCACATTGTTTCTGGATAAGTTTCTCAGGATCAGACGTTACACTCCTGCAATTGTAAAGACAATCAATGTAATGGAAATGGATCTTGGGCGTCCCGTTTTCCACATTTCCCATAACCTGGTTTATGAAAATTTTCAGGCTGATATCGAAAAGATACTGGAGACATTGATTCCGTTTGAAACTGAGGTTTTTGACAAAGCTGGTAGTTGTTACCTGATGAGGATGTTACCATACAGGACAATTGAAAATGCTGTTGACGGTATTGTGCTGACATTGATTGATATAACAGAACGTAAGCGATTGGAAGAGCTAATCCGTTCAGAACGCGACCTATTGCTCCGGTCTCTTGATATAAGTCCGATAGGGCAAATAATAATTAATAATGAAGGACTGATAAATTATGCTAACAAAGCAATGGGAAATCTATTGGGAATGAATGAACTTGAAATCACAGGCAAGCATTTCGATTCTATAAAATGGACAAGCAGTGCACAAGATGGAGCGAACAATACAATACTACGGATGCCACTTCAGGAAATTCTGGCAGATCCCGGAGAAGGTTACAGAGGTGCCTTGAAATACACTAAGCATGATGGCACTATTATGCTCCTGAGCCTTAAAGGAATTCCTATTTATGATTTACAGGCTGAACTTACAGGAATGGTTTTTATGTTCGCCAACATTACCTCGGATTGCAAAAGAAAATTATCTAAAAAGTAAAAAATGCACTCTAACGAAAAGAGCCGAAGTTTGCGTGAGAAGGCTGAAAATATGCTTAAACAGAGGTCAATGCCAGGTTTTCAGGCATACGACTCTAAGAATATTGAGCATCTCATTGAGGAATTGCAGATCTATCAGATAGAGCTGGAAACACAGAATGAGGAAATGCAAAGGGTATACACGGAACTGGAAAAATCTACTTCAAGGTATACTTCTCTCTTTGATTTTGCTCCCATTGGTTACCTGACAACAGATGAGCATGAGTTTATAAGGGAGATAAATCTGACCGGAGCGGAATTACTCGGATATGACAGGCATCAGATCATTGGTCAGCCAATTTCAAAATTTATTCATCCCGACTATCAGGATACCTACTACTTTCATCTTCGCAGAATCCATGAATCGGGTGATCAGTTAACAACAGAATTATGTATTATAAATCCAAGAAATAATTCGAAGGATAATCTGATTGATCTTCAGTTTATCAGCACAAAAGATGCTTCCGGTAATGGTGTTAAATCTGCATTTATTGACATCTCTGTTAGGCGTAGAGCTCAGAAGCAGTTAAGGGAAAACGAAAGTAAACTGAACAGTATTTTTCAGGCTTCGCCGGCTGGTATTGGGGTAGTTGCAAACCGGGAGATTGTAATGGTAAATGACCGTATGTGCAACATGCTGGGTTATTCTGAGATAGAGCTTCTTGGAAAAAACACAAGAATACTTTATCCTTCAGATGATGAATACAACAAAGTAGGCTCCGAGAAGTATGCAATGCTTGAACGGGAAGGTATAGGGTTAATGGTAAGTAAATTCAGACATAAAGAAGGTTCAACCATCGATGTACTGATAAGTTCTTCTCCTATTGAAAAAGGAGACCTTTCGAAGGGAATAACATTTGCGGCACTTGATATTACCAGGCAAATCAATACTGAAAAGGCATTAAGCGAGGTTCAGTTAAAATTTGAAATGATTGCTTCCAATGCCCGTGATGTTGTTTTATTGGTAAACCAGGATGGTTCAGTTGATTACCATAATGAAGCTTTAAGTAAACTTTTTGGTTTTAAGAAAGATCAAACTGCATTGTTAAGCCTGATGGATTTGTTTGTCAGTGAAGAGAATAGCGAGAAATTGAAGTTTGCTCTCAGAAAACAATCCGGACATGATTCAAAACCTGAGATCAGGCATAATTATGAGTTGATTGGATTAAAAGCAGATGGCACGACCTTTCCGCTTGAACTTTCCTTATCATCATTTCTTTTTGGAACCCAGTTGATGATGGTTGCTGTGATCAGGGATTTTACTGAACACAAACTAAATCATTTTAAACTGTTGAAGGCAAAGGAAAAGGCTGAAGAATCAGAAAGGCTGAAGACGGCTTTTCTTGCCAATGTTTCACATGAGATACGTACCCCGATGAATGCCATACTCGGCTTCGTAAGTCTGATGCAGGAATATGAGACCTCGGAAACAGAAAGGAAGGAATACTTTGATATGATATCCTCTAACGGGGAGGTTCTGTTAAATCTGATCAATGACATCATTGACTTGTCAAAGTTAGAGAGCGAAGCATTAAAATTATCACCAGAATCATTTGATCTGGCGGAATTTATGAATGAGATATACCTTTACCTCGTTAATGATCTGAAGCTCAAACTTAAAAATACTTCCATTTATCCCAATCTGGTATTGCCGGATCCAAGACATGTCGGTTCCATCGTAGCTGATCGCCTGAGGTTACGACAGGTGCTTATTAATTTGATTCATAATGCTATAAAATTTACAGAGGCCGGAACCATTGAGTTGGGTGCTAGGCTGGCCCAGGATAAGGTCAGCGGGGACCCTATGATTACATTCTATGTCAAAGATACCGGAATCGGTATTCCTGAAGATAAAACTGCTTACATTTTTGAATCTTTCCGTCAGATAGAAGATCCTTTTACAAGGAAATTTGGTGGTGCTGGTCTGGGACTGGCTATAGTAAAAAGAATCATTGACGCATCAAACGGATATACCGGGGTCATTTCAAGACTGGGCCATGGTTCTGAGTTTTATGTCAGCCTTCCGATGATAAGACGCGGTATTGTGAAAAAGGACTCCTTATCTTCATTACCTAAACAGGAGATTTTCAACTTTGAAGGAAGAAGTGTCCTTATTGTTGAAGACAAGATCCCCAATACACTTTACCTTAAATCACTGTTATCGAAAAGCAAAATCAATCTGACTTTTGCCGTTGACGGTGCTCAGGCAGTTGAAATCTTCAGGAAAACCGGAGGAATTGACCTTGTACTGATGGATATTCAGTTACCTGTAATGGATGGTTATGAAGCCACCGCAAGAATAAAGGAAATTAATCCTGAAGTTCCGGTAATTGCTCAAACAGCTTTTGCTTCAATTGAAGACAGGGAGAGGGTTTTTAATTCAGGGTTTGATGATTTTGTATCCAAGCCGATCAATCCAAAAGAGTTACTCAGGAAAATGGCTGTTTTGCTAGGTAGAAAAGTCTGACAGTGATTTTACCGATGCCCGGAAATAGCTTTAATATGTAATGGAATTCAAACATTTGATAATTCCACCTGTTTATTTTATAAGATTTTAATAAAATGAACTTTAATTTATTCAGGTAACATAGCAGGTTAATACTAATAGTGACGGATGGAAAAAAAGAAAAAAGGTATTTCAGTTAAAAATCCGTTTTCTATCCTTAAAGAGGATAATAAAGAACCTGCATTATTATTTGGGACTACGAATGATTTATTTCTCAAGTCATTCGATGTCATGCCTCTTCCCTCGTTTTTAACCACAGAAAAATTCATTCTGTTCAGGGCAAATTTTGCAGCAATTAACTTATTTAATCAGAGTTCGGAATTTATCAGTGGTGCATCATTATTTAACTTTCTGAGGTTCCGTATTGCATTGGATGAAAAAGATTTTTATCAATCGATTGAGCAATCTGTTGACCCTGTCAATACATTTGCCCAATCAGTATTAACAGGACAGTATTTTAATGTCGTGATAATTCCATTGATTCACCCGGATTCAACTCATTTTCTTTTCCAGGTTACAGAAATAGATAAGATAACATTTGATTCTGTTGAAGTAAAAAAGGATTTTCTATCAGGAAACGAAGTTAAGACTATTCTCTCGACCGGAATTCAGGAAGATACATTTAATGAATTTGATAATAGTTTTATGAGAACAATTATTGATTCATTACCCCATCCGTTTTATGTAATTGAAGCAATTACGCACAAAGCTCTCGTGCGTAATCTGGCTGCTGTCAAGTTTGAGGATTCACTGGCTTCGGTGCATTGTTACATGAAGAAAAAACCGGAGAGTTGTATAGGAAATGCTTATAACTGTGCCTTGAAAAGTGTGATAACTTCAACTATACCCGTCAGGGTCGAGCATGAGTTTATCAATAAATCTGGCGAAAAACGAATCTATGAAGTATTCGGTTATCCGGTTTTTACAAATAATGGTAATCTTAAATATATAATTCAGTATTCTATTGATATTACTGATAGAAAGAGAAGTGAAACAGAATTGCAGGAATACCAGGAAATTCTTGATAACCTAATGAATAATTTGCCGGGAATGGCATTCAGATGCTTAAATGAAGCAAACTGGACCATGGAATATGTCAGTCCCGGTTGCAGGAAGCTTACAGGTTATCACGCCGTTGAACTGATTAATAATAAGAAAACTCGTTATGGCGATCTTATCCATACAGATGACCGGCAGATGGTCTGGAATGATGTGCAGAATGCAGTTAAGAGGCACAGGGTATACAGGATTGAGTATCGCATTGTTGCAAAAAACGGGCGCATCAAATGGGTATTGGAACAAGGCAGGGGAGTTTACGACAAATATGACAAACTGATCAGGCTTGAAGGTCTTGTAACAGATATAACTGAAGGTAAAAATGCTGAAAAACTGTTGAAGAACGAGTTGGCAATTAACCAGGGGATTGCCACAATCGGGGTTGAATTGCTAAGTGAAACCATTAAACCTGCAAGGGTTGCCTACATGGTTCAGCAATACTCCCGTTTATTTACCGGCAGTGAGTTTTCATTACTCATCAGCCCTGCTTCTGAAGGTGAAAAATCCTATATGTATTGCTTCGAAGAGAATGATGAGAAGGAATTCTCGAGGAGAGTTAAAAGGCATGACCCCAAAGCAGGGCATTTAACCGGCCTTATGGAGGATTTATTATCCGGAATGCAGCCAATTATTATCAATAAGCCTGATGTCAGTCTTATCATTCCCTGTGTATCTCCCGGTGAGTTTTCCTTTAACAGGTTGCTAAGCGTCCCGGCGTTTATTAATAATCAGTACGCCGGAATTATAATTCTGGCTGATTCCAAAACCGATTATACCGATGAAATGGTCGCTATAGTTCAGCGATATATCAATATGTTTGCCCTTGCTGCTTATCGTCTTAAGGCTGAAGAATCGCTGCAACTGGCTAAGGAAAAAGCTGAAGAATCAGACCGGTTAAAAAGTCTTTTTCTTTCAAATATGTCGCATGAGATCAGGACTCCTATGAATGCCATTCTTGGGTTTGCTGAAATGCTGCAGGATGCAGAACTCAGTATTGATGAGAAGGACCGGTTCCTTGATGTGATCATTAGAAGCGGCGACAATCTGCTGCATCTGATCAATGATATCATTGATATATCAAGGATTGAAGCAGGACAGTTGAAGATTATTTACTCAGATTGCTACCTTAATGAAATGTTCTCCGATCTTGAAGTATTCTTTAACAGGGAATTGATCAGGTTGCACAAAGACCATATCACCCTTTATATGCAACCAGGGAATATGGATCCTGATCTTGCTGTTTACACTGATCCGGTAAGACTTAGGCAGATTCTTTTAAACCTTACTGGTAATGCTTTTAAATTCACTGATGAAGGATTTATTGAGATTGGTTATAGCATAAAAGACGACAAGATTAAATTTTATGTCCGCGATTCAGGTATTGGTATAGCTGTTGATCAACAGAAACTCGTTTTTGAACGTTTTGGACAGGTGAGGGAAGCTGCCTCTCACAACCTTTCAGGCACCGGACTTGGTTTGACCATCTCAAAGAATCTCGTGGAAATGCTGGGTGGTAAAATGTGGCTTGACTCATACCCCGGTGAAGGTTCTACTTTCTGGTTTGAGATACCATATAAGGTAGGCCGTCATCGTACCGGGAGTAATGATGAGTCGGAAGACGCAAAGGTGCCCCGTCTTGATCTTTCGGGGAAGTGTATACTGGTTGTGGAAGATGTGGATACTAATTATTTCTATATCAGTTCCTTACTTGAAAAACTGAATGGAAAAATCATACGGGCAGGAGATGGGGTAAAAGCTGTTCAGATGTGTAAAATGGATCCTTCAATCAATCTGGTACTGATGGACATAGAACTTCCCGTTATGGACGGATACCAGGCAACACGTGAAATCAAAGGTTTCAGGCCCGAACTGCCTGTAATTGCTCAGACAGCATTCGCCATGATAGGTGAACGCGAACGAAGTATCGAGGCTGGTTGTGATGATTATATTGCCAAGCCCATCAGAAAAGAAGTCCTGTTGGAGGTCATTTCAAGGTTTGTCTGAACAATGCTATAAGTACCTCGGATCGCTGAGTAGAGGGAGTTTGGCCATCTTCGAAACCTCTACCGAAGGGAAACCGAACTCTTCCACAATTTTACCAAGCAGCAGATAAACACCCCGTCCCCGGAATGGGAAAGTTTTTGCTATATCAGGAAAATGCACCGTATCGAAGAATTCACCTTCACTGTCCAAAAAGGTGGCAAAGTGCATAATTTCGTTTTTAATGGTTCTTACATACTTGATGGTGACCAGCACACCGGCCATTTTTACAGTATGGCCAACCGAGCTCGCTAAGCCGCGCGCCGGAATTTCGCCCCTGAAGTTTGTTTTCAGCATATCGAAATAGGTCATACTAACCGGGAAGTCAAGCAATTCAATTTCATCGTAGGCATCTTCAAGCGGGTTGTGTACCAGAACAGGCAGGTTAAACTGACGTACCGGTTGTCTGAACAATGAAACCACAGGTTCGGGACGCTTTTTACCGGCCAGCATATGGGCTTCCCACAGCAGTTGTTGTTTGCCAAGCCCGGTAAACCTCAGTGCTCCGGTTCTGATCAGTAAAATCAACTGCTCCATGGTTGGTTGCAGTCGTTCAACCACGTCGTGAAGGCTGGTATAAACTCCGTATTGTTCGCGTTCAGAGAGAAGGGAATGGGCAAGGCTGCTTTCGAGCCCTGAAATATGAACAAATCCGATAAAAATAGTGTTACCTGAGAGCGTATTGAGGTAACTGCTCCGGTTTATGCAGGGAAGCTCAATATCGGCCCCACAGCGCCTCGCCTCGTTAAAGTAAACCCAGCTCTGGTAAAATCCTCCGAAATTATTGATTACGGCTACCATAAATTCAACCGGGAAGTAGGATTTCAGATATAGGCTCTGGTAGCTTTCTACGGCAAATGAGGCGGAATGTGCCTTGGAGAAGGAATATCCGGCAAACGACTCGATCTGTCGCCAGACTTCATTCGTGATATCTTCAGGGTAACCCTTCAGACGGCAATTGTCGAAGAACTTATCGATGATCTTCTGGAATTCGACCCTTGAGCGGTATTTCCCGCTCATGGCCCTCCGAAGCACATCGGCGTCGGCAAGATCAAGGCCGGCAAAATGGTGACAGATTTTCAGTACATCCTCCTGGTAAACCATTACGCCGTAGGTTTCGCTCAACTGTTCCTTCATGATGGGATGGATGTAGTCAAATCCACCGGGGTTGTGAAAACGGCGGATGTATTCACGCATCATGCCTGACCGGGCGACTCCCGGCCTGATGATTGAACTGGCTGCGACCAGGCTGAGATAATTGTCACACCGGAGTTTTTTCAGCAGCCCCCTCATGGCCGGACTCTCAATGTAAAAACATCCGTTGGTTTCGCCGTTGCGGAGTTGCTCCCTTACTTTCGGATCCTGCTTGAATTTTGCAACCTGGTGAATATCAATGCTGATGCCATGGTTGGCTTTGATGATGCCAACACAGTCATGGATGTGGCCGATTCCCCGCTGACTGAGGATATCAAGTTTTTCGAAACGGAGATCTTCGGCAACATACATGTCCCACTGGGTTACAGGCATCGATTTCGGGGGCAGGTCGAGTGCCGTATAGCAGGTGATGGGTTCTTCCGAGATCAGCACCCCACCGGCGTGGATGCTCCTGATGTTTGGGAAATCGGTCATACGGGTACCGATTTCAGTGATGTGCCTGGTAATATCATCCTGGTTGAGCGGGTTGTTGGGTTCATCGACCAACCGGTCGAGTTCTGCTTTTGGCAGTCCCATTACCTTGCCCAGTTCCCTGAGTATGGATTTCCCTTTGAATGTTGATGTGGCACCGAGCAGGGCCGTATGCTCCCGCCCGTAACGCTTGAAGATGTAATCCAGCACATCATCGCGTTCTTTCCATGAATAATCAATGTCAAAATCGGGCGGGCTGCTTCTCCTGGGGTTCAGGAAACGCTCAAAGTAGAGGTTTAACTCAATGGGGTCAACATCGGTGATTCTCAGGCAATAAGCCACAATGCTGTTGGCTCCGCTGCCGCGCCCCACGTGGTAGAAACCCCTTGACATGGAGTAGCGGATAATATCCCAGGTGATGAGAAAATAGGCACCAAACCCCAGCCGGTCGATGATGTCGAGTTCATGCCTGACACGGGCGGCAGCTTCCGGGTTGTTTTTGCCATAACGGTACTCAAGCCCGTCTGCAGCCAGTTTTTCAAGCAGCATCCGGTCATCATAGGCGCTGCCTGTAAAAGTCTTCTTGTTCTTGATGATTCTGAAATCAAAGTCTATGCCGCAACGCCCTGTCATTCTTTCGGTATTGCGGATCAGTTCGGGGTAATGCTCAAAGCTCTTTTTCAGCAGAGGCAGGCTCAGCATCATTCTTTCGTTTCCTGCAACCATTGCAGGTGTAAGGCGGCTCAGCAATATGTTGTTGTCGACGGCCCGCAGGTAACGGTGTAATTCATATTCCTTTTCGCCGGTAAAGGTGATGGGTGAATGGATGATGTATTTGCCCCGGTATTTCTGATAGTCTGATACAGGTAGTTTATTGATGTCGGCGGTAGTGACCCCGGTAAACTCATTTTCAGCCATTTCACTCACCTGCCTGCTCCCGAAAGGGTAAACGACAAGCACATTTCTGAACGGGGGCGCCGGCCAGGGCAGGGGAGTGCCCTGGATATTGCTCCGGCTCAGCAGGTCGTTCAGTTCCTTGAATCCGCTGTTGTTCTCAGCAATTCCGGTATAAAGCAGGCGGTTACCATCCCTGAACTCAACACCTGCAATTGGCCGGATTCCGGCCTTTTTACAGGCTTTTACGAAATCGATGGTGCCGGTGGTGTTGTTGATGTCGGTAAGCAACACTACTTCAGCTCCGGCTTCAGCTGCAAGCGGAGGAATCTGATCAATGGCCAGTGTGCCGTAGCGCAGGCTGTAGTATGAGTTAAAGGTCAGGTGCATCGGGTAAGTAAAAAGTAAAAAGTAAAAAGTTCAAAGTAAAAAGTTTAAAGCTCAAAGCTCAAAGTAAAAAGTGGGCAGTGGGCAGTAGGCAGTAATGAGTAATGAGTAATGAGTAATGAGTAATGAGTAATGAGTAATGAGTAATGAGTAATGAGTAATGAGTAATGAGTAAGGAGTAAGGAGTAAGGAGTAATGAGTAATGAGTAATGAGTAATGAGTAATGAGTAAGGAATAAGGAGTAAGGAGTAAGGAGTAAGGAGGGAGTGTTCAATGAACTGTGTCACTTGTTTTAATTCTCTCATCAAAGAACGTAAATAATTGATTAATTATCATTGGCCAGTCTCTCAAGTTATTAACCCATCGTTTCTGAAAGTTAAGGGTAGCAAGGTAAACAAG
>JAZDHI010000019.1:0-131893 GCA_043806115.1 Bacteroidota bacterium
TTTTAAAAACCGAATGGGGTATCGAACCCCATCTCGGTTTTGCCCAACAAAGCTTAAGCTCATCATTGCCCATTGAATTATGAATGAAACAAAAATGAAGTATTAATCTAAGAAACTGTAAACAAATTTCAGGACGGTACAGTGAGTAGTGAGTAATGAGTGAAGAAAGTGAAAAGTGGCAAAACGAAATCAACTAATCAGCTAATTGGCTAATCCACAATCCGAAATCCGAAGTCAGAAGTCAGAAGTCAGAGGTCAGTGATAGGAGGTCGGAGGGAAGGGGAAGGTGAAATCCGCTAATGTGCTAATTGGCTAATTCACTAATCGGCTAATTAGCTAATTTTTCCCCAATCAAACTCACTTCGCTGCAGATAAATGACCATGGGTAGGTTTTCGGGTTTTTCAAGCCGGGGATCATCGGTAAGGGTGCGGTGGGCAAACTCCCGGGCAGTTTTCAGCAATTTCTCATCCTTGATCAGGCTGGCCAGCTTTAGTCCTACAAGGCCGCTCTGCTGGGTTCCCTGAAGGTCGCCCGGGCCGCGGAGGTGAAGGTCAACTTCAGCAATTTCAAATCCATCGGTGGTGCGAACCATGGTCTCCAGGCGCTTCCGGCCGTCGGCGGTCAGCTTGTAGCTGCTCATCAGGATGCAGTGCGACTGATCGGCACCACGGCCAACCCTGCCGCGTAACTGGTGAAGCTGAGAAAGACCGAAACGCTCGGCATTTTCAATCACCATCACAGAGGCATTCGGTACATCCACGCCCACTTCAATCACTGTAGTGGCTACCATGATGTGGGTGAGTTTATCCAGGAAACGCTTCATTTCACTCTCCTTCTCGGCAGCTTTCAAGTGCCCGTGCACAATGCTGATCTGGTATTCAGGCAGCGGGAAATAGCGCGAAACGGTATCAAAACCATCCATAAGCGGTTGCAGTTCCAGTTTATCGGATTCGTTGATGATCGGATAAACCACATATATTTGCCGACCCATGGCAATCTGGTCTTTCATAAACCGGAATACCTTCAGCCGGTCCTTTTCATAAAAATGATAAGTTTTGACCGGCTTTCTTCCGGGAGGCAATTCATCGATCACCGATACATCCAGGTCTCCGTAGAGGGTCATCGCCAGTGTGCGGGGGATGGGTGTAGCTGTCATTACAAGTATATGCGGCGGGATTTCGCTTTTTTCCCACAGGCGGGCACGTTGTGCCACACCGAACCGGTGCTGCTCATCAATAACAACCAATCCCAGATTGTTGAACTGCACCTGGTCCTCTATCAGCGCATGGGTACCGATCAAAATATGCAGGCTACCATCCTGAAGTTTCTGATGGAGCACATTCCTTTCCGACTTCTTGGTTGAGCCGGTAAGTAGGGCAACCTCCACCGGCAAGCCGGACAGCATCCTTGAGATGGTTTTAAAGTGCTGTACTGCCAGTATTTCGGTAGGAGCCATCAGGCATGCCTGGCAACCATTGTCGAGCGCGATAAGCATCGACATTAACGCCACGAGGGTCTTGCCACTGCCCACATCGCCCTGCAAGAGCCGGTTCATCTGTTTTCCGCTGCCCAGATCCGCCCTGATTTCCTTGATTACCTTCTTCTGGGCATTGGTCAGCGTAAACGGCAGATTCTGATGGTAGAATGCGTTGAAGTGTGATCCGATCTGCCCGAATACCCTGCCATACACCCTCTCCATGCGCACATACTTAAGCCTGAGTAACTGCAGCTGGATAAAAAACAGTTCGTCAAACTTCAAACGTTCCTGAGCCAGGGCCAATGTCCGGGGATCGGAAGGGAAGTGAATATTTACAAGGGCTTCTGCCCTGGTGGGCAGTTTAACCGCACTGATCAGAGCAGGGCTGAGCGTTTCAGGGATGGAATGCTGAACCTGGGCTATCAGGTTTCGCATGATCCTAACAAAATTCCTCGGGGTAAAACCACGGCTTCTCAATTTCTCAGAGGTGGAATAGTAGGGTTGCAGCGGTTCGTTGAGCACAGGGGCTTCCTCGTCGGCCGGCTCGATATCGGGGTGGGTAAAGTTAAACCGGCCGTTAAAGAGGTTGGGTTTCCCGAAAACGATGTACTCCCTGCCCACAACGATCTTATCCTTAATCCATTTGCTTCCCTGAAACCAGATCAGTTCTGTTTCACCGGTCGTATCCCTGAAGGACATAACCAGACGGGAAACACGACCGGTCCCGATGGTCTGCATTCCGGTAACTTTCCCCTTAAGCTGTATCCAGGCTGATTCGGAGTCTATTTCCTTTATGGTATAGAATTTACTCCGGTCGACATACCTGAATGGGTAATAAAGAAGCATATCCCCGAAAGTATGGATCTCAAGTTCCTTCCGCAGCATATCGGCCCTTGAGGGACCTACGCCTTTCAGGTATTCAATCGGTGTATCGAGTATGTGCGGCACGCAGGCAGGTTGTTAAAGTCTTTAAGCAAAGATACAATATCGGCACATCTGCCGGAAACAAAACCGCCCGGCAATTGATGCCGGGCGGTAAATATTGTTTTCCCTGTATTCTAAAATTCCCAGAGATTATGCTCAAAGGTAAAAAGATCGTTTTTAACACGCTCGGCTTCCATCAGGGCATCTATTCCGGTCGCATAGTCTGAGATACGTCTGTCGTAGACATTATCCTCTTTATAGACGTAACTGGTAAACATTCTTTTCCAGAAGATATCGTCATAGGTTTTCCGCGCAGCACTATTGTTCCTGTTAAACACCTCTGCTTTTGCAAAAACCGGGCGGGCTTCCGGGAAATAAATCCAGAAGAGGGGGTCATATGCCCTGAAGAGTCCCTTTTCATCAAAATTATCACGGACAGGACAGATACCAAGGATCCGCACTTCCATGACAGATCTTTGCTTGTCGAAGAACCAGTCTTCTTTAATCCTGAAACGTTTCACATCCGATGGGTTGAACTTGACAGAGATCACAGTGTCGTACCAGTCATAAGGCGGATAAGGGCGCTGCATAGGAACAGAGTCAACCCGTTCAAGTCTGTTCATGATTTCCTGGTAAGTTAGTGGAACCAGGAATTCATCGGTCGTTGAAGAGGCGTCGTAGGCCGTGATGGTACCTTCTTTAAGCGCATCCATCATGACCTGCATCAGGCTGCGGAGGTCATTGTGGGGCATTTCAGGGTAATAAAACGCCTGATTCATCTTTTCGCGGAGATCAATCACACGCCAGATACGTTTGCTCCACACCACATCAGCCTCGCGGACCCATGGATAACTGATAGGTTTCTTTTCAATGGTTACCTTTTTATCATATATACCATCGCGGGGGGGGCTATCAAGCACCTGGGATAACCCTGTTTTTGCAAAACCGGCCATCAACAGAACAATGGCAAGAAAACCAAATACTTTTTTCATCCGTTATTTATTTGTTTACAGCACACCTCAAAAAGCTGCTGAGTTTTCATTTCAACTATTCCGGCGATCCGGAAAGATTCAATCTGGTAATCAACCCATACCGGATAACCCTTGAAAGCATACCCGGCATGGAGTAATAAAACGTATTCCGAAGAACGATTATTGTACAATAATGCTGATGGTACCCAGTTTTCGGTTACCGTCAGGGCCTTTGGCCATAATATTCTCGAGCCAGATCCGCTGTCCGCGCTTACTGTTGGATATGAAGGTCTGCATCTCATCAGTAAGCCTGTTGCCGGTTCCAGGACGCTCATAGGTATCCCCGCCGCGAACGCCTACAAAGGTGAAGGAAACGATCTCAAATGTAAGGTCGAAATCAAAATCCTCAGGCATTTTTGGAATGATAGCTCTTGAAGCCAACAGCATATTTTTCTGCACCGGGCCTCCGTCGCTGTTGGCAATGAATGCCTTTGGATCAGGAACCCTTTTTATACGGAATTCGGCACTACCCATATTTCGTGATGTCTTTCCATCGTTATGCTTAACGTTAATGGTCGCCTTTTGTCCGAGAGGAACCCTGACTACCCAGTTCTTGCCATCAGCAGCACGTTTAATGGTACCTGTGGTGATGTCGGCAGAAATCTGGGATTCGGGTATACCGGATGCTGCAATTGATACAGGGTTATCAACGTTGGCGTAGAAAACATTCATCTTGGTAGGTGCAACAGTAAGTGAAGGGGTCATAACGAAGTATTCACCTTCAAATGGATATTCTTTCAAATCACCTTCCGGTCCCTTAACTTTAATCGTTCCCTTATAAGTTTGCAAGCCTGTAGTGCCGGCTGAAGCAGTGTATTTAGCTACCCCATTCTCCGTTGGAAGCATGCGGCCACCAAGAAAAACTTCAGGGTTTTGTTTAGAATCGACAGCAGCAACCATAATGTCTGCTTCATAGGTATCACCTTTGAAAACAAGCTTTGAATTGGGGATAACCTTGGCAGCCAACTGATCAAACTTATAGTCAGATGCCGTAACCGAGTTGAAAAGTTTGGTTACTACATCGCCTTCAACGGAACGCACATCTGCAATCAGCTTGTTAAGGAAGGTAACATTGGCAGCCAGAATAATGTGGTAAAAATTATGCATCTCCCAGTTTTGCCTGGCACCGCTGGCATCGCGAAAAGGTCCTTTGGTATCAAGGCCCAGTTGAATGGATGAACGGTCTTTTTCGTCAAGAAGGTTTACGATTTCTTCTTTAAACTTATCGATGTTATTTTTCAATTCCCGGGATTTACCTTTCGAGCCATCCTGGGAATTGCCGATAAAATAATTGGTTGATTCGTCGTATTTATCCTTTGCTTCAATATCCCTGAGCTCTGTATTGCGTGCAACTTCAACCGTTATCCCTTCTGATTTGGCAATAACTTCATATTTCACCTGCTCGATAAAAGTTACAAGGTCATCGGATAACTTCTTGGCTTCCTTTGCTTTATTCCAGAAAGGGCCGACTTTTGCCTGATTTAAAAGGTTCTGTTGCTCGAAACGCGCATAGGTTTCATCATTTTTCGATTTGAGGTTGTCATTGGTGCCCTCAATACTCTTGTTTACTATCACAAAAGCCTCAATGATTTCAACAGAAACGTTCAAAGCCAGCAGCGCAGTCAACACCAGGTACATCATCGCGATCATTTTTTGTCGCGGTGTCTCCTTGTATCCAGCCATAATCTATATTTAATATGTATTGTTAGAAAATCCGTTAATAAACCAGCCTTATTTCAAATTCACATTCATGGCGGCAAGCATATTGCCATAAACATTGTTGAGAGCAGAAACCTTCTTTGTCAGGTTGTCAAGCTCCTGTTTGTACCGGTTCATTTCCTGGCTTGAATCGTTGATGTGACCGAGATACTGGTTCAGTGTGGTATGAAGTTTATTGGCATCCTCGACATTGGTGTTTGAACTCTTCAGCTGAAGCTCATATACTGCATTGAGTGCTGCAAGGTTACTGGAAATTTTCTGCAGTTGATCTCCGTATGCTTTGTTGTCAAGACCGGAGAAATCGAATTTCTCAACCGATTTTGCCAGTGCCTGTGCCGACTGCTGATAAGTACCTGTCAACTGTGCTGTGGATTCAGCGGCCTTAACGATATTGAGCGACAAATCATTGACAGATTTTGAAGCGTTGGTGAGGTTCTTTGTATAATCATTGGTTGCAACAGCAGCGCTTGACATATCGGCCATTTTACCGGCATTTTCACTCAGGGTTCTTAACCCGTTGCCAAGGCTTTGAATAAGTTCAGGGCCGATCTTGGCTTTTTCAAGCATTCCATCCAACTCCTGTGTGGGCGTTTTTCCTTTGGGACCTCCGGTTTCACCGCCATGATACATGCCGGCCAGTTCCGGATAAACCAGGCTCCAGTCAGGTTCAACATGAGGTGGTTCAAAAGCTGAAAAGAAGAAAATCAATGCTTCTGTACCCAGACCAACGATGAGCATTTCATTGGCACCGGTGTAGTGATTGATTTTGAAAAGTGCTCCAAGAATAACGACAGCAGCTCCCCATCCATAAAGCTTTGCCATGAAGTTTCTGAACCCTCTTCCTCTGACTAAATTATTCAATCCCATGATTATTGAGTGTTAATTTGTTGATTATTTATTTATTAAGTTATGCCATGAAAAGATATTGATCCGGATAAATCCGGAAGGTAATACCGGTTTAATTGTAGATCTTGGAAGCCCGTGCAGGATTATCATCCTTCTGACGACCCATATAATTCTGAACACAGCGGAAACCGATATAACATTTAGCTGTATCCTGAAATTCATAAGCCCTGGAATTAACCTGCAGATAATAAGAGATATCTTTCCATGAACCACCCCGTACAACTTTGCGTTTAAGGGCCGGAGGATCGCTGTCCTTGGCATTGTAGTTATAGGCCGGATTCATATCCCAGGTAAAATTGTAGGAGGATTCATCGTAGGCATCATTGGTCCATTCGGCAACATTACCGGCCATATCATAAAGTCCGAAGTCATTAGCAGGGTAATGGGCTACAATAACAGGGGTAAGTCCGCCATCATCTACATAATTTCCGCGAAGAGGTTTGAAATTGGCCAGAAAACACCCTTTTTCGTTGCGGGTATAAGGTCCGCCCCAGGGATATGGACTGAATGAATTGCCTCCCCGTGCTGCCCACTCCCATTCAGCTTCTGTAGGAAGTCTGAACTCGTTGACGACCGCATTGCCTTTGCTGCTGAGAACAGCACGCAACAACTCCGTACGCCAGATCGCAAAAGCTTTTGCCTGTTTCCAGTTTACACCGACAACCGGATAGTTATCGTAGGCCGGATGCCAGAAATAGCGCTCGGTCATCGGGTCGTTGTATGAATAGGCATAATCGTGAATCCAGGTAAGTGTATCCGGATAAACGTTGATAACTTCCTTACGGACATAAAGTGAACGATCCTTTAAACCCTGAGGGCGATTTGCAAGGCTGGCGTTGATAGGATCTCCCGCTGAAAAGTCCTTCCCGGCAGCAGCTTTGAAATCAACCCAGTAGTACTCATAAAAGAGCTTCCTGGTGTCAATCTCCTTACGGCGGAAATACCGTTCATGCTCCGGAAGAAACATATCAGAGAGGGCTTCACGCTCTTCTTCACCGGTCCATTTGATCTCAGTCTTCCAGTTCAGGAAAGGAGGATCATAGGTTTCACCGGTTTTTTTATTTTCTTCAACAAGAAATTCCTCCGGTTTCACATCACCCAATTTCCTGCGGGCAATCGAATCCCTGACCCAGAAAACGAACTGGCGGTATTCATTGTTGGTTATTTCGGTTTCGTCCATGTAGAAAGCGCTGACTGAAACTGTCCGCGGATCGTTGATGTGCGCGTAAGGCACATCCTGGTCGCCAACACCCATGGTGAAACTTCCCATAGGAATATAGGCCATACCAAACGGATCGGGCTGATAGAATTTTTCCCGCTTTGAAACACCTACAAGTTCACCGTTTCCTGAATTTCCACAGCTACTCAGGATAAGGGCAGCGATGATGTAGTTGAAGAGTCTTTTCATGTTTGTAACTGATTTTAATGCAAATAACGGTTTAACCATATCTTTATTATAGGTTGCCCCGAATTTTTGAACCGACAAAAATAGCAATATAATTATTCCAACCAAATTTCTTTTACAGGAAACGGGTATTTCTGAAACTTCTTTTCGCTTTCTCAAGTTCAAGCTTAAAGCAATAACGAACCATTACTTCATGGCTTCCTGCTCCTCCGATTCTTGAAAGCGGGATATCATAAGCGTATCCTATGCTGATATCTTTAATATTCAAACCCAGCATTACTGCTGCTGTTTCCTGAAACCGGTATGTCAATCCTCCCCAGAATTTACGGTTAAATTCCAGTGTGGCATTCAGATCAACCTGAAAAGTTGTCCCGTCAAATTTGGCAAAAACACCAGGGATCAGAACATAAGCCGGATTTCGGATCCAGGATATTTCGTAACCTGCAGCGCCATAATAATGTCTGCGCAGTTTGTATTCTGCTCCTGAGCTACTTGATCCTAGTTTTCGTGACCCTTCAAGCAATTGCGTCGAAGAAACTCCGAGATAAAGTCCATTTGGATCAAGATAAAATGCTCCGATTGCAAGATCTGTAAACATAGTACTTTCGGTTACTGACAGGATCATCGGATCATCATCAACCGGTTTTAATTTCGAAAAGTCAAGGGATTTGTTTAAAAACCCTACGTTGAAGCCTATTCCCAGTTCACCATTGCCCATAGGGCGATTGTAGGCATATCCAAGCTTTACATAAACATCCTTGAAATAACCGATCTTATCCTGCATCACTGTCGCCGAAACACCACCCCTGAGAATTCTTACCGGTGAATCACCGGAGATAATAAAGGTCTGGGGCGATACTTTATTCCCTTCAGAATCATCAATCCCAATCCATTGCTCCCTGATAAACCCGGTAACACAAATAGCGTCACGCAAACCGGCATAACCCGGATTCACCGCCATGTGATTAAACCTGTTAAGCGTTATCTGCGGCTCTTGTTGTCCCTTGCCAGTCAACGGAAACAAAAATCCCGCAAGAAGCAATAGCGCAAGTTGGCATGTACGCCTGAAAATTGAATGCGTATTAATTCGTGTCATTTTTCTAAACTGACCGATGTTAAAACAGCCTGGTTAAAATCAGAAAGCCTTACTTTATAGATGTTACCCCTGATAATTCAATGAAATACCCGTTATTATGAAAAGCGGATAAATCTATTAACCTCAAAAATCCTGTTTTATTTTGCTGCAACTGTTATATTTATCAAATTCTGTCACAAAGGTAATACTTTACTCATTCCTTCAAAAAACTGTTTAAAAAAAGATGATTAACATTTTAAAATGCAGAAGGTTTGAAAAACATCAGAAAGTGAATAACATCCGGCAGAAATTCAAAAACATCTATTTCTATATAATTGACATTGAGCACATTAAAAGTACAACTAAAATAGTCCAATTTCTATACTTCTATCTGCTGCAATCGATCATACCGGTGGGGTCATCTTAAAGAAAGTTTACAGTTGTATGAATTTACTTATTTTCTGTATAGCTTTGCACTCTCCTTACAATGAAGTGCTATTTATCTCATTAACAATTTAATAACATGGCTTTCTTACAAAATGAACGCCTTTTTTCAAAGAAATGGTTCATTGCCTATTCATTGACCATCCTTGGGTCATTTATTCTAGCAGCAGGTTTTGTTTTCTTTATAAACCCATATAAAATCGTTCCTGGCGGAGTATACGGGATTGGTATAGTAGTTCATCATCTGACAAAAGGCCTCTTCTCATTCTGGCCTACCGGAATTCCCATCGGATTGTTCGGCCTAGTGCTTAACATCCCTTTGACAATAATAGGAGTTAAAGTTCTTGGGCCCAGGTTCGGGATAAAGACCATTGTCGGATTTGTGCTGACATCCGTTTTCATGGATCTTCTGACCCTCATATTCGGAGAACATGACCCTCTGGGCTTAAGCAATGATATCCTGATGGCCTGTGTCTTCGGAGGTGTTCTGATTGGATTCGGCCTCGGGCTGATATTCAAAGCAAAGGCTACCTCAGGGGGATCTGATATTGTAGCAATGATTATTGCCAAACATACACGCCTTCCCCTTGGTCAGCTGATGATCTATGTCGACTCGGTGATTGTTCTGTTTGGCCTGATTGTTTTCAGAGACTGGCATATCCCGCTTTATTCCTGGATTGTGATATTTGTCACAGGGAAAGTCATTGATATCACCATGCAGGGTGTAAGCTATGATAAGACCCTGTTTATTGTATCCAGTCAGTTTGAACTGATCAGGGATAAAATCATAAACGACCTGAACCGGGGAGGAACCTATATTCCCGGTAAGGGAATGTTCAACAATTCGGACAAGACAATTATCTTTACAGTGTTAAACAGAAGGGAACTCGCCATTCTGGAAGAATACATTCACCAGGTTGATTCAAAAGCCTTTGTCACAGTGATGGATGCCAATGAGATACTCGGTGAGGGATTCAAATCACTCCACGATAAAATAACTGAATAAAGAGAGTCGGATCTGTTAAAAAAGATATCGCTAATCCTGACAACCAATGGCATTCCTTCAAAAAGAGAAGCTTTTTACCCGTAAGTGGTTTATTTCTTATGCCTTGATCGTTGCCGGAACTTTTCTTGTGTCAGTAGGATATGTTTATTTTATAACACCACACAGAATTGTACCTGGCGGAATTTATGGCATTTCCATTGTTCTGCATTACCTTTTCGGACTGCCGGTAGGGGCAACAGCCCTGGCCTTCAACATTCCGCTTACCATCGTTAGTACCCGGGTGCTGGGTCCCCGTTTCGGCACCAAAACAGTCGTCGGATTTGTGCTGACCTCTGTCTTTGTTGACCTGCTCTCCTATTACTCAGGATTTAAACCTCTGGTTGACAGTGACCCGCTGCTGTCTTCAATCTTCGGCGGAGCACTGGTCGGTGCCGGTGTCGGACTGATCTTTAAATCCAGAGCTACTTCAGGTGGTTCAGATGTCATTGCCATGATCGTAGCGCGCTATACGAAACTGCCGCTCGGCCAGTTAATGATGGGTGTAGATTCCGTAATTGTTCTTGTCGGTTTCATTGCATTCGGCGACTGGCGCATTCCGCTCTATTCATGGATCACGATATTTGTGATGGGAAAAGTGATTGATGCTGTGCTTTCAGGAATTTCGTATGAAAAAACCATACTGATTGTTTCGGATCAGCACGAAGCCATCAGGGACAAGATTATTAACGACCTGAACCGGGGAGGCACTTTTCTGCATGGAGAAGGGATGTACAATGGCAGCAGTAAAAAAGTCATCTTCACTGTCGTGAACCGGCGCGAACTGGCTATTCTCGAGGAGTTTATCAACAAGACAGATCCCAGGGCTTTTCTGACGGTGATGGATGCCAACGAAATTCTCGGCCAGGGTTTCAAATCGCTGAAAGACAAACTGGAAGATTAAATTCAGGATTGCACCTGCCCAGCCAAAGGCGGTAGGGGTGCGGAATAATCAATCTGAAACGGAGCGCTGCAGCGATTGCTGAAAGTACATCGGAGTCTGGAAGTCAGAGGTCAGAGGTTTGAAAAATACTGTGTGGGATGCCAGTAAACTATAGGTGCCTGAATGCGCAGGCAGTATGGCTGATAGCCGGAAAACCATTCCGATACAAGAAATTTTACCCTAAGCCAGGGGTCAAAATCAGAAATCCGAAATCTGCAATGCGATATCCGGGATCAGCAATTTTTACCTGAACAGCTTCACAATATCATTGCCATTGGCAAAAATCAGCAGCCCGAACAGAAGCACCATTCCAACTATCTGTGCATATTCCAGAAATTTGTCGGAAGGTTTGCGCCGGGTAATCATTTCATAGAGCAGAAAAATAACATGTCCGCCATCCAGGGCAGGGATCGGCAACACATTTAAAATCGCCAGCATGATTGAGAGGAAGGCAGTAAGACCCCAGAAGGCGGCCCAATCCCAATCTGAAGGAAAAATATTACCAATCGTAATAAATCCTCCAACGGACTCATAAGCTTTTACTTCCGGTGAGAAAAGGAGCTTTAACTGCTTCAGGTAGTTTCCGACCCCCTTCCATGTTTTTGTAAACCCTGCAGGAATGGCTGCCAAAAATGAATACTCCTTTTCGCTGAATTTGAAACAGCTGGTAAGGTCGGCAGAGGCTCCGATGATACCGGTTTCCGGAATTATCATTTCATAAGCCAGGGTATCGGCCCCACGCAATACCTTCAGACTGATTTCCTTTGATTTGAATTCCGGTATGAATGCCCTGAACTGGTCGAAGTATTGAACCAGTGAATCATTGATTCCGATCACGCGGTCGCCTTTTTTGACACCAGCAGCTTCTGCAACAGAATTCTTTGCGAAACCTCCGATCACAAAAGGCATCCTGGCATTGATAAAATCGTGCGACTGATGCTTCAGCAGTTTAGCAAGGAACCCGGCAGGGATACTCACTGTAAAAGGTTCACCGTCACGAATTATTTCAATGGTTTTGGCATTGTCGAGGATAATACGTCCGGGAATTTTAAAAAAATCCTCAACGGGCTCCCCGCCGACCGAAAGGATTTTATCGCCATTGCGCAGACCCATTTCCTGAGCGACGGAATCAGCCACAATACCATATTTTACCTCAGAGGTCGGCAGGTATTGCTCCCCCCAAATCCACAGCATTCCGATATAAATTGCAATAGCAAGGAGAATATTCACCGTGACTCCTCCAAGCATGATAATAAGCCTTTGCCACGATGGTTTGCTCCGGAACTCCCAGGGTTGTGCCGGCATCTGCATTTGCTCTTTATCCATCGATTCATCAATCATGCCGGATATCTTGACATAACCTCCCAGCGGAAGCCAGCCAAGTCCGTACTCGGTTTCACCTTTTTTAAATTTGAAGAGTGAAAACCATGGATTGAAGAAAAGGTAGAATTTCTCTACCCTGGTTTTAAAAATTTTTGCGGTTATAAAATGCCCGAATTCATGAAAAATTACAAGAATTGATAAACTTAAAAGCAACTGGGCAGCCTTGATCAGAATTTCCATCTTTATTTCTTAGAGTTTTTATTGAATTTACTAAACAACTATTTGTAGTTAAGGTTTGAGACGTCCGGGCCGGATACCGGCAATCTGCATGGCAACTTCGCGGGAAATCCGGTCAGTTTCAGCATAAACCTGAAAATCGGGTTGAGCAACAAAATCAACTTTGGCCATGGTTTCTTCGATGATTCCGGGGATATCAAGAAATCCGACTTTATCTTTGAGAAAAGCATTTACCGCCACTTCGTTGGCGGCATTCAGGACACAGGGTCTGTTGCCTCCGGCATTCAGTGCCTCATAAGCAAGTCCGAGACAACGGAAGTTGATGTTGTCGGGTTTCTCAAAAGTGAGCTCCGGATAATCGGCAAAGTTAAACCTTTGTGCCGAGGTTTTCAAACGGTTGGGATAGGAGAGCGCATACTGAATTGGTAATTTCATATCGGCCAGACCCATTTGTGCTTTCATCGATCCGTCCTCAAACAGAACCATACTGTGAATGACCGACTGAGGATGAACAATTACCTCAATCTGGCCGGCTGCAAGGTTAAACAGCCATTTTGCCTCAATAACTTCAAGGCCTTTATTCATAAGGGTTGCTGAATCAATGGTGATTTTGCAACCCATGTTCCAGTTTGGATGTTTCAGGGCTTCAGTTTTGGTTGCTTTACTCAGGAAATCCCTGTCCTTTCCGCGGAAGGGGCCTCCGGAGGCTGTCAGGTAAATTTTTTCGACCGGATTGTGAAATTCACCCACCAGGCATTGAAAAATTGCAGAATGTTCGGAATCGACCGGGTAAAGGTTGACCCCTTTCTGCCTGGCCAAACGGGTAACCAGTTCACCGGCAACCACAAATGCCTCCTTATTGGCAATGGCAATCTGCCGTCCGGCTGCAATGGCACTCAGGGTTGGCCTGAGTCCGGCATAACCGACCAAAGCCACCAGCACCATATCAATGGTTTCCATTTCAATAATCTGGCACAAGGCCTCTTCACCCGCGTATACCTTAATATCGTATGGCTCCAGCGCCAGTGCAACTTTCTGGTACAGATGCTCAACCCCGATGACAACGGCATTGGGTCTGAATTCAATGGCCTGACTGATAAGCAGGCCGGCATTACTGTTTGCAGACAGAACTTCAACTTCAAAATAACCGGGTTGCAGCTTTATGACCTCCAGGGCTTGCGTTCCGATAGAACCAGTTGATCCGAGTACAGCGATACGTTTTTTCAAGTGAACGGGTGATTATATCAGAATGCCAGAAATTCTTCAGGATTAACGGGCTTACCTTCTATCCATAATTCAAAATGCAGGTGAGGGCCGGTTGAATACTCACCGGATGTTCCGACTATAGAGATGGTTTCTCCGGCTCTTACAAATGATCCCTGTCTGCGAAGCAGGACAGAATTGTGCTTGTAAACCGTTATCACATTTCCGGTATGCTGAATTGCAATAACATGACCGGTCTCGGCAGTCCATTCCGAAAAAAATACTGTTCCGTCGTAAGCTGCCTTAACCGCTTCGTTTCTGGCTGATGCCACATCAATTCCATAATGCTGCCGGGACGGATTAAACCTGTTGGTAACTATTCCCTTCAGGGGCGTAAAGAACCGCAACTTATCGAGGGTTATATTTTTTCCGGAAGCCTCCTTTTTCCCAACTTTTAAGTTATACAGATTATGGGCTTCATAATCGGCCCTCAGCATAGAATCCTCTTTACTCCTTGAATTGCTGATGCCCGTATACTTACCTTTTTGTGAAGAGTCAGGTTTGGCCGCTATGGGTGCTGTCTCAGTAAAATCCTCACCGGATAAGACCCTTTTCATATTCATGATATACAGATCCTTACTCTTAACGGCTGATTCAATAGAGTCCGCCTTTAACTGCAATTCATACAAATCGCGCTGAATATTGGTATCCCTGTATCCTGGAATATACTCACGCAAAGGTGTAAAAGCAATAAGATAAGAAGTAAGAAAAATCAGGATAATGGCCAGCATGCCGGTAACTACAAAGACATTCAGTCTCGACAAACGGAACGACAGCTTTTCCTCAAAAGTATCATCATTCAGTATCACCAGCCTGTACTTGTCCCTTAGCTTCTGATACCACCGCACTTTGGGTTCTGCTGCAGGATCTTCTTTCTTTTTGCGGGAGGCCATACCGGGTTCTGAGCGATTGATTTGAACCTGCAAATATCGGGAAAAAAGCGCAAACACCTTATTAAAAGATTCATCTGCCGGCAATCCGTTAATCATCTGTAAATTACAAAATACAATCCAATCTGTGATTTTAGAAACGCTTGTTGTCAGGAAGACCCGATATAACTATTTTCCTGATCTGATTTATACATTAAAGCTTATGTCACTACATATATTTGTGCATAATCAGGTCCGATTCAAAAAAATAAAATATTTTTGCAAATTATCAGTTATTTAGTGGAACTGTAAACCTGCACATCCTTGAGTACAAAAATTATTCACCGTCGTATTTTTTTTCTTTTAATTCCGGCTATGCTGCTTTTGTCCGCGGCCTGTTCGACAAAAAAGAATACATTTACACGAAGGGTTTATCATAACGTCACTGCTCATTACAATGCATACTGGAACGGTAACGAAAGTCTTAAGGAGGGCATAGCTGAACTGCGGAAAAGTGCCAGGGAAAATTATACAACCATCCTGCCTGTATATAATTACGGGACACAAAGCAATGCCCAGGCAATAAACCCCAATATGGACCGGGCTGTTGAGAAAGCATCGAAGGTTATTCAGAAGCATTCCATGCCTTTCGACGGCAAGGAGTACATCCGGTGGGTCATGCACAGCTACATGCTGATCGGTAAAGCTAATTTCTACAAACAGGACTACAATGCAGCCAAACGGGCTTTTGAATATGTCAGCAAACAGTACAGTGAAGATCCGGTCAGGCAGGAAGCCCTGCTGTGGACGGGCAGGTGTTACAAGCAGCTGAAGCAGTATGACAAGGCGATTGCCATGTATGAACTTATCCATTCGGAAAAAGCTGATCTGCAGTTGCCCTGGATTGTCAGGAAGGACCTGCCTTTGGCCTGGGCCGATATGTACATTGCACAGGCAAAGTACAAGGAAGCAAAAGAATCCCTTTTGAAGGCCATACCGCTGAATTCAAACAGCAAGCTCCGCACACGCATTTATTTTATTCTCGGCCAGATAAATCAGCTTGAGAAAAGAGATGTTCAGGCAGGCGAATATTATACTAAAGTCATCAAAGGCTCAGCCTCTTTTGAAATGGCTTTCAATGCACGCATCAACCTTGCCAGGGTATACAACGCCAACAGAAGCGATAAAAGACTGATTGTAAAGGAACTGGAAAAGATGCTGAAAGATGCTAAAAACAAAGATTTCCAGGATCAGATCTATTATGCACTTGCTGATATTGCCTTTAAGGATAAAAATGACACCCTGGGAGTCAGGTTCCTCCGGAAATCGGTTGCCAGCAGTGTAAAGAACGACTATCAGAAATCGATTTCCGCATTGAGGCTGGCAGACATTTATTTTAAAAGGCCGGATTACGGCCAGGCGCAGGCTTATTACGACAGTACCATTATGTTTCTGCCGAAGGATTTCCCTGACTATGAAACCATTGCAGCAAAAACTGATATTCTGACAAGGCTGGTCGGATATCTTCAGACAGTCCATGTTCAGGATAGTCTGCAGAATCTCGCTACAATGCCTGAAAGTGACAGGAATAAGATCATTGACAAAGCAATTGCAGCCTATATAAAGAAAGAAGAAGAGGCCCGACGACTTGAAGAGGAGCAGAAATTAGCCGATATGGCCGGGCTTGGACTACAGGGTCGTCAGACTGTTGATCAGGAGAAGGGCATGTCGGCTATTGGTGGAGGTGGATGGTATTTCTACAATCCATCGGCCATAAGTATGGGGTTTTCTGAGTTTATCCGTAAATGGGGAAGACGCAGGCTCGAAGACAACTGGAGGCTCAGCAATAAGCGGGAAGTAGTAAGTGACCAGTTGGCCGAAGAAACTGAGGGTAATGCTTCAGACACCACCGGCAGCGATGGCAAGGGAGGCAAAGGTGGTAAGGGAGGTGCCGATTTTAAAAGCCGGGATACCTATTTGAAAAACCTGCCCTTTACCCCTGAAAAAGTTGAAATCAGCAACGTACAGATTGCCGATGGCTTATTCAATGCAGGAATGATATTTCTGGAAGAATTATTCGACAAACCAAAAGCCATTGAAACATTCACCACTTTGCTGAACAGGTTTCCACAGGATACCAATGCGCTGCAGGCCAGCTACCATCTTTACAGGGCATACCGCGATCAGGGAGATTCCACAAATATGAACCTGTATAAAAACAGAATTATTGCTGGTTACCCTGACAGTGATTATGCAAAAATCCTGAAAGACCCCAATTATAATCTTGAACTCGAGGCAACCCAAAACAGGGTAAAGACCCTATATGAGGAAACCTACCTTGCTTTTGAACGGGGACAATACCGTACTGCTATTATCTACAGCAACGATGCCATTACCAATTATGAAGATTCACCGTTGATACCTAAGTTTGCCTATTTAAAAGCTGTTTCAAGGGGCAAGACTGAAAATGTTGATACCATGAAGGTGGAACTAACCAGGCTCATTGCTGAATTCCCGGCCAGCGATGTGGTGCCGTTTGCAAGAAAGCTGCTCGGACAGTCTCCGGAACAGCAAACAATAAAAGGAGATGCCGTGAAGGATACCCTGCCTGCCACCGCCAAACCCCTTGACATTACGATGTACAAATTCAATCCGGCAGCCACTCATTTTTATGCCATGATTGTTGACGGAACTGCCGTGAATGTTTATGGTACGAAAGTGCGTATCACCGATTTTAATATCAAGAACTACAGTGTGGAGAATCTTCAGGTAAACAGTGTACTCCTTGACAATAACCGGCAGATGATCACAGTCAGCAGTTTTACGGAAATTGAAAAAGCATTGCGTTACTTCTCGGGCATTAAAGGTGATTCCTATGTTTTCTCCGGTATGCGCGAAGGAACTTTTTATCAGTTTATCATTTCATCGGAGAATTACCCTGTATTTTTTAAGGAGAAGAATACTCAGGCTTATCTGAAATTCTTTAATGATAATTACATTAAAGAATAAATAACCGGGAAGAGCAAACCGAAAAACTTACTAATTCCAGATCTGATATTATACTTCAGTGGGGGACAAATCAGCCGGAATTTCAGTAAATTAATCCAAAAGGAATGAATCTGTATTCATCAGAAAATTAATTTCAACTATGGCCAAAAATACCATTCCTGAACCTCCTTCATCAGCCAACCTGATTCAGTCGGGTACATTTATTACCGGTGATATCCAATCAAATGGCAACATCCGCATTGACGGCACGTTAAACGGAACAGTCTATGCCGGCGGAAAAGTAATCCTCGGATCTACTGGGGCTGTAGATGGTGAAATCAAATGCATCAATGCCGACATCGAAGGAAAAGTCACGGGTACCATTCAGGTGAAGGAGTTACTCTCATTCAAAGCAACAGCTGTTGTGTCCGGTGAAATAATTACCAACAAACTGGCAATAGAACCCGGTGCCCGGTTTACCGGGACCTGCAGGATGGACAGCATGAATGCTGAGATACCGGTTGCCTATGCCGAGCAACAAAGCGAATAAATCAGGACGAAACCCCATGGCAGCCTATGCAAAGTATTCGGCCATGGCTATTCAGATGGGCGTATTGATCGCTGCCGGGGCAATTGGTGGGTATTTTATTGACGGATTACTGGATATCAGGATTCCGGTTTTTACAGTTTTATTATCCCTTGCAGCAGTTGCCGGAGCCATCTGGTTAATGATCAAGGAATTAAGCAATAATAAAGAATGAATCAAAAGCTAAAAATTTTTACCAGACAATTGCTGATGCTGGCAACCCTGACAGGCCTGGTCATTGTTGGTGTGGTGCTGCTCATTCCACCAGATTATGTCAGCCCTGCCCTGCCCTTTCTGCTGGTCTTTTTCACCGCAGCAACAATACTTTCATTTTACTTTCTGCAGAAGAAGCTTGATGCCTCACCCTCTCGTTTTGTGACAGCTTTTATGGCCAATGCTATGATACGGCTAATGCTATACCTGGCCATCATTGTAATATATGCTCTAACCAACAGGCCCGATTCAATAAACTTTATTGTCAGTTTCTTTATACTATACCTGATTTTCAGCACTTTTGAAGTTTCTTTTTTCCTGAGAAAGAGATTGGAATAAGCCGCTCCTCAATTTAAATACCGGAAGCACGCCTTATGAATTACAAAGGTTATAGTGACAGGATATCGGTATATAAACATGCCTCACATTTCCATTCAGCCGGTGAAACAATTATTGGAATATTTTGTTTAATCTTTTGGTTATTGGGTTAAACAAATAAAATTTCATTTCAAAGTATCCCTTTCATCAATAAAGTCTAACTTTGATTAACAATTGACAATACCATGATATACATCACCAGAAAGGAACATTTCAATGCTGCCCACCGGTTATACAGGGCTGATTTCAGTGATGAGAAAAACCTGGAGATTTTCGGGAAATGTTCGAATCCTAACTGGCACGGACATAATTATGAACTATTTGTAACCATTAAAGGTGAGGTAGATCCTGAAACCGGCTTTTTAATTAATCTGAAAGATCTCGGCACAATGATCAATGAGCGGGTAATTGAGAGGCTTGATCATAAAAATGTGAATCTTGAGGTTGATTTTATGGCCGGAAAGCTCGCTTCCTCCGAAAACCTGGCGATTGCAATCTGGAATCAGCTTGAAGAGCCGATCAATGCAGCCGGAGCTAAGCTCCACTGTGTGAAACTTTTTGAAACGGAAAGGAACTTTGTTGAGTACTACGGAAACTAAAAGAACAAAGCAATGAGCAGTGAGATTGTAAAAGATATGATCATCGAAAATATGATGGATGATTACGAAATAAAAGACGGTTACCAGAAAAGAGATCTTTACAATGCAAAGACGATTAAAAAACTGGCTGTCCATTATCATGAAATTCTGAAACTGATCGGTGAAGATCCTGACCGGGAAGGTCTGGAAAAAACACCGGAACGGGTTGCCAAAGCTATGCAGTTTCTCACTCATGGCTATGATCTCAGACCTGAAGATATATTGCATTCGGCTATGTTTAAAGAGGACTACAGGCAGATGGTGCTGGTGAAAGACATTGAAGTATATTCGATGTGTGAACATCACATGATTCCATTCTTTGGCAGGGCGCATGTCGCGTACATCCCCAACGGTCATATTGTCGGTTTGAGCAAGATTCCACGTGTGGTAGATGCCTTTGCCCGCCGGTTGCAGGTTCAGGAACGTCTTACTACCCAAATAAAGGAATGTATACAAAATACGCTGAAGCCTTTGGGTGTGGCTGTTGTAATCGAAGCACAGCATATGTGTATGAGTATGCGTGGTATTCAGAAACAAAATTCAGTTACGACGACCTCCGATTTCACCGGTGCATTTCTGGTAGATAAAACCAGGGCAGAGTTTATCCATCTGATCGGTTCCAGGCTGCATTAACAAATCATGGTTGTTTCAGACATGGCAGCATCTCATATAAATCGCCGGGATGCTCTCTTTTTATTTACGCTGTAATCGCGTACATTTGTTTTCCTCACTGAAAAACCAATACGCAAACTCAGACCGGTCTGTAATAAAGCCAACCATGACACTGAAGCAATTTTACCTGCTGATTCCGGTAATTCTCATCTCCTTTGTTGTTTTTTCCCAGGAAATACCAACTCCTGCTGAAAAACTAAACTTCAGGCAGGTCTCTTCATACCCTGAACTTTCGGCATTTATAAAGCAGATAGACAGGCAATCCGATCTGGTCAGCATAGAGAAAATCGGGGTATCCGTCAAAGGGCTTGAACTCAATGCGCTTCTGTTTTCAACAACGGATTTTGGAAAAGATGCCGGTAAAATAAAAGTGCTGATTTTCGCCCAACAGCATGGCAACGAACAGAGTGGAAAGGAAGGCGCATTATTACTTGCCCGGGAACTGATTAAACCAGAGTACCGATACCTGTTCGACAGAATTGACTTCGCCCTGATCCCGCAGGTAAATCCGGATGGATCGGAAATGAATAAACGACGCAATGCGAATGATGCCGACCTGAACCGGAATCACCTGATCCTGACCGAGCCTGAGACGAAGGCGTTGCATCAGTTCTTCGATAAATACCATTTCGAAGTTACCATGGATGTTCACGAATATTCGCCTTACGGGGAAGACTGGGTCACTGCCGGATTCCGTAAAAATTCAGACATTACTCTGGGCATCAGCACCAACCTTAATGTCTCCGAAGAATTAAGGAAGTTTTCAGAAAACATAGCACTTCAGTATCTGTTCAGCTTTTTAAGCAAGCGCAATTTCTCCTGTTTTACCTATTGTCCGGGCGATCCACCCGGAAAGGGTTATATCAGGCACAGTACTTTCGACATCAACGATGGGCGCCAGAGTTTCGCGATTCAGAATACGCTTTCATTTATTCAGGAAGGAATGAACGGGGTAGACAACTTTACCGAAAATCTTGAAATGAGAGCCAATGGTCAGATGACAGGGATGAAGGGATTGCTTGAATTTGTTCATAAGCGGCGTAGATCCATACTTAAACTGGTAGCTGAAGAGCGGCAAAAACTATTATCTTCAACTCCCAATGAAAGAATCTCCATCCAGGATGAGCATAGTTCAAATGGCAATACCCTTCAGCTTCCTGTATTCAGCTATAAGTCAGGCAAGGATTCACTGGTGATAATTTCCGATTACCGGCCGGTTGTCCGGTCTGTTACGAGTGTCGAAAAACCACTCGGATACCTGATTCCGGAGAGCCTGACCGAACTGTTAAGCTGGGCCGGACGGCAATGCCTTGAAAGTAATCCCTATGTAGTCAGGCCGGAAGACAGGATAGAGCAATACACCATTCTAGATATAAATTCTATTGACTTCGAAGGAGATACCATCCCCGACCCTGTCGTTCAGACCGGAAACCTAAATCAGGATCAACTGAAAAACCGGTACATTTATATACCCACAAACCAGCCCAAGGGAAATCTGATAGTACTGGCACTTGAACCTAAATCAATGTTGGGGTTGGTTACTTACGACAAATTCCGTCAGTTATTAAAAGCCGGTGAATCCTTTCCTGTTCTGCGGTTAACAAACAATAAACCAATTAAAAATCAAAGCCATGCAAATAGATAGTATTGAACTCCGTCACATTAAAATGGTATTGGTGAGTCCTTTTGTAACTTCGATGGGAACCGAGTATGATGAAGAACACATCATTGTCAGGGTTGATGGCGAAGGGATTACCGGCTGGGGTGAAAGCGTTGCCGAGGGGACTCCTTTTTATTCTTATGAGACTGTTCAAACCGCCTGGCATATCCTGAAGGATTTTCTGATTCCTTCCATTCTGGGCCGGAACCTGAAAAATGTGGATGAAGCCATTGACCTGTATTCCAAAGTTCGCGGGCATATGATGGCCAAAGCCGGTCTGGAAGCTGCCCTTTGGGATGCTTTTGCCAAGTCACAGAACATTTCGCTATCGAAAATGCTTGGAGGAACCCGGGATAAAGTAGATGTGGGTGTAAGCATCGGTATTCAGCATTCTGCCAGCGAACTGGTAAAAAAAACAGAAGGGTATCTCGCTGAAGGGTATAAAAGAATCAAGATAAAAATATCGCCGGGGTATGATATGCAGTTTATTAAAGCTTTGAGGCAGGAGTTTCCCGGTCTTCTGCTTCAGGTCGATGCCAATTCAGCTTACACCCTCAACGACATCAGTCTTTTTAAGGGAATGGATGATTATAACCTCTCCCTCATCGAGCAACCCTTAGGATACGAAGATATTTTCGACCACTCGAAACTGCAGCGTGAGTTAAAAACACCCATTTGCCTTGACGAAAGTATACACTCACTGGATGATACCCGCGCAGCCATTGAACTCGACAGCTGCCGGATCATCAATATCAAACCCGGCCGGGTAGGCGGTTTCACCGAATCAAAGCTGATCCACGATTACTGCGCCTCAATGAATATCCCTGTATGGCATGGGGGCATGCTTGAATCGGGCATTGGCCGGGCAGGAAATGTTGCATTGGCATCGTTGCCGAACTTTACCCTCCCGGGTGACATCTCTGCCAGCAAGAGATACTACACGGAAGACATCGTTGAGCCTGAGTTTGTAGTCAATACTGACGGCACCATGGATGTACCTGTAAAGCCCGGAATCGGGGTTGAAGTAAATATGAAAATGCTCGACAAGGTAACCGTCAGAAAAGAAATTTTTAAAGCTGTCCATTAGCTATCTGCATTACATCATTTTATGGATATCAGATCTTTATCAGGCATTGAAAAAAAGGTACTTTACACCTCCTTTATCAGGGCTTTTGCCGACTATGATGCTCCGACACCTGATCATTCTGCCCTTCAGAAAATGCTTGTACGAAGGGGCTTTAATTCTTCCTTGTCGTTCGCAGCTTTTGAAAACGGAGAACCGGTAAGTTTTACCTTTAATGGTACAGGCTTTTTTAACGGAAAATTTACTGCCTATGATACCGGAACCGGAACCATTCCCGAATACCGGAAACAGGGTCTGGCAAAGCGCATTTTCAACGAATCAAAACCTTTCCTTGTTTCAGCCGGAGTGAATCAATACCTGCTTGAGGTGTTACAGCACAATACCGGTGCCATTTCCCTCTACAGGAGCCTCGGATTCGAAACTGTGAGGGAGTTTGGCTATTTTTATTCACCTGCTGCGGAAATCAGAAAAAGACAGGTAACTCCGGATAGTATTATTGAATTTGGTGAGATTTCGGAACCCATCATTGACCTGTTCAGCTCCTTTCATGATTTCAGACCTTCCTGGCAAAACAGTTTTGAAGCCGTCAGCAGGTGCCCGGATGATTTCGTCATCACTACGGCCGCTTACCATGGCAGGATCATCGGTTACGGGATCATGGAACCTGCTTCAGGCGACATCACACAGATTGCCGTTGAGCATTCCTTCCGCCGGAACGGTATAGGAACAACCCTGCTTAACCAGATGCTTGATCTTAACAGGTTCAGTTCGATCAAGATGATCAATGTTGAAAAGACCTGTCATTCCCTGCTGGGTTTGGCAGAAAGCTTTGGCTGGAAATCTGCCGGAAGTCAGTTTGAAATGATTTGTAAGATGTGATGGATAAGCCGATAAAGCCCAATGCTGTTCAGGATGATGTGGTGCAGGATTCCATGATTCATCAAACCGCTGATTATGTCCGGATGACCCTATCCGGCGCAGAAGGAGGCCATGACTGGTGGCATATCTTCAGGGTCTGGAAGACGGCCCGGCATATTGCACAATCTGAAGAAGTTGATATGCTTGTAGTAGAATTGGGTGCTCTCCTGCACGATATAGCTGACTCCAAATTTCATGGGGGAGACGAAAGCATCGGACCGACAAAGGCCGGTAAATTTCTCAGTTCAATTGACGTGAGGCAGGAAACCATCCTGCATATTCAGAAAATCATCGGCAGCATCTCTTTTAAAGGGGGTAATGAAGCTCAGAAATTCAAGTCTCCTGAACTGGACGTGATTCAGGATGCAGACCGGCTCGATGCCATGGGAGCCATTGGCATTGCCAGGGCTTTCAACTATGGTGGTTACCGGAATCGTGAGTTATTCAATCCCGAAATACTTCCCGATCTGAATATGACCAGGGATGCCTATATGCACAGCAAGGCTCCCACCCTTAACCACTTCTATGAAAAGCTACTGCTACTGAAAGACCGGATGAATACTGAAACCGGCAAGAAAATGGCACAAAGGCGTCATGATTTTATGCTGATCTATCTTGAAGAGTTTTACAAAGACTGGAAAGGAGATTAACTTCATTTGTCAGGGATAGAGTCTGTTAAAATTTATGAAAAAGTACCCTCCCCAACCCTCCCAAATTTCAGGGAGGGAGAAGATTGTGATATGTTCTGGATTTTTATATTTCAGAAAATCATAATTAGAATGTCCTCCCCCTGATCCCCATGGCTATCGGGAAAGGGGGAGACAGAGGGGGTAAACTAAAACAATGAAGTTTTTAAACAGTCTTAATGTTAAACATAAAAGTTGGATGTCTCTTTAACAACCGTTAATAATAATAAGCACAGATGATAAAAAATCCGCATACATGGTATACACAAATAAACGAAGTGATCTCATGTTTGCAGTGAATTAACCTGCCTGAAGACCTTCTTAAGCAGCCTGACTGACTTCATCGGGCAGGCAGGGCAGGCTCTTCCTACATAGCGGGACAGGCAATCCGACCGATAAATTTAAGGTGAACCTTTCTGCCTGCCGAACATACAGGTATATCGAACCCATCAAAATTCCTTACGGATGAAAACAGTAATAATTACCGGATTATTCTCTACTACCTTCATATTGGCGTGTGGACAAAAAAAAGTTCAGTCTGATACTCAAATGCTAGACACTCTATCTTCAATAAGTATAATACAGGAAGAAAAAAATAATTTAATAAACTCACGGGGAGAAATACTACAGACTCGTTTTCTGACGCCGCAAGGCTATAATAGAATCAGGGCAGAGACAAACTCTTTTCCGGAATATTTGAGACATTTACCATTAAAACCTCATAATTCTGAAGTAAAAATGTATGATGGGAACTATAAACCCGGCAATAATATTTATGATGCTGTTGTAGACCTGGAAATTGGGAGCAAAGATCTTCATCAATGTGCTGATGCTGTGATGAGACTACGGGCTGAATACTTATGGAGACAAAACCAGTATAATAAAATACATTTCAACTTTACAAACGGATTTCGGGCAGATTATACAGAATGGATGAAAGGGAAACGAATTGTCGTTAAAGGAAATTCCACATATTGGACACAAACCGCGAATCATTCAAATACATACAACGATTTTTGGAATTATATGGAAATAGTATTCAGTTATGCAGGAACTTTATCACTTTCAAAAGAGCTTGCAAAAGTTGAAATAAATGAGATGAAAATTGGAGATGTCTTTATACGTGGAGGGACTCCGGGACATTCAATAATCGTTGTTGACATGGCGATGGATTCATTGACCGGGAGAAAAATATTTCTTTTGGCACAAAGTTATATGCCTGCCCAGGAAATACAGATATTGAAGAATCCCAATGACAAAACACTCAGTCCCTGGTATTCTGTAGATTTTGTTGATGCTGTGGAAACTCCCGAATGGATATTCAGAAAAACTGAATTGATGAGATTTGTGGAATAACCGCACCACAAAAACGGATATGAGATTATATGGGTGGCACTGTTGCCGGGCATAACTTATGATGGATTCAGAAATTCGAAAACTTAACAGAAACTTTCTTTCCAGTCACACATAATTTATAGCCCTTAACCTTTTCGGGTCATATCTGTAATTTTTCCGTATGGAATACTGGTTACAAATTCCGGAATCCTCTATTAAACAAAAGAAAATATCACTATGAGCTGGCAGGTCGTTCATAATAAAAACCTTGGAATCCTTGAAGTCACTTTTGCAGGATCACCGAAGCTGGAAGAATTAAAGGAGGCCGTTCTTTTTTCGATGAAACTCTGTATAGATAAGCAGGTGACACGGATATTGGCCGATTGTAAAAAACTTGTTTCATCGAAACAGGATTCAATTGTAAAAAGTTACGAGTTAGGCTCATTTTATCAATCACTCAAAACAGAGTTATTCATGAAGGAAGCCATTATCTTGCCTGAATCGGAGAGAGAAGCAAACATGATGTATTTCTTTGAAACTACGGTCAGAAACCGGGGATTAAATGTGAGGGTATTCCCTGAGCGTGAAGAAGCCTTAGAATGGTTGCTTAAAGTATAATTTCAACATCCATTGCATCATTTAGTAAAAACCACAAAACTTATGCATGGTTAATTTTAAAACCTTACTGACCTTTTTCAGTATAATCTGTTTATATTTGTTGATAGTAAAATAATTCTAACCAGTTAAAAATTATGAATAAAATACCTTTTTCAAAAGACATTCTGAAAATCAAGGACATTGAAGCAATGGCCAACCATCTGGGAAATATGCTCAGGGAAGAGATTTTTTTTAAAAACAAACGTAAAGGAGCTGTAATTGGGATCAGTGGGGGCATTGATTCCTCCGTTTCGATGGCCCTGGCAGCAAAATACCTCGGACCTGAGAAGGTTTTTGGTGTGATGATGCCTGAAAAAGACTCCAGTCCCGATAGTGAGAGCATGGCTTCTAAGCTGGCCAAACAGTTTGGTGTTGAGGCTGTTGTTGAGAATATCAGGCCAGCCCTGGAGGGATTTAAATGCTATGAGCGACGCGATGAGGCCATTAAAAGAGTCTTTCCGGATTTCAACCCCATGACTGACAAATCAAAAATTGGCATTAACAAGACAGGTCTTGACCAGAAACTTCCACCGGTATTCCACCTTACGGTTATTGACAGTGCCGGAAATCAGCAAAGCAGAATCATTCCTGTAAAGGAATACCTTCAGATAGTCTCCGCCTCTAACCTTAAGCAACGTTGCCGGATGGCAATGGTATATTACTATGCCGAGAAAATGCACTATGTGGTGATCGGAACAGCCAATAAACATGAGATTGACCAGGGCTTCTTCGTTAAATATGGCGATGGTGGTGCTGACCTTTATCCACAGGCAAATCTATACAAAACCCAGGTTTACCAGTTGGCTGAGTATCTCGGTGTAACCCGCGAGATAATTGAGCGTACACCTACTACAGACACCTATAGTGCTGAACAAACCCAGGAAGAATTCTTTTATCAGCTTCCATTTGAAATTATGGACCCCATGTGGTATGGTTTCGAAAACGGATATTCCACTTCAGAAGTCGGAGAGGTTATGGGAATGCCTGCTGAGGAAGTACAGGTTATTTTCGAAAATTTCGCCAGAAAGATTAAAACGACCGAATACCTGCGCGCCAATCCATACTTCTTCCCGCTTATTTAGTATTTGACTATGAATGTTTTTGATTACTTTTTCGAATCGTCCGGTAGCCTGGCAAAAGAGGTGGTTGTGGGTCGCGAAAGCATCACCTACCCTGAATTAGTCAGTAAAGCCCGTAAGACCGCTCATCAATTTGGTAAAGCACACGGAGAGAATAATTATGTGGTCATATTAAGTGAGAACTCCGTGTTCTTTATCACTGCTTACCTTGCCCTGATGAAATCGGGAAACATCTGTGTTCCGCTTAACCCTGCAATAGAGCTGGAAAATCTAGACAAGGTACTGGCAAAGACCGGTTCTACCCTGGCATTTATCAGCAAACGTTATCAGCAGAAATTTGCTGCTTACGGGTTCGGGATATATGACGATGATTCGATAAATAGATGGTGCGAAAACACACCGGAAATTAATTCCGGTGTTAAAGATGTCTCTTTTGATGAAAAACGGCTTGCCGAGATCATCTTTACTTCGGGTTCTACGGGCGAACAAAAGGGTGTTATGATCTCACACAAAAACATCATTGCCAACACAGATTCGATTGTAGAATACCTGAAACTCAGCTCAACCGATACAATTGAAGTAGTAATGCCATTCTATTACTGTTATGGTTTATCGCTGCTACATACTCACCTGAGGGTCGGCGGAGCGGTTCATATGAACAACTCATTTATTTTTGTCGGAAGTGTGATCGACGACCTGAACAAATATAACTGTACCGGGTTTGCAGGAGTTCCCAGTCATTTCCAGATATTATTACGTAAGACAAAAGATTTTAAGACAACCCGGTTTCATTCGCTCAGGTATGTAACCCAGGCTGGTGGAAAATTACACACAGCTTTTATCGAAGAATTCATTGATGCTTTCCCTGATATCAGATTTAATGTAATGTATGGTCAGACAGAAGCTACTGCCCGATTATCATACCTGCCGCCCGAAGACATTCGTCGAAAACTGGGTTCACTTGGACGGGGTATCCCCGGAGTAACCCTGAAAGTTGTCGACGAAAAAGGAGAGCCGGTAAAACCTGGCGAAACCGGCGAAATCATCGCAAAGGGCGATAACATTATGGTCGGGTATTTCAAAGACCCTGAAACCACTGCCTCAACCATCAGGAATGGCTGGCTCTATACAGGCGACATTGCCACTGTTGACGATGATGGCTATATTTTCATGCAATCAAGGGCCAAAGAGATTATTAAAGTACGGGGTATCAGGATTAGTCCGAAAGAAATCGAAGCCGTTATTGTCACCTATCCTGGTGTAATAGATTGCACCATTTCAGCGGAGCATGACGATGTGACAGGGGAATCGATTAAAGCTACTGTTTTTATAAACGAATCTGATCTCGGAAATTTCAGTGAAGAAGCCATCAGGCAGTATTGTGCCGGTAACCTGGCTTCATATAAAGTTCCACAGAAAGTTGAATTTGACACCAAACTTACCTTCAACTCTGCCGGAAAGAAATCGAAATACTGAAAAGAAACCATACATTCTAACCTCTCTTTGTCCATATTTTCCTTACCAGTGAATCCATCATGGTCTGGTTGGGGTGAAAATAGTCAATAAAATTCCCGCGGTCGGATTTAAAATCCGCCCATTGATCAAGATCAATTGTTTTTCCAAGCGAATTGATATCCGCTTTAAACCTCTTTAATTCATCGGTCAGGCCTACTTTATCGAGATGTTTGTCAACCCCTTCGTAAACAGGGAGAATGACAAAACTCAACTCAATGTTGTTTTTATCACAATAGCTCCTGATTTTATGAAACTCTCCCAGGTATGAATCAGGGTAGAGGTATTCTTTAAAGAAAAGGTTTAATCTGAACTGGGCAAGTTCTTCCATTTTATCAGGTGGCAGGAATTCGTATGATCTCGAGATGATCCAGGGATTACGCGTTGTTGCCCATGTAGCATTGGCTACAGCATCAAAGAAAATTTCCTTTGTCGTAAAATACTGGTAAGGACGTTTGAAATAGTCCTGGGCAAAGTGGAAAAGATCATATTCCCGTTCGGCATTGTAGTTCATAAAAGCCACCTGGAAGTATACCTTTTCAAGACGGGCATGTGCGGCTGTAAACCAGAATGTCTCGAACATCGTTTTAAAACTGGCTCCGGGAAAACAGAAATTGAAATACTCTTCACCGGTAATATCCTGAATCAGGTCGATGTTGATGTCTTTTCCCTGTGAATCGCCGATAATAACTTTGGAAACCGGGTTTCTCCTGTATCTGATGGTTTTCCACAGGATGTTTCCCCGGGGACTGCTTTCATCCGTACGCTGAATCACAGTGAACTTGTCCTTATCTCCAATAACATGGAAAACGCCCAGGAAATTGTATGGGTCAACAATGAATATAAAGAGGGCATAGAGGAAAACCGGCACTAAAAACAACAGGGCTTTCAGAAGATATTTTTTCATAACCTGGGATGGCTTAACTGAAACTTAAAACTTGAGATAAACAAAGGTATCGCCTGCGCCACTATAATAGAAAACAGAGACAATCAGCAGGTAATAACCGATCCATCTGACAATCCGGGGCATTCTCAGGAAATATCCGGCTACATCAATGCCTCGTTCCTGGTATATCTCGAAGACGAATAACACGGCGAAAGAAGCCAGGGCAATAAAGAAACCGGCAGAATCATAGATCAGTTTATTCCCTGAAAGATTCACATGCAGGTTCGAAAACAGGTGTGAAATGAAGTAAAAGGCATCGCTGATGGTGTGGGAATTAAAGAACACCAGGGTAAGGGAGAAGAAAAGGTAAGTCAGCACACGGCTTACAAAAACCACGAGTCCTGCAGGTAATTTCGAAGCGATCTCAAGCCTCTTTCGCTTGGATGCGAATTCATAACTGATGGCAATGCCCTGCAGAATACCTACCATGATAAAGGTCCAGTTCGCTCCGTGCCATATACCGATAACAAAAAATGAAACGAATATCCCGGCAATGGCAGCTCTGTTACCAAACCGCCTGTATTTCACAATAAAAGGGGAAAATATAAAATCGTTGCACCACGACGAAAGCGAAATGTGCCAGCGCCGCCAGAAATCACCAACATTCTTCGCGAAAAAAGGGCGGTTGAAATTATCGACCAGCCGGATTCCGAAAATACGCGCTACTCCCAGTGCCATATCGGTATAGCCCGAAAAATCGCAATACAGATGAATGGCCTGCAGGAAAAAAATTACGAGGAGGGGAAGTCCCGAATAATTGTCTATATGTTCATAAACCAATCCAACCGGAGCTCCCAGATTATTACCGATCACAACTTTCTTGAACATACCCCACAGGAAAAGCCTGAGCCCTGCTGTGATGTTTTCTGCCTTGAACTCAATCCCTGCATTTACCTGCGGGAAGAAATGGTTTGACCGCTCAACCGGCCCGGCAAGGAATTTTGGGAAAAAAGCAAGGTAGTTGGCGAAATTTATAAAATTTCTTTCTGCTTTCTCGGCACGTCTGTTTATCCTGATAATATAACCCAGTGCCTGAAAAGTGTAATAGGAAATTCCAACCGGAACAATTAATGAAAGATAGGGGATATTACTGCTTACATTAAAGACATTCAGCAAGGCATTGATATTCTCGAACAAAAAGTTAATGTATTTATAAAAAGCAAGGATTCCGATATTTGCATAGACAGATAACCAGAAGATTTTTAATCTCCATTTTGTATCAAGCTGATTCTCAAGCGCCCTTCCTAAAAAATAATTTAGTATGATGAACGCAATTGTAAAAAGCACTAAATTTGGTGAGAGCATTGCTATGAAAAAAATGCTTGCAGTCAAAAGAACAGGCTGCCTGAATTTCTGGTTCAATCCATAATATAAAAGGAATGAAACGGCCAAAAACACTATAAAGTGGAATGAGTTGAATATCACCTGAGAAATATTATGTGATTATTTAAAAGTATTATTAACTAAATAACTCTAACTATGTTTAAGACAAATGTATCAATTTTCATGGTCTTTGCCTTTGTTTCATCGATTTTATTCTTTTCAGGCTGTAAAAATAATAAAAGTATGTCCCCCGATAAAGATGCTTATAAAATCATTTTTCTTCATCACAGCACCGGTCATGTGATATGGGATGGCAAGGCATCAGGACTGAAAAAGATAACCGGCATCTTCAACAAACATGAAGCAGTACCGGATTGGTTTGCCAATCACAACAAAATCAACGGTACCAATTATTTCATTACTGAGCAGAATTTTCCCAAAGCCAAACCTTACGGATGGCACAACTACCCTTATGATTATTACAATATTTGGGTAGAGAACGGAGGAAGTTCGCCTTTTCAGGAAGAGCCTACACTTGAGATGCTCACAAAAGATTACGATTTGATCATCTTCAAGCATTGTTTTCCCGTTGGAAATATTCTGGATAGCTCTGATTCGGCTGAAATAAATTCGGATAAAAAGACATTGGAGAATTACAAATCCCAATATATGGCATTAAAAGAAAAACTTCTGATGTTTCCCGGAACAAAATTCCTGGTCTGGACAGCCGCTGCCCTTGTTGAGTCTCAGACAACTGCCGAAGAAGCAGCAAGGACAAAGCAATTTGTTGATTGGGTTATCAATGAATGGGACAGCCAGGGAGATAACATCTTCCTCTGGGATTTTTATAACCTGGAAACAGAAGGAGGACCTTTTTTAAAACCTGAATATGCTGTTGGTCAAGACGATTCACACCCTGACAGGTCGTTTGCAAACAAAGTAGCCCCGCTTTTCTGTCAGCGAATTGTTGATGTTATAGAAACAAATGGTCAGAAAACCGGTTTATCAGGAGAACCCAAGTAAAGAGAACCTTAATTTATTTTGTTATTTATTCATTTAACTTGTTACAATCATGACTGACATTACTGCTGTAAAAGAACAGCTTAAAAAGTTTATTGTTGAAACATCCTTTGTACCTGCCGAAAAAGTAAAAGATGATACTTTGATTTTTGTCGATGGCATATTCGATTCAATGGGATTCCTTTCACTGATCAACTTCATCGAAGAAAATTTTAAAATCAAGGCTGCAGATTCAGAATTACTTGAAGGCAATTTCGAATCAGTCAATGCCATATCAGGTTTTATCAGCAGGAAACTCAACTAAGACTCCTTTTTTATGTGTGGTATTGCAGGAATTTTTAATTTCTCGTCTACCGAAAAAGCTCCCTCTGAACAACATTTGACCGCTATGTTGACGGCCATCCGTTACCGGGGGCCGGACGAAAGTGGTATTTATCTTGGAAACAGGATTGGCCTGGGCAATGTTCGCCTCAGTATTATCGGCCTTTCATCGGGGCAGCAACCCATCCATATCCGAGACAAAAGGTATTGGATTGTTTATAACGGCGAGTTGTTCAATTACATCGAGATCCGGCGTGACCTCGAGAAACTGGGGATTCAGTTTACTACACAAACCGATACGGAAGTGGTAGTACAGGCATATGCCCAATGGGGTCCCGCCTGTCTTCAGCAATTTGTCGGACAGTTTGCCATTGCCATCTGGGACAAGGAAAAAGAAGAGCTTTTCATTGCGCGCGACAGGGTTGGAATCAGACCCGTGTTTTATACCCGAAGCGGTAATCAGTTCATTTTTTGCTCAGAAATCAAAGGAATATTCCAGATACCGAATATCAGGAGGGTTGTCAGCAAAAAAGGCCTCTCCCAGATTTTTACTTTCTGGACAACCATCAGTCCTGATACACCCTTTGAAGATGTTTATGAAGTCTCGCCCGGACACTATATGCTGATCAATGAAAATGGAATCAGGTCAGAACAATACTGGAGTCTGAAGTATCCGGAAGCATCAGGGTACAGTGCAAAGAGCATCGATGAATCGGTTGAGGAACTCAGGGAGCTGTTCAGGGATTCTGTCAGAAAACGGCTCAGGGCTGATGTTGAAGTAGCGGCCTATCTGAGTGGAGGTATTGATTCCAGTGTCACTACTGCTTTTATTCATGAAGTAGAACCAGGTGTATTAAATACTTTCTCCATTGGATTTAAGGATAAAGCCTTTGATGAAACCTCTTTTCAATTGGAAGCAGCTAAGTATTTCAATACCAACCATATGGCTTTCACCTGCAGTTCGGGTGAAATCGGCAAATACTTCTATGATACAGTCCGGCATGCGGAATTTCCAATTCTGAGAACCGCCCCGACTCCGATGTATATGTTATCGAAAAAAGTCAGGGAACAGAATATCAAAGTTGTTATTACCGGCGAAGGTGCCGATGAAATGCTATCAGGTTATAACATCTTCAAGGAAGCAAAAATCCGAAGGTTCTGGGCTCGAAACCCGCAATCGGACATCAGGCCGTTATTGCTTAAAAAGCTGTATCCTTATCTGCCAATGATGAAAGAAGCCAAAACCTCTGTTCTGAAGATGTTTTTTGGTTTCAAGCTTGGCGAAACGGATAATCCGTATTATTCACACCTGCTTCGGTGGCATAATACATCCAGGATACAGAATTATTTTGCCGATCCGGTAATAGCCGGACTCGACGGTTACGAACCCATTGATGAGGTCGGGAGATCTCTGGCAGAAAATTTCAGCAAATGGGGCGATCTGGCCAAATCACAATACCTTGAATCGACCATTTTTATGTCAGGATACCTTCTTTCATCCCAGGGTGACCGCATGGCTATGGCAAATTCGGTCGAAGGACGCTACCCTTTCCTTGACCACAGGGTGATTGAATATGCAGCCACACTGCCTGAAAGCTATAAACTCAACTGCCTGAATGAGAAATTCATTTTAAAGAAGATGATGAAAGGTAAGATACCGGAATCTATTCTTAAAAGACATAAACAAGCTTACCGGGCGCCAATCCACACAAGCTTTATCGGCCCTGAGGCTCCGGAATATGTTAAGGAACTTCTGAATGAATCAACAATCAGATCTTTTGGCTATTTCGATCCGGGAAAAGTTGATAAGCTTGTTGACAAAATCGGCCAGAACGGCCAGGTTACTGAAATGGAGAATATGGCGCTGGCCGGTATCATTTCTACCCAGTTATTGCATCATTTTTTCATTCAGGACAATATTTTTGTTTCGCCTGCCGACAAACCTGCAAACCTGATAATCATCAGGGATTAGACTGATTTTCTGACCTCCGCATTGCCTGATGACTCCCAAATTTTGGGTGGTAGGCAGTATTTTGTACTTTTGCACCGGTGTAATTAAAACAACCTAGCATGAAAGCATATATATTTCCCGGACAGGGCGCCCAGTATGTGGGAATGGGCAAAGAACTCTATGATGGCAATTCCATGGCAAAAGAGATGTTTGAAAGAGCCAATGAAATCCTTGGCTTCAGGATTACAGATCTTATGTTTGCCGGTACTGACGAGGATCTCCGACAGACCAGGGTAACCCAGCCCGCCATTTTTCTGCACTCTGTTATTCTGGCTAAAACCCTGGGTAATGAATTTAAACCCGAAATGACAGCAGGTCATTCCCTTGGCGAATTTTCTGCGTTGGTGGCTGCCGGAGCACTCTCCTTTGAGGATGGGTTGAAACTGGTATATGCCCGCGCAATGGCCATGCAGAAAGCCTGTGAAGCCGAACCATCAACCATGGCTGCCATTCTTGGCCTTGAAGATTCAATGGTTGAAGAAGTTCTTGCCGGAATTGATGAAGTTGTGGTACCCGCCAATTATAACAGTCCGGGCCAGCTTGTCATCAGCGGATCAATGAAGGGAATTGAAGTTGCCTGTGAACAGCTGAAAGCGGCCGGGGCAAAACGTGCCCTGCCATTAAAAGTGGGCGGAGCTTTTCATTCTCCTTTAATGGAACCCGCACGTGTTGAACTTGCCGCTGCCATCAATGCCACTACCTTCAACTTACCGGTATGCCCTGTTTACCAGAATGTTTCAGGTAAGCCGGTAACAGATCCGGCCCGGATACGTGAAAATCTCGTTGCACAGTTAACCGCTCCTGTCCGGTGGACACAAAGCGTTCAGAATATGGTTGCTGATGGCGGAAGTGTTTTTATTGAAGTCGGTCCCGGAACAGTCCTGCAGGGATTGGTCAAAAAGATTGCACCTGAAGTCGAAGCCGCAAGCGCATAACACTTAAGGCTTTGATCTGAAAGCCGGTTTTCCGGCTTTTTTTATTCCTTTCCGATCATCACTTCGGTCGATTTGATCAAAGCCACCACCTCATCGCCGGGCTGCAGATTCAGTTCTTCTACGCTGTCCATTGTAATAACGGAGCTCAACCGGTTACCTCCTCCGATATCAATGATAATTTTAGCCGTTACCACACCCGGTTTTACTTCAAGAATAATGCCTTTGATCTGATTGCGCGCACTGATTTTCATAAATATTGAATTTTAAACCATTAAACACTTTATCATGACAGTTGTTGATCGGGTTTAACCTTTTTAATCCGAATAGAATCAGACAGTAGTATGAAATCTTATCTTCAGACATTAAGTTCAAATGATTGGAAGGATTTACTGTCTGGTAACCACAATTCTATCGTTAAACTTTTTGATAATAATATCATTGAATTGTTTTAATGATAAATAGAGTTCTGCAGGATAAAGTCTGTTTTTATATGTGTAAGATGCCCTTGTGGTGATACGATTGCCTTCAGCCATACAGTTGTAGGTAAGAGAGAAGTTCTCATTATTAAATACCAGTGCAGCCGGCAGATAAGTGGCTGAAAACCCTGCCGGAATTATAACGGAACTTTCAAAGTTATGTTTATACGGGTATATTATATCAACAGGAATTGTGCGAACTGAATCTTTCATAGGATTTATAGCCGACACTTCATCTAGAAAAGGAGCAATAAAAATCTCATCTCCTGAAATGTCATTTTCAACGGTAGCGGAATAATCGATGGAAAACGGTTCGGAATAACTGAAGAAATCTGCATACCGGATGTCATTTTTCCGCACATTGTATTTTTTCAATCGTAATGATGATGATAAGCCTTCCAAATCCCGGCCACACTCTTTCTTAAATCGGCAGGCTTCATAACCCGCGGCCAGAATCGAAACAAATGAAATTGAAACAAGCCCGGTATCCGACAGGTCGGTAGTAATTGAGTAATTCGCTTCTGACAACCCGCTTTGCGACAAATCAAGCCAGGTAATTTTACCCTTCTTCACAGCCAGACCTCTGTCGTTGACACACCTCACCGGCAGTGTATAAGAGGGTAACAAAGGTTCTGTTCCATCAGCAAGAATGGTATCGCCATCGATCCTGACTCCAATCACAACATAATTAAAGAAATGTTCAAATGGATAGTCGTATCTGATTCTGCCATTATTACGGGTACTTAAAATCACCGGAAACGCATCAAGGCCGACAGCCTTTAAAAGTCCGACACCCAACAGATTCAGGTTTCCGATGTTACCGCTTTTCTTTTGTAAAAGATCGCTTACAGACCAGGTGGCAAGAGGACCATAAATACTATCCCATTGGTATCTCTTCTTTATCATGGAGACGATTGCATTGAGTTTACCTGTATCATCCAATGCAGTAATGGAATCATGATTTATTATTTTTTCTGCCCGGGATTCAACCTGCCTGATGTACTTTCCAAAGGCTTCGCAATCCATCAGCATACTGATCAGGTCCGGCCAGGATGCCGGCAACCCGGTCATTTCTCCTTTCCAATCTTTATATTCCGACATCTGGATATTAATTTTCGAAATATAATTCCTTTCTGAATCTATGAAGTCAGACTCCCTGAAGGCCGGAATATCCTTCATTGAATACTGGTAAACCTTATCGCTGAAAGCAACCCCGTTCATCTTTCTTTCAGGGCCTGGATCAACAAATTCCTTGCAGCTGATCAATTCCTTTTTGCCCTGTAACATTGAAATATATTTGTAATAAGGGATTACTTTCACCTCAAAACTGCTGTAAACCGTTGGAATGTCTGATTGGAATACCCATTCATTAAGTACAATCAGGAAACTGGAGCGAATGGTATAATGAAGCTCAATGATTGTTCCCTGCCTTACATCAGGCATTTCAATTCTGCGATTTGTCCAGTAAGGATTTCTGGTATCATCGGCAAAGTTTGCTTCGTTCAGATATACAGGCATCATTTCACCGTTGACACTATTCCAGGAAATGCCCTCCAGTTTTATTATCTTTTGTTGTACTTCGCCATGATTATATAAAGGAATTACAAAATGTGCATGGTTATTACCCGATTCTTTCAGAATTTTAATCCTGCATGTCCGTTCATATATCAGATGATATTTCCCTTCGAACAGATCGAACCATGCCTTGCCAATATCAAACAAAACAATGGCATCTGCATCCTTGTCGAATTTGCAGGATATTAAACTGATTTCTTCGGCCGGAATTTTACCGAACTGATACACATCTTCCTGGGCAATTGAAGTGAAGTTCAGATAGATAAGAAGGAAAAGTAATATTGAGGAAAATAAGGTTGATTTCATAGTTTTTGGCCTGGTATAAAAAGAACCGGAGATCTCAATCTTGTGTATTCCATGAAATTATACAAAACCCTCTAATTCTTCATGAGAGCCGGAGTACCCAAACTACTTTCCTTCAAAATAAAAAATCCCGTTTACGGTGTATCGATGATTTCAAACTATCGCTTTACATACTGTTTCTCATAATACTTCTGATAATCGCCGGATGTTACATTGTTAAGCCAGGATTCGTTGCTCAGATACCATTCAACCGTTGATTCAAATCCTTCGGTAAATTTTATTGTTGGCTCCCAGCCCAGCTCATTCTTGATTTTGGTGGCATCAATGGCATAACGCAGGTCATGGCCTGCGCGGTCTTTCACATAAGTAATCAGTTTTGCTGATTCTCCCTGCTGACGGCCAAGTTTTTGGTCCATAATTTCACACAACTGCTTTATAAGCTTTATGTTCTGCCATTCATTGTTACCACCTATGTTATAGGTTTCGCCCTCTTTCCCCAGGTGAAAAATCAGGTCAATGGCCTTCGCATGATCTTCGACATAGAGCCAGTCGCGGACATTTTCACCTTTGCCATAAACCGGCAATGGTTTGTTGTTGCGGATATTATGAATGAACAGGGGAATCAGTTTTTCCGGAAACTGGAAAGGTCCGTAGTTGTTTGAGCAGTTCGACAGGACCACAGGCAAATGATAGGTATGGAAGTAGGCCCTGACCAGGTGGTCGCTGCTGGCTTTACTTGCCGAATATGGACTACGGGGATCATAGGGAGTTGTTTCCAGGAATTTACCCTCCTCCCCCAGGGAGCCATAGACTTCATCGGTGGAGATATGGTAAAACCGTTTGCCCTCAGTCCCATTTTTCCAGATTGTTCTTGCTGCATTTAAAAGATTTACAGTCCCGACGATATTGGTCATGATAAACTCCATCGGATTGGCTATGGAACGGTCAACGTGCGATTCAGCGGCAAGGTGTACAACTCCGTCAAACTGATATTTGCCAAACAATGCCTGGATCCATGGGTCATCGGTTATATCGCCCTTTTCGAAAACATAGTTGGGTTTATTCTCAATATCGGTCAGATTTGCCAGATTTCCGGCATAGGTCAGCATATCAAGATTGACAATCCTGTAATCCGGATACTTGTTTACAAATAACCGCACTACATGCGAACCGATGAAACCGGCACCTCCGGTAATAAGAATGGTTTTCATATGATTGATTTATCGTTTGTATCTGTTGTTATTTTTTCTGAGCAAGAGCCAGCTCCCATTTCCAGGCGGAACCCATCATCTCATCAAGACTCTTCTTTGCTTTCCAGCCAAGTTCCGCATTGGCAAAGGATGTATCTGCCCACACTTTCTCCACATCACCGGGGCGGCGGCCGACTATCTTATAGTTCAGTTTCTCACCTGTAACTTTTTCGAACGACCGGATAACTTCAAGCACACTGAAACCATTACCTGTTCCAAGGTTGAAAATTTCAAAATCAGATTTCCCCTTACCTCCTATCATCCGGTTGACAGCCACCACATGTGCCTGTGCAAGATCAACCACATGAATATAATCGCGCACAGCAGTGCCATCAGCGGTGTCATAATCAGCCCCGAATACACTCAATGAAGGCCTCAACCCAATAGCAGTCTGTGTAATAAAGGGAACCAGGTTATTGGGAACTCCGAGGGGCAGTTCACCGATGAGGGCAGAGTCGTGGGCACCAATCGGATTAAAGTATCTTAAGGCAATGGTTTTCAATCCATAGGCTTCCACTGCAAAACGGATGATCTGTTCCGACACCTGCTTGGTGTTGCCGTATGGAGACCAGGCTTCCTTAACCGGGGAAGTCTCTTTTACCGGGAGTTCGTCGGGTTGACCGTAAACCGTACAAGAAGAGGAAAATACGAGGTTTTTGATATCATTGTCCTTCATCCCCTGGAGGATATTGATCAGCGATTCCAGGTTATTGCGGTAATACTTCAGCGGGTCAGCCATTGATTCCCCTACAGCCTTAAAAGCAGCAAAATGAATGATGCCGTCAATATCCCTGTGATTGCTGAAGAATTCATTGGTTTTATCACGGTCGGTCAGGTCGAACCGGTGATATTCAGGCCGGATTCCGGTTATTTCTGTAATCCTGTCGACCACATCAAGGTGGGAATTTGACAGGTTATCAATGATGATCACCTCTACACCCTGCAATTGTAGTTCAACAGCAGTATGTGAGCCAATATAACCGGTTCCTCCGGTAACAAGTATTTTCATATTTCAGGTTTAAGTATTAATCTGTTTGTTTTCTCACAATCCCATCAAGAATCCTGTAGCGTTCATGGCTTTCAGGACATACGGCGATACCGGTTTCATCAAAGTTCAGCCGGTGGCCGAATTCACTCATCCATCCGATCTGCCTGGCAGGGTTACCGACAACCAGCGCGTAGGCCGGAACCGTTCGGGTAACAACAGCCCCTGCTCCGATAAAGGCAAATTCACCGATATCGTGACCGCAAACGATGGTTGCATTGGCTCCGATGGATGCCCCCCTGTGCACAACTGTCTGTGAATACTGACCCCGTCTGATCACTGCACTCCGGGGGTTGACCACATTGGTAAACACCATGGATGGCCCGAGGAATACATCATCTTCACAGATAACACCGGTATAGAGGCTGACGTTGTTCTGTACTTTAACATTATTGCCAAGAACCACTCCGGGTGAAACAACCACATTCTGTCCGAGATTGCAGTTATCACCAAGTTTACAACCACTCATCAGGTGAGTGAAATGCCATATCTTACATTCTTTCCCGATTTCACAGCCTTCATCAATAACGGCTGTTTCATGCACAAAGTATCCTTTTCCCATTTCTACAGAATTATTAACAAACCAAATGCCCGCCGGATCCTGAAATCCGGAGTGTCAATTTATTTGTTCCCGTGAATATTAATATTCAAATATAAGGTTTCGTCACTTTAATCACAAAAAAAAGAGGCCTGATGAATACTCAGCCTCTTTTTCCTGACAGAAAACAGGGTTATGCATTTACAAATTCCAGAACTGAAGCAGTTATATAAGACAGTTGATCTTCATCGAGTTCGGTATGCATGGGAAGTGATATAACAGTTCGGCACAGATGTTCTGTTACCGGAAAATCTCCCTCCCGGTATCTTGGATCAAGGTACGCCTTTTGCATGTGCAGAGGGACCGGATAATAGATCATGGCCGGAACATCCTTTGATGTCAGAAATTCCTGAAGTGCATTACGGTCAATGTCTTTTGTTACCAGAGTGTATTGATGGAAAACATGGTTTGACCTTTCGAACCGGGCAGGTATTCTTAGCTTTGGATGATTTCTGAATGCATTGTCATAAAAATCAGCAGCCCGGTTTCTGGCAGTTGCATATTCATCGAGCTTTGCAAGTTTAACCTTAAGCACGGCTGCCTGAATGCTGTCGAGACGACTGTTTACCCCGATAAAATCATGATAATACCTTACAGTCATTCCATGGTTAACCACTACCCTGAATTGTTTCGCCAATTCGTCATCATTGGTAAAAATAGCGCCACCGTCACCATAACAACCCAGGTTTTTGCTCGGGAAAAATGATGTACATCCGACATGTCCAATGGTTCCTGCTTTTTTGCGGGAGCCGTCCTTAAAAATGTAATCGGCTCCGATCGCCTGACAAGCATCTTCAATGACAAAAAGATTATTTGTAGCTGCAATCTCCATCATCGCATCCATATCAGCACACTGACCAAACAGGTGAACCGGAACGATTGCCCTGGTTCTGGGAGTAATCGCCCTGCGCACTGATTCAGGATCAATGTTGAAGGTGTCAGGATCAACATCCACAACTACAGGAACATATCCCAGTAATGCAATGACTTCCGCCGTTGCTATAAATGTAAAGCTGGTTGTAATTATTTCATCTCCGGGTTTGATTCCAAGGGCCATCATCGCCACCTGGAGGGCATCTGTTCCATTGGCACAGGGAATCACGTGTTTAACACCGAGGTATCTTTCAAGGTCTTCCTGAAAACCTTTAACAGCAGGCCCATTGATAAATGCTGTTGAATTAATGACATCACTGATGGCCTGATCGATCTCAGGTTTGATTTTTTCATATTGACGTTTCAGGTCAACCATTGCAATTTTATTCATCTGTAGTACTTTTTAAGTCAATCAATTGATATATTGCACTTTATAGGGTATTCTGTTTATTGAATAACAATCAGGATAAAGGTGCGCAAAGATACAATTAATCGTTTTTGCAGGGTGTTTTATTGCCCCCTATCTTAAAATTTAACAAAAGTTGCAATAATCCTCCGGCAAATACTGCTTCTTGTTCAATTCACCGGACTGCAGAATAACATATCTTTGCTTAAACTATTCCGGAATCTTATTTTAGTAATCAGGACCGGATCAAGGCTATTTCAGTCACTCGAAAACATGAAAACCCGATTCAGACTTCTTATTGCACTGATGCTTCCTTTTACAGTTGCTGAAGCACAAAAAAACATTCAGGATTCCGTGATTTTCACCAACCTTATCTATGCCAGTTATGCCCTGCAATTCCCTGGTGGGGACCTGGCCAACCGGTTTGGTAACAATTCAGCCATTGGTCCCGGATATTTGATCAAGACTTCTTCAAACTGGGTGTTCGGCGTTGAAGGAAACTTCCTTTTCGGTAAACAGGTTAAAAACACTGAAAATATCCTCAGTCTCATCGAAACCTCTGATGGAAATATTATTGATATGGAAGGCATTTATGCCGATTACAATTTCAATGAACGGGGGTTTTCTGCAATTTTACGGGTTGGAAAACTTATTCCCGTTTGGGGGCCAAACCGGAATTCAGGATTGCTTTTCACTCTGGGTGGTGGATATCTGCAACACAGGATTTACATAGAGCATAAGGATAAAACAGCACCACCCATTACCGGTGATTATCTGAAAGGATATGACGAACTCAAAAGTGGATTTGCTTCCAATGTTTTTCTGGGTTACCTTTATCTCGGGAATCTAAACAAAGTCAACTTTTTTGCAGGAGTTGATTTTACAGTAGGATTTACCGGACACTTAAGACCTTATTCCTTCAATAACATGTCTTTAAACAGCGGGAAATTTACCGACATTCTGACAGGTATTAAGATTGGCTGGATAATACCTGTATACAGACGGGCACCAAAAGATTATTATTTCTATTGATTTTTTTGATAAATTCGGATCTTGATTTAACATACAAAACCAGTGGAATGAGGCTCATTTATAGTGCCGGTATTACTTTTTACTACCTAACCCTCCGAGTAGCCGGTATATTCAGTGTTAAAGCCAGGGCATGGCATTATGGCCGAAAAGACCTTTTTGATAAGCTGGAAGAAGTTTTTACCGGGCACTATGCCAACCCACAGCCTTCTCCTGTTGTCTGGTTTCACTGTGCTTCCCTGGGTGAGTTTGAGCAGGGCAGGCCCTTGATTGAAGCTTTCAGAAATAAATTTCCAGGGTATACCATCCTTCTTACTTTTTTCTCACCTTCAGGTTATAAACACAAGAGCCAGTATGAAGGTGCAGATCATGTTTTTTATCTGCCCATTGACACCAGAATCAATGCGAAGAGGTTTGTTGCCATTACCAAGCCGCAAATGGCTATTTTCGTGAAATATGAATTCTGGTTCAATTATCTGAATGAACTTTTTATAAACCATGTTCCGGTCTTTACCGTTTCTGCTATTTTCAGACCCAATCAGCATTTCTTCAAATGGTATGGAGGATGGTTCAGAACCCATTTGCGGAAAATTAACCGCGTATTTGTACAAGATGAAGAATCGGCTGAACTGCTCCGGATGATAGATGTTGAAAATGTAACAATCAGCGGCGACACCCGGTTCGACAGGGTAAAAGCAATTAAGGCCATACAACAACCTTTCCCGCTTATTGACAGGTTCATAAAAGGCAAACATGTAGTTGTGGCTGGAAGTACCTGGCCTGCCGATGATGAACTTTTACTTGCGCTATTTGAAAAAACCGGTGACCAGATTAAGTTCATCATCGCTCCCCATGAGATGAATATGCCCCATATTCAGGAACTGACAAGGAAACTGGGGGATAAAGCAGTCCTATACAGTGAAGCCCCCGGCACCGACCTTGGAAGCAGGCAGTTTCTCATCATCGATTCCGTTGGGATTCTATCTCAATTGTACCGATATGCAAGCATAGCCTATATCGGCGGGGGATTCGGGAAAGGGATACACAACACGCTGGAAGCTGCTGCTTATGGGATTCCGGTATTTTTTGGCCCTAATTATCACCGTTTCAGAGAAGCCCGTGAAATGACACAAGCCGGAGTAGCTTTCAGTGTTGAGAATTCAACTGAGCTTACACTTGGGATAATCGGATTGCTTTCAAACCAGACCCATCTTGAAGAAGTTTCCCATAAAGCCGGAGAATACGTTTTTTCCAGGACAGGTGCAACCGATATCATTATAAAGGAACTCACCGGGATGATCGCTTCAGGCCAAATTGATAACATTGGCTGAAACCTCTGTGTGATCAATTCTTCTGATTACCAGACAACACTATATATCATGCTTTATCAATACCCTTTCTGACTCGGACGGATTGTCCAGTTTGAAAATTACTACTGAAAGCTCCGGGCCATCATGTGCGGCTGAAAACGACATCGTGCCTCCGAATTGCTGTCTCCAATGTCCTGTTATTGATGCAGATTCATGCACATGGCCATGAAGTGTTATGTATGGTTGTTTATCTGATATAAAACGCTGTATCGCGATGCTACCGACATGGACATCCAGTGGTACATGATCTGCCTGTTGACCATCAAGTCCTGCCCGGTCAAGGAAGGATTGATAGGGAGGGGAATGAAACAGAAAAACAGCCTTTTCCATCAAGGCATCTTTCGTAAGTAGCTCCAGATCAGACTGGATGGTTGAATATTCTGTATCATGATCCGGATGAATACTTCTGTAGCCTTCGGTTGGTGGTATACAACCCGGATCTACGAAACGGGAAACATCATATTTTTCCCAATCTTTAAGCTGAAAAGGTGTTGGTGGGACAAAAGGATAGCCGTAAATCATATAGGGCCCGAATTTTACCCTACAGTTATTCAGGTATCGCCATAACTCCATGTTTTCGCCAACCCTGAGTTTTTCCTCTTCAACCCGGTGATCATCGTTGCCCATTATCATGAAAACTTCAGGGTAATTACACCCGAGTTGCTTCTGTACTTTACGAAATCCCGGAATCAGGTAATCGGAAATAAAATCATCTATCGGCTTATCGGCCATTCGCACTGATTTTCTTACATGTGGTAAAAGATCGCCACCCATAAAAAGAAAGGATGGTTTTTTTTTGAGAATTTCTGTAAAAAGAGACTCATATCGCCCGGTGTGCCCGTGAAGATCTGAAACGAAGTAACTGGTTGTCATATATTGCCGGTAACTGTAAGTTTTTACCTGAGAAGCTTTGCAGGATCAGTCACCGCACCAATCATCACTGCATAACTGGTTCCCGATTCTAAATCTTCATCTGTTATCAGGTGCAAATCAATCAGTCCGTTGGTCTGGTGTCCGGTTTTCTGATAATTTTCCTCCGCAAGACAAAGGCTCCAACCATCGAGCCAGGATTTCAGACAATGAAGTTGCTGGGCGTCTGCCTGATGATGTATTAATAAATCGAGGTCGCTGGCAGGTCCGGCAGTTGCATTTTTAACACTTCCGATCAGGTAAACAGCCTTTATACTGAATCTGGGGAAGTCCATCAGCTGGCTGATCCGCTCTGCCATTCTGAAACGCCATTTCCAATGTTGGTCAGAACCGGTCTGGGATAAAACTTCATTGTTTCCGTTCCCGTTTTCATCATTGTTGCCGCTCTGTTTACTGATATTCAATGCTTTTAACGAGTTACGCAAACGTTGCTGAAAAATGTAATTACTCACCCGCTCAGTAATTGTATTCAGAAGTTTTTGTTCTTCGGGAAGGAACTGATTTCCATTAAACTCCCTGATTAACTGAAGATAGGAAACACATATTTCACCACTGATATTATTATCAATAACAATATCTGCTTTTTGAATCCAATCGGTCTCGCGAAAATCCTCACTCTCCCATTTTTTGCCTTCAAACAATACCCTGATCTCACAAATAGTACTGAATTGCCAACCTGCAGGCAGTATACCAATCAGCCCGGTGAACAATTGATCATGCGTCAAATCCTGAACTGAAAGCAATTCATCGAGCTTATAGAGTGTATTAAGCTCTTTTTCGCGTTCTTTAAGCCTCTGCAGAACTATATTATTGATCATGACTGAAGTTCGGTTAAAAAAGCTATTCCGGATAAGGTGGTTTTCATCGTTTTCCACTTAAAAGGAAAGTGGGCCTGATGATATCCAAACTTTCATGCTAAATTAGCAAAATCTTATCTTTGCCATAAAATAATCTTAAAGATGAACAGAATAGAACATGATACCAGGCCCGTTATTGGAATCACTCATGGTGATATCAACAGTATAAGCTATGAAATTATAATTAAAGCCTTCGTTGACAACCGTATATTTGAACTGTTGACACCAGTGGTATATGGTTCGTCAAAGATTGCTTCTTATCACCGTAAAACATTAAATGTAAGTGATTTCAGCTTCAATCTCATCAAAAGGGCTGATACCGCAAACCCAAAACGGGCTAATATTGTTAACATTCACGATCAGGATGTTAAAATTGATCTCGGTAAATCGACTGCCATTGCCGGAGAACTGGCACTTCTTGCCCTGGAGGTTGCCACTGAAGACCTGAAAAAGAACCTGATAGATGTACTTGTAACAGCTCCCATCAATAAAAAAAATATCCAGTCGAAAGACTTTCATTTTCCGGGCCATACAGAATACCTTGCCAATAAGTTCGGCGTATCCGATTACCTCATGCTGATGGTAAGCAATAAATTGAGGATTGGTGTTATCACCGGTCATATTCCTCTTAAGGAGGTTCCTATCCAACTGAATGAAGAACTGATTCTCCGGAAAATTAGAATCCTGAATCAGTCGCTCCAGCAGGATTTTGCGATCAGAAGTCCACGCATCGCCATCCTGGGACTAAATCCCCACGCCGGGGATGAAGGGTTGATCGGACAGGAGGAAGCCCGGATAATAAAACCCGCCATCGATAAGGCAAATGAGCTCGGAATAAGAGTTTTTGGTCCGTTTCCTGCAGATGGTTTTTTTGGATCTTCAACCTTTACTCAATTCGACGGGATACTTGCTATGTACCACGATCAGGGTATGCTTCCGTTTAAAGCCCTTGCTTTTGATTCCGGTGTAAATTTTACTGCAGGACTCCCGGTCATCAGAACTTCACCTGCACATGGAACAGCCTATGAAATTGCCGGTAAAGATATTGCTTCACCGGATTCCTTCAGAGCTGCCCTTTATCTTGCCTGTGATATTTTCAACAACAGGCGGGAATATAAGTCAATGATTGAAAACCCGCTTCAGGCAGCAAAACAGGAAGCTGAGCATTAATTGAATACAAAAATATGCAACAGCAGGGATATGCACTTGAAGCAATAGCTGCAATGACCGGCGGTACACTCGTTGGCAACCCGGGCAATACTTTAATTGAAGAACTGCTTACAGATAGCCGCAAACTATCTTCTCCTGAGCGTACATTGTTTTTTGCCATCGTCACCCCGAGAAACAACGGGCATAACTACATCGGGGAGCTGTATAGAAGGGGAATCCGTAATTTCTGTATTTCTGAGATGCCGGAACGTATTATGCCGGATGCTGTATACATCCATGTAGACAATACACTTGAAGCCCTCCGGAAACTGGCTGCTGAGCACCGTAATTCATTCTGCTATCCCGTAATTGGTATCACTGGCAGCAATGGAAAAACAATTGTTAAGGAATGGCTGTTTCAACTTCTCTCCCCTGAAAAAATTATTGTCAGAAGTCCGAAGAGCTACAATTCCCAGATTGGTGTACCCTTATCGGTTTGGCAAATGAAAGACCTGCATACCCTGGCGATTTTTGAAGCAGGAATTTCACAACCCGGTGAAATGGAATACCTCGAAAAGATAATCAGTCCAACCATCGGCATTTTTACCAACATTGGCCATGCACATGATCAGTATTTCGCTTCCCGGCAACAAAAGACCGAAGAGAAGATGGTACTTTTTAGAAAAGCTGGCCTTATAATCTATTGTTGTGATGATCCGGTGATATCAGAGTGTATAGAAAAATCCGGCATCAATACGGCAAATCTTTTTGGATGGGGAAATAATGAAAATGCTTTATTCAGGGTAACCGGTAAAGAAATCAGGAAAACCGGATCGAGAATTTATGGTATATACCATAATAAAGAACTGATGATTGATATACCCTTTTCCGACGAAGCGTCCATTGAAAATGCAATTCACTGCTGGGCCGTGATGCTGTCTATGGGGTATGGTCCCGATGTAACAGCAAGCCGGATGCAAAAATTGACCAGGGTTGCCATGCGGCTGGAAATGAAAGAAGGTATCAACGGGTGCTCCGTGATCAATGACGCTTATAGTTCAGACCCGGATTCTCTGGCCATTGCTCTTGATTTTATGGTCCAGCAAAATCAGCACAGCAAGCGGACTGTTATACTGAGTGATATGCTCCAGAGCGCAACAGATGAGCCATTGCTGTATAAATTTCTTGCCGGATTATTGGTCGATAAAAAGGTAGACAGACTCATTGGTATAGGACCGGTAATTTCCCGCTATTGCAACCTGTTCAGGATGGAGAATTCCTTTTTCGCATCTACGGGGGAATTTCTTACTGCATTCAAATCGGCATCATTCCGCAACGAAACTATCCTGCTTAAAGGTGCACGTATCTTTGAGTTTGAAAAAATTAACGATCTCCTCCAACAAAAGTCGCACGAAACAGTACTTGAAGTCAATCTGAATGCATTGGTCCATAACCTGAATTATTACAGGTCGCTGTTGAAGCCGGGAACGAAACTGATGGCTATGGTTAAGGCGTTTTCATACGGAAGCGGGAGTTTTGAAATTGCCAATGCACTCCAGTTTCACCGGGCCGATTATCTTGCTGTGGCATATGCTGATGAGGGTGTTGAACTTCGTAAGGCCGGGATAAGCCTTCCGATAATGGTAATGAATCCGGAAGAAAACGGTATGGAAGCAATGCTGCAATTCAACCTTGAGCCTGAGGTTTATAGTTTCAGGACACTGCAGATGCTTGAAAAAGTCTTAAAATCCAACCAAACACCCTCCGGCAGTAAGATATTCATTCACCTCAAGGTAGATACCGGGATGCATCGCCTTGGTTTCGAATCAGCAGACATTGACATTCTGGGAAAACAGCTGAAAGACTCTTCGGAAATTCATGTTCAATCTGTTTTTTCGCATCTTGCTGGTAGTGAAGATCCTGCATTAGAGGATTTCACCAGGCATCAGATCCGGTTATTTACAATGATGTCAGAAAAACTTGAGGAACTTCTCGGATATGGTTTTATCAGACACATATTAAATTCTGCAGGAATTTCACGGTTTCCGGAAGCCAGGTTTGAGATGGTAAGATTAGGTATTTCATTGTATGGCATTGCTGCTGGTCCAATGGAACAAAAAATGCTCGAAACTGTTACCAGCCTTAAAACAAATATTTCCCAGATAAAAAATATTGAACCGGGTGAATCTGTCGGTTATAGCAGGGCCTGGAAGGCCGGAAAAACAACAACCATCGCTACCATCCCCATTGGTTATGCCGATGGGTTAAGCCGCAGGCTTGGTAACGGGAGGGGGAAAATGTTGGTAAACGGCCATCTGGTGCCGGTTGCAGGTAATATTTGTATGGATATGACAATGCTTGATATTACCGGTGTCGAAGCAGCAGAAGGTGATGAGGTCATCGTTTTCGGTGAAAAGCTGCCTATAAATGACCTGGCCAGAGCAATGAATACCATTCCCTATGAAATCCTGACAGGTATTTCGAGGCGCGTAAAACGGATTTATTTCCAGGAATAAATCAATCACAGACCTGGTTAAGCATCAGCAGCACATTATTGCAATTGAAAAACTAATTTTGCACAATATTATCAGCAGTTCATCATGAAAAAATTATCGATTGTAATTCCTGCTTACAATGAAGCGGCCACCATCCACCTGATTTTGAATAAAATTACAGAAGTAAAATTTATCTATAACATTGACTATGAGATTATTGTGGTAAATGATTGTTCTAAAGACGGAACAGCTGAAGCCCTGATCGCATACAAAGAGGAGCATCCGGGAATAAAGTTTGTTATCTATAACCAGGAAATCAACCAGGGAAAAGGAGCTGCACTACATAAAGGCATTGATTTGGCCACAGGCGATCTTGTAGTAATCCAGGATGCCGACCTGGAATATGACCCCAATGAATACAACCTTCTATTAAAACCTTTTATGGAGGGTGTAGCTGATGTGGTATATGGATCGAGATTTATGGGAATCGGACCCCACAGGATTCTTTTTTTCTGGCATTCGATTGGCAACAACTTCCTCACCTTTTTATCGAACATGTTCACCAACCTGAACCTGACCGATATGGAAACCTGCTACAAAATGTTCAGGGCTGATATTATCAAGAAACTTAAACTCACCGAAACAAGGTTCGGATTTGAGCCGGAAGTCACAGCCCGCATTTCAAGAGTGCCAAAAATCAGGGTGTATGAAGTTGGTATTTCATACTATGGACGAACCTATGATGAAGGTAAAAAAATCGGCGCCCGGGATGGATTCAGGGCAATTTATTGTATTCTCAAGTATAACTTATTCGACAGAAGGACTTTTAAATAATCCCTGAGCTGAGCAATCCGAAACGTGCGAAAAATATCATTCCTCTGGTTAATCCAACTTCAGAATTGTCAGCAATTCTAAAATAGGTTAAATACCCTGAGAGTTGTTTAACATTTCTCTAGGGATTGAACTAAATATTTCTGAAATTCCTCAATTCAGACAAATAATTCATTTATATGCCATAACCTGATGAGAATGAAGAATAATTCAAAATGGTCATTGTACGCTTTTGTTTTCCTGGCAATTACAATCATTGCTGTCAGATTAATCTCAACCCCTTCAAAAGCAATTAGTTGGGATGTTTTTGGATATTATCTTTATTTACCGGCCACATTTATCTATGATGATCCCGGATTGTCAGATCATGAATGGCTTGACGGGATTGTTGAAAAATATAAACCATCTCAAACCCTTTATCAGTTAGTCCCCGGAATTGAGGGCAACAGGGTGATAAAATATACTTCGGGGATGGCTCTGCTCTACACCCCTTTTTTCTTTATTGCACATTGGCTTGCACCGGAATTCGGATATCCTGCTGATGGTTTTTCATTACCCTACCAACTGATTGTCACTATTGGCGGCCTTTTTTGGATTATTCTGGGGTTATTTGCTTTCCGAAACCTGTTACTGAAATTCTTCAGCGACCTGACTACCACAGCTACAATGATTTTGATTGTTGCAGGTACCAATTTTTTCCACCTGGCAGCACTGGATGGTACTTTGCTTTCGCACAATTTCCTGTTTACACTAAATGTTTTCCTGTGCCTTACAACCATCGAGTGGCACCGGAATCCGTCAATAACTACCGCACTCATCACAGGCATGCTCTGCGGTCTGATTGCCCTTATCCGGCCTTCTGAAGGAATCTGTTTTCTGATTCCATTACTTTGGAATACCGGAACAAAAGCAACCCTTCATCAAAAATTAGCCCTGCTTCGCCGTTTCCCTTATCATCCGGCAATTGCTTTGCTTGGAATTATTGCAGTGGGATCCATTCAATTCTTTTACTGGAAAAATTTTACCGGCGAATGGTTATTCTATTCTTATAACAATCCGGGTGAAGGTTTCAGGTTTTTTCCTCCATTTCTCGCCGAATACCTATTCAGCTTCAGGAAAGGCTGGTTGATATATACACCGGTTATGATCATTGCACTGACCGGATTTATTAGCCTTTACAGACGAAACCGGGCGATGCTGCCATCCATAGCTCTATTCTTTCTTTTCGACTTGTGGATTGTTTCTGCATGGAGCTGCTGGTGGTATGCCGGTGGAAGTTTCAGTGCCAGGGCTATTTTACCTTCCTATGTTCTGCTTGCCTTTCCACTTGCCTGCCTCACAGAAGGAATTACCGGGAAATGGCGCAAATCAGCAATAATAGCCGGTGGATTGATAATTTTACTCAACCTGTTTCAATCATGGCAGTTTTATACCGGCATCATTGACAAAGAACGAATGACGCTACCGTATTATATAGCCATCTTTGGCAAAACAGACGTTGATAAGGAAAAACTTGACAGGTTACTATTGGTAGAAAGAAGCACTGAAAGCACTGAAATGCTGAAACACCCGGAAAGATATTCAGGAACGGTGATATTTGGCAATAATCCTGTCACCGTTGCTGACACAGCCGGAGCGACTAAACTTAATCCTGATAACCCGTTTGCGCCGGGACCGGATATTGCTTACTGCAAACTTACTGATGCAGATCATGTCTGGCTCAGGGTTTCCGTCGAAATTCTGCTTCCAGCCGGATATTCAGGGCCTTATCCATTGCTTGTTTCAGCATTCCATTATAAAGGGCAGGCATACAAATACAGGGCTGAATCCTTTTCAGAGCACTCCCCTTCACCCGGGATATGGCATAAAATAGAATACTGGTATCTTAGTCCGGAGGTCAGGACGAAAGAAGACAACCTTAAGGTGTATGTCTGGCACAGCAGTGAATTACCGGTTTTTGCAAGAAATCTCAGGGTGGAAAAATTTGAACTGAAAGATGAGTAAACCAGTTCCGTGTTTATTCATCAATGAAATTCACTGAAACCTGAAAATCATCAATATAACATACTGAATGGCTGTTTCCCCAGAAGAATACACTGACTTCATCCCCTTCTATGGCACCCTCCGGGAAGTAACCATATCCGGCAATATCCGACCATTTTTCTGTTGTTACCTGCCAGGTTCCGTTACTGACTGTTGAACTTCTGACAGGTTTTCCATCTCTAATCTGCTGGATAAAGAGGGATGCTCCCGTGAAATCACCGGTTACTTTCGCCCTGACAAATACTCCGAATGGTTTGTGTTTTTGCCTGGAATGAGGCCGCCATTTGAACGAAAAACTACCGTTATTTATGCTGTCGACACGATCAGAAAAACGTCCGCTCCATGAATGAAGGCTGTCGAGTGCGGTCTCGCTTCCATTCCAGCCCATAACGGGTTTTTCGAAATCACAGAATGAAGAAAAGCCTGTGATGTCACGGCATTCTGAGAAAACCATAATACTCCCGGTAAACATTTCATCCCTCATAATGAGAAGTGGCCATTTATTCCGAAATGATGCAATGGCAACATCAGGCAAAGGAGCAAAGAGGCTGACCAAGGCAACTTTATCCGTCTTCAGACTGTCGATGCAGGCAATCAGGTCACTGATACCTCTCTGATAAGTCAGATTCTGCAGATAGCAATTACCGGTGTAACCGGCATTCCGGAGTGCCCGGGCCATTAATACTCCATTATCAGTATTGCATATAACCTGTTCAATTCCCGATCCGACAATTGTACGTGCAGCCGATTGGTATTCTCCTTCTTTTTTTTCTTCACCGGACCATGCCGGATTAAACCGAACAAAAGTAAGCACGGCAACCACCACCCACATTGCTGCTATCCATATAATCGAAATTATTAAACCCTTATACCTGAATTTATTATAAATCAAAATCGATAACAGGATGAGCACTACCAGATACGACACCAGAAAACCGGCAATTACTGTCCGGTTATTGTATTTGAAAGTGACCCTGTGCTTTCCCGGGCTGCAAATTGTACTGATGAACATCTTATTGGAAACAAACGCCTGCGATTCCTTTCCATCGATGCTTACTTCCCATCCGGGGTACCATGCCTGCAGCAGGGTCACCGCAACTTTTTCCTGGCAAATCACCTCTGCTTCGGCGAAACCCGGATGAAAACCTGTTATTCTCACTGAATCGCCGGATGATAATCTCAGATTAAGAAAAATATCCTGAAAATCACGATTCTCAACAAAAAGGACTTGCTGAAGATCATTGGTTGAAATCTGACTTCGCCGGTTAAACGGAATCACCTGATCCGATAAATAGATGACCTCATTCTTTATTACGGATCCGGCAAGGTCGGCCAGGGAGTCTGCAAGACTGTCATAACCATTGAGCCTGAATGAATTGTAACCCTCAAAGGAGACTGTTTTATTGAAAATATTAGTATTCTGCCAGATTACCGAAGCAGAGGCATTTTTTTCAGTATTCGATGATACCGGAATCCCCGGCACAGGAAGCGGAAATCCATCCGGCCGCTGCTTCAGTATATGATTGATTTTACAAGGATCGATACCTGCGGAAACTACGGTATAATAGGTATTCAACTGGACCGATGCCATCATTTCAAAAACAATCATCACGGCAAGATGCCTGTATCGGGGACCAGACTTTCGAACGATGAGAAACAGAAAGATCAGAATGACCGCCAGTTGAATGATTGACTGAATTACAATATGCTCGTGCCGTGAAGGCTGCCGGATCCAATCAGCGAAGTCCCCGGCCGGTTTTAAAAATGAAAAATCTCCATGGCTCATTGCTACCAGCGAACTCGTCATCAGGACCAGAATTACCACTGCAGATATGCAGGTAATGATGATCAGTTTTTTCATGTAAAACACCGGGTCCGACAAAAAAAATTCCAGCCCGGATGCTGCTGCGGGAATGATGGCAATGACCGCAAAATAGACAAAGAAACTCGAATGCCTGAAAAGGTTGAACAGGGGTACATAATGATAGAGAATCCCCCTGACCGGAGTGTATTTCCCGAATGAGGCAAGCAATGCAACCAATCCGAAAACCAGAAACACATTAAGCAATAACTTTCTCTTTGAAAACAATGCCAGCACAAAGAAAATCAGAATGACAAGTCCTGTATAGGCGTTATTCATTGAGATATCGGTATCATACCAGCCTACATCCTTAACTGTGGCAAAAGGAAGCAGGAATGAGATGGCTGACCGGGGAGAGAAAGGCATAAAACACGCATCTTCAACGCTTATGCCGCCCAACCTGCCAACGTGTGAGGAAACCTGTATGAATGAAACTGCAATCACCATGAGGGATATGCCGGTTACAAGAACCAGAACCCCGTTAAGCTTTGCCAGTCGCCATGCTGCTCTTCTGTTCCCGCTGTTGAAATACCTGAAAAAATAAGCTATAAAGAGTACCAGCAATAAATAGAATAAAATAGCCCACATGGCCTGATAACCTCCGGTCACCAGCAAAAAAGAGAAAAGAGCAGTTCTGACTACATCAACATATTTCCGCTCTTTCTGCAGAAGTATAAAATAATACAATACATAAGGAATCCAGGTTGCAGCAATAATGCCGAACATCTCCTGCCCATGACCGACAAGAAAACCGGACATCAGGTATGCCGTTCCGGCAATAAAACCTGCCTTCCATTCACCGGTAAAATGCCTGCTTAACAGATACATCCCCAATCCCGCCAGGGAGACATAGATAATAAACAACAGATGAATGGTCAGATAGGAATAACCTGAGGTAAGTCCGATGATGAAAACTTCGGGATACCATACCGAACGCAGGTCGGCATGAATAGGGTAACCACAATGTGTGTAAGGATTCCATAAAGGAAAAATGCCGTTTTGCAGGCACTCACCTGCATGGTAACGCCAGGGCAGGTAACATCCCAACATGTCCCATTTAAACCCGTTCTGAAGGAAAGCAACCTGCCAGTATGCTATAATTGTCAGGGCAACAAATGCCAGAAAAATATAAAACGTGCCCGGTCTTTTCTGAAACATACTTCTCAGGAAGATTAACTGCAGCGAATGTAAGCAGAAATTCGTGAAACAATCAGGGTAAAATATCGCTATCTTAGCCTCTGCCTAAGTAAAGTTCCAGCTATGAAGTTTTCGGTTTCGATAGTCATCCCCTGCTTTAATGAGAAAGATAATATCAGGGTCATTTATCAGCAACTGACCGATGTGCTGAATATATACCCTGAATATGAACTGATCTTTGTTGATGATGGAAGTACTGACTCAACCCTTGAAATTATAAAATCAGTATCAGTATCAGACACAAGGGTGAGGTACCTTTCGCTTTCGCGGAACTTTGGCCATCAGCACGCACTCAAAGCCGGGCTTGACCATGCCACAGGAAATTGTATCATCAGCCTCGATGCCGATTTGCAGCATCCGCCTTCACTAATACCTTTACTAATGGAAAAATGGAAGGAAGGATTTGACGTGGTGAATACTATCAGGAGTGAGCAAAAGTCGCTTTCAACTTATAAAAAGTTATCTTCAAAACTCTTTTATTCAATCGTCAATAAGTTCTCATCGGTTGAAATAATACCCGGTGCTGCTGATTACCGGCTTCTCGACCGGAAGGTTGTGGAGGCACTGAAACAATTCGACGAAAACTATATTTTTCTTCGCGGACTGATTCCCTGGATGGGATTCAAACAGACTTCCATTCGCTTTGAACCGGCAGAAAGGCACACTGGAAAGACAAAGTATTCATTCATCAGGATGTTGCGATTAGCATTGGACGGAATTACTTCATTCAGTATCAGGCCATTGTATCTTTCAATCGCTGTAGGATCAATCATTGCCGGCATTGCCTTCATTTACGGGATCTATGCTGTTTATGTTCATCTTTTTACCGACAATGCATTACCCGGGTGGACTTCCATCACTGCCAGTGTGCTCTTTATCGGTGGCATCCAGTTGATCATGCTGGGAATAATTGGCATTTATCTCGGGAAATTATTTATTGAAAATAAAAAGAGACCCAATTACATCATCCATCATAAGAATTTCTGATGATTCGGAAATTATCCGGTACTGTTGAACAGCCTGATTTAAATCTATACATCCTTGCAGAGTGCTGCTTTTTGGCTGATATGTATTCAGGAAATCTTCGTTAATTCGTAAACCAAATTGATATCAGATGAAAATACCGGTGATTAATCTCAGCAATAAATACTCTTTATACATTATGGTATTGCTGTTAATGTGCATCGCCATCCTCAGAATCATCACCCTGACGGACAACGAACTGAGCTGGGATGTCTTCGGCTATTATATTCACCTTCCGGCAGCCTTTATCTACCATGATCATGCTCTGGAGAATATAAACTGGATTCATGATATCATGACAAAATACCCGGTGACCGGAACTTTATATCAATTGAGTACAGGGCCCGACTGGAATCCTATATTTTTCTTCCTGATGGGTATGTCCTTTTTTTATTCCCCCTGGTTTTTTATCGGTCATGTCCTCGCTATGAATTCAGGCTATCCTGTCGATGGGTTCAGCCTGCCTTATCAGTATTCCATTGCCCTGGGTGCCCTTGTTTATACTTTTATTGGCTTAATATACCTGCGAAAGATACTGCTTGGGTTATTCAGCGATAAGACCACATCCATTGTCCTGGTTATCATCGTACTGGCTACAAATTATCTTCATTTTATGACGGTAAAGAACCTCGAAACCGCCAACATTCTTTTTATGATGGTGACCCTGATTACCTGGAATACCATTCGATGGCATCAGGACCACAAACTGATCAATCTGCTTGCCATTGCTGTTTTTACTGTATTGACAGCTCTGGCCAAACCCAGCGAAGTTCTGGTGCTGCTGATTCCGTTATTGTGGGGCGTTCACAATGACCGGACAATTGTGAATAAAATAAAGGAGATCTATCAACATAAAACGCAGTTTTTACTGGCCATGGCCACTGGTCTGGTAGTTGCTCTTCCACAAATGCTTTACTGGCACAGTGAAACAGGCCATTTCCTGTTCGATAGCTACAAAAATCCCGGTGTTGGGCTTGATCTGGCCTCACCACATATATTTAATGTGCTGTTCAGCTTCAAAAAAGGATGGCTAATTTATACTCCTGTTATGATCCTTGCCATTATTGGATTTGTGACACTTTATAGAAAAAACAAAGGTTTGTTTACACCGGTTCTGATCTATTCCCTCATTGCTTTTTACATTCTGTCCAGTTGGACTGAGTGGTGGTATGGAGCCTCCTTCAGTATCCGGCCTATGATCACCCTTTATCCGTTGCTGGCTATTCCGCTGGGCTATTTTATTGATTCTGTTTACAGGAGGAAAGTACTGACACGCATATTTTTTACATCACTTATTGCAGGATTTCTGGTCCTGAACCTCTTTCAGACCTGGCAGTTAAACAACTACATCATTGATCCTTACCGGATGACCAGGGCTTATTATTTTTCCATTTTCGGTAAATCAGCGGTAAGTCCAGAAACCCGGAATTTGTTGTCCATTGACCATCCTTTGAATGATGATGGTCAATTCACAAATGAAGCAGAATACAACCGCAGAAACATAGGATTTTACAATTTTGAAGAAGCGGATATCAACAGGGAAACAAGTTATGTGACCGATAATATTGGAGGAAAATCATTCCGGCTTGACAGTATCGTTAATTTCTCCCCTGAAATCAGGACCTCTTACAACGGCATCACCAATAAAGACCATGCATGGATAAGAGCAAGCGTTGACATTTTCATACCATCAGGGTACAATACAGAACTTCCACTGCTGATCCTGACTTTTGAACGAAAAGAAGGCACTTATGGTTACCGGGCGTATGAAATTGACACTTCGGTTTTTAAACCCGGTCAATGGGGAAGCATTAGTACAGATTACCTGACACCCCACATTCGAAGTGGAGAGGACTTTTTCAAAATATATGTATGGCACCGGGGGAAGACGGCTATTTTAATTGATAACCTGAAGGCAGATGTCTTTGAGCCACGGTATTGAAAATATTGATTTGGGATCTGCAGAAAAACCCGGTGAATTTGCTGACTGAACGTACAGAGGTTATACATTCATAGGTCCGACCCTGCCATTGACGGGCCAGTTTAATTTGATCAAGCCGGATTGTAAAAATTCCCGGTGTACTGGAAATCAATCAATAAACTTAATCTTGTTCAATGCATAAACAACCATCCTGATCAGCAGCCACCCATGGCGGAACCGTGAGATGTTTGTTTCGCCGTATTTACGGGCCCGGTAACGAATGGGAACTTCCAGGAGTTTAAGGTTAAGTTTTGAAGCTCCGAAAATAAGATCAAAATCACCAAACGGATCAAAATTTCCAAAGTAGGAACGGTTGGCCGCCAGTCTGCGGTAGTTCCCGGCTGTCAGCACTTTGGTACCGCATAGTGTATCTTTGATTCGCTGGCCCAGGAGCCACGAAAACATCACGGAAAAGAATTTATTCCCCATCATATTAAGGGTGCGCATGGCTTCCTCTTCCATAGGATAAACCAGGCGTGTTCCGTTGATAAATTCGCCGCGGCCTGTAGCTATGGCATTGTAGAATTTCGGAAGATCTTCCGGTGGTACAGTGAGGTCGGCATCGAGGATCATAAGAATATCACCTTCTGCATGATCGTAACCTTTGCGGACTGCATCCCCTTTTCCTTTGCCATCCTGAATAAGATACTTAACATCCCGCATCCCCTTGTAAGCATCACAAACCCGCTGAATTTCAGCGAGGGTATCATCAGTGGAGTTTCCTTCCACAAATATTATCTCGGTATGTTTTCCCATTTCCGGTATCCGGATAACGGCCTCTTCAATATTGCCTTTTTCATTCCTCGCCGGAATGATTACACTGACACTAAAATCCTGATTATCATGATCGCGGGGTTCAGGTAATCGTGCAATAATGTAACCGGTCAGACACAGGCTGTTGAATAACGGCAGGTTAGCAATATATTTATTCAGGAACCAGGAGATCAACGGTATATAAATTGGAAACAAAAACCGCTTTCCCGACTTTACCACATCAAACCCCTCGAGTTGCAGCAGATTAATAACATCGCCCCGGTTAAGCCAGTTAAGGCGGCGGTGTGGCATCTTTAGCCCCATTACCTGGGCAAACCATAATAAGGGTTCCCACAGGAAACTATGATAGGAGATGAGGATGCGCGATTCGGAGTGTACGATTGATTTCAGGTTGTTGAAAGCAGCCTGAATGTCTTCAAGATAACCCAGTGTATCAGAAATTATAATAAAATCAAAAGTTTCCTGAAGTGTGATTTGCTCCGCATCCATCACCTCAAACTTCAGTTGCGGGTATTTCTCCCGGGCAATTTTTATCATGCCCGGTGAAAGGTCAATTCCCTTACCGGTAGACGGTTTCATGGCATTGAGTACATATCCGGTGCCACAACCAATCTCCAGAACCCTGGAGCCTTCAGGTATACTGAATCTGAAAAAACAGATCAGGTTTTTATAGTAATACCGGTTCCGGTGGATATACCTGTCGCGCTTTTGAGCGATAAGTTCCATAGAGTCGGTTACCCTGCGCTTATTCTCCGATATCAAGTTCATTATCTGTGTTATATGATGAATATGGGTTTAACAGTTCCATCCTGAAATCATCAAACCAGGCTTTATTGCTGCCCTTGTTCCAGACAGAAACTCTTATTTCCCTTCCGGCCATTTCCTCAGTAATATCGATATTTAGCTTCAGAAGATACCATTCATTTTTTGTGATACCATGCTCATTTTCCGAAACTGCTATTGTCTGATCCGAATCAACAAACTTAGCTTCAATAACAAGATCATCCTGGTTCCCCGATGCGCGGACAGACACTTCAATTCGCCCGCCCTGAGCACCTTTGACTGGTTCGAGGCTAAAAGCACAGGAATTTTCACTGTTTGTTAAAATACTGGATCTGCCTGAAAATGATTTAACAAAATTGAGTATTCCAAAATCAGAGACACCCGGGAAACGAATATTTTCATCTTTTTCTGAAGAAACCTCGGCAGGGCAGAATATCAATCCCCCATGTGTTGTCATCCCTTGGTTACCGATTTTTACCGGAGTCATAATTACCTGCTTTTCATCCTTCCAGATTGACTGCATGATCCAACCAGATATTTTCTGTTGAGAGAATTCCGGAAATGGCTTATCGTTTGGGCCAATATATCTGATTCTGCCCTGATACTTCATGAAAATGCTTTCAAGACTGATGGGCATTTTTTCCCAGTGATAGATCTCTTTCGTAACGCCATCGAAAATATAATAATCGGGGAAAGCCCGCTGTAAATCCCGATCATATCTTCGCAAACTATATACATTTCCGAAATAAAGCCCGGCTACAGGTGAAGACCCGGGATGGGCAAATATAACGGCCTCTTTACCCGGATTACTAGTTGCTGCCAGCCATGCATGTTCCCATGCACTGTTTTTATCCGCTGAATAAATTTCCGATTTACGGGCTAATCCATATGGAACCACTGCAATAGCTATCAGCAGCGTGAATACACCGCTGAGGGCCATTCTCAACACTTTTCCCTGAATAGATGAAATCAATATGTGAAAAATAATAATAACATTAACGGCAGCAAGACACTCATAAGGCAGGAGATAGGCCTCCTTCGGCTGCTTTGCTACCAGAAGGAAACCGGCTGCCTGAGCGACGGTCACTGCCAATAAAAGCCTTAATGCAGCCGGGTCAGGACGTCGTTTATTAAATATTTTTAAAAACACATCTGTAAAGAAGACAAAGACACTTCCAAAAAAAATAACCGAAAGTACCGGGCTGATTCTGAATAAATCAGATAAATTACCCAAATAACCGGATGTGTCAATGATACCAATGTCACCTGAGCCATAGCGCCCTGTATGTATAAACAACCTGAAGATCCAATAAGCAATATTGGGATATAGCCTGATAACCGGAAGAGTAAAAACAACAAATGATATCATTGCAATGATGATATACCTTTTTTTAGCTTTGACTGTTTCCAATAGAATCAGGGGAATAATCAACAGTGGCGCAAAGAGTATTTTTGAAGCCATTCCAAATCCGCTGACAATGCCAAACAAGATGATAAACCTCTTATTATTTTCGCCCTCCAGCTTAAAAAAACAATACAATGAGACAGCTGCCAGAGCTAATGAAGCTGCCATAAGCATCATTTCCTGGGTAACCCTGGTAAACCCATTGAAAAGTACAAATCCTGAAATGAAGGGCGTGAGTTGAAGGATAAATGAATACCAGATATTCTGAACTTTCCTGAACAATAACAAGGCAACAATGAACAAGGCCAGAGAGCCGGCTATTGCGGTGGCGGTATTAAGTAACCTGACATAATGCTCAGGTTCAGCTATTACAGCATTTGTAAGGCTTTCATCACGATGATCAAACATCCAGGCTCCCTGAAGTACCATGCCACCGGCCATCTGCATAGGAGTTCCCGGATGATCGATATGACCGGCAAGCCGGAATCTTGCCATATTCAATGAATTGAAAAGGTATGCATATTCGGGATCATACCCTGCATCATACCATACCTTTTCACGCACCCGGATTGTATCGAGTGAAGTAATAAAAAGTGTTGCCGGAATTATCAGCAGCGAGAGATATAAAAAAAATAAACGGATAAGCCTGCCGGATTCCTTAGCGGGTTCTGCCATTCCTTGTTTAACTTTTAGTGGCTCAAAGATACAAATAAGAATCCCGTATCCGGTTTGATTCCATAAGGTGCAATGTCCGGTTAGCCTGATAAAATTATGACTAAAAGCTTAGAATCTCTTCAATTGCCGCCAGTTCTTCATTGGTAAAAGTTTGTTTGTTAAGCGATTCAAGATTCTCGTCCAACTGCTCTTTACTGCTGGCACCAACCAATACTGATGTAATCCGCTGATCTTTCAGAACCCATGAAAGCGCCATCTGAGCGAGTTTTTGACCACGGACTCCAGCCAGATCATTTAACTTCCGCGATTTCTCAACCTTGTCAGGCGTCACCTGGCTCTCCTGCAAAAAGCCATGCTCCTTTGCAGCCCTCGACCAGGACGGTATACCCTGAAAGTATTTATCCGTCAGAAGTCCCTGTGCCAGTGGCGAATAAGCAATACAACCCATTTCTTCCCCCTGTAATAAATCGAGCAGGCCAGCTTCAACCCAGCGATCAAACATGGAATACCTTGCCTGATGAATCAGACAACGGATACCCATGCTTTTAAGAATCTCCACGGCCTTTTGGGTTTGTTCCGCCGGATAGTTTGAAAGGCCGACATATAACGCTTTGCCTTGCCTGACAACCTGTTCCAGGGCACCCACTGTTTCCTCAAATGGTGTTTCCGGATCGGGACGGTGAGAGTAGAAAATATCCACATAGTCAACACCCATGCGTTTCAGGCTCTGGTCAAGGCTGGATATCAGGTGTTTTTTTGAGCCCATTTCCCCGTAAGGTCCAGGCCACATATAGTAACCTGCCTTAGTAGAAATAACGATTTCATCGCGATACTTCCTGAGGTCATCTTTCATCACCAACCCGAAAGTTTCTTCTGCACTTCCGGCCGGGGGACCATAGTTATTGGCCAGATCGAAATGGGTAATACCCTGGTCAAATGCATATAGAATTAACTCGCGGCTCAGCTGGAAAATATCAAAACCGCCAAAGTTGTGCCACAACCCGAGTGAGATAGCAGGAAGTTTCAGACCACTTTTTCCACAGCGGTTGTATAGCATTCCATTATAGCGATTATCATCTGCTGTATATGACATGGCTTTTGATCTTTGATATAATTCGTTCCCGTTCAGGAATTCTGCAGATTATTGTTTTGAACCTCTAAGATAACACATAAATGCAAAGTAATCGTCTTTTATCATCTGCATTTTTACGGGTTTTTTAATCCAGAAAATCAAACCGATGACTCCTCCCCAAAGGAAGAATGCAGAAAATTGAAGCAATGAAAAAATAATGGCAACCTCAGGCTCAACAGCATAGAACGAAAGCAGATATATAAGGCTTGCCTCCCTGGTACCAAAACCAGCCAGCGATATGGGTATGAGAGTGGCAAGGCTCATCAGGCTAAGGATAAAACCTATATTAATAACAGACAGATTTATGCCGATTGATTTGAAAATCAAAAAATTGGCAAAATAGTAGATAAAATAAGCAAGGAGAGTCAGTATCCAGGGCCATCCCATGGTTAATCTGAACATCCCGTTCCAGGATTCCAGAATAAACCGCTTTCCTGTTGATGCAGTTTCCGGGTTTATCAATTTCTTCAGCAAAAAAAATCCGGCCAGCCAGACGATAATCATCCCCAAACCGGAGATCATAAGATAAATTAAACCGTTCAGATTGCCGAGTATTTTGTAAAAATATAACATCCCGGTAACTCCAAACCATATCAGGAAAGCAAAATCAAAGATACGGTCGGTTACCAGTGTTTTGAATGAGCGGTAGAATGAAATCCCTGTATCTTCCCTGACATAATAAAGACGGGCTATTTCGCCAATCCTTCCGGGTGTTACAAGCCCAATTGTAAATGAGGCCATATAGGCCACAAAACCCTTAAATTTGCTGTATTTGCAACCCTCCTGCATCAACAGCAAATTCCACCTGTAGCTTTTAATTCCTAACACCAGCAAGACACCTGACAAAGACAAAACAAACCAGGAAAGGTGAATTCCGGCAAGTATCTTTTTAAATTCCGCCGGATCCCATTGAATCCTGCTCGCAAGCAACCAGAGAATAACGCAGGAGCCTGCAACTTTAAGCAAGTTTTTGAGCCAGGGCTTCATGTACTCAGGTTTTCGCGTTTAATTCCGTAAGTGGCCTTTTTCCATCGATTGCGTGATTTTTCAAAAATCCGGCCGATATAGGCTGGTGATATCATTTGAACCAATCTTCTTGCCAACGGTGTTCCGAGGATCAGGAAAAGCGAACTTATCACCAGCTCCATCATATACCTGTTTACAGGAAAATCCGACAAAGTATAGCCATAATCAGGAACAACCAGTCCCAGCATTTTTCTGAATTTTATCCTGATAAAGGTGCCTCTTTTTTTTCAGATCGTATCCATGTGAGTGCATGGTAATGGCTTCCTCTTCACTGATCGGCAGTAACGATATCTCACCCTCCTTTTCCATTTGAAGAAGAATCTCTTTCCCGGCATCGTTACGGGAAATAACAATCGAAAACCCTTTACCACGCTCTTCATAAACCGGTGCCCATGCATCACCGCCTGAGATATCGGTAAACTCATTGCTGAGATCGGTACAGAGCAGGCTGTTTTTCATGATATGAAACGGAATAAGATAATTGGCATGAAATTTCGGTAATTCAGCAACCCGCCCATCATTCATCTCAACACGCATATTCCCGGGCCACTCGCCATGGCGGAACCACAGCTTGCTTATGTTCTGGTAATCGTTGATCTTATATGACCTGAGAAAACTTCTGACCGATGAAAAATGCAGGGTATTCCCGTAAAAAGGTCCGAAGATATATTTGATAGACGCTACTGAATGATGTCCGGCTAATTGTAACTTTCGGACACTCTGCACCTGGCCAGGAAGCCCGATATAGGCAAGTTTCCCTTTAAAGCCGTTTATCTGAGGCAGGATTTCATTTACCGAAGTGATGATGTATTTGCTTTGAGCGGCTTCCAGTATCTGTTCGGGTGTTGTCGCAATAAATGATTCTGCCAGCCAGGGTTTCTTTTTTGACATACCCGTAACCACGGCACCATCGATTCTGCCCGATTTCAACAGCCAGATCAGAATCGCTGACAGCATGCCGCCACTGGCGCCTGACTGCCTTATCTGTTCACTGGTGGCATGCGCAATGTATATGCCATTGTAAGGCCCTGTATAGGCATGGAAAGATGGGGTATCACCATAAAATCGATTTCTGTATGCCGGGAAATCAAAGTTCTTACCGGCACATGCGTTCAGAAGTAATGATGCCAGTTCATCGTCAGGCTCTGTTTTTACAACTGGCCGGTAAGCGCCTTCCCGGTCAGAGAAAATGATTTTACCATCTGACAAACCCACACAACTGCCACAGCGGTTGCACAGATCAGACTTCATGATCGCTTTTAGAATATCAATATTTCGTGCAGACATAAAACTGTCTTATTCCCATTTCCGCAATAAAGGTACCCTGAAAACGGTTGATAAGCTGTTCGGCCAGATTCTGAACAGCGGCTGGTCCAACAGGCAGCAGCACTGACCCTTTATGCATTTTAAGCTTCCAGCCTGTTTGTTGTAACAATGTTTTCACTTCCTTCGAGGAAAGGAAACGGTGTGGTCCTTCCCCGTGACCGCCGAAAAGGAAAGTAAAAATTTGATAAGGAATTTCACTGGTAGCCGGTGGACAACTCAGCACCATTAAGGCATCCGGCTTCGAAACCCGGTACAATTCTTTCAGAAAAGCAACAGGATCTTCTACATGCTCAAGGGTTTCAAGGCAAACTATCCTGTTAAATTCATAACCATCAAAAGGGAGGTCACTGTATGCAGATATTTTTACCTGAACTGCTTCAGGTCTCAGGGTAGCTGCCACCTTTATCAAACCGGCAGAAATTTCAGCGTTTACAACCACAGCCGAGGGTTCATACTTTAATATGTAATCGTTGGCTTCAGCATCGCGCGAAGTAATATTCAGAATACGGCAACCCGGCGTAAGGTCAAGGTGTCTTACCGTTTCAATGAAACGTTGATCGTGAGCCTTTTTTACCTTGTTGTTCTCTTTCACATAGACAGAAGCCACCTTGTCCCAGTGTGCTTCCACATCAGGATCACTCCAATTGTTCCGGTGCGTATCAGCCATGATCAGCCCTCCTTTCTGTTCAGAATAGCAATCTGGTCGGCCAACAGACCAAAGAAGAACAGAAACATTCCCAGAGAAATCAGAACCGTACCGGAATTGGGAAAACGACCGAAAATAAAATACCCGTTTATACCCCAAATAAATCCAGAGAAAGTAAAAAGGAGGCTGGCCGGGAAGAAGACTTTCAGTGGATTAAACAACATAATAATCCTGAATAACAGCAGGAAGGTCTTGGCGCCATCCTTCAAAAAATTAACATTGCTGCTGCGGCCAAGCCTTTGTCCGACATTTATGGGAAAAGTACCGATGCTATAACCTTCCTTAAGGAAAGCAAGGGTTGATGTGGTTGAAAATGAAAATCCATTCGGCATCAGATGCAATAGATTCAGAATCAATTCCCGCTGAAAACCGCGGAACCCGGAATTATAATCAGGTAACACCTGGTTAACAAGCATTTCACCTGTCTTTCGGATAATCCACTTTCCACTTTTACGGGAGCCAACCTGGTAAGAACCAGAGCCTCTTTCACCGATCACCATATCATACTCAGAAAGCAATTCACAAACCTGATCGATATAAACCGGATCATGCTGCCCATCAGAATCAAGCATAATGACTTTGTTGCAGGTTGCTTTTCGTATTCCGGTCTTAAGAGCGGCACCATAGCCTTTATTGACGCCATGTCTGATTAATCGTACAGGGAATTTTTTAACAAGTGCAGCCGTTCCATCGGTAGATCCATCGTCAACCACAATAATTTCATACTTGAGAATAAATCCACCGGTGGCCAGTTTATCGAGAAGCGGGCCAATCCCGGCTTCTTCATTGTAAGTTGGGATGACAACCGAAGCCTGCATTAAAGTATTACCCATCAGATTTTCTTTTGTACCAGGAACTCTTAAATCCGCTGACAACAAAATTAGGACAATTGAATTTAATAATCCAGAATGTCAACTCAAAATTGCAACCAGGTTTCTAATCAATAATAAAAAACCGGAAGATAATAAACTTATCTTCCGGCTGGAGCAATTCTTTCACTTACTTTACATTCATTGCTATTTCGTCGGCAATAGATTTCAACTTCCCTGGGCCTGGTTTCAGCTTGGGTTTGCTAAAGTCGATATCATAAATTGAATTGATCGGAATCAAATGAATATGGGCATGGGCTACTTCAAGCCCGATAACTGCAATGCCAACCTTGGTGCAGGGAACAACAGCTTTGATCGCTTTGGCAACTTTTTTTGCAAATAAAAAATACCCGGAGTACAATGGGTCCTCAATATCGAAAATATAATCTACTTCCTTTTTGGGGATAACAAGGGTATGTCCTTCTGCAAGGGGATTAATATCCAGAAAGGCAAGAAAATTTTCATCCTCGGCCACCTTATATGCCGGGATCTCCCCATTGACAATGCGTGAAAAAATGCTGGCCATCGAAGTTATTTTTAAGGTTAATGGATTATTTCAACAATCTCAAAGGTCATTTTTCCGGCAGGGACCTGAATATCAACATTATCCCCAACTGATTTTCCAAGCAATCCCTTTGCTATTGGTGAATTGACCGATATTTTTCCCTGTTTTAGGTCTGCTTCGTTTTCAGGAACCAGAGCATAGGTCATGGTTGCATTATTCTTTGTATTCCTGATCTTAACAGTGGTCAGTATAAGAACTTTTGAATTATCAAGCTTGGTTTCATCAATGATCTTGGCATTCCGGATGGTCTCCTGAAGCTTGGATATTTTTAGTTCGAGCATACCCTGGGCATTCTTAGCAGCATCGTATTCGGCATTCTCGGACAGATCACCTTTGTCGCGGGCTTCAGCAATCTGCTGCGAAATGGATGGTCGTTCTATGCTAACCAGCTGGTCAAGCTCGGCTTTTAATCTGTTAAGCCCTTCTGAAGTGAAGTACATATTCATGATGCGTTTATTAATCGTAAAAGGATAATAAGAAGAAAAGACCCTTGATAAAAGGGTCCTTTCAAAAATAGGATTAGAACAGGATTAACCTGCCGGAAAACGGTGATTACAGGTTAATTCTTGCGCCGATGCTGTGGGTCCCGCTAAAAGGATCTGTAGCTCTGTAAGAGTAATCGATAGCCAAAGAGGACCCCTTCTCTTTATTCAGAGGTATCGCTACAGTAAATCCTGCGCTTGGTCCTGTAAAAGCAGTAGTGCGATCCGCATCAACAGTAATTCCTTCTTCGTAACAATATCCACCTCTGAGCATGAGGTAAGACTTCAATTCATACTCTGCACCAAAAACAAATTGATCTTTGGTAAATGAATTTGAAATAAAGTTTCCAGCCAGGGTGATCCTGTGCATTTCAGCAAACAAAAAGTCGTATGAGGCACCAATGGCCAGTTGTGTAGGTAACTCGAAATCGGCTGAACGCTGCTCAAGTGTAAAATAGCTTTCCTGATCTGGTAGTAAACTACGGATTGAGAGTCCATCACCATTGAAACGCATTGTTGGTCCGACATTTCGTAATGTGATTCCAAACTTCACATTATCCTTCGGGCCGGTAATGTACTGAATGCCGGCATCAATTCCAATACCCTGAGCGCTGACATCAGAAATGACCTCAGAAATGATCTTTATGTTGATACCGCCATAAATACTGTTAGAAAAAGCCTTTGCGTAGGAAATATTAATGTTCATGTAGCTCGGCGAAAAATTTCCGATACCACCATCGGGCAAATCTTCAGTTGTTATAGGGATATCGCCAAAACGCATTGACATGATACCCAGGCCGAGCACTCCTGATTGCCCGACTTTCTGAGTAAGCCCGAAAGTATTGATATCAATATCACTGCCTTTCAGCCACTGGGTATGCGAGAATATCAACTCGGTTCTTTTGGTGTGGGCTGTCCCGGCAACATTGGTAAATAAGCCTTCAAGTCCCTTAACACCGGCAACATTAACTCCTCCCCAACCTGAACTACGGGCCCAGGGATTGATCAGCAATTCAGATGCGCCTGCCTGTCCGGTCCTGTCTTTGTTACCGGCTGTTGCCCGGCTGAACGGCAATATGAGAATTCCGGCAAGTAACAAGGCAGTGAAGTATTTAAAGATCTTGTTCATAGACATTGATTTGAATGTTTTTAATTTTTCAGATACTTTACTTCTTTGCATCAGAATGCGTTAAGGTCAATTGGCCGGAGTGATCCAAACCATTTCACAACTTTCTCGCCAATACCTTCTGCTTTTACATGTATCAGATAAACACCACCAGCTATTGGTATGCTGGCATAGTTTTTCAGATCCCATTCAATGGCCGTGGTTTCATCATCCTTGGTAAATTGTCTGATCATTGAACCATTGGTTGAGTATATGGTAACCGTGCATTTTACAGGAAGGTTGGTAATCTTCACCCTGTTGTCCAGCTGGTTTGTTTCATACCTTGAATAGGCATAATAAGGATTTGGCACAACCGAAATAAGATCAAGTTCTGATCTTGCTTTTTCAATGTTATCATAGGTAGTTGCCACATTCTTTGTCGAAAACTTATACATCGGGAAGTTATTATTCTCATCTCCAGCCAAAGCTGTGCTATCGGCATTGTGATAACGCATATAAGGTTTGGCAATACGGATACTTGATTTCACCTCGTTTGACAACCACTCCTGACCTGGCACAGCCAGGGGAATGGTTACCCACATAGCGCTGGAATAGATCAGTGCCCGTCTGATTTGCGGAGTAACCGAAATACCTGGCCTGAGCGGAATAGAGTCACGCAGGGTCTGTCCGGCATCATAAGCCGGTATATTAACACTGATTACGATCTGACCTCCGCCAAAACTCGTGGATTTTCCATTGGTATGGGCAAATACATAAATGTAATGCATACCACCGAAAACTGTCTCATATCCCGACTGTGAGTAAATATTGCCGGTAGGGTTGAACTTCATATCACGTCCGTTTTCACCTACAAGCCATGAATTTTCTCCGAAAACAACATTGAGGCGCTCACCTGTTTCAAGGTTAATCGCATATCCGGGGAACCACCCCATGCCTGTTTCAGCAATATAATTCGGATCATTGGGGTTGCTGCTTGGACCACTTCCTACCGGAGCATAATTGCCTTCCTTATCAACAGACTGACCGGCTCTGACGCCAAACCTTTCTACCTGCCCTTCCGATAAACCTAGTTCAGAACACATCTCAATTACCGGGCAACGGGTCCATTTGGATTTATCGGCTGTAAATACAACGTCAATGCTGGCTACATCTGAAAATTCACAATTTGATTTTCCAAAGTTACCATCCTGGTACGCCGGCCCGAAATCATCCTGTATTGCAGTAGCAGCCATGATATAAGGTGCCCAAGTACCGGAAATAACTTTTTCATAATTTGATCCGGGATCAAAGGGCTGGTCTGGCATATCGTAATCCCTGTTTTCAGTATTGGTTTCATCGTTGACTACCCCTGACCTGATCCAGTTGCGCGATGGATCGCCGTCAACATCCCTCAAGAAGGTGAGCCAGGTTTTTGAACTGTCAGCGTAAGTAAGATAAGAAGAAAGAACACCATTGCTCTCAGAAATAACCTCCCAGATGGCCTCATCATCAGCATTGGTACCAATCCGGTAAGGACCCGGATCAAGCACCTGCCCAACTGTGATGCCGATCCCAAGGGATACATACTCATTAGCAGTACTACCAAGGGGTTTGAAAAATATCTGCTCATTCTTGTATGAAATGGATGTATCTGAACCATACGTGATGTTGTTCGTCTGGTCAATCAACCGCCAGAAAGCTTTATAATTCAACGTACTGTCGTCGCCAAGAATCTGGAAATATGGAACCAATGAATCGAAAGCAAGGATATATTCAGCATCTTTTAAATCCAATGGGTCAATAACTCTGACATTGATCGGCCCCTGGCCTTTTTTATATTCCGGGTTATAGGCAATTGGATAATCCGGATTCCCGAATTGATTAAGGCTGCTTACAGGCTGTTTGGAAAGGATTTCTGCAACGGTATTGTCGGAAAGCTCAAGTATATTACCACCATTGCCGCGTCCCTGAATACGGGTAATTTCCACACCATCACCATACGAAGCGTTTGGTGCGGTCATTCCAACCGGTATGTGCGGAATTCCAACATAAGCGAGTTCACCATCCTTGATGTTATTCCGGCCTGCCAGATAGACCTTCTTTTGACCACCGAGTCCGATAATTCCGGCTTCCTGCGATCCTGGATCAGCGCTGTATTTCATGTATTCATTATAACCATAGGCAATCGCTGTGTAATAGTACTGTTTGTGATTAACCAGTGCCTGCCCGGTGAATGCATCCTCTTCAAGAATAAAGGTATGAGAAATCCCCAAATCTGAGCCATTGACCTCTTCAATCGGGACACTTGAATTCAATGCCTGGTCAAAATTATGGTTTACCAGTTGCTTTACTCCGTTTTTCACATCGCATTGGTAAACGAGCCTCGCCTTGGCCTGATCACGTATTTCAGCAACCGTAACCGAAGCATCTTTCAACTGGAATACCTGGTAACCTTCGAACCGGTAATAAGGGTCAAAATCATAGCCCGTGCTCTTGGCTACTGCCAGAATAGCAGGGTCTAACTCCTTATAACTTTCGTTAAAATTGTTGCCGGCGTCAGGGGTCTCACTGTTCGCAAAATAAAAAACCAGCTTTTTATCCAATTCCCTGATCACGAGGTCAGGCGCATTGGGACCGCTAACGACTGCAAAACAATTATCGAAAAGCAACTGGCATTTATCGTCTACAACCTGAAGCAGCTTAACCGATGCCCATGGACCTCCTGAAGCTGCACGTGCCCATGGAATACCTACTGTAATGTAGTTGACAGCACCGGGTTCCAGGATAAAAGGGCCTGCAGAATGCATAAACCGGCGGTCACCGGGAGTGTTGGCAGCTATTTCTTCGGTCCATTCTTTTGGACCATTGGGAAGGTCACCCCCTGTACCCCAGTCACAAACATCAGAAGTTCCCGGAAACATGAAGTCGCACTCAGGGCCAAAGCCATTGGCACTTGAATGTGCAAATCCGCCATAAATCATTTTGGTTCCATCCATCCAGATTCCGCGAAGATAATTGTAAAATTCAGGAGCATAATCAGGGTCGTGCCTGTAGGGCGGAGGGTTACTGGGGCTGGAAGGATTTTCATGGAAAACAAAACGGCGCATTCCGAAACGCTCATCATCGATGATACCATTACCAAAATTTACACCATTGATAGCTTCTGAACGCACAATAAAGGAAGAGGTCGTATCTTCACCGGTATTAATGTCAGTAAAAGGCATATTCATTGTGGATCCGGACAATCCAACTATACTGCAATCACCGAAGAACGAGGGTCCGCCAACCCCGTCACCTGAAAAAGAAGGATTATCGCTTCCATCAGGATCCATATAAGGTCCCTGGAAAAAGTCAACACCAATGGCAGGAGGTTGATCACCATAGGCCCAGAACTGACCATCCCCGTCTTTAGGTTTACCGTTATAGGAATATCCCAGTCCACGTCCGACATCGCAACCCACGAAATCATCATCAGCCTGACCAAGATCCGTATCAACCCATTGGCTGAAATAAGTGTCTCTCAACCGGAATGTTGAACGGTTTATGATTTCATAACTGTAAAACGTCATGTTATTGATTTCATCATTGGTGGCAAAACCAAAAGCCTGGGCACGGATCTCAAGCCCGATAGGGGTGCCTGTTGTTTCTGTATGTATGTTTCCCTTATCATTGAATACCCACCATAATGTTGCATCCCCTTTGATTACCTGATCAGAAAGTAAGCCGCCGTTGACAATACCTTCATCGTCCTCGATGGTAGGAGTCTTGGAGTGGCATAAAATATTGGGAATATCATAGTATGGGTAATCACCCTGATCCGGTTCATACTCAAGGTTGCCGTCAGCATCAAAAAATGGAGCGAGGTAGTAACTTTGTTTCTGGGTCCGGTCGCCATGGGCCGGCCATTCAAGAATCGATGTTGGGATCTGATAACCGGGATAAGCGGAGGGATTAGCTCTCCAGGCAAGAAAATCATTCACCTCTGCCCGGGTAATCGGATAAAGTTTGTCTCTTGCAGCACATTCAGCATCACTGATAGAGGCAGTATTATCGATGGTAAGCGGACCGGGCCAGAAGTCATTTCCGGTTCCCGGACTCCCGCCATCAGGGCCCTGACGGAATTTTAAAGCAGCCAGTTTTAACTGATCATTCACATCAATACCACCTACCCACAATGCTGCTGAGAACATGGATGTTTTTCTTGATCCTTTCGGAATCTCATATTGGGCAACTTCAAAATCCCACCACATATCGCCCCCGGTATTGATACGGGTACGTACATTGTTAACCTCAAGGTATTTAAACCCTGCACCAGGCAAACAACCGGCAGCAGTTGATTTTATCGTAGAAGTTGATTTGTTTACTGCTGTCTTATCATAATCGGAGTAGCCGGGCAGCGATAAAAGAATACCAAGCAAAACGACCAATGGTATGCGGAGTATATTTTTCATAGTTTGTTAATTTTCTGTATGCTTTTCAGTTAAACAATCCTGATCATTCCCTCTGATGATTAAAAATTCAGAACAATGCCCAGTCTGATCTGCCTGGGTGAGCTGTAATTACCGGGGCTGTTGACGCGAATGGTATAAAGATCGCGGAATGCCTGAGGATCAAGTTGGGTCTGTATAAGATTCTGGTATTCGGAGGCGGCAAGATATCCGTCATCATCAGGGTTGCCGGTAGCTGAATAAACATTCATAATGTTCTTGGAATTCAGGATATTGAGTACCTGAAGATAAATATTCGCGTAAGTAGAGCGCTTTTCGCTCCATTTAATGTTGATGTCTTTATCAATACGACCATCGATTCTGAATTGCCAGGGCAAACGTGAACCATTGATGGATCCATCAATAATTCCGGATTGTCCGATCGGAACAATCTTGCTCGAACGGGTGTAGGGTGTTCCCGAGCCTCCAAAAATGGTAAAGTTTACACCGGTGTTTTTCAGCACCTGCATATTTTTGATAATCCTGGCACCGGAAGCATCTGTCTTTTTCCTTTTCCACCTGATAACAGGCCCGCTGTAATCTTTTCCTTCCGAAAAACGGTAATCAAGCATAATGTTAAGGGCATGCCTCCGGTCGAAACTCAATGGGAACAGGGTACGAAGGTTTGGCTGACCTGTCTGGATAAGTCCTTTGGCAAACTCAGGGTTTGAGCCTGTGCCATTGGCAAACTGAAGGGTATAACTTGCCCTTACCCTTGCATTGCTGGTACGCCTCAGGTCGAAAGTAACGGTCATTCCCTTGACCGTAGAAAAGTCTATATTGTTATATGAATAGTAAGTCTTGGGATATGCTGCTGTATAACGGAATGCCTGAATCTGGTCCCTGATTTCACGATAATAAGCTGACAGGGTGAGTGATGAACTAGGGGAAAGCCGCTGTTGGAAACCAAGTTCATAATCAATGGTCTTCTCGGGTTTCAGGTTAGGATTATTGATATCGGGACTACCGGTGAAGGGAATTAAAAAATAGTCGAGCGGACTCATCCTTAATGCGTAAGTAGGCCTTTGTGTTAGTACATCGTAATGAGCAAAGAAAAGGGCTTCATCAGAAATCGGGAAGGAGAACGAAACACGCGGCATAACCGAAATCTGTGGTTCATAATCACTGAAAGCCTTTGAAGTCACCTCAATATTGTTCCTGTCTTGCAGATAGGGTGTTACACCTTCTTCACCTTTGATAGAAATGGTAGGATCGGTCACTACCAGCCCATTGGCATCGTACCAGTTATCACCATCGCGATATCCCATGATCTTTGTCGGATTTAGAACTTTATCCACATAAACCACAAAATCGTCGCCCATGTTGTCAGGATGTCTTCCGTTGGGATTCAGACTTTCATCGGTTGACAGTACGTTATTGGCCGGGTATAAGGTATATGGATCGGTGAGTACCTGCTGATTTGCATCAAAACGGTCGACCCTTACACCAATATTGAAAATAAGGTCATCAAAGGCGAATTTATCCTGAACATATCCGGCAATGTATATGGGTGAAAAAGGTGCGATTTCACGGTTGAACTTTCCGTTCTCGTCGGGAGTAAAGAAATCATCAAAACTCGGACTGTCTTTCGATTTTATCTTTTCACCGGTATAGGTATACCCACTGTAATTGGTTATCAGATCACCATCATTGAACAATTCATCCGGACTGAACATATCAATTGACAAGGCATCGCTTAATGCAACCGTATGTCTTTTCCCTTCAGCATCGTAGTAATTCATAGTGTAGCTGTTGATATCGTAGGAATCAACATCAATCCAATCGGTTCCGTCGATCGGCAGTCCAAGTTTCTGGCGAAGGCTGATATCAAAATCACGTTGCGAAAGTTCATCATATTTCCGGTCAAAATAGACGGTATCCTGAAATACGCCATCAAGATAAACGAATTTCGGATTAAGAACATCCAGCTCCCGGATGTGAAAATTGGCAAGTCCACGCATCGTTTCCCAAAGCTTTGTAGGGGCATAGGTGTAAAACCTGTCAATACGCTGTTCATAAATAAAACCGATCTGAAGTGCATGATTTCCTATATCGGCTGAAAAATTGGCATTGACTGCATACTGCTCATTGTCTGTAATGGTATAATTGGACTGAATCCCTCCGGGGCTTCCCCAAATCTGGTAAACCGGATCGGCATTCATACCGTTGAGGAGACCACCGTTTAGAATAATATTACTCAGGTTGTCATGATACCCGAATGTCTGCGGATAAAGTTCATAATACTGTCTTGTATAATTTGCTGTTATTTCGTTCACGGTGGAAGGTGTAAAAGCAACAAGTGTATCTCTGAAACCGTTATGAATATAACCGGTCAGACCGGAAACTGTATCCCTTCCCAATTCGTAGGACCTGACTGTAGATGTTTCATATTTTCCAAGATACCCATAGTTAAAAAGATTGTCTTTATGATCGGGATCCTGAACCGTCTGATTGTATTTGGAATAGTCGGCCTGTATGGAGTAATATACATTCTTGATGAACGACTTGCTTTCCTTGGCAGCAGGGAACCGGTGTGTAAACCTGCCGAAAACCCTCCAGGTGTTGTCTATTACCTGAGCGTTTTTATTATAGTTAAACATTGACTGGTAAAAATTGAAATTCCGCCCATCGCTGTAATTGATTGACCCCCCGACAGAGAGGTTGATGTTCGGGCCTGTTTTAATATCTATTTTTCCGGAAGCATTGATATCAATACTGTTGGTATTAAAGGTCGATTTGGAATATTCAAGATCGCTCTTTTGTATATAGCTGTAGTTTTCGAAGGTGCCTACTCCAAGTCCGGTAAGGCGGAGTGGATTCTGCTCAATTTCCCTGAGTTTAGCATCCTTTACCTTGTAAACACCTGTGGCTGTCGGTCTGCTGTCTTTATTATAAGATACCTCGCCTGCAATAAAATAACCCAGGATAGCACTTTCCTTTTCTTTATTTTCATTTCTGCTCCAGAGCAATGGCCCCTGCATATTCAGGCCGGCACGGTGATATCCGAAAGCATCAAGAAATTGCGAAGTCTGATATTCAATTCCTGCACCAAATTCACGGCTCGGACCTTTTGTTGTAACATTGATAATTCCGCCGGTTGCATCCCCGTATTGAGCCGGAACCCCTGAAAGAATTACCGAAACCTGTTCTATGGCTGATTCCGGCAATGAAGAGGAACCACGTACCCTGATTCCGTCGATGTACATTACTGTACCTTCTGCACGTTGACCACGCACACTGCCACGTTCACCATCGGCTGAAAACACACCTCCCACAGTGGTTGCAATGGCGTTGGCTGATCTGTTTGGCATTTTGGCAATTTCTTCAGAAGTCATGGTTGCCCCAACAGAGGTCTTATCCTTGTCAATAAGAGGAACTTTATAATCAACTACTTCAAAGGTCTTGATCTCAATCATCGTGGATTCCATTTCGACATTCTGAAAGGAAATCTGGTCTGATTTAATGATGACACCCTGCACAAGCACTGGTTTAAAACCAACAAAAGTTGCTTTCAGATTATATTTCCCTGGTGTAATGGGCTTGATGGTATAATTTCCGTCAAAGTCTGAGGTTGTACCACCGGCTTGAGTTCCTCCAAGTTCAACGATAATATTTACGAATGGAATTGGTTCCTTCGTAGATTTATCGATCACTTTTCCCCTGAGGGTTCCTGACTGAGAGAATACCGACAGGCTTGCAATCAGCACCAACCCAATAGTTAGTAGTAGATTTCTGATCATACCAATGAAATTTTATGTTAGATATACTTGTGTGTCGCGTGTTCCTTTAAAAGCGGGTAAAGGTAATAATAAAATAATTTATGCTCCAAAACTTTTTAGAGCCTAAATTGAACAAATTTAAGAAATGGTTAAAAATGCCGTGGATTAAGTATTTCAGCGTATATAACGGCTGTTTTCAGATCAAAATCCCTGGCAATTTCGAAACCTGGTTCTTCGGTTTCGATGTCAGCTTCATTTTCAAACCGGGCAACCACCCTTTCTGCTTCACTGCGGCCGGTATATTCCTTTTCAAAATAGTTTGCCGGAACTTCTTCGACTATCTCTTCGAGTGATTCAGCCTCTGCTCTTATAATTTCCGAACTGGTAGCCTCAGTGGTTGGAAGGTACTCCGGTTGATATTCTTCTACCATTGCTTCAGCCGGCTTTGTAACCTGACTGGCCTCACCCATAAATATTTCTTCCAGAATCGACCTCACAGGTGATGGAGTTTCAGACACAGGTTTCCCCTGGGTCTCCCGGGCAGCCCTCTTCCTGTCCTGCTTTTGCTTATTACTGTATAATGAATAAGCCACCCAGGCAATACCAATAATTATATAAAGAAAATCATCCATTAACCGAGAAGCGATGGTTTATTCTGTAAAATTAATAAAGATTGTAACGCAAATGCAACAATTAATAAAATTACATGCCAGTGGCAGGAAAACCACGGATTCAATTTTTTTCAAACGGCGAGGGAACCTGTTTGAGAATACAACACAAACCTGCACGAAAGCATGCATAGGCAGTCTGCCTGATTGTATAAAGCAGACTGGACAGGCACCCGTGAAAATAGCAAACATGGAATTTTTCCGTCTGGGCAAGTAAAGCTATCCTATCGACAACATTTTTGATGAGCCTGCCTGCCTGGCGAACAAGCAGACAATCGGACCCATTTAAATTATTTACAGTTGAAATCACCGTTTTCAGGACTTTTTTTTTCTTTTGCCTCATCCGTGCTTTTCTTCATCTTTTTTCTCATGTCTGCATGCTGGGACTTGTAATGCGCCTTTTCAATATCGTTCATTTCTTTACCAGCATCCTTTTCATTGCGACGTTCATTAGCCATGGCTTTCCCCCGACTGTTTGGCTTTAACAGGCTGCACACCCCTACAAAAATTGTCAGGAAAATTATAAAATCGGCTTTATCTTTGCATTTGATATCATCCGGGTACTGTTTTTTAACGGGTTTTCTTTAAAATATTATTGACAATTACCCGTTAAGTTCATGCTCAAGTTGCCAAAAGTTATGCTTAGAAAAACGGTCATATTCATTTTCACCCTCATGTTGATTACTATTTGCTATTCCTGTGATGAGGATGAGGATGGAACTTCAATTCCGTATGTCTATGTGAACTTTACAATCTATCCGAACACCCTTGATTTTATCCCTGATGGCGGATGGGTTTATTCATCCGGCGGTTATAGAGGAATAATTATCTATCGCCCTACACATGAAGAATTTATGACTTTTGAACGGGCCTGTCCCTTCGACCCACTGAAAGACAGTGCCCTTATTGAAGTAGAATCATCTGGCATCATTGCCAGATGCCCCTCATGTGGTTCGAGGTTTTTGCTAACCGACGGATCTCCTGTTGAAGGACCTGCAAAAGTTGGCCTTAAACAATACAGGGCCAGGTATGATGGTTATTCACTGTTTGTTTCCAATTAGACCTTTTCTCAGATCCTGCCGGGTTTTTAAGAAGATCTCCAAAACGAAGCCTATCTCTTTTAATGTAGAACACAATGAAAGAACACCGCGAGATATTTCAGACTTATTACATTACCTAAAGCTTCTGAAAATACACTTTCTAATACCTGTAATGTTCCGGTTTAAAAGGTCCGTCTTTCGAAACACCAATATAAGCAGCCTGTTCATCGGTAAGGGTAGTAAGTTTCACACCGATCTGCTCAAGATGCAGCCTGGCAACCTCTTCATCAAGCTTTTTTGGTAGCCTGTAAACGCCCACTTCATAGTTGTTTATCCAAAGCTCCAGCTGTGCAAGGGTCTGGTTCGAAAATGAGTTACTCATCACAAAGGAAGGATGCCCGGTGGCGCAGCCCAGGTTCACCAGACGGCCCTCGGCCAGCAGAAAAATGGCATTACCATTCCCGAAAACATATTTATCCACCTGAGGTTTGATATTTACCCTTCTGATTCCCGGTGTCGTATTCAATTTATCAACCTGTATCTCATTGTCAAAATGCCCGATGTTACATACAATGGCCTGATCCTTCATCTGCTCCATATGTTGCAGTGTGATCACATCCTTGTTACCGGTTGTGGTGACATAGATGTTGCCTTCCTTCAGGGCTTCTTCGATGGTGGTTATCTCAAACCCTTCCATGGCGGCCTGTAGCGCACAGATCGGATCAATTTCAGTTACAATCACCCTGGAACCATACGAACGCATGGAGCGGGCACAACCCTTTCCTACATCTCCAAAACCCAGAACCACGACAACTTTGCCTGCAAGCATCACATCCGTTGCACGCTTGATACCATCGGCAAGTGATTCATGACATCCGTAAAGGTTGTCAAATTTCGACTTTGTAACAGAGTCATTTACATTGATTGCCGGAACCAGTAATTGTCCTGCTTCCAGCATCTGGTAAAGACGGTGAACACCGGTTGTAGTTTCCTCCGAAACGCCTTTCAGTTCCTGTACTACCCTGTGCCACCGTGTATTATCCTCAACATAAGTTTCGCGAAGAGTTTTCCAGATGGCAGCTTCTTCGGCATTTGAAGCTATTGTTTCCAGTAATTTCGGATCATTTTCAGCAGCGAACCCTTTGTGTACAAGCAGGGTAGCATCCCCACCATCATCAACAATAAGATTTGGCCCTAAACCACCCGGAAATGCAAGGGCCTGGAGGGTACACCACCAGTATTCTTCAAGTGTCTCACCTTTCCATGCAAACACAGGAATACCAGTCTGCGCAATTGCGGCTGCAGCATGATCCTGAGTTGAGAATATGTTACAACTGGCCCAGCGAACCTCTGCACCGAGTTCCGCCAGAGTTTCAATCAGGACAGCTGTCTGTATGGTCATATGCAGCGAACCCGTTATGCGTGCCCCTTGCAATGGTTTCTCATCTGAGTATTTCCTGCGGATGGCCATCAGCCCCGGCATCTCTTTTTCGGCAATCTCTATTTCCTTGCGGCCGAATTCAGCAAGGGTTATATCTTTAACCTTATAGGGAAGTACTTCTGTCAGTGTGTCTTTCATGATAAAACTGTTGTTGTTTTAAGGGATGCAAAGATACAGTTTGTTTTGAACCATTAATGGGTAACCCGAATAATTCAGGACAAAATCAGATCAGGCGATCGTTAAAAATCTTCCTTAACAATAGAAATAGGACAGATTTCCGTATCATTGCATTAAGTTTCCAATAGCTGGCAATATGACTGTTTATGATACAATACTGAAACGCCGGGAAGATCGGAAGAAACAGATGGCAGTGCTCATTGATCCCGATAAACTTGATGACAGCATCATCCGTAAAATGGCAGTTTCAGCCGCAGCCTGTAGTGTCGACTATTTCTTCGTCGGCGGAAGTCTGCTTATCAATAACCGACTGGATGAATGCGTACGTATTATAAAGGAAACAGCCGGCATTCCTGTTGTGCTATTCCCTGGCAATACACTGCAAATGAGCTGGAAAGCTGATGCCATTCTGTTACTTTCACTGATCTCAGGAAGAAACGCAGAAATGCTTATCGGCCGTCATGTAGTAGCTGCTCCATACCTTAAATTGAGTCCGCTGGAAGTAATTTCAACCGGTTATATGCTTGTTGAAAGCGGCCGCCCAACAGCCGTATCATATATGAGCAACTCTGATCCTATTCCGCATGACAAGGACGATATTGCCATGTGTACTGCCATGGCCGGCGAAATGCTCGGTATGAAACTGATTTTTATGGATGCCGGAAGCGGTGCCATCAACCCGGTTTCACCCGGAATGATCAGCCATGTGAAGCAGAGCATTAAAGTTCCGCTGCTGGTCGGAGGCGGTATCCGGACACCTGAGAAAGCTGCCGAAAGTGCTGCTGCCGGAGCCGATCTGCTCGTCATCGGAAACGCATTTGAGAAAGATCCGGGATTGATCCGGGAAATTGCAGAGGCGATTAAAAATCTTTGATGATAAAAGAATTGGCAGTTAGCAAGTTGCAGTTGGCAACATATCCAATTCGGAAAAATAGTTGGCGGTTGGCAAAGGGCAGTTGGCAACAAATCCAATTCAAACAAATAGTTGGCAGGCCGGCAGGTTGATTGTCAATAGGAATTTGGCTAGTGATTCAAAAACTAAAGCCTAAGATAGCTTAAACAAACAATGAAATTATGACAGGTAGTTTCAAAGATTTAACTGTATATAAAATGGCTTTCGGTCTGGCAATGGAAATATTTGAAATCACGAAAAAATTCCCCAATGAAGAAAAATATAAATTGACAGACCAGATAAGACGTTCTTCTCGTGCTGTTTGTCGGGCAATAGGGGAAGGTTACCGGAAACGGCAATATCCCATACATTTTTCAAGTAAATTGAGTGATGCGGATATGGAGAATACTGAAACTCAGGTTTCAATTGACTTTGCATTTTACTGCAAGTACATCAGGGAAGAAGTGAATAAGGATTTATTACTCAAATCAGAAGAAGTTGGCAGGATGTTGAATCATATGGTTGAAAATCCTGAGAAATATAGTCCCCGGCATAAAACAGAATCCTGATATTTGACTTCACAAAATACCCTGATGGGATTCAGGATATTTTTTCTATTTAACTTTTTCCTTTTTTTGCCAACTGCAACTTGCCAACTGCCAACTAAGCGCTTCTATTAACTTTCACACTAAAACTACCCGAGTATGATTGAATTTCTTAAAAAACAAACTATGAGAAGAATTTTTATCCTACAATTATTCCTTTGGTTTTCAACCATTGCACTCGCCCAGGACAAACTCTTCATCCCCGAGGAAATATCCACAAACCGCAAACTTTACCCTTCAGGGCTCAACAACCTGCAATGGCGGGGTAACAGCGACCAGTTTACCTGGCAGGATTCAAAATCGCTGATCACAGGCAATACAGGCAGTGAATCGGTTGATACACTCATGAAGATTGACGAACTGAATTCCTTTTTAAACGGGTTTGAAGTTGAAGAACTTAAACGATTTCCATGGATACAGTGGGAGAGCGAAACCATTTTCTCCTTCAGCACCGGAAACACCTGGTTTGAATACAACACAACCGGCAAAACTCTGAAACAACGGTTTTCAATTGCTGAGAATGCAGACAATGCCGAAACTGCCCCGGGGAATAATCATATTGCCTATACAATTGACAACAATCTCTTTATAAACGATGGAAAATCGGCAATTGCCGTAACAAGTGATGAAAATAAGGGTATTGTGAACGGACAGACCGTTCATCGCAATGAATTCGGCATCAACAAGGGTACTTTCTGGTCCCCGGCCGGTAACCTGCTGGCTTTTTACCGTATGGATGAATCCATGGTTACCGAATATCCACTGGTGGATGTAACGGAAAGGGTGGCTAAAGCCAACCCGATCCGCTACCCTATGGCCGGAATGACCAGCCACGAAGTTACGGTCGGGATTTTCAATCCTACAACAAAAGGTACCGTTTTCATCGAAACAGGCAGACCTGCCGACCAATACCTGACCAACATTTCCTGGAGTCCTGATGAAAAATCAGTCTTTATAGCTTTGCTCAACCGTGACCAGAACCATATGAAACTGAACGAATACAATGTGGCCGACGGGAAATTCATACGGACGCTATTTGAAGAAAAAAACGAACGCTACATTGAGCCCCTGCATCCGATGGTTTTTCTACCTGGCGGAGATGGAAAATTTATCTGGCAAAGCCAGCGCGATGGATATAATCACCTGTATTTATACAACCGGGATGGCAGTCTGATCAAACAACTCACCTCCGGAAAATGGGTCGTCACCGGAATGCTTAACTTTGATCTGCATGCGAAGGGGTTGTTTTATACATCAACCCAAGTCAGCCCCTTGCAGGATCAATTGTATTACCTCGAACTTAAATCTGGTCAAAGCACCCGTTTAACAACCGATCAAGGAGTCCATAGCCCGGTGATAAGGGCTGATGGAAAATATTTTACTACCCGCTTCAGTAATCCTGAGATAGCATCACAAACCCGCCTCATTTCCGTTCAGGGAAAATTAAACCGGGTTATTCACGAGGATATCAATCCGATTAAGGATTATAAAACCGGTGAAGTAAGCATTGTGATGCTGAAAGCAGATGACGGGTCTGATTTATATGCCCGACTGACCAAACCCGCCGGTTTTGATCCGGTAAAGAAATACCCTGTACTGGTTTATGTTTACGGAGGGCCGCATGCTCAGCTGGTTACCGGTGACTGGCTCAACGGAGGCGGATTATTCGACCAGTATCTGGCACAAAAAGGTTATATCGTTTTCACGCTCGACAACAGGGGATCAGCCAACCGGGGGTTTGAATTTGAAAGTTGCATCCACCGCAATCTGGGTGTGTTGGAAATGGCCGACCAGATGAAAGGCGTTGAATACCTGACATCACAAGCCTGGGTTGATGCTTCCCGCATAGGGGTGGATGGCTGGAGTTATGGTGGCTTTATGACCCTGACCCTGAAGCTGAACCATCCTGAAATATTTAAGGTTGCCACCTGCGGAGGCCCGGTAACCGATTGGAAATATTATGAAGTCATGTATGGTGAACGGTATATGGATACCCCTGAACAAAATCCGGAAGGTTATAAAAATGCCTGCCTGCTTGATAATGTTGATAAACTCGAAGGTAAACTGATGATTCTGCACGGAGGCCAGGACAATACAGTGGTATGGCAAAACAGCCTGCAGTTTCTGATTAAATGCATTGAACAGAAAAAGCAGGTAGATTATTTTGTTTACCCAACCCATGAACACAATGTTCGTGGCATTGACCGGGCACATATGTACCGGAAGCTGGCGGAGTATTTCGATCAGAACCTGTAAACGCATAGAACACCATTTTTAATGGAGTGTATCAATTCTTCTCGAATCTGTAATCAAAGCCGTTGACAAGGGGAATCGAAGAAATGCAGAAAAGAAAAAAGTAACCCAAATCAGATTACTTATCATACTAAACAGGACGCAGGACAGGGGGCAAGGGTCGAAACTCCTTACTTCATTCTGTCCCTGATTCTACCTCACCTTAAAATACAACTCCAGCAACTGCCCCGCCGCCTGGTAAGGACTAATTTCTCCTTTGGCTAACTGCGCTTCTTTTTGAAGAAGGATGGGTTTAATATCCGGCCGGTTATAGAAATTATCATGCAACTGCCGGTCGATATAATCGATCATAATCTGCCGGGCCTGTTGCATCCGCTTGTGGTTGAAGTAGTTGTTATTCCTGGTAAATGTAATGTAATCATTCACCAGGTCCCATATTTCCTGAATGCCTTCTCCTGTTGTGGATGAACAAGTCACAGATGGGGGCGACCACCCTGAATCGGGCAGCGGGAACAGGTGAAGGGCATTTTTAACCTGGGTACAGGATATAGCTGCCCGGGTTTTGTTGTCACCATCAGCCTTGTTTATTGCAATAGCATCGGCCATTTCCATAATGCCGCGTTTGATACCCTGCAGTTCATCACCGGCACCGGAGATCATCAGCAATAAAAAGAAATCCACCATCGAATGAACGGCAGTTTCAGACTGCCCCACTCCAACCGTTTCCACAAAAATGGTATCGAACCCGGCTGCTTCACACAGGATAATGGTTTCACGGGTTTTTCTGGCCACACCACCCAGTGAACCTGCCGCCGGTGAAGGACGGATAAAGGCATTCAATTCAACAGAAAGCCCTTCCATTCGTGTTTTATCACCCAGAATACTTCCTTTCGACCGGCTGCTGCTTGGGTCAATCGCCAGCACAGCCAGATGGTGACCGTGGGAAGTAAGGTACATCCCAAGCGATTCAATGAAAGTACTTTTCCCTGCCCCGGGAACCCCGGTAATACCTAGCCGGATCGACTTCCCGGAATAAGGAAGGCAACGGAGAATCAGCTCCTGCGCAATCGCCTGATGGGCTGGCAAAGCACTCTCGATCAGGGTAATGGCCTGGCTGAATACCGTCCTGTTAAAGTTCAGGATACCTTCCATATAGGCATCAACCGATAACAGCCCTTTGTGCGTTTTACGAAACTTACTTAGTGCCTGCTCGTTGAGTGAGGAGGGTTGCTCTATACCTCCCTGGACTTTTAAAGCCGAAGATATTTGTTCCTGATTATCAGGTTGCTGTGGTTCCATACCAATATATTTCTGCAAAATTATCAATTATTTCGGGCTGCTACACTTTAAAAGATTCTGACAACAGGGATAAACTGTTTAATAAGTCACATCCGGAAGAGTGGTAAATTGCATCCGAAATATACTGAAATCACAACAGATAAAATTAACTGTTAATTAATATTTTCTACATTTACGCGCATCAAATCCTTAATATCCTGTGCTATGACAATTGGAATTCTTAAAGAATCGCCCGGGGAAAACCGGGTGGCAATGTTACCGGAGAGCGTTGCAACACTGGTAAAAATGAATGTTACCATGCATATTGAATCCGGGGCAGGTCTTACCTCCTTTGCTTCGGACAAGCAATATGAGGAAGCCGGCGCAAAAACGGAAACCAAAAAGAGTGTGATTGCTGCAGCCGACCTGCTGATTAAAATTCAACCTCCGACATCTGAAGAAATCGCACTGATGAAAGAAGGTCAGGTAATCATGTCTGTATTGAATCCTTACTTCAATGGTAGCCTGATTAGAGAACTGGCTGCTAAAAAAATCACAGCTTTCAGCATGGATGTGGTTCCCCGGACTACCCGTGCGCAGGCAATGGACATCCTTTCTTCAATGGCAACTGTAGCCGGATACAAAGCTGTTCTTACCGCAGCCAACACACTGCCCAAGTTCTTCCCGATGTTTATGACAGCAGCCGGAACGATCAAGCCTGCCAATCTGCTGATTCTCGGGGCCGGTGTTGCCGGATTGCAGTCCATTGCTACTGCCCGTAAACTGGGAGCTGTAGTTTATGTTTTTGACGTAAGGGCCGCCGTGAAAGAAGAAGTCGTTGGTCTGGGCGGAAAATTTGTGGATGTTGAAGGCGCTACCGATGATAAATCAGCCGGAGGTTACGCTGTTGAGCAAACCGAAGAATTTAAACAACGACAAGCACAAGCCATTCATGATCAGGCTGTTAAATCAGATGTCATTATCTGTACTGCTCAGATCCCGGGTAGAAAAGCTCCACTGTTGATCCGCAAAGAAACTGTTGAAGCCATGAACCCGGGCTCAGTCATCATCGACCTGGCCGCATCAACCGGTGGCAATTGTGAAGTTACAAAAAACGATGAAACCATCGTCTATAACGGCGTTAAGGTAATCGGCAATTCTCAACTTCCTACTGATATGCCAACTGATGCTAGCCGTATGTTCGGCAAGAATATGATCAATTTCCTGAAGCTTATCATTACCAAAGAAGGCGGTTTGAACCTCAACTGGGAAGATGACATTGTTAAAGGAACCGCGGTTACACACAATGGTGAAATCGTGCATGAAAGAATCAAGTCTCTAATCACTCAATAAATTTGACACCCATGGAAGAAGTTTTAAAATTTTTTCTGGAATATAAGGATATGATTTTCATCATCACCCTTTCAGTATTCCTTGGAATAGAAGTAATATCCCATGTTCCGGCAGTATTGCATACACCGCTGATGTCGGGAAGCAATGCTATTCACGGTGTGGTAATCATAGGCGCCATCATCGTGATGGGCCATGCCGAAAGCACGCTCTCACTTATCCTCGGTTTTATTGCCGTGATCTTAGGTACGCTGAATGTTGTCGGCGGATTCGTGGTTACTGACCGTATGCTCGAAATGTTTAAGAAAAAGAAAAAATAAGGAGATAAAATATGGAAACGATACAAACCTTTACCTCCGAACTTTCCATCCTTGAGATATCTTACCTGATCGCTTCGGTACTTTTTATTCTCGGATTGAAGAAACTAAGCCATCCTGCGACCGCAAGAGCAGGTAACCTCTGGGCAGCTGCCGGAATGGGCGCGGCCATTCTCTTTACTATACTATTTCATCAGAAGGACGGGGAACCAATCCGTAACATTACCTGGATTGTAGTAGCATTGGCCATTGGAAGCTTTATAGGCTGGTATGCCTCAATCAAAGTAAAAATGACTGCAATGCCGCAGATGGTATCGATATTTAACGGAATGGGAGGTGCCTGTGCTGCACTGATTTCATTGATGGAATTTCCGAAAATGCAAAACCACCTGGCCTCGCTTCCAATTCCGGCTGCCAATATGCTGGGCGGCGAAGGCATCGCCATTCTGCTAGGACTTATGATCGGCGGAGTTTCGTTTGCCGGAAGTATGATTGCTTTCGGAAAACTCGACGGACGCATCGGCGACATAAAACATCCCATTCTGCGTATTGTCAATCTCACATTCCTTATTGTACTGCTCGTTGCATTGTTTGTAATCCTCTTCATGAAACCACAGGACGGTAACAACCTCCCAATTTATCTGTTTGCCATTGCAGCCCTGATTTACGGGGTAACTTTCGTAATGCCGATTGGTGGTGCAGATATGCCGGTGGTTATATCACTGCTTAACTCATTCACAGGCGTGGCAGCGGCTATGGGCGGATTTCTATACGGGAATCAGGCCATGCTGACCGGTGGAATTCTGGTCGGCTCTTCCGGAACCATCCTGACCATTCTCATGTGTAAAGCCATGAACCGCTCTCTGTTGAATGTGATCATCGGCGCCTTTGGTGTTGCCGGGGCTGCCGGTACTGAAGCTGAAGATAAAACCGTGAAAGAGATTTCACTCAGCGATGCCGCCGTTCTGCTAAGTTACTCCCAGAAAATCTATATCGTTCCCGGATATGGTCTTGCTGTAGCCCAGGCACAGCATCTGTGTCATGAGCTTGACAATCTGCTGGCTGGCAAAGGCGTTGAGGTTAAATACGCCATTCACCCGGTTGCCGGACGTATGCCTGGCCACATGAATGTGTTGCTGGCTGAAGCCGATGTTCCTTATGAGAAATTAGTCGAAATGGAAGATGCGAATAACGAAATGGGAAATACCGATGTGGTCATCGTTATCGGAGCCAATGATGTTGTTAATCCTGCTGCCGAAGATGATCCATCCAGCCCCATTTTTGGTATGCCAATCATCAAAGCATTGGACGCAAAGAATGTTATCGTGATGAAACGCAGTATGGCCGCAGGTTATGCTGCCATTCCCAATAACCTGTTCTACCATCCGAAGAACAGAATGCTGTTCGGCGATGCAAAAGCAACCCTGCAAAAGCTGGTTGCCGAGATTAAAAGTCTTTAGAAACAGGAATACAATACCTGATAAAAGCCGGCGAAGAGTTTTCTTCTGCCGGCTTTCATTTTTTTTGGATTAATATTCGTGGTTTAATCAGAGTGGTCAGGATTTAGGATCTTCCTTGGGGGGCTGAACAATGCCTTTGATCTGCAATATCACCGACTGCTGATCGGCATTGGTAGTAACCGTTACTGTCTTTGAAAAACTTCCCAAAGCTGCTGCATTATAAGTTACAGAAATGGAAGTTGACTTACCGGGAAGAATGGGATCCTTGGCATAGGTAAGGTTGGTACAGCCACATGATGCCCTGGCGGCTGAAATGATCAAAGGCTCTTTGCCTTCATTGGTAAGAGTAAACGATGCCGTTCCGGGTTGGTTCTGTGTTAAATTACCAAAGTCATACACAGTTTTATCATATTTTGCAACTGGTCCATTGGGATTGTTTGCTTTAACCTCATTCGTTGCAGTGTTTGCCTTAACCTCAGCCGATGCAGCGGTTGATTTAGCGGCAATCTGAGCAAAGGAGGAAGAGAAATTCATAAACAAAAAAAATGCTGAAATCCATGTCATTGTTTTCATAAAGGTCTCGTTATATGTTTATGAAGCAAAACTATTACAGAATCATTGAAATGCGTGTTAATGGTATGTAAATGAGTGTAAACAACTTGTAAAACTTTGTAAATGAAATGTAAATGCCATGAGGATTGGTTTAATTGCTGTATTTTAGCATTGGTTTATTACTGGTATAAATCTTAAATCTCAGGCATGCGGAGGCAACAGGTTCGCTTGGTCGTTCTTCTCGGAGCGGTTTCCATCATCGGTATCATAGCCGTTCAAACCTATTTTCTTTATGAAGCCTGGAACAGCAGGGAAAGACAGCTTAATCAGAGCATCAATATTGTATTGAGAACGGTTGCTGTAAAAATCAGCCGGCTCAATCAGACATTGCCGGCATCTCCGAACCCGGTCAGGCAAATGACTTCAAACTACTTTGTGGTGGATGTGAACAGCGAAATAGATGCAGATGTCCTCGAACATTACCTGAAGAGCGAGTTTGAACACCTGAATCTTCTGATCGACTATGAATATGCCATATACGACTGTAACACCGACAAGATGATTTATGGGAACTATATTTCAGGAACTGAATCTTCCGAATTTCCCACGCTAAGATCTGAGCTCCCGAAATATCACGATTATCTGTACTATTTTGGCATTCATTTTCCAACCATGCGCAATACCATCGCAGGAGAAATGACAGTGTTCTTTTTCTTCACCATCATCCTGATCTTCCTGGTAATTTTCTTCGTTTATGCAATGTTTGTGATTCTGCAGCAGAAACGCTTTTCGGAATTACAGAAAGACTTTATCAATAATATGACTCATGAATTCAAGACACCCATATCATCGATTAATATTTCTGCCGATATTATCACCCAACCTGGAATCATCGAAGATCCAGAACGGTTGCAGACCTATAGCCGGATAATAAAAAACGAGAATCAACGTCTTAATTTATTGGTAGAAAGGGTTTTGCAGGTAGCAAGGTTTGAAAAAGGCGGAATACAATTAAAGAAGGAGTGGCTGGACCTGAATGAGCTTATCCTGACTGTAACAGAAAATCTCAGTACGAATTTCAAACCGGAGAATAAACCGGTAATTAATACCGATCCTGCTGTGGGACGGATATTGGCAGATGTTGTCCATCTGACCAATATCTTTCACAACCTGATTGACAATGCAGTCAAATACGCTGGTGACAATCCTGAAATCTTTATCAGGACCCGTAAGGAAAACAACAAAATACTCATCATCATTTCTGACAACGGTCCGGGCATCAGCCCGAGATACCGTAAGAAAATATTCAGAAAATTTTTCAGGGTCCCTTCGGGAAACATCCACAATGTAAAAGGCTTTGGCCTGGGATTGTTTTATGTAAAAAATATCTGCAGGGCGCACAACTGGAGGATTCGCCTTGAAAATTCCCAGAATTCAGGCGCAGCTTTTATCATCGAGATTCCACATAAATTATAATTCCTTATATGGAAAAGAAAGCCAGCATACTGTACGTCGAAGATGATCTGACCTTGTCGTTTGTTACCCGCGATAATCTCATGCTGAAGGGCTATGAAGTTGCCTTTGCTGAAGACGGCCTGAAAGCGATGGAAATGATAAGCTCAGGCAGTTATGATTTGTACATCCTTGATGTAATGCTACCCGGAATGGATGGTTTCACACTGGCCGGTAAAATCAGAGAGAATAACATTGACACCCCGATTATTTTTCTAACCGCAAAATCTTTCAAGGAAGACCGTATTCAGGGATTGCAGCTGGGTGCTGACGATTACATAACCAAACCTTTCAGTATAGAAGAACTGGTGCTGAAGATTGAGGTTTTCCTCAGAAGAAGTAAAATTGTTCCACTGGCCAATAATCGCACCTCATCAATAAAACTGGGAGAGTTTAGCTTTGATATTCTCAATCAGCAACTGATCCGGGGTGATAAGATTCAACCCCTAACCTTCCGTGAATGCGAACTGATAAGGTTATTTGCTGATAACCTGAATCAGATAGTCAAACGGGAACAGATTCTTATAAAAGTGTGGGGAAATGATCAATATTTCTCCAGCCGTAGTCTTGATGTGTTTATTTCGAGAATTAGAAAACTTCTTAAAGCAGAGCCATCCATTAAAATTGAGAACATCCATAATATCGGGTACCGGATGAAGATCGGGTGATATACGGAATAGAAGGGAAATATTCATAAGGTTGTCCAAAAAGCCTGTTCCGGCTTCTCTGTTCTGTCCGACAATTGATAATCAATAAATTCCCAAATTGAACCTGGTTTCAGGTATTTAGGCAGGTATAATTGAAATACGAATAATTCCATGCCCCTGGGACTACCTCATTGTGTATTCAGAATCATTGAATAACTATTCAAAGCTAATTTTTTCCCGCAATATTAATATGAAAATTATACATGGGTGTCTTCAGTGCCCCGAATAATCTGACCCAGACCGGTAGCAGCATTTCTGTACCCCTGGCGGTGGTAATATCACCAAGATCGATAATATTCCGATCATCCCATCCAAAACTGTTCAGGATTCCTTTAACGGTAGCCTTGGCATCTGCATCATTCCCACTTAAAAATACAGTGTGATTACCGGGGATCAACTCGGGCTTAACCATAATCCAGGCATTCATGGTATTCAGGGTTTTCACAACTTTTAGTCCGGGAAAAGCCTTTTGAATCTGTTCTCCCAGTGAATCCGTATTGCAAACCAGCAATGAAGGTGGAAATCCCTGTGAAAAATCAAGCGCATTGGAAATATCAATCAGAATTTTGCCATTCAGATTCTTATCACCTGCACTGCGGATCGCTTCGACGGATGCATGCCCTAATGTGCAGTTGACAATTATGTCAGCCCCGGATGCCGCTTCTTCAAATGTTCCCAGGATGATTTTCTGATGGTCTTTCTGCCAAATCGCAAAAGGAGGATTGCCATACATATCCTTTTCTGTTTTAGCCAGGGTATCAGCCACATTCCTGGTTCCTACCATTACATCATTCCCTGTTTCTGATAGTTTACCGGCCAGGGATTGTCCCACGGTGCCGGTTCCGAAAATCGCATATTTTGCCATATTTTTTTATCTGTATTTTTACGGAATCAAACAATAATATCATTAAAAGGTTCATGCAATAGTTTTGATATTCAAATATTTAACAAATTTTTAGCAAATAATCCATGTTGAATCCTTATCAAAGGGATAAAAACCATCTTCATTTGTTTTACAAATAAAAAAAGTATCATACCTTTGCAGCCCTGATTAAAAATCTCTCCGTAGCTCAGCTGGTAGAGCAAATGACTCTTAATCATTGGGTCACAGGTTCGAATCCTGTCGGGGAGACAAAGCAGAATGTTTCGTTCCACATGCTGCCTGATTAAAGATTGAAGATTTCGGGATGTAGCGCAGCCCGGTAGCGCGCTTCGTTCGGGACGAAGAGGCCGGAGGTTCGAATCCTCTCATCCCGACATAATACAAGCCTGCTTGATAATTCCAGGCAGGCTTTTTTGCCACTTTAGCTCAGTTGGTAGAGCAGCTCATTCGTAATGAGCAGGTCGTGGGTTCGAGTCCCATTAGTGGCTCTGAAAGCCGGAGTTTTCCGGCTTTCACTTTATCTGAAAACAGGTATTTTTCTGGTGTACCGCCCACTATCTGTAACGATAGTCAGGATATGAATCCCTTTGGTCAAGGATTCAACAGGAATTAATAATTCTGTAAAAGATTCAGATTCAGTTCTGTAAACTTCCTTCCCGGTAATACTGATTAAACTTATTTTAAGTATCTTTTCATCTGAGCTTGTTGAAACTGTGATGTAATCTGAACCATTCAGGATGATAAGATTATCTTTGGGAATATCCCTGATCAATGTAGGCAGGTGGCAGATGCTGGCATCAGAAGACATTTGAATATTGTTATCACACTGTACATGACTGGCAATGGTAAAGTTTGAGGCTCCACTGAAAGTTGTGTCTGAAAAGTAAACAGAATAAATCATGGCTGTATAATTTCCGGGATTTAAGGAGTCAATTGTGACTGAATAATCAAAATAGCAATTGCAACCACAATATATACCCATTGTATCTGACTGATACCATGAAATAATTCCATGCTGAATTGTAATATTCTCCAGATCTGGCATAAAACAGCAATTTTTCTCTGTATTATCCTGGTGAATGGTCACCTGGTTCAAGTTTACTATTGTATAGATTGTATCAGGAACAATTTGTGCTGACAAACTTAAATACCAGGTTCCGAGAAATAGTATTACCATTATCGATTTCAAGAATCTATCCTTTTTCGTTTAATCTGTGGTTGATTGTTTTGATGACTGTTTATAATACATGCACAGGACATGAATACTTTGAAGAAACACAAGTCTTAGAGCGAACTATATTTTTATCTGTATAATGAATGAACCAATAATTTTACTATATAATATAATCCGCGTATCATATATACGCAATTTACATAGGTTAGTTACATTTTCCACGGGAGAATCCAGCCATTGGAGCCTTTACTTTTCTATATTGTCAGGTTGACCTCTTTTCAGGGAACATTAGTGAAACGATGATACTTATCCCGAGAATAGAGAGTATAACAAGAAGCGAATGCAATGTGGTAAATCCGGCACTGATAAGCCATTCATGATTTACAAGCATTTTTGCTCCGATGAATACCAATAAAAAAGCCAGACCGGTCTTAAGGTACCTGAAAAGTTCAATGACATTGATCACCATAAAAAACATCGATCTGAGTCCAAGAATAGCAAACACGTTTGAGAAGAAAACCACATAGGGATCTTTTGTTACAGAAAAAATTGCCGGTATTGAATCCACAGCAAAAATCACATCACTGAATTCGATTACCATCAGAACAATAAGTAACGGAGTAATGTAATGTTTGCCTTTCTTAGTGACGATAAAATGATGCCGAACAAAAGTCGGGTAAACCGGGAAATGCCCGGAAACAAATCGCACAACAGGATGGTGGGCAATATCGATTCTTTCCTGCTTGTTGCGGGTGACAAACATTTTTACGCCAGTAAAAACCAGCAACACTCCAAAAAGATAAAGCACCCAATCAAATTTTATAATAATTGCCGACGCTGAAAAGATGAACAGGAACCTGAGTACGATGGCAGCAAGGATTCCCCAGATCAGAACACGCCTGTAGTACTTCGGATCAACGCCAAAGGCAAAGAAAATCATAACCATGACGAAAATATTGTCAACAGATAATGATATTTCAATCAGATATCCGGTAAGAAATTCCAGGCTAAGATTGTTATTGTAAACACGAAGTGCTTCAGCGTAACTGAGGCCTTCTATATTAACAGGGTGGCCGTATTTCGATATCAGGAATCTGATTTCTTCAATACTCCCACTTCCTCCCAGGTGAAACCATTCACCATGGAAAATTATAATAACGTAGAATCCCAGGGAGACACTTATCCAAAGGATTGTCTTGGCAAGCGCTTCCTTGAAAGGAATAATATGGTTGCGCTTGTCAAAGATTCCCAGATCAAGCACCAAAAAACCTGTAATTACAACTACAAATATTGAAAAGAAAATAAGTTCGTCCGGATTCATTCAAGCACAAATTATTCAAGACAAATGTAGGCATAGTATTGCCAGTGCATACAAAAACGAAATCAAAATATCATGGAAATAATACAAACGGATGGATATGAAGGTGCTGACTGACCTAGACAATGATAACCACAGACAATTTTCTGAAACCATTATGTAATTTATAAACATACTTTGCATGTTATATATAAAAGTACTTTTTAAAAACGTGCATGTTACAATAAAAATCTTTCTATTTTTGGGCACTTTTTGAGAAACAATACCATTCAGCATAACCACCATAATCTTTCTGGAAGATTTTCAGGTTAAAAAGCAACTACAATGACGAACTTCACTGAAATGAACCCAAACCCGCTGGTTCAATATCTGAATAAGCAAGCCGATGAATTTACAAGGGCCGACCTTGTCAAATACATTGAAGACCATAATATTGAAATGGTTAATTTCAGGTATGCCGGAGGTGACGGCCGGTTGAAAACGCTGAATTTTGTTATCAGTTCGAGACAGCATCTGAACAGTATTCTTACTACCGGAGAACGGGTAGACGGGTCAAGTCTTTTCCCTTTTATACAAGCCGGCTCCAGCGACCTGTATGTAGTGCCCCGTTACAGAACTGCTTTCGTTAATCCATTTTCGGACGTACCTTCACTCGATATTCTCTGCTCATATTACAACAAAGATGGTCAACCTCTAGAAAGTTCTCCTGAGTATGTGCTGCGAAAAGCACACAATGCACTAAAAGAAAAAACCGGTTATAGTTTTCATGTTATGGGCGAGCTTGAATACTATGTCATCAGTGAAGAAGAAGACATTTTCAGGGCCGTCGACCAGAAAGGATACCATGAATCCTTTCCTTTTGCCAAATGGGAGCAATTACGCACTGAGGCAATGACAGCCATGGCCAAAGCAGGTTGTCTTATTAAATATGGTCATTCGGAAGTTGGTAATTTTTCACAGGACGGTAAACTATATGAGCAGAATGAAATTGAATTTATGCCGACCAACCTGGAGGAAGCTGCCGACCAACTGGTCATTGCCAAATGGATTCTCAGGTCACTAGCTTACAAATATGGCGTTACAGTCACATTTGCTCCAAAAATCACGGTAGGGAAAGCCGGAAGCGGACTACATATCCACACCAAACTCGTGAAAGATGGACAAAACCTGATGATAAAAGACAGCAAACTAAGCGAGATAGCAAGAAGAGCCATTGCAGGTTATCTTGAACTTTCGCCCTCACTTACGGCCTTTGGCAACAATAACCCTACCTCCTATTTTCGCCTGGTTCCTCATCAGGAAGCACCTACCAACATCTGTTGGGGTGACCGTAACAGAAGTGTTTTAGTCAGGGTTCCATTGGGATGGACCGGAGAAAATAAGATGATTTATCATGCAAACCCCGTTGAACAACCTGCGAATGAAGACTTCTCGCAATTGCAGACAGTTGAGTTCAGATGCCCGGATGGGTCGGCTGACATTTACCTGCTTTTAGCCGGGCTCACAGTAGCGGCCCGCCATGGACTTGAGATGCCAGATGCATTGGAAAAAGCTGAAAAGACTTATGTCGATGTTAACATCTTTGATGAGAAAAATAAAGTCAGACTGGCTGAATTGAATAAACTACCGGTATCTTGCTGGGAATCAGCCAATCTTCTTGAAAAACAGGCAGATATTTATTTGAAATATGGTGTCTTCTCTGAAGGTGTAATTTCAGGAGTAGCCAGAAAATTACGCAGTTACAATGATGAACATCTCAGGGATGAAATAAACAATCAAAAAGAGAAAATCATTGGGCTCGTAGAACAACACTTCCACTGTGGGTAGCTGGCAGTTGATGTCAGTTGATTGTTCGAGTGCCCTTCTCTGGTCGTTGATCAGAAAGATTTCTTCTCAGGATACTTCAGCAAAGGTTATTATTTAGGATGCCGGCTGAATCTGATTAAACGGCGCCCCAGGTAAACCCTTCGCAGCCAAAATGGTAATATGAAAGCACCGATAATCAGGTAAGGGTAGTATGTAATAAGGCGCCAGGCTAAAGCCACAATGGCTGTGAGATCTCCTGAAGGTCCGGCAATATATTCTCTCAGAAAAATCGGGAAAAAATACTCTGCAATTCCGCTTCCCCCTGGTGTTGGGCTTATCAGCATAATAACCCACATCATCAGTTGCCTTGCATAAATAAACAGGTTTTCAGAATGAGTAAGCAGGCCTGTAAATCCCATAATCAGGAAATTTACGACCCAAAATCTTGCAGTCCAGGAAAAAAAAGTAGCACCAAATGCCCTTAACCAGAATCCCGGAGGCTTGCCTTTCAATTCAACAGAGGCAAGAATAATCTGATCCCCTGTAATTTCGGCGCCTTGCCTGAGTCTCTTTAAAAGTGGTGACGCGGTTAGCTTCACCAACAACCATTTCAGGGCCGAAGGATTTATGAATACACCATAACTCAACATAAGGGTCAGAATAGCAATAACGATATAGCCAACTACAAATACACCCATCGGTCCAAAGGTGATACCCAAAAAACTGAATGTTGATCCGACCACAGAAAGACGCTCAATTCCTGCAATCAGAAAAACAAGTGGAACCATTATAATATAAAATAACTCATCAAGCAGCGCCGTTACCATAACAATGGCTGTTGATCTTCCTGCTCCCAGTTTTTCCTTGATAAGTATAAACACTGCTATTGCCGAACCACCCACTACAGAAGGTGTTACACTTGATGCAAACTCCCATAAGAAAATTACATCGAATGATTTCCGCCAGCTTAGTTCTTTACCGGTAAGTAACCTTATCCGGTACATATAAGCAAGATCGCGGACAGCGATCAGAAAAATAGCTATCGCGAAGAACCCTATCGAATACCAGTTTATTTCCAGGGATTGCATGTCGCTGTGACTTATATCTTTCCGGATCAGGTAACCGATAACAGCCAGACCTATCACCACGGGAATGATAATCCTGTGGAAGGCAAATAAATTCAGAATTCTTCTTTGCTGACTCGCCATAATCAGCTGTTTTTAATACACTGATGAGACATGTATGCTATGGGGTAGAATTTTAATTAACGGGTATTAGTAATTCCGGATTGCTGAAATCATTAAATATAAAACATAATTATGAGAAAATGGTTAATAATGCGCCATATTGTCAGTAATTTTATGAAAACTGCCCATTTGTCATAGTTAATCTAAAGAATTTACAGAACAAACTCCGATGGCACAATGATTGAATGCAGTACAATTCATCTCAAACTTAAAACCATAAAGGAGGACCATATCATGACTTTAGTTCGTTTCAACACACAGCCTTCATTTCCAGGTGTTTTAGAGCATATGCTGTTCAAACCGGCTGGCTTGTCAGGCAACGTCGAACCACTGGTTAATATTATTAACCAGGAAAACGCATTTATTGTTGAAATTGCTGTTCCGGGATATTCCAAAGAAGAAATCAGCATCAACCTGGAACAACAAATGTTAAAAATTAATGCTGAAGCTAAACTTAACGAGACCGGTGACAACAAATACCTGCGTCGTGAGTTTTCACTGAATGGTATAAACCGTCGCTTCACCCTTCCAAAAAGTATTGATACTGAAAATATCGTTGCGGATTTTCACGATGGAATCCTGAAAATTACCCTTCCCCGTAAACAGGAAGAAGTGATCAGGAAAGAAATCAGTATTTCATAATCATAGAATATTGGTTACCGGAGCTGCAGAAAAACTTCTGCAGCTTTTTTATTTGTCCGAAACCTGAATAGAATCCACGGCCAAGGTAAATTTCAGAATTGTAAAGACAGCAGAGAAATGGCATACCAAACCGAATTACTATGAAATACTTTATATCGTCAAATGCCGGCGTCCCGGCAATATCATGCCATACGAAATGCAACAGGTTAATGTTGCAATTATAGAAATTGCTATTTGTACAGAAAACAGGGTTTGACACAAACAATACTGTTTTACCTGTACTTGCAGGGGTATTTTTGGTGAGTGGAAATCCAGATTCAGAAAAGATGCCTGAAAGGAATCAGAAACCATCCGAATATTTTTTCAAATAGAGGCCTCCTCTTCCAGGACAAATAGTTGAATCCTACACAATTATTCAGTGTCAGATCAAGATGAATCCTTAATAAATCTACTATTTTTTTATGATTACCAACTAAAATAATTTCATGCAGATACCTGAAACTTCGGTAATCGAAATTTGCAGAACCTATAGCAAATATCTCATTATCTACGAGTAAGCATTTGGCATGTAAATTGGCCGGCTGATAATAATGAATATTGATATTGCAGTTGTAATAAAATCCCATATACTTATCCCTCAGGAAATCAACAAGGCGGACATCCGAATGATGTGGCATGATAACATGAACTTTTACACCGCGCCGGGCTGCCAGCATCATATTTCTCCTGATCTTGTATCCGGGTATGAAATAGGGCGATTCTATCACAATTTCATGGCGGGCATTCTTAATAAGCTTTTCATACCGCTTTTTTACCTGTTGGCGATATATGGAAGGCAGGTCCTGAATGATCTCGAATCCCTTATAATGAATCGTTTTCTTAAATGAAAACTTATTAAAAATATATTTTCGGTAAAGTTTGTAATTGTCGAGGAATGCCTTCCTGAACAAAGGCGTTATTGGTCCGTCAAGCCTGATCATCAGCTCGCGCCATTTCATCGAATAAGCTGTAATGTTAGCTGAACCAATATAGGTTATCCGGTCATCAATAATCAGAAGTTTACGGTGGTTACGCCTGTGATTTTTAGTAAAAAAATCTATAAAGAATCTGATCTTTTTAAAATACCTGACCTCTCCGCCTTGCTTAACAATCTTTTCAAAAAAAGCCGGATTAGGCGGTGTACCCCATGAATCAAGCAAAAGCCTGACCTGAACTCCTTCAGCGCATTTTTTTGCCAGATGATCCCTGAAACGGGTTCCGTTGGAATCGTGACCGAACTTGTATATTTCAAGGTATATATAGTTTCTGGCTGCATTAATATCATCAAGCATGGCCTGATAAAAAACAACCGGGTCATCATACAGGTTGACATTATCCAGTACCTCGTTTTCCATTTTCACAAACCATACATAACTACACAAAATTATTAATTAAATCCGTATTTTAGAGACTGTTTATGAATTTCATTGTTATAAGTTTACCCCTCCCCCCCCTCCGTCCCGAAGGCTATCGTTACAGGGAGGGTTGGGCTTGCCCTGCAGGAATGAAAAGGAGGCGGGGGAGGTTACTTTTTCAAAAATTTAAACAGTCACTTAATCTGACTCCTGCCAAATGGCCGAATCTTTACTTTGCATTTAAATTTGAAAATACAAGAATTCAGAAGCCGGGTTTTCCCGGCTTCTGAATAATACTAAAGCTCATAGCCTAACAAAGATTCCCCTGACCCAGCAATGCTTTCTTTATTTTGATTGCATTACTGGCAGAAAACCCTTTCCCGAATATTGAACTTTTTGTGAATGACTCAATAAGAATGTTTGCTCCATAACCCGACCTGATGATTTTTATATTGATTATGTTTCTAAGGGGTATGGAAATAGAATCAAATGCTGAGAATGGATATTTCTTTTTTTTGATCGTAACATAGGTATCATCAATCTCAATTATTTCAGGAGAAAATGGATTCCCTCCTCTGAAAAATCCGGATTGGAATTTAAGTACATGCATGGGACTCATTTCTATCATTTTAAAGGATATTTGCTAATAGACAATCGATCGCCCTTTTTTAAAAGAAAGATCAACCCTGGAATAAGAACAGTTATTACGACTCCGAGTCATTTGAAAAATATCATCACCGGTGAGTGGATTCAGATAGCTGTATGAGTCTCGTGAACTGAACCGGCTTATAATCCTGTGAAAGGGACATAAAGGGCGTGCTTCTCCGGCAGGACTTTGTTTAATCAGTTCAATTGCATCAACAACCATTGAACTCCTCTCTTTGACCATTTGTTTGGGTGAAATGTATTTTTGCTAAATCCATTTCTCTCTCAAAATTACATCAAAAAGATACTAAAAACTGGACAGATTATCCGGTGTATGGATTTTTTTATCCAGCGCGGTAAATTCACCGGATTTTTGCAGAAGGAATATCCATCAGAGGGTACGAAGCATTTTCATCAATTCATCTCTTTTTCTTGTAGAAACCGGAATCTCAGTGGCATCGCTAAGAACACACATCAATTCATCCCTTTTGAATTTTACCAGATACTTCAGGTTAATCAGGTGTGAATGATGGACACGGTAAAAATCATGTGGTTCAAGTGTATCAGAGAATTCTTTTATTGATTTGGAAATCAGGATTTTTTCCCTGTTTTCCATATAAAATACAGTATAATTTCTGTCAGATTCACATCGGACAATTTTATCTATATCAACGATATGAATAATTTCAGATGTTTTAAGAATCAGTTTCCTGTTCTCTGGTGGCTGGGGTTTCATATAATCAATAAGAAGCTTTTTTAACCTTTCATTGATGTTCTCATTCTCAATTGTAGTCATTGCCTTCTCAATGGCACTTTGTAATTCTATCGGATCAAGGGGCTTTGTTAAATAATCAATTGCATTGTATCTGAATGCTTTGATAGCATACTCTTCAAAAGCAGTTACAAAAATAATACTGAACGATACAGGCATTATCTTTCTCAACAGATCGAAACCAGTACCATCCGGCATCCTGATATCAAGCAGCACAAGCCCGGGAACATGCTGTTTTATTGCTTCAATGCCCGACTTCACATCAACGGCTTCAGCCACTATGTCAATTCCTTTACAATAAAGGCGGAGCATTTCGCGCAGGGTCTCGCGCGACCCTGGCTCATCATCTATTATTATTGTCCTTATCATTTCGGAATACTTCAGGTCTGAATCCTTTATAATAATAGCAAAATTAGCCAGAATTATTAGATTAATATGCAACAATTCATTAAAATCTGAAATTAGAGCAATCCGATTGGGAATAATTTTAGCCAAACAAATAACTGATATTTAAATGTCAGAGGAAAATAAAACGTTAAAGTAAAGTCGTCGATCACGATATAGTGTTTATAACTCGACAAATATCATCCTGGTTTGCGGCAAAGTATGTACTTTTGTGTAAAATAGAATTTATGGTCAGATCGATGACTGGATATGGAAAAGCTACGGCTATTTTACCGGGAAAATCCATAACCATTGAAATAAAGTCGCTTAATAGCAAGCAGTTTGATATGAATTTAAGGTTACCTGCCGTTTTAAGAGAGCGGGAATCTGAACTCAGGGGTATTATTGCTAAAGCAATTGAACGGGGCAAAGTCGATGTTAATGTATCAGTTGATTATACCGGAACAGACCTTCCGGCTGCAATCAACCGGCCTTTAGCTGTAGCTTATTATAATGAACTGAAAGCCCTTGCACTGGAAACGGGCGAGACTAATTCAGATCTGCTTTCGATAGTTATGAAAATGCCGGATGTAACCAGGCCGGTTAAGGAAGAATCCGATGAATCTGAATGGAATAAGATATTCAATGCTTTGAATACAGCACTTATTCAATATGAAGAATTCAGAAAACACGAAGGAGCTCAGCTTGAAACTGATTTTTCAGAAAGAATCAAAATTATCAGGCAGTTGCTGATTCAGGTAGAGCCATACGAATCTGAACGCAACACACTTCTTCGTGAAAAACTCAGATCAGGTATTTCTGAATTCATCGAAAACAATACCTTTGATGCCAACCGGTTTGAGCAGGAAATCATATATTATCTGGAGAAACTGGATATAACCGAAGAGAAAGTCCGTCTCCTGAAACATTGCAATTATTTCCTTGAAACCCTGCATGAAAAGGAAGCCAACGGCAGAAAGCTTAACTTCATAACTCAGGAAATAGGGAGGGAAATCAATACGTTGGGTGCAAAAGCCAATGATGCAGGTATGCAAAAGCTTGTTGTTCAGATGAAGGATGAATTGGAAAAAATAAAAGAGCAGCTGGCAAACATCCTCTAACCTTACCCATGAACGAGGATAAAGAAAAAAAGCTTATCATTGTATCTGCTCCGTCCGGCGCAGGCAAAACTACCATTGTGAAATATCTTCTTTCGTGCAACCTTGGACTGGCTTTTTCTGTATCAGCTACTACCCGGGCCATCAGGGCCGGCGAAATTGAAGGGAAAGATTACTTTTTTATGACGGAGCCTGATTTTAAAAACCGGATTGAATCAGGTGATCTGCTTGAGTGGGAAGAAGTATATCAGGGTACTTATTACGGAACCCTGAAGTCAGAGGTTAACAGAATGAGAAATGAAGGTTATCATGTAATCTTTGATGTTGACGTTGTGGGTGGTCTGAATATCAAAAAAACATACGGTAACAAGGCCTTATCTGTATTCGTAAGCCCTCCTTCTGTTGAAGAACTCGAGATAAGGCTGAATAACAGGATGACCGATTCGGCGGAAACCATCAAAAAAAGGGTGGAAAAAGCGCGATGGGAAATGACATTTGCCCCTAAATTTGACTATGTTTTGGTAAACGATTCTCTTGAAAAAGCAAGAACTGAAATACTCAAAAGAGTTGAGGAGTTTTTATATTAACCAAAGGTAAGCAATCAGGATAAATGCAGAAATCAGAAGTAGCCTTAATGTTTTCCGATATCAGAGGTTATTCACGCCTTCTGGAACTTGACGAGCAGGATGCCATAGATATTCTTGCCATTCATAATAAAATATCGCAGGAAGTAATTTCAGAATACAATGGACATCTTGTTAAACGAAATGATGACTCTGTGCTGGCATCCTTTGTTTCGGTCAATGATGCTTATCTTTGTTCAATTGATTTTCTGGAAAGATTGAAGTCTTTCAATGAAAACAAAGATAAACCACGACGCCTGATCGTTAGTATCGGCCTACACAAAGGCGAGGTTGAGGTCCGTAATGATTCCATCTACGGAGAACAGGTAAATATTGTAGCCAGATTACAAGCACTTGCTGAGCCTGGCAGTGTTTGTATGTCAGATACTATTTACGGGGCTATCAGCCGTATGATTGATGTGAAAGCCATCGAATACCGTGATGTGGAACTGGAGAATCTTCCCGGAAGTCACAATGTTTATAAAACACTTTCCATTTATCGTGAAGAGTTTAAAACCGGAAGGCCTATACTTCATCAGAAGTCAGATTTTCATTACAGAATAAAGGAAATAGAGCATGTCAACGGTAATGGTGGATCATTTTTTCTAACAGCTGTAATGGCGTTTTTTATAATTGCAGTAATGGTTTCATTGATTGCAGCTTTTCAATCAATTCAAACTGATGTGGATTATCTCAACCTCCTCAAATCCTGGTTTAAAACACCGGTTTTATTTGCAGCAATCATTCCGGCTTCCATTTTCCTTTCTGCCCTTTATGCCAGACGAAAAATGCGTGCTGTGTTCGAAGATATCAGGGATGTTGACCGGATATTATCCTATATCATGTCTCAATTAGGGTACAAGCATCCCGTTCACTCCAAGGGTTATATGCTTTTCAGGCCTCAGGCAGCCAACTATTTTATTCTTGGAATGCGTAAATTCAGGGCAAGAGTCGATGGAAATACCATCGTTCTGCAGGGACCCTATCTCTATATGTCGAAGCTGATTAAGATGCTGAAGTACTATGAGCAGACAGGAAAAACCGATAAATTCTAAAGCTACCGGACTTTTTTTCGGATCTTTCAACCCGATTCACAACGGACACCTTTGTATAGCCGAATATATGATTGAATATGGTGGCCTGAAAGAGGTCTGGTTTGTACTTTCACCTCAGAACCCGCTGAAAGACAAAACTTCCCTGCTCTCCGGCTACGCCAGGCTTGAAATGGTTCAGGCTGCCATTGCTGACGACAACCGCTTCAGGGTCAGTGATATTGAATTCCACATGCCCCGGCCGAGCTATACCATAGACACCCTGACCCGTTTCTCAGAAAAGTATCCTGACAGGAATTTCGTGATGATAGCCGGAACCGATGTTCTTCCGACATTCCACAAGTGGAAGAACTATGAGCAGCTTCTTGATAAGTACAGCTTTATGATCTATCCGAGGGAAACTGGCCGTGACCATCCATTGCTTGAGCACCCGTCTGTTTATCTGGTCGATGCGCCCAGAATCGAAATATCTTCAAGTTTTATCAGGAATACCCTGCTGAGCGGAAAAAACGCCCGCTATTTTATGCCCGACATTGTTTACCGGCTCGTGGATAAGTACGGATATTACCTGAGATAGAAATCCTAAAGTCTGATATCCAATTTCCAATGATTAATTACAAATAATCTATTTTTTTCGGGGAAATATACGTCATTCTTCTATCGTAATTATCTCACTGGCAACGCCTAAAAAAATCAGCCACCAACGGAAGTGTTTTCTCCGGAGCCTCAAGGAAGCCCATGTGTCCAACTTTATCAAGCAAAACGATTTCTGCATGGGAGGGGAGCATAGCCTGGGCCATCAACTTGTTGTAAGGCATGCGACTGTCGTTTTTACCGATCACAAATAAAAAAGGAATTTCAGTTGACATCAGGAAACCGAGGGTTCCCTTTCTTTCCATCATCCCTTGTATCGCTGCAATAACTGATTTTACGGATGTGGATGCAGATCGGTTGGTCAGTATTTCAATTTCGTCTTCCAGCCGCTCTTTGTTTTCTTCCGCGAACAGATCCGGAATAAACTGATGGATGAAATTAGTCCGGTTCAGTTTTACAATATTAATTGTTCTTCGCCGGTTTTCCTGTGCCACATCATCGTCGGGGGCTGCGTGAGAGTGAAAAAGAACTACTCCTTTAATATTTGCAGGCTGAATTGATGCCATCTCCATACCAACATAGCCTCCCATTGAATGCCCGCAGACACAATAGGAATCAATCTTTAGATGGTCCATGACCGTCAGGACACTTTCAGCCATCAGAACCATAGAATGAACTTCATTCACCACCCCACTCCTGCCGTGTCCGGGAAGGTCAACCATCAGCACACTGAAATCTTTCTCCAGCTTAATGGCAAAATCATCCCAGATTTCCACAGATTCAAGAAAACCATGGAGCAAAACCACCCAGGGTCCGGCACCGGTAGTACGGTAATGGATCGGCGTTTCGTGAAAGGCAATAAATTCGTTCATAGAAAATAGAAGTTTCAGAATTACAGGGTTTCAGAATTACAAGGTTTCAGAATTACAGACTTGCTCGCCGGAGGAGGGGTTTCATTTGCCATTGCCCTATGCCAGAGCTGGGACGAGGGACGAAAGGATGGGACGGGGGACGATATTTCCTTAACCCTGTGCCCTTTGCTCTGCGCCCAGAGCCCTGCGCCCTGAGCCCTGTGCCCCTTACTTCGCCATCATCGCTTCAACTTCCGCAACTGTTTTCGGAATTGGTTTTCCCAGAACCCGGTTACCGGTTTCCGTTACCAGAACGTCATCTTCAATGCGGATACCACCGAAATCCTTGTAGGTCTCCGCCTTATCGAAATTGATAAATTCCGTGAATTTCCCCTCAGTCTTCCATTGATCAATCAGGGCGGGTATAAAATAGATGCCGGGTTCTACCGTCAGAACAAAACCCGCCTGAAGACGCCGGCCAAGTCTCAGAAATGCCGTTCCGAACTGTTCGGATCGTTTGGTTTCATCATCATAACCCACAAAATTCTCACCTACATTTTCCAGGTCATGTACATCCATACCCAGCATATGACCGAGCCCATGCGGAAAAAACATGGCATGGGCTCCCTGTTTTACGGCTTCTTCCACATCGCCTTTCATCAGACCGGCATCTTTCAGACCCTGAGCAATTACTTTGGCAGCCAGCAGATGCACTTCCCGGTAAGGGATTCCCGGTTTGATGGCCTTTATGGCTTCCATATTCGCTTTAAGCACGATTTCATAAATCTCCTTTTGGCGGGCGTTGAACTTCCCTCCCACCGGAACCGTACGCGTAATATCGCTGGCGTATAAGGTTTCTTCTGATTCGCAGCCAGAGTCGACCACCAGCATCCGGCCTTCAACCAAAGTATTGCCATGATTGTGGTTATGCAATGTCTGACCATCCATGCTCAGGATCACGGGGAATGAAACCGGCCCGGCGTTGGCCAGGGCAATTCCTTCGATGGTCCCGGCAATTTCCTGTTCGACCACGCCCGGATGGGCCATTTTCATGGCTGTGGTGTGCATCTTGTATGCGACATCCACCATTTTTTCGATTTCTTTAATCTCCTCTTCCGTCTTGATGCAGCGCAATTTCACCACACCTTTGATCAGTTCAACAGAAGCAGCCGCTTTCAGCTCCGCTACCGGAATCCCAAGCATCTCGGACAGCAATATTTTGGTTTCGCCACGGTAGGGTGAAAGAAAATGAACCTTCTGTCCTTTGGTCAGGCTTTCCTTCACATATGCAGCCAGTTCGCCCAGCGGTGATGTCCGGGTTATCCCGATCCGTTTCCCTCTTTCCTCAATTGAAGGCTGAGGACCCATCCAGATAATATCGTCCATATCCACATCGTTGCCGAACAGGATGTCTTTACCATCGTCCAGATCAATAATCCCAGCCAGATCTGGCTGATTGATCCCGAAAAAGTAGCTGAAGGTGCTATCCTGTCTGAAATGATAGGTGTTGGCAGGGTAGTTGAATGCTGCTTCGGTGTTGCCGGGCAACAGGATGATTCCGCTTTTTACTTCTTTACGAAGGGCATTGCGTCGATGGGTATAGGTTTCGGGTTTGAACATGATGGATTTATTTTTAATTTTGTTTTAGGTTTTGATTTTGACACAGATTGTAAGGACACAACATGTAGTGTCCTTACGTTTGTTTTAATGTCAATGCTAACAGTTTTTACAAAAATAACATATTTGTTTCTTTGAGTTATTAAATGAGGTTAATTTAAACGGGAATTAATTTCTTGAAAATATATTGTTGAAGAAAAGCACCATAACTACCCCTTATTGGGATTGCTCCAACTTCACTGCTACCATTGAAAGGGGCTTTTCAGGTCTGCCAAGAGGCATATGTATTGGCAATATTTCTTGTTTCTACTATATGAATTTGGTTGGCATCATCTGAAATGCACCTGAGGATAATTCGCGCTCGCCCGGCATTTCTCCCTGGATTGCGGTAACAGTAGTGTCGATATTACCCCTTATTGAAAATATAAAGAGATGTCTTGTCGTTGCCACAAGGATTAGAACTCTTGCAAGGCTTATCTGACCCCTTTTATATTTCGTCCTTACAGGGCTTAGCTGCTGGCATCGGATTCCATCATCCATGGGTTTCGCTGCGCTTCACCCATGGATGAAATATGACGCCCTTTCAGGGTTAAATTAAAGCCGAAAATAATTGAACAGCGAAACGATTGAACTCATCTGACCGACAAAAGCACTGAAACAAACTGAAACCGGGCAGTCGGGCAATCGGTCAAAAAGCAATGAACCTTTGAACAGCGGAGCGATAGAACTCTTTGAAAGCACAAAACCCAATTTCAGCCATCGCTTAAGTCGCTTCTTCTCGCTTAAGTCACCTTTTTTCTCTCCCTCGCCTTCTTTCTCTCCCTCGCTACTTAGCCATCAACGCCTCAATCTCATCCGGTTCAACAGGAATATGTACCATCAGGTCGAGCGGTTCATCATCAACAACAATATCATTTTCGAGGCGGATGCCAATACCTTCTTCAGGAATATAAATGGCCGGTTCGCAGCTAAGCACCATACCTTTGGCAAGGGTTTGCTGTTTGGTTCCGACATCGTGTACATCAAGTCCCATAAAGTGAGAAGTCCCGTGCATGTAATATTTGAAAAACAATGGGCTGCCAGGATCCTGGTTCAGAACGTCTTCTTCAGTAAACAAACCAAGACCGATGAGTTCCTTCTCCACTATTTTACAGACTTCTGCATGGTACTTATCAATTGTGGTTCCGGGGACAAGCATGCGTGAAGCCTTACGCAGGATCCGGAGCACAGCTTCATAAACCTGACGTTGCCTAGGAGTGAATTTCCCGTTCACCGGAATAGTACGGGTGCAATCGCCGGCATAATTGGCATACTCGGCACCGAAATCCAGCAGCAGTAATTCTCCATCTTTGCACTCCTTATCGTTGTTATTATAATGCAGGATACAGGTATCGGCTCCCGATGCTATAATGGGTGGATAAGCATGGCCACTGGCCCCGTTGCGGATAAATTCATGGGTTATTTCGGCTTCGACCTCATATTCCATCACACCTGGTTTCACGAAGTCAAGCACCCGACCGAAAGCCTTACCGGTAATGTCGCAGGCTTTGATCATCTGCTCAATTTCCTCATCCTCCTTGATAAGCCTGAGCTCGGTAAGAAGCGGCGCCAGCCGTTCAAAATTATGCAGCGGATAATCGCTTCTGAGCTGCTGCATGAATCGCAGATCCCGGGAAGGTACATCGGTAGCGAAACGGGGGTTTTCATTCTGGTTGAGATATACAATACTTGCCCTTGCCATCAGTTCGCGGAAAACACCTTCAAAATCGTCCAGCCATTTGATTGTTTTTATACCAGAAATCCGGCCTGCCTCCTCAAGGGTATATTTGCGCCCGTACCAGGTTACCATAAGGTCGTTTGTCTTAACAGTGAATATAATCTCACGCATACCTTCAACCGGATGATTCGGAAAAAGTGTAAGCACACATTTTTCCTGATCAAGACCGGTGAGGTAAAAAAGATCACTGCTTTGCCTGTAAGGGAAACACTGGTCTCCGTTACGGGGCATTTCATCGTTGGCCAGAATGACGGCCAGAGCACCCGGCTTAAGCTTTTTTTCAAGTTTCAGACGGTTCCGTACAAAGAGGTCAGGGGAAATTGGCTGATATCGCATATATTGCTATTTAGAATGAATATATTTAGCGTTTTGGTTTGCTTTTGGAAGGTTAATCCTTAATTTTGTTACCCTGATATATCGAGAATCATCAATATCAAATGGTCACAGCAAATTTAGTATTATTAAAAGCTAATCTGCTAATTCAAATTGATTTTTAACAATAACATGCAATTCCTATGGCATTCACGTACTCATCCGTTACTAAAAAGGTAATCATGGCACTGGCGGGGTTGTTCCTCATCAGTTTCCTGATTGTGCACCTGAGTATTAACCTTTTACTCCTGTTCGACAGTTCAGGGGAATCATTCAACCTTGCCGCACATTTTATGGCAACCAACCCGGTTATCCAGGTTATGCAGATTGTTTTGTTTGGTGGATTTATTCTGCATATAATCGTCGGGGTTATCCTTCAGATTCAGAACTGGCTTGCAAGGCCCACCCGTTATAAAGTTGAAGGATTTTCGCATACCTCTTTCTTTTCGAAGTTCATGATTCATACAGGTGCAGTGATTCTGGCCTTCCTTGTGATACACCTGTTCAACTTCTTTTTTAAAGCGAAATTCGGAGAAATGCCAGAAGTGAGGATTGACGGGACAATGCTGGAGGATATGGGCAAGCTCGTGATTGAGAAGTTTAAGGAATTCCCATATGTGATCATGTATGTCGTTTGGTTACTTTTCCTTGGTTTTCATCTCGACCATGCCTTCCATTCCGCATTACAGTCGCTTGGATTAAACCACAGCAAATACACACCCCTTGCATTTGGTATAAGCCGGGCACTGGCAATTCTGATTGCCGGCGGTTTTATCCTCATTCCTGTTGTCATCTATATCACTCAATAATTCACTGAAATTCAAAGTTTAAGCGAAATGGCTGAATTAAACTCAAAGATACCCAAAGGACCTCTGCCGCAAAAATGGACCGATTACAAGTCACATACCAACCTGGTAAACCCTTCCAATAAACGCCGCCTTGAAGTAATTGTAGTCGGAACCGGTCTGGCCGGAGCCTCCGCTGCCGCAAGCCTGGCCGAACTTGGCTTTAAAGTAAAAAACTATTGCTATCAGGACAGTCCGCGGCGCGCCCACAGCATCGCCGCCCAGGGTGGTATTAATGCTGCCAAAAATTATCAGAACGATGGTGACAGCGTTTACCGTTTGTTTTATGACACCATTAAAGGTGGCGACTACCGGGCGCGTGAAGCCAATGTTCACCGACTGGCTGAAGTGAGCAACAGCATCATAGATCAGTGTGTGGCCCAGGGTGTCCCTTTTGCCCGCGAATATGGCGGATTGCTTGACAACCGGTCGTTTGGTGGGGCACAGGTTTCGAGAACATTTTATGCCCGTGGCCAGACCGGCCAGCAATTGTTACTCGGAGCGTACAGCGCCCTTAGCCGACAGATAAAGAAAGGAAATGTTGAAATGTTTACCCGTCACGAGATGATTGACGTGGTATTGGTTGAAGGCCGTGCCCGCGGAATCATCGTACGGAACCTTGTTACCGGAGCTATTGAACGCCATGGAGCACATGCAGTTGTACTTGCTACAGGTGGTTATGGAAATGTTTTCTTCCTCTCCACCAATGCCATGGGGTCAAATGTTACAGCAATATGGAAAGCACACAAACGGGGCGCATTATTCGGAAATCCCTGTTTTACCCAGATACATCCTACCTGCATCCCGGTTCACGGCGATTTCCAGTCGAAACTTACACTCATGAGTGAAAGTCTCCGTAACGACGGACGGATATGGGTACCAAAAAAGAAGGAAGATGCAGAGAAAATAAGGCATGGCAAACTATTACCAGTACAGATAGCAGAAGAAGACCGCGACTATTACCTTGAACGTCGGTATCCTGCATTTGGCAACCTGGTGCCCCGCGATGTGGCATCACGTGCTGCAAAAGAGCGTTGCGATGCGGGATTCGGTGTCGGAGAAACAGGCCTGGCCGTTTATCTCGACTTCAGTGATTCAATCAACCGTCTCGGTAAAAATGTTATAGAATCCAGGTACGGTAATCTGTTCCAGATGTATCTTAAGATCGTGGATGAAGATCCTTACAAAACACCCATGATGATTTACCCTGCCGTGCATTATACCATGGGCGGTCTTTGGGTTGATTATGAACTGATGACAACAATTCCCGGATTGTTTACCATAGGTGAAGCGAATTTCAGCGACCACGGTGCCAACCGCCTCGGTGCATCAGCCCTGATGCAAGGATTAGCCGATGGTTATTTTGTTTTACCATATACCATTCAGAATTATCTTTCAGACCAGATCAGGGTGCCGAAATTTTCACCCGATCTGCCTGAATTTGTCAATACCGAAAAAGAAGCTACTGACAGGCTCAACAAACTTATGCATGTGAAAGGCAACAAAACAGTTGATCATTTTCACAAAAGACTTGGTCTGATCATGTGGGAAAATGTCGGGATGGGACGGAATGAAGCAGGACTGAAAAAAGCAATCGTTGAGATAGCAAAACTGCGTGAAGAATTCTGGAAAGATGTTAAAATTCCGGGAGAAGCCAATGAAATCAATCCCGAACTTGAGAAAGCAGGCCGTGTGGCCGACTTCCTTGAACTCGGAGAATTGATGGCCCGCGATGCTTTAAACAGAAATGAATCCTGTGGTGGTCACTTCCGTGAAGAATACCAGACTCCTGAAGGTGAGGCCCTTAGAAATGATGATGCATATATGTATGCTGCTGCCTGGGAATATTCGGGTGAGAATACTGAACCCCGTTTAAACAAGGAAATACTCGATTATGAGTTTGTGGAAGTAAAACAGAGGAATTACAAGTAAAAACTGCTGAAAATGAATTTAACACTTAAAATATGGCGTCAGAAAAACGCCACCAGCAAAGGCAGATTCGTAACTTACCATGTGAACGATATTTCAGCCAGCAGCTCTTTCCTTGAGATGATGGACGTACTCAATGAGTCGCTGGTTTTGAAGGGAGAAGACCCGGTCGCCTTTGATCATGATTGCCGGGAGGGAATCTGCGGAGCATGCAGCATGTATATCAATGGCCATCCCCATGGACCGGACAAAGCCGTGACCACCTGCCAGTTGCATATGCGTAAATTCAAAGATGGCGAAACCATTGTTATTGAACCCTGGCGGGCAAGACCATTCCCTGTGCTGAAAGATCTCATTGTTGATCGCACCGCATTTGACAAAATCATTCAGGCAGGCGGGTACATTTCGGTGAATACAGGCGGTATTCCTGATGCAAATGCCATACCGATTCCTAAAGTAAACGCGGACCTCTCAATGGATGCCGCTGCCTGTATCGGATGCGGCGCCTGTGTAGCTGCCTGCAAGAATGCCTCCGCAATGTTGTTTGTTGCTGCTAAAGTTTCGCAATTTGCACTTTTACCTCAGGGTCGTGCTGAAGCTGCTGAAAGGGTGCAAGCCATGATAGCTGAGATGGATAAGCAGGGTTTCGGTAATTGCACCAATACCGGGGCCTGTGAAGCCGAATGCCCGAAAGAAATTTCGATCAGCAATATAGCCCGCATGAACCGTGAATTTCTGTCGGCAAAAATAGTTGCACCTTCAGTAAAGGAAAATACAGGCGGCGGTATATAGAGAAGATTAATACAAAAGTAAAAAGTTAAAAGTCAGATGTGAATATCTGGTGTGTTGAAAAAACAGTTATTCAATTCCTTCAGGAAAAAGTAGATATTAAATCCGGCTATTAACCCGGGATTATAGCTTGTTTTATCAACATTTTATCAGATCCGGTTGTTTACTAACTGTTCGGAATAAATGTAAGGCTTTGACAATCAAACACAATAATATTGTTTTTCTCAGGACACTGCTAAAAAAACTATTTTTCTCCCTCATTGTTGAAACTGAATTCAGAGATGAAAGCAATCATCATTATGCTGCTCACCGGGTTTTACACTGTGGGCAGTTTTTGTCAGGAAACAACATCAATTCCTTCCGGCACTTTCCGCCAGAACAGGAAAAGCATGGAACGTAAACAAATCCCCGGTTTACTTTATCCTGATTATCCGCAACTTATGTTACCTGAGAAGTGTAAAGATATCCAACTTCCTTATATGGCTGATAATTCAACTCAGCCCTATCTAAGGCCGGTTTTTACACAAATGGGAGCCAGTTGCGGCCAGGCAGCCTCTGTTGGTTACAACTTCTGCTATGAAATAAACCGGGCCCGGAACCTGCCTGCGGACACATCTGTCAACCAATACCCCGATCATTTTGTGTGGAACTTCATGAATGCAACCACACCTTACTATGGTGATGGAGTAAGTTATTTCCACACGTTTGATATCCTGTATGATGCGGGAAATCCGACAGAGGATATTTATGGCCCCATCACTATGGACGACAACTATTACTGGATGAATGGATATGATGGGTATTTTCAGGCAATGCAAAACAGGATTTCCGGTGTAAATTCGATTCATGCCGGTACTCCGGAGGGTCTGCAAACGCTAAAACACTGGCTTCATAATCACCTTGAAGGTTCAGCCACCGGAGGAGTCGCCAATTTTTATGCCGGGTATCTCAATTATCTTACTATACCGCCCGGAACCCCGGAAGCAGGAAAGTTTATCAATATAATGTTTTATCAGTATGCAACTCATGCCCTTACCATTGTTGGTTATAATGACTCCGTTAGATATGATGTGAACAGTGATGGCCGGTTTACAAATGATCTTGATATTACCGGTGATGGAATAGTCGACATGGCCGATTGGGAAATCGGGGCTCTGAAATATGTAAATTCCTATGGTAAGGACTGGGCCAATTCAGGCTTTTGCTATATGCTATACCGGGCCCTGGCTATTCCTTATGGGGAAGGGGGTATCTGGAACAATTCCGTTCATATTCTGAATCCTGAAATAACTTATCAGCCATCATTAACCATTAAAGCGACAATCAGGCACAACAAGCGGGGCCGCATCCGGCTTTCTGCCGGAATAAGTGCTGATACATCCCGTTTATATCCTGAACACACCCGGGATTTTTCTATCTTCAATTTTCAGGGACTTGATTACTATATGGCCGGAAACAATCATCAATCAGGCAAAACACTCGAATTTGGTCTTGATATCAGCTCTTTACTGAGTTATTCCAAACCAGGCTCCCCATTCAGGATATTTCTGATTACCGATGAGAAAGATCCTGATGGTTCCGGTGATGGAATGTTGGTGAATTTTTCCGTTATCGATTATTCCGGTGAAACTCCGGAAGAATTCAAATGTGATGATATGCCTGTACCTGTTGTAAACAACGGACGTACCATTACTTCCGTAATTTCGCAGTCAGATATCATTCCATTGGTTATTTCACCGGAAGGCCCTGTTTTGGTTGACTCGGAATTGGTAACAGCTGACTTCTCAGTTTCAGGAGGCTCCTCTCCTTATTTCTGGGAATTAAAACATGTTTATCACGAAACAAACAACCATTCAAACTACCATGCATCTTCAGGGATGACACTTACACCCACCAATCCTGAAAACGGTTATTCCCCTGTTCCACTACCTTTCAGCTTTCCTTATTTTGGAATACCGTATGATACGATATATATGCATGTCAACGGTTACCTGATGCTGGAAAAGCAGGATATGCCATACTACTATCTGCTATATGATGAGCCATATTTACGACAGGTTAAAGCAATAGCTGGTTATATGGACCACAAACAGTTTTTAAACTCCCCGGATGACTTTATCTCAGTATTTATAACCGACAGCATTGTAACTTTTAACTGGAAAATTTCCGCTTCAGAAAATCAATGCCAGTCAGAGTTTTCAATTTCAATTTATCCTGACGGGCAAATTACTTGCCAATATGGGTCAACAGTTATTGATGCCGGCAGATACCCTGTAATTGGTATAAGTAATGGTACACAAACAGAAACGATTTATAGTTCCATTACAAACAAGTACGTTCCGGAAGGAAAGCTTATCAGTTTCATTCCTCACAACATACCTTCTCAGATTTCGCTGGATTCAACAGGAGTCCTTACAATTGGACCCTTATTGGATTCGCTCTCAGGAGAAATAATTGTCAGAGTTAAAGATGCTTACCGACTGTATGCTGAAAAGCAGATAGTTATTACTCGCGGCCCTGAGATAAAGATAAGGCAGGCAGATTCCACCTTGATACCTAAACCAGGTGATAACATTCCACTTGAGATTGAAATCAGAAACCATGGGAATCAGACATTGAATAATCTGCTGGTGACCCTCTCTCCGGGAACGGATAATTTAGTGATCATTGGTGATATGTTAAACGGGATAGGACTTCAACCAGGAGAGGTTAAAATTCTAAAGAATATTTTCAGTTTTACTCTGGCAGACTCTATAAGCATTCCGCAAGAAGCTTCTATTAAAGCAGTGCTAACCTCACTTAATTCAACCATAACGAAATTTTGGCACTTTTCTGCAAGTTTACCAGTGATTGTTTCGTCACCTCCCTTGATTGCAGATGATGATCAAATACTTGATCCCGGGGAAGAAGCTCCCGTTATTTTCAATATTTACAATTATGGTAATGCTCCGACGGGAAATTTAACTGCATCAGTCATATTAAACGATCCCTTCACTGCATTAAACGGTGATAATACGATCAAATTAGGTGAATTCGACCGGTATTCAATGAAAAAACTGGCTTTACGACTCAAAGCCAACCAGTCAACCCCGGATGGATACATAATTCAGATCAAACTTGAAATTCGTGATGGAGATCATTTACTTTCTGATGAAGTATATCCTCTTCAGATAGGCAGAACTTCCATTGCAGTCATTGAAATGGATAATTTAAAGAACTCGGGTATTCATATAAAGACAGCACTCAAACAATTAAACGTTAGTTCCGATTATTCTGAATCGCTTGATTCAGATATTTTCAATTACAAATATGTTTTTCTATCTCTTGGATTCTTTAATCAGAGGCACACTCTGAGTTCTAAAGAAGACAGCCTTTTAGTTGCCTTTCTGGATCAGGGTAAAAGTCTTTATCTCGAGGGTGGGGCATTTTTCAAACAGGACCCGGCAACAACACTTCGGTCACGACTGAGGGTCGAAGGTTCAACACAAGCCTGGTTACATCCAGCCGATTCTCTTTCAGGAATCCAGGCTTCACCTGTTGAAGGAATTCAATTTGAGTACCTTGGTGATTGGATAAGAGGAGAAAATTTGCTCCCTGTCAGTCCGGCCATTCCCTGGTTTCGTGATATCAATTCGGGGTTTGATTTCGTAGTTGCACTGGATTCCGGCTATTATAAAACATTGGCTTCAACCGTTGAATTTGGGGGGACATTTCCATATGACGGATCGGGCAGAAAGGAATTAGTATACCAATATCTGCGTTTCCTGGGGTATAATTCCAACCCGCTCTCGGTAACCTTCTGGCCGGAAACAAGCCAAATATGCAAGGGGTCTTCCATTGTTTTTGAGCCTGTAACCAGTGGTGGCCTGGTAGATTATTATTGGTCATTCGAGGGTGGTAACCCGGCAACATGGAAAGGACCATTTCCGGTAATTCAGTATAATACCACCGGTATTTTTAATGTCAGTCTGACTGTCAGTAATTCTTCTGAAAGCAATACTTTCACACTTGAAGAGCTGATACAAGTATATGATTGTGCTGGTATTGAACCATATCCGGAAACTACTTTCAGGCTTTATCCCAATCCGGCATCTGAAGTATTCATATTGGAATCAACCGATAGAAACAATATAATAAATGAGGTTTATATCTCTGATACTCAGGGGAGATTGGTTGCCAGAGTGTCAAATATCAAAGGGGATTTAAAAATCATCATTCCATTAACCCGCTTTAAACCTGGCTTTTACCTGGTGGCTGGTCAAAACAACCTTGGAATCACGGTTTCAAAATTAGTCGTTCGCTGAAATGAATGAACCTAAAAGCACTAATTTAGCACCCTAATCAGTACCGGTTCCAATGAAATTAAGCGACATTACAGGGCAGGACGCAATCAAAGACAAGCTCAGACGCTCAGTCAGAGACAACAGGATAAGTCATGCACAATTGTTCCTTGGGCCGGAAGGTTCCGGCAAACTCGCAATGGCTATCGCCTACGCCCAGTATATTAATTGCACACAACGCAAGGATGGTGATTCCTGCGGAATTTGCAGCTCTTGCATTAAGTATGAGAAAATCATCCACCCTGACCTTCATTTTATCTATCCGGTTGCTAAAACCAAAGAGATTGACGATAAACCACTCAGCAAACTCTTCCTCAATTTCTGGAGAAGTCTCATAAATGAAAGAAAAGCTGTTTTCGGACTTCAGGACTGGTATCAGCACATAGGGCTGGAAAATAAACAAGGGATAATAAATGCTGAAGATTGCAATGAAATTATCCGTACATTAAACTATAAATCATATGAATCAGAGTATAAAGTGATGATTATCTGGATGGTTGAAAAACTCTTTCATTCAGCTGCGCCTAAAATACTTAAGATACTGGAAGAACCACCCGACAAAACTCTGTTTATTCTAATTTCAGAACAAGCTGATCTCATCTTGCCTACCATTCTATCAAGAACACAACTTGTAAAATTTACACGTCTGAGCGATCCGCAACTTGTAGATGCACTGGTTTCACATACTTCCTGCACCATAGATGAGGCAAATCAGGTGAAATATCTTGCTGATGGAAATCTGAATGCTGCCATTAAAATTCTGGAGACAGGCGAAACTGACCTGGCAAACTTTGACTTCTTCAGATCATGGATGCGACTCTGCTTCCGGAATGACATCAGGGAGATCAGTCGCATAACCTCTGAATTCAGTTCATTGGGCCGTGAAAAACAAAAAAGCCTCATTGCATATGCTTTAAAGATTATCAGATTTTGTATTCATAACAGGATTGGCGGTCAAAATCAGATCAGAACCGATGGTGAAGAGTTGAAATTTATACATGATTTCACTCCTTTCATTCATCCAATGAATGCAATGAATCTTTATAAGGAATTCAATACTGCTTTTTATCACATTGAAAGGAACGGAAATGCAGCCATCCTCTTTATGGATTTATCTCTACAATCGATGAAGTGGCTGAAAATCAAACCATAAACTTACTGAAACTTACTTAAGCCAGAACTGAGTCTGCAGTTTATCCAATAATATCCCTTGTCTGTAATTGAATGATTCCTGGATGCACCTCAGTCATCACAGGAGCATGGAATTCTTATTACCGTAAAACAAAAAAGTGTAAATTTGTACCAAACTATGAATGCCCTGATTGCCCATTCATTGTCAACATATTACATCCTTTAAAGCCAATCTTGAAAGGATCTGCTTAAAATTACTTTGAAATGGAAGAAGCCGACAAAATATCAACTGATAAAAATCACTTTATTTCCAGGGGTTGTTGCCACCAACCCAGTCTGATTCATAAAAATGACAATATTTACACGCATGGGTGCAGCAAACTTGACACCTTCAACTGGATGCGTTTTATACCCCTTCCCGAAGGGCAATCACCTTTCGATTGTATAGAAGTCAGGTTTAAGAACAACCGTAAAGACTTTTTCAGAAGTAATATTGAATTCGACTTACACGTTGGCGATGTTATTGCAGTTGAAGCAAATCCTGGTCATGACATCGGAATCGTTTCACTCACGGGTGAAATAGTCAGACTGCAAATGAAAAAAAAGAATGTTGATTCCCGCAGGGAAGATATCAGAAAGGTTTACAGAAAAGCCCGTCTGAGTGATATTGAAAAATGGATAACAGCAGTCGAAAAGGAAGACAATTCATTGTATCGTTCGCGTGTTATAGCCTCTGGTCTCAACTTAAAAATGAAATTGAACGATGTTGAATATCAGGGAGATGATACGAAAGCAATCTTTTTCTATACAGCAGATGAGCGGGTCGACTTCAGGGAATTAATCAAATTACTGGCGGATGAGTTTAAGATCAGAATTGAGATGCGGCAGATCGGCGCCAGACAGGAAGCCTCAAGACTTGGTGGAATTGGAACTTGTGGAAGAGAATTATGCTGTGCTACCTGGTTGAGCAGTTTTAACACAGTCAGCACCAACGCGGCCAGGATACAGCAATTATCACTGAATCCACAAAAACTCGCTGGTCAGTGCGGCAAACTCAAATGCTGTTTGAATTATGAATTTGCTGCATATGCAGAAGCTCTTAAAACCTTTCCGCCGGATGATATTCTGATAAATACCAGAAAAGGTGACGCTTTTCCACAGAAAACAGATGTATTTGCTGGAGTTATCTGGTATGCCTACAAATCAGATCCAAACAACCTGATGGCAATCCCAGTTGAAAAGGTAAAGGAAATTATTGAAATAAATAAAAAGGGGCAGGCAATAGAAAAGCTGGAAGATTACGCATATAAGCCTGAGAAAAAAACAGAATTTGAAAATGTTGTCGGGCAGGACGATCTTACCCGTTTTGATAAGTAACAGTTCAAATTCCTGGTATTATAAAATTTAATCATTTATGCGTTAATTCAAAAATCCTGCAATTTCCAACCAATTAACAAATTACTAAAACAGCGTTAAACGGATGATGAAAAGGTTTAGGATTGCTTCCCGGATAGTAACGAATTGCATAGGATTGACCGGGCTTCTGATATTTATTTCAGCGTGTGATACAACTAAGTTTTACGATGAAAACCTGAGCCTCTCAAACGACCAATGGCCAAAAGAAAAAGCTATGTCGTTCAGGGTGAATATAAACGATACTATTGGCACTTATCGCTTTTACATCAATGTCCGTAACAATACTTCCTATCATTACAACAACATTTTCTTTTTTCTGACAACTGAATTTCCTGGTGGTGGAATGTCACGTGATACCATCGAATGCCTGCTTGCATCAAAAAACGGAAAATGGCTTGGCAAAGGAAGTGGCCAATACCGTGATAACCGGATATTTGTTCGTAATAATATCCGGTTCCCAAGAACCGGAATATACGTCCTCAGCCTGAATCAGGCTATGCGTGAAGATGTTCTTGAAGGAATTTCACAAGCTGGATTGAGGCTTGAAAAGGAAAATTTGAAAACTGACTGAAGATAGCTCAGAAACGATAAAACTTAGTGGTAATTATTGATTCTTGACTACTGACAGGAGTAACATGATTCAGTAAAGATAATTTCATACTGAATTTGAATGCCCGAAGGACCTCTTTTTCAAAAAGGTAAAAGAATATAATTCATTGAACCATTTGAACCATACCAATGGCGAAAAAGTCAAAAAGCAATACGGATGATTTAAATCTTTGGCGAAAACGCTTCTGGAAAACCTATCTGGGTGTTTTCCTATTCATTCTTCTCCTTTTTACAGCCATTTCGCTTGGTTTGTTGGGTTTTATGCCTTCATTTGAAGAATTGGAAAACCCGAAAAGTAACCTGGCTTCTGAAGTAATTTCTGCAGATCAGGAACTATTGGGAAAATATTATATCGAAAACAGGTCAAACATTCATTATTCTGATTTATCACCAAATCTCATCAATGCAATTATTGCTACTGAAGATTCCCGTTTTAAGAAGCATTCAGGAATTGATGTAAAAGCATTGTTCAGAGTAACCTACGGGCTTATCACCGGATCAAACAAAGGCGGAGGAAGTACCCTTACACAGCAACTTGCCAAAAACCTATTCCCCAGAAAAACCAAAAGGCTCTTCGTCGAAACTGTTTTTATTAAACTGAAGGAATGGGTAACGGCCATAAAACTTGAGCGGAATTATACCAAAGAAGAAATTATTGCGATGTATTTCAACACAGTTGACTTTGGCAGCAATTCTTTCGGTATCAAATCGGCTGCCAAGACTTTTTTTAACAAAGAGCCCAGGGATCTTAGTATTGAGGAGTCGGCTATGCTTGTTGGAATGCTGAAGGCACCAACCCTCTTCAGTCCTGTAAGGAATCCTGAACGGGCCATGAAACGTCGCGAAGTGGTTCTTCATCAGATGCAAAAACTGGATTATATTACTGAAGAACAGTATGATTCATTGCGGATAATACCACTTGACATGTCGAAGTACCGTATGCAGGACCATACCTCCGGAGAAGCAACCTATTTCAGGGAATATCTGCGTCAGATAATGTCGGCTGGCGAACCGAAAAGAAAGAATTATCTCGATAAGAAAGTCTTTTCTGAAGATTCACTCCAGTGGGTAAATAATCCACTTTATGGCTGGATTGAAAAAAATCCTAAACCCGATGGAACCTTATACAATTTATACAAAGATGGCCTGAAGATATACACAACCATTAACTCACATATGCAGGTTTATGCGGAAGAATCTGTTGCTGAGCACCTTGGCAAGGAACTTCAACCTGCTTTTTTCAAGCATTGGAAAGATCGGACAGAAGCCCCTTTCGATTTCCCGAAATCCATGGTAAAGGCAGAAGCCTACAAGTTGATGACTTCTTCAATGAAACGATCTGACCGTTACAGAAAATTAAAAGCAGCAGGTGTTTCAGATGATTCTATCCGCCTTTCATTCCGCACCAGGGTGCCAATGAAGATCTTCACCTGGAATGGAAATCGCGATACTGTAATGAGCCCGTGGGACTCTATCCGTTATTGCAAATTCTTCCTGCAGGCCGGTCTTATGTCGGTGGAACCTCAAACCGGTTTCGTCAGAGCCTACGTCGGCGGCATCAATTACGGACATTTCCAGTACGACCATGTAAAAATGGCCAAGCGGCAAGTGGGCTCAACATTTAAGCCCTTTGTTTATACCCTGGCCATGCAGGAAGGCGATTTCTCACCCTGCACCAAGGTGGCAAACATCCAGTACAGTATCGATCTGCCTGAAGGTGGAAAATGGGAACCCGGCAATTCCAACGATTTCAAAAAAGGTGAAATGGTTACCCTTAAAGAAGCTCTGGCCAACTCTATTAACTGGATTTCGGCCTTTCTGATAAAGCGTTATTCACCGATGGCTGTGATAAAAATTGCTCGTAAAATGGGTGTTACAAGTCCTATTGATGCCGTACCGTCCATTGCCCTGGGTACTCCTGATCTCACCCTTTACGAGATGACCGGAGCAATGAATACCTATGCTGCTAAAGGGGTTTATATTGAGCCATTGTTTGTAACCAGAATCGAAGATAAAAACGGAAATGTGGTAGCACGGTTTATGCCCCGGCAGGAAGAGGCAATGAGCGAGGAAACTGCCTACCTCATGCTTGAACTGATGAAAGGAGTTGTTGAAAGCGGTACAGGTGTCAGGCTTCGATACAGGTACGGACTTAATAACCCTATTGCCGGTAAAACCGGTACTACACAGAACAATTCCGATGGCTGGTTTATGGGACTAACTCCGGATCTGGTAACCGGAATTTGGGTAGGCGGCGAAGACCGAAGCATCCGGTTCCGGAGTACCTCCCTCGGACAGGGAGCTAATATGGCCTTACCCATCTGGGCACTATACATGAAACGTATTTATGCCGACCCAAAGCTTAAACTCTCAGAGGGTGATTTTGAAATACCAGCCAATCCATTGTCTGTCGAAATAAACTGTGGGAAATATGAAGAGCTGCAAAAGATAAAAGACAATAAATACGGTGCAGACGATTTTTAGCATTTTACTATGAAGATTCTTCACTCCATTAACGGGCAAACTGCGGCAAACCGGGTAACAAGCCTGATTAGATTGACAAAAAAGCATTTATCACTCATCTCCTTGTTACTGATATTTGCCTCTGTATCCAATTATAATATAAAAAACAAAGACTGGAATGACCCGATTCGTCTGATTAAAGACGATGTGCAATACTATTATATTTATGCCGTATCGGCTGTTGTATATCACGACATCAAATTCGACAGGGTTTACAGTAAATTACCCGGGTATGCAAAAAGAGATTTATGGTTACCTGCTCACGAAGACACAGGAAAGCATTACTCTAAAATGTCTATGGGTCTGTCCATGATTTATGCCCCATTCACTGCTTTAGCGCATTATGTTCTTGTTCCCCTGACCGGGGCCGATCCGAATGGATATTCACCTCCCTATAAAATAGGACTTCTCATAAGTGCCATGGCATTTCTTCTGCTTGGTTTATGGCAACTCCGGAAACTTCTGCTTGAACACTTCAGTGAGACAATAACAGCATTAACCCTGCTTATTATAGTTCCCGGCACCAACCTTACCTGGTACATCAGTTCTGAGGCAACCATGTCGCATGTTTATAGTTTCGCACTGGTGATTGTGATGTACCGGCTTATACAAAAATGGTTCCTGGCTCCATCAACCGGAAATACAATACTGCTGGGATTGGTCTTTGGATTGATTGTGCTGATCAGACCCACCAACATAATGTTTCTTGTATTGTTTTTTGCAACCGACAAGATTCAAGGACGGATGCAGTTTCTGTTCAGAAATTATGGTAAAATTGTTTTAATGATGGTCATGTTCCTTCTGGTATGGGCGCCTCAATTTGCTTTCTGGAAATATGTGAGCGGCAATTGGTTTTTATATACCTACGGAAGGGAAAACTTCTTCTGGAACAACCCTCAGATTATAAGCAGCATGTTCAGTTTCAGGAAAGGCTGGCTGGTTTATACCCCACTTATGTTGCTGACATTTGTGGGTCTCATATTTTTATGGAAACAATACCGGCCGGTCTTCTGGCACGTGCTTACTGTCTTGATCCTGCTTATTTACATCAATTCATCCTGGTGGTGCTGGTGGTTTGGAGGTAGTTACGGAAACCGTGCATATATCGATGGTTATGGGATTTTTGCACTTGCGGTTGGTTCTTCACTGACTGCTGTTGCTGCTTTAAGGAATAAAATTCTCAGCTTTTCCGTGATTCTGATATTGGCGACATTCATCTGTCTGAATCTTTTCCAGACCTGGCAGTACCGAAGAGGTCTGATGCATTATGTCGGTATGACCCGTGAAATTTATTGCATGCATTTCCTGAAGTCAGATTTTGACAAAGGATTTGATGATGCCATTGTAATGCCAGACCATGGTGCCGGTATTTATGGTATATACTATCCCAAAACTGAAATGACAGTGGGAAAAAGAAAATTGTTAAGAGGGGCTGCGGAAACCAACAGACCTTATTACCTGGAATATTTTAAGAAAACTGCAGATAAAGATCCTGAATTTGCAAAGTTGATCAATAATCATTATTCCTTAAATGAAAAAGACTCAATCTCAACCATCTGGGCACAGGAAAAATTCAATAATATGAGAAAAAGGCTTTAATGAAATTGTTCTTCTGAAATGTGAATAGGATATAACCGGAATTCCGATTTGGAACAAACTGAAAAATCCAATGCTTTACCAAACTGAAATTTTTCAGGGCATTACTAAAGTTGAATTGCGAAATGCGAAGAATTAGCCTGGCAAATATTTTTTCTGAAAAAAAGGTCTTTCTGCTGTTTTTACTGGCAAACCTGATTCCTGTTTCACTCACCAGATTCATTGGTTCGTTGGATGGGCCGCAACATTTGTATATCTCAAATGTTATTGTTCAACTATTAAAGGGTAATGGATTTTACCAGCAATTCTACAACGTCAATCCTCCTATTGTAGGAAATATTCTTGGCAATTATTTTCTGGCATTTTTCAATCTTTTTCTGCAGGCCTGGGTAGCTGAAAAAATTCTCATTATAACCTGCCTGGTGTTATTTGTGACCGGTTTCAGATATCTGGTTAATTCAATCAATGGAAAATCCGGTTATTTGACTCTCCTTATTTTTCCATTCAGCAGCCATACATTTTTGATGCTTGGCTACTACAATTTCAGCCTGGCCATTGCCTTGCTGTTTTTTGCTTTAGGTTACTGGGTAAAATACTATAAAATCCTGACCATCAGGCGTGCAATCGTCTTTTTCGGTTTATTAACCCTTACCTATTATGCTCATATTTTCGTTTTTGCTTTTCTGCTGATGATGGTCGGGTTATATACGACTTTTATTTTCATTCATGAATTCATTAACGGCAGGCCGCAAACATTCAGGAATTTCCTTGTCCGCGCAGGGTTCGCCCTGGCTTGCGCAGTTCCCGGTTTGGTTCTTGCTTATCTTTATCTGGAAATAATCCCTGATATCGGGCCTTCTGCCGGAGCTGACAATGTCTTTGATCACTGGGCATATCTCAGGGAGCTGAATATGTTGGCCGGGTTTGATTTTCTTATCGAAAAGAAATATACGAAAATGCTATTCCTGATAATAATATTCACCATCCTGGCTGTCTTGATATTCAGAGCATTCCGGTTGGTGAAGGAATACAGGCAAGGTGAAAAAATCGGTAGCAAAATTTTTAAAGTAAATGACTTCTGGTTCTTGCTTGCATCTCTTTTCCTGTGTTTCTTTTTTTATTTCCCTAACCAAATGAGTATACCACCTCGGGTATCCATCCTATTTTTCAGTCTGCTGATTCTCTGGATCGCCCTGCAGGAATTTCCTCCAAAACTGGCATTTATTCCATTGGGTTTCGTGATTTTTATTGGCATATCCCTAAATACTATCCGTGTGAGTTTCCTCATACAAGCAGACATCGTAATAAGAGAAATTCAATCACTTGAAAAGTTGGTTCCGGAAAATACCCTGATGATGACTGCAAATTACAGTGACAATTGGGTATTTTATCATTTCCGGAATTATCTGGGGACTGAAAAACCTTTGGTTGATTTAAGAAGCCCGGCCTGTGCCGATGTTTTTGCAGTGAACTGGACCCATAGAAAGCGCCCGTTCACTTTTGTTGGGGGAAAAGATGCAGCCATTTTTACTGAAAATTTCAACAAGACAGGGTATTATCCAACTTTGATTGCAGAATATGTAGCCATTGTCGGATATGAACAATTGGCTGATGTTGACCCTGAAGATAAAACAAAGAAGTTGTTAAGCAGGGACTTTCAATTAGTTTATGTAACACCAACCAAAACAACAGCACTTTTCAAATTCATTGGATGGGAAAAAGTTAATCATAACCGATTATACCTGATGAAAAATCCGGAATTTTATAAACTTCTAACAGAAAAAGCAAAAAAATTCGGTGTACCCTTTGAAGATGTATTGCTAAGGGATGCGATTTGGTCATATGATCAATCATTCAATGAATAGGGATATGGGAATTATACCTCCACTTTAACAAAAAAGCCGGATTGTCGACCGGCTTTTAGTTTCATTCAATTCACCTGGAATCAGTACTCGAAAGTAATTTTTATATCATCAAAGTATGCAACCTTCTTTCCACCAAAACCAAACAATTTGATCTGATGTCCTGGTTTGATGGGCTGATCAATGGTGAAATAGGCTGTAAACTCATTCCATTGATTTAATGCAGGATTCTCATCCATCAGGTCATAGGCTTTCCAGATGTAGGTTTCATTATTCTCATTGATATCCATAACCATCGCTGCTTTCTCATTCACTTCAGGCAGGTAAAACCAACCATTAACAACCACTCTGGTTGGAAGCTTCTCATTAATGTTCTCAAACTGCTCCCTGTATGTATAGGAATACAGATTGATATCGTCAACTTTAGATACTAATTCACCGGAATGCGCTTTAACTTTTTCCATTTTTACGACGGTTACTTCATTAATCCATCCGGAAATCAAAGAAGCAGCACTTTCCATGTCATTCTCAATAACCAATTGTTTCTGATCTGTCTGATCTGTTGATGCTCCATTGGTTGAAGGTGTCTTCGTTGAATTTGAGCAACTGTAAAAGATTACTACAGCAAAGGCAAGAACAAAAAGCTTTTCCATAATTATTTCAGATTAAAAATTAGGTTTTTTTTGCGAAAATACAACATTTTAACTTGCGGATGTAAGTCACAGAAACACTGAATAAAAAATCAAATAGAAATTTTAACGGGAATTTTAAGATTGGGGTCAAATGACCAAAGCAACAAAAATCGGCGTTGAATATCTGTCAGTTTAAACAATCTCAGTACATTTGCTGACCTACTTCCTCAATAAAGTGGATATAACAGATTATGGTATTCAGCAGCAGCCTGTTTCTTCTCTATTTTCTTCCGGTTTTTCTTTTGTTCTATTACTTCGCTGATGCTAAGTATAAAAATTATGTAGCCCTCGTTGGCAGTATCTTTTTCTATGCCTGGGGGGCACCGAAATTTGTATTCGTCATACTTGGCACTACCTTCCTTGATTTTCACCTGGTAAAATGGATGTCTCAGACAAAGAGTCAGTTGAGCAGGCGGCTGATGTTGACTTTGTCCGTTTCGGTCAATCTGGGTCTCTTATTTTATTTCAAATATTCGAATTTCTTCGTTGAGAATATCAATGCGGTTTTGTCAATATTTGGCACCAGCAGCAGTATTCATTGGACAAAGCTGATTCTGCCCATTGGAATATCATTTTATACTTTCGAAACAATAACTTATGTAGTTGATGTATACCGGAGGGTTCACAAACCACTGACCAACTTCTGGGATTATCAGCTTTACATTATTCTCTTTCCAAAACTGATTGCCGGCCCCATCATTCGATACCATGATCTAGCGGACCAGATAACTGACCGGTCTAAAAACGATACTGTTGATAACCGTATTTCAGGCTTTTTCAGGTTTGCCCTGGGACTTGGTAAGAAAGTTCTGATCGCCAATGTGCTGGGCGAATATGCTGATTCTGTATTCAGAATGGAGACGGATGGCATCACCACTGCCACTGCCTGGATGGGCGTGATAGCCTATGCTTTCCAGATTTTTTATGATTTTGCCGGATATTCTGATATGGCCATCGGCCTGGGAAGAATGATGGGCTTTGACTTCCTGGAAAACTTCAACAATCCTTATATCTCTCAAAACATCAGCGAGTTCTGGCGGAGATGGCATATGTCACTTGGCCGCTGGATGCGTGATTACCTATATATCCCGTTAGGTGGTAACAAAGTATCAGCACGACGGCTCTACTTTAACCTCTGGCTGGTTTTTATCTTCTCAGGCCTCTGGCATGGCGCAGCCTGGAATTTTGTGGTCTGGGGCGCATTTCATGGATTCTTTCTTATTGCTGACCGCTTGTTCCTGCTGAAATTCTATAAATTAATAGGGAAATATCCATCAATATTGATAACCTTTGTGATTACACTGGTTGGATGGGTGCTTTTCAGAGCTGAATCACTTAACTATGCAATTGATTTTACAACCAGAATGTTCAGTTTCTCCTTCGGGCCGGCCATCTACATAAGCCAGAAAGTATGGGTTATTCTGATTGTCGGTGCTTTCTTTGGCTTCTGGGGAGCTTTTGGAAGCAATGAAAAATGGCAGGAGAAGTTACTGATTGCAAAAAATCAGAAATTATCAACATTGGTGATTATGACTGCAGTTTCAGTCTTTCTGTTTATTATCAGTGTCGCTTCGATCAGCTCTTCAGGTTTTAACCCATTCATCTATTTCAGATTCTGATGTTTGATTTTAGAACCCGGGAGAATTCTGATATGACTTCTACTTTAAACTTTTTACATTTTTCTTTAGACTTGAACCGGGCATGAAGCCGCTGAAAAACTTACTTTTTGGTGTTTTAATGCTGATGACCGGTCTGCCGCTGGTTCAGCGGACAGTTCCTGTTTTCAGGGAAACCCCGCTGAAAGGGGTATATGACCTTCCTATAGAACCAGATGCAACCATTAAATCATGGTTCGATGGTTCTTTTCAGGAATCCTATAACATTTTTGCTGAATTTAGTTCCGGCCTCAGGCCGTTGTTCGTCCGCATTAATAACCAGATAGCCTTTTCGGTATTCGATACTGCCCAGGCTAATGGTGTAATCATAGGCAAAAACAAATATCTCTATGAAATCAACTACATCAAAGCATGGAAAGGCTGGGATTTTACAGGACAGAAAAACATTGATGAACAGGCAAATAAAGCTGTATTTGTAAATAAAAAACTTCGCGAAGCCGGTAAAACACTGCTTTTCGTTTTTGCACCCGGTAAAGCCTCTTTTTTTCCGGAGTATATTCCCGATAGCTATACCAAAAAACCTTCGGGCGAAATGACCAATTATGAAGCCTATCTGGAAAGTTTCAGACATAAGAATCTGCCATTGATTGATTTTAATGAATGGTTCGTACGTATGAAGGATACTTCTTCCTACCCGCTCTACCCCAAATGTGGCATACACTGGAGTTCCTATGGCGTTGCCATTGCCGTTGACTCGCTGATTCGCTATCTTGAAAAAGACCGGAACATCAATATGGTGGATTTCGGATGGAACGGGTTTGACATCCCTGATTCCCTGAGAAGTCCCGATTATGATATTGCCGATGGGATGAACCTGCTGTTTACGATTCCCCATTACCGCATGGCCTATCCCAGAAACTGGTTTGGCAGTGAAGAAGGCAAGGTCAAACCAAATGCCATCGTTGTTGGAGACAGTTATTACTGGAACATTTTCGGATCAGGTATTTCAGCCAGACTGTTCCGGGACAATAATTTTTGGTACTATAATGTTGAAGCGCACAATCCGCAATGGACCGCACCAAAAAAGACTGAAGAAATCAATATCCTCGAAGCAGTCGGAAATGCAGATATTATTGTGATAATGGCCACCGAAGCCAACCTTTACCGTTTTCCCTATGGATTTATTGACAGACTATATGATGCTTTGGCGGCAGAAGGCACTGTTAAAGCTTCCCAAAAACTAGCAGTTCCTGACTCTGTTAAAGAAGCTGAGATCGCTGTAATTATTCAAAATATAGATACAAATGCCTCCTGGAGTGAATCCGTCAGAAAAAAAGCTAAAGAAAGAGGCATTACATATTACGAAATGTTGCGGTTAGATGCTACATGGATGTGGGAACAACAACAGAAGTAATAGGATTTTAATTGAGCATTTTGCGTCCTCTGCAGACTGTAAAAAGTAAGTTTGGAACTCATTTCCACTTCACTAATCCACTACCATTTAAATTCAACAGAACCGGACTTTCTTATTTCAATTTCATTAATGGAAAACAAGGCAATTTTTACCAGGTTCAGTTCGCCGGAATTAATAATTGATGAGCGCATTTGCCGCACCAATATCCATAATATGGCTGAGAAGGCCAGAGCGAATGGATTGATTTTCAGGCCACATTTCAAAACCCATCAGTCGGTGATGGTTGGCAGGTGGTTCCGTGAAGAAGGTGTTACGGCAATTACTGTTGCTTCAGTAAAAATGGCCAGGTTCTTTGCCAAGGCTGGATGGAAGGATATTACCATTGCTTTCCCGCTGAACATCAGAGAAATAGAAGAAATAGGCTTAATAGACAAAATTCAGGCTGTAATTAACTTCAAGCCTTACAAAGATATAGCTTTGGTGAATTTGAAAGCTATGAACAAAAAAAAATGCTTTTACTGCAATAGTCCAAGAACCAAGAAAAATGGTCACAAAAACGGGATCCAAATCTTTAAGTGTTTCGATTGTAAACGTCAATTCTTAGGTGGAACCCGGATAAACAACGAAGTTCTTTGGCATGAAT
>JAZDHI010000020.1:0-29126 GCA_043806115.1 Bacteroidota bacterium
TATCCAAATATTTTTGTGACATTTTTAAATTGGCTAAAAAACCAATGGCAAAAAGTTCAGAAAATATTCAGACTGCCTCAAACCAAATATTTTCTACCCATAGTTGTAAGTGAAGCCGGATAGAAAATCAGCAGACCCTATGTAATTGGAATGTGATTTCCAGATTTGAAAGTGGTATATAACCTTGCATCATAATTCTACTTCAATATTACGGATTTTTCTCTGTTTAGTATTTATTGAAGGTTATGTAAATCAATAAAAAACATAAGAGATAAAGAAAAAGCCCATTTCCGGGGCTTGACACTTCTGTGCAGGATGAACTGGTATACCGGAGCGACTAACGGAAGTGAGGATATGCCGGGAAAATCCTTGACTTAATGCAATGTTTTCGTAGGGCTAGCTTCCTTTGCATATGAATTCAGGCCTGGGAGCTGAGATGAAATAAGTTCAAAATACATTGTGAAGGAACAGCATTTTTTAAAATAAAAATAGAGCCCGGAAATGGTTGGTTACTTAATTTCGAAAAGAGTTAAGCACGAATTAGATTTTGCTTAAGGAACTGAAGATTTGCACCAATTAAATACTTCCATGTCCTGTTCTGACTGCAGCCTGAAGGAAAGGCTGATGCTAGATAATTTATCTGCTTGTTCATATTCTATTTGCGGGTTGGATGGATGTTGAAGAATGAGCGATAACGAGGAATGAAGTAAGAAGGGAATGCAATTACAGTGAACCAGCCTGAGCGATGGAAAGAAACACTCAGTATGCAGCGAAGCGGAATACAGTGTGTTTACGCGGCTCTAGTATTTGCATGGACTGACGACTTACTGACGAATGGAAGCGAATGGAGCAGCAACCAGGGGTAAAATTTAAAACAGAAAGAAAGTAAGCCATAAAATGGAAAATTAAAAAGTAATGATACTAAGGCTTGCCTGTATTTTCGTCTTTATTAGTTGAGAATCTAACAGTAAGTTTATCTACATCCCTTTTCCATTCTTGACAAAGATTCGCTTCATAGGTTTCATTTGAACTTATTAACTTGATAAAAAATGCTTTCATTTGCATTTCTTCTTCAGTAGGATACCTACCTAATATTTTATCTTCACTTCGATTTTCCAGAGTCTTTTCATCGTGAGATTGATTAGACTTATAAAAACTTTTCAAACTCTTAGGTAAATTAATTTTTGCTTTTGAACATGTAGGTATTTCAAATGCTCCTTTTTTAAATACGGCATTTATTACGAAGAATAAATCGAAAGTATCATTTATTCTTCGATATTCAAGATAACTCTTGTCCTTAATAAAAGTTATATCTGGAGCACCTTTTTGTAAAATTGTTAAACTTTCACTCAATGCAGGGTAAATCGCCCTGTGTTCCCAGTTAGTTAACAAGATAAGATTTCGCAAGTCAAGTAAATAACGTTTTGATTTAATGAGAATAATGAAAGCCAATGCTATACTGCAAAGAATGATCATATTAGTAGAAATTATATGAGGAATGAATGCTTTAAAACCGGGTTGCATAATTAGACTCATACCATAGCTGTGTGTAAAGAACAATTCATATATATTTGAAAGCAATATAAAAACAATTGAAATAACATAAAAATATAAACTAAGCTCAATGTGTTTATAAAGTTTATACCTTTCACTACTAGGAAAAATGTAATAAAATAGAGAAGAAATTAGTTCAGCATCAGTTTGATTTAACTTATAAGGCGAATTGAAGTATTCCTTAAAGACGTCGCGACATTGTTTGAAGCTTCTTAAAAGCCAAAAGAATAAAATTAGTCCAATAATCAATAACATGAGAACATAGTCAGTTATAAAAAAGGGAACTCCAATAAAAGGAAGTATTGAATAAGATCCTTCTTGTTTTAATTCCTCAAGCTTGTTAATCCTTTTTTTAACTATATCAGATAATATAGCTCTTTTCCACATGTGTTTTTTATTAGCATTATCCTTAATACTATCTGGGATTTTTAAATCCACAGAATTTCGAAAGAAGTTTGTAGAATTAACTTTTTGATAAAAACTATCAAAATTCTGTGAATTAATATTAGATGCTTCCCGATATATAGCATATTTTAAATTCCCCATGTGCCATCTATATAATAAGAAAAAATTGACGCCAGTAAAAATTACAATACTTAATAATAACCAATTAATCATTATTGTTCCCCGCCTCAAAATATCAAAATATGATTCACCTCTGCCTCGTGACCTGGTTGAATAATCATTAGAACTATGGAGAGGTAAATTTTTAATATTTGCAACATTAGATTGATTTGTTTCCATAATGGCGAGATTTAAAGATTTATTATTACATATGCAAGAAATTTCCTTTATTGCAATGTCTTATTTAAGCAACATTTAAAAAGCCTTAAAATCAACACTATATAAAGATTTAACCGAGAAAAATGTAGTAAGGAATAGATATAAAATTTTCATATTACTATCCAAAAATAGTAATAAACTAGACACAAGAAAAGAATTTTTAAATCCTCGGCTCCACAAAAGTCGAAGTCCTATACAACCGATTCCCATACTTCGACCAGATGCGCTTGTCAACGGCATCGGAAAAATGTGTGGCTTCTTCCGGTAGAATGGTCTTTTTGCGTTCGGATGATTTATCTTTTTCAAACTTCCCTTCTTTCTCTATGACCTTGGTATTGTTCATGGAAATAAGGGTGTATTTGCAGTTCTTACCGTTAAAAATGACTTTAGGATAATTGGGGTTGCTGCCTTTAAAGATATTTGACCAAAGAAGGTATTTTTCATGCTGTGGTGGTTCCTGGCCTTTATGCACACTGGAATACACTGTCCATCCATTTTTCTGGAAACGTTCTATGGCTTGCTCGTTATAAGGCTTGCTGTTCTTGGCATTGGGCTGGCGGCTGTCTCCGTAACGGTCCCGGAAGTAGGTTATTTCTTTACAGTTGTGATGCTGGTAATATTCGCAGACTTTGTCCACGACATCCTCTATAACTACTCCGGAGGATTCATCAGGTTTGGAAAAGAATTCGTTGATAACGTAATCAACGGGTTCAATGATTTTAGTCACAAAGTTATAATTGCGCTCCTGTCCGATGGAAAAGAGGCAGATGTGAGCGCCCCAATCGGGTACAACTTCGATGGGTTTTTGCGGGTCGCAGTCAAGGTCGAAGCGGCTGTCGTGCTTCTCCAGCTTCGCAAAGTCCCAATTGGTATTCTCGGCATAATCGCGGATAAAACTGTCGTTGGTGGCGTCGTAATAGACGTGCTTCTGGCTGTCGATCTGATAGTAGCAGTCTTCGACATGGTCAATGATCCAGTTCAGGATCTCAACCAGGAAGGTGAGCAGGGTTTGCTTTTTGTATTCCCGGGCAATGTATGACATACCCAGGTTCTGGATGTTGTCGAAAGCGTTGGCCAGGGTAAAGAGTACGCCTTCTTTGCTGGTGAATGGAGCGATTTGCCTTCTCAGCCTAACGGTTTCATTCCAGATTTCACGGAATAGTTTTGGCTGCTGGTCAATGTAAGCAGTGATCAGCTCAAGCTGAAGCTTTACTATGCGGTTCCATGTATCGAAGAGGGTGATGCCGGCTTCTTCTTCATAGTATTTTCCGAAGTCCAACAGCCACTTTGGTTCCTGCATAAAGGGCATGGAAGAGACATACCTGAAGCCATTGTGTTGTTTAACCGGATTCGGGTTCTTGAAGCCGAAGTGTTCTTCATTGCCCCGGTTGGTGGGTGAGACTTCCTGATCGTACTGTTCTTTATCAAGTGTGAGGGCTTCATCCACAATTTCCCGGTCCACGTTTGGGCCTCGTCCGGATCCGGAGCGATTCTGGGAAAGGACGAGGTAACCGTTGCCATTTTTAAAACTGATAAAGTTCTCATGCTTTAGAATACGTTCATAAGGCAAAAGGAAGGTTTTTGGTGGCTTTCTACCGATAAATAGTCCTTATCCTTTTCGTAGCCCAGTGATTCCAGAAATTTGAATGTGGAGGGTAGTGTCCTGGTGAGGAGCTGGCCGAAGGTCTGACCGGTGATGGCGGTGACGCTACTGGGCAGGTACGGTTGGTTCGGTTGAGTTCCCAACCGACAATGAAGCTTTTGCCGGTTCCGCGGCCCCAGATGTCAACTTCAGAGACGGGATTATTTATTACTGATATTTGTTGGGGGGGGTGTTGAGGGAGATGAGTTCGGAAACGATTGCCGTTCAGTAGTTCAATGCGCTTCGCGCGTTCAAGAGTTCAATGTCCTTCGTTGTTAATTACTAGCTGTGATTCAGGTTCAGAGTTCTCTTTATCATTCTCTACTTTTTCCTTGTTCACAATAAACATGGTGGAAAGGTTTGAATGTACTGATAATAAAAAAGCCCCGTTTCCGGGGCCTGAAACTTCTTTAAAGAAGTGATTAGTTCTTTTAGTCCTGAGTTTCTTTGTTTTCACAGGTACTACCTGTTTGTTGGAAGAATTTGCAGCAAAGGAAAGGTTGTTTCCGGTTGAAGGTGAATTTTCTTCAGATATTTCTTCCCCTGGTTTTCCAGATGGAAGGTATCTGAACGGATCAATGTCTTCATTCACCTGAGGACAAATAGTCAGCCAGCAGATGAACAGACAACCTGATAAGTTCAGACGACTTTAAAGCCCAACCCCAGAAACCATAGAAGCCTGACCCCTTACACCATAGAAGCCTGACCCCAGACACCTTAGAACCCTGACCCCAGACAATCTGGAAGCCTGACCCTAAAAGATACCATCACCAGGTTTGCCATAGCAACAGTCTGAACAGAAAAAGCCCCTCTGATAATTGTTGCCATGTTATCAGAGAGGCCAGGCAATTACAATCCGGTTAGCTAGCTTACATTCAATACATATTCAAAAAGGAAAGTTCTTCCTTCTTTCAAAGTGACATTTGCAGCAGAAAACTGCGTTGTCAGGCTCAGCTTATAATCCCCGGCAATCAGGTTGGCCGGTACCACAAAAGAGATAAAGGAAGGATCGTTAACGCCAATGGAATTCATAGGAATAGCCACTGCTTCACCATTTGCCTGATTGATCAGTGAGATGCCAACACCTTTCCCCTCACCCTCAACACGCATCCTGGTCCCGGTCAGGTTTACTATTCCACCAGGGGTTAAACGTTTGTTTTCTTCGCCTGTAGTAACATCGGTCACAGAACTGATTGCCAGTCCTGAAGCAGAAAGTCCGCGAACCTCCACCGAACTGGCCCTGACTGAATCACGCAATTCAGCTACAGGAGTTACATTAACATTTAATGAGTGAATATTCGGATCCCAGCGGGCGCTGTCGCCAATAAACACGCCGTTGACCCCAAGGTTAAAATAGCCAAGTCCGAACCTGACCGAGGCGCCATTGGCGATCTGCTCTATCGCAACTTTTTTCAGCTTTTCAAGTGCGGACTTTATGGTAGCGGCGCTCACTTCGGTGCCCCTGGAAACCACAATGTCAACAAGATCATCCTCGTTTAGTGAGCGGGTGGTGACGACCCTTCCGAAGCGATCGTCTTTTCTTTCTGTAATAGCCAGGTCCTGTAGTTCTACAATGACACTGCTTTTTTCATTTGTTGCCATAATACATGATTTTGATGGTGAATGATTGATTGAATGTGACACTGGTGGTCATCTTTTTGGATAATAACTTTTTATATTTCTATATAGCAATCTTTGGCACGTTCAATGACGCGCACCAAAAGCACTTTTTTTCCGGACTACTAATGTTAGTTGGTGTATAAATGTGTTGATTCAATTACCAGATGCATGTGTTACCAGCTATGTGAGTTCGTTTATCGTTCTATTCCATTTTGACTTCTGCCTTATCCATAAAGTACTTTATGTTATTCATAAGTACACTCACCTAATCCATCGATATAAGCAAAAGCCAAACATTTCTGAACTTATTATCTCTTTTTCTTCTACTTTTTGCTTGACCAAAAAGTAGCAAAAAGTCAAGGCTTAGTAAGAATGGCTAAAATCCGGCGAGCGATTTTGGCTGGAAGAAATAAGCCTGCCTGCCGGCGAGGCAGGGTTGAACCATTACTCCCCCTACTTTCTTTTCTTGTACGCTAATCACCCGAGCTTCGCCAGACTTCATCGGTTGCATTTCTTCTTCATTAGTTCGCTGCCAGATTTCTTAAAGCCATTCTTATAAGGCCGATCCTTCACCTAAATTGTTGACCAATGTGCGTTGACCCCAACCCCAACCATCACATGACATTGGATAGGCAGGTATCGGATTATTATAGCTTTCATGGATGCTCTTTAACAGAAAAATAAACCGCCTTAGTCAAAGGATTTTTCCCCGCCCGGTCAATTTTTATAAAATGAAACCTGTAATTCCGGCCGTTAATGCCGGTTGTCAGGAACCCCGGAACACAAAAGTTAAGTTGCTGCTTTTTACTGTTCCCTGCCTGGCCGCTTACCGCAATCAGACCACTACCCTGCTGTTCATCCAATCGCTCCAGGGTTACCCTCGCCCCGCCAAAGGGACGGGAATACCCCACCTTTAACCAGGTCACCTGATCAGCAATAAACGGGGAATTCCTGCCATTGCCGGTGATCTCCTTTTGCATCTGGTTCAGGGTGTCTAACTGTTTCACCACGGCCCTGGTTTCTTTGGTAACCTGGAGTTCTTCCGTCAACGCATTGATTTTCTGCCTGATCTTAGCCCGTTTCCCCTCATTGTCTTCGGTACTGAGCTGGTTTTCCAGTGAAATCAGGTTTAGCTCAGCCCGTTTCAGGTTTGCAAGATCTCCCGGATGGATGTTATCCTGATTTTTGCTGATCTCCTTCCGGGCGTTATCCAACAAAAGGAAGGATTGGTAATACCGGATCAACCGTTCACGATCATACTGAGACAGCAGCAGGGAGTCCCTGATCAGTTCATAGGCGATGCTCGATTTGTGCTCCGGCGAAGCCAGGCTGTCATCGACTTCACTTTTCAGCTTGTCTATCCTTTCGAGTCTGGTCAGCAGCAGGGTTTCTTCATTGATGCGGTTGGTTGCATCGTTGGTGCTCCGGGTTGAGACAAAAGAAATGATAGTAATAATAGCCGTGACCAGGATACTGAAGGCTGTCAGAACCGAGCCGGACAGGTTTCTTTTGTAATCCCTTTTCTGCCGGTCCCGTTTTTCTTCGATTTTTCTTTTTTCGATGTCCAGCCGCTGTTGCTCGAAATTGTGTTCTATTTCCCTTTTTAGCTTCTGGTTTTCCAGCAGAATCCTCTCCTGCTCAGGGGAATGAATATCATTTTCCATAACGCATAGGTTATAAATAAGTTATAAAACGCATTTCATTGTTGCAGGCGCAACAGAAGGCTAAATAAGTATCAGATAATCCGGAGGTAAAGTAAATAGCTGATAACGGATAACGAACAGATATAGTTCACAAGCTATAATATGGACTAAATTTAATAAAATAAAAACGCTTGCGCTGAAGTAATGTATAAGTGTATGGGTTTGATGATCAGGTGTTGGGGTTTTTTGAGCAGGCGGTGACCACAATACGGATTGATCTGATTTGTAGAAGAGATTTGATGGTTGAGGAGGGGTACGGTTGATATTTCGCGGGTATTTACGGTTTACGGCCTGCCCGCCATGGCGGGTTTACGGTTTACGCTTGCCCCGTAGAAGCGCAGCGTAGGCGGGGAATGACGAATTGGGATTGTGGGTTATATGGAAATTCCACCACCCAAAAAACGATAATAATTGATCGATTTTAACAATTCCCAAATTGGCAGCAGCATTGAATTGATAATCTGCTGATTACACATTACGATTTCAGCCAGGAATCTTATGTATATTGTAGATTTTGAGGGAGTACAAAATTGGAGTCAGACGTCGTGTTCTGTAATATGGTTGTTTGGGGCGGTGAGCAAAAATTACAAAGTTGCCGAAATTACAATCTGCCGGGAATTTTGTAATAGGGTTGTAATGCTGTATTATATTCTAACGGGTTGTGCGGTTAATAACATAACTTACAGATTGTCAGGCTGAGCGAAGCCATATTTCGTTCCGATAGCTATCGGAATCACTCAATATAACTTATTATCAGTATTATAGCTATTCAACCGCACAACAGATTATATTCTATTACTGTAATATATTTATGAATGTTACAAATAAATGAAAAAAACTTTCTTTGTTGAACGATGGGTGAATGAATTGAATGGAAAAATCTTAGAATGTGGCGAAGAAAGGAGATTTGAAGTATCATCAAATACTTCAATAGGTTTTAAATTTCCACTAGCCTTGTCAACATTTGGCTTGTAGCCGTGCTGTCTTCTTTAGGTTTATGGACGGGCTGTTCGACGGCATGGACAGCAAGTCGTTATATCTGCTTTTAATTTCCTTTTTTTCTTTTACTTTCAAAGGGAACAACGACTCTGTTTTTTTTCTCATCGGAAAACCGAAAATTCACTTTTTGTGCTGTCCTTGCCTTAAAATTTGTACTGGAAATTGCAACGGCATATATAGAAACAGGCGTTGATTTTTTTTCTTCGTTGACAAAAATACGACTACCTTTTGTTGCATAAGAAACTCCGTTTTGGTAGCTCACAGCAAAATATAAGTATTGGTAAGGGTCGTCAATACCAGAAGTAAGAATATCATAACTTTCCACTATATAGTTTTTACTTGATGGATGCTCTTTTACCTCAAAATCAAAATTTAAAATTTCATTACCTTTAATAATTTGAATTTGCAGATTTGCATTTTTTGGGTTTATAGCTGGTATCGCTATAAATTTGGTTATCCTTTGACGAGGGGTTAGAACTAATTCCTCTGGCATATTCATTCTATATGCGTTTTTGATTTTTTCCGGATCTCCTTTCAAACTATTTTCAAAATACTCAATTCCTAATGGGTATAGAAGTTCTTCTCCGCTTACAACTTGAAGTTCCTTCAACCTGAATTTTTCAATTTCATTTCCTTTATTTTCATAAGTTACCTTAAATACACTAAGGTATTTCTCATTTATCTTATAAGGATTAAAATTATCGGCGAAGGTTTCGATATCAGAAAGGCTGGTTACTTCTGTTCCATTATTTCCGTACTCCTCTCCGTACCAAATCCTGAATTTTAGTTGGTATGCCGTATTTGCTGGAATTAGGTTCTCTTTTTCGAGTTTGCTAACTGCGTCAATTCCATTGATTTTTCCATTAAAATAGGCATTTTCAGCTTTTGATAACCCGTGTAGTTCACTTCTCTGTTTTTCAATTGCAGTTACAAGTTCCTTTTCGTAGTTTCCATCTCGGCTGGCCGCTTCAAAGGTTTCAGGGTTAAGGCTAGCTGCGTCAATTGGAGTGATAGTTACTTCCACATTACCTAATCCAGGTTTTTGAATCTGTTCAGGTGAAAATGTAATGTTATAATAGTTGTGGCTGATTGTTTTTTTAGAAATTGCCCCTGAAGGAGCACAGCCGATGTTGATTTGAGAGAGAAGCACGAACAATAAAAGTTGTGTTGGTTTCATTTTTAAACCTTTAAGTTATTGATTTTATTATTTTTTGTTGGCGATAACGGTTCGGTGGTATGGTTTTTTGCCGAATTCGAAGCAATCTCCTACCAAAATATACAATTGTTTATTAGATGCAGAACCGCTGAAACCAACAATACACCGGCAATAAAATATAGCGTTTGTTAGCGTTCTAGGCATTATTTTCTACTAATATAAGTAGTTAACAAAGCCTTTATTTCAGAATTTGCAGCCACATCCAAAGCTGTTATACCATCTTGAGCCTTTATATCAGGATTAGCGCCTTTCTCCAAAAGTAGTTTTACCACATCTGTATGTCCGAATGCTGATGCAATCAACAAGGCTGTAGCTCCCTTAGTAGTCTGTAAGTTTATATTTGCGCCACTATTCAAAAGAAGTTCAACCACTAAATCATGTCCTTCTTGTGAAGCAATGAATAAAGCAGTTGCTCCTTCAGAATTCTGTATATTAACATTTGCCCCATTGACCAATAGAAGTTTTACTACATATATTTGTCCGTTTTCTGATGCAATCAACAAGGCGGTAACTCCCTTAGTAGTCTGTAAGTTTATATTTGCACCAGTGTTCAATAGAAGTTTAACCACTTCATCATGTCCGTTTTGTGAAGCCACAAACAGGGCCGTAGATCCATCAGTAATCTGTATATCAAAGTTTGCTCCTTTATCCAGCAAATGTTTAACCACTGCCGTGTGTCCTTCCTGTGATGCTGCATACAAGGCTGTTGCTCCACGAGTATTTAACAAATCAACTTTTGCCCCTTTATCCAGCAATGTTTTAACAACATCTAAACAACCTTTATAAGAGCTACCATACAAAAGACTGTTGCCATCGCTGTCCTTATAATCAACATATGTAACGGATGGCGCAATTAAGCTGGCCTTAGTACAATCGTTTACCCTTAAAAGAATATTTAACTTTTCAGCTTTTCTGTCTCTTTGCGCATTTGTCTCTGTTGTAATTAGAAAAAGAAACAAGGTAATTATTACGTATAAACTAAATCTTTTCATACTATTTTGTTTTGTTTTGCTTACTCTTCAAAGGATTTTCGGCTTCTCCTGTGTTTTTCTGTTTTTTTTGTCACTCTGGGTAGTCGACCCGTTTATTGACTTTTCTATCTTCTATAATATATTGGGTAATGTTCATGCATTTGCTGGTCGGTGGCGATTTTACATAAAATTTTCTTAGAAGAGCTGCAGTTTTAATATACTATTTACTTTCATGCAAAGCACTGCCCAACCAATGGTAGCCAACGCCCATTTGCTGCTTTGTAAATACTATTATTCTGTCCATACTTTTAAATCATCGAAGTAGTATTTTGTATTGCCATGACAGGCTTCTAAGGATATGGCATTGTATCCAACATATGATTGCGGTGCTGTGTAATTTTCCAAGACCAAACTATCATTTATCCAAACACTGATGTAATGATCCTTAGAAGAATATTTCATTTTTAGTTTATACCATTGATTAACATTGTAATCAGAGAAATCTTTCCAATAAGTATTACCCAACCAACCATATATTTTACCCGTGTTGCCATTTAAACCAATAGAAGCATAAACTGTTCCCCAGCTGCCTTGACCCATATTTCTAAAAGTTATATTGCATCTGTCATCTTCTTGGCCTGTAACTGAATTTGATGCCTTAACATAGCATTCCGCAAAAATTACATCATACAATGAGATTGATTTATACATATTAGCGGCCCACCAATTTTTTCCAAGCAATTGCATACTCTGACTTCCAGAAACATGCTCGGTATCAATTACTTTTTGATAATTATTTCCTGCTCCATTATATTTAAGTATCCATCCACCTGATAAAGGAAAAGTATTGACTTGATAGGATTCGAAATCATCACTAATTAAAATCGATGTGTTTGGAGGACTTGATCCTCTTTTTGTTAGCCAAAGCGAAAGATAGCCATTGTTTATTATCACATTTTCTTTAACAAATTCAGAATTATTTGTTTCAAATGTCCCATGATCAGTTACAACCCATTTGTTTAAATCATTAAAATCATCTTCAAAATCTGGAGTCGATGCAAATCCTGTGATTTCACTCCATGAGTAATGCTTAACCCAATCGTATATAACATTAACAGGTAATATGTTTGGATCAAGTTTTCCACACCAGTTTGTAGCTGTACTTGTCCATATATTCATCATAATACTTTCGGTATTAATAAGTTCTTCTATTGGTTCAAGAGGAGCTCCATTGTTGATTCTAAAAAGTTCATAACCATCCGTATACCATGCTAAATAAGTATTTGTCCATTCAAATGAATATATGTGAAAATCCTCATCGGAATTGAATAATAATGTATTTATATTAGAATGTTGGCTTACACTTGTTTCGCTGGGATGGTGATAATTAAATTGAATTTTATTTTGTTCAGCACCAACAAATTCTATATCTATCTCTTCTTTTGTTGCTGGTTTGTCGTATGAGAAGAAGCTGCTAATTACACCACTTTTTCTCATAGGTTTCATCCTGACAACAAAACGACCGTATTTAAAATATGCGTTTGATTTCACTTCTCCTGCAAAATATTGTTTCTCAGTTGGAGTGGGCGTTGGCTCAGGATCAGGATCACATCCAAATTGTCCAAACACAAGAATTACTGTGATTAAAAAAAAGGTTGACCTTTTCATATGACCTCCTTGATATTATGCAACTTTTATATGTCAACTTGTTTGTGGGTTCAAATTTTATTATCAATCCTCTCAACTTTTAGAATGTCTTGTTCACATTTACTCCTTCTGTATCTCAAATGTACTAAGTATTATTATGAAACGAACAAATACAAGAGAATTTCTTATATTACAGTGGTCTATTCATGAATTGTAGGTATATACTTTAAAATCAAGTTTCCTTTACATAACATCTTCCTGATTCAATGAAGACATTAAGGTCTTCCAGATGCGTTCTCTCAGAGGTTGCATAACTCTCATAATGCCCTGAATAGAATGAATGAAGCAAGTATTTTATCCCGGAATTAAACTGGTCACCTTCGTAAAAGTCATTTAATGTTGCAGGCCGCATTCCTCCCGGAAGAGTTCTATATTTCCAGAGTCCTTTCCAGTGTGGGCATTTGATTGCGTTGAGGTTCTGATCTGCAACTATTTTCTCCGCAGCTTCACAACCTCCAAAAGCACAATTCGGACAAAACTCCCTGTACCGACTCATTCAATGGTTAGTTTGACCTCACCCCCCATCCCCTAACCTCATCCGCCCTTCGGGCACCTTCTCCTGAAAGGAGAAGGAAATAGGACTTTCTTCCTTTTGGAGATGGGGAGAATTTTTCAAAGTGGGGTGAATTATTCAATAGTTAACTGTAAGCTATAATTGTGCTTTTTAACCAGGCGGTTTATACGCCGGTGAAGTATGCCCTGTAGGGTTGGGTTTTGGGATGCAGGTACATAGATGGTTCTGTCTGAACCGGAAACCCGGATTCCCTGTTGACCTATCAGAAAATGAAGATTGTAACGCTGTTTGGATCGGCAATCTGTGTAATTAGCATAAAGCTGTTAACATTCTTCAACTTTATTCCTGAGGTTGGTATTTGTTTCTAGTAAACCAGTAATTGTTTTGTGCGCACTGATGCAGGTGGAATGAGATTTCTTTCCGAAATAAGAAGCTATCTGCGGGTATGATTTCTTTAATAGTTCTTTCTGGAAGTAAATGGCGATGAGACGGGCATCGGTGACTTAGCGTTTGGTTGATGTGTTTATTCCTGCACATCCTGCCCTGAAGTTCCGGTCAATTGATCCTGCTTATTCCACCGCCATGATTTCAATCACCCGTTCACCACCGGCGGTCTTCAGCACGGCGCTGTCTCCGGCCTTTTTGTGCATCAGCAACCGGGCAAGGGGGGAGGTAAAAGCCATTTTGCCCTTCTTCAGATCGGCCTCATCCACCCCGACAATCCGGAATTTCTGCTCAGTGGCCACACCCCTGAACCGGATGGTGATTAGGGAACCAAAGCTCACTTCTCCGGACGACATCTTTTCATGATGAATGACCTGGGCAGAGGAAATGCGGTTGTTGAGCATCAGCAGCCTGGTATTCACTACGCTGATTTCATTCTGCTTATCCGGCTGATCACCGCTTGTTAACGATCTGAGTTCAGCCTGCAAGGCTTCCTTTTCCTGCAACAACAAGGCCATCCCTTCCGGGGTAACATAATTCGGAACACCATCAGGCAGGTCGGCACGGGGTGGCACAAAGGGCGCTTCCCGCTGATCGTCTTCGTTCACAAATGCTCTGCTCACAATGCTATGGCTTTTTTAGACTATGGTTATTATTCTGTATCAACAATTATCAAAAAAAGTCCGGATTACCGGAAATGATCCATGCCAAAACTAAATATCAGGATGAAATTACACATGAATCACAATTTTTCCAAATATTACACAACTCTGCACTGAAAAAACTGCTACAACTTACCTGCTTACAACATGCTGACAGGAGTAAAAAATAATTGTAGTCAATTCATAATCAGTATAGAAAACGAACCATCTCCTGATACTGTCTTATTAAACAAGCATTGTCTATATTTCGACTACGCTCAATATGACAATTGCTTGATATCTGCGTAATTTATCAGACAAAATTAACCACAAGATTACTCCTTCCTATTTCAGACAGTTTCCTGTTTTTATCCGATGATTTTAAATTCTTCCCGGTAAACGACTCCTCTCCTTCTCAGCCCTTCGAGCAGGAAGCTGACGATTTCCGGATCTTTTCCCAGAAACTCCGGTGCAGATACACCTTTATGTGAATACAGCCCTTTGGCAAGCATCCTCACCGCCATGGTAGCAGTATATCCGGTAGTCCTTGCCATCGAATGGATGCCGGTTTCCCTGTCGTAACGGTCATCCAGGTCCCAGGTGTAGCGCTGGCGAACGCCATCCTTCAGTCCTTCGGTGATCACCCGCATAATGGTCATGTCCTCCTCCCCTTCTTCAAGCTTCCATTTCGGGAAGAGCAGCTTTGCCGTAAAATCGAGCGGACTGATCATCACTCCGCCGATGCTGATGGGTTCTTTACTGAAAAATCCGGTATCCCTGAGCACCGCCATCTTTTCAATATGACCCTTGTAGCGGAGCGTTTTTTCGATCATATAGTCACCTTTTACAGTGGTCGCCAGGGTTCGGAGACCATCGCTGTTAAAGGCTTCCAGGGTTCCGACACCGGGAAACTCAAGCATCTCGGGATCCGAAAGTGCTTCACGCACCACCATGCGGCCGCCGTCGATGTACCGGGCCGGACGGGTATACTCTTCAATCACGTCGATGGGTGAAAAAACCGCCTTATATTCGTATGGCCAGGTTCTGACCACAGGCAGGCCGCCTACATAGGTGATTCCCTTTTCAAGCGTATCGAGCAGCGAAGCGCCGTAACCGATCAGCACATTGCTCATTCCGGGGGCAACCCCGATGTCGCAGATCACGGTAACGTTCCTGTCCTTGGCCTTCCGGTCGAACCCGAACATGTCTTCAGGAAAGAAAGCGATATCCACCACATTCTTTCCGCACTCAATCAGCCGCTCCACGGTACGGTAGCCCATAAAACCAGGCACTGCGTTGATCACAAAATCCTGATCTGCGGTCAGCTTTTTGATGGTTTCACTGTCGTCAAGATCAGCCTGAACGGTGGTTATCCCCGCATAGGATTTCAGTTTCGACAAGGCTTCAGCGCTGCGATCGGCTGAAGTAACTTCAAATTCGCCGTCTCTGGCGAGATCAATTGCCATAGGGCCGCCCACAAGGCCTGCACCGAGAACCAGAACTTTCATAAAAGATGTTTTAAATTTTTCTATAGTTTATCACCGTTGATCACTCCATGGACAGCCAATTGACTGCAATAACCGTTGTGTAAGGGGTGAAAGTAACGAGATTGTTTTTTCGATTAATAACCAATTATGGCGGTCAGGTTGAATTTCGTTTCAACAGCTGGGCTATTTCCCGGGTCTGTGAAACGACAATCCCCATCACGACAAGGACGATTCCGGCAATCTTCTGATAAGAAAAAACTTCCGACAGTACAAAATAAGCTGCAACCGCCGTGAACACCGGAATCAGGTTTGTAAAGATATTGGCTTTTACCATTCCCAGCTTCGCTACGGCCATAATAAAAAACAGGTAGGCAAGACAGGACCCGAAAACCGCCAGTTGCGCCAATGCCAGAATCAGGTCAGCATCCGGTTTCACAAGCAGAAATCCTTCCAGGTCGAACACCAGGAAAAGCGGCAGGAAATAGAGGGCCCCGATCAGGTTTTGCCTGGATATGATGGTAAGTGCCGAGTATTTATGGGTAAGCTTTTTAACAATGACGGAATAAATTACTGCCGAAAATACAGCAAGAAACAGCAGGAAGATACCTTTCGGGGCGGCATTCAGGCTCAGATCAGGATTCACCAGCATCAGGATGATGCCGGCAAAAGAAACCAGTATCCCCAGCCAGGTATAAAGATGGGTCTTCTCACGGGTAAACCACATCGCTGCCAGCGGGCTGAACAGCGGGATGGTGGCAATGATGGCTGAGGAGATGGTGGAAGATACATATTTAAGACCGAAACTCTCTCCCAGAAAATAGAAAAACGGCTGGCTCATTGCCAGCAGGGCAATCCATTTATAATCTTCTTTGAGTATCCTTTCATTTTTCCGGCTGATCCTGATAAAGGAAAACAGAAGAACCGACGAGAGGATAAGTCTGATAAAAATGATGGTAACGGGTTCGTAGTAATCAACCGCAATCTTAAACCACACGAAGGTCAACCCCCAGAAGAGCATGGAAAGAATGGCAAAAATATAGTACTTCAGCAGACCGGCTTTCAACACATTATTGATTAGGGTTTCAAAACACCATTGAGCGCTGTAAATTTTAAATATCAATATGCCGGAGGCATAATATTTGGGTAGAAAGCAGATGAATGGCAGACCATATCGTCGCGTAGGGGACGATATAATACCAGGTCATAAGTTTCCAACCGTGATAAACCCTTAGCGTGACCAAAGAATTGAATCAGCAGACGCTCCTTACCGGCAAATTTAATGTTTTAAGCTTATGATCCGGATGATCGGTCACATTTGTTTATATTTGATATTCAGATGGTTAAATTGCCAGGAGAATTATTTTCAGCTAAACTGTAACAAAACATTCCGGGCTGGGTCTTTAATATACATCAATAGAAAAATGGACCAGGACGATTTACTCGTTGAAGGATGCAAAGCCGGGAACAGGCAGGCACAGATGGAGGTGTACCGCAAGTACAGCCATAGGGTGTATAACACCTGCCTGAGGATGGTGTGCAATCCGGCGGATGCGGAAGATCTGATGCAGAATTCGTTCATTGATGCTTTTAACAGAATAAAATCCTACAAAGGTCCATCGGCCTTTGCGGGATGGCTGAAAAAAATAGCGGTCAATAATGCCATTGACCACCTGACACGCAGGAGAATTCAGGGAGAAAACCTGGAACAACTGCCCGACATCGCTGAATACCTGAATGAAAGTGAAGATTACATTGAATGGAGGGTTGACCAGGTTAAAAGAGCCATGAATCACCTGATCCCCGATTACCGGGTGATTCTTTCACTGAATCTGTTCGAAGGCTATGATCAGGAAGAAATCGGCCAGATTTTACGGTTGAGCCAGGCAAATGTCAGGACCCGCATCTCGAGAGCAAAGCATGCCCTTGTCAGGATCATCAATGAGCGGCAACCACATGACGAATCTGCCGGAATAAAGGCAGGCAGGCAATGAAAGAAAATTATTATGAAAAGACTGGAAGATTTTATCAATGAAAACAGACCGCAGTTTGAGACGCATGCCCCGGGAAGGAATCATGAAGAAAAATTCCTGAAACTGCTGGATGATCAGGAAAGGCTGCGCAGCGCAGAGCGGTATGCCGGCATAAGCAAATGGCTGAAAATAGCCGCTGCTGTCCTGGTTCTTGCCGGATTCAGTTTTGGTATTCTTGCAATTCTGGACAATCCGGCCGTTCACACGAAACAGACCGGCAACAAACTGCCCTCTGAAATTGTGGAAATGGAGCATTATTTTGCCGTTCAGACCCGCGAAAAGCTTGATCACATCGAAACCCTTGCAGGTTCAGCACCTGAAGCAGCAAAAGTTAAAACAATGCTTATGAAGGAGATTGAAACCCTCAATGAGTCGTCCGAAACACTTAAATCAGAATATATTGAGGGCAACCGTGATGAAAGACTGGTGGATGCCATCAAAAACAATTACCGTATTCTGGGCAGCCTGCTCGACAAAGTATTGGATCAGCTTGACAAGCCTACAGGCGAATCATCAGAAACCATGAACCCGAACTCAAATTCAAACCGATATGAAACCATCATTTCTTAAACAACCTGCACTCCTTGCAGCCTTGCTGCTGATCCCTGCATTTTCCTGCCTGGCCCAGTCAGGTGTTAAGACCAAGTCAATGAAAAAAGAGTTCGTTGTGGGTCAGGATGTCAGGTTGAACATCGAAACCAGTTTTGGAAAAGTTCACTGTAACGTCTGGGATAAAAACCAGATGACCATTGATGTTCTGGTGACAGCGGATGCACGTTCAGACAAGGATGCCCAGCGGCTCCTCGACCAGATAACCCCTGAAATCACGGGCAACAGTTCCCTGGTTGAAATAAAAACCATCATAGGAAATACCGGGTCCAACGGCAAATCAAAATCATTCAGCATCGACTACACCATTAATATGCCGAGGTCGACAACGCTCACTGCTGAGAACCGGTTTGGCGATCTGTTTATTGATGAATCGACCGGTCCCGTAAAAATTGACATCGAATATGGCAATCTTACGATCAACAGACTTTCAAACCCCTCTTCATCCATTACCCTGAAATTCAGCAACGGCACCATTCATAATGCCGGCGATGTAAATTTTAATCTCCAGTACAGTACCCTTAACAACAATACTGCCTCGGATATCAGGAGTAAAACCAGGTTTTCAACCCTGGATCTCGGCAGCCTCAGCTCTGCGGTTCTCGATTCCGAATACGACACCTATACTGTGGAAAAAATCAGGGAAATCAATGGCAGCGGAAAATTCAGTTCACTAAAAATAGACCGGCTGGAGCAGAAAATTGATATGAATGTTGAATATGGTGGTCTTGAAATAAAGTCAGTAAGTCCCTCGTTTTCCATCATAAACATCATTGCCTCATTTAACGGGATATCCCTGGAGATACCCTCCGATGCTTCGTACCGGCTGAATGCAGATATGAGCTTTGGGGAGTGCAGGATTCCGAAAGGATCGGCAGTCACAGTAACAGAAAAGTCACATACCTCAAGGTCAATCATTGGGATCGTAGGCAGCTCAAAAAATCCGGCCGCTAAGGTTAACATCAAGGGGCGCAATGCTGACATCGATCTTTACTGAATCCCGGAATAAGTGCTTAATTATTTATCAACAAACAACAAAAACCCATAAAGATGAAAACAATAACAGCTCAGAAGAATTTCCTGCTGCAGGTCATTCTCATCATTACCCTGGCCATTACCCTTACGCTGACGGCAACGGCAGCAAAACAGGACAGAACGGTAAAAAACTTCAGTAAAATCGAAATCAGCGGAGCTTTCGATGTAACCCTATCACAGGGATCTGCTGAAAAACTGACCATCGAAGCCGATGATCATCTACTGCCGAAAATCATCACTGAAGTTAAAGGAGGTACCCTGATTATCCGCATTGAGAACAACACGCACATCAGGGGTGATCTCAATGCAAACCTGACCTTCATCAATCTGGACGGCATTGACATCAGTGGTGCGGTGAAAATCAACGGTACAGCACCGATGAAATTTTCAAACCTTGAGATTGATGGAAGCGGGGCATCAAAGATCAACCTGAATCTATCCGCTTCCAGGGTTGAAGGTGATTTCAGCGGTGCGTCAGAAATAACCCTTCAGGGAAGTGCCACGGAGTTTGACATCGATCTGAGCGGTGCCAGTGATCTTGATGCCCTGAAGTTCGAAACCCGGAACTGCAACCTGGATTGCAGCGGCGCTTCCAAAGCAGGAATATTTGCGACAGGAACACTGACTGTTGATGGCAGTGGAGCCACCAGGGTTTCATATACGGGAAATCCAGCCAGTGTGAATTCTGACATGAGCGGTGCCAGTGAGATTAGGAAGATTTAAAATCGTTTTTTTTAGCGAAAAGAGTGCTGTCTTGCCTGGCAGCACTCTTTTTATTATGATGGCCTTTTTAACACGATTATTCCCCGGGGCTTTCCGCTTTCAGCATCATTGAAAACTCATCTTCTGTGATAAGCTTTATGCCCAGTTCGCCGGCTTTTCTCAGTTTCTCCGGTCCCATATTCTCACCGGCAACAACAAAATCCGTTTTCGATGAAATGGAACTGCTGACCTTTCCCCCGTTGGTTTCAATGGCAGACTTAATACCATCACGGGTGTAGGTTGAGAAAACCCCGCTGACTACAAAGGACTTCCCATTCAGCACATTACTGATGGGTTTTGTTTCCTGCTTCAGCTCAAACTGCAATCCGCTGCCTGAGAGCCTTTCTATCTCCTGAAGATTCGCCGGATCAGCAAAATAGCCGATGACACTGCCGGCTATTTTCTCACCAATCTCGTCCACAGTAATCAGTTCGTTCAGGCCGGCCGCTTTCAGTTGCCCGATGCTGCGGTAATGGATTGCAAGTTTTTTGGCAACGGTTTCCCCGACAAATCGTATTCCCAATGCAAACAGCACTTTTTCAAAGGTGACACTTCTCGACTTATCAATACCCGCCAGAATATTGCTGACTGTTTTTTCCCTGAAACTAAGTCGCTTCTCTTTCTTATCTTCTGCAGTGATCACTTTTTCCAGCCCGATAAGCTTTTCAAAAGTCAGGTCATACAGATCAGCAGGACTGCGAACCAATCCGTTGTCGAACAACATCTCGATTTTTCCTTCACCGAGGCTGTCAATATTCATTGCCTTACGGCTGATGAAGTGAACCAAACGGCTCTTTATCTGGGGTGGACATCCGGTTTCATTCGGACAATACCAGGCAGCTTCCCCTTCATTTCGTAAAAGTGGAGTGCCGCATTCAGGACAATTTTCAATAAAACCCGTTTTAACGGTTCCTTCATTTCTCCTGTTCAGGTCAACTGAGGTTATTTTTGGGATAATTTCACCACCTTTCTCGATAAAAACATAATCACCCACTCTGACGTCAAGTGAAGCCATGACATCTGCATTGTGAAGGGTTGCTCTTTTTACGGTGGTGCCTGCCAGAAAAACAGGCTCAAGATTGGCGACCGGTGTAACAGCTCCGGTCCTGCCTACCTGGTAGTCTATGGATAAAAGCCTGGTAAGGGCTTCTTCCGCTTTAAACTTATAGGCTATCGCCCAGCGTGGCGATTTCGCGGTGAAACCAAGTTTCTCCTGCTGTCTGATTGAATTTACCTTGATTACAACGCCATCGATATCGTATTTCAGTTGTGATCTTTCCCTGTCAACCTCATTAATAAATTCCAGCACCTGTTCGATGCCTGAACAGCGTGCCCTGATTTCGCACACCTTAAAGCCCCGGGAAACAAGCATGGCAAGTCTTTCAAAATGGGTATTGCCGGATGATTCATCACCAAGCAGGTAGTACACATAAGCATCAAGTGGCCTTTTCGCAACCTGGGCGGAGTCCTGCATTTTCAGCGTTCCGGCGGTAGCATTCCGTGGATTGGCAAAGGTGAGTTCTCCTTCTTCCTCCCTTTGCCTGTTCATTCTTTCGAAGCCTGCCCTCGGCATGAAAATTTCACCCCTCACTTCAAATTCAGGAGGATAATTGTCATCATCCAGTTGAACGGGAATCGAAGCAATCGTTTTCACATTGGTGGTAACATCATCGCCCCTCACACCATCGCCCCGTGTGATGGCTTGTTCAAGGCGGCCATCCATATAGGTCAGGCTGATAGAAACGCCGTCTATCTTAAGTTCACAGACATATTCATAAGGTTCCTGAAGCAGCTTCCCAACCCGGTTGTCAAAATCCCTCAGGTCCGGCTCGGAATATGTATTTTCGAGCGAAAGCATAGGGTAGCGATGAAATGCTGTTGCAAACGTTCTGGTAATATCTCCGCCTACCCTTTGAGTGGGACTGTTTGGGCTCAGAAATTCCGGATAATCCTTTTCAAGAACTTCCAGTTCTTTCAGTAACCGGTCAAATTCAAAATCGCTGATAACGGGATTGGCAAGCTGATAGTACCGGTAGTTATGCGCATTGATTTCATCACTGAGTTGCCGGATTCGAAGCCGCACTTCTTCCTTCGTCATAACCTGAATATTTTATAACACAAAAAGAACCAACCTCTCAGGATTTTCTTTCAGGTTTTTCAGCACATTTAAAGGTACAGAGATGCTCTATTTCTTCCAGATTCTGTTGTTTACGCTTATCGCGGAGATCTCTTGCAGATTTTGTAAAATAACGGTGCTTTTTCAGAAACTTCATCTGAATAATGTACCAGTCGCACAAGCTGACCCTGTTCCCTGTCAGCTCCCACTCCAGCCTTAACTTCTGACCAATGATAAAGAAATCTCCTCTTCCCAGGTAATCAAGATCAGCATCGCATAAGATCTGTTCTTCAATACTTGCGGCAGATTGTGGAAGTTTAGTAGTTATGATCATCCTTTGAACCTTCTCAATCTCATCGGCATTAAATCCGAATGAGGGCAGGTACTGGGCTGCTATACTGGCAGAGATCTCTTCATGATCATGAAAGCTGACTGAAATCCCTGAATCATGTAACAATGCCGCGGCCCTGACAAGTCTGGTATCCTGTTCACTGAGTCCTTCCATGGAAGCAAGCCTGACTGCGGCATCATGCACATCAAGCGTGTGCTCAACGCTATGGTATACTATAAAATCCGGCAATTCACGCCGCATTTTTTCAACAATGAAATCAGTCAGATTGGTAAGACTCATAGAATTAAAAGATTCGCAGGTCAGTCTGATATGTTTGATCAGCCACTACCTGTAGATAAAAAAAAGCCCCGGCAAACCGGAGCCTGAAAGTATTGAACCGATTCTTACAACCCCAGTATTTCGTAGTTAAACTTCCGGGGATTGATGCACATAACCGGAATCTGACTGGTATTAAAAATAATGTCTTCATCGTAACTACCCAGCAGGAATGTTCCAAAACCTTTTTCAGGATTGGTCATAATCATGATCAGGTCCGCATTCAGACTGGTAGCATAATCAACCACCTGTTTGGAGAAATTCTTACTCTTTTCAGATGTCCGTTCCGTATATTTTACATTGTTCTTGGCCAGGTAATCCGCTATCTGCTTTGAAGCATTGTAAACTGCATCACTGGCATCTCCCACAAGATAAATATGAATGGTAGCATTAAACTTTTTGGCAATGTAGACAGCCCATCTGGTTTTATCAAGCGGACCGGCTTCGCTGGTGAGCGGGAGAACTATCTGTTTGTAACCTTCAGAAAATGGTCTTTTCTGAACCACGATGGTCGGGGCAGGTGATGATGTAACCACCTTCAACGCAAAACTGCCTGTAAGATGCTGCAGGCCAACCTTTCCATGAGTCCCAAGGTAAACCATGCTAACACCCATTTCTTTTGCAACTTCTCCAATTTCAGTAAAAATACTGCCTTCGCGGGTGAGGTAATCAACCTTTACGCCATGTTTTGATGATAATTGTGCGGCAATTTCCTGCAACTTTTCATCAATAGACCCTGCGGTAAGATTCTCATTTTTCAGAAATGCCCTGGTATCGCTGTTTATAATATGCAGCAACACTACTTTCTGATTAAGCAGCTTTGCAGCTTCTGCTGCCTGGCTAGCGGCATTGGCACAGACTTCCGAAAAGTCAGTAGGAACCAGGATAATGTCATTCATTTTTGTATCCATAAAACGTTTCGTTTTGTATTGGTTTTCTGAATCGCTCAGCAACAAAATACTTTGGCTGACAAAGTTAAAGGTTTTTCATTTAATACATTGATCAGACAAATAAATTATTCAATATCATAAACACAAACAGATACCCGAAAGTTAAGGCCAGACCGCAAATTCGATCAAATATTTTTTCCTTCCGGCTGAATAATGCAAATTCCGGCAGAATGCCGCCGTTTTACGGTCACTTATCTTAAGGTGTCCCTGAAATTAATTATGCTGCGACTTTTAATATTAATTATTATCCGGAATTTATGTTAAGCTCTCTTCATCGGTTTATATTAAAGGGTTTTGAAAGTTGCCGGAAATGATAATCATACCCATGAAAATGAAAATTTCCCGGTTACAATTTTCTCCTTTTGAGATTAACAATGGATGTAAACGGGAAAAATCATCTCCGCAATAAAGGACATGATATCTTTGATCAATTCTGATGAACCTGATATTTAATTCTATAGCCTGGATACTGTTTATCACATTCCTGACTGCTTCAGGTGTGGCTGTTTTCAGTTATCTCAAAGGGTATTCAAGAGGACACAGATATTTTACCCTGATGATGGTTATGATTGCCGAGTGGGCCCTGGCAGCCATGATGGAATCGGCAGCACCTACAATCAGCGCGAAAATCTTCTGGTCAAGTGTCGAGTACATCGGGGCCTGCACCTGCGCTGTCTTTTTCCTTAAGTATGCCCTGGGGTTTGTGAAAATCAGGAGCCGGTGGCTCCTCGTAAACTTTCATTACTTCTGGATTGTTCCGGCTATGATCATAATGCTGGCTTTTACCAACGACCATCATCACCTGGTTTGGATCGGGTTTGAGTGGAGTCCTGCCGGAAATAACATTCTTACATACCACCATGGCCTTGCCTTCTTCACAATGATTTCATACTCCCTTGGGTTGGTTTTGCTTGGCCTTGTTTTTATAGCGACTTCACTGCCAAAGATTCCGGCAACTTTCAGAAGTCAGGCAAAATTTGTGATGGCTGCCAGCATTTTTCCTTTTTTTGCGACCTTGTGTTATGCATTGGGAATCTCTCCCCTGCAGGGCCTTGATATAACTGTAATCAGTTTTGTGATTACCGGTCTTGTTTTACTGGTTGGAATTTCCCGGTATGGTATATTCAATATACTCCCGCTTGCGCGGCATCAGATCACTGAAATTATGCAGGATGGAGTTCTTATAACAGACAGTGCATTCAACATCATTTTCAACAATCCGGCAGCGGTCAGATTGCTCAACCTTGATGCTGACCAATATTTCAGCGACCTCAGGAAGTTTGACTGGCTTTACAATTACTGCAACCTGCTGATCAGCGAACCGGAAAAGGATGTTGAACTGCAGGCAGGCGAAAAATCAAAACGCTGGTTCAGCATTTCTGTGAACCGGATTCTGGATAATGAAGGTACTTTTAAAGGAAACCTGATTGTTCTGAGGGATATTACTACCCGTAAAACACTTGAAACAGAAACCAGAAACCTCGTATCTGAACTTCATCAGTCCCAGAAAGAACTTATGGAACTGAATGCTCAGAAAGACAAACTCATGTCGATCATTGCCCATGACCTGAGAACCCCTTTTCACCAGATTCTCAGTTTTGCCCGTATGCTTTCTGAAGATATCGAAATTTACTCTCCCGAAGAGGTAAAGTCGATGGCAGATGGCATACTGGAAGCCGGTGAACACGGAGCAGAAATTCTGGAAGATCTGCTTGCCTGGGCCCGTTCACAGAGGAACAGCACAGAAGTAACCGCTTCTGAAATTCAACCGGTCAGGATCCTTGAAGAGATTATTCCTGTATTTGCGATGGCAACCAAGGATAAAGGAATCAACTTTTCGATCATGGGGGACACTGAAATCATGGTTAATGCCAACAAAAACATGCTCAGTATAGTATTCCGCAACCTGATAGCAAATGCAGTCAAGTTCTCACATCCCGGAGGGAAAATTGATTTATTGCTGAAAAAAGGTACAGGCCTGCATTCTATTGAGGTGAAAGATTCCGGAATTGGTATCCCGGAACCGGATATTCCCAAGTTGTTTAACATCGATATCAAATATACCCGTACCGGAACCAACGGAGAATCCGGGACCGGACTGGGGTTAATCCTGTGCAAAGACCTGATAACAAGAAATAACGGCGAATTGTCGGTTGACAGCACCCTGGGAGTAGGAAGCACATTCATCGTCAGGCTTCCCGCCACTATCCAATGTTAAGTTTTCCATTTCAGCAATGCCTTCCTGGCAAGTCATCCGGAATTTTCAGGCATTGAATTTACACTGACCCGTGGATTTTAGGTTTTCTGAAAAAGCCTCCTGTTTGCATGCTTTTTATTACATTTGTGATCTGAATGCGGTGGTGTATTCCTTTTAAATCTCAGAATCTGTTAAATTCTCAGCTTTGATACCGGTTCATGGGAATGCCGGGGTTCTTGTTTTTCCATCGTACGAAATATGAAACAATAAATTGACCATAACCATATGAAAAACAAACTAACGATTGCATTTTCCCTGTTATTTACCCTTATTGGTCAAATTGCACTGCCACAGGTAGTGATCACCAGCCCGGCTTTCCCATCTGAAAATGAACTTGTAGAGGTTACCTTTAATGCCGCAGAAGGCAATGGCGGATTGGAAGGCTACGATGGAGAGGTATATGCTCACACCGGAGTTATTACCAACCTGAGCACCGGCCCGACCGATTGGAAATATGTAAAGACAAACTGGGGGCAAAATTCGGAAGAAACCAGACTGGAACGGATTGGAACAGACCTTTATAAACTGATCATTACTCCGGATGTCAGACAGTATTATGCTGTTCCTGCATCGGAAGAGATACTGAAAATGGCTTTTGTTTTCCGTAGCGGTGTGCAGGTTGGAGGCTTATGGCTCGAAGGCAAAACTGAATCCAATGGGGATATTTTTGTTGATGTTTATCCCGCCGGGTTGTTCACCAGGATCAACTTACCTGCTGAAGATGCCCTGCTCGTAAGTCCTGCCCAGCAGATCAACATTGAAGCCTCCTCGAATACAGCGGATTCAATGTTTCTTTATATTGACAACGTATTGGATAAATCTGTAGCGGGTATTGCTTTAAACGAAGTAATTACGGCCGAAGAATCGGGTAAACACTGGATAAAAATCAGGGCTAAAAATGAATCCGAAGAGGCTTTGGATTCAATTTATTATTATGTGCTATCTCCAGTAACCGAGATGGAGCTTCCTGATAACATAAATGATGGTATTAATTACCTGAGTGATACCGAAGTCACTTTGTGTCTTTATGCACCTGAAAAAAACAATGTATTTATCATGGGTGACTTCAACAACTGGGAGTTTGGTGACAGCGGTTTTATGTATCGTACGCCGGATGGTAAACGGTATTGGAAAACGCTTCAGAACCTTGAAGCCGGCAGGGAGTATATCTTTCAGTATCTGGTCGACGGCAGTATCCGGATAGGAGACCCTTACGCAGAGAAAGTTTCAGATCCGTGGAATGATAAATACATCAGCGGGTCGACTTATCCGGGTATAATGGCTTATCCTACCGGCAAAGCCCAGGGGGTTGCCACTGTATTGCAGACGGCCCGGGTTCCTTATACCTGGGAAATTAATGATTTCACTCCACCGCAAAAAACCGATCTGGTTATTTATGAATTGCTGGTACGTGATTTTATAGCCAGGCATGACTACACAACACTTATAGATACCCTGCAATACCTTAAAAGATTGGGAATTAATGCCATTGAATTAATGCCTGTCAATGAATTTGAAGGTAACCTCAGCTGGGGTTACAACCCAAACTACTACTTCGCTCCCGATAAATATTACGGACCCGAGAACGATTTTAAAAAGTTTATTGATGAATGCCATAAAAATGGAATTGCAGTTATCATTGATATGGTACTCAACCATTCCTTCGGCACTTCACCAATGGTTATGCTTTACTGGGATACTGACAACAGCAGACCCGCAGCAAATAATCCATGGTTCAATCCTGTTGCCAAACATGATTATAATGTAGGCTTCGATTTTAATCACGAAAGTCCTGAAACCAGGAAACTGGTTTCCAGGGTAGTTAAATTCTGGATTGAAAAGTATAAAATTGACGGCTACCGTTTTGATTTGTCAAAAGGATTTACCCAGAAAAACACACTTGGCAATGTAGGTGCATGGGGACAATATGATGCATCACGCATCGCCATCTGGAAAAGCATTTCAGATACCATCTGGGCGCTGAAACCGGATGCTTATGTAATTTTGGAGCATTTGTCTGAGAATACCGAAGAAAAAGAGCTGGCCAATTATGGAATGTTGCTGTGGGCATCAGGTACCCATGATCAATACAAAGAAGCTGCAATGGGGTGGAGCACCAACAGCAATTTTGCATCAGCCTCTTACAAAAACCGTGGATGGAATTCGCCGCACCTGGTGGCATACATGGAAAGCCATGATGAGGAAAGGATGGTTTATAAGAATTTGACTTATGGCAATAATTCCAATCCTTCATACAAAGTAAGGGATACAGCCAATGCCATTGCAAGGGCTGGCCTTGCTGCCTGTTTTTTTTACACCATTCCCGGTCCGAAAATGATCTGGCAGTTTGGTGAGCTGGGATACGACTATACCATAGAATTCAATGGCAGAACCGGAGAAAAACCTATCCGGTGGGATTATGCCAACGATTACAGAAGAAAAACCCTTAACAAGGTAATCTCCTCCCTAACCAGACTAAAACAGGATTACGATGTATTCAGAACAACGGATTTCAGTATGAATGTTTCGGGTTATATGAAAAAAATCATTTTGAATCACGCAGAAATGTCTGTTGTTGTGCTTGGCAATTTCGATGTCAATCAGGGTAATATTGTTCCCGGATTTCCTAAGACCGGAAAATGGTACGAGTTTTTTACCGGGGATTCTATTACCGTTCTGTCAGCGAATGATCCTTTAATTTTGAAAGCCGGGGAGTACAGGCTTTATTCAGACAAAAAGCTTGCAACACCGGAGACCGGTCTTGGAACCAATGATCAGCCCTTTGAAACAAATCATATCCTTGGCAGTGTCTATCCCAACCCATCAAACACATTGTTTACCATTCCCGTTAATCTTCATGCACAATCCTTTACCGGCCTTTATATATATGATGCAACCGGAAGATTCGTTTCAACCTTGTTTGATGGTCAGTTACAAGCCGGTCAACATGAATTTACCTGGATGTGTGAACACAAAAAACCCGGTGTTTACCTTTTAAAATTGGTAACGGACTTTAATTCAGAAACTACCCGATTAATCATCAGGTAGGGTTTTCTGTATAAAACACGGGGAGGGCAGTTGGAAATCTGCCCTCTTTTCTGTTTATGGAAGAATTCTTGAGATATTGATTTACAGAAGAATACAGAATGTTGCTGTATTATAATGTTGAAGTGATCTCCACAGCCATATACACTGTTAACAAAAAAAATCAGTGTAACTAACTGATGATTAAGCTATATCAGCCGTTTGTTAAAATCATATTAAATTTTATTTTGAAAAGTCCTTGTCAGAATAAAAAAAGGTAGTACTTTTGCAATCCCGTTAGACGAAAAGGCCTGTAAAAAAGCTTTGACTACGGGGGTAGAACAATGAGGAGAGTGTTTGAAAAAAAATATTTTTCAAAAAAGTTGCAGGAATAA
>JAZDHI010000021.1:0-84872 GCA_043806115.1 Bacteroidota bacterium
ACGTTAAGAGAAGCGATGCTCATCAGAATTACCCCCGTAAGAATGATAGTTACCTTTTTCATTGTTTTAGTTTTTTTAGTTGTTATTGTTTTGTCAGAGATTTCAGTTTGAAGTGATAAGACTAAGTCAGAAAACGTGCCAACGGAAAAGAACAACGCTTGCCAGAGCATGGGAATTCACAAATGGCACTTAATAAATGATTGAAAGACAGCAGTTAATGAGTTGATGATTTTGAAAATATAATTTTATAGTGCCCGGTTCGATCGCTCATGCCAATCCATGAATTGTCTTATCTGAGGACAGTGAATTCCCGTTACGGGACAAATTCCGGAAATAGTGTTATCGTTTTTGTTATTTTATGGTAAGCCGGAATTTTTGCCAACTGTTGATTTTGCTGTAGTTTTTATTAATTTAGCCTGATTTATCCGGAAATTATGCTTGAAATAATCGATGATCTGATTAGTATTGAAAAGAAACAAATCCCGGCTGTGCTTTGTATTGTTACAGCTACAGCAGGATCTACGCCCCGGAAGGCAGGGTCTAAGATGATAGTTTACCAGGATGGTTCTTCAAAAGGTACCATCGGTGGAGGTAGCATCGAATACCAGGTAATCAAAGAGGCAAGTGCACTGATTTCAGGCGGAGGCAACATTCAGGTAAAGAAATTTAAACTTCTCGAGGATCTGAGTATGCAATGTGGCGGATCTATGGAGATTTATTTTGAACCCATTGCCTGCCTGCCAAAGTTGTATATTTTTGGTGGTGGCCACATCGGGAAAGCCCTCGCTGGGTATGCCACGGGTCTTGGATTTCACCCTGTAGTGATAGATCCGCGGCAGGGTATCTTTGATGACTGGGTTCTGACAGGAGGTGAGTTGTTGTATGGAGATTATCTTGAAATGGCCGGGACCCTTGAATTTAATGACAACACCTATGCTGTTATTGTTACCCATCAGCACGAATCTGATGAGAAATTGCTTCATTTCTGTGCTCTGAAAGAATTTGCTTATCTGGGTATGATCGGGAGCAGGAGAAAAGTCGGAGAGATAAGAAAGCGGGCCATTGAAGAAGGGAAACTCACCCCTGATATACTTTCAGGCGTTGATATGCCGATCGGAATCCCGTTTGCCGCTGAAACACCTGCTGAAATTGCCATCAGTATCATTGCAAAAGTGATAGATGTTAAAAACACCAGAAAAAAACCATGAAAGGCAAAGGGAATGTCATAAGGTTTTTGCTGAATGACAAGCTGATAGAACTCGATTTCAGCCTTAATACTAAGCATAAACCAACCACAACTGTACTGAATTACCTCAGATCTTTACCTTTTCATAAGGGGGTGAAAGAGGGTTGTGCTGAAGGCGATTGTGGTGCCTGTACGGTCGTTGTTGCTGAGGATATTGAAGGAAAACTGTTTTATAAAACCATTGACAGTTGTCTTGTATTTTTGCCGATGCTTCATGGGAAACAGCTTATTACGGTTGAACACCTGGCAGACTGTGACAGGCTGCATCCGGTTCAGCAGGCTATGGTTGACCGGAATGGAAGTCAGTGTGGTTATTGCACTCCCGGAATCGTAATGTCATTGTTCGGTTTATATAAAAATCACAGAGATCCATCAACTGACAGAATTGAAGATGCACTTACAGGCAATTTATGCCGATGTACAGGATACCGGCCGGTCGTCGATGCCGCTGTTGTTGCCTGTATGGGAAGCGGGCAGGATAAATTTGCAGTTTCTGAATCGGATGTTGCGGCAAGACTTATTGAACTTAAATCGGATAAATCACCTGTACGGCTCATTACTGAGCAGCAGAAGTATCTGAAGCCTTTGACTCTGGCTGATGCCCTGCATTTCAGGAAGGAGCATCCTGATGCGGTTGTCGTGAGTGGGGCTACTGATATAGCCTTGCGTCAGACGAAGAAAAAGGAACTGCTGAAAGAGATCATCGATATCTCTGATGTTCAGGAGCTGAAATACTTCAGGGAGGAACAGGATTTCTTCCAGATTGGTGCAGGTCTGTCCATTGAATCACTGAGACAGGCTGTAGATGGGAAAGTACCTGCATTGAAGCATATGCTCGATATTTTCGGCTCATTGCAGATCAGAAACCTTGCCACTCTGGGTGGAAATATAGGCTCAGCCTCTCCCATCGGAGATACCCTTCCATTACTGATCGCCAGTAATGCCCAGGTAGAAATAAAGTCAACGAACGTTGCCAGACGCTGCAACATTGAAGATTTTATCATTGGTTACCGCACCGTTGACCTGTTTCCCGATGAACTGATTACAGCCGTGATCTTACCAAAACCCTCCCATGAAAGAATCATCAGATCATACAAGGTGTCAAGGAGGAAAGATCTGGACATTTCCACAGTAAGTGCTGGTTTCTCCCTTTTATCCGAAAATGGGACAGTTAAAGATATCAGGCTGGTTTTTGGTGGTATGGCCGCTCAGCCAATTCGTGCCCTAAAGACTGAAAGATTCCTGCTGGGCAAATCCTGGACCGGTAATACGGTACTGGAAGCAATGGAAATCCTCCACAACGAGTTTACTCCGCTCAGCGATGCACGGGCCAATGCCGGTTACCGGAACCTGGTTGCACGAAATCTATTGCTTAAATTCTTTGAAGAATCGAAAGGGCAGCCCTCATGAAACCTTCCAGTCTGAAGCACGACAGTGCTCTGAAACATGTTACCGGACAGTCGGTATATGTAAATGATATGGATGTCAGTCCTTTGCAGCTTACCGGCAGGGTTGTTTACAGCCCCCTGGCTCATGCCCGGATCAAATCCGTTGATTATACAGAAGCATTGAAATTGAGAGGAGTCGCAGCTGTACTGACAGCGGTGGATATTCCGGGAGCCAACCAGATGGGACCGGTCATTCATGACGAACCCTGTCTGGCAGAAACAGAAGTTAATTTTATAGGTCAGGCAGTGATGCTGATTGCTGCCGAAACAGAAGATATTGCAATTGAAGCTGAGAGTCTGATACGGATTGACTATGAGGAATTGGACGCTGTACTTTCGCTCCGCGAAGCCATTGAAAAGAACCTGCTGATTGCCCCTGTACGTTATATAAACAGTGGAAATGCCGATGAAGCCCTGATCAATGCTGCACACCGGCTCGAAGGTGAACTGGAAACTGGTGCACAGGAGCACTGGTATCTCGAAACCCAGTCAGCACTGGCGGTACCCGGTGAGGGTAAGGAAATGCTTGTTTATGCATCGAGTCAGAACCCGGCTGAAACGCAGGCCATCGTGGCTGAAGTACTCGGTATCGCAAAGAATGAAGTCGATGTTGAAGTCAGGCGGATGGGTGGTGCCTTCGGAGGAAAGGAAACACAGGCGAATCATGTGGCCGCCTGGGCTGTTTTGCTGGCCAATGCAACAAAGAGACCGGTTAAGATCCACCTCTTCCGCGACGACGATCAGAAAATCACCGGAAAGCGGCACCGCTTTCTTTCACGATACGCTATCGGCTTCGATAAAACAGGGAAAATACTTGCCTATAAAGTTGAACTGAACAGTGATGCAGGATCGTCTACCGATCTGAGCCGAGCCATCCTTGAACGGGCCATGTTTCATGCTGAAAATGCCTATTATATCCCCGATATCAGTATATCCGGAAAAGCATTTAAAACAAACCTTCCTTCCAATACCGCTTTTCGTGGATTTGGCGGGCCACAGGGGATGGCTGTCATTGAACAGGCCATCGACAGAATTGCCAGGTTCCTTAAGAGGGATCCGGCAGAAATCAGAAGTCTCAATTTCTATGGGATCGACAAGGAAAACCAGACTCCTTACGGGAAAGTTGTTGAAAATAACCGCCTTCATGTCTTATATGACAGGCTGATGACCTCTTCCGGTTATGTGGCACGACGACATGAGATCAGTGCCTTCAATCATCAAAACAGGTTTTTTAAGAGAGGCTTGGCAATCACACCGGTAAAGTTCGGCATATCATTCACCACCGCATTTCTAAACCAGGCCGGGGCATTGGTGAATATTTACAGGGATGGAACGGTCCAGGTTAATCATGGGGGTACCGAAATGGGACAAGGTCTATATACAAAAATTCAGGGAGTTGCTGCAACAGAATTGGGCATTAGTCCGGAATTTATTAAAGTGACCGCTACCAATACTTCCAAAGTTCCGAATACCTCCGCTACTGCGGCCTCTTCTGGCAGCGACCTGAACGGAATGGCGGTCAGGGCAGCCATGGAAACCATAAAATCACGTCTGATTCCGGTGGCCGCAATTGAACTGCAAAAAGCCGGACTGAACAACCCGGATCCTGATCAGATTGTCTTCTCCGATAACTTCATTTTTCAGGAAAATTTACCTGATGTTAAAATTGCATTTGAGCATCTTATTCAGTCAGCTTACCTGGCCCAGGTCAGCCTGAGTGCAACCGGTTATTACAAAACCCCCGGTATCCACTTTAACAGGGATTCCGGAAAGGGAAATCCGTTTTATTATTATGCTTATGGAATGGCTGTTTCTGAAGTCAGGGTGGATGTGCTGACCGGTGAGTATAAGCTGCTCAGAACAGATATTCTGCACGATGTAGGGGATTCGCTTAATGAAGATATTGATATCGGACAGATTGAGGGAGGTTTTATCCAGGGTGTCGGATGGTGCACGACCGAAGAAATTAAATGGGATAACAAGGGCAGACTGCTGACTCATTCTCCGGATACTTATAAGATACCGACTGTTAATGACATTCCTGATGAATTCAAAGTAGAATTGTTAAAGGATTATCCCAATGAAGGAACCATTCGCAAAAGCAAGGCTGTGGGGGAACCACCGTTTATGCTGGCATTTTCGGTATGGCTGGCCATTAAAGATGCCATCTCGGCAGTTGGCAACCACGAAGTTGAACCTGATTTCTCCCTGCCCGCTACAGCGGAAGTGGTGTTGATGAGTATTGAGAAAATGAAGAGTTCAAAGTAAAAGGATGTCAGAAGTCAGAGGTCAGAAGTCAGAGGTTTAAAACGGAAAGAATATCATTTATTTATGATTTAGGATGAAAGAAATTTTTGAAAAAATCAATGCGTTATCCCACAAATACAGGGATTATACCGCACAGAATCTGTCGAAACTCGTGCAGATCAAATCAACCAGCATGTATGAGAAAGAAGTGCAGCTGGAACTGAAACGTCAGATGGAAGAGGCCGGTTTCGATGAAGTTCGCATCGACGGGCTGGGGAATGTAATCGGAAGGATAGGAAACGGAAAAAGGATCCTTGCCATTGACGGGCACATGGATACCGTTGATGTAGGAAATGCCGCCAACTGGACCTTTGACCCCTTTAGCGGAGAGATTAAGGATGGCTATGTTCATGGCCGTGGAACCGTTGACCAGAAAGGCGGGCCGGCAGCCGCCATCACCAGTGGCAGGATACTGAAGGAACTAGGATTTGACCGGGATCTGACCATTCTGGTGGTTGGCAGTGTGATGGAAGAAGACTGTGATGGTTTGTGCTGGAAATATCTTGTTGAAGAAGAAGGTATCCGACCCGATTTTGCGATCAGCACCGAACCCACCAATCTCAATATTTACCGTGGCCACCGTGGCCGGATGGAAATCCTTGTCCGGTTCAATGGAATTTCCTGTCACGGAAGTGCCCCGGAGCGCGGGAAGAATGCCATTTATGCAGCAGCACGGGCTGCTCTTGAGGTTGAGAAACTGAACGAACGGCTCCCTTTTGATGAATTTCTGGGTAAGGGAAGCGTCACCATTTCAGAAATTAAATCCGGCAGTCCATCTTTGTGCGCGGTAGCCGATTCTGCCCAGTTTCACCTTGACCGCCGCTTAACCTGGGGTGAAACCAAAGAATCAGCGGTTGCTGAAATTCAGGAGATCATCAAAGATATGGATGCTTCTGTTGAAGTGCTTCATTATGATGAAGTTGCCTACACCGGACTGAAATACGGCATGGAGAAGTATTATCCCACCTGGAAAATTCCGGCCGACCATAAAGCGGTAACCACCGGGGTGGAAGCATTTACCGGACTCTTCGGGAAAGATCCCATTGTAGATAAATGGACTTTTTCAACCAATGGGGTAACCATCAACGGATATTACGGCATCCCCATCATCGGCTTCGGCCCGGGGAACGAAGTGATGGCCCATGCCCCGAACGAAAAGGTACGGATCGACGATCTTGAGGTGGCAGCTGCATTCTATGCGGCTTATGCTTATTTAATTTAAAGGAATTAGCTAATTTGCTGATTAGCTAATTAGTTAATGAAGACATTGTGAAAAATTAAAATTGAAAAGAACCTTTTATGTCAAATTTTACTCAACTGATTGAAGAACTTAAAAAATTAAAATCCGGGCTTTTTGCAAAAGATTTCCTGCTGACCTGGGACAAAACCGAAGATGAACTCAGGCAGACCCTGCTGGTGGCTGAAGCCCTGAAAAACCTGCGCGACCACAACATTTCCGCAAAGGTGTTCGACTCGGGCCTGGCCATCTCCAATTTCAGGGACAATTCAACCCGTACCCGTTTTTCGTTTGCTTCGGCCTGTAATCTGCTGGGTCTCGAAGTGCAGGATCTTGACGAAACCAAATCGCAGATCGCTCATGGTGAAACCGTTCGCGAAACAGCCAATATGATCAGCTTCCTGACCGATGTCATCGGCATCCGCGACGATATGTTCCTTGGCGAAGGCCATACCTATATGAAAGAAGTCGGCGATGCCCTCGACCATGGATTTAAGCATGGCGTCTTGCCGCAACGGCCGGGTATTGTCAACCTTCAGTGCGACATCGACCATCCGACACAATCCATGGCCGACCTGTTGCACCTGGTCAATTATTACGGCGGACTTGAGAACCTGAAAGGAAAGAAAATCGCGATGACGTGGGCCTACTCGCCCAGCTATGGAAAACCACTTTCAGTCCCGCAGGGCATCATCGGCCTGATGACCCGTTTCGGGATGGAGGTTGACCTGGCTTATCCGGAAGGATATACGCTGATTCCGGATGTTGTTGAAATGGCAGGCAAACAGGCGGCTGCTTCCGGGGGTGCTTTCAGGGTGGTGAACAGCATGGACGAAGCCTTCAAAAATGCAGATATCGTATATCCCAAAAGCTGGGCGCCTTTTGCTGTGATGCAGCGCCGCACGGATTTATTAAAGAAAAGCGATAAAGAAGGCCTGAAATCGCTGGAGCAGGAATGTCTGGCCAATAATGCCCGTTTTAAAGACTGGGAATGTACCGAAGAAAAGATGAAACTCACCAAAGGCGGAAAAGCCCTGTATATGCATTGCCTGCCGGCCGATATTTCGGATGTTTCCTGTAAAGAGGGCGAAGTGGCGGCCAGCGTATTTGAGCGCTACCGCATCGAAACTTACAAGGAAGCCGGTTACAAACCTTACATCATTGCAGCAATGATTCTGAACAATAAGTTCAGCAATGCAGCTGAGGTGATTGATAATCTTTACAAGGCAGGGAAGAAAAGGGTGATGTAATTTTCTGAAAGATAATTGATAATCAGTTGTCTTAATGTTAGTGCCTTTCCTACCCGCCAGAAGCAGGGAGTTTTTCTGATGTGCACTTTCAATTACCTGTTCTTTCGGAATTAATTCTTTTTCGCAGACCTGCCACAGATCAGTGTCTTGCCGGGCTTTATATGGACATTTCTACCTTTATAATTAAACTCATTGTTCATCCCCAAAGGAATTTGCAAAAATGATTGTTTCAATAAATGAAGGGTATCATTTTCTTTTTCCTTGTTTTATAAACTGAATATTCATCTCCAAATTTCCCGAACAGCTTTTTTTCACATTTTGCCTGCATATTAATTTCATTGCAGCCAGGATGGGTGCTACCATATTCATTGGTAAAATAATTACGATCAAAGTTCCCATCACATAATAGATGCTTGTCATAAGATTTCGCGAAAGACCTGTAAGAAATGAAATGATAGTATTGCCGAGCGTATCCTGGTATTTATAGAACAGCCATGCAGGATTCAGTTCGCCGAATACACCATTTTACCTGGAAATACTGCCGAAAATACCATGCAATGCGTTGCTGAAAACCGATGCCAATGCAGTAGTTGTAAATTGAGTTTTTACTGTTACAAAACCATAAAAACAGGAGGCGATTAAAACGATTTTTAAGGTCTTCATGATGCTTCAATTTAAGGTTTACCAATTCTTTTTAGTTTATATGTAGTAGAATTGGAAAGTTCAACAGTGTCCACCCAAAACCAGGTTGCTTTGGTTAAAAGCAACTCTCACTAACTAACCAAACCAAAACTTGATTATGCCAGAAGCCTTTGATTATTCTGCAATTGAACTCTCAACGGATTAAACATTGAACTTTTTGATTTCTGCCTGGATTGCCTTGTATTCTGCATCAGGGATACCCTTGACTGGTGCTGTTTCTCAACTTCAAGCCAGTACTCGTAACTGGTGAAGATGGTTTCGGAAATGATTTTTGCTTTCATGGACTTTCTCAATTTTATCTGTTATAATGAATTCAAATCTCTCTGTCAATTTTGCCGGTCTTTTTTAACTCTTCCAATTGTGACTGGAAATTAGCATGTAGTTTTTCTGGAACATTCGACAAGGTAGCGTCTATTGTCAAACTTAACAGACTTCCTGATTGCTCCAATCCATCAGTGTTAAAAACAGCAATCTCTTTAAAACCGTATGTTTTATAAACTGAAGTATGTCGCGCCATTGTTTCTGTAACCACGACTCTCTTTTGATTTCCAAACATTGGAATACCAAAAACAAACATACAGTCAAACATAAATTTCAATACTCTAACACTTCTATATTGGCTGAGAATAGCAAACCTGCCACATTCGGCAATCAATGTAGCGGTCGATTTTAAATCTTCATAATAGCATTTGATATTGGCAGCTGATGACGGAAAGCTTAAAAACGGATATTCATCATAATTAGCAAAGGATTGATCATAGGTATGATCAGAATCCCTGAAATATCCGTAGTGTTGCCCAACCTGAAGCACTTTTTCATTAAAGAATGACTTGCGTTCCACGCATAAGCGGTTGGTGGCAATCAGTTCATCGTTTAAAAATATCCCGAGGATTTTTGAGTGCAGGTCAAAATGTGAAATGTCAATCCCATACCCATTATCCGAGAGGAATATCTTTAGATCCGTGTCTTTATATGCGTTGTACCTTAAACGGAATGCCTGTTCCAACTCATCCTTTTCGGTAATTTCCCTGAATGTGAATATGTTTCCCATGGCTCTTTGGTTTTTATTCTATATGTAGGATTTTTCAAATCTGTAACAGATCCGACAGATTATTCGAATATTCTTATAGAATAAGGCCGAGCGCTTTAGAAACGCTGTGAATTAAACAAAAACCCGGGAAGCCGGAGGAATGGAGATTCTCACAAAAGCAAAAATCTTCTCTTTGGGAGAAGATTATGCGAAATGGAAAGTGCAGGAAATGCTGTTGCTGATTTTTCCGGGAAAGGGTAACCCTAGTATATATATGGTATCAATTTTTTTGTCCTTGTCTTGTAAACTGCATATTCGTCGCCAAATTCCCTTACAAGGGTTTCTTCTTCAGCTTTAATGCGGAAATAGTAAGCGATGAAAAGTGCGAGCATGGTGATGATAACACCAATTTGCGCATGAAGAAAAACAGCGCTTCCCACAGCCGCTATATAGCCGCCGGAATAACTCGGATGCCGTACAACTTTATAGGCCCCTTCGGTTACGATACGTTGCTTCTCCTGCGTTTTTACGGTAGCCGTGAAAAACCTGCCCAAAGTACGGATGCACCAGACCCTGAAAAGAGTTCCACCAAGCATGAGCGAGAGGCCGGTTATGGTTTGCCAATCCCAAACCCATGCCGTGTAGCCGGTAAAATACGCCCACTCGATGACGGAGGCCAGTTGCCCGATGAAATAGCCAAGTATAATTAAGATAACCGAATTTTTATCGCTCTGCTTGTCACCTTTTATTTCATCGATTTTTAGCGGTGGCTGGGTGGAAAACAACACAATAACAAAGATGATCAGAATGCCGACCTGGATGGTTGGCAGCAGGCTTAACCTGCCCATGAGCGGCAATACATAGGCTAATATGATGAAAAGCGCGATGGATATAATTTTCTCTTTCATAGTGTCCTGGTTATTTTATGGGTTGATGAATATTCAAGCATCATTTCTTCAAACTTTGAGTGGAAGTATTGCGGAACAGAGGATAAAGATAGTGAAGTTGATAAAAACATTGCAATTGTCATAGATGGCCTTTCGCCTATATAATATTCAGAACAATTTTTAATTGGTGAAAAACCATACCGATCATAAAATTTTGAATGTAAAATGGAAACATCGGTTACAGCCAGCCCTGCTTTTTCGCCGCTAAGGAGCATGCCGATCATGATGATACCTTCCGTTAAAAATTGAATTGTTTTCAGGCCACGGTAATTCTCATCAATTACGCAACGGCTCGACATGAAAACCTTTTTGTCCTTCCGCTGTTCATCGTAGAATCGTTTAATTTCTACCGGAACACTTGCATAACTCAGGAAAGGAAAATCGGCAAAACCTGCACTGACTAATTTTTCCTGGCTATCAGCTTCACCGTTGTAGAAGTTGTATTTATGCCCGATCTCATACACCAGCGGATTGTAATAATCTCTTTTGTCAACAACGGCCCTTATTCCAGCAGCCAGTTCATTGTTACACCAGATTCCGAAAAATCTGGAATGCAGATCGAAAACATCGATATCCATTTCATGTTCATTTTTTTTAAGGAGTGGGGCTAAATCGCTGTTGCCATAAACCTGGTACCTGAGCCTGAAAAGTTTTACCAGTTCATCCTGTTTGGTTATTTCCTGAAAGGTGTAAGTTTTTTCCATGGCTGATGGCTTTTTAAACTATATGTATGGTTTTTCAAATCTGAAACAAAAACCAAATATTCAGATCTCCATGGCAATTTTGCCGGTTGTTCTAAATTCGTTTGCCATATTCTGAAACCTGGATTTATTTCTTACCGGGATTGAGGATAACGAAAGTGTCAGAAAAGATGGAGCTTTGTCTATGCCGGGTAGTTTATATCCATTGCATTTTTCAATTTCTTCGAAACCATAATGATGGTAGAATGCTGCATGATCAGCAAAACAACTTATTAATGCATGCTTTATACCGTCGCAAATCAGAAAATAAAGAACGATTGCACATTCAATCAGAAATTTAGAAGAGCGGATGGTCCTGTATTCCGGGTCTAAAACCAAACGGCTTGCTTCCGCAAGTTTCTCATTCCTGAGTATAAGATTTTTATAGAAATTCCAATAGCCTGATGGAACACCTTTATACTTGAGGAAGGGATATGGTGCAACATCGCTGGTAAGATAACTTTGGTAATCGTCGAATAATTCATATTTCGCAGCCAGCTCAAGTACCGAATCCTGTGAGATTTCATTCTTCGGTAATACAACCCTCAGGTATCCGATATTGGTATCATTGCAATCCAATGAATAATGCCTGGAGTGAACATCATAATGATCTATGTCAATGGAATAATCATTCTTTTTCAGGAATGATTGCATCCGGCATTTTGAATAAACTTTATACCTCATCCTGAATGCTTTTTCCAGTTCAGCCTTTTCGGTAATTTCCCTGAATGTGAATATATTTCCCATGGCGCTTTGGTTTTTATTCTATATGTATGGGTTTTCAAATCTGTAACAGCAAACCAAATATTCAGATATCCATGGCAATTTTGCCGGTCGCTTTTAATTCTTCATGTTGTGACTGGAAATTTGTGTGTAGTTTTTCTGGAAAATTCGACAAAGTATTGAATAGCTTTATCAAATTTTGAACAGTATTCAATGGACATGCCAGTATAAACTACCTGTTCAAGGAAATAAGTTGTATCTGTTGAGCCATATTCCTGTTCAACCAATGGCAGAACTGTCTCAAATTCCAGTGCGGCCTGCTCGAAATTACCATCATTATAATATTCCTTTGCTGTTTTAACTACTTGTTCAACATTTTGGGCATCTGCCAATGAAGATAATAGTATGGCAATACAGATCAGATGTAATAGATTGAATCTCTTCATAGGTCGATAAAAGGTTAAAGACATTTATTATATTGAATATTAACGAGACTTTCTTCATTACTAAAATTTTCTTCTACTATTCCAGTCATTTTGTTTCCTCAAGTTTCTTAACCCTGTTTTGCAGCAATTGTATCACCCTTTTTTGATCCTCGATCATTGCCTGTTGCTCTTGCACAGCTTTTACCAATGGAACGACAAACTCGGCGTAACGAAGGCCATATAAATCCTTTTCATTCTTAGGCTTGTCCACGCCACTGAAGTCATATCCGATGGAATTTGCGGCTTCTTCAACATCTTGGGCACTAAAACCCGTTTGCACAATACTCTCCTTTTCCTTTTCGTCCATAAATGAACGGATTGTATCAGGTTTGTGAAGATAAGTTGCCAGTTTATCCAAATCCAAATGATATATAATTGGCCTGAGCTTCAAAATAAAATCTAAACCATGCACCATTTCCTGAATTTCCTTTTTGAACCTTACATCCGAGATGTTTGACCAGTTGGCATAACCTCCAATGCTAGTTACTGAACTATTGCCAAGCCTCACTTGATTACTGGCTCCAATGTAGGTATCAAAACCTAAAGCAGTTGAGTTATACCAGCCTAGGTTATAGGGAAAGGCAACGTATCCTAAAGCGGTATTCCAATGACCATCAAACGCATCTGCAAGTGCGAACTCTCCAATTGCAGTGTTATTATATCCTGTATAATTATGTTGAAGAGCCGATCTTCCAATTGCTGTGTTACCATCACCAGAAGTATTACTACTAAGTGCATAGGTTCCATAAGCAACGTTAAGAGAGCCAGTAGAATTCGAAGAAAGTGCACCTTTGCCAACAGCAGTATTCTGAAAGCCGGAAGTGTTAGAATAAAGCGCTACATTTCCTATAGCAGTGTTTTCGCTTCCAAAATCATTGAAAAAAAGCGATTCAAAACCAATCGCTGTATTTTCATTATTTGCATTATAAAATAGAGCATTACTCCCAATTGCTGTGTTGTAATTATTATTATTCAGAAACAATGCATTGCTTCCAATTGCTGTATTATTTGAACCTGTCGTGTTTGAATATAGTGATTTAGATCCAATTGCAGTATTTCGAGTCGCATAATCGACTTCACTTGCATTGATACCATTGTTGTATAATGCCGAATCACCAACGGCTACCAGATTACTTTTGACTGTATTATTGTATAAGGCACTTCCACCATAAGCGACATTTGAGTGTCCAGTAGTATTGGAATGAAGCGCCATATTCCCAATCGCTGTATTATTTTCACCGGTAATATTGGAATAACCAGTTTGATTACCAACATAAGCATTCTTATTATCAGTTAAATCGTCAGCATTACCAGCACCCAGTCCTATGAATACAGAATTACCTGTATTGTGTGGCTCGATTTGACCCTTTGTTGATATTCGGGTATGCAGGAGATTATTCGTCCGGAAATCAAGTGGCTGATTATCAATTGTTCCGATAAAGTTTACACCGTTCACAGTACCAGTATTGCCGGTCAATGACCAACCTGGTTCATTATTTTCAGAGGTTTTTGAATACAGTGCATAAGGAACGCTCAATAGCTGGCTTATACCTGTCACCGTATAATTAGTTCCACCCGTTGGATCGGTTTCTATTTTAATATAAAGTGGCCCATTACCCCAGTCAATGCTCTCAAAAGAATTAATGACAGGTATACCGCTGCCTATTTCAAGAGAGACCAATCCGTTGCTGTTCGTAACCGGATTTGGATTATAAATTTCTTTGAATACTTCGATGCCGGTTGTGTCCCCCTGTAAGATGCTTACCCTCATTCCAACTTCATCGTTTGTTATCAGGTTATTTGTGTTGTCGCGTATAACAGCTTGATAACTCATTTTTTGCGGCGCTTGGGCATTCAGAATTGAAAAAATCAATACCTGAACCACAATAATAAATAGCTTTTTCATGATGTTTAATTTTTAATGATTTTAAAAGATTTTAACTCTGTTTTGTCTTTGCATACTCTAAGGATGTAAATGGCTGAAGGTAAATCCTTCATCGGGATGACGTTAATATTACCAATCATTCCATGAATATGCAATAGTGTTCCTTCTAGATCATAAAGCTGATAAGAGAGTTTTGTAAGATCTTGATCTTCGATTATAAGATTCACACTCGATTTTGTTGGGTTAGGATAGGCTGAAATCTCAAGGTTAATGTTTTTGAAATTGTCAGTACCTACCGTGTAAATTTCATAGGGTTGTTGCAGTCCCTGTGTGGTTGATCCGGCACTTCCAACAGCATTTACATAGTTTGTCTCTCCGATGGAAAAACTTACAGAACCGTCACTACTAATAGCATTTCCTCCTGCCGCAACGGAACCATTCTGAGCGCTTAGTTCGCCTGTTCCTGCAATAAGCAGGATCAGGAAGATCAAAACTGCTTCAATTCTTTTCATAGTTTTAGTTTTAGAAAATGGATTAACTGAATTTGTTCATAATATGCAATGCCCCAATGAATTACCGGGTTGAGGTCTTAATAAAGTTTTGGGTTGAGCAGCTTTTACCATCATTTATTGTTACAGTATAAATACCGGGCTTTAACCTTTCGATTGGAAGGGTTATCTTATTTACATTGGACTCAATTGTGGTTTTCAACATATTTTTCCCCAATAGATCGATGATAGAGATAGTGAAGATTTTAGTATTATCTATTGTTTGAATGGTGATCTTGTCTGAGGCTGGGTTTGGGAATAACTTAAAGTTATATTCACTTGAACTGGCAAGATCATTCTCAATTCCAAGTGATCTCCATTCTCGTATCTTTATAAATTTATCATAAGTAATACGAGCGCAATTTGTTAATGGTGGGCTTGAGTTAGACCCTCGTAATATTGCATATACAATATTGGAGGAATTAAAATAGCCGCTTCCACTTTGCCCTCCATAGGAATCTCTATTGAATGAAACTATATCTGTATATGCATTGTCAAACTCTCCATGTTGTTTGTACATCAATTCTCCATTATATGGGGCTTCTCCTGGAAAACCACTTGCATAAAAAGTATTATATTTATAAAAATCATCAGAATCACAACCAAAGCCGAGACTTCCTGTCTTATTACCAATAGGTTGACTAACTGTTATTACTCCTATATCCCATCCTTCGTATCCATTACTTGCCCATCCATTAAATGTTCTTAAAGTAGATGCATAGGTACTGCCAAAAGGTTTGCTTCCATTATAGTAACCTGGCACCACTTCAATCTGATCTGCCCACTTTTTTGTAGTATGATTATATATGCAATGTCCGGCGGTGAGTACTGTTTTTGGCCCAATCAAAACACCAGTGCCCATATAATAATTCTCTCCCCATTTCATGAACAGTTTAACACTTGTACTATAAGGATAAATGGTTGTATTTGATACCATTTCTAAATGGTTCATATTTTTTTGAAAATCCAATAAATAATCAATCTCCAGTTCATTTGGAATAAATGGCTCAGTATGATCAAAGACTGTAGCATCTTCGTAATTATTAGTATCTGTAATGCATTCGGTCCTGGAAATTAAATCATAAGTAAGAACATAGTGATCTTGACTGGTATTGCCACTAATGAGCGAACATTCTGGCATTTGTATAGGAACATAATTGGAATAATCAGCATTTTGCCCGGCAGCATTTAATGCCACCCCAATAAGGCTAATCAGTATAATCTTTTTCATGGTTTTTTGGTTTTATGGTTAACAATTGTTAAATTTCTGAGACATCTTTGTTAAGTAGGATCGGATTTCAAGTGAAGAAATGGTAGCGATGATCAGATAGCAGGATCTTCCCCATGGAGGTATGATTAAAAAAGGAAGATATTTACTGGTAATAGAGCAACAATCCGCAAAACTCTATGTCATCCCAGGGGTCTGAACTATTATTTGGGCCGGTTTTAATCGTTATTGTATTGTTACCGGCATGGAGCACGGTATGTGTGTTTGCTGTGAGCTGACCATCATAGCGGCTCAGATCGCCATTGGAAGCTGAATTTTCCAACTTGTCAGTGGTTATCCCGTTGAATTTTATTTCAGTGGGATGCTCTATGCCCCTGGCAAATAGTTGAATGCGAGGCATTGTGCCTGGAATACTTGAGAGATAGAAACTAAATGATTTTTCAATTCCTTCTGAAGATAACTGATGTTGAGAATTTGGTGCTCCACCATAGTCATCATTGCCCAGATGATGCAGGTTAACTTCTTTTAGTAAAACTGTTGACGGGGCATTCTGGCAGTTAACGCTCTTATTGCTGTTGCTGTTGTCAGAACCGGGAACCGACAAAGCATAAGGCATGATGCTGTTATGATCAACAGTTACAATAACATAAGTTGGTAATGTAACCTCATTTGGAATTTTTATCTGACATTTGCCCTGATTGTCGGTTACCCCATGATAATATTGGTAGCTTGTCTGAATAGATACACTTGCATTGGCAAGGACTGAAGAACTTCGTGTAACAGTGAATTTGTATAACCTGGAATCATCGGGTTCAACGGACTGGTCCTCATCACATCCGGAGAGAAGAAAGGTGATGGCCGTAATTGCTGTTATCGCAAATCCCGACAGGTAATAACTTTTTGTTTTCATAATATGTTGGTTTTAGAGGTTTGTGATCGTATATGTATTGAAATTGAAAGATGTAACAGTTGTTGTCAGGCGCAACAAAGGATATGGTTTTAATGGATCATCTCTTGGCTCAATCCGTTATTGCGAGGATGGTTGCAGTATTTTCAATATGCCAGATGCCAAAGGTTATTACATCACTTGGATGCATGGAGACAAAGGGAACTTCACTGCTGCCGGATCAGGCAATGTAAACGTACAAACCCTCTTATGAGATTCTGAGTAGTGAAGGTGTCGTGAAATGGCAAAGCCGGGTATTGGCTTTGTCCTGTGTTATATATTGGCGGAAATCAAATTGCCCACAGTCTGATCAGGCTGTGGGCAATCGTTGGTTTGCAGGTCAAGGCTTGTATAATCTTAAATTTAATTACGAACGGTTAAACATTTATAGAAACCACCTAGTACGAAAGTTTACCTGTTGGTGTGAGAGGGCGGGGGAGCAATCCCTCTGCCTATCCGGTCCCGTCGTTTTCAACGACACAATTTGAAACCAAATTCCATCACTCTCCGCTGCCGGACATTTGCAATCCCTTCCTTTCTTCCTTTCATTTAGAACAGCATTTTTTCATTCCTACTTCTTCTCAATTACCTATTTCTCCAGCTGGTGGTCAATAAATCAACTAATACCAACCGCAGGTTGTTTGTCCAGGCAGACTTGAAGTATTTAAAGTAGGAGATGTCCTTTTATCATCGCCTTTTCCCTTTCTTGTTAAAGTACCCGACTGTGTGAAGAAGTTACCATTGTAAGTTACTTCAGAATATAGAGTAAAGAAAGTGTCGTCATAACTAAGTGTTATTGTCCCCAACGATGACCAGAAAACATCATCAACAACTCCATTTGTAGAATGAGCCCATCGCACATCACAACTCCAGGTATTACTACCTGTTAAGGTTATATTTTTTAAAAATTGATGGCCTATTGAGATATACCCGCCATTTTTTGCAGATAACCAAGGATTTGCTGTTATCTCAGAAAATGTGCCACTTGCTCCTACAATTGTAGTTTCAAAATCCCCGGCATCCCAAACACCATTCAGATCACTTCCACCTCCTGATTTTCTTGTATAAGTAGTAGATGAGCTACTCCCGTTCCAGGGGTCAGATGAATTTACAGTTATTGTATTTCCATCTGTTGATATTGTAATGGTAGCGGGCGGGCTATAGGCTGTTTCAGTAACATTACCATTTCCATCGGTCTTATTCCATAATTCATTGCAGCTCCAGCTGGTGGAACTAACTTTAGCAATCTGACAGATTTTTATCCAACCAAGCTGAGCATATCCCCTGTTTAATGCGTTTAACCACGAGCCTGAATTGATTTCGCTGAAAGTGCCTGAGATCCCGGAGATGGTGATCTCGATGTCGCCCCTGTCCCATACGCCATTCAAATCATAGGTAACATCATTTACAGTATTAAAGCTCATTGGCTCACCCCAATCTGTACCCACCGAATTTGTTGCAAAAGCCCATACATAATATGGGGTATTAGGGGATAATCCCTGTATATCTCCTGAAAAAGTTCCTGTACCTGACCCGCAATAAATGAGATCGCCCGTATAATTGTTAGATGGATTCGTACTCACTTTAAATCCCCTGCTCGTCACAGTTGCATTCCCATCTGAAATAACCCGGCCATTGAAGTGCGCAGTAGTAGTCGTTATGCTTTGCATCGAAACAGTAGCCACTTCCGGAAGATAATAAGTTGGTACAGGAGGTTCTTCCTTCTTACACCCATAAGATAATAATGTGATAACAATGTTTGCGGATATCACAAATCCCGGTAGGTTAAAAATTTTTGTTTTCATCATGTTTTGGTTTTAAGGTTTGTGATCGTATATGTATTGAAATTGTAAGGATGTAACAGTTGTTGTCAATTATTTAAAATTTAATTTAAAGGTATTTTTATCAATACTTTGGGGGCGCATAGCTTGAATGGAAGATTTGCTCATGTAAGAATTGTAAATATTATTCTCATACACATCTTATCAAAGGTGTTCAATATTCTGAATAATTCCTGCTCCGTACTGTTACATAAAATATAACAGCTACATATACCGGAAAAGATGTTTAACCTCCTAAAAATTAAAACCATGAAAACGCTGCGTAAACTCGAAATTTTCGTTTTGCTGGCAATCGGATTTCCAGCTCTTTCGCAAAACTGCAATCTCCCTGATGTAGCTGTTTATACCCTGGAAGGATCCTCCGTTAGTGCTCAGGACTTAACCAGGGATGACCAGGCACTGGTGTTTGTTTTCTGGGAAAGTGATGATACTGAAAGTCTTGATCAGATCAGGCAAATCAATGAAGAGTATGGTGACTTAAAGGGGAAAAATGTTAGGGTTGTTGGTCTTTGTGCCGACTGTTCGGGGAATATGGCAAGGATCAGGCCATTGATTTATGGCATGGGAATAGATTTCGAAATGTATATTGACAGGAACTGCGATTTGAAAAGGGCAATGAATGTAACGGATTTTCCAACCACATTTTTAATTGATCAGAATAAGCATGTTTATAGCCAGTGCCTGGGCTACCGAGGCAATTTGGATGAATTGGTTTCCGAAATGATTACCAATTACCTGGCTGTGAATACGGACTGTAAAAAATAATGGATTGGTTCTTAAGAGAATTCCGGACAATAAAAGGATATCATCCATGCACAGATCTGCATGGATTTTTTTGATTCACGAAATCCGCATACTACTCCACCAGCACAAATCCTGCCCATTTAAAAGGTTCATTTTTATATTTGTTGTTCAATTTAGCCTGGGTAGCCCGGAAAGCTTCATGAATTTCCATTCCACCGAGCCAGTTGTCGTAAAAGGAATCCATAAACTCAGTTGTTTCCTTGTCAGGCACCTCCCAAAGACTCATGATCAGATATCTTACGCCTGCCATTTTAAAACCGCGCTGCAGGCCTTCCACACCTTCGCTTCCCTTTACATCACCTTGTCCCGTTTGGCAAGCGCTTAGTACAACTAATTGGGTATTCATCAGGTTCATGTTTGAAACTTCTTTGGCGGTGAGGATGCCATCTTCCAGATTTGGAGGTAATTTTGCTCCCTTCCAGGCCAGGTTGGCCCCGGCCATTAGCAAACCAGAACGTAACAAGGGATCATCGGAATACCTGAACTGAGCCTCACCTGTCATGGAAGCCATCATTTGTTTGCGGTTCTTTTCGCTGATAGTATCTGGATAATAAAATCCATGGGTGGATAAATGGATAATAGAGGGCGAATTTTTTCCGGATAGGGATACAAATGATTCTTCGACTGCATTTGTTCCTGAGTAGGTGGTTGAAACAATACCCCTTTTCTCAAGTTTGGCAACGATCCTTTGTGCTTCCTTGAGTGTGCCCGGCAGGTACCTGAACCCATTTCTGTTTTCTCCGTTAGTTGAGCGGTTGTATGCCAGTGGAGCGCTTTCATTTTTATGGTATTTTTCTGCTTTTGTCAACAAGATTGTAGTATCTGTATCGTAATTAATGCCTCCATAGACCACGGCATTTGTAAGAGATATAGGTTCTAGGGGTAAAGCCAGGGTACGGGTAGAGCTGAGTTGCACCAGTTTGTATTTTTCCATAAGGAATTTATTATCCGGGCAGGTAATAGCTGCCATGGAAACGCTGTTCAGCAGACCTGAAGGGGCAAAATAAACGGTATTGATTCCTAGCAGCAGGCTGTCAATAGGCTTCCAAATCAGATTATACAATTCTTGTTTATCGAAAGAAGGACTTTTCTCCTTAACAGTAGTTTTGAGCTGGTTGTTGTAATAAGCCATGTTGATTTTTTGGGAAGCATTCGGAGGTGGTATGGCTATTCTGAGTTTGGATTCCTCTGTTAGGTTTACCATTTTGGGAATTGTATCATTACTACTTATTAACACAGCATAATAGAGTATGCTGTCACTAGACTTTTTACCATTATAATAAGGAAAGTTGGCAAATTCAATGGCAGCCTCACCAGATTTTAGGTTATGATAAATATCTTTCCATGTTAATTCGTTTTCTTGTTTAGCTTTCTTGAAATCTTTTGATTTCAATGCGAGTGTTTTTTCCAATTCATCTGCCTGTGATTCAAGCATGACTGGGTCTTCCATTCGTTTTTCGGGAGAAATGTTTTTAATCTTATCTATTTTTTTTCGAAGTGAACTCAAATCATAATAGGTATTAGTCAATGAAGTGTCACCACTTTCGAGTATTCTGGTTTTCACTTCAAGGGCTGATTTTAAAAGGATACCTTTACGGATTAACTCAATATCATAAACAAAATCACAATTAATAGTTTTATTTTTAAATTGTTGGATGTAAAATGATTGATAAATATCCAGATTATAGATAAAAGTGTTAAGGAACTGTTTCAGATCTTTTTCAGACAAAAAACCTGTGTTTTTCTTTATTTGATCTTTATAGATATGAAGTGCTTTATTGTATAATATTCCAGCCTCCATATAGCGTTCTTGCAAATTATATAAGTTGGCCAGATTATTTAGATAAATTGCATAATCAGGATGATTTTCACCTAGATTTATTTTTTTATTTTCAATGGCTTTTTTTAAATATATTTCTGCTTGCCTATTATTACCCATTTTCTTGTATAACATGGAAAGGCTGTTATAGGTCGTAGCATTATCAGGATGATTTTCACCCAATTGGGTGGTAGTAATCTCTAATGCCTGTTTAAGTAATGGTTCTTCAAGTTCATAGCGGGCCATGTAATAATATAGTGTAGCAAGACGATTCAAATATTTAGCATAATTTGGATTATTTTCACCAAAATTATTTTTTTGAAGCTCAAGGACTTGTTTGACCAGTATCTCAGCTTGTTCATAGCGACCCATCTTGCTGTATAAGCTAGAAAGAGTATTTAACTTAATAGCAAAATTTGGATGATTTTCTCCCAATTGGGTTTTATCAATTTCTAACGCTTGTTTCATTAATGGTTCCGCTTGCTCTAACCGTCCCATAATCATATAGAACTGGGCAAGATTATTTAAGTAACCTGCATACATGGGATGATTTTCACCTAGCGCTTTTCTAGTTATACTGATGGTCTGTTTCATTAATAATTCCACCTGTTCATATTGACCTAGTTGATAATATATCATCGCGAGGTTATTAAGATCCATGGCATAAGTTGGATGATTTTCGCCTAAGATTTTTTTGTCAATTTCTATTACTTTGTTAATTAAGGTAATCGCTTGTTCAAAGTGCCCCATTTGATTATATATTTCTGCTAGATTATTTAAATATCCTCCATATTCAGAATTATTTTCACCAAGTTGAACCCTTGCAATTTCGATAGCTTGTTTGAATAATGGTTCCGCAAGCTGATATTTGCCCATATCATGATATATTAATCCGAGATTATTTAAACTTGTGGCATATTCATGATCATTTTCACCTTTCTCGATTTTGATTATTTGAATCGCTTGTATTGATAAGGGTGCAGCCTTTTCATAAGAGCCCATTGCCCAATACAATAAAGATAGATTACTTAAACTTTTAGAATAATCATAACTTTTTTCGCCAAGTTGTTTTTTTTGAATTTCGAGGGCCTGGATATAAAATGATTCAGCAAGAGTAAAATTGCCCATTTGATAATATAGTGCTGCAAAATCATTTAAGTCTGATGCATACGTGAGATGATTTACCCCCAATATGTTAGTGTCTATCTTGATTGTTCGCTTAAAGAATGATTCCGCAAGATTATAATTACCCATCTGGTAATTCAGTTTTGCCAGATTATGCAAAGAAACAGCATACTTAAGATCCAAGGTGTCCAAGTGAGATTCAAAAATTGATTTCACCTGTAAATAATACTTTTCCGCCTTTTCAAATTGCTGGATGTTTTCAAAGGACTGAGCTGTGTAATTTACCTGTTTGACAAAATAACTTGTATCATTCGCTCCATAATTCTGCTCCAGAAAAGGCAAAGCCGCCTCAAATTGCATTGCGGCTGAGTCATATTTCTGACTATTGAAATATTCCATTGCCTTATCCACATTTTGGGAAATAGCAATTAACCCTGAAATTAGGGCAATACAAAGTGTGAAAATTGCTTTCATAGCTTAATATTTATGATTCTACTCCACCAGCACAAATCCTGCCCATTTGAACGGTTCATCTTTATACATTTTATGCATTTTGAACTGTGTATCGCGGAATGCTTCATGAATTTCCTTACCACCGAGCCAGTTGTCGTAGAAGGTATCCATAAACTCGGTTGTTTCCTTATCCGGCACTTCCCACAGGCTCATGATCAGATATCTTACGCCTGCCATTTTGAAACCGCGCTGCAGGCCTTCCACGCCTTCGCTGCCCTTTACGTCCCCTTGTCCCGTCTGGCAAGCGCTCAGAACAACCAATTGGGTATTCATCAGGTTCATGTTCGAAACCTCTTTGGCAGTTAAGATGCCATCTTCCACATTTGCAGGTAATGTTGCTCCCTTCCAGGCCAGGTTAGCCCCGGCCATCAGCAGACCTGAACGCAGCAATGGGTCATCGGCATATTTTGTCCTGAATTCGCCTGTTGATGAGTACATCTTATTTTTTCTATCTTTATCCATGATGGTATCAGGATAATAGAATCCATGCGTTGAAAGATGAATGACCGACGGAGAATTGCTACCCGATAAAGCCGCAAATGATTCTTCCAGAGCATCGGTTCCTGAGAATGTGATTGAATTAATTTTATTTTTCTTCAGTTTGGCTGAAATTAATTCAGCTTCCTTTTGAGTTCCGGGGAGATACCTGAAACCACTTCTATTATCAAAAGTAGTTGAACGATTGAAAGCCAAAAGATCGCTTTCTTTTTTATGGTATTTTTCTGCTTTTGTCAACATTGTCGAAGTATCAGTATCGTAGGTAATGCCTCCATAAACCACGGCATTTACCAGCGAAACAGGCTCCCGGGGTAAAGCCAGGGTTCGTGTCGAGCTAAGTTGGACAAGGTTGTATTTATCCATCAATGTTCTATTTTCCGGGCAGGTAATCGCTGCCATGGAAATGCTGTTCAGCAGACCTGATGGGGCAAAGTAAACGGTATTAATTCCTTCCAATAAACTTTCAAGTGGTTTCCATATCAGATCATATAATGCCTTTCCATTATAGCTCGTGTTTATATCCTTAAATGCAGAGTGTAATGATGGGATAGTTCTTATTAACTCTGATTCTTCACCCAAAAATTGCATTTTTGGAATGGTGTCATTACTTCTAAGTACAAGGGCGCAATATAAAGTACTGTCTGTAAATTTTTTATTGTAATAGCGAAAACTCGTGAATTCAACAATTGCTTCCCCCGTTCGTAATTTATTTTTTACCCGCTCCCATGTGATATCCACTTCTTCATTTGCCCTGCTGTAATTTTTTGAATATAAGTTCAGACTTTTTTCTATTTGATTAGCTTCTTCTTCTAATGACTTAGGATCCTGTTTTCGTTTTTCCAATGCTAAAGAATACAATTCCTGAGTCCGCTTGCGCAATATTAAGAGTTTACTGAACCTGTTGATTAGGAGTGTATCGTTGCTTTCGTAAATAATTTTTCGCGTTTCCACAACTGACTTTAAGAGAATTCCTTTACGAAAAAATTCAATATCTAAGGGTAAGGAATGATTTATTGGGAACGTTTTATATCCCTGGTAAATAAATGATTCATACACCTCCATGTAATAAAGAAATGATTCAATGTATTGTCTAAGCTCTTTTTCGGAAAGAAACCCCTGATTCTGTCTAAGAAACTTTCTACTTATCGTGAAAGCCTCTCTCATCAAAGGTTCTGCCTGGCTATAATGGCCCATTGCCTGATATAGCGACGCCAGATTATTCAAATAGAGTTCGTATTCAGGATTATCATTACCAATTTTCTCATTAATTATCTTCAAGGCTTCTATATAAAGTGGTTCAGCCTGTTCATACCTACCTGTGCTCTGATATAATCCTGCGAGAAAATTTAATACTGTGGCATACTCTGGATCATTTTCACCCAATTTTCCCTTTTTTATTCTTATAGCTTCTTTATAAAGAACCTCAGCCTGTTCAGTGCGACCCATTGACTGATATGTTTTAGCCAGATTCTGTAGATTTCTTGCATACTCCTTATTCTCTCCCATATTTGCCTTATTTATCAGTAAGGCTTGCTTGAACAGTGTCTCTGCCTGGTCATACTGACCCATTTGACCCTTGAGAGAAGCTAAATTATTTATAGACCTGGCAACGCTCGGATGATTTTCTCCCAGCACCTCCCTGTTAATTCTAATAGCTTCTATCAATAATTGTTCTTCTTCTTCATAACGACCCATATCCCAATATAATGCCGCCAGATTATTTATATCCCGGGCATAGGTGGGATGATTTACTCCAAGATTCTTTTTATCAATTTTCATGCCTTCAAGATATAGAACCTCGGACTGTTCGAAACGTCCCGAATTCTGATACAAAGCAGCCAGATTATTTAATTCCCGGGCATAGTCAATATTATCTTTTCCCAAATTCTTTTGATAAATTCTCAAGGTTTCCTTTAAGAGTGGTTCAGCCTGCCAGTAGCGATATGTGTTAATATATAAAGCAGCCAGATTGCTTAAATCGAAAGCATAGTTTGGATGATCCTCTCCAAGAGATTCTTTATCAATTTTAAGAGCCAGATTTATGAGAGGCTCTGCTTTCTCATAATTATCCATATAAAGATATAATGTAGCCAGATTATTTAATGCCCCGGCATAGTCTGGATGATTTTCGCCAAGTTTCGCTTTGTATATTCGTAGTGCATCTTTTAAAAGTGGTTCTGCCTCATCATAATATCCAGAGTACAAAAAAGAACCCGCTGTATATTCTAAAAGCTTAACATAGATTGAAGTGTCATTTTCGCCATACTCTGCTCTTTTAACGGGTAGCCATTTTTCAAATAGTTTTGCGGCTTCAAGGTATTTACCACTTTGAAAATATTCCATCGCGATAGAGGAATCAGCTTTGTAATCCTGGCCAAATATTGTATTGGTCATGATAAAAGCAAAGAACAGGATTGATATGGTTTTCTGTTTTTTCATGTTAAAATGTTTATCAATTTATTGATGACTGCACAAAATCAAACAACAGTTCTTCTTGGAAATTTTTTCAGGGTTATTCCACCAGCACAAATCCAGCCCATTTGAACGGTTCATCTTTATACATTTTATGCATCCTGGCCTGTGTGTCGCGGAAAGCTTCATGAATTTCCTTACCACCGAGCCAGTTGTCGTAGAAGGTATCCATAAACTCGGTTGTTTCCTTATCCGGCACCTCCCACAGGCTCATGATCAGATATCTTACGCCTGCCATTTTAAATCCCCGCTGTAAGCCTTCTACACCTTCGCTTCCCTTTACATCACCCTGGCCAGTCTGGCATGCACTCAACACCACCAGCTCGGTGTTCATCAGGTTCATGTTCGAAACCTCTTTGGCAGTGAGGATACCATCTTCCACATTTGCAGGCAATATTGCTCCCTTCCAGGCCAGGTTAGCCCCGGCCATCAGCAGACCTGATCTCAGCAAAGGATCATGGGAATACCTGAATTGCACCTCACCTGAACCAGACAGATTCATATGTTTTCTCAACTTCTCACTAATGGTATCAGGATAGTAAAATCCATGGGTTGAAATATGAATAATGGATGGGGAGGTCTTTCCGGATAATGCGGTGAATGATTCTTCCAGGGCATCTGTTCCCGAATAAGAGGTAATCGATATTTTATTTTTCTTCAGTTTGGCTGAAATTAATTCAGCTTCCTTTTGAGTTCCGGGGAGATACCTGAAACCACTTCTATTATCCCAGGTACTTGAACGATTATAAGCCAGGAGGCCACTATCTTTTTTATGATACTTTTCTGCTTTTGCAAGTAATGTTGTAGTATCTGTATCGTACATGATGCCACCGTAAACAACAGCATTATTAATGGGTTCCGATTCTCCAGTTAAAGCGAGGGTGCGTGTAGAGCTAAGTTGAATCAGCTTATATTTTTCCATCAACGTTTTGTTATCAGGGCATGAAATGGCAGCCATGGAAACTGAATTCAACAATCCCGAAGGTGCAAAGTATAAGGTATTAATTCCTTGTAGCAGGCTATCAATTGGCTTCCAGATCAGGTTATACAATGATTGTCCTGTATATGAAGAGTTTATTACCTTAAAAGCAGTGCCTGATGATGAGGGTATGGCTTTATTTAATTGAAATTCTTCGCACAGGTAAACCATTTTAGGAAGGGTGTCATTACTCCTCAAAACAAGGGCGCAATAGAATGTACTGTCGGTAAATTTTTTGTCATAATAATTAAAACTGACGAACTCAACAGCGGCTTCATTACTACTGAGGTTTTTTTGAACATCCTCCCATTTAATTTTAAAAGACAATAAAATATCATTAAATGCATGATACTGATGGGAAAAGTCCCTCTCAAGGTCATTAGCTTTTTGTGTTATTTCGGAAAAATCCTGTTGTCTTTTAGAAAGAGGCTTTTGTTGCTGAGAAATAATAATATCCTTTAATGACCTCAACTGTTCATATTTACGAGATAGAGTTGTATCTTCATTTTCATAAATCGAACGTTGTACAGCCGAGGTATATGTAAGAATTAATTCTTTTAAAATTATTTCATTGTTGTATAAATTAATAGTAAATTCTGGAAATTTTGGATAATATTTTTTAAGAAATGAAAGGTATAATTCATAATCGGCCGCAACAGTATTTAAATATAAGGTTTTCTCTTTCTCAGAAAGAAAAGCAAAATTCTGTTGAATCTTCTGGTTTGTTATTGTATTGGTTTCCTTGTAAAGTGCTAGAGCTGAATCAACGTTTCCTAATTTTTCATATATTCCTGCCAGATTATTCAAAAAAATTGTATAAGTGGGGTGCTCTATGCCTAATGTTTTTTTATTTATATCAACAGCCTGCTCATATAATTCCAATGCTTCCTTGTATTTCCCCTGTCTGCTATATAAGCCACCTAAATTATTCATTGATCTTGCAAATTCATAATGTTCCGGTCCCAGTAATTCCAATCTGACGTCCCTGGCTTCAATAAACAATGGCAAAGCAGCCTCATAGTTCCCCATGGCTTCATAGAGTGTTGCAAGATTGTCAATAGATGTGGCATAATAAGGATGTTTGGTTCCAAGGATTTCCTTAACTAAGCTGCAAGACTCTTGAAATAATGGTAAAGCTATCTGATATTTTCCCAGGAGATAGTTAACCATCGCTAAGCCATTAATTGATGAGGCGTAATCAGAATTCTTTGTACCTAATACTTCGAAAAGGATCTTTTTTGCTTCTTCATACAATGGCAGAGCTGCTTCATAATTACCCATATTCCTGTATAATTCAGCTAAACTGTTAAGAGCATAAGCATAACTTGGATTTCGAATTCCCAGAATTTCCTTTTTCAAGTTTAATGCTTCTATATATAGGGCCAGTGAAACCTCATAATTACCCTGTAATGAATTTAATGCAGCAAGATTATTTAAAGCAACAGCATAATCAGGATGTTTTTTACCCAATGTTTCCTGAATAATTTCCTTAGCTTCATCCAATAGTGGTAATGCAGCATCGTAGTTCCCTAACTGGAAATAAAGACTGGCTAATCCATTGATGGAAGTTGCATAATCAGCATGTTTTGTACCCAGAACTTCTTTAGATAATACTGTAGATTCTTTCAATAATGACAATGAAGCATCATAATTCCCCATTTCCAAATTAAGCATTGCCAAATCATTTAAGCTTCGTATATAATATGAGTGTCGTTTTCCATAAATGGTCTGGCTGATATTTTTTGCTTCTTCCAATAAAGTTAATGAAGCAGCAAAATTCCCTATCTGATAAAAACTTTCACCAGAAAGTAAACAAAGTTCGAAATAGGTGGTGTCATTTACCCCATATTTTTCTTTTATCAGGGGTAACCATTTCTCACATAATTTTGATGCTTCTGCAAATTGACCATTCTTGAATTGTTCTCTTATTGTTTTGACTTCTATATGGTAATTCTGACTGAATGCATGCATCGTAATAATAAGAGTTAACTGAAATACAATTGTGATTTTAAAATTTTTCATATCGAAGTCATTTAAAAGAAAAGTTAATAAAATCGGGATGTATAGTTTAATTCTTTACTCACTCTATCAACAAAGTGCTGAAATTGTTGCGGGTGGATTAATCCCCCGGAGAGGTAAATTTTTTAAGATTCCAGAGTCATTTCTTATCATGGCGATTTGAAGAGCAGTTATGCCATTCACAACGGAACAATTCATATTGGCCCCTTTATCAATGAAGAAAATTCCCATTGCCGGATTAAGCATAAAAAGCGAATACATATAAGGGGTTATTCGAACCTGATCTTTTATTTCAATGCTAATTCCCTGACCAATGCAGTATTTGGCGAACTTGAGATTCCCCTTGTCGATTGCATAAAAGAGCAGGTCCCCCGTCAGATTTCCATACCAACCCCCATCTCCGAGCGGGATAATCCCTTTTTTGGTATAATCTGCTCCTTTTGAAATCAGGTACTTAACCATTTTCAGATTAGGCTTGTAAACTGAACACATCAGGCATGTTGCCTTATTCGTATCTGCAAAATTTACATCTGCACCATGCCCAATGAGCGTTTTAGCCTGTCTTATTTCAGCGTTCTTTATCTCATGAAGGAGAAGAATGTTAAGACTATCCTGGTTTTGTGAAAAGAGGTGGTTGTATAAAAATGTTAACAACAATAATGCTGTCAGAGAAATCTTCCTATTGCTGAATTTTAAAAATTTTAAAAACATGAATGAATGGTTTCATTTTTAAAAACCATATAAATTTAATTAATTTTCAATCAAGTAACCTTTTAATTCTTCTACTTTTCCGGCTCTTAAGTAATCTTTTTGGAACAATGATTCCAGGATCCGAAGTCCATCTGTTTTCTTTCCCAGTTTTATAAGTGCCAATGCACTATACCAACGTCCATGGTCATAGTAATTGGAGTTGGCCTCAATCCTTGCATAGGATTCCAATGCCAACAGGTACATTTCAGAGTCTGATTTTCTGAAAGAGTTTGCTAAATAGCAATTGCCGAGATAAAAATTCATTTCATTGAGGGTATCTTTATCCTTGAAAAAGTTTAATTGGTAAAGATTGGTTAGTATGGATATACAGCTGTCAAAATCCTTTAAATCATATCTCTCTGCAGCAGTGAGATACATATCTTTAATTTCTGAAGAGGATCCGGATCTTGTCAGATAAACTTCGAAGTTATCTGGCAGTTCGGCATAAGCAAGTAACGCTTCACTTTCAACCGGAAGAACACTTTTCTTTATAACCTTTTTTTGCTTCCTGTCGGTAACAGGGGATTTATTCACTTTATCCTGAAATTCTTTTTTTTCATTATTTATTCTAAGCTTTTCTGATTCGGGGTTTTTTAATGATATGCTTTTACTTGAATCCATTACAATATTTTCAGCAGTCATTTCTGTCTTTTCAGGCTGGAAATAAATCCAAATAATTCCAGCTAAGAATAAAACGGAAGCAAAAACCAGGACTGGTTGTAACCGCAGTTGGTGTATATTTATAGATTGTTTTAATTCTGTGAAGAAATAAATGATTCTATTCAGGACATTTTCAGATTTTTCTTTTTCAGGGACTGAGTCTTCTTCGGCATGCACTTTCTCAATAATGCCCTGTAATACCTTTTCCAAAGCCGGTTCTTTGTCAGGCTCACCTACCGGAATATCAGTTTTCGGATTCAGAGTAAATGCTTTGGTGGTTGGTTTAAAACCTTCTTCTAGTTTACCATACAAGTTAAATTTTCTTTTAAATATTTGATCATCAGCTAATTTCGACTGAATAATATCGATGTACTTTGCCTCAAGTTGATGCTTTAAGTATGATTCAAGGATCAGGTCTTCAACGTAGTCAAATTCTTCCTGGTTCAGTTCATCAGGATTGTTGAAATACAATCCGACCAATGCCTGATGTAAGGTTTCAATCCCTGAATCATTAAGCAAACCTAGTTTGTATTCTTCAAAAAGTGTTCTGAACGGTTTCATTATCAAGGATCGGTTTAAAGAAATCGGGTTCATTGAGCAACTGTTCAAAAAGGCTATTATTCAATTGATAGAGAATATCGCTGAGAACAGTTCTGTTTTCATCATTGCTGCTAAGCATTTGATCTAATGAATGGTATGCTTCAATAAAATCATTTTTTTGGTCAAATAATTCATTTCTCAGACTTCTGATCAGATTCACAATGGATTCTTCAGTTTCATCAGAACCATAGTAAAGCATATAAAGTATCACATGAATTCCACTTAGCTCAAATAGTTTTTTTCGGAGTAACTCCAAAGATTTTCTTGTAGATTTTTCATCGGGCTGCCCAACCAAAGTGCTTGGTTTTCCAATGCCGGAAAGGTAGAAGACACGGCTGAAAATCCGGAATAATTTGTTGAATTCCTGCTGAGACCGGAACTCTTCTTTAAAAATGGTTAAGTCAGGTTGCGAAATCTGATTTCTTCGGTACCAGTCGAGATTCCTGATTTTTAAATTAAGCTTTTCCTTTTTCAGCTCCCTGCAACGAAAATATTCTTCTGTTTCATCAATAAATTCAGGTAACCTTTTAAGGTTAAGATAATACCAGTCGGTAAAATGAGCCCTCAGCCTTGAACTATGGATACGGGCATTGTTCAGGCCAAGAAGTTTACGGATATCATTGTCTTCAAATCCACAATCATACTGTAATAAAGAGATAACCGACCTGAGTTTACGTTCTTCTACTTCACTGCGATAATAAACAAACATCATCATAACCGGATTCTCCGACTCATTCTCCGACATTTCACAGATATTTAATTCAGTAATATCTGGTCCTTTATTTTTAGCCTGTTTAAATTCAGCAGTCCTTAATTTATTGTTAAACAGGTTCTTGGCAATTCCGGTAATAAATGTACTCAGCCTGCTGTATTGGTAAAATTTTCTGTTAAATACCTGCCAATCCTGAATTTTCGCATCTCCGCCGGTATAAAAAAGGCCGATCTCATTATCAATCAGTTTCTTTCTGAAAATAAGCAGTGCTTCATGAAATAGTTCTTCGCCATCGAGAGAATCCCTGCATCCAAATGAGTTTAATGCATTCATTACAGATTGCTTAAGATCATAGAGTTTTCTGAATCCTTCACCATTTATAAGCCTTGTCTCAAATTCGATAAAATGCTTGTAATTCCTATTGTGTTGCCCTGTTTCAACAATAACCCTGAGTAAACTTTTGAGATAACCGATCAGATCTGAAGGATTCTTGTTCACACTGATCCGTCCACTTCCAATCTGGAATTCCAGCTTATTGAATTTAACCTGTTGCTGAAAAACAATCATTGTTTTTATTAGCAGCTGATCGGTCAGTGCATTTCCATATTGTTGCCTCATTTCTCTATATTCCTGACTTTCAGAGATTAATTCATGAACTAAAAAATAATACAGACTGGCATTATTTGTAACAATAGCCTCATACAGGTCCCCGGAAGAGGAAAAACTTATAAGGATATTTTTATAGCAGGATGCCATAAGTGTATGTCAGGGATTTTTGGATTGTAACACTCAGAATAAGAATAGTGTAAAGTTAATGAAAGGTAGCTGGATTTTTCCTTAACCTGAGTTTTTCTTGACGAAATTTTTATTCCTTGTTTTAAAGTTTGGTGGTTTGCTTTAGAATTGCATTCCCGGCCAGGGTCACAATAATCGATTCCCTAAAGCTTGCTTCTCTTTTTTATTGTACCCTTTTCATTCTCTGTTTATGTAATTACCTGACATTCGCGGGTTATCACTACCATGACGGGGCGCACTTCTGAGGCACACTTCCGTTTTTCTCAGGAAATAATTGGCAGTAAACGGAAATGTGCGCAGGTAATTCGCGATTCGCGAATCGCAGATATTGTACTATTAAGACCTCAAAATGAAGTAATTGTAAACGAATTCATTTCAATTGCCGTAAGTTTACCGTAACCCTCAATGCCGGCATATACACACCCTGTATCAATGTTGATCACCCGGGCATGTTGATCAATACGATTAAAAAGTGATGACAGCTTTATGGTCTGATGCCCGTGTACAATGGTTCTGTCCTTTAGCAGCGGATGCAGGTATTCCTGTTTACTTTCCCAAATCATGCTTCTTCTGTCGCTGAAAGGGTCTTCAATGGTGTCGTTGAATCCTGCATGAACGAAAAGGAAATTTTCAGATTCATAATAATACCTGAGGTTCCTGAAAAAATCAATGTAACAGGGGTCTAATTCTGTCAGTCTGCTGATGCCGAAACTCTGCATCGTTTTATGTCCCCCGTTTATAAACCATAATGTTACTGCTGACCGGTCTGAGAGGGCATCCAGCAGCATGGCCTCGTGATTGCCCGTTAAGGGAATGACATCATAGCCTGATCTTTGAAGTTCAATAATGTAATCAATGACCTCCTTGCTGTTGATTCCACGGTCAATATAATCACCCAGTAGGATCAGCTTGTCGGACTTCGAAAGAACAATATGCTGCTCAACCAGTTCCTTAAACCGGTCAAAGCACCCGTGAATGTCTCCGATGGCGAATACTCTGTTCTGCATATTGCTTAATAAGACAAGTAACTTATAATACGCCCCCGAGTTGGTGTCCTGACTTGTCCGCCCTTTTCAATATACTAACATATAGCATTGTTAATCAGCTATATATACGTAAATAATTTCAATTTTAACGCACTAACATTATTTTTTTGAATTATTTCAATTCTTAGCCTAAAGTCCTTGTGAATTGAAGTAAAAATTTTCATGAAAAAATTAATTGTTCTATGCAAATCTCAGAGAGTTATGCTCAAAGAAATAAATAAAGTCTTAAAGTGAATGGTTTTTTGTCGCACTAAAATGGACAAGTTAGGAACAATATGCTGCTCAACCAGTTCCTTAAACCGGTCAAAGCACCCGTGAATGTCTCCGATGGCGAATACTCTGTTCTGCATATTGCTTAATAAGACAAGTAACTTATAATACGCCCCCGAGTTGGTGTGGATCATACCCGCCGGAGGCGGGCAGGATTTCTGACCTGTCTGCCTGGCAAACAGGCAGGTGCGCACTTCTATATCACTGTTTCAGTGCAATCATAACTGTCTGCCACTGACCAATGTCATGCAGGGAGTACCAACAGTTTCCATCCCTTCATAAATATCCTCATCACCCGACTGCACATTGGTTTTTAACGAAATCACCGATTTACCAGCCGGATCCCAGATCACCAGATCGGCATCGGATCCGGCAGCAATTTCACCTTTTCGTGGATAAAGTCCGAAAATCCGGGCAGCATTGGTTGAAGTCAGTGCAACAAACTGTTGCAGGCTGATTTTTCCGGTCAATACACCATAGGTATATAGCAACTTCATGCGGTGTTCGACCCCCCCGGCGCCATTGGGGATTTTTGTAAAATCGTTTATGCCCTGGTCTTTCTGTCCAAGGGTATTGAAGGGACAGTGGTCGGTGGAAATAACATCCACGGTACCATCCTGCAGGGCCAGCCATAACGCATCCTTGTCGGCTATACTGCGGATGGGCGGACTGATGATATACTTTAACGAATCCGGAACAGGCTTCTGATAAACACTTTCATCCAGCAGCAGGTATTGTGGACAGGTTTCACAAAAAAGCGGCAATTCTTCCTTTTTTCCCTGACGGACATATTCCAGCGATTTCGCGGTTGAAGTATGCACAATATAGGTCTTACAGCCTGTTATCCGGCAAAGGTCGACCACTTTCCTGACGGATTCAGCCTCCGTTTCAGCGGGACGCGACAGTGCATGATAAACCGGACCTGTTTTTCCCTGTTTCAGAAATTCCTGTTGTTTCTGAATAATCAGGTCGCCTTCTTCGCAATGTACAAGCACTATGGCATCCAGTTTTGCAGCGGTTACCATCACCTGTTCCAGTTCATGGTATTCGATACCGATGCTTCCTTTGTATGCCAGATATGCTTTAAATGATTTAATACCCGCTTCTTTCAAACACCATTCCATCTGGGCAGGAATCGTCTCATCGAACCAGGTGATGCCCATATGGAGGCTGCATTCAAGCAGGCTTTTTGCGGCTTCAGACTGTCTCAGCAACAAGGCTTCTTTGAGGGATTGCCCTTGTGAGGGTGTCACAAAATCAATGAAATACGTGGTACCTCCGGCCATGGCGGCCCGGCTGCCGCTGAGGAAATCATCGCACGAGGGACCGGCAGGTGTGGGCAGGGCAAAATGGACATGAGGATCGATGCCACCGGGAAAAATCAGTTTTTCATCAGCATAAACTATAACACAATCTCCTGTATTACACTTCAGATTTATTCCGATCCCGAAAATTCTTCCTTCTTCAATGTAAATATCAGCTTTGTATTTTTGATCGGACGTAACGATGAACCCGTTTTTAATCAATGTTGTACCCATGGCAGATGTATATTTTCAGGTCACGTATAAACGTTGTATAATTAAGAGAAACTGTCTTCGACTACGCTCAGACTGACAGTCATCCTGAGCGTAGTCGAAGGATATTTATTTCAACGCCAGATTCAAACCCAATTCTGATCATCATTGGTTCATTTATTAAGGGTTTTAATCAACCAGTGATTTCTCAAACATGCCTTCCATGTTTTGTGCAAAGCCAAGTTTTCTGAGATATTTCCCATATTTTTCGCTCTTCCTTTCAGCAATCACTTTCTTAAATCCATCCCCGATAAACCTGTTGCGCAACCGAAGGTAAATGAATTTCCCGTTTTTAAAATCGCGGAATTCAGGTAACACAAAATCAAGCCCTACAACCAGGCAGTGATCGTGCTCCCTGTGAGCCAGGAAAATCCCGGCAACGGCCATATCGCGCAGTACAAAGAAACTGATGGTGTTCATTTCAGGTTTGTAGGAGAAACCCGGAAAAAAACGCTGGATTTCCTTGTCGTGAAACTGGAGGAACCGGATCATATACCGGTTATCGGCCCTCACTTCAAGGATTTCGAAGACTTCTTTCTTCGAATATATCGTATACAGATAATAAATATCGATACAGGCAATAAATGCGTTCAGAAATCCGACCGGCAGCGCTCCGATCAGAAAGCCGTAGAGTGAAAAGGTAAGTGCCCCGGCCAGGTTGATCCACCTGAATTTCAGGATGGAGTTCATGGTCATCGAAACGGCAATAATTACCGAAGCCAGGTAACCGATCCATTGTAAAAAGGTAATTTCCATTAAAACCGGGTTTATAATCTCACGCAAAGACGCGAACCAGCCTGCCGGCTGGCAGGGACGCAATGTATTGATTAATTGTTTGATAATCTCAAGGTGGAATTCAAAATTGGTAAATTAAATATTGAGAAAGTCTTACAAGACTATTTTAATTTCTCATGGTGATTATGATTGCAAAGTTAGGTAAAGAAGCGAAGCTAGCGCATCCGTTTCCAGAGCCGTTCTGCCTGTATCCGGGCTTCTTTCAGAATCTCTGTTTCATCAACAGTCGTGATATGCCCGTTTTCAACAATTAATTTACCGTCAGAAATCACATGAAGTACATGCCTGGCTTCAATCCCGAAAAGGAAATGACCAAGGAAATTACTGCTGTTGAATGGGGTGGGGGTATCGTAATCCAAGACCACAAGGTTGTTATCACCATCTCCCTTGAAATTGTTGGATTGCAGGTAGTTGTGCACGTTTCTTAACCTGCGGTAGGTTTCAGCATAATCAATGTTGTCAGAATTATGACCGGCAAAAAATGAAGCTTTTGCACTCCGCAGCATATCGCTGTGCATGCCGTCGGTCCCCAGCATAATGCGTTCACTCAGTCCTTTTGAATTGAAAAGTCCAACACCATTATTCAGGTTACTTTCCATGTTCTGTACTACCCAGGCAGGAGAATTGTATAGTTGCTGACGTTCATATTCATCCAGATGCAGGCAGTGGCCAAGAATGGTTTTCTGAAAATCAAGAACACCGGCTCTGGCCAGGCGGTCAACAACCCAGGTAGAATAATTTTCAAGGCAATGACCTTCATCCGACTGGTCTTCAGCTACATGTATGTGAATGCCTGAGTTGGTTTCACTGGCAAGATCAACAGCCTGTTTTAACGTTTCATCCCCAACAGTAAAAGATGCATGCAGACCAACAAGGCCTTGCCTTTTGGAAAGATAGTCAGCGGTTTCATCCAATCCCTGCCGGGCAATGCCAATTCCGTCGCGATCCGAAATCTCATAACAGAGTAAATGCCCGACGCCAACCTCATCGAAGGCCTGTGCAATGGTTTCAAGGCTGCCTTTTACCGCAAAAGGTGAGGCATGGTGGTCGATGGCAAACGTAACCCCGCTTTTGGCGCAGGCGATGGCCGTTACCAGTGCGCTCGAGCTGATCATGTCCAGGTCCAGGGCTTTATCGAGCGTCCACCAGATATATTTCAGGATTTCCGGGAAATTCTGCGGGTTTTTCTTCGGCGCACCCATACCGCGGGCAAGGGCTGAGTATACATGGTGATGCCCGTTGGCAAAGGAATGGGTGATGTATTTGCCCCTGCAGTCAATAATGGTGTAATTGGACTTTTCAGGAATATAGTTCAGAAATTCGATTTCACCCTGAAATCCTTCATGAACCAATATATTGGTTAAAGTGAATTCGAGGGTTGTTGGATGGATGTAAGTGGCGTTGGTTAAGAGAATTGACATGAGAAATGGGTTTAATTACGAATTACGAATGACGAATGACGAATCTGCTTTCGTAGTTCGTTTTAGGGTTTTGTTGTTTTTCAGTGTTCTCTGATTTTCTGATGAAATTACAAATGACGAATAACGAAAATGGGAAGGGTCCTCGAATTCCGCCATTGGTTTTTCTGTAATTCAATTGTTTACTTTTTGTTTGATTCTTGAGGTTTTTATTGATTGAACAGTAATAGCAAGCAGTTCATTACCTTCATTTAGAATTAAGATAATTTTCTCCTTAAACCCGGAATTAAAGTGGGCTAGTAATTCCAGAAAGAAAATTGTCTCATCTAATTCTTCTTCAACAATTTTAAGTTTGTTGATGAAGTCAGCCGTGGATTTTGCCCTGCAAGCAGCTCTGTAATTAGCACCGGCGGAACTTGAAGACCTGATCAGTTGATTGGAATATACCAGATTTATGGAATCTTTGGGTAAAGATTTAATGATCAATGCAACATTTATTGCGAATGCTTTAAACCTACTGATTAATTCCTTACTTGTCATATTTTCAGTTTTTAAAGAGTGAATCGCATGAATATTTATTCAATTTTGCTCAGTCGTAAACCGTAAATCGTAAACCGTAAATCGTAAACCGTAAATCGTAAACCGTAAATTCCTAAGAATGCTATTTCTTCAAAGGCAGCTCAAACCTCCTTCTTCCATCCCAATCTCTCATCGCATTCGCAACCGCCGCCGCAGTGGGTACGAGTCCGATTTCTCCGAGTCCTTTGGCACCATAAGGGCCTACCGGATCCTTGACTTCCACACCCAACACCACAATTTCCGGCATATCCTTTGCCCGGAGGATCTTCAGGTCGCGCATCTTAGCTGAAACGAGCTGTCCGTCTTTCATTGGCAGATCTTCCGAGAGGGCATAGCCCAGTCCCATATGTACTGCTCCTTCAATCTGACCCTCGAACATCACAGGGTTCATGATTTTTCCGGCATCATGGGCTGCGTAAACAGTTTCAATTTCGCCCGAATCGTTGAGGATCACGAGCTGGGTGGCATAGCCATAGGCAAAATGGGTTATGATTTCCTTCACCTCCACGCCGGGCTTTGTGGTCAGGTCGTAGGAATAATGCCCTTTGTAAATTTTGCCTGAAAGTTCTTTCAACGAACGACTTTTCAGATCTTCACGGATTTTTTTTGAAACATCAATAATGGCATTGCCCAGCAGGGCAGTTGCCCTTGAGGAGGTGGTCATTCCGGTGGGGATTCCTGCATTGCTGTCAACAGTTACTTCAACAATCTCCGGATTGATGCCTGTTTCTTCAAACAGCACCTGTTGGGCTATGGTGTGCACGCCCTGTCCCATTTCTGTCCAGCCATGCTCAAGATGTACCTTGTTTTCTGAGGTGATGTGAATGACAACATCGCTGTAATCGGCCATGCCATTGCCTACACCGCTGTTTTTTATGCCGCAGGCCAGCCCCTTGATCCGGGCTTTTTCATAATAGGGTTTTACAGCTTCAAGTGTGGCTCTTACACCCACTCCTCCTTTAAGAATCTGTCCGGTAGCCGTCATCTTTCCTTCAGTCAGGGCGTTGTCATACCGGAACTGCCACCGGTCGAAGTTACCTTGTTTGCATAGATCATCAATACAGCCTTCCAGGGCAAAGCAAACCTGATTGGCCCCGAACCCGCGCATGGCACCACAAGGGATGTTGTTGGTGTAAACGGTGAGTGCTTCCAGGTTTACACAGGGGAAATGATAAGCTCCGGTCGCATGTCCGGCAACCCTTTCCATCACTTTGGTTCCAACAGAGGCATAAGCGCCGGAATCACCCACGGCGTATAGTTTCAGCCCGGTCAGCCGTCCGTCCTTATCACAGCCTACAGCAATATCCATATAGACCGGATGCCTTTTCGGGTGCATCCGGATGGACTCCTCCCTGTTCAGCATCACTTTCACAGGTCGTTTCAGTAACCAGGCAAACAGGGAAGCATGTCCCTGGGTCGTCATATCTTCTTTTCCGCCAAAACCACCACCGGTAGAAACCAGCGTTACCCGGACTTTTTCCTCCGGAAGTCCCAGCAGGGAAGCAACCTGCCTGCGGTCAACATAAATGCCCTGCCCGTTTGAATACAAATGAACCCCATCGCCTTCCGGCATGGCCACTGCCCCTTCCGTTTCAAGAAATGCGTGTTCAATCCGCTGGGTCTGGTAAATGCCTGTGGCAACAAAAGCGGAACCCTTCAGCAGCTCTTCAGCATCCCCGCCACGATAAACCCTGCAGGTTTCCAGCAGGTTTTCACGATCGGGATGAACTTTTGGCGAACCTGCCTTTATGGCTTTATGCGGATCGGTAACCGGTTCAAGGATTTCATAGGTAATTTCGATAAGGGCAGCAGCCTTTCTGGCGATGTCCTCGGTTTCTGCAACAACCCCTGCCAGCACATCGCCGATATATCGGGTGGTTTCGCCGGTGCCGATCATCAATGGCCAGTCTTTAAAGATCAGTCCGACATAGCGGTCACCCGGAATATCACCCGAAGTGAAAATGCGGATAACGCCATTAACCTGCTGTGCTTTGCTGATGTCAATCTCCCTGATCACTGCCCTTGGATGGTCGGAAAACCGCAGGGCACCGTAAAGCATTCCATCAAAACGGAGGTCATTCACAAATTTTCTTTTTCCGACAGCCATCTCATAAGCCTCATATTTAGGGTAGGATGTACCGATCTTTCCTGAACTATCTTTTCTTTCAGATGCTTGACCAGGATGTAAGCGGTTGGCAGCTTCAGCAATGGCATCTACAATTTTGACATAACCGGTGCAGCGGCATAAATTCAGGGTGAGTGCCTTTTTGATCTCATCACGGCTTGGCTGAGGGTTTTTCTGAAGCAGAATTTTTGTCCGCATCAGGAAACCGGGTGTACAGAAACCGCATTGAACGGCTCCTTTCTCAACAAACGCGGTGGCAATGAGATCACGGATTTCGTCAGGGATGCCTTCCAGTGTATTAATCTCAGCATTTTCAAGTTTACCAACAGGGGTCATGCACGACAGCTTTGCTTCCCCGTCGATCTCAACCAGGCAGGCTCCACAGGCCCCCTGGCAGGAGCAGCCATCCTTTACCGAGGTTATCCCTTTTTCATTCCTCAGGAAATGCAGGAGTCTGGTTTCCGGATTACCTGTGTAAATGAAAGGTTTGCCATTCAGATTAAACTGTATCATGCCTGTTCAGATTTTATCTTTAAGAAAAGATTCAATGGAGGCTATATCTGGTCGGACCGGAACCGGAATATTGAGTACAGATTGAACTGCATTCAGATCCTTCAACCCGCTTCCGGTAAGCAGAACAACGTTCACCGATGCTACGGGCAAGCGGTTATACCTTACATAGGCTTCATAGCCTGCAAATGCGGCTGCGGCTGCCGGCTCAGCAAATATGCCTGTATTTTTTGCCAGGGTAGCGGAAGCTTTAATTATTTCTGTATCAGTCACTTTAATGGATTCTCCCTGATATTTCAAAAGGTAACCCGCAATCATCCTGAAATTCCGGGGAATATCAACCGAAATGCTGTCAGCAATGGTATGCGATGGAGTGGCATGAAAGGATGTCTTTCCCAGGTTATCAATGATGTTACTGCTTCCTTCAGCCTGAACCGCTACAATGACGGGCATCCGGTCAATCAGGCCCATCGCAAGCAGGTCTTCAAATCCTTTGTAAACACCTGATATTATTACACCGTCACCTGCCGGGACGAATATCCTGTCGGGCAGCTTATGGTTGAGCTGACCGAAAAGTTCCGGAGAAACTGTTTTCTTTCCCTCGATGGTCAGCGGGTTGAATGCTGTATTGCGGTTATACCAGCCGAAACGTTTCGTAGCCTCAATGCTCAGATCAAAGGCAGTATCATAATTACCGTCAACAGGAACCAGTACAGCGCCATACATCAGTATCTGTGTCAGTTTTGCTTTGGGTGCGGATGCCGGGACAAAGATCACCGCTTTCTGCCCCTGAGCGGCACACAGGCCTGCCAGTGACGAGCCGGCATTCCCGGTAGAAGCGGCCACTATGGTATCAATGCTGTTTTCCCTGGCAAAGGCTGAAACAACGGCTGATGCACGGTCTTTAAAAGAGAATGTCGGGTTTTGGGAGTCGTCTTTCAGATAAAGCAAATGTTCCGGAGATTTCCCATTGAGCCGGTCTATCCTGTAAAGCGGGGTATTCCCGACTTTCAGATTGGGCAGACTCTTCAGATCATCGATGGGTAAAATATCCAGAAAATGGTTTTGTTCCAGAACTTCAAACGACCTGTTTTTCAGCAGTTCCGGATTATAAACCACCTTGAGTATGCCCATGGGAGGCTGATCTGCTTTCTGCCGAGCACTGCAGTCAGGACAAACATACATAACTCCGCTTCCGGAGTAAGTTTTCCCGCAATCAATGCATTGGTAGGTGAACTTGGTTGACATGTTGAAGTAATTACGAAATACGAATTACGCCTGCCCCGCAGAAGCGCAGCGTAGGCGGGGAATGACGCCCTTCGGCTGGTCTCGGCTGGTCTCGGCTGGTCTCGGCTACGCTCGACCACCGCCGCTCGACCACCGCCGCTCAATCACCACCGCTCAGGGTGAAAAAAGAATGACGAATTAAGAATGTTGTACCGATTCAAAAATCCGCAATCCACAATCCGCAAGATTAAAACCTGGATTCTGGAGCCCGCCAAAGGCGGGTAAACTTTGAACTTTGAGCTTCTCTACAACCTCTTCAACACTCCCGTTTCCTCATTAAAGTCATTGATCATCTCATCCCATCTTACTGCCTGGTTAAACTGCTCTTCCCAGAGGTTGCGGTCGTACCAGAGCTGATTCAGGTCTTCGATTTCCTTGGCCTGTTGTTCCACCCAGGTAAAATATTTAAGGTTATGAATCGCCTTACGGTCATAGTATCCAAGTTCTTTCAGGTTGTCGGTTCCCTGACCCAGGATGCATTTCTCCATGTCTTTTGCAGACTGAATCATGCTGTAGCTGCCTTTTTCTGCTGTCAGTTCTTCCAGCCTTGAATGATACATTTCTGCTGAATCAGTAGCTAATGTTAAAATCACATCATCACCGGTCATCTCATAATATTTTGCGGCCTTCATGGCTGACAGCATATTTGAAACTCCCGAAATACCCAGCAGATGGAGTTGATCAATCAATGACTGTTCAATTCCGCAGGACTTCAGGTATGAATGTCCTTCGGGTTCATTGAAAAGCCTGAATACGCGCATGCAATCTTCATCGTCGATGGCCGTGATCATATCGGTGTTTTTCGCATTGTGCACCCAGGGAACATGTTTGTCGCCTATGCCTTCGATGCGGTGGCCGCCGAACCCGCTGTTGAGCAGGGTCGGACACTGCAGGGCTTCTGAAGCAACGATTTTCATGTGTGGAAATTGCTTTTTCAGGTAGTCACCAGCCCCGATGGTTCCGGCTGAGCCAGTAGCCGAAACATAAGCTGCCAGATGACTTTTTGGTAGTTTTAAAGAATTGAAAACCTCCTCAATGGCTGGAGCAGTTACATTGTAATGCCAGGTAGGATTGCCAAATTCATCAAACTGGTTGAAAATCACACAATCAGGTCTGTTCCGGCGGATGTCCCAGCATTTGTCATAAATCTCCTTTACATTTGACTCGCAACCAGGGGTGGCAATCACCTCTGCTCCAATGTCCTTCAGCCAGGAAAAACGTTCTTTACTCATCTCTTCCGGAAGGATGGCAACAGCAGTAACATCCATCAGGTAGGAATCAAAGGCTCCGCCCCGGCAGTAGTTTCCGGTTGAAGGCCATACCGCCTTGTGATAGGATGGGTCAAATTCGCCTGTTATTATACGTGGTGCCAGGCAACCATAAGCAGCACCCACTTTATGTGCCCCTGTGGGAAAATATTTGCCGATCAGCAGAACAATCCTGGCTTTTACACCAGTGATCGCTTCAGGAAGTTCAAGGTAATTGACACCACCAAACTGACCGCCTTTTTCAACCGGTTCATTTTTCCAGGTGATCCGGAACAGATTGGCAGGATGAAGATCCCATAATCCGATCCCTTTCAGGCTTGTTTTGATTTTTTCCGGAACAAGTTCCGGGTTCCGCATCTGGGCGAAAGTAGGCAGTACAATACCCTTTTCACGGAATCGTTCAACGGCTTTCTGCCTTGCGGCAGGATTTACAATGTGATTGATAGTTGAAATCATCAGTATGGTTTTAATAGAATTTTTATATGGGTTTTTCTGAAATATTATTCTACAGCATCCGGACAAGATAAAGAAGAATCTCCAAGGATGTCTAAGAGGAACTTCATCTCTGCAGCCTTCATCAGGCTGATTCCGGATTTTCCGGGACCTGTCAGCTTTATTGCCTGAGGAACGAAATCATGGTTGAAAACTACTTCTGCCTCTTGATCGGTGTAATGACAACCATCGGCAGTTTTAAAGAGGCTGCTTACCTTTTCGCCCGAACGGTGTCTGAGACTTGTTTGCCCCTGATGCTTCTCCAGGATGTAACTGTTGTCGGTCTGTCGGAAACTTTTTTCAGTCAGACAAAACCTTGGCTTGTCGCGGAAAGGGGAGCCTGATGAAGGGCAGAAAGTGGTGCAATTGCCGCATTCATTACAGAAATCAGCGATATTGAGCACCTGGATTTTCTGATCAACAACAAGTGACCCGCTTTGGCTAAACTGCTCTCTGTGATCACCAGGGTTTACCTGCCAAACAGGAATGTTAACCGCCATAGCATTATAATAGATATTTGCCCTGTTGGGACAAACCGTAACACAGATATTGCAAACCTCATTGCATTGAATACAGCGGCCGGCTTCAGCTTGCGCCTTTCCGGCATCCAGTTTTACCTGAAATCCTGCAATGGCAGGATCCATAAGTATCCGTTCTGATTTCCTGATAAGTAACTCCTGCAGATTGATATCCCTGTCGTTTTTCAGTGTTTCTGATTTCAGGGTCAGGCCCGCCCGTTCAGCGATCTGCCGGGCTGTTTTCCGCCCATCGCCCACGGCTTTCACGATGGTTGCTGCACCACGCAGGGCATCACCACCGATAAAGACGCCATCCAGAAGGGTTTCATTTGTGTTGTTTCTTGTTTTCAGGTCGCCGGGGCTGATGAAATCAAGGTCAGTTTCCTGTCCAAGTGCAGGTATCAGGGTATCAACCGGGAATTCAACCAGGGCATCATTGGTCCTCACCGGTACAGGTCGTCCGCCGGAAGCCGGATTCTCAAGTATTATTTTTGCACAGGATAGCGAAACAATCCGTCCATTGACCACATTGATCTTTTCAGGGGAAAGCAATTCGTTTAGTCCGATGTTTTCTGACAACAGGGCTTCAATTTCTTCACGGTCTGCAGGCATTTCGGCACGGGTGCGGCGGTACATGACCTTTACGGAAGCCTTCTCTCCGGCCATACGTTTGGCGGTGCGTGCCACATCCATGGCAGTGTTCCCTCCACCGATCACCAGGATATGTTGACCGAGGTCAAACCCCCGGCCTTTTTTTGCTTCTTTCAGGAAATCAAAGGCATTCAGCACCCCGGATGCATTTTCCCCTTCCATGCCAAGTGTTTTGAATCGTTGTGCCCCCGCAGCGATATAAACATAACTGAAGCTCCTGCGCAACTCATCAAACCGTTGACGATCAATTTTCACATTAAAGTGAATTTTTACTCCCAGTTTCAGAATACGGTCTACATCCCTTTTCAACAGGTCCATTTTCATTCTGAAGCCCGGTATGGCATCATAAACCATTCCTCCCACAACTTCTTTTGATTCGAATATTTCTACTGCAAATCCGGTCTGACGTAGAAAAAATGCACAGGCCAGGCCCGATGGACCGGCGCCGATAACGGCCACCTTCTTCCCGTTGTCAGGAGCTGCAATGATTCCTGTTTCACTACCGTTTTCAGCAATAAAGAGCTTGATGTCCCTTATTTTCAAAGGCTCGTCATAATTGATCCTGGTGCATTTCGTCTGGCAAGGGTGGTCGCAGGCTGAGCCCAGCACATGGGGAAACGGATTTTTTGCAAGGATCACATCCAGCGCTTTCTGAAGGTTGCCGGTGGATGTATGATACAGATATTCAGGAATATCCTGGCTTGTAGGGCATTCATCAACACAGGGCGCATGGATGCAGTCGAACAGACCAAGAGGTCTGGACGATTTTATGCTTTTTACCTGGTAAGGGTCATTTTTATAAGCAGCATTGTTCACAACAGCATCTGCATAGGCATTCAGGTATCTCAGTTTATCCTCTGCCGTGCCTGCCAGGGATGATCCGATGTTTCCGGTGTATTGTCCCAGTCTGCCATACCCTCCTGGTTTCAGCATATCTGAACAGACGGTTACCGGTTTCAGGCCACAGCGGAGAATGTCGGAAATATTGTAACAATCTGCACCGGCCGAAAATGAGACGGTCAGTTTACCATGAAACTCATTCTGCAGCTTTCTGGCAACATTGATGCTGATGGGATGCAAAGCCCTGCCGCTCATATACATCATTTGTTCCTGTGCGGGAAGGATGTTCCTGTGGTTCAGGCTTTCAAGTGTATTGGTCAGTTTTACGCCAAAAACCAATCCTTCGTGGTCGGCGGTCTGTTGCAGGCGGGTGATTATTCCGATGGCATCCGGGTATTTCAGGTCGTGGTCAAAGGCAATATCGGGAACGGTGGTTCTAAATCCAAGTTTATTATTAAGGATGTCGGGCAGCTCTTCTTTGCCCAACAGGGTAGGGTTAAGCTTGATAAAGGTGTGAAGTTTTTTTTCGCTGAGAAGATAATGCCCGATTTTTTCAATTTCATCCGGCGGGCATCCGTGCATGGTGCTCAGGGTGATGTTATCCGAAATGCAGTCAGGAATTTCGATCTCACGGATCGCAGGATAAAGCGGTAGCAATGCCGAAATCATTCCGGCTTTTTCCTGACCCGAATCGCCCATTTTATCCAAAAACCACTGTACGTTTTCCTTAAGAATACCTTCATAATTATAGCCCACGCTCATATTGAAAACGAATCCGCCTTTCAATTCCGTGTTCCGTCCTAACCGGTGCTGCAGGATGTGGATGATAATCCATGCTTTCAGGTACTCTTCAAATGACTCATGAATCCGCAGTTCCTGTGACCATTCACAATTATATCCCTCATCCTGCATGTCGATGCAGGGTTTTGAAACTTCGAGTTCATCGAGGGTCTGAATGGTTTTGAGTTCAATATAGCTTGCCCCGCATAACCAGGCAGTGATAATATTCTGAGCCATCTGAGAATGTGGCCCTGCAGCAACGCCAACAGGGGTATCAAGGGTATGGCCGAAAATCTCCATGCCTGCTGCCGGGTTGCTACCCGGATTGAAGAACAAGGCTTCCGGAATGCCAAAGATTTCACTTCTGCCGGTATACTCGTGGTCAATAAGATCGTATAATCTTTCTATGGGAATGGTTGAAAAGGCGGCAGAATGGACCATGCTCAGGGGCTTAATTTTTTACCTTTGTAAAAGTAGAAAAAAATGTTGTGCATGAACGCTTTTGCCGGTATATCCTGTATTGTCCTGTCTGCCGGAAGCTCCGGCCGGATGGGGAAGCACAAGGCTTTGCTTGGTTTTGGAAATCAGGGGATCACTTTTCTTGAGGAAATTACAGCAAAATATGCTGCTTCCGGGATAGATAGGATCGTTGTTGTTGTTTCAGCCGACCTGAACGAACAGATCGGTACCGCTCACCTCCGGCTGCCGGAGGGCGTTATTTTGGTCGTGAATCATCATCCTGAAAAAGGAAGATTTTTTTCGCTCAGGGAAGGCATGAAATATATAGAGGAGGGTTCTTCTGTTTTTTTCCAGAATGTAGACAATCCGTTTGTTTATCCGGACCTGCTGAATGAGATGGCCGGGGTTGCAGCGATGGGAGAAATCATAGCACCTGTTCATAATAGTAAAGCAGGTCATCCGATACTGATAAACCATCGGGTATGTAAGGCAGTTAAAGAAGACCTGAACCCTGAAACAAGGATTGACCATTTTCTGGCAAAATTCAAAAGAATCCCTGTAATAACGGATGACTGTAATATTCTGGTCAACATCAATTCGCCCGGTGATTATGCTCTCGTTTTTCCTGAAGCGTTGACTGACCCGCAAGAGGGTGGATTTCTATAAAAAACTTCTGCTTTAGAATTGGTCAGGAAGCAGTATAAAAAATCAGCTGCACCCCCTCTGAATGGCCTGCAGCTGATTATTGAAAGAAAGTAGTCAAATTTCAATTATATACAAAAGTAACCCCATAGTTACCTTGATATTGGCCGCTTGCAAGCAGTACATCGGGATTGGCAATCAGGTTTAACGAGTGATTGCCGTTTTCGTCAGCGATCAGAGGCATTCCTGCATCCGAAGCTATAGTCTGAATAGTAAAGGACTCGCCTCTGTTGTTGCTGACACTGGCATTGCCGACAATCAAAGAACAGGCCGACATTGCATTTCCCTTAATGCTGAAGCTTCCAAGATCAAAATCTTCGATTTTCTGCATGTTAAGTATGATGTCAGTGGTGCTGCTGCAACTTGCTGAAACGGATTCTACCACTTCAGCACTGGCATGCCCGATAACCTTCACCTGGCCATTACAAATCAATCCCGACAAGGTCAGCATCAATGTAATTTGGATCAATCGGGCAACTTTCATGTAAAAAAACTTTGTTCGTTCTTGACTACCGGATAAATATAAGGTAATTCAATATCGAAAGTCAAGTAAATCGAGAAAAAAATTTACTTTATTATGAAAATAATTTTTTATCGCCAATATATTGAATCGTATTTAATTAAAAATGAGTAATATATAATGATATTATTTCATACATTGTAAATGTAAAAATATTTTACTTTTAATCTGTTTTGGGACACCGAAAGAGAAATTGTTAAAATTCCTGAAAATATTTTTGATTTCTGAGGTTATATGGAGGGACAATCTGGTTGGAGAGACTTTTCTTTGCATTAATTGAGGAATAATTCAAAATGGGATATAAAAAATGCCCGGTCTGAGGCCGGACATTTATAATTCAGTTGAAAGAGGACAAGCCTTTTAATTGTGTCTTAATCCGTATTTCTCTATTTTGGCATTCAGAGTTGGCCGGGTTATCTCCAGAATTCTGGATGCTTCCTGTTTGTTCCATTTAACTTTGTCGAGTACTTTCTTGATGTGTACCTTTTCAATGTCAGCTATCGATTTTAATTCGAAAGATTCACCGCCGGCTCCTTCAGGTGAACTCATCAGTACGATGTGTTCTTTTTCAAGGACATCGCTGCGGGTCATAATGAAGGCCTGCATCAGTGTATTTTCAAGTTCCCTGACATTGCCCGGCCATTCATGGTCTCTTAACATATCCAGCACACCATCTCCGATTTTTAACACTCTTTTGTTCAGCTTCCGGTTGAGTTTCCCCATCAGATGTTTCACCAGTTCACCGATATCTTCTTTGCGGTTTCTGAGAGGAGGGAGTGCAATAGTAAATACTTTAAGCCTGTAATAGAGTTCCTCCCTGAATTTCCCGCTTCTCACCAGCGATTCCAGGTCCTTGTTGGTGGCTGCAATTATTCTGGCATTCATGGGCAGCGGATCATCAGCGCCCGGTTTTTCGAACTCAAGTTCCTGTAATACCCTTAACAGTTTGGTCTGGATGTTGTCGGTAAGTTCTGAAATTTCGTCCAGGAAAAGGGTTCCTTCACCTGCCTGTTCGAATTTTCCTTTCTTGTCGTTCATTGCACCCGGGAATGCACCCAGGGTATAGCCAAACAATTCATGTTCGAGCAGTCCTTCGTTCAGGTTTGAACAATTTACAACTACCAGCGGATGTTCCCTGGTGATGCCACTGAAGTGGATAAGTCTGGCAATGAGTTCTTTACCAGTGCCGGTTTCCCCGGTAATCAGCACATTTACCTTGTTCAGTGAGATCCTCCCTATGTTTTTGAATATCTCACGCATAACCGGCGTTTTTCCAACCAGAAGGTTATCTTCGATCGCCTTTCTGACTTCAGGCGAAATGGCTTCGGTCAGGCTACGGCTTTGTCTTGAAACTTCTAGACCATTGCGGATCACATCCAGCAATTCCTGCATCTGAATCGGCTTTTCAATAAAATCGTAGGCCCCAAGCTGGATTGATTTTATTGTCAGTGCCACATCACCATGGGCAGTCAAAAGAATTACCGGCAAGCCAGGCTGAGTCTTCTGCAGTTCAGTAACTACATCCAGACCGGTGAGGCCAGGCATCTGGAAATCAGTAACAACCAGATCAGGATTAGTCGTTGAAGCTAATTCAAGGCCCGATTCACCATCGGAGGCTGTTACAACTTCGTATCCTGCTTTGGTAAGGATATTCGTCAATAAGGTCCGGATGATGGAGTCATCGTCAATCGCCAGAATTTTACTCATTTTCGGATAAATTGGTTTATTTTTCTTCTATTTAATAATTCCTGAAACTCGAAAGTGCTGCCGCTTATTCTTATCATAAAAGTGTAAAAGATTTTAACAGCGATAAATTTACTACATTTTATTCTTGAAAAGCAAAAAAAAAGTGTCTGATTTTATTACTTCTTTGATTGTAAATGGTCTAATATCCTGATTTTGTGAATGATATTATCAGTAAAATATTTTTACTCAGTTTATACCCGTTCCCAATTCCGACAATAGTTTATATTCCAAAAATCAAGTGATAACTTAAAATAATTTATCCCTTTTTCTGCCTTACTGTAAACAATGCTTAAGTGTTGCTTTTTCTGCGGGAAGCAATGTACAGTAAACAGGGAATTCAATAAAAGGAAATAAGGTTGGTATCCGGCCTGCCGGTCAAAGTCAGTATCTGCAAACTCAGTTTAAAAAAAGAATGCAGGAACGCAATTGATCGGGTTCCTGCGTATCATCTCAATGAAAGTCAAGTCATCAGATGATCACTTTTCTTACTGCATCGATCACGGTGCCATCAACCCATTTGATGGCTGCAATGAATTCATCGCTGAGGACCGGAAGTGAGGGTTTTCCGCAGATCCTTTCAGCTTCATCCTTTAACTGGTGGATTGATTTTATCGGGAGTGATGATCCCCTGAGTTTGTCAATCAGATCGGTGCGCAAAGGGTTGATGGCGATGCCCCGCTCTGTGACAATAACATCAATCAGTTCGCCGGGCCCACAGATGGTGGTCACCTGATCGCGGATGACCGGCATACGGTCGCGGAAAAGCGGTATGGGCAGGATTACGCATTTCGAGAACAGGCAGTTCATCCAGCCACCGATGCCATGCAGGAGGTAGCCATCGGAATGGGTCACCACATTGGCGTTGAAATTGATATCCACTTCTGTAGCGCCAAGAATAACCACATCCACCATGGAAGCAAAGTTACCCTTGCCATGATAATTGTAACTGGTAAACGGGCTGGTATTCAGATGGCCGGGGTTTTCCCGCATCGATCTTACCCCTTCGAGGTCAAAAGTCTGTCCGTCGAGAATATAATCGACCAGGCCCTCTTCCAGCATTTTAACAAGGTATTTGTTGCTTCCGCCTCTGGCAAACCTTGCTTTCATGCCTCTTTTCCGGAGCATTTCGGCGAAATAGATGCCAATCGAAAGGGCCGTGCCTCCTGCCCCGGCCTGGAATGAGAAGCCATCCCTGACAATTCCGGTTTCATCGCAGAACTGCGCGGTGAGTTCAGCCAGTAGCAACCTGTCGGGGCTTTTGGTAATTTCAGTGGTTCCGGAAACAATTTTCTCCGGAATACCGACTTTATCAAGTACCACCACATGGTCAACATAGTTTCCATGAATCTGCCAGGGCACACAGGGGAAAGGAACCAGGTTGTCGGTCACCACTATGACCTTATCGGCATATTGCGAATCGGCGAGTGCAAAACCAAGGAGTCCGCATGCCGCCGGACCCCGGTCGCCGGTGGCGTTACCGAAAGGATCAGCAGTCGGCGCGGCAATCACGGCAATGTCAACATGAAGGTCACCATCCTGGATGGCCTGATAGCGGCCTCCGTGCGAACGGAGGATTCCCATACCCTGCATTCCGCCTTCGGTAGTAAATTTTCCGAGTGCTCCGTTCATACTTCCTTCAATGTGGTGGATGGTTCCATCCTCAAGGTATTTGATCAGCGGACTGTGGCATTCGAAGGAAGCGGAAGGAGCCCAGGTCAGGTTTTTTACACCCAGCTCAACGGCAGCATCAAAAACCTGGTTGCCTACCAGGTCGCCATTGCGGAAATGATGATGGGTAGAAATGGTCATGCCATCTTTCAGCCCGCATTTTTCCAGGGCTTCCCTGATCGATCCGGTGACTTTATTACCGTCATCGGGATAATCGGCACAGGTGCTGATGAGTGGAGCATATTTCCGGCCGGTTGGTCTGAATTTACCGACACCCAGGTAAGGAACTGCTTCTTTCCCGTTGATGATCTGAGGTACTACCCGACCGATGGCATTGGTAGTCAGTTTATCGTATTTCGACATATTGCTAATTTTTGATCTGAAAAATAATAGGTACTACAAATCAGACAGTCAGAAACTCATTGCGCCAGTCGGCAGTCAGTTTTCCCATGCTTACCGCGAGGTTGATGGTATGCTGGGCACGTTTCACCACCGGAGGATCGATCATTTTGGTTCCCAGGGAGACTACACCGAGTCCCTTTTCAGTCGCTTCAATAAAGGCATTGACTATTTTCTTTGCTTTATCGATTTCGGCTTCATCCGGGGCAAAATTGTCGTGTATAATCTTAATCTGTCTCGGATGGATACATCCCATACCATCAAAGCCCAGTGCCTTTGACCTTAAAACGGTTTGTTTCAAGGCTTCCATGTCCGCAATATCAGAGAACACCGAATCGATGGCCTGAATACCGGCTGCTTTGCAGGCGTTTGCCACCATGCTGCGGGCAAAGAACGATTCGTTGCCTTCGTTGGTGCGGCGGGTGCCAAGGTCTGCTGTATAATCTTCCAGGCCTATGGCAACAGCCACAACATTGTCCGAGGAGGCTATTTCCAATGCTTTCAGTACACCCAGGGCACTTTCGATGATGGGCATCAGCCAGATGTTGCCGGTAATTCCCATCTCCTTTCTGATTTTATCAATGCTGTCATTCACAAGTTTCAACTGATCCGCGCTTTCACATTTCGGAACGAGGATAAGATTCACATTGTGTGGAATAATATAATCAAGATCGGCCAACCCGTCCGGTACCTGGTTGATCCTTACCATCCGCTCTGCCCCGTAAAAATCAAGGCTGCGGAGGGCGTTGCGCACAAGGAAGCGGGCTTCGGCTTTTTTCGAAACAGCTACGGCATCCTCAAGGTCAAGTATAATCCCGTTGGGCTTGTGAATCCCGGCATTGATCATCAGGCTGGGGCTATTGCCCGGCAGGTAGAGTCGCGAGAAACGGTCCCTGTCTCTGGCAGTCTGATAATTATTCTGCGGAAGAAATTCAGGAAGGAACTCTTTTGTGTTCCCGGTGAGTAGCCTGATGGCAGCTTCGAATCTGGCAGCTATCACGAACTCCAGTGCGCCGGAATCTTCCAGCAACAGACTGGCATCGGAAATTCCATAGAATTTGAAAATTTTATTACACAAGATGAGGATAGATTCCCCATACATAGATTTTACCTTGCTCACAAGCTGGATTTCAATACCTCCGCTCTGCCTGATTTCAAGTGTTACATGGCAATCGGAACGGATTCCCTTGCCTTTGTTGCCTATAGTTGCTACTGTTGCCACATCAGCCTCCTGACTTATTTGGATGAAAAACTGCTTTATCAATAGGGTGCAAAGAAACATCAGGTGAGGCAAAAAAAAAAAACAATACTGAGAAAATATTCAACCGGCCTTTATTTTTTGCCGGATGCTGACAGTCTGGCAGAACAGGTTCAGCACCTCCTCTGGTTGGAATGCATATTTCTTTTAACCTGGATTTCAGGTCAGGATAATTTCCTGATGGAGCAATTTATTTTTAAAATGGTGTATTTCAGGGAGAAAAGACAGAATAACTGTATATCCTGTTTTCTCCCTTTCAATGTAAGCATGACTATATGTCGTATTTAATTCGACATTTATTAACATCCACTGTATTCAATTTCCGGCCCGGTTTGTATTGGTGGAGGATGTTTGTAAGTACTTATGTCTGACAATATTTTATTATTTTCTGTTTTTCCGGAGGCTCAGTTTTCAGCAATGGTTAAGAATCTGCATCACTCTGTCAAATAGTTGATCTGCAAATTAATATAAATCAGAATTATCCTGTTTGTTAAGAATACGGATATTTCAGTTGATTGGTTTTTATCATCTCTGAGGATGCCAATTGTTGTATTTCCGGCGCTTCAAATGCGTTTATCGCGTGCTTTTATCAGAAATGGAACAACTTTTGATGTTGACGCAATCGAATTGTTTTTATATTTTTGTTCTTTCAAATGATGAATTACATAAACAAACCAAATAAACCAACCAAAAAACAAAAAACATGAAAAAATGGAGTTTCCTTTTTGCAGCATTGCTGATTGGCGTTGCAATAACTATGTCTTCCTGCGGTGACGACGGCGAAGAAATCGATCCGGGTCCATCACTTAATCTAAAAGGGGGTTCAGGATATACTGCTGATGATGTTACGATTGAAATCGGTACAGCCATCAAAATTGGTGTATTGGGTGGCAAAAGCAGTGTTTCGGGAAATAAGCTAACCAAATTCGAGCTTATATTTACTTCTAACAATGTTCCGATGACTTGGAAGGAAGCAACCCTTAATGCAGATTCGTATGACTGGGACACTACATTTACTCTTGAGAGTTTTGGAACCGGCAGGTTATCTTTTGAATTGACCGACAAAGGCGGTATGACTACTAAAAAAAGTTTTGAGATCACTGTGCAGGGGCCTGAAACAAAGAAATGGTCAAATGTTGAACTGGGTTCATGGAATGATGCTATTGGTAGTTTCTTCTCTTCTTCTGAAGGATTTAGCTATACAGTAACTCAAACCTTTAACACACCTGCCAATCAGTCAAAAATAGACTTTCTCTTCTTTAAAGGTAATACCTTTCAGAACACTATTGCATCCCCTAGCGATTCTGCTGCTCTTACGATTAATGATCTGAAGCTTTCAAGCTGGACAAATCGAAACGCAACCTTTTTTAATCCAACTACAATCACCGCTGCTCAGTTCGACGCCATTGGTGCCAACTACCAATTCCCGGTATTTGACCTGGGACAGGTCAGCACTAGAATGACCTTACTGGAAGCAAATGATGTTTTCCTTTTCAAAACAGCAACCAATAAAGTTGGTCTTGTTAAGGTCATCAGCACCTATACAAAGGGTGATAAGATGAAGATTGATGTTGTAATGGAGAAATAGTTTTTGGGGAAATTATTAAGAAAGGCTGCCTCAAAAGGCAGCTTTTTTTTGTCCTGAATTATCTGAATTACTTTCCGGTGTCAAACAAATTCATAACAGTTTATACTTTCAAAACTCATTTTTCGGTTTAGAATGACTTATCTTAGTAAGAAGATTTCAATTTATGCCAGAGGTATTCAGAAAGTACGGTTTTGTATTTTTCTTCTATGCGAATGAAGGAAGCGAACCAATGTATATACATGTCAGGAAAGCAGGAGGATTCGCTAAATATTGGATTGAACCTGTTGAACTTGAGTTTTCGCAAGGCATGAAAGTCAACTACCTTAAATCAGCCGAGCAGTTGATTTATGAGCATTTACAACTCATTAAAGAGAATTGGGATGAAATACACAGTAGCTGAACTGATGTTTATTGCTGTTAAGGCATGGTATGAGAGCCAGATGATCTGTATTTTGTTATCCGACAAGAAAGAGATCCGCTTTCCTGTCGGGTTGAACACAAAACAAAAGCTGGCTACAGATGCCCAACGGGATAGTATTGAGATCATTTGTAACGGAACCGGACTTCACCGGCCTGAACCTGATGAAGATTTGTCGTTGATAGGTATTGTTGAAGGTAGGTTTGGATACTGACAGTTAGTTAATTCATTGCGTCATTTGGGCATAATTATTTCAACATCACCATTCATACGAATTCTTACGGTCGTTTGCTAATCATGTTTTGGAATAAGGCCTGTTTTCATTATAAAAATGAATTTTCACCCAGCTTCCTGACTTTAAGGAATAGGAAAAGCTACCCTTGGTTTGGTGGCTTTTATTTTTTTCAGGTAAGAACTATTTCTTACAGAGATTTCTCAGCTGACAGAAATTCTTGAGTGGACTGATACAGCATCACAGCCAAAGCAGTTTTTAAGGAAAAAGAGCCCTCAAATTCGTATTTTTGCAGCCTTATTGCGAACAACCATTGTATTTCTGCAAGATGGAGGGAAAAAAAAAGCAGATCCTGTTTATTGTAAATCCTGTTTCCGGTGTTAACCAGGCCGGGAAGTCCATGCTTGCTGAACAGGTCAGGACAGTATTTGATCCGGGGCTGTTTCAATGGGAAATCAGAACATCTGAGTCGGCTGCTCATGTTAGAGAGCTCAGCCTTGAAGCGGCTTCATCAGGTGTAAATATCATTGTTGCCGTGGGTGGCGATGGTACCTTAAACCAGGTTGTCAAAGGAATGAAAGGCAGCAGTTCAATGCTTGGACTGGTGCCGTCGGGTTCGGGCAATGGTCTGGCCAGGTATCTGAAAATTCCCATCGATGTTGAGCAAAGTCTCCGCATCATCGCACAGGGCAAAACACAACTGATTGATACTGTAAGCATCAACGACGATTTGTTTGTTTCCATTGCTGGCGTGGGATTTGATGCCCTGGTGGCCAAGCGTTTCTCCCGGGGTAGCCGGCGTGGTTTCTTTTCTTATTTTAAAATTGTTACCCGCGAATATGCGTATTACCGTCCACGGAAATACCGGATGGAAATTGACGGGAAGCAGGTGACACGCCAGGCTTTGTTTGTCAGTTTTGCCAACACCGACCAGTTTGGCTATAACACCATTATATCGCCCGATGCTAAGATTGACGACGGGCTTGTTGATGTATGTATCGTTAAGAAAGTACCTTTGCTTTATGCCCCGCGGGTTGTCGGCCAGCTGCTTACCCGGAGGCTTGAGTCCTCAGGGATTGTCGAGATTATCAGGGCCCGGCATATCAAACTGACAAGAAACAAGAACCGGGTGGTCAACATTGACGGGGAACCGGTTAAGCTGACCAGGGACCTGGAAATTACCGTTAATCCGCTTTCGCTGAAGATTATTGTTCCTTAATGTGAAGTTCAAATGTGCGCTAAAAACTCAAAGCAGAACCGTCCGCAGGGCGTGGTGTATTCTACCAACCCTGATTATAAATACAAGCTGGGTAAAAGCACTGAAAAAGCTACCCTTCCGCCGCAACAGCAGGACCTCAGGGTGATGCTTGACAAGAAACTAAAGGGAGGGAAAAAGGCAACACTGGTGACAGGTTTTGTCGGGACAGAAAAGGATCTGGCCGATCTGGCAAAGCAATTGAAAAATCTTTGTGCAGCCGGCGGTTCCTCCTCGGATGGTGAGATTCTTGTTCAGGGTGAATTCAGGCAGAAAATTATGGACTTCCTGGTTAAAAATGGATACAAGGTAAAACTTTCAGGTGGCTGATTGTTTCGGGATTTTCCTGAGCATATTGTTCGCCTTAACTGTCGGGAAAGGTACACAGAGAAAAGGCATTTTACAGATAGCATTTACCATCAACAGATTAATAACAGATGCATATAAAAGTACTTGACTTCCTGAAGCGAAACCCCTGGTTTTTTTATGCTTTCTGCGTAGCCATGCTATTCCCCGCATTGTTGTGGCACCTGGGTTTTCTGGCCATCAATTTCCCCACCGACGAACCTACCCGTGCCCTGGTGGCCATGGAGATGATCGTGAGCGGCAATTACATTACCCCAACCATCAATGGTGAATTCTATTACAACAAGCCACCGCTGTATAACTGGATCATCATTGCCTTTTTCAGGATGGCCGGCAATTACTCTGAATTTACCCTGCGTCTTCCAATGATTATTTCACTGCTCCTGTTCGGCCTGACCATTTTTCTTTTTGTAAGAAGGCACCTGGGCAGCAATCAGGCTTTTATCGTCGCCATGCTCTTTGTTACTTCCGGCCGGATCCTTTTCTGGGACTCCTTTCTCGGATTGATCGATATAACCTTCTCCTGGCTGGTTTACAGCTCCTTTATGCTGATTTATCACCTGCATGCCCGCAAAAAGTACCTTGCTCTTTTTCTTGTATCCTACCTGCTGACTGCGGTTACTTTTATGATGAAGGGTATGCCTTCGCTGGTTTTTCAGGGGATTACCCTGCTGGTGTTTTTCAGCTATAACCATGAGTTTAAAAAACTGTTCAACTGGCGGCATTTTGCCGGAATCGGGCTTTTAATAGTGATTGTCGGAACCTATTATATGGTTTATTTCAGATACAATTCGCTCGACAATGTTTTCACCACCCTTTTCAGTGAATCGGAGAAACGCACCATCGTTAACTATGGCTGGGTAAGATTTGTTACACACTTGTTTACTTTCCCGCTGGAGATGTTTTACCATTTCTTTCCCTGGTCGGTGCTCTGGATTTTCTTTTTCAGAAGGGACTTCAGGAAAACCCTGGACGACCATCCTTTTCTGCGATTCAATTTCCTGGTTTTCATTTTTAACATCATCATTTACTGGACTTCGCCTGAATCATACCCGCGGTATATTTTTATGCTTTTTCCGCCTTTGTTCACCGTACTGGTTTATATGTTCTTTGAAGATCTGAAAAAGAATGGGCTGCGCAGCAGAATTGTTGAGTATTTCATGCCCGGGGTTATGATACTGGGCGCAATTGCCGCCATCCCCATGCCCATCCTGGAGCAGACCAATTTTGTGGATCATGTCTGGCTTAAGGCAGCTATTATGTTCTTTATGATGCTGATACTGACCTTTTTCTACCTGAAAATCAGGGATCAGCGAATGATCATTTTTGCGGCAGGGATGCTGATGCTTCGTGTCGGTTTTGATTGGTTTATTATCCCTCCCCGGTACGATAATTTCCAGATTCACAAGGAGATGTCGGTCAAAGCGGCTAAGGTCACCGCTCAGCAGAAACTTTATATTTACCGGCATTCTGAAACCGAGCATGCCACCACTTTTTATATAACCATGACCAAACAGCAGTTGCTGAAACGTAAGCATGAGGGTTTCAATACAACAGACTACTATTACCTTGATCCGCGACTGATGCCGGAAGATCATTATGAAACCATTTACGATTTTCAGTTATACAGGCACGATCAGCCGTTAAAAATTGTCAGGTTAAACCAGAAAGGAGTTGACTATAACGGCCCTTTCATTGAAATAAACCCATAATATGACTCTTCTTCAGATTGGCATCCGGGTTAAGGAGGTGCTTAAAAACCAGGGATTTTCGGAAGACTTCTCAGCCGGTGTTCGTGATATCACCGATTTCGTTATCGCTTTCGCACTGATCATATTGAGCTACTATGCAATTAAATATTTTGTGCTGGGAGTTGCCAGAAGGATTTCGCGCCGGTCGTCCACAACCTGGGATGATGCACTCTACAGAAAAAAGGTGTTTCACAAAGCCCTGCTATTTATTCCCGGATTATTGCTCAGTTCTGTTGCACCGTATACCCTGGACGAATTTCCATCTGCCCTTGTATGGATTTTAAATGCTGTTCAGATCTATATGGTTTTTATTACATTGGCAACGGTCAATTCCTTTCTGAATGCACTTTATGATATTTATCAGGGTTACGAAGTCTCTAAATCGAAACCCATCAAGGGATACCTGCAGGTTATCAAAATCATTTTTGTTGTAATCGGCATCATAGTGGTAATTTCAATGCTGCTGGGTAAATCGCCGGTTTACCTTTTGGGTGGACTGGGAGCATTTTCAGCTGTTCTCCTGCTTGTATTCAAGGATCCTATTCTTGGTTTTGTTGCCGGCATCCAGATTTCGGCCAATGATATGGTGAGGCAGGGTGACTGGATTGTGATGGGAAAATCGGGTGCCGATGGCGTGGTTACCGATATCTCGCTTACTACGGTAAAGGTCCAGAACTGGGATAAGACCATCACCACCATTCCTACCTATTCGCTGGTTTCGGAGAGTTTTGTCAACTGGCGGGGGATGGAAGAGTCGGGAGGAAGGCGCATAAAGCGCTCGATCAACATCGATATGAACAGTGTCAGATTCTGTTCTGCCGAAATGATCAGCAAGTTTCTGAGAATCAGTCTGGTCAAAGATTATGTTGAGGTAAAGGAGGCTGAGCTTTCAACTTACAACCGGCAACAGGCCATTGATAATTCTGTACTTGTGAACGGGCGCAGGCAAACCAATCTTGGTGTTTTCAGAGCTTATCTGGCAGCATATCTTCGAAATAACCCAAATATAAGAACAGACATGACCTTTCTGGTCAGGCAATTACAGCCCGGAGAAAGCGGAATTCCCATAGAGATTTATGTTTTCAGCAAGGAACAGGAATGGCTTGTTTATGAAAATATTCAGTCCGATATTTTCGACCATATCCTTGCTTCGATCCCTGAATTCGGGCTCATGGTATTCCAGAATCCTTCCGGGGCCGATATGCGTCAGATCAGGACGTTGCTGATGGATTAGATTTTTTCCCGCTTCGGATCCGCAGCCATTCATATATGGTTGTGTTCATCAGCAACAGGATCAGTCCGTAAACCGAATCCTCCAAAGGAATGGTTCCAAGCCTGATTCCGAGATTTCTGGCATCATCATACCACACAACCGGTTCCGGGGTGAAACTGCCGGTAAGGGCTCCGTTTACAATAAAGAATGGAATCAGGATTACAAGGAAGGTGAAATAAAACCTGCCGAGGTAAGCCGTTCTGAAAACAAAAAGGTGAAGTGTCAGAAAGACGGCGGCGGATAGAAAGGTGACGAAAGTGTAAGTCAGTCCGGGATTGATGGCTGCAACAACAAGAAGTATTGCAATCAGCACCGCTGTGATGGTTTCTGCGTATGGTCCCAGGAAATCCTTTTTTATCAGGTATTCAAATGAATGGTAAGTGAACAGGCAAGCGTAGGGGATAGCAATGAAAAACAGCCACTCTTCGACCGGCAGGTTAAAAATGTAATACCCCTGAAGATAATCGGGATTGAAACCCCAGACCCCCGTATTGGTTTTATATACATCCCAGGGGATAAATACAACCATGGTTGCCAGCATGGCGGGAAAGAGAAATTTCCAGTTGTGGTGGAATTTAAGCCTGCGATCGAAACTGACAATCAGTGGTACCGAAATGGAGAGCAGGTTGATCCAGAAGTAATAGGACATGGGGCAGGGGGAAAGTCTAAAGTAAAAAGTAAAAAGCGATGAGCTGAGCGGAGCCGAAGCTTAAAAGGTAAAAGGTTCATAACAAGAAGTATATCAGTTTTGTAGATTGGAGGTCAGAAGTCGGAAGTCAGAGATCGGAAGCCGGAAAGTGGAATTAGAAATTAGAAATTAGAAATTAATCTCCCTTTGTCTCCAGGTCTCCTTGTCCTTAAGTCTCCATGTCCCTACTTCATTTCCCGGCTTTCCGATTCTTCGAAAACTCCTCAAAATAATACTTCAGGGGCGCAATCAGAAATCCATAGTTGTAATGCGCATGCGGATGGTGATGCTCCAGGTGAGCTTTCACAGTTGCCCTCAGATAACGGTTTGAAAAACTCCTCAGCATCGGCACCCGCTGATGTACATAGACATCGTGAAACATAAAATAGGCAAATCCGTAAAGGAAGATGCCAATGCCAATGCTCAGCAGATAGCTGTTTGGATTGACCACCCCCTGATAAATGAGTAAGATGCTGGGCACCGCAAAAATGACTGCGAAAATATCGTTCCACTCAACTTTGCGCCCATCCCGTATATGGTGATCTCTGTGCAGTACCCAAAGAAAGCCGTGCATAACGTATTTGTGGGTAAACCAGGCCATAAATTCCATAAAAAGAAAAGCTGCAATTAAAAGCAGGATATTGAGAAAAAGTTCCATTACTTAAGCCAGGGTTTAGTTAAACAGATTGTTGGATTTTTTTTGTTAAGGGTTAAAACAATTTGAATCAATGATTTGTTGGAAAACCTGACCGGTTTTGCACCCGATCAGGTTTTAAGCTTTTCATTGAAATAGTGATCTACCCGGTCGAATGCAATCCTGAACCAAACGGTGAATTCTTCAGGTTTCTGCTGCATTTCACTTCTTATCTCATTCATGGTTGCGAAGCGGAAGGCAGCAACTTCTTCCGGATTGATAACCGGAAATTCTTCTGAAGTTCCGATGAAAACATGATCAAATTCGTGCTCAGTCAGGTTGTTTTCAAAGGCTGCTTTATAAACGAACCCGAAAGCCTCATTAAAATCACAATCGAATCCCATTTCCTCAATCAATCTGCGGTGAGCCGCTGCAGAAGTTGACTCGCCGGGTCTGGGGTGGCTGCAGCAGGTGTTGGTCCATAACCGGGGCGAATGGTATTTCGAGAAAGCACGTTGCTGCAGCATTAATTGTCCGGCTTTATTGAAAACAAAGACCGAAAAAGCCCGGTGCAGGTGTGCTTCAACATGCGCCTTCATTTTTTCCATAATGCCGGTTTCGCGGTCATTTTCATCAACGAGTATCACAAATTCTTCCATAACTTATTTTTCAGGAGTTTCGATGATCCGACGAACACTGGCTTGCTCGCTTTTGGTGAGTCTGTCAGAATTAGCCAGAAAATGGCTTATTTTAGCAAAAATACGGCCGTTTGAAACTGCATTGCGGCCATTCTCCATATTGGCCAGTAAAAATCGTTTGTCATCTTCTATATGCTGGTTGTAACCCAGAAAAGCAGGTGTTTTGCTTTGAGTGGCGAATCTTAGAAACCTGATTTCAAAATTCTCAGGCTGAAGCGTAACCGCTTCGGCAATCAACTGTTTGCCTTTGCGAAAATAAGCAATTTTTTTCGCCGGACTGCTGATACAGACCGGAGCTGCTGCAGTTGAAGCGCCGTAATAGGCTTTCATGACTGCATCAACAGGGGGGTATTTATCAAAATAAGTACTCAATTTAAATGCATTGCATTCGTCAACATTCATCCCGAAATAGGTTTCACGGGCCAGATTGAGACTTACCTGCTGGGCCGATGAAAGGAAGGTTGAAATGAACAGAAAAAAGAGAATTACAAATCGTACCATAAATTCAGAGCAGGTTTAGCTGGTGGCGGATGTATGAGGTTACAAGGAGTTTGTATTTGGTCCTGTTCGGAATCCGGATGCGTTCACGCATAATCTGTGATGACCGGGTGCGTCTTATTTTCAGGAAGAGATTATAGAAGTAGACATAAGCCATGTAAACACCGAAGCGCGCACCTCGCGGCAGGTTTCGTATGCCTTCGAGACCATCGGCAAAATCGGCGGCGATGTCATCTTCTATTTGTTTCTTGGTCTCATCATCAAATTTTTTCAGGTCGATGTTCGGGAAATAGGAGCGCCCCAGTCCATGGTAATCTGCTTTCAGGTCACGCAGAAAGTTGATTTTCTGAAAAGCTGAACCCAATTGCATGGCTGAAGGCTTCAGTTCGTTATACCTGGTTTCATTGCCTTCGCAGAATACCCTCAGACACATCAAACCAACAACTTCAGCAGAACCAAGAATGTATTCTTCAAATGCAGGCTGGTCGTATTCAATATCATGAAGGTCCATTTCCATGCTGTGAAGGAATTTTTCAATCAGTTCCTTTTCTATCCTGTATTTGTTTACGGCCCACTGGAAATTGTTGAGAATGGGATTCAGGCTGATTTTCTCATCAATAGCGAGGAAGGTGTCGTTTTTAAACCTTGAGAGCAGTTTTGCTTTATCAAAATTGTGAAATGAATCAACAATTTCATCGGCAAACCTGACAAAACCGTAAATGGCATAAATCGGGTCATGAAACCGCTTGCTGAAAAAGCGGATACCCAGGGAAAATGAAGTAGAGTAAGTCACGGTAGTAAGCCTGCTCGACTTTTTCGAGATCATATCAAACAAGTCTTTCATGTGGATTCTGTTTGGTTGAGTTTATGAATTTCACCGGCCGCAATCTGACCTGAGATAATGGCCGGTGGAACGCCCGGACCCGGGACAGTTAATTGCCCTGCGTACATCAGGTTTTTAATTTTCGGGTTCTTCATCGATGGTTTCAGGAATGCAGTCTGCATCAATGTATTGGCCAGTCCATAAGCGTTTCCTTTATAGGCATGGTAATCCATTTCAAAATCACGGTGTGCATAGCTCCTTTTATAAATGAGATGGTTCCGGAGTTGCTGACCGGTAAATCGTTCCAGTCTCATCATTATCAAATTCAGATACCGGCTGCGGATCTCTTCAGTATCTTCAAGTCCGGGAGCTACCGGGATCAGGACAAAGACATTCTCATGGCCCGGAGGTGCAACTGTATTGTCAGTTTTTGAGGTACAGCTGATGTAGATCGAAGGATTATCGGGCCAGGATGGATTCCTGTATATGGAATCAGCATGACCATCGAATTCTTCATCAAAGAGCAGGGTGTGATGGTCAAGTTTGGGAATAAGGGTATTAAAACCCATATAAAAGATGAGTGATGAAGGCGAAAGAATGCGTTTGTTCCAGTATTTTTCCGTGTATTTGCGGTGGGATTCCGGAAGAACTTGTTGCTCAATATGATGGTAATCTCCTGTAGCAACAACAAAATCAGCCTCATAACTACCAGTGATGGTTTCAACGGAAACAATCCTGTTCTTCTCAAGATTCATGGATTTTACTTCAGCATCGAAGAGAAATTTTACACCCAGTTCATTTGCCAGTTTTTCCATGGCTTCCACCACTTTATACATGCCACCCACCGGGTACCAGGTCCCCTGAACCATATCGCTGTAATTCATCAGGCTGTATAAAGCAGGAGTGGTTTCGGCCGTACCACCAAGAAAAAGAACCGGAAATTCAAGCATTCGCCTGATTTTGGCACTCCTGAAATACTTTCTGGTATAGGATCCAAAGGAGCGTAACAAATTCAGTTTCAGCCCGGCTTTTAGGATTTCCCAACTCATGAATTCGGCAACAGAATGGCTGGGTTTTATGACAAATTTGCCCATGCCGGTTTTGTATTTGAATTCCGATTCAGCAAGAAATTTTTTCAGGTTTTCAGAGCTGCCCGGTTCAATCGTATCATAGAGTTTATACATCCCTTCGAGTGAAGCCGGCAGAGCAACTTCCTCACCGGGTCCGAAATAGATCCTGTAGGAAGGATCTAGCCTTTCCAGTTTATAATAATCGGAGACTTTCTTACCAAACCTTTCAAAGAATTCTTCAAAAATCTCCGGCATCCAATACCAGCTGGGACCCATATCGAAGGTAAAACCCTGATGGCTGAATTGTCTTGCACGGCCACCAGGCTTCCCGTTTTTCTCGAGCACGGTTACTTCATACCCTTTTGATGCCAGGCTTGCTGAAGCAGACAAACCGGAAAAACCGGCCCCGATTACGATTACCTTCTTTTTGTTTACCATCGTTGTTCAATCCTTTGATATATTTCAGAATGTCCTATAAACAAACCGTTTGACCGATATGTTTAGTCTTTTTGAAAATATATTAAACACGAGCCTGGAAGCCGGGGCTGATTTTGGTCTAAAGCGCGTGTAATCAAGTGCTAAACCGTTTATTAAAATATGGTTAAATTTCTCAGGATTAAGTATAAGCTGAAACATGAAAATTATTTAAATTTGTCAACAAGGCTTTTAACATAGATCGGGATTCTAAGCAGACAGAATCGCAGAAAGAAGCAGAGCAATGGATGAAGCAAACAGGATGGAGTAACAGGCCGGATGAACAGGAAGTTATTCCGTTCCCTGCAATAAGTATATACAATGACTTAACAATCAATCATTGCATTCCTGACAAAGAGAAAAAATCATTAGCTAACCTGAAAGCGTTTCGAAACATTGGATTTTCAGGACATTGAATGATAATGTTCTGCATATTGATTCCTTATGCTGATGTTATTTAACACGGATTAAACGTTATGAAATACTGCAAAAACAGGATGTTTATTATTGCCTCCCTTATGCTTACCACCTGTTGGCTTTCAGGACAAACTCCCCGCGAGATAATCAAGCGTATGGAAGATAAAATGAAAGGCGATGCAAGTTATATGGAAATGACCATGACGACTGTGAGGCCGCGTTATACCAGGGATGTCAGCATGAAACTCTGGAATAAGGGCGACGATTTTTCGTTGATTTTCATCACAGCGCCTGCCAGGGATAAGGGCACCGGTTTCCTGAAGCGGAAAAAGGAAATCTGGAATTACCTCCCGACCATCGACCGCATGGTTAAAATGCCACCGTCGATGATGTCACAGTCGTGGATGGGCTCCGACTTTACCAACGATGACCTCGTTCGCGGAAGTTCGACCCTGGACGATTACACCCATCGTCTTTTACCTTCCGAAAAGGCCGGCGGTATTGATTGCTTCGTGATTGAACTGATACCCAAACCTGAATCCGCCATTGTTTACAGCAAGGTGCTGATGTGGGTCAGTAAGGACAAGTATCTGCAACTTAAAGTTGAAAATTTTGACGAGCGTATGGAACTCGCCAATACGATACTGCAATCAAAAATAATGATGCTTGGTGGCCGGGAACTACCCTCGTATATGGAGATGATTCCCTCTGACAGGAAAGGCAACAAGACCATTATTACAATAAAAAAAATTGATTTTAACCCGAAGATTGAGGACGATTTCTTCTCGGTACAAAACCTGAAAAACCTGAAATAAAAGTTACAGGTCTGCCCGGCTGACTCATACAAGGCTGAAACTGAAACTGAATTATATCGGTCAGGCGGGGTACAGAGATTCATGGATAATAATTTGCGGTTTCAGGAAATAGAAAATTCGGATATGAAAATAATTCTCACCCTAGCCTGGCGAAATCTCTGGCGCAACAAACGACGAACGCTGATTACCATAGCATCGGTGTTTTTTGCTGTTGCACTGGCGATCAATGCGCAGTCGTTTCAGAAAGGGAGTTATGAATATATGATTGATAACATGGTGAAATACAGCACCGGCTACCTTCAGGTTCAGGATGTTTTTTACGAGGATGAGCCATCCATGGATAACTCCATGTTGTATGACGAAACACTGAAGCAAACGTTGCTGCCGTATAAAAAGGATGTGGCTTTCATGGTACCGCGCCTGCAAAGTTTTGCCCTGGTTGCAACCGATGAAACCACACGCGGTGTCATGGTCACGGGTATTGATCCTGAAAGTGAAAACAAATTCAACAACCTCACCGGTTTGGTCACTGAAGGTAGTTTTCTGAACCCGGGGGATAATGCCATTGTCGTAGCCAGCGGTCTGGCAGGTATTTTAAAAACTTCCGTTGGCGATACGCTGGTACTTATCAGTCAGGGTTACCAGGGAAGCATGGCTGCCGGGAAGTTTCCCGTTAAGGGGATTATCAGGTTGCGTGTTCCCGAACTCAACAACAACATTGTTTATATACCGCTTGAAGCTGCCCGGCTGTTTTATTCGGCCGAAGAGCGGTTGACATCACTGATCATTATGCCTGAAAATCCCGGTGATACTGAAGAACTGGCCATAGCGATTGGCACAGGCATCGACAAGGAGTGGTACAGGGTACTTACCTGGAAGGATATGCTGAAGGATTTGCTGCAGCTGATGGAGTTCGATGTGGCCAGCAACATGGTTATTATATACATACTCTATGTGGTGATTGCTTTTGGGATTTTCGGCACCATTCTCACCATGATGATTGAACGGTCGAAAGAGTCTGGAATGTTGATTTCGCTTGGCATGAAAAGAACACAACTGGCGTTGGTTTGTCTTTTTGAGAGTCTGCTCATGAGTTTTACCGGAGCCATTGCAGGCGCTGTTCTGGCTTTGCCTGTGGTTGCCTGGTATCATACCCATCCCATTCGCTTCGAAGGTGAAATGGCCGAAATGATTCTTCAATATGGTTTTGAACCAATTTTGCCTTTTTCATCAGATCCTATGATTTTTGTTACACAGGCATGGATAGTATTTGTAATGGCTATGCTTATCGGGCTTTATCCAGTCTATAAAATATTCAGGTTGAAAACAGTTGAAACCGCAAAACGCTGAGCCATGAAAACAATCATAGTGATCTCGTGGCGAAATGTCTGGCGCAATAAATCGCGGAGTATTACCATATTGCTGGCCATAGCTTTCGGGTTGTGGGGTGGAATTTTTGCTACGTCCATTTCAGCAGGAATGATGAATCAGCGTTTCCGCACTTCAATCGAAATGCAGGTTTCGCATATACAGATCCATAACCCTCAATTTCTCAAAGACGACAATGTAAAATTCAGTATTTCAAAGGCTGACTCAATATTGGCTCATTTGAATGCCGATACGGGTGTTAAAGCATTTTCAGCGCGAACCATCAGCAATGGAATGCTTTCTACAGCCACACTGACAAAAGGAATAAAGATAATGGGCGTTGATGCCATACACGAGGCAGTGACAACGCAACTATCAACCTGTGTTATTGAGGGAAATTATCTTTCAGACAAGGGGCGCAATCCTGTTCTGATCGGGCAAAAACTCGCCGAAAAACTGAAACTTGAAATTGGCTCGCGGGTGGTAATGACCTTTACCGATCTTGAAGGAGAAATCGTAAGCGCTTCCTTCCGGGTAGAGGGAATTTACAGGACTTCGCATACCATGCTCGATGAAACCCGGGCATACGTCCGTCAGCACGACCTGCAGAACCTGATAGGTGGCGAAGCAACTGTGAATGAAGTTGCTGTTTTACTGAAAGATATCGATGAAGTAAATGCTTACATTACATATTTTAAATCTGAATTTCCGGATAATGAAATAAGGTCTTGGGCGCAAATTTCACCCGATTTGCTATACATGAACGAAATGGCAGGAGAAACTTTGCTTGTGCTGTTGGTCATCATCATGCTGGCCTTGGCGTTCGGACTGCTGAATACAATGCTGATGACGGTTTTCGAACGCACACGCGAACTGGGGATGCTGATGGCTGTGGGTATGAATAAGTCGAGAGTTTTTATTATGATTCTGCTGGAAACGACCTTCCTGACCATAACCGGCGCCATTGCCGGGGGATTACTTTCGGCAGTTACAATTTATCTGACTGGCCGTACAGGCATCGATTTATCGTCGGTCGGCGGAGATTCAATGAATGATTTTGGCATCGATTCGGTGGTCTATCCGGCACTTTTCCCGGGATTCTTCACAGATATTCTGGTGCTGGTATTATTGACATCCATCCTTTCAGCTGTCTATCCGGCATTTAAAGCACTGAAACTAAAACCTTCGGAAGCCATCAGAAAGGATTGATTTCCACGTATTTAATAAATCAGAGAATGAAAGTAATCAGAACCCATAACCTTAGCAAGATATATAACCACACAGTGGTTCCGGTAAATGCACTCGTTAATGTGAACCTTGAGGTTGATGAGGGCGAATTCACAGCGATCGTAGGACCTTCCGGCAGTGGTAAAACTACCCTGTTGAATATGCTGGGTGGTCTGGATAAACCATCGGGTGGTGAGATTTTTATCGATAATACTGAAATTACAGCGATGAAAGAAAGCAAGCTGATCGATTTTCGTTTGCACAACATTGGATTTGTTTTTCAATCGTATAATCTTATTCCTGTGCTTACGGCTATTGAGAACATCTCTTTTATCATGCTGTTACAAAAATATCCGAAGGATAAAATGGACAAACGGGCAAAGGAATTGCTGGAGCAGGTCGGACTGACGGATAAAGCGGATGTCCGTCCTCAAAAGCTTTCGGGTGGCCAGCAGCAGCGTATTGCAGTTGCGCGGGCCCTGGCTTCCAATCCGCGTTTTGTCCTTGCCGATGAACCAACAGCCAATCTCGATACCCAATCGGCCTTTAACCTGCTTGATATCATGCTCAGGCTTAACAAAGAAGAGAATATCACCCTGCTTTTCTCGACGCACGACCAAAGGGTCATTGAAAGGGCCAGACGGGTGATAACCCTTGTTGACGGAGTCATTGAAAAAGATGAAACTTTCAACCGGTAAGTTGTTTTGATATGGTTAAGCGAACCATACTTTCATTGCTTCTGATGCTGTACATGTCCACAGGCTTTTCGCAGGCAACGGACAGTACTTTAAAAGTGTTTTCAATCAGTGGTTATGTAAAAGAATTGCCATATCTGCAATTGATTCCCGATCATACATCAAATTTTGACAATATACTTAATCTTCGCCTGAATTTAGCTGCCAACCTTTTGCAATCAACCCGTGTTGTTCTTGAATTGAGAAACCGGCTGATGTTTGGAGATGCCGGTTGGGGCGAACTGGCTTCAGACGAATCTTTCAGGAAGGGCGATGGTTGGCTTGATCTTTCTGTGGCTTCTGAAGCCGGGGGCAGGAGGGGATTGGTCCATTTGATGGCTGACCGGTTCTACCTTGAACACAACAGGGGCAAATGGCAGGTCCGGGCAGGAAGGCAGCGAATCAACTGGGGAATTAATATGGTAAGCAATCCCAACGATCTGTTCAACACATATTCTTTCTTTGATTTTGATTATCCCGAAAGACCGGGTTCTGACGCAGTGAGAGTTCAGTATTACAGAAACGAAATGTCACATGCAGAAGTCGCTTTTGCACCGGCAGACCATATCAGCGATGCAGTTGGTGCTTTTCTTTATGGCTTTAATTTCAAAGGATATGATGTACAGTTGATCGGCGGTTATTACCATAACCGGCTTGCCCTGGGCGGAGGATGGGCTGGTCATATCAGAGGGACAGGATTTAAAGGCGAAGCTACCGTTTTCGATGATCCGGATGGTTCCGCGAAGCCGGATATTGTTGCTTCGGTTTCAGTTGATTATCTTTTTCAGGATGGACTATACATTTTCATGGAGGGTCTGTACAATGGTGGTTATGTGGATATGGGTGAGCAGATTTTAAATTTGTCAAAGTCCCTTTCGGCCGATAACATTTTGTTTTCAACCTATGCGGTTACCACCTCAGTATCCTATCCGTTTTCGCCGGTATTTAATGGCAATCTGGCCTTTATGATGCTTCCTGACATAAATTCACTGTTTATTTCACCATCACTCAGTTATTCGGTATTAACAAATTTCGATGTATCGTTGATTTCACAGATATACGGCAGCCCCGGTAAATCAAACGATCGTGGAATTGCCATTGCATTGATCGGTAATCTTCAATGGTCATTTTAAGAGATGAAGGAAGAATCTCTTCCGGTTGCCATGGCTATTTCCTGAAATTTTATCTTTGCAGTCAGAAATACATTTGCCGGGTTACAGCCTGTAAATTCTTCATGAATACAATGATTTGCCTGTCAAATGCCTGATTTGGCAGCAAAAAGAAAAATTAAAGTAAAAATTAAAAAAATGGTTGCGCATATTAAAATAATGTTCTATTTTTGCAGCCCGTTTCAAAAGATACAAATTATTTCATCATGTACCTAACTTCAGAAGTAAAGACAAATATTTTCAGTGCCTATGGCAAAACAGCCACTGATACCGGATCGGCCGAAGGGCAGATTGCACTTTTTACCCACAGGATTCAGCATCTTACCGAGCATCTGAAAGCGAACAGGAACGATAAGGTTACTGAGCGTTCACTTGTGCGTTTGGTAGGAAAACGCAGAAGATTGCTGGATTATCTGAAAGAAAAGGACATTGAGCGATACAGGGAGATCATCAAGAAATTGAACATCAGGAAATAATCCGGTGTATCAGAGGATATTTAAGAGGCAATTTTTTAATTGCCTCTTTTTGTTTCATTTAAATTCAATTATTTATTTTTGTTTTTCAACCCTATACATTTAAACTGTAATTTTGTGACCGTTTAAGCGGAGATCCCGCTGAATGCTTAAATACCAATTTTCAAATATTTTTATGCAAGGAATAGTAAAAACTTTCGACATTGGAGATGGAAGGACCATCTCAATTGAAACCGGTCGTCTTGCCAAACAAGCAGATGGATCCGTAGTAGTAAGAATGGGTGACACCATGCTGTTGGCAACTGTAGTTGCCCGCACAGAAGCCGGCGAGAACGTCGACTTTATGCCTCTTTCTGTTGAATACCGTGAGAAATATGCCGCTGCCGGCCGTTTCCCCGGTGGATTTTTTAAACGTGAGGCACGTCCGTCAGATTATGAAGTGCTTATTTCCCGCCTGGTCGACAGAGCGCTCAGGCCATTGTTCCCCGATGATTTTCATGCTGAAACGCAGGTCATTATTACACTCATCTCGTCAGATGAGAACATTCTCCCCGATTCACTCGCCGGCCTGGCTGCATCTGCCGCACTCTCGGTATCTGATATCCCTTTTCACGGACCGATCTCAGAAGTCCGCGTTGCACGAATTGACGGAAAGTTTATTGTAAACCCGCCTACCAAGGACATTCCTGCAGGCGATATTGATATCATCGTTGCTGCCTCTATGGACAACATTATGATGGTTGAAGGCGAAATGAAGGAAGTTTCGGAAGCTGATATGGTTGAAGCCCTGAAGTTTGCCCACGACGCCATAAAAATTCAGTGCAAGGCTCAGCTTGAACTTGCCGAAATGGTGGCGAAGGCTAACCCAAAACGTGAGTACAGTCATGAAACAAACGATCCGGACCTGAAAGTTGCCGTACGCAAATATGCTTATGACGGAATCTTTGAAATTGCCAGCAAACCGACATCAAAGCAGGAACGTACCGATGCATTCAAAGCCATAAAACAGGCGTTTATTGAAACACTCGATCCTGAAGAGGCCAAGGCCAAAGAGTTTATGATTTCGCGGTATTATCATGATGTCGAAAAGGAGGCAGTACGTAATGTAATCCTTGAAAAACGCCAGCGTCTTGATGGCCGTAAGCTAGATGAAATCCGCCCGATCTGGTGTGAAGTTGACTATCTGCCTGCAGTACACGGTTCGGCAATTTTTACCCGAGGTGAAACCCAATCGCTGACCACCGTTACCCTTGGATCAAAGCTTGATGAGCAGATGATTGACGGTGTGGTTATTGAAGAAAAAGTCAACTTTATCCTCCATTATAATTTCCCGCCGTTCTCAACCGGTGAAGTGAAAAGGATGATGGGAACAGGCCGCCGCGAAATAGGCCATGGCAACCTGGCCATGCGTGCCTTGAAACCAATGATTCCCGGGGGAGAAGAAAATCCATATACCGTCCGTATCGTAAGCGATATACTTGAATCAAACGGATCATCATCTATGGCTACTGTTTGTGCCGGTACGATGGCGCTGATGGATGCCGGAGTTAAGCTCAAGAAACCTGTTTCAGGTATTGCGATGGGGCTTATTTCTGATACAGAAACCAATCGTTTTGCAGTTTTGAGTGATATTCTGGGTGATGAAGATCACCTTGGTGATATGGATTTCAAGGTTACCGGAACTGTTGACGGAATTACCGCCTGCCAGATGGACATCAAGGTTGACGGGCTACCCCACGAAGTGTTGGCTCAGGCGCTTGAGCAGGCCCGCAGGGGGCGTCTTCACATCCTTGGTGAAATGGCCAAGACCATAACCACCCCACGTGAAGATTACAAACCTTTTGTTCCGCGTATTGTAAAGATTACGATTCCGAAAGAATTTATCGGAGCAGTTATCGGACCAGGCGGCAAGGTTATCCAGGAAATGCAGCGTGAAACCGGATCTACCATCGTTATTGAAGAAGTGGGTGAATTCGGCATCATTGATATCGTTTCCAATAACAAAGCCTCTATCGAAGCTGTAAAGGATAAAATCAAACGCATTGTGGCAATACCTGAAATAGGAACCATTTATCATGGCGTTGTTAAAAACATTACCACCTTTGGAGCTTTTGTCGAAGTTCTGCCGGGAAAGGATGGATTGTTGCACATCTCTGAAATAGACTGGAAGCGTCTGAAAGATGTTGAAAGCGCGCTGAAGGTCGGTGATGAAATCGATGTTAAACTCATAGAAATCGATAGCAAGACCGGTAAACTGAAACTTTCAAGGAAAGTTTTACTTCCAAAACCAGATCAGGAAAACAGTTAATGTAACATTTTCCCGAATTTTTCGTAAAAGGGTTCACTGTTAAAATTTTATTGGAAGAAGATGAGGCAACTAAAGATTACCAAACAGGTTACCAACCGTGAAACTGCATCACTTGACAAATACTTGCAGGAAATCGGTAAAGTTGAGTTGATTACAGCAGATGAAGAGGTAGCACTGGCCCAGAAAATAAAACAGGGAGACCGGGCCGCACTTGAAAAACTGACTAAAGCCAATCTCAGGTTTGTGGTTTCCGTTTCAAAACAATACCAGAATCAGGGATTAAGCCTGCCTGACCTAATCAATGAAGGCAACCTGGGCCTGATTAAAGCAGCCCAGCGTTTCGATGAAACCAGGGGATTTAAATTTATTTCCTACGCTGTATGGTGGATCCGTCAGTCAATCCTGCAGGCCCTGGCCGAACAATCACGTATTGTGAGGCTGCCGCTCAACAAGATCGGGTCGATCAACAAGATCAACAAGGCGTACGCCAAGCTGGAACAGGAATATGAGCGTGAACCGAATTTCGATGAGATTGCCGGGCTTCTTGAAATCAGTGAGAATGAGGTGAAGGAATCGATGCGTAATTCAGGCCGCCATGTATCCATGGATGCCCCGCTGGTTCAGGACGAAGACAATAACATGTACGACGTTCTGCGCAGCGAAGATGGCCCGACCCCGGAAACGGAACTGCTGTATGAATCGCTCCGCAAGGAAATTGAACGGGCTGTTTCAACCCTTACCCCGCGCGAAGCCGATGTTATCAGGCTTTATTTCGGACTGGGTGGTGAACATCCGCTTACGCTTGAAGAAATCGGTGAAAGGTTTGACCTCACCCGCGAAAGGGTACGACAAATTAAGGAAAAAGCCATCCGGAGGCTGAAACATACTTCACGGAGTAAAATCCTGAAAACTTATCTTGGATAAAAAAACTGAGCGGACTAATCTCCGCTCTTTTTTTGTTTGTTTGCAGTAAACGGTTGGTTCGTGTCCCCACCTTCTTTGGCGGTGCAAGCTTAAGAAATGCCTGATTACCCTGATAGCCTGATTGTATTACCTTGTAACTTCGCACAATTGAACTGTTGGTTATTATTCGGTGATATGCGATGAGTTCTTTAACTATGTTTAAATGCCTCACCATAGATATTCTCTATCCTGTGTATTTCTTCATCTGAAAGACGGTTAAACTCTTTTTCTTTTGCGCGTACTGACAGAACTCCGTGATTTTGTTCCAGAAATTTTACCAATAGGGCAATCATTCTGTCCGGCATTTCAAACTCATCTTCAATTCTGTATTTAAATTCATCGTATCCCGACAAATAATTTACTTCGTCGGGTATAATATGATGAATGGTTTCATTGACACAATCATATAAAAACTCAGCTTGTTCAGTAGCATCAAAGTAGCGGTAATAATCTATGGTTTCATTCAATACTTCTACATTATGTTCTTTTGTTTCTTTCCAATCTATAAAATCGAGCAGGGGATGAGAATAGCGCTCCAGTACTTTCCGGTATTCATCAATTTTATTTATAATAGCTGACGATACCGGAAATATAATTCCCTGTTGCGAGAATTGTTTTTTAGCCAGGGTGTGATGAATAAGATAACGGTGAATACGACCGTTGCCATCTTCAAAAGGGTGTATAAATACAAAGCCAAAAGCCAATACGGTAGCGCAAAGTACGGCATCCATACCGGATTTTAACAACAGTTTTTCCGTGTTGAGCAGGCCATTCATCAATACTTCAAGATCCTGGTGTCTTGCAGAGATATGATCGGGCAATGGTTCACTTGTATTTCGGTCGTGCTCACCCACGAAGCCGCCTTTCTTTCGGTAGCCGGTTTCTATAAACCGGGGATTTTCAATAACAATTTGTTGCAGTCGCAGCAACTCTTCCTGACTCAGATCTATGGCACCCGCCTGCCCGATGGTATGTCCCCAATGCACAGCACGTTTACTTTTCGGGCTTTCACCCTCAATCGTAAACGATGCTTTGGAGTCTTGCAACATTAAAAATGCCGATGCACGTTGCAATAAATCTTTCCTGATGCCGGTGAGGTAGCGATCCTTTTGTTCTGCAAGGTTTTGATCTATGTAATTCTCCAGCCGGGGAGTTTTGAATATAAGCGGGCAAAAATCAACCACCCCCGGTAGATTGTTGATAATGCGATGCCTTGAAGATTTATATCCACCCGAAATGACATACTGGAGTTTCTCATCGACCAGCGGTACATAATTTTTGATAGCAAGATCCTTTACGGGCAATTGCTTCTTCATCAGCCATTCGTATAAAAACCATATTTTTCGCGAGCTTTGTCCGGTAGGTTCTTCACTGACCAGGGAAAGCACCTCCTGCACTGATAGTTTCTCATACAGTTTTTTAAAAAACAACAGATTAATTCCTTCGTATTTGAGCGCAAAAGCAATCTGCCTGTACAGCGTTTCTTCAGGCTGGTGCCTTGGGGTCAAAACTTTCCACTGTTCATTCTTATACTGTCGGGTTTTGTTGCTGATCAATGCTATACTTTGCGGAATGCACATTTTAAGATCGAATACGGTGATAAGAGCAGCATATCCGACAATTTTTCCTGGTTCCGGAAGTTGTCTGCCGTGAAAAACGGGTATTTCTTGTGAAAAACGGGTAATTATAAACATAAGTCATGAAAAACAGGTTTACAAATTTAGATGAAATTTAGGTATAAAATGTGAAAAGCAGGTAAAATTTATCTTTTTTATGAATATCAGGTATTGGCATGCGCCGGCTTGGTGGTGAGGCAGATTAAGAAAAAGGCTATCCGCAGGCGTAAACATACCTCGCGAAGCAAAATTCTGAAAACTTACCTTGGATAAATATTAAGAGCGGACTAACCTCCGCTCTTTTTTTGTTATTGTATTAATACCCCGGATCGTTTGCGATTCAAGCGCTTGCAAGGCCATTTGATCAAACGGTAAGCCGGAATATTTTCAGAGCCCGGGGAATATGTATTCAGTTCAGTGATGGATAATGCTGGAAAAGCTTTATAAATAGGATTGGAAATATTAAGTTTGTATAAATTGTGATTTAAGCACGCGCATGGCCGTGGTTGTTTCGCACGCATCAGAAGGCCTGCCCGCCTTTGGCGGGTAAGATGCGCGCGAACAAGAGGAACAGGATACATAAATTAAATCTTTGCGTCATGGCGTCTTTGCGTGGTTTTTCAAGCCGAAATCAAGCATTTAGCCCTTCAGAATTTGCAATAATTGTCTAACTTCGCATAAATTTTCAGCTATGAGCCCACATCTGGTTGCCCCTTCATTGCTTTCAGCCGATTTTACCCGCCTGGGTAACGATATTGAAATGGTCAACCAAAGCCAGGCCGACTGGTTTCATATTGATGTGATGGATGGGGTGTTTGTCCCCAACATTTCCTTCGGGATGCCGGTCATCAAAGCCATCGGTAAGATCGCAAAAAAGCCGCTCGATGTGCACCTGATGATTGTTCAGCCTGAACGCTATTTTGAGACATTCCGTGACCTGGGTGCTGCTTACCTGAGCATTCATTATGAAGCTGTCACCCATCTGCACCGGGCGGTTCATCAGATCAGGGAACTGGGGATGAAAGCCGGCGTGGTGCTGAACCCGCATACCCCTGTTTCGATGCTTGAAGAAATCATCAGCGATGTTGACCTGGTTTTACTGATGTCGGTAAATCCGGGCTTTGGCGGGCAGAAATTCATTGAAGGTACCTATGATAAGATCGGAAAACTGAAAAAGCTGATCCTTGAAAAAGGTTCATCAGCAGTGATTGAAATAGATGGAGGCGTTGACCTGAAGAATGCAGGCAAACTGCTGGCCGCCGGGGCAGATGTGCTGGTTGCCGGGAATACAGTTTTCTCATCACCGGATCCTTCCGCTACCATCAGGGCTCTGAAACATTCAGGCTAAACCTGCTTTTTTCTGAAATTAAACCGGCTCAGAACTTACCTGCATCCGGTAATTACCTGTTTTCTTTATGTTTTCTCTCCTGAATTAACAGGATTGATCGATGACCAAAAACAATTGCCGGTTTATTTCTTTTTATTTTTTACAAATCCTACTTTTGGCTCGGATAAAAATCACCTATGAAAAGAAATTACTTATTGATTTTATTGGCCGGATATGCCATGATTCTGAATGCTCAGATTACTGTTTTTCCCTGGAACGAAGGATTTGAGGAAGTGCAGTTTCCACCAACAGGTTGGCTTGGATATCCGATTGTCGCGGGCGATATGCAATTTGTGAGGGCGACAGAAGGTGAATGGCCCGATTGTCTGCCCCACGATGGAAGTGATGCCATGGCGGAGTATAACTCATTCAGTGCTTCGGCCGGAGAGGAGGCTGTAATGATCAGCCCGGAACTGATCCTGACGGATGATAATGTGCTACGGTTCTGGTTTTACCGTTCCGAAGACCCCAGCAACAACCGTCACGATAAGATTGAAGTGTATTTCAATGCCTCACCGGGACTGTCTGGTGCTACTCTGCTGGATTCTGTCAGCCGGGCCGTAAATTTTTACCCCGTGGTTTCCTGTGAAGGATGGTATCAGTATGAATTTGCGTTCGACCATCCGGGGAGTACCTTCATTATATTTAAAGCCATCAGTGCTTATGGATGGAAAATGTATCTGGATGATGTTGAGGTAAACACCAGCAGTATTGATACAGATCCCCCGGTAGTGATTTCATTGGGCGGCACGCAGGTTTACGCGCAACAGCTGATGAACCTGGAACTGATTGTGCGGGATGTTTCTGATATGCCGGAAACACTTGACGGAGAAGTAGTCATCAACGGTCAGATGCAGGGAATTGTCATGACGAAAACCAACGGAACGCAGGGTGATTTCACCTACGAGGGAAGCATTGCCGGTCAGCCCGATCATACCCAGGGTGAAATCAGGTTCTGGCTGACCGATGAACTCAGTAACTCTGCCTGGTCAGATTACTTCATACTGCACTGGGACTGGATTCAACCCATACTGGAAGAAGGTTTTGAAGGAGAGGTTTTCCCGCCTGAAAACTGGACCGTGACCGGAGAACCCCTGACATGGCTCACCTGGGACGATTACGGAATGGTGTATTACACTGACAGTGATGAGGTAGAATGGGAAGTATATCCACCTCAGGGCGAACGGCAGGCTGCCTTGGAATGGGACTTCCAGGGAAACACACAGAATGAATGGCTGATTTCTCCGGAAGTGCCGGTTACTGTGAATTCAGTGCTCACATTCAAGACTTTCGTCCGCCTGAGAAGCTACGACTATGATGAATACCTGGTTAAGGTTTCAACCGACGGATTTAACTGGGAAACCCTGTGGAGTGCCTATGATTTTCCGGCCGGGGTAAGCGACTATGAGGATGATATTGAACTAAGTCTCAATAACTATGTTGGTGAGGAAATACGTATTGCCTGGCACGCCTATAACCTTTACGGATCCAACCTCTGGTATTCATGGTTTGTGGATGATGTAAAAATCCGGGTTGCAGATACCATTACAGGAGTGGACAGTATCCATGATTTACCGGTTACCCGGGCTTTCCCAAATCCTTTCAGTAATCTGGCAACCCTTGATTTTCAGACCTCCGGAGTTGGAACAGTTACACTGAGCATATTCAAAAGCGATGGTTCAAAGGTATATGAGCAAATTCTGCATCAACTTTCAGCAGGCATCCATGAGATAATAATTGATGGAACCACCTGGCCAGCCGGATTTTACTTCTACCGGTTGCGCACCCGGACCGGTACTTCAGGCGGAAAGCTAATACGGATGTAGTTATATACTTCTTATTCTGAAGTACTTACAGGTATCTCCAGTGGCAGTACAGATCACCTCCTATTACTTCCATAAACCGGACAATCGGTTTAATACTATGGATTCAATATGGTTTTTTAAGGTTTTTAATTTGGAAATTAATTGAATTAACATCCTTCGGCTGGCATGCCTGAATGCACGGCAGGCAGGACAAGGATGGACGGTCAGTCTGAGCGTCGGGCACAATTTTTCATAACTTAGCGATGTTGAATCCGGATTTGCGAATTCTTATAAAAACATGTAGGTTTGTAAAAGAAAATTTTTCACCAAAAGCACAAAAATAAAATGAGCAAAGAACTTGACAATTTGCAACCCGCAGGACTTTGGAAGTATTTTCAGGAAATCTGCAAAATCCCACGCCCTTCAAAAAAAGAGGAAAAAATAGCTGCCTACATTGTGGCATTCGGTGAAAAGCTGGGCCTTGAGACGATAGTGGATGAAATTGGGAATATACTGATCAGAAAACCGGCAACAAAAGGGATGGAGAACCGCAAATCGGTCGTTCTTCAGAGCCACATCGATATGGTATGCGAAAAAAACAGCGACACCCTGCACGAATTCGATACCGATCCTATACAGCCTTACATCGACGGAGAATGGGTAAAGGCCCGCGGTACAACCCTGGGTGCCGATGATGGTATTGGTATTGCTGCTCAGCTGGCTCTGCTCGAAGCGAATGACATTCCGCACGGGCCGATGGAATGCCTGTTTACGATAGACGAGGAAACCGGTCTTACAGGAGCGTTCGGGCTTAAACCGGATCTGCTCAGGAGCAGCATACTGCTGAACCTTGACTCGGAAGATGAAGGCGAGATATTTATTGGCTGTGCAGGTGGCAAAGACACGGTAATTACCATGAACTACTCAAAAGTTCCTGTGGGTGCGGGATTTGTCGGTTATATCGTAAAGGTCAGTGGTTTGAAGGGGGGGCATTCGGGCGATGACATCAATAAAGGACTCGGCAATGCCAACAAAATACTCAATCGTTTACTATGGGAAGCCAATCAGCGTTTTGAACTCCGGCTTTCAAAATTCGACGGGGGCAACCTGCGCAATGCCATTGCCCGTGAAGCCATGGCTGTGGTGACTTTACCAAAACGATTTGTTGCAGATTTTGAAAAGTATGCCAGGGAATACAACGAAATAATCAGAAAGGAATATAAGGTTACCGAACCCGGCTTAAACGTTCAGTTCAAATCAGCTGATCTGCCTGATTATCTGTTTGATGTGGCTACTCAGGAACGATTGATCAATGCTTTGTATGCCTGTCCCCATGGAGTGATAGCTATGTCGGCAGACATTCCTAATTTCGTCGAAACATCCACCAACCTGGCTTCTGTTAAGACAATGGACAAACACATTGAAATTACGACCAGTCAGCGCAGTTCAGTAGAATCGGCAAAAGATGATGTGGGTAATATGGTGGTGGCAGTATTTAAGCTGGCAGGCGGTAAGGCAGTGCATTCTGACGGTTATCCGGGATGGACTCCAAACCCAAAATCAGCTGTGCTTGATATTTCCCGGGCAGCTTACCAGAAGTTATTCAGTACTGAACCTAAAGTGCTGGCCATTCATGCAGGCCTAGAGTGCGGGTTGATAGGTGAAAAATATCCGGAAATGGATATGATCTCCTATGGTCCTACCATCAAGGGCGCCCATTCACCGGATGAGAGACTGAAAATTGATACGGCTGTTAAATTCTGGGACCTTACCCTTGAGATACTTCAGCACATTCCGCTGGAAGAAAATGTTTAACTGCACTATGCCGGTCTGTTTCAGGCCGGCTTTTTTTAGCTGAAAAAACCGCGTTTTATATGAACAGACTCCTGATCGTTTTATTTCTCTTTATTTCCGCAATTGCCAGTGGCCAGGGTGAAAAAGCCGATTCAAGGCTCAACTGGTTCAACGATGCGAAGCTCGGCATCTTTATACACTGGGGAATTTATTCAGTTAATGGCATAAGCGAATCCTGGTCGTTCCATAACCGACGGATTTCGCACCCTGAATATATGCAACAACTGAATGGGTTCACAGCAACAGCATATAACCCGGGGCAGTGGGTGAGCCTGATCCAGGGCAGCGGGGCCAGGTATGCTGTAATCACTTCAAAGCATCATGATGGCGTTGCACTCTGGAATACAAAAATGAATGATCTTGCTATTTCGTTGAAAAGCCCTGTCAAACGAGATGTACTGACACCTTTTATAAATGAATTGAGGAAAGCAGGGCTTAAGGCAGGACTGTATTTTTCACTGATAGATTGGACCCACCCCGATTATCCGGGATTTCTTCGCGATTCTGCGAAATATATGTTAGCAGAACATCCTGAAAGATGGGAGCGGTTCCTTGAGTTTATGAATGGTCAGCTTGATGAATTGATAACCGGATTCAATCCCGACCTCTGGTGGTTCGACGGTGACTGGGAGCACAATGCAGATGAATGGAAGGCCGCTGCCATCCGTCAGAAACTATTGTCGCACAACCCTGAAGCCATCATCAACGGAAGGCTGGCAGGGTCTGGCGATTACGATACCCCTGAACAGAATTTTCCGGTTACCCGGCCCGATCTTCCTGCCTGGGAACTCTGTATGACAATGAACGACTCCTGGGGCTATCAGACGAAGGATACCAACTACAAGACCCCTTATGAGATCATTTCAATTTTTGCGGATGTGATCGGTTTCGGAGGTAACCTCCTGCTTGACATCGGGCCTAAAGCCGATGGAACCATTCCCGAAGAGCAGATTAATATCCTTAAAGAACTCGGTAAGTGGACAGGTAAACACAGTGAAGCCATATTCGGTACCAGGGCAGGATTGCCACAAGGTCATTTCTACGGGCCTTCGACTCTGTCGTCTGATTCACTGAACCTTTACCTTTTTGTCGCCGGAGGTTCCTGCAGACAAATCTCAGTCAAGGGTCTGAATAACGCAGTCAGGAATGCCGTTGTTGTTGGGACCGGATTAACGCTTCAGCCGAAAGTTGTCGGTAAAATCTCATGGAGTCCGGTTCCGGGGCTTGTTTTTCTTGATATACCGGATGGTGCCGGTGATGAATACATGACGGTAGTTAAACTGACTTTTGATAAACCTGTTTCACTGTACAGGGGAAAAGGAGGATTACAATGAGAAATATTACGGACAGAATTTTTTTAACAATCCTATTTCTTGGGTTTGCAGGAATATTGCCGGCTCAACATCACGAAGACCGTGTTTATATCTGGCCGGAGGATTCGCTGGTCAGAGAAAAACTAGCCTGGTGGCAGGATCAGAAATTCGGATTGCTTATGCACTGGGGGCCATATAGCCAATGGGGTGTTGTTGAAAGCTGGAGCCTTTGTCCTGAAGATGAGGACTGGTGTCAACGGCGCGGGCCCTTTGCAGCTGATTATACCGGATACCGCAAAGCCTATCAGAGTCTGCCGGCCACCTTCAATCCGGTCAGATTTAATCCTGAGCGATGGGCAGAGGCTGCCTGGGATGCCGGAATGAAATATATGGTTTTTACAACCAAACACCACGATGGTTTCTGCATGTTCGATACCCGGCTGACCGATTACTGCATTACAGGAAATGCCTGTGCTTTTGCGGAAAATCCACGAGCCAATATTACCAATGAAATTTTTACGGCATTCAGGGACAAAGGGATGGGCATCGGGGCCTATTTCTCGAAACCCGACTGGCATTGCCCCGATTACTGGGATCCCTATTGGCCTCCGCTCGACCGTAATCCGAACTATGATCCGAAGCGCTATCCTGAAAAATGGGAGCGGTACAAGGAATTCACCCATGGCCAGATCAGGGAATTGCTCTCTGATTATGGGAAGATAGATATCCTGTGGCTGGATGGTGGCTGGGTCAGACAAAGGAGGGATACGGTGATGCCGGATGGCAGACGCAGAATAAATCAGGATATAGATATGGATAGTCTCGCTGAAATGGCCCGGGAATTGCAACCGGGAATCCTCGTTGTTGATCGTGCTGTTGAAGGTCCGAACCAGAATTATCTGACTCCTGAACAGCGGGTTCCTGAGAAGCCCCTTGCTTTTCCCTGGGAAACCTGCATGACCATGGCCAATTCATGGAGTTATGTTCCCGGTGACACTTACAAAACCAGCAGGGAACTGATTCATTTGTTGTGCAGGATTGTATCGAGGGGGGGGGATCTGCTGTTGAATATTGGTCCGGGTCCTGACGGGGAATGGGCGCCTGAAGCCTTTCAAAGGCTGGAGGACATCGGGGGATGGATGAAGGTAAACAGTGAAGCGATTTACAAAACCAGGCCTGTGGCGCCTTATGAAGCCGGGAATACGGTTTATACTGCCAGAGGGAACACAGTTTATACGGTTTACCTGTTTGACGGGAATGCTGAAAAGCTGCCTGAAACCATTGAGATTCTGTTGCCGGAAGGAAAGAACCCGAAGGTTGAATTGTCAGGGTATGCCGGAAAGCTGATTTACAACACAACTGTCGGAGCTTCTGGTGAAAGCCTGCTGAAAGTCAGGATGACAGATCAACTGAGGGAGATGTTTCTTCATTCCTTTGCACCGGTTTTCCGGGTTACCTTCCGGTAAGATCCCGGATTCGGGCAGGCGGATTTATCTTCCGAGCACAACGCCCATCCTGAGAACAGGGTTTGAGTAAGGTGACAAGGCGCTGTCGTTGAGGTTCCACAGAGCCATGATGAAGAAGTAGGAGCCTGAGGAGATGCGCTGCCGGTATCCGCCACCGACGAAAATGCTGTTGATGACGGCTGTTCTCCTTTCTGAAAGCACTACACCACCTGAATCGTAGAAATCATCATAGCGGTAATTCAGGGATTCGAATTCTGCGTGGGCAAATACATTTTCGAGTAGGTGGTATCTTGCGAAAACACTGCCGCCCAGGATGTTGCTTTTCAGATCGTACCCGATGCCTGTATTATAATCGATGTAATAATCCTTATATCGGAAATATTTATAGGTGAGTCCAAGACCGGTTTCGAATTTTTCGGTAACACGATATCCTATGACTGGGGAAACATCCACGAGGGTGATGGTTCCGAATTGCAAGCCCAGCCCGCCGCCGAAGAATAGTTTGTCGGTGAAGCGGCTTTTCGGACCCAAAGGCGGATCCTGGGCAAAAGCATCGGTGGAATTCAATACAAAGATCAATAAAAGCAGTAAGTAGCAAAATCCTGTGAAGTTTTTCATTGCGCTTGTATTTATGCGCTAAAATACAACAATCGCTGCTTGAATATAAAAATCCCTGATATTTTTCAAAGACATGAAACATAATTAGTTAACTAAATTGTCATGGTGGATAAGGAAAGGCAATAAAACAGGGTCTGAAAAAAAGTTCATTTTTATTTAACGGGAAGACATTAATAATGAGTTACTTGTCATAGAGTGTTGAAAAAAGTTTTTACCAGTCCTTGTCAGAATAAAAAAAGGTAGTACTTTTGCAATCCCGTTAGACGAAAAGGCCTGTAAAAAAGCTTTGACTACGGGGGTAGAACAATGAGGAGAGTGTTTGAAAAAAAATATTTTTCAAAAAAGTTGCAGGAATAA
>JAZDHI010000022.1:0-256890 GCA_043806115.1 Bacteroidota bacterium
AACTGTGGATGTTACTGCATCCGCCATTGGTGCACTCAATGCATGGATTGACTTTAATATGAACGGGTCCTGGGGTGATCCGGGAGAACAGATTTTCACCGATATTATGCTGAATCCGGGCTTGAATTCACTGTCGTTCGCCGTACCTGCTTCTGCAACCGCCGGTCAAACGTTCGCCAGGTTCAGGTTCAGCAGCATATTGGGGCTTACTTTTACCGGGACTGCACCCGATGGGGAAGTGGAAGACTATTTCGTTACCATTGAACCTCAACAGGAAGAGTTCGACTGGGGTGACGCACCCGATGGGCCTTATCCAACCCTGGGTGTGAACAATGGCGCAAACCACAGGCTCGACGGAGTTACCTTCCTGGGCCTGACAGTAGATGCCGAGCCCGATGGACAGCCTGACCCGATTGCCCTCGGCGATGACAACAACAACGCTATGGATGAGGATGGGGTTCAGTTCAACTGGCCATTGCTGAAAGGCTCACCGGTCATGCTCACGGTTACGGCTTCAACTTCAGGACTGTTTAATGGCTGGATCGATTTTGACGGAGACGGAACCTGGGCGCAAACCAACGAGCAGGTATTTGTGGATTTCTTCCTCAATGCCGGCACACAGAATGTCAGCTTTATTGTTCCCCCGAATGCCACCCCAGGTCTGACTTTTGCAAGATTCAGATTCAGCAACCAGGCAGCCCTCTCCTACACGGGCAGTGCAAGCAACGGTGAAGTAGAAGATTATGCAGTGATGATTGTTGATAATCCTGAACTCAAATGGCAACAACTGCCCGATGCCGGCCGGCCGGGATTACATGCTCACGATTATATCAATGCGTTTGGTTTTCATGAAACTATCACCATGGCCGACGACTGGCTCTGCAATGGAGGAAGAGTTACCGACATTCACTGGTGGGGTAATTATGAGCTTGACGCCGGTAACCAGGAGAAAAGAGGTGCCGGTATCAGTCACTTCCACCTGAGCATCCATCTCAACGATCCTTCCGGAGTCTGCCTGCCTGCCGATCCTGAAATATGGGGAATGGATGTGCCGTTCGGTTCAATTACAGAACAGTTCACTGGTCAGTTTAACAATGAGGGGTCCCGGATCTATCTTTATGAATTTGTATTGCCGGCTCCATTCGACCAGATACCCGGAAATACCTATTGGCTCGATATCACAGCCTACGCTGTAAATCCTTCAAACCACCCCTACTGGAGATGGCAGGAAGCCGGCAGAAGTACCTTGCCCATCCTCTGCGGAGCTGCCAATAAGATAACGCCTATGCCCGGCACCTGGTCAACCGTTGTATGGCCTTCCTCCGGATTATTCAGTGACATGGCATTTGCCATAACCAATGTTCCGGATAAGACCCTTAACCTGAAATTCTTCCTTGAAGGGCTCTATGCCGGCAGCAGCACCATGAATAAAGCCCAGGATGCCAACGGTGATCATTTTGCAGCCGATACCGCTGATGTAGTCACTGTTGAGTTGCATGATACAACCAACTATTCAAACGTAATCTTTGCAAAGAGCAATATTGCCGTTAACACCGGTGGGCAGGCTTTAGTGGGTCAGATTCCTTATACCTTGAGCGGATCCTATTACATAACCATCAAACACCGCAACAGTATAGAAACCACTACCGCCAGCCCGGTTTCATTTGCCGGCAACTCCATCAGCTACGATTTCAGCACAGCAGCTTCACAGGCCTACGGCAGCAACCAGCAGAACTTCGGTGGCGTGTACGCCTTCTATGGCGGGGATGTGAATCATGATGGCTCCGTGGATACCGGCGATATGACCCCTGTTGACAACGATGCCTCCAACTTTGCAACCGGTTACCTGGATACCGATGTAAATGGTGACGGTACCGTTGACACGGCAGATATAACCATTATTGACAACAACAGCGCGGCCTTTGTGGGAGCGGTGACACCATAGCCGAAAATCCGGTAATGAAAAGAAGGGGTGGAAATGTTCCGCCCCTCTTTTTATTATACCTTAAAAACCCGCTCACATATTCTCCGTTAGTTTCTTCACCAGCTGCCAAAAAATTCACAATGAATCACCCTGATGCCCGCGTAGATATAATGAAATGGATTACACAGAATGATCCGTTACCAATCTCTCTGAGATAAAATTATCTGCACCAATACAAATCCCTTTAGGGATTGAATATGGGTAGCAGCATAGTGATACAGAAACCATTCCGTCCCGGATGGGACAGGATAAATCACCTGCATTCTTTTTCTACCCATATCCTGTGCCTGACGGCACATTTCAGTCCGCTGACGAAAAATCAACAGGTTTGAAGATAAAACGCTCGTTATATGAAACCTCAGATTTTTCAAGGAACTCAATGTATTCTTCAATAAATGACTTTCTCCTGTGATGAATTTCCTGATTCTTTATATAATCAATCATATTGTCGATCTGTGATTTACTATAGGAAAATCCACCAAACCCTTCCTGCCATGAAAACCTTCCTGGTACGAAGCCCCTTTTATTGATCCACTTTGAGGAATCACCTTTTATATCCTGCATCAGATCGGATAACGATTGGGTGGGCCTCATTCCAAAAAGAATATGAATATGATCAGCCATTCCATTTATTGCCAAAACTTTATGGTCATGATTTTGAATAATACCATTAATATATTGGTACAATTCATTTTTCCAAACTCTTTTGATAATGCAATCCCGGTCCCTGACTGAAAATACGACCTGAATATGAATTTGAGTGTATGTGTTGGCCACAAAATACGAACTTGAATCTAAACTTAAATACAATTATTATGTATGTATAAATACTTTCTTCACTTAAAAGCCCTATTGAAAAGATCTGATTGAAAAAAAACCAACACCATTACCTGCCATTGGATTTCAAAACTTTCGGATCCTTTTCACATATTCTCCGTCAGTTTCTTCACCAGCCGCATTTCGCTGAAGAACTCCCTGAGGATCACCCTGAGAACGGTATAGGCAGGAACGGCCAGGATCATTCCCACGATGCCGAATAAGGTACCGGCAATGATGATGACCAGGAATATCTCTATCGGATGCGCCTTGACACTGCTGGAATAGATGACGGGCTGCAGGAGAAGGTTATCAATCAGGTTGGCACCGGTAAAAACAGCTAAGATGGTAAGACTCAATGGCAGGATGGCTGTGTATGCACCCATGGACAGACTTCCGATGATACCGATGATGATGCCGATGATTCCTCCGATCAGCGGACCTAGATATGGTATGATGTTCATCAGCCCACCAATAAAGCCCAGCAGCAGTGCATTCTGAACTCCGAAGATGGTCAGACCCAGGGTTATCAGGGTTACCATGGCGGCAACCTCCATGCAAAGGCCAAGAAAATAACGGGTAAGTAAGCGTTTGGTCTGGGCAATGATACGGATGGCTGCAGGGTTGTGTTTTTCAGGTATCAGCAGCAGAAAGGAATCATACAGCAGGCGTTCATCCTTCAGGAAAAAGAAGCTGATGAATAAAATGGAACCTACCGCCATAAAGAATGAGCCGGTGAAGGCAACCAGTGAATTAAAAACATTGCCGAAAGTGGCCACACTGACCATGGAATGAAGCCAACCAATTACTGCATCCTGGATACCGGTTCCCGGTTGTAATACAGACAGCTCATGAAGCATATAATCAAGGCTTGCTATGGGTTGGCTGAAAGCCTTTGCCAGTGCCTGGGTATCGATGGAAGATATCACCTTGGCCTGCTGGGCGATCAGAGGAACAAACAATCCGAAAACAGATGCAAAAATGAGCACCATCAGAAAAAGGGTGATCAGCGTACTGAAAATATGGGGGATTCTGAATTTACCCAGCTTGAATTCATCCAGAAAATCAACCAAGGGGCGCCCGATTACTGAGATGACTCCCGCAGTAAGAATATAGAATACAATGTTAGAAAAATACCAGACAAAAAGCAAGGCTGGGACGACCATAGCTATGCTGAGAATTGTCCTGACGGTTCGGTTCATAAAATTTGAATTTGGGCAAAATTACCAATCATTTGTAAACTTAAGATATTCATCGCATTAATTATGAAAAGTAAGCATAGGTTGTTACAAATTGAAGCTCAACGACAGCTTGAATGTCAGGTTTTTCTCAAACAGATCGAAACTGTAAGGCCCCATCCTGCAGAATAACCCGAAACCCAGTCCTGAGATGGATGATTTCAACAGATTGTTGACCAGAAAACCTCCCTCATAATATCCCTTCGCCATTGAAACTGCCGGCTCATTGGAAAACCTGTGCCGCCAGGGTTCTTTAAGGCTGCCCGTCCCGGCATTGAACAACACGGCAAACTCCGGCTCAAAATTTTCGGTCCGGAAGAGGAGATTGCCGAAATTGTGGGTCACGAAAACCGCGGCGAACCGGTCATTCAGAAACTCATCGGTGCGCATGGTGGCGAATGATCCCGGCGAAAAGACCGAAATCGTTGAAGCCCGGCTTCCATGCCCGTTGAAGAGTTCAGAACAGGGAGCCGGACGGTTGATCAGTCCTCCGGCCAGTTGAATGCTTGTTTTACCGACCAGCCTTGTCAGGAAGGAATAATTCATCTTCACATCAAAACGATCGTAGTTAAACTGTCCGTCCGGCATGCCTTTCCGGCTTCCCGTGTATTGTATCCATAAAACCGGAAACCTGGTACCCAGAGACGCCTGCTTTTCAGTACTTCTGATAAATTTTTCTCCCCAGGCAAACCTGATCCCTGCCACCAGTTTGCCTATGGTATGGTCAGAGGTCAGCACATACGGGTCATCCTGACTGTGCCGGAAAGTATAATCATAGGCAGCCTGTTTATATGACCATGAAATGCCGATTCCCGCCTTTATATAACGTAACATCCGGAATCCCGCCATGGCTTCAGCTTTTTCGTTGATATCCATTCTTGTGATGTAAAATTTCCGGTAATTTCCGGGAGAAAAAACAGAAAGTTCATCATCAAAATAGGTCGTTCCACCGGACTCTTCAAGATCGTAAGTATAGCTTAGCTTCAGGGTATAATTGCCATATCGCTCCAGCTTTACCAGCAGGTCGGTGCCGTACTTTACATCCTTGTCGGCAAATCCATAGCCCGCGTATCCGCCAAGTGATGCCCTTCCTGACAATCGATCGGAGGTGTGCAGACCAAGACCGAGATAGAAGCCCTCGTAGGCGTTGTATCTCAGAATACGGTTCAGGTCAAGGTCAACATAACCCAGGGGAAGTTTACCCGATAATAATGCAGACAAGCCTTTCAGCTTTGAATCAAAGCTGTTAGCCCTGCCCAGGCTGTCGATTACATGGTAAGTATTGATTTCGCGCCGGGTAAGGGAATCAATCCGGTATTGGTTCCAGAGTGATTCGTTTTGCCGGGCGGCTTCCGGGGTAATTTCAACCGCTATATTCGACAGCTCCCGTCCGATGATTTCGGCATCGAGGTTGATATCGCGGCGGTAACTCTTCCCGATTCCAACCGGTTTCGACTTGTTCAGATTGATGGTATTGAAGGTCACTTCGGTATTCAGCTGAACAGGAAACCATTGTCGCCCGCTGATAAACTCATACATCTGCTGAATGCGCATACCGAATGACTCGTTCGGACGGGCCGGTTCGGCAATGACATTTCTTATGGCCCAGCGGTTATTGCTTATGTACAACAACCCCTTCATCCCGTCGAAATTTTTTCCGGGCCGGGGTTTGTATCCGATTACAAAGGTGGTATCACCCGACTGTTCACCGTAAATGGTATCCTTCAGGTGAAAAAAGTAAAGTTTGTCGGAATCCGGGCTTACCGGGTTCAGGTAACTGGTGCCGGCCATAATGATCAGATCGCCGTAAAAAGAGGCTGACTGCATCTGTGAGATCAGGAAAACAAACAGGGGATCTTTCAAGCCGGAAACCCTGGTGGCAATGATCCTGTCGTGACTGCGGTCCGGATAAAGGTATTTGTGTTCTGCCACCGATTCCATAATGAAAAGGTGTTGCTTTTCAATCACTTCAAGTAAACGGATATCAGACGAATCCAGCGGGGTGGTTCCATCCCCCTTCAGGGAATCGGCATTGATGGTAAAAATCATTTTATCATACGAGGTAAAAGCATATGACGGAATGTTTGCCGGGTTGTTGATTTTACGGTTCTCAACTGCATTCCGGATAATCCGGTGCGCCGGGTTATCACCGGCCACGATTAGCACTTCGCTGAGCTCGGTTTCGAAACGCACAAGCTTTACCCACAGATTGCCGGGACCAATACCGACCGGCAGGACCAGCTTGTTGTATCCAACGTAACTGAACCCAAGGGTATGGATGGATACATCGGACCGGAGCGTGAAACGCCCGTCGATATCGGAAACACCTCCCTGGCGCCCATTGTTGATTACGATATTGACAAAAGCAAGCGGTTCGAGGGTAGCGGAATCACAAACCCTGCCGCTGATGGTGAAATCCTGCGAAATCAGGGAAAGCGGAAAGCAAAGCAGGCAAAGGGAGAAAAATAACCTGGACATATCGGGAAACAACAAAAGTACTGACCTTTTTGTGGTATCGAAATTAACAAAAAGATTGAGAAGCCCTTCCACAGAAACTTAATAACTTTTACCCTGATTATTTAAAAACAATTGCATTGCTGTCTAAATTAGCAGTCAAATCCTAAATGCTTCATGCAGGAACGTTTGTTTCAGTATTTTACAAAACACAGCGGCTTATTCCTTTCAAATTCCAGGCAGGCTCTCACCGGCTTTGATGCAGATGCCATCCATGATATGCGTGTTGCAGTCAAACGCATCAGGGCAGTGTACCTCTTACTGGAGCGTTTATTCCCGGATACGTTTAATTCGGTATCAGAAGAAGGCAGATTGAAAGAATTATTCAGGTTTTCAGGACGAATGCGTGACATCCAGGTGCAAAAACTTTTACTTGAATCATATTCGGCAAATCTTGATACTACATTCGGGGATTATAAAAGTTACCTCGAAGATTCCGAAAAAAAAGCCGTAAAGAAGTTTAGAAAACTTCTTCAGGAATTCAGTGCGGAAGAATACGTGAAACATAAACTGAAGCTTGTTGAAGGCCTGATTGCTTTAACCGCAGGCGAGCAGGTAAGGAAGCAGATTATCGGATTTGTTGATGAATTGATGGAAGCTGCCAAAGAAATGCGCATTGATCAGGAGCATGATGAAAATCTGCACGAAATACGGCGAAAGCTCAAACAATGTCATTACCTGCTATCGGTATTCGATCCGGAAGATCCGGATCTGCCAACGCTGAATAAAACAATCAGGCACCTTGATCATGTTAACGAATTGCTGGGAGACTGGCACGATCAGGTTGTTGCAATGGAAATGCTTGACCGCTTTCTGGAGAAACACATAGAAAAAGAAATTACCGGGAATAACCGCTATGTGCTTCTCCGAGAAAACCTGTCAGTTAACAGGCACCTGCTCTACATTAAGATTCTGAGCTACATCGAAGTGAAACTGAGTTTCTGAACAAAAAAACAAGGCAATCACCGGAGGGGTTACCTAAGTTTCGGATTTCTCAGGTGGCGTTCTCCATCCCGGATCGTTTTCTTGTTCAGATTGGTCTGCAGTGCCAGCGTCAGGTCGATACCTGTCTGATTGGCCAGGCAGATCAGCACAAATAATACATCGGCCATCTCATCGGCAAGGTCAGCCTGTTTATCGGTTTCTTTTTCCGACTGTTCACCGTATCTTCTGGCCATGATGCGGGCCACCTCCCCAACCTCTTCCATCAGGAGGGCCGTGTTGGTAAGTTCATTAAAATAACGAACACCCTTTTCTTTAATCCACTGGTCGACCAGTCCCTGTGCTTCTGCTATTGTCACGGAATAAATATTTTTGGGAAAAGCAAAAGTAAATATAATTTTTCAAGTATAACGATGGTCTCGACTCCGCTCGACCACCGGGATTCCGTTTCCAATGGTCGGATGGTGGTGTTTGGGCCTGGAAGTCTGGTGTTAACCAGGCAGGCGGATCCGATAGCTACCGGGGCGAGTCCACTCTGACAGAATGATCTCAATGTTTCAGTTTTGTTCCCGGGCAAAGTATTCTGTGTGTCCCTTCTATTCCCTCACCTCCAGCTTAAAACCGGAACCATGCACATTCTGGATCACAACCGAAGGATCATGGCGCAGGTACTTGCGCAGGCGGGCGATAAACACATCCATGCTTCGCCCTATAAAATAATCGGAATCACCCCATATTTCCTTCAGGGCGGTATCCCGTGGCAGGAGATTGTTCCTGTAACTGCACAGCAATTTTAACAATGCGGCTTCTTTCGGGGTCAGTTTTTGTTCTTCATTGTTGAACCTGAGCACCAGATTAACAGAATCAAACTTATAACTGCCGATGTTAAGGCTACTTTGAGTGCGCATATTACGGTGCATACATCTTTTCAGTATGGCTTCGACACGCAGAGCCAGTTCTTCACTGCTGAATGGTTTGGTAATATAATCGTCGCAGCCCACCCTGAATCCGGCAATGCGGTCATCATTCTGACCACGGGCAGTAAGAAAAACCACCGGAATCTGATCATTGATCTTCCTGATATCCCTGGCCAGACTGTAACCATCCTTTTTGGGCATCATCACATCCAGAATGCAGAGGTCAAAATCACCTTCATTAAACTTTATCAATCCATCTTCGCCATCTGCAGCCTGAGTGGTACTGTATTCAAGCATTTCAAGATAATCACTTAATACAGCACTCAGGTTAGGATCATCTTCAACCAGCAATATCTTGGCTTTCAAGGTCATCGAATTTGGTCGTTAGTTCGGTTTGTGCCTCCAGAGGCAAATGAATCTCAAAAATACTTCCCCTTTTAGGTTCACTGCTTACTTTAACAAATCCCTTATGTGCTTCGGCCATCGTCATAACATAATAAAGTCCCAGACCAAAGCCCTTTACATCATGCAAATTCCCTGTTGGTACCCGGTAAAGCTTCCTGAAAATATGTTTCTGGTTTTCAGGACTGATCCCAACGCCTTTATCATGCACTTCAACAACGAACATACCATTAATGTTTCGGGTGATTACCTGAATTTCAGGGTAAGCACGCGAATACTTGGCAGCATTGTCGAGCAGGTTGTTGATCATATTTTTGAAATGATTCTCATCTGCAAACAAATGATATATTTTGGCTTCCGGCCTGAAATTGAGAAATCCACCCTGATCACGCACAGTCAGCTCAAAACTCTTAAGGCAACTCAGCATAGCATCATGGGCATCAAAGAGCTTCTTTCTCAGTCGGAATTCACCCTTATCGAGAACGGCAATCTGAAGAACCTGTTCCACCTGATGCTTCAGCCGCAGGTTCTCATCAAATATAATGTGGGCATACCGGCGGGTCCTTTCAGCCGACTCATTGATTTTAGGATTCAGCAGCATTTCGCTGGCCAGTGAGATGGTAGATATCGGCGTCTTGAATTCATGGGTCATATTGTTCACAAAATCGGTCTTCATTTCCGATAGTTTTTTCTGCTTCAGAAAGGAGAAAATCATATAAGTAAACGCTGAAATCATCACCGTCAGCAGGAAAAACGAAAGGATTAGCCAGGGGAAGATCCTGCGCCACAAAACACCTCTTTCACCGGGAAAATATACGCCAAGCATCAGCTGTTCAGACCTGTACAGGCAGGAAAGTGAAACACAATGATTGGTCGCCATCAGTTCAGACTTGTATCTGACAGAATCGCCGGTATATATCGTGCCGGATATTGGATTATAAACACCCCAGGCATATTCGCGCGTTATCTCCATCCCTCCGAACTCCTCCTGCATCAGTGAATCAAGACGCGAAGGATTGATTGCCGACAGAATCTGCAGTGTACGGCGATCACAGCGCTCACCACAGACGGACGGATCAGCGGGCAGGCTGTCTCTTTCATCAAACATCCTGTTTACCACGCTCTTAAGCGTGATCTTCACCTTATTGTCAAACTGCTCTTCCTGCAGTTTAAGTCCGTTTCTCACCCAATACAACTGAATCAGGATCACACCGGTAAGTGACAGTGAGGTCAGTATAATAAGCAGGGCTATGGTCTTCTTTTTCATCCCGGGGAAAATGTCATTGCAAAGTTAACCTATTCATCGTCCGATCAATCAGGCAGACATGAAAAGTAAGGAGAAAGCTATAATTTCCAGGTTTCTCCTGTATCAAACTATTGCCATATAATGGACGCTCTTTGTCGTTCATGACCTGACCTGCTTTACGGATGCTGATATTTCCCTTTCACAATTAGCAGGTGTTTCTGTCAGGAAACGTCTATTCTGATTTTTAACAAAGCCTTAACAGTAATTAACGGCTTCTTAACAATTGACCCATCGTGGCTGCATTACCTTTGCAGGGAACCAAAACCAAAGAATCATGAAAAAAATAATAGCAGCATTATCAGTATTTGCATTTGTATTTGCATTCAGCGGTGAAAGTGTACAGGCATTAACCGGCGATGTAAGTTCATACACCCTAAGCTTTACCGGCGATAAGGATCCGAAAGCTGACGGAACAAAGAAAACTGCAAAGGCCGACAAGAAATCGTCCTCTTGTTCATCTTCCTGCAGCGATAAATCAGCCAAGGCTTCCGGAGATTGCAGTATGTCAGGTGACAAATCTGCCAAGGCATCTACAGAAACCGGGAACAAAAAGGTAACCACCGCCGAAGCCAGCACTGCTCCTGAAACCAAATAAACTAAACCCATCTGTTAAAGACCCTGCTTCGGCGGGGTTTTTTGTTTTAAATAGTACCTTTGTATCAAATTCAAATCCAATGGCTGTTACTTCTGAACTTGAGTATATCGGTGATCTGCAGATAAGGGCGACGCATGTGAAATCGGGTCAGACCTTTATTACCGACGCCCCTGTCGACAACAACGGCAAGGGTTCGGCCTTCTCGCCCACCGACCTGCTGGCCTCATCGCTTGGCCTGTGTATGATGACCATCATGGGCATTGCCGCCAACACCAACGGGTTCAGCATCGACGGAACCAAAGCAAGGGTTACCAAAATCATGGCTTCCGACCCGCGCAGGGTAGGCGAAATCATCGTTGAACTCGACTTCCCTGCTAACAATTACAGCGAACGCGAAAAACAGATTATCCGCCAATGCGCCAAAATCTGTCCCGTTGCCCAGAGCCTCAAATCTGAGCTGATGCAAAGGGTAGTGTTTAATTTCTAATGTCTAATTTCTAATGTTTAATTCCCAAGGTTATACTTATTACTTCTGACCTCTGACATCCGACCTCTGACCTCTGACCTCTGACCTCTGACATCCGACATCTGACCTCTGACCTCTGACATCCGACATCTGATATCCTTAACACTCAAACAATGGAATACAACCTACAACCCGGCATAAAAGGAATACAGGTCATCATTGTGGGTCTGTCTGATACCGCCTCTCATTACGGATCGGGCCTGATAGAGGTGTTTGCCACACCGGCCATGGTTGCCCTGATGGAGAAAACAGCCCAGCTTTCTGTTCAGGATAAGCTTCCACAAGACCACATTACCCTCGGTACAGAAATCAGCATTACACACGTTAAAGCCACCCCGGTTGGAATGAAGGTATTTTGTGAATCGGTGCTTGAAGCTGTTGACGGCAAAAAACTGCTGTTTAAAGTCACTGCACGCGACGAAAAAGGGCTGATCGGCGAGGGCACCCACTGTCGTTACATTGTGGAAGCTGCAAAGTTTATGGAGAAACTGAAGCAGCAGGTATGAATTTCTGAAAGTAACCGGGTCAATGTCATGTTTATAACATGAAATATGCAGAATTGAAGACAGTTGTCAGCATAAAAACATAAACTTTGTGCCATTAGTGAATTGGTGTCATAAAAATTAAAAAACCATAACTCAATGTCAATACGCGACGGTTACCCGATGATGAAAATGCTGGCCAAATCCATGGCCGGGCTTGAAGAAATACTGGCTGGTGAATTGCAGGAACTGGGGGCTGTCAACATTGAGCTGCTCAACAGGGCGGTGGCGTTCGAAGGAACCAAAAAAGAACTCTATGCCGCCAATTACCGATGTCGCACAGCACTCAGGATACTGGTTCCGGTTGCTCATTTCGGCATAGGAACTGAAGATGACTTTTATAAGGCAATCAAGGCCATTCGTTGGGAAGATTACCTGGGAAACGAACAAACCATCGCCGTTAATTCTACGGTCACCAGTTCCCTTTTTACCCATTCACATTATGTTTCACAAAGGGCTAAGGATGCCATTGTGGACAGGTTCAGGGATAAAACGGGAGAACGGCCCTCCGTAGATGTTGAAAATCCGGATTTCCGCATCAATATTCACATGTACAAGGACGAAGTAGATGTGTCTTTCGACAGTTCCGGCTCTTCGCTGCACAAACGGGGCTATCATGTCTCCAACGCCGAAGCTCCGCTGAGCGAGGTTCTGGCAGCCGGTATGATTATGCTCACCGGCTGGGATGGACAGTCTAATTTTATCGACCCGATGTGTGGCTCAGGCACACTGCTGATTGAGGCGGCTATGATCGCGATGAACATTCCTGCCGGACAATTCCGCCAGGAATACGGCTTTATGCGTTGGAAAAACTTTGAAAGGGAATTATGGGAGGAGGTTCAGAACGAAGCCCTCGAAGCGCAGCGCGATTTTGACTACCAGATCGTGGGTTCCGATATCTCAGAACACAACCTGCGCTCAGCCATGGCCAACCTTAAACAAGCCAGGCTGGACAAGGACATCACGATCAAGGCAAGTCCATTCCAGGAGATCACTCCTCCGGCCGGGGGAGGACTGATGGTAACCAATCCACCCTACGGTGAACGTATCCGGGTGGAAGACATCATTGAACTCTACCAGGAACTGGGCGACACCCTGAAGCAAAACTTCAAGGGCTACAAGGCCTGGGTGATCAGCTCCGACTTCAGGGCACTGAAGATGATCGGCCTGAAGCCTATGAAGAAATACACCCTCTTCAACGGGCAACTGGAGTGCCGCTATGCCGGTTTCGACCTTTATGAAGGAAGCAAGCGGGCAAGGTATCAGACGGGTGAGAGGGAAACTACTGAGGACGGAAACTAACCAACCCGGAAAAAGGAATTTTAAGGATCAACCAGGATCAATCCAGCCTTTTTCTGCTATCATTGCGTTGTACAAAAGCTACTTTTGTAAGAGTCTGTATTTTATTCCCTGATCATTTCCTTTCTGGCCTTGTTGTCCCAGATAATGACCCCTTGTTCTTTACCGGAGGTAACAATTCTGTTTCCTCTCTTATTCCAGGAAACACCCCATAAATAGTCTGCGGAATATCCTTCCGAAATAAGATTTCCATCCGTGTCCCATATTCTCAGTGCATCACTGGCAGATGCCAGCCTGTTCCCTCTGGAATTCCAGGCTAAATTCCTGTATTCACCTTTGCTTAACGCTATTGATTTCATTAATTCTCCATCTGCATTCCAGAATTGAAGTAAAGGTTTGTAATCAAGCTGGTTGTCACCGTAATCACCTGTTACAAAGAAAGCACCTGAATTGTGCCAGGCAACACACAACAACAGAACATCTTCCGGTCTGTGTACAATCGTCTTTATCAAAGCTCCCCCGAAATCATAAATTCGTATTTTGTCACCCACGGTGATGAAAATATTTTTTTCAGGATGCCAGTCAACAGATGTGAGGCTCCTTGTATTCTCCTGTTGAATTGAATGGATTTTCGTTCCTGCAGAGTTAAAGATCGATGTCTGACCATCATTGTCCGCCACAGCCAGAAAATCACCTGAGTAATTCCAATCAATTCCTCTTGCACCGTCGGTTGAAATTCCTTCCAGATCAACTGTTATGTTTGTTTCAATATCAAGAATAAGCACCTTGCCGTTGGGCACCTGAGTCCCTATTGCAAGAATACTATTAAACGGATGCCATTTTACACAGGTGATGGTGCTTTTAATAGCATATGATTTAAACAGTTGTAAGTCTTCTGAGTGGTATATTTTCAGGGTATCGGTGTTTCCGCCAACGGCAATATAGCTTCCGTCCGGACTCCAATCCGTTGTCCAGAGAATTTTATTATTTGCTGTTTCCTGTGTATAAGCCTGATTCACAGGAAAAGCAAACAGGATAAGCAGGGCTGTAACTATTCTCATTCCTTTTGTCCTTAGTTTTTGTCATTGGTGTTGTACCCAGGGCCGGGGTTTCGCGTAAACGGGATGATTGAAACCAGATCTCCGGCCGGTAATGTGATTCTTTAGAAGTATAATCCTTCTTGCTTCAGATTTAAGCCCGATAGCGTATAAGCTATGCAATTCCCTTTGCAAAATTCTCCCATTACAGAAAAATACTCTATCTGTCTTTGATTTGTTCAATCATGATTATCCGGGAGTCTGCACAATACCCACCCTGTTCAATACTTGATTATTTTTTGTGTTTCAATGACTGTACCTGTCAATATTTGTAACAGGTAAATGCCCTGTTGAAGATTTCCTATATTCAGTTCATATTTGCCTTGACTGGAAAAACTTTTTCGCAGCATCAGCTTTCCGGTCATATCAAAGACACTTACGGTCGGATTGCCTTCTGGCCTGCCGGTTTCTGAAATTATTATTACGGAGGTTGCAGGATTGGGATAAACAGAGCAGGTGAATGCTGGCCATTCATTTTCATCTGCTAAGTTAATCCCTCCATTGGTTGTTTTCAATATTTTACCTCCCTGACCAACAGCATATCCGGTAAATTCATCTGTAAAGAAAGTTGAGTACAGGTGTCGTGAAGTCAGGTGCTGCACTGAATTCCATGTCTCGCCAGCATCACTCGTTTTTAAGATCAGACCTTCTCCGGAAATATAACCTGTTGATCTGGTCGGGAAGTGTATACAGGAGAAATCCCCGCCGGATCCAACATTTATCCGATGCCAGGTATTCCCGCTATCGGTGGTCTTTAATAATGTTGCAGCCCTGCCGGCAATGTACCCTGTCAATGAATCTGTAAAGTAGACCGACCACAAAGTATTGATTGTTCCTGATGGGATTTCAGTCCAGGACAACCCTCCGTTCGTACTTTTAAGAATAATGCCGGCCTGACCTGCAGCGAAAACGATATCATGCGATACCGGAAAAACAGAAAACAGACTCAGCGATGTGCCGGATGGTAAAACATGCCAGGTGGCACCGGCATCGCCGGTTTTCGATATGAAACCATTAAGACCAACGATGTAACCGGTTTTTGCTTCAAAGAACCTCACAGACCATGCCTCATATTGTGATTCAATGGGGATGGGTTGCCAGGTTATGCCCCCATCATTGGTTTTAAGTGATTCAGAATATCCGGCAACATAACATGTATCAGGACTGGTTGAATATACTGACCTGAACTCCTGGTTGTAATCAGCGACAGGTGACCAGACAACACCTCCATTTGCAGTTTTTAAAATAATTCCATCACCTGAAATATACCCTGTATCAGAATTTGCAAAGCTGACAGACAATAAAGCCGAAAAGGTTATGCCGGAAGCAGACCATGACTTACCGGCATCTGTGGTTTTATAAATTGAACCATTACCACCGGCGGCATGTGCTGTGTTGATATCAGTCAGGAAAATACTTCCGGGGCCGGGATATCCGTAAAATGGTATTGTTGTCCATGTCAGGCCACCATCAGATGTATAAAAAACACCTTCACTGCCGGATGCAATCATGCCTGTTTGTTCATCATGAAAATGCACTGAAAACATATCTGTTACTTTGGGAACTGAAAGAGTAAACCAGGTTTTGCCCCCATTGACAGTTTTTAGCAGGGTCCCATGAGTGCCGGAAATAAAGCCTGTAAGTTCATTAACAAAGAAAACAGATGCTAAATCAGCGCTTGTTCCACATTCCAATTTATCCCAATGCATGCCTCCATTAGTGGAAGTAAATAAAGATCCGTTTTCACCTGCAACAAATACCGTTTGATCATCAGCATAGCAGGCGGATAAAAATATGTGTTCCGGAAGATTCAATTTCCTGCTCCATGTGTAACCTCCGTTTACAGTAATATAAATACTGCCAGAATTACCGGTCTGACCTCCGGCTATTATCCCGTTATTACTATCGGTAAAAACAACCGATTTAAGGCTAATGCTATGATCTTCAAAGTCCATTTCGGACCAGTTATGACCCTCATCGGTTGTTTTTAAAATAGTGCCTTCACTGCCAACAGCAAATCCCGTGCTCAAGTCAGTAAAAAAAACTGAATTTAATGAGTTAGTGGTGTTGCCCGATATAACAGTCCAGGTAGTTCCGGCATTCTCGGTTTTAATGATAGTACCATACTTACCCACTGCATAACCGGTATCTTTATTTAAAAAACTAATTGAACTTAAATCATTGCCTTGTGGTAACGGATTCTGCATTATCCACTGAGCAGATGAAGCAACATTTATCAGGCAAATCATTACTGTAATAATTATTCTCATTTCTATATTCAATTAATCTTTATGTGAGATCGTTTCAGCATCATAAGCTTTCATTAATAATATCTGATTCATATTATTCGTAGAAATCAAGCTGAATGAAAGAATGGTAAACCTGAATAAGCGGAAGACCTTTCAGGCTATCCGACGGCTCATATCATCAATAAAAAAATTCAACAGTCTGTTCTTTTGAATTTTATTGCTTCTGATTCTCTAACAAATCTCTGAAAAATAATTCAATTCAAAACCAAATGAATATAAAAAGTTCCCGCTTGATATTTCCTGCAAAACTTAACCATGGAGAGGGATAGAATAAATGGATCAACATCCGGTCCCGGAATCTAGAGCAGCAAATATATTTACTTACACTACCTGTGTAAACGGAAGTGTCTCTGTTTTTTTTTGCACTTCTGTTATCGTTACTAAAAGGAGAACGGGAAAACCGGCTGCTTAAAGAACTGTCCGGCTTAAAATACCACAGCAATCTTATTTATTGGACAGCGGAACATATTGCAGTTCCAGTCAGGCAGATGCTTCCCCTGCAAAGACACTGATTAAATAAACCCGAAGCAGATTGCCAGGAATGCCGGTCCGTTTAACCCTCCGTGCATGATCAGGCCAACCCAGGAATTCCTGGTTTTCTGGACTATATAGGATTGAATAAAAATCAATGGAATCAAGGTAATCAGCAACTGCCATCCGAAAGCAATGTGAAAGATTCCCCAGCCGGCACCATGAATCAGCCATGCATTTTTGCCAAAGGCAACTTCCTGCCGGGGCAACAGTACCCCTCTCCAGAGAAACTCTTCACCCAGGATATTTAAGATCCAGTAGGGTAACCAGACCAGCAATAACCAGTAACGCCCGGCGGACAGGGGTTCAAAAGCCATAAAAGGCGGTGAATGGTCAAACTTTCCAATGGCCATTTCCATAATTTTCATGATCAACATACTGGAAATGCCAACAAGAAACAGACCTCCAACACTCCAGGCCAGATCCTTTCCGGTAACTTTCCGGAACCTCAGGCGCTCTTTCCATGTGTTTCCCGATAATTGATACCCTTCGGCCCTCAGGATCAGGATGCCTGTGATGATCAACGGAAGAAAGATGCCGGCCCCGCCAACGATAAACCAGAAAAGTATGGTCTCCTGCCCGGTCACTTCACTTAGATATGGGATCAGGTATTTTGTCATGCAAAACATCAGTATTGCAGCCGGTATAAATACAGCCAGCGAACCTGATATTCCGAGATTTCTGATTCCTGATTTTATTGCCATTTTGTGTTTTTAAAAAGAATTGCATGAAGATCCGGCAAGAAACGACCCGAAAGAATCTTTCAGCTTTATACTTAAAATGCTTCCTGCCCGGGAAATCAGGGTTAATTTCATGACCGCCTTACCCGGACTTTACAACAATGTAGTAGATGGATCTGAACAGGGCCGGGTTCTCCCTGTACTGGCTGATCTCTTCGATTTCACTACCAAACCATCCTCTGAGCGGAAGATTCTCCTGTTTGGTTATTTCAATTTCAAGTTGATGATAGTAACTGTCCCACCAGATGGTCTCATCCAGATAAATGGTGCCTGCCAGAACGCAATTATTCTCTGTGATAAAAGCCAATTTCTCATCGTGATCCCTGTATTCGTCATGAATGACGAAGCAACCGCCCGGCTTAAGCAATCCTGTACATTTGACAAAACCCGTCCTGAACCCGACTACATTGAGAAACCCTTCTGCAAGGATAATATCAAAACTGTCAAAACCATCCGGGATATCTGCAAAGGAAAGATTCCGGGTTTCGATGGTGATGGTTTTTCCGATAGTATCGATCTTATGCTGAAGAAAAGCCAGGGCCTGTGTATCGGAATCAATGCAGGTTATGGAACCTGAAAAATGACCGGCCAGCCAGACAGCCGGAACACCGGTTCCGCAGCCGATGTCGAGAATCTTCGGATCTGTATAATCCGGCACACTGTCAAATGCCTGTTCAAGGTATTTCAGCAACCCCGCCCTGCATCTGTCCTTAATGCAATAATAGCTATACTCCATAACTCACAACTCCTTTCTCCCTACTCCTTACTCATAACTCCCTGCTCCGTTACCTCTTCTGTTTAATGTCCTTTTTATAATAATCTTTAACAATCTTACCAAACATTTTCTCCTTCTTCTTCCTGTCCGCCACCGAGGTTTCAAAGTAAGCCTTTTCCCGTTCCAGGCTCAGATAATTCTGATAGGAAGCATCGTCGATTTCACCATTTTCCAGGGCATCCAGCACTGCACAACCCGTTTCATTGATATGCCTGCAATCTTTGAACCTGCAATTTCTGGAAAGACCCAGAATACTGTCAAAGGTGATCTCCAGCCCGCCGGAGGCATCGCCAATGCCTACCTCCCGCATGCCGGGATTGTCGATCAGGATACCTCCCCCATCCAGCACAACAAGTTCGCGGTGGCTGGTAACATGGCGGCCTTTATTGGTACTTGCACTGATTGAATTGGTTTCCATAATGGCCTTCCCCGAAAGGTTGTTCAGCAGCGTGGATTTCCCGACACCCGAAGAGCCGAGCATGCAATAGGTTTTACCTTTCGCGATGACAGCCCTGATGGCATCGTATCCTTCACGGGTGTTGTTGCTGATGGCGATAACCCGAACATCTTTAATCCGGAGGCTTATCTTTTCCTGAATTTCCGAAAGCTGGTCCGGGCTTATCAGATCTGTTTTGTTGAGTACGATGACGGGCTCTACCCCTGATGCATGGCAGATGGTCAGGTAACGCTCAAGACGGTTGATGTTGAAATCCCTGTCAACGGCCTGAACCAGGAAAGCATAGTCAATATTTGCCGCGATGATCTGGATTTCGCCAAATTTGCCGACTGCCTGTCGTGAAATAACCGAGGATCTTGGAAAAATACTGTGGATGATGGCCGTACCTGAATCATAAGCTGTAAGGGCAACCCAATCTCCGACCGCGGGAAAATCCTCCCGGCCTTTCGCCGTAAAACGCATATTTCCGGTGATCTCGGCCTCAAATTCTCCCTGGGTTGTCCTGACAATATATCTTTCCTTGTGTTCAGAAATAACACGTCCAACCTCAAGGCTATTGAGGTTGTTGTCGGCCCTGAATTTCTCAAGTTTGCTGTTGTATCCCAATTCTTCCGGTGTCATCGCTGAATCCTCTGCTTAAAGTGGTTAGTTGCCGGGAGTTGACCCGCTCTGTCCGTTAATCCTGAACCGGATTCTGGCCCCATTCTGCAAATCCACTAAGGTAAAATCCCGTGGAATCCATTTCCATTCCCAACAGCAGATTGACGCCATTCAGCCTGATTGGTTACAAATGTCTGAAAAAATAATCCATCACATCTGATCCTGAAGATTTTTATGTTTGGTTCAGCCGGATGAATTTGCGGTCCGGACATATGGAATGCCTGATCTGATCAGAAAAAAGGAATATTGTCAGAAACAGGAATGACTGACCGTTAAACCATTTCCCGGTTTCATTGTTTAAACCTCATGAATATGAAAATTACTTTTTACAACATTTTCGATTATCTCTATTATTACTGGCTCAGTAATAGAAGGACTCAAGGTGTTGTATAAAAAGGTAACCTGTATCATACATCGTAAAAGTCCCGGAATCAGGGACTTTTTTTTTGCAGGTCAGCAGATCATCCAAACAACCGATGAATGGAAAAGAGTGAAGAAATAGTGATTCAACCCGCAGCGAGGACATTGCAGGTTCAGGAATATTACTTCTCGCGTAAGTTGCAGCAAATCGACGGGATGCGTCGCTCCGGTGCCGATGTGATCAATCTGGGCATCGGCAGCCCCGACCTGCCGCCTTCGGATGAAGTAACCGAAACATTGCATCAGCAGGCGCTAAATCCAAAAAACCACGGATACCAGAGTTACATCGGCATTCCTGAACTGCGGGCTGCGTTTGCCCGCTGGTATCAGCAATACTTCAGGGTTAGCCTCGATCCGGCCGGTGAGATTTTGCCCCTGATCGGATCGAAAGAGGGCATTATGCACATCACCTTGGCATTTGTGAACGAAGGTGAGGAGGTGCTGATCCCTAATCCAGGCTACCCGGCTTATGAATCTGTTGCCAGGCTGGTCGGGGCTAAAGTCAGGTTCTACGACCTCACCGCATCACATGGCTGGCTTCCCGACCTTGATCAACTGGAAGCGGAAGGACTCGAACAGGTGAAACTGATGTGGGTCAATTATCCGCATATGCCCACCGGTACACCGGCTTCAGCTGAACTTTCCGGGAAACTGGTGGCTTTTGCCAGGAAGCACCGGATACTGATCTGTAACGACAATCCCTATAGCTTTATCCTCAACACCGACATCCGAAGCATTCTTGAAACCGAAGGGTCGCGTGATGTGGCGCTTGAGCTGAATTCTCTCAGCAAATCGCAGAATATGGCAGGATGGCGCATCGGTATGCTTGCCGGAAGAGCCGACTACATCAAAACTGTGCTCAGGGTAAAAAGCAATATGGATTCGGGCATGTTCAGGCCATTGCAGGCCGCCGCTGTAAAGGCGCTGGAGGCAGGACCGGAATGGTATGCCTCGGTAAACGAGGTTTACATGAAACGCAGGCACTATGCCGAAAAGATCATGAAAGTGCTCGGTTGCGATTTCGATCCCCGGCAGACTGGTCTGTTTCTCTGGGGCAGGATACCCGAGTCCTGCACCAATGTTGAATATCTGACCGAAAAAGTGCTGCAGCGGGCCCATGTGTTCATTACACCAGGGTTTATTTTCGGCAGCAACGGCGACCGCTATATCCGAATTTCCCTGTGCAGTGATGAAGATTTACTCCGGAATGCACTGGAAAGAATAAGAAAATTGTAACCTTTTAAAACATCCGGGTTGGTTTAATTAAGGAAATTAATTCATGCATTTTTTATTAATAATTTGATTTTGGGAATTTAGCAATCCTTCTGATAAAAAACTTCAGCTATGATGAACATATGCATTGTCGGTATGGGCCTGATCGGCGGATCGCTCTCGAAAGCCCTGCGGGGCAACGGTTTTGCCGGAACAATCATTGGTGTGGATAAAAACCCGCAACACCGTACCATTGCCATGTATTGCGGTCTGGCCAACGAGTTTATGGCACTTGACGAAGCAATCGAAGCTTCTGACCTGATACTCCTCTGCTCACCTGTGGATGCCAATCTGAAGCTGCTGCCTGAAGTCCTTGATAAAATACAGGGTACGCAAAAGGTGGTGGCCGACATGGGTTCCACCAAGGCCGAACTGGCCGGTGTTGTGGCCAATCATCCGGGTCGGGGTCGCTTTGTGGCTGTTCACCCGATGGCCGGAACTGAATATTCGGGTCCTGCCGCTGCCGTTGAAAAACTTTTCCTGGACAAGGTGGCTATTATCTGTGACCGGGAACAGAGTGATGAGGACGCCTACCTGTTGGTGCTGGCCATGCTTCAGGCCCTGAATATGAAACTCCTCTTTATGAATTCCACCGACCATGATGTCCATGTGGCTTATGTCTCGCACATCTCGCACATCACCTCTTTTGCTCTGGCGCTCTGCGTGCTCGATAAGGAGAAGGACGAAAAGAACATTCTGTCGCTGGCTGCCGGCGGATTCGAAAGCACGGTAAGGCTGGCAAAAAGCAACGGCGATACCTGGGCCCCGATCTTTCTCGGGAATGCCGGATCCATCGTTGAAGTAATTGATACTTATATCGAGAAAATGAACTTCTTTAAACAATTGATTGTTGAACGTGATGCTGAATCGCTCAAGGAGTTGATGACACATGCCAACTCGATTCGTAAAATATTGAATAACAAATAAATACTTGAACCTGAAAATGGCTTTATGGAAACAAAAACAACGATAGAACCCCTGAAAAACTGGGATATATACAAGCAGCGGCCTTTATTGATGACCGGACCCTGCAGTGCCGAAACCGAAGAACAGGTGATGGAAACTGCCCGGCAGCTTATGGTGGCCAACAAAGTGGATGTTTTCAGGGCAGGGATCTGGAAACCCCGCACGCGCCCCAATTCATTCGAAGGGGTGGGCGCTTCCGGTTTAAAATGGCTGAAACAGGTAAAACAGGAGTTTGGTATTCCAACCGCAACCGAGGTAGCCACCGAAAAGCATGTGTATGAAGCCCTGAAATTCGGGGTGGATGTACTGTGGATCGGGGCACGCACCACGGTTAATCCTTTTGCAGTGCAGGAAATCGCCAATGCACTCCAGGGGGTGGATGTGATGGTCTTCGTAAAAAACCCGATCAATCCCGAACTTGAGCTGTGGATCGGAGCCATAGAAAGAATCATGAAGGCCGGGGTAAACCGTATCGGTGCCATTCACCGGGGATTCTCCTCTTATGAGAAAACAGCTTTCCGCAACCAACCTCAGTGGCAGATTCCCATCGACCTGAGGCAACGTCTGAAAGACCTGCCCCTGATCTGCGATCCGAGCCACATCGGCGGAAACAGGGCTTACCTGTCCGACATCTCCCAGGAAGCCATGGATTTGAACTACGATGGCCTGATGATTGAATCTCACATCGATCCAGATACGGCCTGGAGCGACAAACAGCAACAACTCACCCCAGCTGCCCTTGCTGAAATGCTTGATCAGCTGATCCTCCGTAGTGTTGATTCAAGCGACAGCCAGTTTGTCAGTACCATAGATGAACTCCGCAGCCAGATTGATATCTTCGACGACCAGTTGCTCGATATCCTCGAACGCAGGATGCAGATCGCTGAAACCATTGGTCAGTACAAGAAAAAACACAACATCACCATTCTGCAGAGCAACCGCTGGCAGGAAATCGTCAACAAGGCCATCCGCAAAGCCAACAACAAGGGACTGAGCCCCGAGTTTATTTCAACCATACTTAAAGCCATTCACCAGGAATCCATCACCCATCAGATGAAGGTGATGAATGAGCATGAGAAAAACTGAATGAATGAAGGAACTGACTATAACAGGCAGGAATTCCGAATCGAAACTTTTGATTGGTGAAACGCTTCAGAATCTGAAAAACTACCTGCCCCCTGACAGGGTTATCGTGATTGCCGACAGCAGGGTAGATCAGCTTTACAGGCAGTTTTACAGCCAATACCGGATAATTCCTGCCGGCGAAGGTGAGAGAATCAAGAACCTTGCAACTGTTGAGCGGATTTACGGTGAGATGCTTGAACTTGAAGTTGACCGTTCATGGTTTGTTGTGGGCATAGGTGGAGGTGTTGCCTGCGATCTTGCCGGTTATGTTGCTTCAACCTTTATGCGGGGGCTGCGTTTCGGATTTGTTTCAACCAGCCTGCTCTCGCAGGTGGATGCTTCCCTTGGCGGGAAAAACGGGGTCAACTTCATGGGGTATAAGAACCACATCGGCACCTTCAGCCAACCGGAATTTGTCATCTGTGATACTGCTCTGCTGAACACGCTCCCGCAGAAAGAGGTGTTGAGCGGTTTCGGCGAAATTGTCAAACACGCGCTGATTGCCGATGAAGGAATGTTCCGTTTCCTTGAAGAACATCACCGGAAAGCCGTTAACCTTCAACCAGGGGTGATCGAATACCTGGTCTATACTTCAGCGGTCATTAAGTCAGGAGTGGTCAATCGTGATGAAACCGAAAAAGGGGAAAGACGCAAGCTTAACTTTGGCCACACCCTTGCCCATGCCATAGAGAAATGTTCATCTCAATACACCCACGGCGAAGCTGTGAGCATCGGCATGGCAGCAGCTGCGGTTATATCAATGCAGCAGGGCAGGATACCTTCTTCAACTGCCGTAAGGATACTGGCTTTGCTGAAAAATCTGGGGCTTCCGGTAAAGACCGGTATCGAAAAATCATTACTGATTGATGCCATGCGACACGATAAAAAGCGTGATGATGCAAAAATTGACCTGGTGTTGCTTGATGGCGTTGGAGAATGTGCCATTGAACGGTTACCACTCGGCATCACGGCTGAACTGGCCAATGCCCCGGATCTGATTGATGATGACGGACAATTGGTGAATCTGATCGTCTGACGATGAATCCTGAATGAATAAAATTGTTCCGGCAACCTTCAAATTCCGTAACTTACCGTTTGTTAAGCGCTCCGATTGAAACGAAATTAACTGTCTGATGCAGAAAACCATACATCCATCGGTTGCTACCGGAAAACTGATTGCCCCACCCAGTAAAAGCATGACTCAAAGGGCCATAGCTGCGGCCCTGCTGGCAAAAGGGACAACAACCCTTTTCCACCTGTCGGATTGTAACGATTCGCTGGCTGCCCTTGAAATGGCAAAAAAGCTGGGGGCTGAAGTGGTGCCCGGAGGTGATGAAATCACCATCCTGGGTGGATTTCTGATCCGCAGTCAACACCTGAACTGCGGTGAATCGGGACTGGCTATGCGTATGTTTGCGCCTATTGCCGCATTGCACCGTAAGGAGATCACTTTTACCGGTGAAGGATCCCTGTGCAAACGTCCCGTGAATATGATCGGTGATGCGCTCACACAACTTGGCGCCGGATTTGAAACCGCAAACGGTCTGCTTCCCTTTACGGTAAAAGGACCGTTACAGGGCGGGAATGCCGACATTGACGGCTCCGTAAGTTCACAACTGCTTACCGGACTGCTGATGGCACTTCCTTTGGCAGGAACGGCATCAGAAATCAGGGTAAACAACCTCAAAAGCAAACCATACATCGACATGACGATACAACTCCTCGCCGACTTTGGGATAAGCATCGTTCATGAGAATTATGAATTGTTCAGTATCCCCGGAAATCAGGAATACAAGGCCCGTGATTACACCATTGAAGGCGACTGGAGCGGCGCAGCCTTCCTGCTGGTAGCGGGGGCCATCAACGGCCATCTGACAGTAAATGGAATCCGTCAGGATAGCAAACAATCTGACCAGGCCATTCTTGAAGTACTGAAGATGGCGGGAGCTGTGATGAAGGTAAATCAGGATTCGGTTGAAATCAGGAAATCATCCCTCCAGGCCTTTACTTTCGACGCCACCGAATGCCCGGACCTTTTCCCTCCGCTGGCTGCACTGGCTGCCTATGGAAAAGGGATTTCCAGGATACATGGCGTAGAACGCCTCACCCACAAGGAAAGCAACCGGGCAGAGGCCATTCGGGAGGAACTATCAAAAACCGGTATCAAAGTAGACGTTGAGGGCAATTCAATGCTGATTGAAGGAGGAAAAGTATCGGGCGCTTTCGTAAATTCGCACAACGATCACCGAATTGCCATGATGGCTGCCGTAGCTGCACTCGGGGCAAATGGTCCGGTGAGAATCGCAGATGCACAATGCGTAGCCAAGTCCTATCCGGGCTTTTTCGACGACCTTGTGAAATCAGGCGTACGGGTGGATGAATCCGCTCTGTAATCAGGGGCAAAACCCCGAAATATCGTATTGAAATTCAGGATAATCAAATAAACAGACAATGAACACTTTCGGAAGGGTTTTCAGGATCAGTATTTTCGGCGAAAGTCATGGCAACGGCATTGGTGTCGTGATCGATGGTGTACCCGCCGGCATAGCGCTTGTTGAGGAAGATTTTCTCGCTGACCTTTCACGCAGACGGAGCGGTGCTGCCGGAACAACTCCCCGGAAGGAGCCCGACCTGCCAAAGCTGATGAGCGGCACCTGGAACGGATTCACCACCGGGGCTCCGCTGGCTGTATTCTTTGAAAACACCAACACCAGGTCTTCCGATTATGATAAATTGCGCGATATACCCCGTCCGGGTCATTCAGACTTCACAGCGGGTGTCAAATTCAGGGGGTTTGCCGACCCCCGCGGCGGCGGACATTTCTCAGGAAGGATTACCCTGGGACTGGTTGCCGCCGGTGTAATCGCCAAAAAAATCATTCATCCGGTGGCCATCTCTTCTCAGATCCTTGAACTCGGTGGTGATACCGACACCCAACGGGCAATTGCAAACATCGAAGGTTCCGGAGATTCCATAGGAGGAATCATTCAGTGCACGGCTACCCAAATGCCTAAGGGATTGGGGGAACCCTTCTTCGGAAGTGTGGAATCCACCCTGAGCCAGCTGATTTTCTCCATTCCGGCCATAAAGGGAATAGAATTCGGTTCCGGATTCGGAGCCGCAAAAATGCGCGGGAGCCAGCACAACGATCCCTATATTTCCTCCGATGGTAAAACCATGTCGAACAATGCCGCAGGGATCAATGGCGGCATAACTAACGGCAATGACCTCATCTTCAGGGTAGCCGTCAAACCAACCTCGAGTATTGGGCTTCCGCAGCAGACCATCAATTTGAGAACCGGACAAATGGAGACCCTGCTTGTTGAAGGCAGGCATGATGCCTGTATCGCATTGCGTGTACCTGTAGTGGTTGAAGCTGCCACCGCCATCGGTCTGGCAGATTTGTTGCTGCTGAGTGAAAAACCTGCAATTTTCCGCTGAGAATTGTGTAATTTTGGGTTTCAATCATCCCTCTCCCACCTTCCGATGCCCGAAGAATACATCACCCTGTTTGCCGAAGTACTATTGCCGCTGCCGGTCAGGGGATATTTCACCTACCGGATCCCGCAGGAACTGAACAACGAAGTTGCACCGGGCATGCGGGTTGTGGTGCAGTTCGGAACCAAAAAATTCTATACCGGTCTGATAAGGCGTGTACACAACAAGCCACCACAGGTGTTATCGATCAAATATGTACTTTCTGTCATCGATCCCCTGCCTGTGGTGAATGAAAGGCAATTTGTCCTTTGGGAATGGATGGCCACTTACTATATGTGTGCCACCGGTGAGGTGATGAACACGGCCATGCCTTCGGCTTACAAGCTGGCCAGTGAAACCCGCGTGATTTTTGATCCTGAATATATCAAAGACACCGGTGTGCTGAACGATCGCGAATTTCAAATCGTGGAAGCCCTTGACATACGGAAGATCCTGACCCTGACTGACATCAGCCGTATCATCGGTATTGCCAAAGTGGTTCCCATGGTGAAAACCATGATCGAAAAAGGCATCCTGAGGGTGGAGGAAGAGATCACTGAAAGATATAAGCCCCGTACCGAAACCTGCATCCGGTTATCGGACGCGTTCAGGGATGAAACTGAAATGAATGCCGTTATGGACAAGCTGAACCGTAAGGCATTCAAACAACTTCAGGTGCTGATGTCTTTTATAAATCTTTCGCGTTGTTTTTCAGGCAATGAAAAGGAGGTGCAGAAATTTGAATTGTTAAAAACACCGGGAGCATCGGCCGCTCAGCTTGAGGGACTGATCAGGAAAGGTATCCTGGAAGCTTTTCCGCGCAATGTCAGCCGCCTGCTGCATAATGATGCCATTGCATCTCCCGAGGAGGTCATACTGGCACCAAACCAGCAACAGGCCTTCGATGACCTGAAATCGTTTCTCACCGGAAACCAGGTGGTGCTTCTGAAAGGGGTAACTTCCAGCGGCAAGACTGAAATCTACATCAGGCTGATTAATGAGGTAATTGCACAGGGAAAACAGGTTTTATACCTGCTGCCTGAAATCGCCCTTACCACTCAGATTATCCGGAGGCTTCAGAAATATTTCGGATCGGCAGTCGGGGTTTACCATTCCCGTTACAATGAGTCGGAAAGGGTAGAGATATGGAACAAGGCCAATCTTCCCCTGGCCGGTCAGGCCGGACAACAACCCTACAGGATATTGCTGGGCGCCCGTTCCGCACTGTTCCTTCCGTTTACCGACCTCGGACTGATCATTGTTGATGAGGAACACGACACCTCCTACAAACAGAACGATCCGGCACCACGATACAACGCCCGGGATGCAGCAGCAGTCCTTGGTCAGATACACAATGCCCCGGTTCTGCTGGGATCGGCAACACCTTCCATCGAAAGCTTTTTCAATACCCAGCAGAAGAAATACAGGTATGTAGAGCTGAATGAACGCTATGGCGGGATTCAGATGCCTGAAATAAGGATTGTTGACATCCGTGAAGAGAGTAAAAACAAGCGGATGAAGTCGCATTTCTCACAGCAATTGCTCGATGCTGTCGGAACAGCTTTGAGGGCAGGCGGCCAGGTTATTCTTTTCCAGAACAGGCGCGGCTTCTCACTCCGCCTCGAATGCGACACCTGTCATTACACCCCCCAGTGCGTTAACTGTGATGTTACCCTGATTTATCATAAGCAGATCAACCTGCTGAAATGTCATTACTGCGGCTATTCCATACAGGTCCCTTCCAGGTGTCCCGGATGCAGCAGCCCGGCTATTAAGATGAAAGGGTTCGGAACAGAAAAGGTTGAGGAGGAACTGGGGGTGTTTTATCCCGAAGCCGTTATCGGCCGGATGGACCTCGACACAACCCGCACCAAATATGCCTACCAGAAGATCATTGGCGAATTTGAGACCGGTAAGATTGATATACTGGTCGGTACCCAGATGGTCACCAAAGGCCTTGATTTCGACAATGTCAGCCTTGTCGGGGTGCTGTATGCCGATGGCATGCTCAGCTATCCCGACTTCAGGGCATTTGAACGCAGTTACCAGCTGATGGCACAGGTGAGTGGCAGGGCCGGCCGCAAAAACAAGCAGGGACTGGTGATGATCCAGACATACAACCCGAAACATCCCCTGCTTCAATGGGTGGTCGATAACAATTACATGGCCATGTTCACACAGCAGATCCGCGACCGGTACACTTTCAAATATCCCCCGTTTTACAGGATGCTGGAGGTGTCGCTGCGGCACAAGGATTATGAAGTGCTCAACAGGGCAGCCAATACGCTGGCCGGGATGCTGAAACCCTTTTACGAAAAACTGCTCCTGGGGCCTGAATATCCCAATGTTGCCCGGATCAGGAACCTGTATATTAAAAATATTATATTGAAAATGGGGAAAGGAAAGGAAGCAGCACAACTCAAATTTGAAACATCACGCCAGATAGAGAAATTCCTTGAACTGCCCGATTTTAAAAGTGTAAGGGTACAGGTAAATGTAGATCCGATGTAATCCCCTGAAAGCCGGCGATTCAAACCAGCAAGAAGAAACAGGAAATTAAATATTAGACATTAGACATTAGATATTAAATATTACTTCCCCTCCCCTTCCGCTTCCTTCTCTTCAACAATCAGGTAGATATCCTCATTGTCCTTTTTCATCAGGTATTTCTCGCGGGCAAATTTCTCCAGGGAAACTGAATCGGTGAGGATGTCATGGATGGCGACACTGTCTCTTTTGATTTCGTTGATGTAGAATTCTTTCTGCTGGCGTTGTTCGTTGAGGATACCGCCAAGTTTAACCTGTGCGATAAAATTATTGCGGTCGAAAAATATCAGCCATACCAGCAGGATAAACCCGGCAATCACATATTTATTACGAAAAAAAGGAGGGATCCGCTGCCACATAATGATGAAAGTTCCTACACAAAAATAGTCAGAAATTCACTCATTCTGAGTCCGGAGAAAAATAATCTGACAAATATTAAAACTCTTCCGGAACCTGTAACATTCTTCAAAAAAGCAACTGTCGGTCGTCAGTAGTCAGACTGTCCAACCCCAAACGATAAACGCTGAAGTCGCTATCCCGAAAACGCTTATGGTCCCGGCTGGTCTCGGCTCCGCCCGACCACCACCGATCGGCCACCGTAAACCAATATTTGGGCAGATTTTCGTATAACCTTTGCTGAAGTAACTCCCCATATGAAAACGGATGTCACGCTTGCCTGCCCTCCTTCGGCGGGTAAACCGCAGGCAGGGATTTATTTTCTCCAAATCGCTTTCTTTCGCTGAAGTTGCCCCGTCACTCCATCGCCAACGCTGAAATCCTTTCTCTGTCCCTGTGTCCCCTTGTCTCCAAGTCTTATTGTCCCGGCTCAGAGTCCGATCTCCTCGGCAATCCCTGTCATCGCGGTAACAGCCAATGCAGCAAATTCATCCAACGGAATACCGATCTTTTCACATTCAAGGATATTCTCTCGTTTTACAGAGGCTGCAAAAGCTTTTTCCTTCATCCGTTTCACGACCGATTTAGGCTTCACAGAAGCCACCTTCCTGTCAGGATAAACCATGGCAGTCGCTGTAATCAGACCGGTGATGGTTTCGCCACAGGCCAGGGCGAACTGAAATTCCGTTGTACGTTCAGTACCTGTGGCCATTTCATTATGCATCCTGATGGCATCGACAACCTCTGCATTTACACCCATCTCTGAAAGAATACGGGCAGTTTCAAGGGCATGGACCGCAGGTTCGGCATGGGTGATTTCCACATCAAGGTCATGGAGCAACCCGGCCTGGCCCCATTTATCAGCATCCCGGCCAAGCCTGAATGCCAGGGCCCGCATAACGGCCTCTGAAGCCAGTGAATGGGCAATCATACGGTCATTTTTAACATATTGTTGAAGCAACTTCAGGGCTTCTTCTCTGGCTAACAACATAAATGCAATTTCTAATTTCTAATTTCCAAAATCCAATGTCAAATGCCTGACCTGACAGCCGGTTTACCAGCTAAAGGCGGGCTGGCTGGTTTCAAATATCCCATCATTCCTGCCTGCTTCTCACATTTTACATATTTTCCTTTTCTCTGTCTTACGATTTATCCGCCACTGGTGGACAGGCAGGCTGTTTGCTTTGAACTTTTTACTTTGAGCTTTAAGCTTTATACTTTGAGCTTCCTAATGCAAATCCAGGCCGTTCAGCATATAAATGCTGTGCCGGATGGTTTTGGTTATCTCGGCCATGTATTCTTCCACCGCCCTGACACTTCCCGGGAGGGTATAGACAAGGGTCTGTCCGGTTACACCGGCAACACTGCGGCTGACCAATGCATTGGGTTTTTCAGCTCCGTATTTAAGCCTGATGAGGTCCATGATACCGGGAATCTCCTTATCAAGTAATGGTTTTACTACATCCACTGTAATATCGCGTGGTCCGATGCCGGTACCACCGGTAGTGATCAGGATATCGGTACCTTCCAGCCCTGAAAGCTGTTGCCTGAGCTGAATGGCATCATCAGGAATAACCACTCCTACTATTTCCGACTTCCAGCCCATTTCATTGAAAAAATCTTCCATCAGCTGCTTCACCCCGGGTCCGCTCCTGTCCTCATATTCACCGGAAAAGGCACGATCGCTGAGGGTAATCACCTTAATCCTGAAAATCCTTGGTTGGTAAAGAATGGTATCACCTGACTGCACAGGTCCGGGTTTCAGTACCCGGCAGAAAATTCCTTCTTTCGGCATAACACAGTTCCCCACCTCGCGGTATATGGCACAACTGTCGCCATGGCATTTCTTCCCGATCTGGGTAACCTCAAGCAAAGCTTCACCGATCTGAAACCGGTCGAGGGGATGGGTTTGATAAAGGATGATTCCTTCCGTAGTTATATTTTCGGCAAACTCACCATATTTCAGTGGCCTCTTCGCCTGCAGCTCAAATTTCCTGAAGCTCTCGGTTCCCAGCAGACTCACCTGACGATGCCAGTTGCCTGAATGGGCATCACCCTGAACCCCGGTGGCATCCAGCTCAATCCGGGTAACCGGTTCTTTCACAGTCCCCTTTCTTTCAGACTTATTGACCGATATTACTTTAATCTCCATAAACCACTTCCTTTTTTGCAAACAAATTAAGCTTCTTTTTCGCAATCGCCGGGAATATTTCCATCATAAATAATTCCGGCATTTAAAAACATCAGGGCCGACAACAGCAGTGAACCTCCAAGGGCGATGTAGAAAATGCCCTGCAAGAATAACGGTAACAGGTGAAACCGAGCAAACAGAATACCCATGGACGACATGAGGGCAATCAACAGGTAGCTTTTCCATCCGAAAAAAGCAAAAATGCAGGGATTTTGTTGCCTCAGACAGGCTATACGTCGTATATATTTCCGGCTTACCTTTAAAAAAACGAAGTTGAAAAACACAGCCAATCCGGACATGCCGAGAATAATTACCTCCCACAGCGGAAAGGGAGCTTCCGGTGCAAACCTGATGGCCAGCAACAATACCCTGTAAGCAGCAAATCCCCAGACCGATGCTCCCACAAAAAACAGCCACCGCTTGGGCACTGAAGGTTTTAGTATCAGAAGTCTGTTTGCCACGCTTGCAATTATTATCAGATATCTGTTTTGGTTTTATCCGTCAGGCGGATATCTCCCATAATCATGGTTTTATCAACGGCCTTGCACATATCGTAAATGGTGAGCAGGGCCACACTAACAGCCGTGAGTGCTTCCATCTCAACACCCGTCTGACCAAGGCATTTTACCAGAGACATCACTTCTGCCCCGGTTTCATTCAGTTTCGCTTTCACCTCGACTTTCGTCAGTTGAAGCGGATGGCATAACGGGATCAGACGGCTGGTTTCCTTGGCTGCCTGTATTCCGGCTATCTCTGCAACGGTCAGCACATCCCCCTTTTTCATCTCATTTTCACGGATCAGACGGAGGGTTTCTGCTGATAATGAAATACTTCCTGCAGCAGTTGCCATTCTGAGCTGGATGGTTTTGCTGCCAACATCCACCATATTGGCCTTGCCCTCATCGTCGGTATGTGAGAATTTCCTTGTGTTCATATCCAGGTTTCCAGATTCAATTCATTTTAACATCATGGCAGAGCCGCTTAATTTTCCGGGTTGAATACATGAAGTACCCAATTTGCGCCATCGCTTTCTTTCGCTCCACTTGTGGTGAACGTAGTCGAACCATCGCACCCTCGCTTAAGTCGCTCCCTCGCCTCATCACCCATTCCCACCATCCGAAATCCAGGTCCCCATGTCTCCTTGTCCCCCTGTCAGTTCATTCCCTTGTCAATTCGCCCGATAAGCCCGGTTACCCCCCGATATTATAAAACTCACCGGTTAAATTCACGCTCCCGCATGCCGGTTTGTTCTCCAGCGCCATCTTAATGGCCTTTTCCGGACCCAGTTCTCTTACATCAAATTCCTGATTCCCGAACAGACAGGGCAATACTTTGCCATTCGCTGTCAGACGAAGACGATTACAGGAGCTACAATCGCCGCCCGAACCACCTTCAACCACCGAAAAATGTCCTTCGGTCAGGCTCATCTGATGGATAAAACGCGCTTCCAGCCCGTTTTGCAGGCAGTATTCCGCGATGGCCCTGGCATCGGGCTCTTCCGAAGAATGTTGAACAACACAGTTGATCTTCACAGGATATAGCCCGGCTTCTTTCGCTGCTTCAATGCCCGTCAGCACTTCGATGATGGAACCGCCACGGGTTAGCATGCGGTATTTCGTTCCATCAAGGGTATCCAGACTGATGTTGACTCTGTTGAGTCCTGCCTTTTTCAGCTCCCTGGCATAACGGCCAAGAAGAGTTCCATTAGTGGTCATCGACAAATCAACAATTCCGGGAATGGCAGCCAGCATCCCCACAAGGTCAGTAATCCCCTTACGTACCAGGGGCTCACCACCGGTGATGCGGACCTTGTTGATTCCCATCTTTACTGCTACCCCGGCAACCCCGGCAATCTCTTCAAAAGAGAGAATTTCGCTGTGCTGCAGCATGGAAATACCCTCCTCAGGCATACAGTATATGCAGCGCAGGTTACACCGGTCGGTAACTGAGATCCGCAGGTAGTTTATCCGTCTGTCAAAGCTGTCGTACATCCCTCAGTTCTCCTGCAGATATATGTGTTTCGCCGAGTTCAATACTCATGATGCCATCAGCACCTTCATAGGCATGGATGTGCGCTGAACCATGGTATTCGATCGGTTCAATTTTCCCTTCTTTATTAATTCTTACCGGCATAAACGATTTCCGTTCTGCTTTTCTGCGGTTATACTCCGAAGCCATTGGCAGTTTTACAATCCGGGGGCTCCAGTGGTGGCCCATCATCCGGTAAGCAAGCTGTTTGACCAGAAGTTCAAATTGCACGTAGGAAGAAACCGGGTTGCCTGGTAAACCGAACATAAACTGATCTCCCCGGGTCCCGAATATGGTAGGTCTTCCGGGCTGCACTGCAATGCTTTTAAATTTGATTTCAATACCCAACTCTTTCATAATCCCCGGGACAAAGTCGAAATCACCCATTGAAACACCTCCTGTCAGCAGCAGAATATCGCTTTTTGCTAACCCGTTGAGAATCATATCACGCGTACCCTCAGGTGTGTCTGGTGCGATGCCGGAATATTCAACCGAAAGACCGATCTCTTTGGCCTGCGCCATCAACTGATGTGCATTGCTGTTGCGGATCTGACCCGGACCAGGATTCTCCCATGGCTCCACCAGTTCATCGCCGGTCGAGATCACACCAATAACCGGAACCTTGTATACCAGTGGCTCTCCGCAACCAACGGCAGCCAGGATGGCAATATGATGTGGCCTGAGCAGGGTCCCCTTTTGCAGAACCATTTGTCCGGCCTTCACATCCTCGGCCCGCCTTGCGATATTCGACGAGGTCTTATCCGACAGGAACCTTATCCGTCCATCGGGAAGGGATTCTGTGTACTCAACCATAATTACCGTGTCGGCACCCTCCGGAACCATGGCACCTGTCATGATTTTCGAGCATTGCCCCGGGCCAACAGGCCGGGTGGGTATGACTCCGGCCGGAATAGTTTCCAGAATAACGAAGGGCCCGGGGAGCTCTGACCGGCGGCAGGCATAGCCGTCAACTGCCGACTTGTTGAAAGGCGGCATTTCAACGTCGGAAAAAACATATTCAGCAAGCACCCGCCCCACAGCCGCATCCAGCGCCAAATGCATGGCAGCCGGATTTACATCAACGTTGTCAATTATAGTAAGTGCTTGTTCAAAAGTGATCATTCACAGAATTATAAAAATGGATTGTGCAAAGGTAATCATTGACCCGACTCAGGTAACATGAATTGCACCTGAAATCAGCCGGAAACGTGATACTGTTACAGGGTGTTTTTTATTTATATTTGAATATGTTTACACATCAGGCTTCATCTCAGTACTAAAACTATGGTTGAAATATTCAGCAACAATTATGTGAGGATCATTGGCAGCACCCTGGCTGTTTACCTGTTTATTATCATTGCCATACGGTTGTTTGGCAAAAAAGAACTGGCACAGCTGTCGGTGGTTGATCTTGTTTTTATCCTGCTGATAAGCAACGCCGTGCAAAATGCCATGGTTGGACCCGATGCCACATTAACGGGCGGACTGGTGGCTGCTTTCACACTCTTCGTTGTAAACCATCTTTTGAAATACCTCCAGTTCCGCTTTCCGGAGTTCAGAAAAGTTGTCGAAGGCGAAACCATTATGCTGGTTTATAAAGGGAAAACCCTGAAACCAAACCTCAGGAAAGCCTGCATCACCGAAGACGAGCTGATGGAAGCCGCAAGGGAACACGGCGTTGCCGCCATCAGTGAAATCGGCCTGGCCATCCTCGAAGTGGACGGTAATATCAGCATACTCTCCGATCAGTACCTGAAAAAATCGGTTAAAGAATTTAGTACTCACAAAAAGGTCAGCAAAAAAGTCAGCTGAAGAGAGCAGGGTTTCACTGTTGTAAGACCACATTTGCTGGGATCTGTTCCAAACCTGCATCCATCCATAATCTGATTCAGGAGGCGGGACTTATTATTATGTACTTTTGCTTCCGGCAATCCTTCTTCTGATGAATTTATCCTTCCCTTATGACATTTGAATCCATGGGTTTGTCCCCTGATTTGCTCGGGGTACTGACCAACCTGCATTACACTGAGCCATATCCGGTTCAGGCGGAAGTGATCCCGGCCGTTATGAACCGGAAGGACATTCTGGGCATCGCGCCTACCGGCTCGGGTAAGACCGCTGGTTATGTTCTGCCCTTGCTGATGAATCTTCAGGAAAAGAAGCTGACCCGCAACCGTCATGTACAGGTACTCGTTCTTGTGCCTACCCGTGAACTGGCCATCCAGGTGAGTGAAGTGTTTAAACTGTTCGCGGCAGCAGTCCCCGGTAAAATCAAAATACTGTCCGTATTCGGAGGAGTTGCTGTCAATCCGCAGATGATGGCTTTGCAGGGAGTGAATATCCTGATTGCCACTCCCGGCCGTTTGCTTGAACTTGAAGCCTCGAACGCGGTAAAATTGTCGGGGATAGAAACCCTGGTGCTCGATGAAGCCGATAAAATGCTCAACCTTGGTTTCCGGGAAGAGATGAACCGCATTTTCGGACTTCTTCCCCAAAAGCGTCAGAACCTGCTGTTCTCAGCTACGCTGAGCGATGATGTGAACAACATCAACAGGGTTTTATTGCATGATCCGCTGGTTGTAAAAATCGAAAATGAGAAGGATAACAATGATCTGACAGAACAAACAGCATACCTGGTTCCGGAAGAGCGAAAGGGACCGCTGTTGAGGTATCTGATCAAACAGCACAGCATGAAACAGGTGCTGGTTTTTACCTCCTCGGTTTACAGTTCTGAAAAAGTAGCAGAAAAGCTGAGGAACGGCGGGGTTGATGCCACCGCCATGCACAGCAAATTAAGCCAGACAGCCAGAACCGAAGCCATGGAAAAGTTCAGATCGGGCAAACTCAGGGTTATGGTGGCTACCGACCTGATCAGCCGTGGCATAGATATTAAATTTCTTCCCTATGTCATCAACTACGAATTGCCCCGTTCTCCCAAAGACTACATCCACAGGATCGGCCGGACCGGACGTGCCGAATCTCCCGGCGAGGCCATCTCCTTTGTGTCTCCGGGTGATGAGCATCACTTCAGGGTGATTCAGAAAAAAATGGGGAAATGGGTAACCCTGATCGACAGTAAAAATGTTGAATTCAGGGGGTTTTAGCTGAAATATCTAATGTCTAATTACAAATTTCAAATTTTCACTCTGATCGATGTTCAACATTTGTTATTCACTTGTCGCAGCAAGGAATAGGCAGTTGGCAGTAGGCAAACATATTTAATTGGCAAATCCTTAAATCTTAAACCGTAAATCGTAAATCAAACCATCCCGTTCTCCTTCATTTCCTTATACTGCAGCAGTACCAGCCCGTCGGCCAAACCTATTTTCGGTGCTATGACAACATTGATGCCGGTCCATTTCAGTATCCGGATAAAGATACGGGCAGCCGGAACAATTACATCTGCACGGTCGGGACGCAGACCCATCCGTTCGATCCGGACATCCAGCGGCATGCCGCTCAGTTGCTTATAGGCATATTGCATCTGATCAAAATTGATCATATTATTGATGGGATAACCATACATTTTGGTAATCTTATTGATGTTTCCACCAGATCCGATGCAGTTCATCCGGCCGAAATCAGCTTTAAACTGGTTAAGCCACTTACGCATCGATTCCCATTCTGTATCATCCACTTTATCGGCCAGCAAACGGATGGTTCCGATCCTGAATGAGTTTGAGGTGATGAAACGGTCACCGTCAAGTACGGATATTTCCGTAGATCCTCCACCCACATCCACATAAATGGTTTTGGTGAAATTCTTGTTTACAAACACATTGCTGAGCGAACTGATGATGTTGGCCTCTTCGATGCCATCAATCATCCCGATTTCAAGCCCGGATTCCCGCATTACCCTCTCCATCACATCCACATTATTGGCGGCTTCCCGCATGGCGGCAGTGGCTGCTACCCTGTAACCAAGTGGTTGATAAACATCGATCAGCAATTTAAAAGCCCGCATTGTCTTCACCAGATCGTCAACCTTCTGATCCGAAATCATTCCGGTGTTGAATACATCCATGCCAAGCCTGAGCGGAATGCGGATCAGCGAGGCCTTTTCGGTAACCGGTCCGCCCTTGCTTTCAAAAACATTGGCAAATAAAAGCCTCACGGCATTGGAACCTATATCGATACTGGAGAAGAGCATAAATCCGGATTTTAATGAGAAACCGTTTCAATCATCCTGACAACCTTTAATCATAGGTTCAGGTTTTATGTTTTTATAGGTCATCAGATGCAATTCCTTCCCGTCAAATAACGCATAGCTGAAATTGGTAATCCAGTCGCCAAGGTTAATAAAGCGGCTTTTCTCATTGAGCGGCAGATTCGCAGGTACATGGCGGTGGCCGAATATAAAATAATGGATGGAGGAGTCGGTTTTCAGATAGTCTGAAGCAAAGGTGAACAACCGTTCTTTGCTGATATCAATCCGGCCTTCCGATGAAATCTGTTTTTCGTCACGGATAACGTTGGCATAGCGGCTTTTTCTTGAAAAAAACAAGGCAAGCCGGGTACCGATGTCGGGATGCAACCACCGGAACAGCCATTGGTTGGGTTTGAATTCAAAAACCTTTTTCAGGAACTTATAGCCATTGTCACCGGGGCCCAGCCCGTCACCATGGGCAAGAAAGAACCGCTTACCATTCCATTCCCTGATAACAGGTTCGCGGTGAAGCTCAATGCCGATTTCCTGTTCAAAATAATTGAAAGCCCATATATCATGATTGCCGCGGAATAGATATACAGGCACCCCCCGGTCGGTGATCTCGGCCAGTTTCCCGAAAAGCCTAGTAAACCCCTTCGGGACTACCGTCCTGTATTCAAACCAGAAATCGAATACATCACCCATCAGATAGATTTCAGTTGCATCAGTACAAACCTGGTCAAGCCAGTGAACCAGCAGTTTTTCGCGTTTCAGACTTGACGGATGGTCAGGAATTCCAAGGTGAAAGTCGGAAGCAAAGTAGATCTTCAAAATGGTGGGTTTAAATGATTCTGTTATGCAAAAATAGTGATTTCGCTTAAAGATCATCATTTTTAGTCTATCAATGGCCAAAGGCATTTACCAGCCCCTGCTCCAGCGAACCGACCGAAATATACCGGTCAACGACCTTCCCGTAGTTGTCGGTCAGAACAAATACCGGAAGTTTATGAACAAACCACTCTTTTGCAACACCGGAATTCATCGCCTTCGTGTCGTTCACATTGACCCACCAGAGTTTGTCAAGATTCACAGCTGCTTTCCACCGCTCCGGATTCTGATCGAGCGATACGGCAAATACCCCGAATCCGTTTCCCCGGTATTGGTCATACAGTATCTTCAGTTCTTGGTTTGCTTTCCGGCTGGGGGCATCTGCCGCCGACCAGAAATAAATGAGGGTCAGCTTATTCTTTGAAGGGTTCAGGGTGATGCTTTTCCCGTCAGGTCCGGGCAATGTAATTGCCGGAGCCATTCTGCCGGGTTTCATCCTCTCACGGGCACGATTTTCTCCGGAGTATGTTTGCTGCATTCTCATTATTCGGCTGTGGTATGCATTGACATGAGGATTGTCGCTGTGGTTTCCGGCAAGCAGTGAATCAGCGAGAAACAACCAGCTACTGTCCACAGTCTGGTCAAAGACAAAAGTCTGCTGAATTTTACTGTTTATGATCAGAATCAGAGAGAGAAAGTCGTTATGCTTATTCAGGTATTCCACACCTCTTTCCTTAGTCTTATTGAGCAGGATAATCCATGCTGAATCTGTACTTCGCCTGATTGCTTCGTAATTTTCCATATCACGTGCCAGTGTAAGTACTGCCCCCAGGGAGTCAGCGGCCGATTCACCGGCAAGGAGGGATTGTCTGTAAAAGTCGAAAAATCCGGCTTCTTTGCCACCGGAAATTAAAACAGAATCCGGCCGGATATAGGCTGAAATGGAATCACCGGGATGTATCACAACAGGAGCAATTATCCTGTTTCCGTCCTGAAGCAGGTAAAAACCAGCCATAAGGGGTTTCAGTTTCAGGCAGAAATCGCCGTCCCTGTCCGGTTTAACTGAATCAACCGAAACAAAGCCGGCAGTATCAATCCTGACAATCCGGAGCCATGAACCTGAACTCAGTTCAGCTGAACCACATATGGTTGCAACACCTGTATCCTTCCGCTGACTACAGGATATCAGCGTTGCTGACAATGCTGCCAGGCGGATAAATTTCAGCCAACGATTCATCGTATATCAACGATTAGGTGTCTGATGGTATATTCCGGAAATTGGGAAGATGTGGTCAGTTTCAGAGGCTGATCTCTCTGAGGAGTTCACTGATGATGCGTGTCATCCTGGGCTCCGCCTTGCTGGCAGCGTCAATAACTATTTTATGGGAAACTTCCACGATTTTACCGGGAACACCCAAATCGGAAATGACTGAAACAGCAAAAACAGGCACATTCATATGCCGGGCTGCAATCACTTCCGGAACAGTTGACATACCAACCGCATCGGCGCCAATAATGTGGATATATCGGTATTCAGCCGGGGTTTCAAAAGTCGGGCCGGTTACCGCGGCATAAACACCGGTGCGGAATGGAATGCCCGCTTTGCTTGCAATGTCGCAGGCTTTATCAAGGATAACACGATCATAAGCCTCACTCATATCAGGGAATCGGGGGCCAATCCTGTCATCATTCCTGCCTATCAGCGGGTTAGAGCCCATCAGGTTAATGTGGTCGGTAATAAACATAATGTCACCAACTTCAAATCCGGGATTTAATCCACCACTTGCATTTGAAACAAACAGAATTTTAATGCCAAGCGCTTTCATTACCCGGATCGGAAAAACGATTTCCTGCATCGTCCAGCCTTCATAAAAATGGAAACGGCCCTGCATGGCAACTATTCTCTTACCCCCCAATGTTCCGAAAATCAATTGTCCTTTGTGCCCCTCAACCGTAGAAACCGGGAAATTAGGGATATCACTGTAGGGAAGTTCCTTTTCTATGCTTATCTCGCGGGTAAGTCCACCCAATCCTGTACCTAATATTATTCCTGCCTCCGGGGCTTCTTTAATGTTACGGTTAATGTAATCTACACTTTCCTTTATTCGATTCAACATAGTTTAAAATTTGTTCATTAAAAGCATCTTTATCCCCATTATGAAACTCAACCTCAATCGGCACATAATGAATTGGCATCTGCATCGCTTTTACCATCAGATCGGGATTTATCAATCGCATGGCATCCTTTTCCGTGGTAACAAGCAGCTTATTGCGGCTGTAAAGTTCGTCAAAAATTCTTTTGATCTTGTCAAGATCTGAATTAGTATATTGGAAATGATCGGGATAAAGCAGCGTAGTTAAATCATTACAGTACTTTTTTAATTGATCCTGAAGTGGATATGGATTAGCAATGCCAACAAATAAAACGATATGACTGTACTTTTTTTCAGGGAAAAATGCTGAATCCTGGTCCCATAATGATGTAACAGCACCATACCTGATAAAAGAGAAGAAAATCTGTTGGTGCGCCCTGGGATTCAGGTCGGCAATAATTTTACGCCTGATAATCGGGGATAACACATTAGGAGTTTTGGTAACAACAATGACATCAGCACGTGAAGCTCCACTAATGGGTTCACGCAGGGTCCCGGCAGGAATCAGGTAATCGTTGCAGTATAATTTGTGATAATCGGTCAACAAAATCGAAAGACCTGGTTCTGCATATCTGTGCTGAAAAGCATCATCCAGCAGAATAATTCCGGTTTCAGGTGCGGCACTGAGGATAGATTTAATTCCTCTGCGGCGGTGGCTATCAACATATACTTTTATATCTTTGTATTTAATAAAATACTGCATCGGTTCATCTCCAATGGTACGGGCATAATCAGCATCTGAAGCAGCCAAAAACCCATGTGTTTTCCGGCCATAACCACGACTTAGTGTACTGACTTTTGAATTCGGAGAAAGAAGACGGATAAGATATTCAACATGGGGTGTCTTACCGGTACCACCGGCTGATAAATTTCCGACCGAAATAACCGGAAGGTTGAATCTTTCAGAAGGAAGTATCTTCCAATCAAACAACAGGTTCCGCATTCCGGTTACCAACCCGTAAATCAGTGCAAAAGGAAGCAAAAGGATCCTGAGAAATTCCACGCCTTAAAAATATAAAATTTACACCTCAGCGCAAGTTATTTAACTTTACAGATCAACGTACCTGTCCGGGAGTTAAAGATACTTAAGAAAAGCTGAACATTGACCATCAGTAAAAAAAATTTACCTGAGCAATTTCCATTACCCATTTTACTTTAAAATCCTTCCATTCTGATGTTCCATTGTGTATCTTTCTTTTAATCAGATAATTTCAAATTGGTAATACACAAGTAGTTTGAGTTTGTAACGATAATGCTCTGAATACAAATTACTATCTCTGAGAATTCCGATAAGTCAGCTTGATTATTTTCTCAGACTTTGGTGTATATTTTCAGTATATCCATTTCCACCCTGCGAGTGCCGGAAGTAAGTATTCAGATAAACGGACAGGCAGTCTGCTATGATTTTTAACACATTGCGTGTTTATTTCACAAAATTCATGTAGGTTTGAAGTCACAATAAATCAGATTATGCAGCTTAAAAATATAATACAAGCTATAGAAGCCATAGCTCCCCTGCCTCTGCAGGAGGCTTATGATAATGCTGGTCTGCAAACAGGTCACCCTGATGATTTGGTTACAGGAGCTCTGATAACGCTGGACATTACTGAGAATGTCATTGATGAAGCTGTCAGACTGGGTTATAACCTGATAATAGCGCATCATCCGCTGATTTTCAAACCACTCAGGAAAATAACCGGAAATAATGACATTGAGCGATGTATCATTAAGGCAATCCGACACAACATTGCGCTGTACTCTGCTCATACCAACCTTGACAACAGCCAGGAAGGGGTAAATGCTGAATTATGCCGGAGACTGGGGTTGCACCGGACTGCCATACTCAGCCCGCTTGCTGGTAACCTGCGCAAAATCGTGGTATTTGTTCCGCAAAATCATGCAGAAGAAGTCAGACAGGCAATGTTAACAACGGGTGCCGGCCAAATCGGCAAGTATGATTATTGCAGCTTTAATGTTTCAGGATCCGGTACTTTCAGGGCACCTGAAGGTGCCAGCCCTTTCGTTGGAAATATAGGTGAAATACACTCGGAACCCGAAATCAGGATTGAAACCATTGTGCCATCCTGGATTGAATCACAGGTAATGTCAGCCGTCAGGGAGGTTCACCCTTACGAAGAAATCGCATGGGATTCCTATGCATTGACAAATAAAGCAATGAATACAGGGGCCGGTATGATCGGAGAATTTGAGAATCCATTGCCGGAATCAGAATTTATATCCCTGCTCAAAAAAGCCCTGAAAACACCATTCATAAAATGTTCTCCGTTTACCGGGAATAAAATCTGCAAGGTTGCCGTTTGCGGCGGATCCGGCAATTTTCTGATTCAGGATGCCATCCGGTCAGGTGCAGATGCATTTGTAACCGGTGAATTGAAATATCATGATTATTTTCTAGCCGAAGGCCGGATATTACTGGTTGAAGCAGGACATTACGAAACAGAACAATTTACGAAAGAATTATTCTATCAGATTGTTAAAGAAAAATTTCCTACCTTTGCACTCCAAATTTCCACGATCAATACAAATCCGGTTAACTATCTGTAATTAAATTATTTAAACCAGGACCAAATGGCAAAAACACCATCGAAAGCAAAAGGCGCTCCTGAGGTCGACAACACCCAGGTACAGAATATAGAAGAACAAAGTGTAATTTCTGCGCATGTTTCGCTCTCACACACTGATGGTGAAGAAACAGAAATTTCAATTGAAAAAAAGCTGATTGCCTTGTACAGCCTTCAGCAGATTGATTCGCAGATAGACAAAATCAGGATTATCAGGGGTGAACTTCCGCTTGAAGTAGAAGATTTAGAAGACGATATTGTTGGCCTTGAAACACGAACCGACAATTATATTCAGGAAATAGAAAGTCTCAAAAGCCAGATTAAGGAGAAAGAACTTCAGATAAAGGAAAGCCTTGCCCAGATTAAACGGTATGAAGAACAGCAGATGAATGTTCGGAACAACCGTGAATATGATTCCCTCTCCAAGGAAATTGAATTTCAGAATCTCGAGATTGCTTTGGCAGAAAAGCGTATAAAAGAATACACCAACAGCCTGACATTGAAGAATGATGAAATCTCGGCTGCCCAGAAAATTCTCGAAGAACGCCGGAACGATCTTGAAATAAAAAAAAGTGAGCTTTCCGATATTGTAAATGAAACTGAGAAGGAAGAACTTGCCTTACAGGCAAAATCAGAGGATTATCAGCGTTTTATTGAAGAACGTTTACTTACAGCCTACAAACGAATACGTAAAAATGCCCGGAACGGACTGGCCGTTGTCAGTGTTGAACGTGATGCCTGCGGGGGATGTTTCAGCTCCATCCCACCACAGCGACAACTGGACATCAGGATGCATAAAAAAATTATTGTTTGTGAATATTGTGGTCGTATTCTGGTCGATCATGGCCTTGCTTCCAAAAACAATTAACACAGCTGTTAAAAAGGATTTAAAGGGAAAGTTCAGGCTTTCCCTTTTTTTTATAATTTACAACCGTGAAACCAGGTATAGCGAACCTATTCTTATCGTTGATGATCTTGCTGCTTGTTACTTTGCAGAAGGGCGCTTTTGCGGGAGATTACAGCATGAACAGAGATTGTCTGAAAGCCTATGAACTGATCTTACAACTGAAACTGGGCGAAGCCCGGGATTTACTCCGGTCATCAAAAAAATCAAACCCGGAAAATAATATTATACCCTACCTCGAGAATTACTGTGATTTTCTGGAAATTATTATCTCTGAAGAAGAAGAATTATTTAAATCTCATTCTGTATCCAGGAAATCACGGATAGCACGTTTGGATGAAGGAAATGAAAAATCACCCTGGCACCTTTATTGTCTGGCACAGGTAAACATGCAATGGGCCTTTGCCAGATTAAAATTCGGAGAGTATCTGACCTCCGCAATCGAACTGAACCGTTCCTACAGGCAGCTAACCCTGAATAAAGAAAGATTTCCCGACTTCAGCCCCAACGATGCAGCCTTAGGTCTGTTGCATGTTCTGATAGGTTCTGTTCCGGATAATTATAAATGGATTGCCGAATCTCTTTCATTTCATGGAACAGTAAAACAAGGTATGGGAGAATTCCGGAAGATCTTTGATAACCCGGCTGTGCTCACCCAATATCCGTTCCTTAAAGCTGAAAGCCTCTTTCTGCTAAGCTTTATCACTTTCAATTTTTCTGCTTCTACCGATGATTCACATTTCTTGCAGGCTATGCTGGAAAACCCCGGGAATAAAACACTGATCAACGAAAGCCCTTTGCTCATCTATGCTGCCTCTACCTTTTATATTCACAATGGCATGAATGACCAGGCATTGTACCTTTTAATCAACCGGCCCAAGGGAAATGCCTATTTCCCTTTCCAGTACCTCGAATACCTTACCGGGATTGCTAAACTCAATAAACTTGATTTCAGTGCAAGGATTCATTTTCTCAGGTTTGTTGTTAATTTCAGGGGGAAAAACTTTATTAAATCTGCCTATCAGCGACTGGCCTGGATTGAGTTACTGGGAAATAACCCTGAAGGTTATAATTTATATATGGATCGTATAACACTTATAGGGAGTGTTGATATAGACGGAGATGCACAGGCGCTTGCAGAATCAGAATATCCTTCACCACCGGATAAAATTCTGTTGAAGACCCGCCTGCTGTACGATGGAGGATATTATCATGAAGCATTGTTGGCAATAAAGGAATCTGATCCTGCAAAGCATGCCACATTGCATGAAAAGCTTGAGTATAAGTATCGCCTTGCCCGGATTTATCACAAATCGGGAAATCTAAATAAGGCAATAACCTTATATTTAGAAGTCCTGAATCAGGGTGCAGCCAGTCCATACTATTTTGCTGCCAATGCAGCACTGCAACTTGGCAATATAAATGAAGCTGAAGTAAATATTGAGAAAGCCAGGTATTATTACCAAAAGTGTCTTGACCTGGAGTATGATGAGTATAAAACCAGCATCAGTCAGAAAGCAAGAGCGGGAATATCAAGATTAAGGAAATGAAATCATTTTATCTGTATTTATTGTCAGATCATATAGTTTAGAAAACCGGAGTTTCATTGATAAATTTCAGTATCGTCAAATTCGCCTGCTTAATCATCGCCGGAAAGGACAATAAACATAGCATTAAAGAAAGCGACCTGTTTAAGGCCGCTTTGAAGCTATCCGAATCAGATAGTATATGTAGGAAAGTCAGGAGATTCTAATATTTTATTCCGACCGTCATCAGGAAAGAATCATTCATAACCTTCGTCATTACAGCCGGAACATAATCGGTTGAGTACAGATAATACTCATCGTCCATGTTAGAATGCACCCATGCGAAATCAATAAAGAAGCGCTTCTCACGGATACCCAGCCCAAATGAATAGGAAGAATTTGTTGCGTCGGTTCCGAACCTGTACGGGTTGTCAGAAATATTGTAACCACCTCTCAGGTTAAGGGAGCCAAAGCGCCATTCGGTTCCCAGTCTGAGGTTATTGGCTTCAAGGTAGGAAATGTTTATTGCTTCATTTTCATTACTAAAATCATAATCAATAGCTCTGAGTCTGCTGTTTGAATAATCCACATACTCATAATCGGCACTGATTACTCCCGCTTTCCCAATAACAAATCCAATACTGCCAATAGCCCTCATTGGGGTTGTAAGCTCATACTCGTAGAAGGCTTCCCTTGAACGGGCAGTTTTGCTGCTGCCATTATCAAAATTTGATCTGAAGACAGTATTATAATTTTCGGCCATGCCTGTATAAAAAGTTGGAGTGTGTAATGCACCTCCCAGTCTTAGCCAGTCAGCCGCCCTGAAGATTATACCAAACTTGAAATTGAGTCCGGTCCCTGAAGCTTCAAGATTATCTGTACGCGAGAATGATTTGAAGTAATTAATAATTCCCTCTTCATCCGTTTCAGTATAAACTGAAGTTTCACTGTATTTGATAAAAGGGACTCCGAGGGTAGCTCCAAGATATAGCCTGTCAGCATAATTGGCACCTATTGTAAATACCATTTCATTTAAAGCACCTTTGGTTTCAATACTTTTTCGCTGATTCCTGATTCCGATAGGCTGATCAATCTGATAATTCCATGTTGCAGAATCCGCAGCATTTCTTAAAAATAATAAATCCACATCATACGCAAGTCCGTTACTGAACCCATTAAGGTCTCCCGGCGCTATACCTATTGCATTTTCAGGACTGTCAAGATTAACATAAGGCGTCAGGTAAGAAGATTCATCATTTGTTCCTTCAATCAGGATATGACTATTATAATTTGCCATCCGGTTGATTCCGAATCCAAACTGAACATCCTTCCACATCGTTTGCTGATTGCGTGCAGAAATATTTGTTGCCATTACTATTCCAAAGCTCCCCAGATTGACTGTATATTTTGAGTCATCCCTGAAAGTGCCGTTAAAAGTTGCCTCGGTTCTTCCAATGGCAAGTGAGGGTGTGATACTAATTTCGGAGCTTTTGTAAAGTCCGATGCCGGCAGGGTTGTAGCTTAAAGAGGTGAAGTCAGCACCCAGAGCTCCGAATGCACCCCCCATTGCCACAAAACGGGCAGTTCCTGAGTTATTCAACCTTGAGTAACGAAGGGCATCAACCTCATTCTGTGCCTGCAAGGCGGGCATAAACGCCGTTAGAGTGTACAGGGCAACAATCAGCTTTTTCATCGTTTCAGTAATTTTAGTCTGTTATAAAAATTTTCCTGTCCGGTTAAATCTATCTGCGTCCGCTGCCCGAAGAGGATCTGCTGCTTCCTGAGGATGAGCTCCTGCCGGAAGATGAACTGCCGCCCGATGAAGATGATGATGAGCGGGAAGGAGCAGAATAACTGCTTCCGGAAGATGATGAGGAAGAACGTGCCGGTGCACTATAGGTACTTCTGCTTTCGTTTGAACCTGAGCGTGAAGGGGTAGACGGAGCAGAATATCTTTGTGGTTGGGTTTGTTGTGGCACAGCCTGCCGATGTGGACGCTCGTTACCTGAATTATACTGTCTCTGCGGAACATCCCACCCCTGCTGTTGATTACCCGGTTCGTATTGTTTTTGAGGAACTCTTTGCTGTGTTTCTGCTTCGCGTTGCTGCCGGGGTTGTCCTGTTTGGTTCCCCTGATTTACTTCCTTTTCCCTGATATTGCGGTAGCCGGGGCTTGTGTATTCATTACTTGACTTTGGTTTACTATAGTTTGGTGATGAATATGACTGAGGAGTACGGCTTCCCTGGGGATTTGCCTGTTGATTCCGGGATTGCTGTTCCCTGGGTCTGGTATAAACCTGGCGGTTCGGAGATGCCGATCTGCCTGCAGGATTGGAAATCTGGTTCCGGCCTGATGTTGCAGCATCCTGTTTCGTATTTGAAGGTGGCGTATATTTTGAAGGATCATTGCTGTTCTGGTTGATGTAGCCTGGATTAGCAGTTTTCTGATTTTTATCAACAGATTGCACTTCATGACCCCGGGTTCCTGTATTGCGGTTTTCAGATTCCGGCTTTACTGTCCGGCCATTTGTTACGGTACTGCGTGTATTGTTGCCTGGTTGAACAGCACGTTCATTGGTTTCAGCAGAACGGGTGTTGCTGCCTGGCTGGATGGCACGATCGTTGGTTTCAGCACTACGGGTATTGGTTCCCTGATCCACAGATCTTCCATTGGTTACGATTCCACGGCTGTTGGGTTCGGGTTGATCCTGACGGTCTTTGGTATTTGCCTGTGAGTTTCCTCCCGGAGTTGCTTTGCTTCCTGTACCAGTACCCCCTGGTATGGCACGGAGGTCTGATATTCTGCCACTGCTGATGGCCTGTTCATATCGTTCGCCAAAAGTACTGTTGCGGCCACTTCCCGACCTGCCACTACCAGAGCGGCCTCCGGATCCTGAATCACGGTGACCATAATAATATGAATTATCATCGTAACTGTTATAATAGTTGCCGGATCCGTCATAGTATCCGTCCCAGTAACCATTCCAGTATCCGTGTCTGTATCCCGCAAAATAACTGTAAGGCGAACCATATCCGTAACTGTAGTAAGGGTAATAATCCCAGCTTGAATAACCCCAGCCATAATAGGGATATCCCCAACCGGAATAGAAACTGCCATAACCAGGGTACCACCAGTTGTATCCTAAATAGATACTGCTTCCCCAGCTGTATGGGTTATAGTCGTACCAGTAAAGATTGGTATAGTATGGTGAATAATAACTGTCGTAATAGACGTTGGAATGAAACCTGCGTAAGCGGGCTGTATAGGCGTAATCATAGTAATCGTCGGTATCATAATAATTGTTTGTCACATAAGTCGTGCCTGTTTCAGGGTCAGTGTACTGTTCACTGGTTGAATACTCATAGTTACCATCGTCGTAATTCCCATCATCAGCGGTGACATTCTCATCGGTATAATACTCCTGCTGATAGTTTTGTTCACCTTCAGGCTCACTATAATTGGCCTGTTGGTCTGTTGGCTGAGAATAATTATCAGATCCGGAGGTTTCTTCCTGATATTGTTGTGCGGCAGGGGTGGCTGTAGATTGCTCCTTTGCAACGGGAGGTGAATCTTTGGGTGAGTAGTACAGGTCGTCGTAGGTAGCACGGGTCTGGTTCTGGGTTGTGCAGGCCGACAGGAATAAGGCTGATGCAGCGACGATGGTGAGTAAGGTTTTCATTTTAAGGTCCTCCCTGTGTTAACAGTCTGTTTTCCGGGGTAAATTCAGATGTTCAAACTGCATTAATTTTGTTAATTTTGTGCCGCTTAAGCGGGATGTTGGTATTAGACATCCGAAAATTAACAAATACTATACCACAAATAGAAAATGGCTAAAGATTTTCCTACAAGGGCTGAGAATTATTCTCAATGGTATAACGACCTGGTTATTAAGGCGAATATGGCTGAGAATTCAGCTGTCAGAGGATGTATGGTGATTAAACCCTATGGCTATGCTATCTGGGAAAAAATGCAGGCGGCGCTTGATAAAATGTTTAAAGATACGGGCCATGAAAATGCCTATTTCCCGATATTTATTCCTAAGTCCTTTTTCAGCAAGGAAGCTAGTCATGTCGAAGGTTTTGCCAAAGAGTGCGCAGTGGTAACACACTATCGCCTGAAGCAGGACCCGAACGGTAAAGGGGTTATTGTTGATGAGACTGCAAAGCTTGAAGAAGAGTTGATTGTACGTCCGACTTCAGAAACCATCATCTGGGACACCTATCGAAACTGGATTCAATCGTACCGGGACCTTCCGCTACTGATCAATCAGTGGGCCAATGTTGTCCGCTGGGAAATGCGTACCCGGCTTTTTCTGCGCACCGCCGAGTTCCTGTGGCAGGAAGGACATACTGCCCATGCCACTTCCGCTGAAGCCATCGCCGAAACTGAACAGATGCTGAATGTTTATGCCGACTTTGTAGAAAACTTTATGGCAGTCCCGGTACTCAAAGGGGTAAAATCGCCGAACGAACGTTTTGCCGGAGCCATAGAAACCTATTGCATTGAGGCTCTGATGCAGGACGGGAAAGCCCTTCAGGCCGGCACATCACATTTTCTAGGCCAGAATTTTGCCAAAGCATTCGATGTGCAGTTCCTGAGTAAAGAAAATAAATTAGAGCATGTCTGGGCTACTTCCTGGGGTGTCTCAACCAGATTGATCGGGGCATTGATCATGGCTCATTCCGATGACAACGGGCTTGTTTTGCCCCCGAAACTTGCACCTACCCAGGTAGTAATCATCCCTATTCATAAGAATGAAGAGCAATTGGCTGCCATATCGGAGAAGGTGAATGAAATTAAGAAAAACCTGCAGGCTAAAGGCATCACTGTGAAGTACGACAACCGCGATACATACAAACCCGGATGGAAATTCAACGAATATGAGTTCAAAGGTGTTCCCGTGAGATTGGTAATCGGCCCGCGCGATCTTGAAAATGGCACCGTGGAAGTTTCGCGTCGCGACACCCTTGAGAAAGCGACCTATCAGCTACAGGATATTGAAACAAAAGTTGAACACCTGTTACAGAGCATCCAGGACAACCTGTTCCAGAAAGCTCTCGATTTCAGGGAAAATATGACCACCAATGCCGATTCGTGGGAGGAATTTAACAACCTTCTTGATAACAAGGGTGGTTTTATCCTGGCTCACTGGGACGGAACTCCTGAAACCGAACAAAAGATCAAAGAACAAACCAAAGCAACCATCCGTTGTATTCCCCTTGAATCAAAGCCTGAAAAAGGTAAATGTATCCTTACCGGCCAGCCTTCAGAAAGAAGGGTTGTGTTTGCGAGAGCCTATTAATTCCGGAAAAGATAATATTTCAGAGCCTCTCCTGCCAGGGAATAGTTGTAGCAATGATTCAAAACGATTGAAAATCGGGAATCACTTCTATAACTGACACTACAGATCCTGCTTTTTTTTCAGCACCAAAGTTTGAACTGTTCTGTTCACGGAAAAGTTGCCGGGAATCGCCTTTATTGTTTTCTCATTTCGCACTATCTGCCTGCAGAAAGGCAGATTTGGCCACACCATAAGAGGATGTTGAGTTTGTTTAACAAACTATTTTCAGTTTACTATCCGATCACTGCAAAATTATAAAACAGCATCTTACTTTACTTTTGGAGAATGCCAGTCTGTGCTTTCTCAAAAACATAAATATTATATATTTCAGAATAGGTATATGTTTCCCGGATCCTGTAAAACTTTGATAAAAAACCGGATATGTTATTGTCCGGGGAAGAAAAACCGGCAGCAGCATCAACAAAAATAACATCCTTTGCCTTCTTTAAAAGATTGGTATCTATCTGTGTATAATTATAAACAGGAAAGATTCCTTCCTGAGCTAACCGGCTATGCATCAAAGTCTTTATCGATTTATTGTCGAACTCTCTGAAATAGCCGGTATTATAATAGTAAACGAAATTAAGATCAAAGAAATCAGGGCATATATAAACCAAAGTTTCAGCAGTTTTTAATGCCCTGACTTTCCCAACGAATTCAGCAGTATTTCTTTGAATTCCTGCATTGTATCTGCAGGTAAAGATCATAAACAGAACCGGAAGAAGAATCAGAAAGTTTTTATATTTTATACCTGCAAACACATAATTAATAGAAACAGCCATGAGTAAATAGAATCCGACAGATATAAAGATGACATACCTGTCAAAAAAAACAGGAATATTAAAAGGAAGGTACTTCATTGATACACCAAACATAAAAAGGTAGGGGAAAAGAAACCAGACCAGTATAATTTTAGTATTTAGGGTTATTCCGCTGAATTTGTTAATTATCAGTTTTATCAAAGCAGACAGTAGCAGAATCAGGAAGACTACTGTTGTAAGCGGTGCATTTGAAAAGCGCCAGAGCATAGTGTAAAGATCTTCGAAAGAAGATGGAGATATCCATGTGCCATTGGATGCTGAATCGACAAACCGGGTTATTAAAACTGCGAGATAAGGTATGTAGGAGAGCACAAGAACAGCGAGCGCAAAGAGATATCTCCAGGTTATTCCCTTTCTTATTTCCCTGAAGATAATAAAACAAAGTGTCTGGATTACCGGTACAAGCAAACCAAAAAAATGGGCGTAAATCAGCAGAATATTAGTTAAAATGAGAATAAACAGATATGATTTTGAATTGCGGCCACTGATAAGATGAAGGTATGCATACATTGAAACAGTTGTCAACAGAGCGAATAAGGAATAAACCCTGGTTTCATGAGCGAAATAAATATGATAATTGGAGAAGGTGAATATCAATCCTGATAAAAGAGCAACCCGGGTACTGAAAAAATCAACACCCAGTTTGTAAATAAAAAACACGGTGGTTACACTGAATAAAAATGGTAAGAATCTTGTTGAAAAGGCTGATATTCCGAATATTTTTATCCAGAAATGCAAAATAATCTCGAAAAGAGGCGGATTATTGCCCTGACTTAAATGTGATACTATGGCCGGTATGTCCATCTGTGCAATATAGATAGAGAATGGCTCATCGTTTGCTATGGAGGCTCTATCCAGAAAAATGATCTTCACTACGAAATTCAGAATCAGGAAACCGGCAGGAAAAAGATATTTTTCAAATACCGGCTTCGTCAAAACATCAATTCTCATTTATTGCAGGGATTATAATATTGGTTTTTTGAATAACATATCAGGTTGACGAATGACAAAAATAGCTGATTTATTTCACTTCCTCCCGGTTATCAGGCCTCATGCTCAAAATCCGCCAATGCTTAAGGATGTCTCCAAAATTGAATTCATTCCAGTTAAGCCGGTAGTTTTGCATTCAAAAATAGCTGATTCAAAAATCTGATCTGAATTTCATTGTTTTCCGGATAAAATGAGGGTCAGTTTCCAATCAAATGGTAAATTGAAGCTTACGGATCAGGGTAATCTGAGTAATCTGATTTTTCGCTTCTCTCCGATCGCTTAACCCGGATATAAAAGTCTAATCCACCTTAATTAATCTGCCGCTGCCGGTAATAATGCTTTTTAGTTTATAAGGGTCTCCGGTGTAATAAATGTTTCCTGTAGAAAATACACCAGCTTCAAGAATATGAACAGCATTGACATAGCAGTCGTTTGAGCCTCCGTTGCTGATGTATACTATATTGGATATCAAATCATTGCAGTAAAAAGGGCCATAACTTCCGGCAATGATGGTTGTTATCATTGACTTTCCCCTGATATGCAGGTCGACGGTACCATAATGCAATGATAAATTCAGTTTATTAATATCAACATCGATTTCAAAGGTTCCGGCACCTCCCCAGATATTTACCTTCAGCGAATCCATTGACAATTGTCCGCTCGATTTAATGTCGCCTGACCCTTCGTAACTGATTTCCTTTAAAGCGGTAATTGAGGCATATACAGTCAGTTCCCTGTTATAACTGCGAGTCCAGTTACACTTCATGGTATTGCGGATTACAAGCGTATCATTATCAAAATCTGTTTTGACCGATTCAAGAATATTTTCGCCTCCCTCAACCCGGATTTGAGGAGTTTTACCTGGTAACAGAACAAGGTTAATGTTATCGTATAACTCAATTTTAGTGAAGGCTTTTGCAGTACGATCTTCGATAACCTGCTTCCCTGCATTGGTAAAGCAGTCGTCCAACTGCTCGAGTGTACAGGATGAGGAGATCAGTGTTATAATCAGGGCGTTCATTACAAAATAAAAGTGAAAACCAAGGTAGATGTTCAAGGCCTGTTTTCTTAAATAAACAGATTTCCGAAATTCCGTTAGCCTTTCCATTTTTGCTGATTTAATATCATAAAGTGTGTATATCCGGGTTTTATTTCTGCATTGAGAAAGGGAGCCCTGGGTAACCAATAATTTCATTTTTTACTCCATTTCCTTTGACGGCTTATCAATCCTTCCCCAGTCATGAAAATTTAATGAGACAACCTTTTATTCATTTATTGTTTCAGGTAGTACCTTAATTTAAACCGGTATCCAAGGCCTATACCAACAAAATCAGCCCGGGCAAAATGCGTCTTCAGTGTGAGATTGACAAACAGGTTCTTTGCAATGAGATAGTGGATTCCGGCTTTATAGTAAGACATTCCCTCACTTTTATCTTTTCCGCCAAGGTAAAATCCCAGGTTAAAAGCAAATGACATTCGTGCAAGCACCAGTTCATAAGCCGTACTTAGTCCCGGCTTTGTCAGTTCCAGGCTGTTGTATGGTTCTGTGTTGGTCCGGGCCACCAGTAAGGCATCCGAGCCGTCCCACGAAAGATCAAAACACAAACCCAATTTATTTTTATAACCAAGATTTTTAGTAGCAGACACAAAACCTGAATAGGTGTTATAAATATTCCCTTCAGCATCGCCGGTTGCTTTCACAGCAAAGACAGCTGAAGTCTTGATTTCGAGGAACTCTTTCCCATCGAATTCAAACATCGTGAGGTCAGGTCTGATACGCCTTCTGATGTATTGATTTTCCTTGTTCAGTCTGAATGCCACTCCCCCACTTACAGCCGGAATATTCAGCCCGAAATTAGGTGTTTTAACAGAGCCATTTGAGAAATGCATCAACTGGATACCGGCCGATAACTGCAGGTGTTGCGAAGGTTTCCACCGGTATTCTACCATGAGGTTGATGGCCGCATTCAAGTGTGAGCCAATGGCTGTGTATTTATAATTCTCTAACCTGTCGAACCTCTTTGTAAGGTAGGCCAGCCCGGCACCAAGCCTGAAATTGAGCTCGGATTTATCACTTTTTATCCAGGGGAAACTGATGAACGGAAAAACCGCATGTGCCTGCCCGAGATCACGTGAATTCCCAAGCCAGGCATTCCAGTACGTGATTCCGGTGACAGGATAGTTATAAAACGATTCCCATTGTTTCTTTCCATAGGTTGCCCTGGAAATAGAAAACTCGAAAGAGGGGAAATGGCTGTTATATATCTGCATTTCGACATGGTGGGCTATAAGAAATCCATAATTTGCCCTGGGTTCAAACAACAGGTTGGCCGCCTGAAACCGCTGTCCCTTTTGGCCGTATAATTTTCCCGGACAAATAATTACGGAAGGAATAACCAGGAGCATGGCTGTTCCCAGAAATTTTAAAAATTTATGTCGGGCGACTTTTCTCAAAATAATAACTTAAGCCGGATAATAATGCCGGAAACAAAAATACAAAATCCGGCCCCAGTAAAATGTGTAACTTTGCAAATCTTCAAATGGGACAGTCATTGGTTTACAAAATTAAATGTCGTCTCGAACGATACAGATAAGGAGACACAGGAACTGATTAGTCATTCGTCCGATGATCACTGCCATTTGGTGGCCGGTATCTGTTAATTTTTTCTTTGAAACTTCCCGCTTCTGACATCTGACTTATTACTTTTTACTTTTTACTTCAATCTATGGATCCCCGGTTAATTGCATTTGAACGCTTACTCAACATCATGGACGATCTGCGGGCAGGTTGTCCATGGGATAAGAAACAAACCCTCGAAAGCCTGCGCTATCTCACCATAGAGGAAACCTATGAACTCAGTGATGCCATTCTCGAAAAGGATATGGAAGAGATAAAAAAGGAGCTGGGCGATCTGATGCTGCACCTTGTTTTTTATGCAAAAATCGCTTCAGAACAACAAGCCTTTGACATTACTGATGTATTGAACGGCATCTGTGAGAAACTGATCCGCCGGCACCCCCATATATACGGCGATGTTACTGCCAACGATGCCGAGACGGTGAAAAACAACTGGGAGAAAATCAAACTCACAGAGAAGGATGGCAAAGAAAATGAAAGTAAAACAGTGCTGGGAGGCGTCCCCACATCACTTCCGGCTATGGTAAAGGCATACAGGATTCAGGAAAAAGCCCGGGGTGTCGGCTTCGATTGGGATCATGTTGGACAGGTATGGGACAAGGTTCAGGAAGAACTCAATGAACTTCAATATGAGAAGATTAACGGCACTCCGGAGAAAATCGAGGATGAATTCGGTGACCTGCTTTTTGCCCTGATCAACTACTCAAGGTTTATTGATGTTAACCCGGAAGATGCCCTTGAACGCACCAATAAGAAATTTATCCGGAGGTTTAATTACATAGAGCAAAAAGTAAATGAAACCGGAAAGTCAATGCACGATATGACCCTCGCTGAGCTGGATGTATTCTGGAATGAAGCAAAAAAGAAGGAGTAATTGCGGATTTCGGATTGCGGATTGTGGATTGCGCCTGCCTCATGAGAGCGAAGCGATAACGAGGGATTGCGGACCAACCTGCCTCCAGGGCGTTTAAACCCTCCTTCAGCGGGTTAACCGGCTGGCAATATTTCCTGCTCCTCCGCTAAAAAGCCTGGCAGGCTGCCAAAGGCGGTGGAGTTGTGGATTATTATCTAAGCCACTGAAAACTAAGATACTATAATCCGGATTGACAGGAAGGGTGCAGGGATAAATAAGGCAATGAATCATACGGGGAAGTTGTTTCCCAGAGTATGGATAGTGCTGATAAAAAATTTGTTATTTCGAAGACAGGTATTCCGAAATTCCCTCCTGTGTAGCCTTCAGGGCCTTGTCACCCTTGTGCCAGTCGGCCGGGCAGACTTCGCCGGTCTCTTCATAAAACTGCAGGGCATCCACCATGCGGATGGCTTCTTCAATGCTTCGGCCAAGGGGCAGGTCATTCACAACCTGGTGGCGGACAATTCCCTGCTTATCGATGAGGAACAAACCACGGTAAGCCACCGCCTCGCCGTCAAACTCAACGCGTTCATCCTCTTCGTCGAACTCATATTTACCGGCAAGCACATCGTAGTTTTCGGAAATGGTTTTTGAAAGGTCGGAAACCAGCGGGAAAGTTACGCCCTTGATACCGCCCTTGTTCAGCTCCATATTTAACCACGCCAGGTGCGAGTAGGCCGAGTCGACCGAACAACCTACCACCGCAACATTTCTGCTTTCAAACTCAGTCAGTTTATACTGAAAGGCCAGGATTTCCGTCGGACAGACAAAAGTAAAATCGAGTGGATAAAAGAAAAAGACAACATGTTTTTTTCCGATATACCGGCTCAATGAAAACTTCTCAACGATTTCACTTCCGTTGATCACTGCATCTGCTTCAAAATGTGGGGCTTTTTTCCCGACCAGGACTGACATGGTTATGAGGATTAATTTTTGTTATTGTTTTGTGGGACAAAGATATGGAAAAATAATTCTGATCTCAAAGGACTTTTCTGATTCCGTAACTGAGCAAAGGGTTACCACCATCACTGGTTCGTAAGCTTATGAAAATGAAAGCAAGCCATTCCTCCTGAGATATGTACCGAAAAAACATTTTATTGCTATTTCTGATTGGAGATTATATTTTTGATCCATTCATTCAGGATTTGATTGATTCTGAACCGGATACTTTATCAACAGATGATTGTAACATTTATAATTGTGTAGAACTGCGTATATAATCAAGTTGTATCCCGATTATCTTAAAAGAAAACAAGAAAAAGGCGGAACTCCGTGGCACGCGTCGGGAGACGCGCGCCAGCTTAAGAAACGAATGGAGGACAGATGATAGTTAACATAGGTCCCGAAGCACACATCTGAAGATGCGCGTTAACTATGATGCATGCATCCGGCGATGCGCGTAAATTTAGCTTTCAAGTCATTTTCTCAGGCCGGTGAATGATTCCCTGTGGGCGAAACGCCTTAAGCCCGACGTGCTAATGCGCAACGGCTCCTGCGTTAAGTTGGTACTAAAATATACTATTCCACATCCGGTATATCATCAAAACTAAAGCTCATTCGCTTGCAGGCTATAAAATCGTAGAGGGTAAGTTTCCTGATTTCGTAGAAACTCCGCCAGTAAGTGTGCAGAGCGGCAATGTAGCCCTGACGGGCGTTGTCCTTCTCCGCCTGGGCGATGTTGAGGTCGGTGATCCCGATCTTGCCGATCAGGTAACGTTGTTTGGTCACTTCATACCGCTTGTCGGCGACGGTATCGCTTTTTGCCGCAATCACCAGCTGGTTCCGCTGCATATTAAACTGCATCACCTTCAGGAAAACCTCCTGGTCAAAGTCGATCATCTCCTGTTGAACCGCCGTTTTCTGCAGTTCGCGGTCCGACTCGGCCAGTTTGATCTTACCCCGGGCATAACCCCAGTCGAGGATGGGAATCTGGATTCCGAGTTCAAGCCGTTGCTGGTCCTGCGGGTTGTGATAGGCATCCTGAAATTTATCGGTGGTCTGTGTAAGTCCGTATACGGCAAAGAGATTAGCGTTGAACCTGTTTTCCGCTTTCGCTTTATTTACAGCACTTTCCGCTTCAATTAACCTCCGGTTGAAAGCCAGCGCATCGGCCCTGTTTTCGCGTGCTTCGCTGATGGCAAGCCGGGCATCCATGGCCGGCGATGGCGGAGCCACCGGGGCGATCAGTACAATGTCGTCCTTCTCTGACAACCTCAGGAAAGAGCGCAGATCAAACGTTTTCATCTCTACTTCAAGGTTGGCCGTTTCAACGGCAGATCTGGAATTGAGCAGACTCAGTTCAATCTGCAACAACTCATTCTCGGCAATGGTGCCGATGTTGTATCTGCCTCGTGCAATCTGGAACAGGGTATCGTTATTGGCCAGGTTGATCTGCTGAATCTTCAGCCTTATCTGGGCATCCAGCAGACTGAAAAACAGATTAGTGGCCGAGATGGTCACTTTTTCCACATCTTCCAGGTAGCGTCGTTCCGCCTCATTGTAACGCATGGGTTCGGTCTTGCGCAACCATTTATAGGCATTGTAGTTGAAGATGGGCTGCCGGATTCCGATATTCAGCGGCGATGAGAGGTATGATGTAACGGTCGTATCGCTGAAAAGATCAATCCGCTGCAGGTTAGAATTCAGGAAGACCTGCCCGCCAGTGAACCCTATGTTTTTCGTAAGGGCAAGGCCTGCGGAATAGTTGGCCAGGTTTCTTTCGATGAAAAAATCACCTTCAGTAGTAGTTATTTTTTCGATGCTCCTGCTCAGGCTTGGCAGGGTTGCATCGAGGGTAAGCATCGGCATCAGGCCGGCCTTGTAATTACGGTATTCCCAGTAGCTGCTACGGAAACGGTGCATGGCAGCCAGGGCATCGGGAGATTGCCGTTTTGCTATTTCAATTACTTCGGGAAGGGTAAAAATGCGTGAGTTGTTCTGGGCAAAAACAACGGAACTGATTCCTGAAAGTAATAGTACACAAGTAATAATTCTTATTCTCCTGGCCATTATAAAGGATTTGCTGTAATTGGATTTCTATTCATACCGTAAGGAGGCCACCGGGTCCTGCATGGCTGCTTTTTTTGCGGGCATGTAGCCAAAAAGAATGCCTACCGATGCTGAAACACCGAAAGATATTACAATGGAGCTGATGGATACGATGGTCAGGATACCGGTAAGCTCCATGATGACTTTGGCCAGGGTGAGGCCGAGGAAAATACCTATAATCCCACCCGACAGACTGATCATGGTGGCTTCGCTCAGGAACTGGAACACGACATCGCGGCGGGTGGCGCCTGTAGCCATGCGGATCCCGATCTCCTTTGTACGCTCCATTACCGAAGCAAGCATAATGTTCATAATGCCGATACCACCCACTATCAGAGAGATGGAAGCTATGGCACCCAGCACAATGTTGAAAATATCCTTGGTGCGTTGCTCTTGTTTTAAAAGGAGTTCCGGTACTTTTATTTCAAAGTCATCCACCCCGGCATGCCTTCGTTTCAGCATCCTGGTGATTACTTCCGAGGTCTGGTTGATCAATTCCGTTTCCTTCACCTGAACCACTATTTTATCGATCTGATTGTTGCCATCCTCACTGCCTTCACCTTCGGAAAAGGACGACATCATACCGCCATCAAAAACAACCGTGTTGCTTCCTCCCCGGATCATGGCCGTGGTTACCACCGAACGGTCACGGTACCGGAGCAGTATGGTCTGGATGGGTGCATATACCTGATTGTTATAATCGCTGATGCCCAGGTTTTCAGACAGATTAGCCGATACAGAACGGTTATCGAGAATGCCGGTGACCTTCAGCCAAACGTTTCCGCATTTCACGAACTGGCCTATTGGGTCAACATTGGGAAAAAGTTTGGCCTTCAGCCCTGAACCCAGGATACAAACGGCCTTTCCATATTTCAGTTGCTCTTCATTAAACATCTCCCCACGTTCAAGGGTAAGGTTAAAAACATCGAAGAAATCGGGGGTCACACCGCTGACTTTACCATAGACACTAACGCCTTCAGCCATGATGGGGGATTCATACAGTACTTCGGGTGACACTTTTGCCACCGATGGAATCATGGTTTTCATACTTTCGGCATCCCTCAAAGACAATCCGGGTGAGAATTTTTCAGAGGCCTGTTTGCCCTTCTCATCTTTCTTGGATTCTTCTTCCATTTTGGATTGACTCCGGGGCATGATGATGATGTTATTCACCCCGACGAGTTTCATCTGATCGAGAATCTCCTGCTGCGCTCCGTTGCCTATGGCCAGCATTGCAATAACCGCGGCCACGCCGAAAATGATGCCAAGGGCCGTAAGCATCGACCTGAACTTGTTGGCAAATACCGCTTCGAGCGCGATGGTCAGTATGTAAAGCTTTCGTTCCAACGTGATGGTTTTAAAGTTTTTCTAACCGCCATTTGGCTGAATTCTCCGGAGGTGAAAGGTAAACCTCATCATCCTTTTTCAGTCCGGCCGTGATAATGATCTGATTTTCGTTTGTCTGGCCGGTCTTTACCTGTTTCCGGACAGCTTCCCCTACCATGTATACAAAACTGATGCTGTCGGATGTGTGTATACTTTCGATGGGCAGGAATAAGACTTTGGGAATTACTGAAGTGTTGATCACATTTTTGGTGGTCATGGCCGGTCGCAGAATGGAGTCAAACTCATTTACCTTGATTTTGACTTCAAAGACCTTTGCATTTGAATTCCGCATCTGCTCACCGATGTTGGCAACTTCAGTAACTTCTCCGGTATACTTCCGTTCAGGGAAGGCATCAACGCTTATCTCCGCTTTCTGGCCGGTTTTTAACTTGCTGATGTCAATCTCATTCACGTAGGTCTTTGAAATCATGGAGGTAAGGTTCGGCAGTGTGGCGACAATGTTCTCCCAGGTACTCATGGTTGCCCCGATGCCCATCTTTGAGCCATCCCAGTTTCGTTTATAAATGACCATTCCGGCTTTGGGAGCAATTACGGTAAAACCCTGGAGTACATCTCTGATTTGCTCGAGCCTGCGCTGGGCCTGGGTAAAGGATGCTGATACTTCCTGCATGTTAGCGCTGGCTTTATCAAGGCGGAGTTTATAGTTCTTCTGGGCCTGCTGGAAGGCGCGCTGAGCCTTTTCAAGGTCAATTTTCGCCTGACGTTGTGTTGCTGGTGGCTCATAAATTGACTGATCCACGATAATCTGTTTCTCTTCCAACGCGTATTTCATATTGATCAGCTCTTCCCTGGCTGCACGCAGATCCATGGAAGTATCAAGTCTTGTCTTTATGTACTGGGATTCAAGTTTTTCAAGCTCACTCTCCAGATCTTTCATTCGGTTGGTGATTTCTGTGCGATCGAGTGTGGCAACATACTGACCCGAGTCCACAATGGTTCCTTCAGGAATGATGTCACTTATTTGTACCTGCCATATTCTTACTTCGCGAAGCGCTGCCGGACCAACTATATTTTCCGAGTTTTTCGCCTCCAGTTCTCCGGTGGTAGTAACATTGATGTTAAAGTCTCCATATTCGACTTTTGCCGTTAAACCCGGCCCACCTTTCCTGTTTCCGGAGAAGTAATACCAGCTTGCAGCAACAGCAATAAGAGCGGCAGGAAGAATAAACCAAAGCTTGCGGTTAAAACGGGGGAAAGCCATACCTGATTATTTTATATATAAATCACTCCATTAAATATCCATAATATATCCAGTAACGACAAAAATAACGGAAAATTGGATAGCCGGTAATAAAAGATTGCATGAAACATAAGCTACGTATCAGAGAACCTTTCCTGATGACCTGCATGATGGGAAAACAAGAACGGGAAAACAAATAACAGATTATCCGCCAGAAAAAATGATGTGATAAGCCTTCTCTATTTCAGCAGTTCTTCAACAATTTTTTTTACTGTAATTCCCTCAGCTTCAGCTTTATAATTCCTTACAATCCTGTGGCGGAGGATGCTTGTAGCAACTGCCTGAACATCTTCGATGTCGGGAGAGTATTTGCCATTTATGGCCGCATGGCATTTGGCCCCGATGATCATGTATTGGGATGCCCGCGGGCCTGCACCCCAGGTAAGGTATTTATCAGCCCATTCATGAGCCATGGGAGTACCCGGCCTTGTGCGTGATGCCACCTTAACAGCATATTGATATACATTGTCTGCTACCGGAATCCGTCTGACCAGGTTCTGGAAAAAGATGATCTCCTCTCCGGACAGGACAATCTGAGGTTCTGCCAGCTTTTCAGTGGTGGTATTCTTTACGACATCTATTTCCTGTTCAAAGGACGGATAATCAAGCCACACGTTGAACATGAAACGGTCGAGCTGGGCTTCAGGAAGTGGGTATGTACCTTCCTGTTCAATAGGGTTTTGGGTTGCCAGGACAAAAAACGGCTCAACCAGTTTATGACTTTCACCGGCAACAGTAACAGCCTTCTCCTGCATTGCTTCGAGAAGCGCCGATTGCGTTTTGGGCGGTGTACGGTTGATCTCATCGGCCAGGATGATGTTGGCAAAAACAGGTCCTTTTACAAACCTGAAACGTCTGTTTTCGTCTAAAATCTCTGTGCCAAGGATATCGGATGGCATAAGGTCGGGTGTGAACTGGATACGGCTGTATGTTAATCCCAGTGAACGGGATATTGTATTTACAAGCAGGGTTTTGGCAAGGCCCGGGACTCCTACCAACAAGGCATGACCTTTACTAAAGATACAGATCAACACCGATTTAATAACATCATCCTGTCCGACAATAACTTTTCCGATTTCTGTTGTTAATAATTTGTATTTGCCAACAAAAGCGTCGATTGCTTCTACGTCTGATTTATAAGTTGTCATTCTAGGGTCTGTTTTTAAAATTATTTTAGCTGCCAGGAATGCTGAAACCTGCAGTCCAGGTAGGATTCATTGATCCTGAAATAGGTTTTCGATATCTTTTCAGTAATCCATTTATTGATGATATCTCCCCGCTTTTTATTGAGGGCCCAATCCATAATTATACTGTAATCGTCCTTTAGGTTGGCCTTGTGAGGTTCAGTTTTTGATTTAAGGTAAAAAAGGTTTAATGTTTGCTTACTCTCTTCATTAAACATGGCAACAGGTGCTGAAATTTCACCGGGCTGGAGTTTATTGATACTGAACAGGATTTTCGGATCGAGTTGACCAGCCAGAAAGCGTGTATTCCCTGAAGTCTGATTAACCATGGATGCCCCGTTTATTTTTCCGGGGTCATCGGAAAATTTAAGTGCTGCTTCTTCAAAGGTCATCATTTTTTCACGCACCAGGCCTGCAACACTATCAAGCAGTTTTGAGGCTTTCCGGATATCGGAATCCGAGATTTTAGGCATTAAAAGGATATGTCTGGTGTTAATTTGCTCACCTCTTCTTTCAATCAGCTGAATGATATGATAACCTGCTTTCGATTTGATTATTTCGGAAATTTCGCCTTTCTTCAACCCAAAGGCTGCTGCTTCGTATTCAGGATAAAGCTGTCCCCGGCCAACAAAGCCAATCTCGCCACTTTTTTTTGCTGAGCCCGGATCATCAGAATACAGGACTGCCAGTGTACCGAAGCTCTCTCCTTTAATTATACGGTCGCGCAACGATTTAAGTCTGTCTTTTGTGGCCTCAAGTTCCTCTTTGTTGATTGCCGGTTCCTTAACAATCTGTCCGACCTCATATTCAGTATCAATCATCGGAATGCTGTCTTTCGGCAGGTTGTTAAAATAGGCCCTTACTTCGGAAGGTGTTATTTTCAGGTCTTTTATAAGCTTTTGCTGGACTTCGTCGACCATCAACTGCTCCTTTACCAGTGTCTTAAACTCTTCTCTTATCTCAATCAATGACTTCTTGTAGAATTGTTCAAGTTTCTCCTGTGAACCAAATTGCTGAATATAATACCTGAAACGGGCATCCATCGTCTGTTCAATCTGGTCATCGGTTACAACAATACTGTCGAGTTCAGCCTGGTTCAACATGAGCTTCTGAAACAGCAGATCTTCAAGTATCTGGCATCGTGTATTGCGCGCATCAGTGATTCCACCCTGCATCCGGAACTGGATATACTGGGCCTCGATATCAGACTGTAATATATAGTTGGCCCCTACCACTGCAACTACTTCATCGATCACCTGTTCCTGCGACCATGCATTAAAAGCCAGCAAGCTGAGTATTAAAAGTGTGATCAGGGCAAATATTTTTCTCATTTCCTTTAATATTTCTGGTTTCTGATGAATTTCAGAAAATTTCAAATTCTTTACTTTCCAATGCCTTTTGAAACAATTCTTTTTCCATCCGGCTGATAAGTTCAAGCTTTCGCCGGTTAATGATGATGTTTCGGATATTCTCCGTTTCATAACTTAGCGGAGAAAGGCTCTCTTTGATCTTGTATTCATTAAACCTGACCAGGTAAACAGAAAGTGAATCACTGGTTTCGAAAAATGTCCGGTTACGCAGAAAACTTTCCTGATCGTCAATCTGCAGCGGGATCTCGCGTTGCAGTTCGGTAAACGGAATCCAGTTTCCTGCATCAATACTCAATGTAAACACTGATGACTGGCAAAGCTCATCAAGTTTTTCAATATCCTGAACTCTGCCCGACTTAAGCAATTGAGCGGCTTTTTTCGCAGACGGAAGATTTGCCAAAGCCATTGGGACTTTAACGTAACTATACCTGACAATATTTTCCCGCAGTTGGAAGTTATCAGGGTTTTGTTCCCAAAACTGCTGAATTTCCTGTTCACTTACCAGCGTATCCAGTTTCTGACGGATCAATTCACTCTCGTATTCATATACGATCAGCGAATTCCGGTATGTTTCGAGCCTGTCTTCAAAATCTTTCTGTTCAGGACTCAGGTTATTTTCAGCCTGTTGAAGAACCACCTGCCTTCGAATCCAGTTATCAATAAACTGCTGCACAATTTCAGTGCTATCTGCAGAATTTGCCCCTTTTGGTACAACACCCTGAATATCTGTCCTATAAAGATATTTATCATAAACCCTGGCAATGGCTTCAGATTGCTTCTGATCACCAAAATAATGGCACGATGTCAAGGTACCTGTCAACACCAGGACGAGCAATATTTTTTCCGGATTCAACACCTATTTTATTGATGAAAGTACTTCCCTGTTGACCTCAAAAGGATATTTAGCCCTCAATTCCTTTATCCATTCCTGCTCAAGGAAATTCTGGTAATCGGCAGTGATGATGCCTCTTGCTTCATTCAGTTTTTTGATTTCGGGCTTCACTACCTCGTTCACCATGATCATTGTAACTTTGTCATTTGTGGCGGTCTCTGTTGCCATTCCCGGTTTCCAGTCTATTTCATCTATCAATGCATTGTCACCCTTAAGGAATTTACGACGGTCGATGCTCAACACAGAGGTGCTGTCTGTATTGAGCATTTCGAGTAGTTCATTGTCAGTAATTCCTTTCAGAATACCTTTTCTGCCTTCATTCAGAATTTTTTCATCTGTTGTGGTGAAGGTATATATGGTCGCATCAAGTCGCTGGTCCCAGATATAATTATTCTTATGAAGATTATAAAAGGCTTCGAGACCTGTTGAATCCTTCACTGCCTTTGACCAAATCTTACGGTCAGTAAGTTCAAAAAGCAGTATTCCATCGCGGTATTCCTTCACCAATAACCTGAACTCAGGATATTTTGATTCGAGTTGACTGTCTTCATAAGCCAGGCAATTTTCGTTGGTAAAGGAAGTAAACATTGAATTTACATACACACCGATGTCTTCTTTGCTACGTTTCCTTTGATTCTTTGCCAGATATCCTGCAAAATCCTGTTGTGTGAAGATGCGGGAGCCAATGGTCATAATTTTTTTATTAAGCCCGGCGGCCTGTTCCACTTTCCATCCACCGGCAAAGATTGTGTCAGTTACCGCCGTATAAAAAGCTTTGAGTGCTTTCAGGTTCTGTGAAAACCTATACTCAGATTTAATCCTGTTCAGTAAAGCTTCCTCACTTTTTTTGGCGCGATCATTTCGTGTCAGGCTTTGTTTCAGGTCGTTCAGGTTGTCTTCATAGGATCCTATTTCTTTCCGGTCGACCAATTTTACAATATGCCATCCAAAATTTGAAGAGAATGGTTTCGCAACATCATTGATTTTCTGAAGCGCTGAAACTTCCCTGATGAATTCAGGGATCATTTTATTGGCACCAAACCAGGGCAACGTTCCGCCTTTGGTTGCGGTGGACTTATCATCTGAATACTGTTCAGCCAATCGGGCAAAATCTTCTCCACTCATTACCTTTTTATAGGCTTCCATTGCTTTTTGCTCAATTGCAAGACTATCGGCAGCTTTTGCATCAGGAGGGATTCTTAATAAAATATGTGCTACCTGCACCCGGCCCAAAGCCGGCTTACGATCTGTAACCTTGATAAGGTGGTATCCAAAATCACTTCTTACAGGCATTGACACTTCACCAAGACTGGTTTTGTAGGCCCCTGTTTCAAAGGGATAAACCATATCGAAAACGGTAAAATAACCCAGATCACCCTTATTCCCTTTTATATTCCTGTTCTCAACGGTGCGATCACGGGCCGAAAGATCATCAGAATTCTCCCTGGCCAATGTTCCGAAATCTTCACCTTTCAATATCCTTTTACGGATTGACATAATCCGTTTGTAAGCGGCCAGTGTATCAGCAGCCGGTGCATTCCGGTCAACTTTTATAAGAATGTGGCTCGCCCTTATATCTTCTTTTTTGCGGCTATATGCTTCTCCAAGGAGAGCCTTATTCATTTCCTCATCAATCAGGTAAGGTTGCGCCAACTGCTTCCGATATCCAGCCAATTCATCAATAAATGAACGGGTGGTATCAAGTCCGAGTGCTTCAGCTTCTTTGACCTTCAACCTGAAGTTGATGTACAATTCCATATATTCCTCCAATGATTTCCGGTCGATCACTTCACCGTTCACATTGTTTTTCTGATAGACATTCAGAAATTCGGATTTGGAGATGTTTTCGCCGGCAACTTTCAGAATAACCGGATCATTTTCCTGTGCTGATGCAGCAGAAAATACAAGCATTATTACCAATCCTGAAAACAATTTAATCATACAATTTTTCATTGTTCAACCTGTTTATTTGTCTATGTTTTTTTTCGGAAATTATTAATAACATTTCTTTGACTTTTAACCAGCATCTGTATCGGTTACCGGCAAATCCGGATAAAAGTGATATTGGGATTCAATCATCACCGGCTATAGTTTGGTGCTTCACTCGTAATAGTAATATCGTGCGGATGGCTTTCGGCGACACCGGCAGCAGTAATCCTCATAAACTTTGCATTTTGCAATTGAGCAATACTGGCAGAACCGGTATAACCCATTCCTGCCCTGAGACCACCTACCAATTGATGTATAACTTCTGAAAGGGTTCCTTTATAAGGAACTCGCCCCACAATACCTTCAGGTACAAGTTTTTTGATATCATCTTCAGCATCCTGAAAATACCTGTCTTTTGAGCCTCTCTGCATAGCTTCGATGGACCCCATTCCACGGTAAGTTTTGAATTTACGACCTTCAAAGATGATGGTTTCTCCGGGCGACTCTTCGACACCCGCAAAAAGACTACCGGCCATAATACAGTCGGCACCTGCTGCCAATGCTTTGGCAATATCGCCTGTATAGCGTATTCCTCCATCTGCAATTACCGGAATTCCTGAACCCTTGAGTTCTGAGGCCACCATATTGACAGCCGAGAGCTGTGGAACCCCGATTCCGGCAATGATGCGGGTGGTACATATAGAACCGGGTCCAATTCCAACCTTAATTCCGTCGATTTTTAACTTTTTCAGATCGCGTGCAGCTTCAGCGGTGCCAACATTCCCAATGATAAGCTCAGTATGGGGGAAATGGTTTTTAACCATAATCGCTGCATCAATTACTCCTTTTGAGTGGCCATGGGCAGTATCAATTACAATGGCATCAACCCCATTTGCAACGAGTGCCGAAACTCTTTCGGCCAGGTCGTTGGTGACACCTACCGCAGCAGCCACCCTGAGCCTGCCTCGTTCATCCTTACATGCATTTGGGCGTGCTTTTATCTTTATTATGTCCTTATAGGTAATAAGGCCAATGAGTTTAAAGTTTTTGTCAACAACCGGAAGCTTTTCAATTTTATACTCTTGCAGAATATCCGCTGCTTTCTCGAAATCAGTAAATTCTGTAGTTGTAATCAGATTTTTACTTGTCATTACATCAGTCACTGCCCTGAGGGGATTACGTTCAAACCGAAGGTCACGGTTGGTAACTATTCCGACAAGTTTACCGGCTTTATCCACTACAGGGATGCCGCCAATTTTAAACTCTTTCATTATCTGCAAAGCATCAGCGACAACGGCTCCTTCAAGCAATGTAACCGGGTCGAGAATCATTCCGTTTTCAGCCCGCTTTACTTTTCTTACTTCATTCGCCTGCTCTTCAACCGACATATTCTTATGCAAAACGCCTATCCCGCCTTCCTGTGCCATGGCAATTGCCATAACCGAGTCGGTAACTGTATCCATAGCAGCAGAAACTATGGGAATATTTATTCTGATGTTCCGCGAAAAGCTGGTTGAAATATCCACATCACGTGGTAAAACCTCAGAGTAGGCCGGGATTAACAATACATCATCGTATGTATAACCTTCGCCAATAAATTTCTGATCAATGGATAACATATGTTGAGCTTTTTACGATGTGCAAATTTATGAAAAATAGGTTCTGCATGACCCACCATATTCCACTACAAAGGGTCAACTGTATTTTTGAATGACATTCTTCAATGTTAAAGAGCTTTCAGGAATTTACTCTGCATTAAAATAAATTGTGGGTTAGCGTTTAAAATAAATCATATTATATTGATTTGGTGAAACTTATAAATGTATTTGGACAGACTGAAAAATAATTTATTCTATAATTTTAATCTCATGGATGACAATTGCAGGTTAAAAGCGATACATAGGGAGAGTGTTAAAAATTCCTAAATTTACCGGCATACTGCCAAGCCTGACTCATGATAAGTTCTGCTTCCATGAAACGACTCACGTTTGCATTGTTTTTCCTGCTGTTTACTGCAATCATCAATGCCCAGACATGGTACGGACAGGGTGGTGTTATTCCTGATGATGGCACATCTGCCATGTTTGAAATCAATGTCTCCGGCCTTAACCCTTCCACCATTGACACCCTTTATGGGATTACCGGAACAGGCATAAATATTACCCATCCCTATGATGCTGATCTGATTGTTGCCCTGGTTGCACCCGATGGCTCATCGGTGGTACTCAGCAACGGAAACGGATGGGATGGAGATAATTATCTGAATACACATTTTACTGATACCGCAACAATATCCATTGTCCATGGATCGCCTCCTTTCAGTGGATATTTCAAGCCACAGGAGATGTTGGGCACCTTCAACAGCGGGCGTGAAGGCAATGGTAGCTGGTATCTTTATATTCTTGACATGTATCCTTATGCTGATCAGGGAACCTTGCTCAGCTGGAGTATCACTTTTGGCAATAATCCAACGGGGCCTTTCCAGTTCGATTCCTCCAATCTGCCCATTGTTCTGATCGACACCTATGGTCAGGAAATTCAGGATGATCCCAAAATCCTGGCGGGGATGAAAATAATTGATAATCAACCCGGTCAGCGAAACTACCTCACAGACCCTCCGGCCTATGATGGTTATGCCGGGATAGAAATCCGGGGATCGAGTTCACAGATGTTTCCCAAGAAGAGTTATGGCTTCGAGACCTGGAATGCACTGGGTGAAGAGCTGGAAACTTCGTTGCTGGGAATGCCTGAAGAAACCGACTGGATACTCAACGCTAACTATTCAGATAAAACCCTGGTCAGAAATACCCTCGCCTATCAGACCTTCAGGAACATGGGGCATTATACAACCCGATACGAACATGTAGAGGTTGTTATCAATGGCATTTATAAAGGGGTCTATATTTTTTCCGAGAAAATAAAACGTGATGGTGACAGGGTTGACATTGCCAGGCTGAGGCCAGAGGACAATTCCGGGGATCCGCTTACCGGTGGATATATCTTCAAGATCGACAAACCGACCGGTTCAGGGGGTGGGATTGGTTGGGAATCCAATTTCCCGCCACCGGCCAATCCCGATGCTACCATCCTGTTCCAGTATGAATATCCCAAAGCGGATGAAATAACGATTGAACAGAAAGCGTATATTGCTGAATATGTGAACGCTTTTGAATCAACACTCAGCGGACCAAATTTTAATGATCCCGTCAATGGTTTCAGGAAATATGCCGACGAAGGCACTTTTCTTGATTATTTCATTGTTAATGAAATCAGTAAAAATGTAGATGGTTACCGCTTAAGTACATTCATCCATAAAGAGCGGGAAAGTTTTGGCGGAAAACTCCGGATGGGGCCGGTTTGGGATTACGATATCGCATGGCGGAATGCCGATTATTATGGTGGCGAATATTATACAGGCTGGTCTTATCAGTTCCCGTATGCCGGAGATTCATGGCAGGTACCTTTCTGGTGGGGACGATTGCTCGAAGACACCACTTTCGCCAATAACCTGAAATGCCGCTGGACATTTCTGCGCAATGACATGCTGAGTGATGAGTGGTTCTGTCAGTACATAGATAGTCTCGCTTATATGCTTAACGAATCGCAGGAACGTAATTTTGAGGTATGGCCGATACTGGGTGTCTATGTCTGGCCCAACCCATGGCCTTATCCTGAAACTTATGCAGAAGAAATTGCCATACTCAAGGACTGGATACACAACCGGCTGGCCTGGCTCGATGAAAATCTCCCCGGAACCTGCTATTCAGTAGGAACAAAGGTTCCGGAAACCAGGCATCCGGAGTTGTCGGCCTTTCCGAATCCTGTTAAAGAAAACCTATGGGTTAATATCAGCGCTGTTCCCAACGGCAGTTTACTTCTTACTATAAGCGATCCATATGGCAGTCAGCTGATCAAAGAAACTGCCGGAACAGGTTCTGACGGCTCTGTTGTCTGGCACCCGGATATTTCGGAGCTCAGACCGGGTATATGGTTTCTGACAGCCGATAGCGGAGAAGCCCGGATAACAATTAAGTTTGTCAAACTCTGACACATCTCTCATTTTTTCATGTTACTTCTTGACCGGAAGCAATTTTCCGGCAGGAAAACATTTACCTTTACCGGAATGTTAATTGATCCGGAATCATTAAATCCATTGTCATGAAACGATTAATTCTTTTACTGATGACTATTTCAGGAATTGCATCTGCCCAGACCAGCCAACCCTATCAACTGCCACCAAAAGAAATCCTTGAACTGGTTGATATTCAGCCCAGGCCTTCCATACGCATTGATTCACGCAACCAGACCATGGTGATGCTCGACAGGCTGATGTTCAAAACCCTGGATGAACTTGCCGAGGCCGAAGTTAAACTGGCCGGCATCCGTATTAATCCCCTAACCAATGGACAGGCGCGGGCTTCCTACACTTACGGTATCAAGGTATTGGATATTATTTCCGGAGCAACCCTGAATATTTCCGGTCTTCCGGAAAAATTAAAAATTTCTGAATTCAGTTTTTCACCTGATGAAACAAAGGCTGCTTTTACCAACACCACTTCCGAAGGCATTGAGCTATGGGTTATTGATTTGAAATCAGGGTTAAGCCGTTGTATATCACCTGCCCGGTTGAACAGTTCACTGGGAAACTCATACATCTGGTCTCCTGCTTCGGATGCAATGTATGTGATGATGATTCCTGATGACAGGCAACCACTACCGAACACCATCCAACTCCCGGAAGGGCCGGCAGTACAGGAATCGAGTGGAAAGAAAGCACCTGCCTGGACATACCAGGATCTGCTTCGCAATCCGGCTGATGAAAAAAAATTCGAGTATTATACGGAGTCTGAAGTCAGTCGGATTGACCTGGATGGAACGATAAAAAAATTCCTCCCAAAAGCTATCCACAGGTCCCTCACCTTTTCTCCCGATGGCAGTTATCTGATGGTACAGCGGGTTACCAGGCCTTACTCCTATATTGTTCCGCTGAACCGCTTTCCCGTATCCTATGATATATACAGGGCTGATGGCAACTTTCTGATGAATTTCCATAACAGGCCTTTGGTCGAGGAGCTTCCGAAAGGATTTGATGCTGTTGAGACGGGTAAACGATCCATCGGCTGGCGTTCGGATAAGCCGGCAACCCTGGTATGGGCCGAAGCGCTGGATGGTGGCGATCCAGCTGTCGAAGCGGATCTCAGAGACAGAGTATTCCAGTCTGATGCTCCTTTTACAGGAAACCCGAGGGCAGTCGTATCGACCCGCAACCGTTTTTCGTGGATTTCATGGGGAAATGAACACCTGGCTTTTGTGTACGATTACTGGTGGAAAAACAGAAATACCATTACTTATCTGATTGATCCGTCTCTCGAAAACGGGAATCCAGAAATCATTTTTGACCGATCGAGTGAAGATTATTATGGCGATCCCGGCGATTTTCTGAATAAACGCAATGTATTTAATAACAATGTTTTATGGACATCCGGCGATGGTAAGAAAGTATATCTGCAGGGTGAAGGCTACTCTCCGGAAGGGAACAAACCATTTGTAGATGAATTTGATCTGAAAACACACAAAAGTAAAAGGTTATGGCAGGCCGATGGCATCTCCACCTATGAAGCCATCGTAAGGGTGATTGACCCTGAAAAGAAGAAACTGATTACTTCTGTTGAAGGAAAAACGCGCAATCCGAACTTTTACCTCAGAACCGGAAAAAACCTGCAGGCCCTGACCACTTTCCCAAATCCTTACGCCTCCTTTATGAATGTAACGAAAGAACGTGTCCGTTACAAAAGGGTTGATGGTGTTGATTTATCAGCCACATTGTACCTACCTGCCGGATATGATGCCGTTAAGGATGGGAGACTGCCGATGCTCATGTGGGCCTATCCCGTTGAATATAAAGATAAGGAGCAGGCCGGACAGGTAAAGGAATCGCCGCATAATTTCATTCAATTGTACTATGGCTCCCCTGTTTACTGGGCAGCAAGAGGATATGCAATCCTGGATGATGCCGATTTCCCGATCATCGGTGAAGGGGAAAAACAACCCAACGACACCTTTATCGAGCAACTGGTTGCAAACGCTGCTGCTGCCATCGACTTTGCCGCTGATCGCGGTGTAGCCGACAGTAACCGTGTTGCCATCGGCGGACATTCCTACGGCGCTTTTATGACAGCCAACCTGATGGCACATTGCGACCTGTTTGCAGCCGGAATTGCACGCAGCGGATCATACAACAGAAGCCTGACTCCATTTGGTTTTCAGGCCGAAGAGCGGACATTCTGGGATGCAACCGATGTATATCTTCAGATGTCACCTTTTGTGCATGCTGACAAAATCAATGAACCGCTGTTGCTTATTCACGGCGACGCCGATAACAATCCGGGAACATTTACCCTTCAAAGTGAACGGTTGTTCGGGGCTATCAAAGGGCTGGGAGGAAACGCCAGGCTGGTATTGCTCCCTTACGAAAGCCATGGTTACAGTGCCCGGGAAAACATCATGCATATGTTGTGGGAAACAGACCAGTGGATGGAGAAATATGTTAAAAACAGGGAAGCGGCTAAATAACAGGTTTATCTGAGAAGAAGTACCGATCCCCTTTTCATAACCTTCTTGCCTGTCAGATCCTTGAATGTAAGTGCCCATGCATATATATCCTGTGATGCTTCAACTCCGCCGGATAGGCCATTCCATCCTGTTTCGGGATTGCCGCTGTTGAATATGAGTTGTCCCCAGCGATTATAAATGGTAAACAGGTAACTGCCCGGCTCTATATTTTTGATTCTTGGCTTAAAGACCGGAGATATCCCATTGGGCCTGAAGGCATTGGCAATCACCACTTCAGCATCGGCAGGCAACAACACCTCATTTGACCTGCTTTTAACATCATCATTGCGCACAGCTTCGATGTAATAAGTGGTTCGGTTGGCTATGAGGTTTCCTGCAAAATCGTCCCAGGTCAGCTGGCCGGGCGGTAAAGAAACCGGGAAACCTGATTCCACTGTTCCATCAGCGATCCTGTATACATTATACTCCAGCAGGTTACTGCCCCAATTCTCATAGGCATTCCAGCTGAGACGGTACCGGTCGTTTCCTATATCCTCGATCTGAACAAAGATGCTCCTTGATATGTCTGAAGTTTCAAGAGGGAAACTACATTCATCCAAAGCAGCTACACTATAGTAATAACTGGTTTCATTTACTTCCGCTGATTCGTCTGAAATGCTGACCGGAGAAACTCCATCCCAGGGTTGACTGAAAAGCAGTTCAACTGAAGAACCATCCTCTGCTGAACGCCAAACTTCAATGGTAGAAATAAGTTCAGGCGGATTGCTGTTAATGTGGAGGTCGATGTGATCGTTATCGGTCACGGTAACATAATCCAGCTCAAACAGGGTAAAAGGTTCCGGATCGGGTACGAGGGGGACACGGCAACTACGTGAAATTTTCGACACATTGCTGTTAACAGCAGCTACCTGATAGGTGTATTGCACCCCGGGTGTAAGAAGTTCAGGATCTACGAAGGTGAAGTCTGCCCCACCGGCAGCCAAATTTGCAATTTCGATATCAGGACCACTGTTGTCGGAACGGTAAACCTTGTAGCTGCTGACCCCCGGGTCCATATTGTAGTATGCATTCCATGTGAGGGTGGCTTTCCGGTCGCAGAGTGTGGTTGTTTCTCCTGTCAGCAGGATTGTATTGTGAGGGAACTGATAGTTGATGGCCCCTGAACTTTGATTTAAACATAAATCTTCTGCCCTCACCACATAAGTAACCACTTCGATGCAGGGGTCCTGATAGGTTGGCAATGCCGTCTGATTATCAACAAAAGAGGTAACATAACCCAATGTAAAGTAATCAGTAAAACTGGCACCTTCTTTTAACCCCACAATATACCCGTTCACATCATCTGTAGGACTGTGGACCCAGCTGATTTCAGCAAAACCGGAAGTATTAATGGTTACCAATGAAAGAACAGGATCTTCAGGGAGGTTATCATCGAAGAAACTACCACTTCCAACAGAAGTATTGGCAACACATCCCCCTGATGAAAATTCCACCCTGTAATACAGATCAGTGGTAGTGCAATACGGGGATGTGATGGTGTCGTAAAAAATGAGATTGTTGGTTTGTCCGATAGGCGAAACCGGAAAAGGAGCCAGTGCATTATCCTTTCTGAAAATGTTAAAAACGCCATTGTTACCGGTCTCAATCCTGTTCCAGTCAAGACGGGCAATACCCGTTCCAGAGCCTGCATTGGAGACTGTAAGCATCATGCTTCGCAGATGGTTTGATTCCAATGAAATCTCCGCTGGAGCAACCGTAAAAGTCACCATAAATATTTCGTAACCAACCGTTTGACCATCACTTACAGGTATAACCCCTGAAGAAAATGTATTCAGGTATTCAATGGAGGGTGCAGGTAAAGGGCTTCCCACCGGTTTGTAAAATATTCTGAATCCATCAAACGGATCGGAGGGAATATATAGCCAGTTAATATTCAGAGATCCGTCGTCTTCAACTGAAACACATGTCATTTCAGGAACCGGTAGCTGTGCTTTAGCTACCCCGGCGGTAAAGAGAGAGAGCGCGATTAAAACAGAAAGTAAAATTGCTGACATCCTGTTCAATGAAAAAGTTCCCATATAACAAAGGTACAAAAATCGGCAGCTGTGATTTACTAAACTCAAAATGACATCCTTTTATTATAATCGACAGGTATGTGGTTGCTCATGGCGGTTATTCCTGCTTTATCAGAATGTATCTGAATTCAAGTATTTATGTCCGGAATTCAAGAAAGTAAGTATCACATTCCTGCACCAGGAGAACAAACCAAAAAAGCCGGATGAACCTGCTTTTTAAATAATTTTCTTTAGAATTTATCTAAATAAGCTATACCTTTGATGGGTTTTGTGATTAATTATCAGGAAAAAATCGGGAAGCTCATTTTCCAACTAACAATCTAACATCAAAACAGATGAAATCATTAATAATTAACCTGTTCATGCTGATCCTGTTGGTTTCCAGCAGCCTGGCCCAGGAGCAGAAACTCAGTCCGGTATCTGTTGGAGAAGGTACCTTAACCGGTATCAGTAAACCATTGAAAGATATTCCTGCTTTAACAAAAGAAGAATTTGAATCCATGGTAGCCAAGGCAGAGGGCAAGTTACTGAACCCGAAGTTACGTACCCGCTTTTACCCCTATGCATCCACGGCTTTGCCAAAAGGACCTGACCCTGCATGGCAGAAGGGCATGGGTCAAAATAAGAGTGCAGCGAGTGACCCTATTGTAAATTTCCAGGCTCAAAATTCTCCTTATTTCCCGCCTGATGAAAACGGGACTGCGGGACCGGATCACTATATGCAAACCGTCAATACGACCTATGCCATTTATTCGAAAACCGGCACCCTGATGGCTGGTCCCACAAATATGAATCAGTTATTCGGGAGTGTTCCCGGGGCAAATTGTAATGATGGAGACCCTATTATCCTGTATGATGAAATGGCAGACCGGTGGATGGCTGCTGAGTTTTCACTTTGCGGTTCACCAAACCGGATGCTGGTAGCCATATCAACCACCAGTGATCCGACAGGTACATGGTACCAGTATTCATTCAATATGAGCGGCACACCGGATTACGAAAAATTCGGCATCTGGCCGGATGGGTATTACATGGGAACCAACACTTCAAACGGAACCGATATTTATGTTTTTCAACGTGAAGTGATGATGGCCGGCGGCCCCAATCCAAAAATGGTTTCTTTCGATAACCAGTGGAGACCAGGTTCAGTTGACGGTTTTATGATGGTACCTCCGGTTGATAACGATGGTACCGCTGCCCCGGCGGGGTCTCCGGGTATTTTCATTGCTCATCAGGACGATGCCTTTGGTAGTAGCGGTGACCAACTGTGGATTTATGAACTCGATGTTGACTGGACTACAACTACCAACTCAACATTTACGCGGGTGCAGCAACTTGATGTAGCAGCCTACGACAGCAACTTCGGGAACAGCTGGAATAATATCAAACAGCCCAATACCAGCCAGGAACTCGATGCCGTACCACAGGTTATCATGAACGTTCCGCAATACCGGAATCTTGGCTCCTATCAGACTCTGGTATGCTGCCATACCGTTGATGTTGATGGTACGGATCATGCCGGTATAAGATGGTATGAACTGCGTAAAACTACTGGTGAATGGGCTTTGCGTCAGCAGGGAACCTATGCTCCGGACGGGAATTCGCGGTGGATGGGCAGCATTATGCTGAACGGGAACAATGAACTCGGCATCGGATACTCCATTTCAAGTACCAGTGTTTACCCGGGCATACGCTTTACAGGGCAGACCGAAGCCGAATACAACAACGCCAGTGGAATTATGGACGTTCCGGAAGGTATAATCTGGGAAGGGACTGCCTCACAAAACGGTGCCAACCGATGGGGGGATTATTCGCTGCTTTGTGTAGATCCGAATGATGATGAGACCTTCTGGTATACCAACCAGTATGTCAGCGGAGGTCAGAAAACCAGGGTTGCCTCATTCAGTATCGGCCCATTGGGTCCGAATCCGAATTTTATCGCCGACAATACCCTGCCCTGCCTGAATCAGACAGTGAATTTTACTGATCTGTCGACAGGCAATCCGACGGCATGGTCCTGGTCGTTCACACCCGAAAACGTAGTATATGTGAATGGGACAGGCAGCAATTCGCAAAATCCCAGGGTTCAGTTTACACAATACGGCACATACAATGTTACACTTAATGCTACCAATGCAGGTGGTACGAATACCGAAATAAAAACATCCTATGTTGTCGTAAATGAGGCCAATGCCAACTTTTCTGCTACTCCTGTAAACATCGTGGTTAACAACCCGACCACTTTTGCCGATGAATCCACCTGTGAAGTCAGTTCCTGGATGTGGAATTTCGGTACAGATGCTAACCCCGCAACAGCAACCACCCCCGGCCCCCATAGTGTAACATATAGTTCCACCGGGCTCAAGACGGTCACACTGACCGTGAATGGAAATAACACAGCAACCAAAACCGATTACATCAATGTGATCCCCGATGAATTTGTTATGAGCAGCAGCACTGTCAACACATGCAACGGTACTTTCTTTGATCCGGGAGGAGACATAGGTAACTACGGCAACAACCTGAATTACACCATGGTTTTCATTGCTTCCCTGCCTAACCATCAGATTTCCATTAATTTCAGCACATTTGAACTGGAAACAGGTACAAATTGCAACAACGATTACATTACAATACACAATGGCCTGACACCTTTTGCCCCGGCTCTCGGAACCTGGTGCGGAACCGATTCACCCGGTACAGTCACTTCCGACAACACAACCGGTTCTCTCACCGTAGTTTTCCACAGCAATTCGAGTTTCAATTATCCCGGATGGGTTGCGACCATCTCCTGCCGGAGTATGGTTGAAGATCCCGCCTCACTTCAGGCAAATGCTATCACTGATACCCGGATTGACCTTAGCTGGGAAAAGAACCCGCTAGGCAGCAATGTGCTGCTCGCCTGGTCTCCCGACGGAAATTTCGGATCACCTGTAACCGGATCGGAATACATTGCCGGTGATGCCATAGCCGAAGGTGGAATTGTGCTGTATAGCGGGTCAGAGACATCTTTCAGCCATACAGCTCTTGACGCTTCAACCCTCTATTATTACAAAGCGTTTTCCTATGATTCAGAACTGAATTATTCATCCGGTATCAATGCACAGGCAACTACTGCTTCTGCTCCGCCTAGTCTTGCGGTGATGCCGCTCAACCGGGATGTTTCCGATGCCAGCGGAACAACCGGTTTTGAAGTAACATCCAACAGCACCTGGACTGCCTCATGCGATGTTGCCTGGTGTACGGTAGCTGCTGCCGGTAACGGCAATGGCAGCATCACAGCCGATTATGAGGCAAATCTGCTGGCTGCCGGGCGTGTGGCCAATATCACTGTTAACGTCAGTGGGCTGGATCCGATATATGTCACGGTTACCCAGGCCGGCGCCGAACCGACCCTGGTGGTGGATCCGATGATCCTTAATGTTACGGCCCCTGAAGGAAGCACCTCATTGGCCGTTTTCTCCAACACCAACTGGACAGCCATTTCCACAGCAGACTGGTTTACAGTGAGTCCTTCAGGGCAGGGTAACGGCATGGTAATGATTGATTATCAGCAGAATACATGGTCAGAACTCAGGACTGCCGACATTACATTAGGGGCTGAAGGTCTTGATCCGGTAGTAGTGATTCTTACCCAGGCCGCTGCTGAAGCACATCTTGCGACCGAACCACAACAGATACAGGTAACAGCCGATCCGGGCATTGCACAGATGATCATATATGCCAATGTTATCTGGACCGCTTCATCCAATGCTGATTGGGCATTGGTGCCTAACGGGGCCAGTGGCAATGCAGCTATCCAGATCACCTATGAGCAAAATCCCGGATTGACAACCCGAACTGCAGAAATCACCATCAACGGTGACGGACTTACCGCAACGACCATTCTTGAACAGGACGGTGCAGAGCCCACGGCAACCGTCAGTCCTGGTAATATCAACGTAAGCTACTTTGCAGGAAATGTAAGTTTTGATGTTATTTCCAATACCACCTGGACTGCTTCAGCCGATTCGGCATGGCTCACGGTAACACCTTCAGGAAATCTCTCAGGGCCTCTGGTGGCCGGTTATCCCCAAAACCCCTATTATGCCGAACGTGTTTCAACCATTTCGGTGACGGTTCCCGGCAAGGAACCGCAGAAAGTCACCGTAACACAGTCCGGTTCAGAGGTCTCGGTTGAAAAAGCCGAAACACTGGGGTTGCGGTTATTCCCGAATCCTTCAAAAGGGTTTTTCGTACTTGAAGTTGATAAGTCCGTTTACCCTTCGCTTGAGGTGCAGATACTCGACCTGACCGGGCACATCCTGATCAGCAATGTTTGTTCAGGTGATGACCGGTACATCTTCGACCTGGGTAATCTTACCCAGGGATCCTATACCATGCGGATCAGAACGGAAAAAAATCTGATGACAAGGAGAATAGTAATCATCCGGTAATTCCGGAATTCAACACTGAGGAGGGATGGTTGTAAAATCATCTCTCCTTTTTTGTACCGCATTGATTTTATGTTATTTATCAGCAATTTCTTCCCTGCTATGAATATTTCAATTCAAGCATTGCCGTAAATATCTTTTTATACCTTTGCACCGTTTTCCGGGATTGAATTACAGCAGAATCAACCAATCAAAATATACTTTATCATGAAAAAGGATAAACAGATTTTCGACCTGATCAGGGAAGAAAAAGAACGCCAGATGCACGGAATAGAGCTGATTGCTTCTGAAAATTTTGTCAGTCAGCAGGTACTCGATGCCATGGGGTCGGTACTAACCAACAAATATGCAGAAGGCTATCCGGGAAAGCGTTACTATGGTGGTTGCCAGATTGTTGACCAGACTGAGCAGCTGGCCATCGACAGGGCAAAGGCATTGTTTGGTGCAGAATGGGCAAATGTTCAGCCACATTCCGGTGCCCAGGCCAATATGGCTGTGCTGATGACAGTTCTGAAACCAGGGGATACCTTCATGGGACTCAACCTGGCGCATGGCGGACACCTTTCGCATGGTTCTCCGGTAAATTCATCCGGTATCCTGTACAACCCTGTTGCATACGGTGTAGAGGAAGAAACCGGCATGATCAATTATGATAAGATGGAAGCCGTTGCCCTTGAAACCAGGCCTAAACTCATCATCGCCGGTGCTTCGGCCTATTCGCGCGACTGGGACTTCAAACGTATGCGGCAGATTGCTGATATGATCGGTGCACTGTTGCTTGCAGACATTGCCCATCCTGCCGGGCTGATCGCACGTGGCCTCCTGAACGACCCTGTTCCCTGGTGTCATATCGTTACCACCACTACCCACAAAACCCTTCGTGGTCCCCGTGGCGGTCTGATCATTATGGGAAAAGACTTTGAGAATCCATGGGGGCTCAAGACGCCCAAAGGTGAAGTAAAAATGATGTCGGCACTGCTCGACTCGGCTGTTTTCCCGGGAGTTCAGGGCGGTCCGCTGGAGCATGTAATCGCTTCAAAGGCCGTTGCTTTTGGCGAAGCACTCTCCGATGAATTTATGGAATACATCATCCAGGTGAAGAAAAACGCCCAGATAATGGCGAAAGCCTTTGTAGATAAAGGTTACCATGTAATTTCAGGTGGCACCGACAATCACCTGATGCTGATCGACCTGCGCTCAAAATTCCCTGAACTTACAGGAAAAGTTGCTGAGAATACCTTAGTAAAAGCCGATATCACCATCAACAAGAACATGGTTCCTTTCGACAGCCGTTCGCCATTTACCACCTCGGGTATCCGTGTCGGAACACCTGCCATCACCACCCGCGGACTCAAAGAAGCCCATATGCCAATCATTGTTGACCTGATTGACGAGGTGCTGAGTAACATTGATAATGAAGCGATTATTGAAAGCGTACGCAACAGGGTGAATGAGATGATGGGGGAATTCCCGTTGTTTGCATGGTAATTTATCCAATCTAAGATAAGAGGCTGTCTCATAAGTTAGTATAGGCTTCGTTCCGATAGCTATCGGAACCGCTCAACCTGACATCTGATAATCAATCGATTGTAATATTGAGCAGCTTGTCCCCCCGCCGAAGTAGGCAGCTTGCCCCGCCTTCTTCGGCGGGGGGACAAGCTGCCCACTTTGGCGGGGTAGTCGAAATATAGACAATTCCTGACTTTTGAGACAGCCTCTTATTTTTTATCTGTACTTTTAGTGCCTTGGATTCAAAGCAGTTGAAGAATCATCTTACCTTCTTCAATTATTGTCTGACTATTTTCAGAGAAGTCTCGACTCCATCAACGAGAATTTTCAGCAGGTAAGTTCCACGAGCCAAACCGGTTTCTGCTGCAGAAAGCTGCTGCGAATGCCATCCCGGCCGAAGTTCACCAATAACAATTTTCCTGATTAGTTTTCCACCCAGGCTAAAAACAGCCATTTCAACATCTGATTTCTCAGGCAGGTTGAAGCTGATATTTATATTATCATTGAAAGGATTCGGATAGGCGTTGAATTGCAGACTTTTAGCCTGGCTGTTTACTGCAAAAGGCGATGCCTGTCGGGCAAACAGAATGGGGTTGTAAGCTGCCTGTGTTGTGATGACGGTATCGCCATCAGACTGTAGGCTGCACTTTCTGATGAGGGAGAGCAGAGGCAATCGGTTTTCATTAATGTACCAGCGATAAGTAACATTCTGCATCTCAGTTACCACTCCGGATAAAGTTTGTGTGTACGACTTTGTTTCGCGGATTCTCAGCGCATTATCATAGGTTACATCATCCGGGAGAGATAGTGTTCCCAGTCCATCCGCTTCAACCGAGTAATTTCCGGAAATCACACCTGTTTTGCATCCTCCTGAAATTTTTCCGGAATAATCACCCGAATATGTATCCCCGAATGAGAAAGGAAACTTCATTTTTACAAAGGGGTCATCATACCTTATGGTCGTAAGACCATCAGCAGATATAAAACCATATTGTTTCATTGCATCTTCCGTAACATTGAAGAAAAAATAATTACCGAATTCTTCGACAACTATATTGGCTTCATTAAAAACAGTTGCATATTCAGATACTCCGGCATTTCCGGATGTACCTTCAAAATCACTTGTGAGCCTGAGACCGGTAAAATCCCAGACTGCATTCTTACCTGAGATTCCGGGATCGGTGTAGTTGCACAATTTCATGAAATTCATCTGATCGGCAACAATTCCGTGCGTCTGGTAAGTTAATAATGTCTGAGCAAAGGAAGAAATCAGGAAACTGAAGGTAAGCAGTATAAGAATCAGTTTTTTCATGTTCTGAGATAAATATTCACGGTCGGACATTTATTTATCCTGTCTGCAATGAATTGTAACCTGAAAGACAAAGAAAAGAACAGATTAATTGAGTAAATCTGAATTAAAAGGAAGAAATCAGAACTGCAGAAAAATCCATACTTTTAACTCCGTGAAAAAAGGTCCAGTTGTCTGCATCGGTGCATCCCTGATTGATGAAAGCTATATTTGTCATGAACAGCCCCTGCAGGGGACATCAAATATTGCAACCCATTACCGTTCTCCGGGCGGGGTAGCCCGCAACATCGCCAATCACCTCTCATTGCTGGGAAATAACGTGGAACTTATCACCCATTTCGGCACTGACCCGGATGGCCTGTGGCTGATGGAACAATGCCGGACCGCAGGGACAGGACTTTCACATTCCCTTTTGAATGATGCCGAAACAGGACGCTTTGTCGCACTTTTGTCGCCAGAAGGTGATTTGTTTACCGGGGCTGTTTCATGCCGTTTCGAAAACATGATCACCCTTGAATTTATACAACAGAAAGCCGGCCTTATCAGATCCGCTTCCCTCCTGCTGCTGGATACCAACCTCAGCAAAGAATGCCTGGACTGGCTGTTACAGTTTTGCCGTGAAGAAAAAATACCCTGCATTATTGAACCGGTTTCTGTACCAAAGGCAGGTAGACTCTTGTACGCCGACCTCAGTGGAGTGATGCTGGTGACTCCAAACAAGGATGAGATGCTTGCCATAACAGGATCAGCCCGGAAAACTGAGCCGGTAATACTGGTCAACCAGGTTCTTGAACGGGGTGTTCAATATGTCTGGAAAAGAGATGGCAAGGATGGTTCCGGCATTTATTCGCGGGATTTTCATTCCGGTTTCCCGGCTCCTGAAGTTGATGTTGCTGATACTACCGGTGCCGGGGATGCTGCGCTGGCAGGCTGGATTCACGCCTGGCTGGATAACCGCTGCCTTGAAGACTGCATTGTTTACGGACATGCCATGGCATCCATAATATTGCAGGTTAAAGGAGCGGTTCACCCCGGACTGACAGTGAATCTGCTGGAAACTTCCTATAAAAAACTAATGAAACAATATGAACCCATCTGATTACCTCAATATCCTTCCGGAGATCAGGGATGCCCTGACCGCCGGGGAAGCCGTGGTTGCCCTTGAATCGACCATCATTGCGCACGGGATGCCCTATCCCCGGAACATAGAGACAGCGCTTGAAGTTGAGGACATTGTCAGAAAAAACGGCGCCATTCCGGCCACCATCGCCATACTTGACGGAAAGCTCTGCGTCGGACTTAGCTCCACACAACTTGAAATGCTTGGAAACTCAAACGATGTCTGGAAGGTGAGCATCCGGGATCTGCCTTATGTTGTCAGTAATAAGCTAAAAGGGGCAACCACCGTTGCCTCAACCATGCGTATTGCAGCCATGGCTGGCATCAGGATTTTTGTGACCGGCGGTATCGGCGGAGTTCACCGTGGGGCTGAAACCAGCATGGACATTTCGGCAGATCTGTCTGAAATGGCACAAACCAGCGTCGCTGTGGTTTCCGCGGGCGTAAAATCTATCCTTGATATCGGCCTTACCCTCGAGTACCTGGAAACCGGTGGAGTTCCGGTGGTTACCTTCGGACAGGATGTTTTCCCGGCCTTTTATTCGCGCAGCAGCGGATTCAGATCGCCACTCCGGCTCGATGACCCATCAGCCATCGCAGCGATGCTGAAGGCAAAGTGGGACCTAGGGATAAGTGGCTCGGTACTGATTGCAAACCCGGTTCCTTTATCGATGGAAGTCCCTTATGAAAAGATGGAGAGATTTATCAGCGAGGCCCTGGGTGAGGCAGAAAAACAAAAAATCAGCGGCAAGAAAATCACCCCTTTCCTGCTCAAAACCATTGCTGAAAAAACCGGTGGCGAAAGTCTGAATGCAAACATCTCACTGGTAAAAAACAATGCTGAACTTGGAGCACGGATTGCCTTAAGTTTTTCGACTAATAACAGGGGGCTTGCGTAAGTAATTTTCAGGGGTGTAAAATCCGGGAACCTGAAACCTCTCTTTTTCTCGGGATCTATCTCTTGGCATACTGACTGATCAGCAGCACAGAAGCCTTGCTGTCGATCCAGGCTGCCTGGCACTGGCGCTGCTCCCTGTAACATTCGAGCGATGAGACAATCAGATCGTATTCGTTGAAATCCTGAATTGCCCACGGCAGTGCAATAACAGGCTGTTCATTGTTTTCCTGCTGATGGATGCTGACCGAAGGAGGTAACAGACACATCACATCTATCCTGCTTTGCCCGTCGAGTCCGGCAGTAAAACCAGTCAGGTACTGGTCACCGGCGTTTTCCAGAATCACCAGCACTTTCTGAAGTCTGGTGAAACCCCGGTCGATCACCAGGCCAACATCACATTTTACCTTATCGAAGAAATACCTTGCTTTACCACCGGTTTCATCGGTTCCCATCAATGGTCTGGAACTCCCCACGACCAGCAGATCATATTTACCCCTGTTGGCAGTTTTGGAGATTTCCTGACTAACAGCGTCGGTTGTGCGGTAGTGGGTTTTCACATCAATCCCAAGGCTGGACGCCACTTCCCTCACTCTTCCGAAGGCCTGCTCTTCGAATAGGCGGGCATTTTTAATAGAAATTTCAGTGTTGGGCGTGAGGTGCAAGGCGGTTACCCTGGTATTCTTCAACTGGTTGCCAAAGAGCTGACTGACAAGGCTAAGCAGCCGTCCACCGGATTCAGGCGGACCAAAAGAGATAAGTACATTGTATGTTTTAATAACAGAGACAGCGGTTTCGCGCACTTTGAAGATAAAATTAATCAATGCCATGGAAGGACCGGTCATGAAAGTGGTAATTAGTGCCATCAGGACCAGGATGGTAAAGATTTCAGGGGAAAGAACGCCGATATCATAACCGATATTCAGGGCTATCAATTCTATCAGACCACGGGTGTTCATAAGGGCACCGATGAGAAGGCTGTCTTTCCATGATTGCCCTGTAAACCTTGCCGCCAGTGAACTTCCTGCAAATTTACCGACAACCGCCACAGCGACTACCAGCAGGCCGGTAATCCAGAGGCCGGAATCGTTCAGCAGTCCGATCTGCGTTCTGAGTCCGGTATAGACAAAGAACAAGGGTAATAAAAGTACAAGGCTGACATCTTCAATCTTTTCAGCCATGATCTGCTTAAACCTGACATTGTCAGGGATAATAACCCCGGCCATGAAAGCTCCGAACAATGCGTGAATACCAATCACTTCAGTTATCCATGCAGAAACCAGCATGGTACTGAGGACTATCGCAACAACAGATTTGCTGATGGTTTCCCTGACTGTGTACTTATGGGCAACCTTGTTCAATAAGGGTCGGATAATAAAAAGCATTCCAACCACATAAAGAAAAGAAAGCAGAATGGTGAGCAAAGCGCCGCTAACAGCGGTTGCATTGGCAATGGCAACCACCAGTGCCAGAATACCCCAGGCAGTTATATCGTTGATGGCTGCACATGTTATGGCAGTCATCCCCAGTGGCGTCCGGGTCATACCCCTTTCCTGTACTATCCTCGCCAATACAGGAAAAGCAGTAATACTCATCGCAATGCCCATGAAAAGTGCAAACGGTATAAAACCTGCGCCTTCCGGGGCAAAAGATTTGTAAAGGAAATATGCCAGTCCGGCACCCATGACGAAAGGAACAACAATGCTTGTATTGCTTATAAACACAGCAGCTCCCGCCCTTTGCCTGAGGATGCCGATGTCTAATTCCATCCCTATGATAAACATAAAGAGAATTAATCCGATCTGACTTAGAAACTGAAGGTTGCCAAGAGATTCCAATGGGAACAGAAATGCAGTTACATCAGGAAAATAAAGTCCTAACAAAGAGGGACCCAGCATTATGCCGGCCATAATTTCACCAATAACCGTAGGTTGGTTAATCAGTGACATCAACCAGCCCAAAATCCTGGACGCCAATATAATTACCAGAATCTGAAGGATAAGGATAGACAAAGGATGATGAAAGCTGATCTCCTGTGAAATATCGAAAGAGGAAGACGCTCCTGCTGTTACAAACTTCATTTTACCGGTATTGAAAACCTTACCGGCATCAAAAATCAACCATAGCAACACCGCCACCACTGCAATTAATGCAAGGTTAAGGAATGCACTGCTATGCCCCGATTTTTGCATGAAGTTATTTTTACAGCAGATATAAATGTGCAAAATTATTGAATGACCGGATTCTTATACCTGGGGTCAAAAAGAAATAATTCCAACCATGGCTATTCATTTTCACCGGCATCATCACCCAAACTCTTCAGTATTGAATTTACCTCCTTCTCGGTTGAAGTAAGTCTGCTCCTGCATATTTTAATCAGTTCGGCAGCCCGTTTTACCTTCTCTGACAATTCATCCACGCCGATGGATGCATTTTCGATTTCGGAAACGATGGTTTCCAATTCAACAATCGCTTCTGCGTAGGTGATGGTTTTACTCATTTTAATCTGGTTTCGGCAACAGTACTGTTAATAATTTCATTGGTGGTTTCAGTTTCGATGGAAGTTCCTGGTGCCGGTAAAAATCCTGGTTTCAGGGCTTTGCCGGCATACCGTGTTATGGTAAAACCCCGCTTCAATACATTCAGCGGATCAAGCAGATGAACACTCTTTTCTGCATTATCAAGTGATCCGGCAAGTCCGTTGATCAGATGATTGAAATGAAATGCAAGCATATTCAACCGGCTGTTTAATCCGGCATTACTTCCGCCCAGCAATTGTTGTGGCTGAACCATCAGCGATGTTTCATACCTGCTGAGCGCAATCCGGTGATTAAATACCGCCACATGGACAGATTCCCTGATGCCAAGGGCAATCTGCCCGATTGACTCCTCCTCATTATTAACAAAAGAGAGGGTTGCTTGTTGGAATGCGAGCGCAAGTTCATTGAAATTCTGAAAGGCTGCCCGGTATGTAACAGCAGTGGCCAATGCCAGGTTTCGCCCAGCATTGCTCAGCCTTTCTTCGAAATTCCGGAATCCTTCAATCATAAAATGGGCTACATCTGTAGGTGTAATTTTATTGATACAGGCAACCATTTCCACCACCGTTTCATTGGTTGAATGCCCGATGCCTGAGATTACAGGCAATGGGAACAGGGCAACTTCACCTGAAAGATCGTAATGGTCGTAACAGGCGAGTCCAACTTCGTCGCCCCCACCCCTGATAATGAGTACTGCGTCAAAATGGCCGGCTATCTCTTTTATTTTTTTAAGCTGTTTCCGGATGGATTCCACTGCACCTTCACCTTGCAGCAGTGCCGGGAAAAGCTGGGTTATAAAACGGTACCCTGCCGGATTCTCCCCCAGCGTAACCATCAGGTCGTTATACCCTTTGCTGGTTTCAGCCGAAATAATGGCTACGCTCTTCAGTAACAGGGGCAACGGCAACAGCTTGTTCCGCAGAAAGATGCCTTCTTTTTTCAGCCGGTCAATGGTGGCTAGTTTATCGCGTGCCATTTCCCCAAGCGTAAAGAGCGGCTCTATATCAACAATGTGCAGCGACAGGCCGTATTCTGAGGTAAATTTCACATATGCCTGGAACATGATGGCAATGCCTTCGCTCAGGGGCTCATGGGTAACTTCCTCAAATTTCTGCGAAATACGGTAAAGGTCATCGCGCCAGATGATGCTCCGTACCTGTGCCCTGACTTTTCCCTCCTGCTTTTCAACAAGGTCAGGAAAACAATGTCCTGAGGCAGGGTAATAATTGAGTTTGGAGATTTCAGCACGTATCCAGTAAGGAGAAGCATAGTATTTACTGAACATGCGTTCGATACTCCCGGTGATGTCGGAAAGGGAGAAAACCTGCCGCTTTGGAATATCTGAGGAATCGGTTTGCATAATCACCGGTGAGGTAGAAGGAGTGGCTGAAAATCAGATCAAATTTACGGAAATAAATGATGAGTGAAAGAAAGAGAAAAATCAGGAAAAATAAAAAAAAGGTTCAGTTCCTTAAAGATAAGGAGCAAAACCCTTTTAAATGATGACAGGAACTTACCCGGGTAAAAAATCAACCTTTGCCCGCCGACACTAACCAACTTGTATACTTCTATTCTTCATGGGTACACATTCCGATTATATTATGGAAAACGTCGTGAAGCACCGTTAGGTCTTCCATAATCACTTCATCGGTGCAATTGGATTTTATTTTCCCATCCAGGGCTGAACTTTTCTTTATCAATTGCTTCAGGTTCTTTTTTATCCCCTTAACATTTGAGTAGTCGGAAGGAATGATTGAATTCTTCCAGGCAATTGCTTTTTCAACCATTTCACCGCTGCGTTCACGAATGGGTTGATAATTCCCTTCTTCAGCAGGATGAAAAGTCTGGCTCATTACTGTGTGGAATTCCACCATTTCCTTCCACTCTGCCTTGTTTTGCGCAGTAGCTATACCTGAAACAAAAAATATCATTGCGAAAGCAAAAACTGATTTTAGAATTTTAGTCATTTCTTTAGTGTTTGGTTAATTGTTTTGCTTGCAAATATCGTGAAATTCTTTTGTTTTTTACTGCATGATACCGGAGTGGTTAGTTAGAAAAGTAAGTTCAATTCTCCAATCAATCATATTAATAAATTGTTAATTCATCTGATTGAATGACTTATTCTCCCTTAATTGCAATAATTTTGAGATGAATAAGCTAAAAGAGGGATAAAACTACCGGTTATGAAAACCCTTTACCTGATGCGGCATGCCAAATCATCATGGAAGCATGCCGAACTTAATGATCTCGACCGACCTCTGTTAGAGAAGGGGCTGAAACGCACACGGCTGATCATCAACTATTTACAAACAAACGAACGGAAGATCGAGCTGATCATCACCAGCCATGCAGTCAGAGCGGTAGAAACAGCCCGTATTATTGCCAGGGCATTCAACGTAGAGGAAAGCAATTTCAGAATTGAAAAAGGGGTTTATATGGCCGACGCTGACAGTCTGATGGACCAGTTTTACGATCTGCCCACGGCGGTATCGGAGGTAATGCTGGTTGGCCACAATCCATCGATCACCAATTTTGCCAATACCTTTCTGGATGAAAAAATAGATTATCTGCCTACTTCCGGGGTGGTAGCCATTAATTTTGAAACAGATAACTGGGAGGATTTACCGGTGGCCCGTTTCAAAACTGATTTCACGATATTTCCCAAGATGTTCGGATAATCAGTCCGGTTTATACACCCACAAGGATGCAAAAGCACTTGTGGGATATATTTAAAGAATGAGAATTATTTATGGCTAAAACAATAAAAAAATTTGTCAACCGGGAGCTGAGCTGGCTTGAATTCAATGGGCGGGTGCTTCAGGAAGCAGCTGATGTAACAACGCCTCTGATCGAACGAATCAAATTTCTCGGAATTTTTTCAAATAATCTGGATGAGTTTTTCAGGGTCAGGGTGGCAACACTAAACCGGCTGCTTGACTACAACAAACGGAATGTCGACAACCTCAACATCAATCCGCGCCGTACAATAAAAGAGATTAACAGGATCGATGCCGAACAGCAAAAGGAATTTGCACGGATATTCAGGAAATTAGTGAGGGATCTGGCCGGTGAAGGCATACATATCATCAATGAAAAAGACCTCTCAGCAGATCATGGTGCATATATAACACGCTTCTTCAACGAGAATGTCAGGTCGCAATTGTTCCCTATCATGATGGGCAATCTGAAATCTTCCTCACTGGTCGATAAATCCATATACCTGGCCATCAGACTTTCAAGAAAAAGTCTTCCCCAAAATGAGCAGTTTGCCGTGATCAGGGTGCCTTCGGGTCCACTTTCGAGGTTTGTCATTCTTCCCACAAACGACGAACAGAAATACATTATTCTTCTTGATGATGTTATCCGTTATTGCCTTGGCGAAGTGTTCAGCATTTTCGGATATGATTCCTACGAAGCCTATACCTTTAAGTTTACCCGTGATGCCGAACTTGATATTGATAACGATGTTTCGAAAAGCTTTCTTGAAATCATGACGGAAAGCCTCAAGCAACGAAAGCTGGGGGCGCCGGTCCGGTTTATTTACGATAAGAACATGCCCGGTAAACTTCTCGCCATGCTGAAGCAAAAGCTTGATATCAGTGAGAGTGATACAATGACAAAAAGCGGGCGCTATCACAATTTTAAAGATTTTATGTCGTTTCCGGCCATAGGGAGGACCGACCTGCTTTTTGCACCTATGGCTCCACTGGAACACCGGAGGCTTCCGAAAAATGAAAGCATTCTCAGGGTGATGCGCGAAAGGGACATTATACTGCACTATCCTTACCAGTCCTTTGGCTACATTATCGACCTGTTGCGGGAAGCGTCCATTGACCCGCAGGTACGTTCTATCAAGATGACACTTTACCGGGTAGCCCGTGATTCCAATGTCATTAATGCACTGATTAACGCGGCAAGGAATGGCAAATCGGTGACTGTCTTTATGGAACTTCAGGCACGCTTTGATGAAGAAGCCAACATTTACTGGGCCGAAAAAATGCAGGAAGAAGGTGTAAAACTGATACAGGGTATTCCGGGGTTCAAGGTTCATTGCAAGTTATTGCTTATCCGTCGCAAGGAAGGCGACAAGAATATCTACTACGCCAACATCGGAACCGGCAATTTCAATGAGCAAACAGCCAGGGTTTATGCCGATGACAGCCTCCTGACATCAAATCCGCAAATAGCCGCTGATGTCAATGGTGTTTTCAGCCTTTTTGAAAGTAAATACAACCCACCTAAGTTCAATAGCCTTGTGGTTGCTCCTTTTCAGATGCGTAATTTCTTTATCCGGCTGATCAACAACGAGATCAATCAGGCAAAAGCCGGCAAGGAGGCCTGGTGCATCCTGAAACTGAATAACCTGGTGGATGATAAAATCATCAAAAAGCTCTATCAGGCAGGCCAGTCAGGGGTTAAGGTGAGAATCATCTGCCGTGGAACCTGTACCATGATCCCCGGATTAAAAGACTTCAGCGAAAATATTGAAGTCATCAGTATTGTCGATAAATTCCTGGAGCATTCAAGGGTGTTTATATTCAATAACGGTGGAGAGGAGAAATTTTTTATCTCCTCTGCCGACTGGATGGTACGCAACCTTGATAACCGAATTGAAGTGGCCTGTCCTGTTCTGGATAAAGGAATTCAGCATGAACTGAAAACCATGCTCCTGATTCAATTGAAGGATAATACCAAGGCAAGAATCGTAAATCACGAAGAACCAAATTTCTATAAGGATCGTGAAAAACTTCCCCGGATCAGGTCGCAGGTTGAGATTTACAGTTATCTGAAAGGCCTTTAAGATAGTTGACTGGCCAGCCGGCGGGGTTGAGTTTCTGATTTTCGGTTTCGGATTGAAAGGGAGTGCACGGATTTTAAGGAACATATTTGGGGAGAGGGAGACATGGGGATATTTCGCATATTTAATTCCGGATTCCGGAACTTTCTGAACCTCCAACTGCTTCTCGCTTCAGTCACTTTTTTTCGCTCCCTCCCTCCCCCGCATTTTTGAAGAGCAAAGCGATTGAGCCATTGAACCGCGAAGCGATTGAACCCCAAACATCCAGCATCCAACGCCAAACGTCAAACAAACTTCTCCACCAGGTCGGCCAGCCGGTGGGCATACCCGCTTTCGTTGTCGTACCAGGCGACGATTTTTACCAAATCGTTTTTATCGCCGAGAACGGCTGTTAATCCTGCATCAAAAACGGCTGAGTGAGGATTTCCGATGATGTCGATAGATACAATCGGGTCTTCGGTATATTGCAGGATTCCTTTCAGGTAACCATTGGCTGCAGCCCTGAATGCCGCATTGATTTCCGCAATGCTGGCAGGCTTTTTTAAAGTGCAGGTAAGATCGGTAAGCGATCCGTCAGGTACGGGAACCCTGATACCGGCACCGCCAAGGTTATTTTTTAAATGCGGAAAAATCCTGGTAGCAGCTTTGGCGGCTCCGGTTGTTGTTGGTATAATACTGTAGGCAGCAGCCCTTGCCCTTCTCAGGTCGGCGTGGGGTGCATCGATCAGGTTCTGATCGCGCGTATAGGAATGTACCGTTGTGATAAATCCTTCCTGTATGCCCCACAGATCGTCAAGCACTTTGATCATAGGTGCAACGCAGTTGGTCGTACATGATGAATTTGAAATAATTCTATCGCTGGCTTCGATAATATGATCGTTTATGCCCAACACCACATATTTCACTTCCTCATGATCTGTTTTGGCCGGAGCCGATATGATAACCTTGCGGGCTCCGGCTGTGATATGTCTCATAGCCGAAGCCTTATCGGTAAACCGGCCGGTCGACTCTATTACCAGATCAATTCCCAGTTTTCCCCAGTTTATGGCTCCGGGTTCCGCTTCTGCGAAAATTTTAATCTTTTTCCGGTTAACCAGCAGACAATCCTTACCAGCTTCCACAGTGCCGGGGAAAATCCCATGTACAGAATCGTATTTCAACAAATGAGCAAGGGTCTGTGGGTCAGTCAGGTCGTTGATGGCGACAACCGAGATGTTCTTCTTCTTCAGCAGGGCCCTGAAAGTAATTCGTCCGATGCGGCCAAATCCATTGATGGCCAGTTTTATGTTTGGCATAATGACACAGTTTAAAACTGTGTCAAAGGTATAAAAACCGGGAAGAATTCAATAAATCCGGTTTATCTCAGGAGATTGATAAAGCCGGTCTGCTCGCTTTCTTCATCATTTTCGTCCCTGAAATAAGTCCGGTAAACATAAATACCCCTGTCGGCAGGTTGGCCATCTACCTTTCCATCCCAGCTAACACCAATGTTGTTGGAAAAGAATATCATGGAGCCCCAGCGGTTGAATATAGAGATGCTGAATTCCTTAACACCGTTGCCTTTAACTGTAAACTGATCGTTGAACCCATCAGCGTTTGGAGTGAATGCGGAAGGAATTCTCAGCATGTATCTTGGCGATATAAATACCTGACTCTCAAATTCATTAACACAACCGTATTTATTGGTAACCGCAAGCAACACCTGGTAATAGCCGGAGTCAGCATAGGTGTGTGCAAAATCAGGAATGTCGTAAATATTGCCATCCCCGGTATTCCACAGATAGGTAAGGCTGTCGCCCGGGGAGGTGCTTGAGAAATTAATTACCGGATTCTTCATACTGGTTTCCCACGGACTGGCTTCAAAGGAAACCACCGGAACCGGCCATGCATCCACATATGCTGACAGCGACTTCCGGCTGATACAACTTCCCGGATTGGTCACGATCAGCGTAATATCATATTTTCCGGGAAGGGTAAACTCCTGGGAAGGGTTCTGTGATGCGGAATTAGCGATGCCCCCGAAATCCCAATCGTAAGTTGTTCCTGTAACTGTATTGGCCGAATGATCTGTAAATGAAACCGTCAGCGGTACGCAACCTTCCGTCACACCTGCCAGGAAATCGGCGACAGGCAGGGCATTCACCTCAACCTGAAGACTGACCTGCTGGCTGATACATTCCGATTGGGTGACTGTAAGGCTTACATTCCGGGTCCCCGGTCCTGTCCAGGTGACTGAATGTGGACCCTGACCGGTGGTTGAGGTTACTCCGCCATCAAAATCCCAGTTATAGGTAGCCCAGTTCTGACCGTTTCCGTTGTAAGTAATTTCAAGCGGAGCCCCTTCACAGGCTGCAACATCAGAAAGACTGAAATCGGCAAACATGCGTTCTTTAACTGTGACCCCGACAATGCTGGTATTTTCACAACTATTGGCATCAATACCCACAAGAGTATAATTTGTATTAACCAGCGGTGTTACCAAAGGATTCGGGTTGTTTTCCTGACCGGTAAGGGTTGGATCTCCAGGTACAGCGGTCCATGTATAATTTGTAGCCCCGTCCGCGGTCAGTGTTAGCTGATCGTCAGGGCAGATTGATCCGTCAGAAGCCGTTGCTGTCACAACCGGCAACGGATTTACATTGACCGTAACCTGATCGCTGGCAAAGCAACCGTCATCTACAGTCATAGTGTAAATGGTTGTCGACACCGGGGCCACATGAATGGTTGATCCGGTATAGGTATTGGTCCCGTCAGTCCAGGTAAACGTACCATTACCGGTTGATGAACTACCTGTGAGATCGGTTGGGGTGCCTGCGCAGATTGTAAGATCAGTACCTGCATCAGCGGTCAGTTGAAATACATTGACAAACAGACAATCAGTGAGGGTATTGCCACAATTATCGGTCACCTCCACACAATACTGCCGTGAATCGGGCGGTGACACTGTAATAGAGCGTCCATTGTAGATTGCCATTGTTGTCATATCGGTCCATATCCAGGTCCCACCCGGGGTGTCATTGGCAGTCAGGGTAACTGGTTGCCCGACACAAATATCCTCATCGGCACCTGCATCGGCAAAGGGTTCATCAACAAAGACCGTGACTTCGTCGGTGCTGGAATTCCCACAGGCATCAGATACTGTTAAGGTATAAGTGGTGGTGGTAATCGGACTAACAGTGATGGTCTGATCTGTCAGATCTCCAGGTTGCCATAGCCAGCTCGTTCCGCCTGTTGCCGAAAGCACGGTTGATTCGTTCAGGCAGATCGGTACATCTTCGCCTGCAAAGGCTACCGGCCCCTGTACAACGACCTCTATGGTTTCAACCTTTTGCGACCCGCATTCATCGGTAATGGTAACCGTATACGTTGTTGTAACCATCGGGCTGACATCAAGCGTATCGGTGGTTTCCCCTGTACTCCATTGGTAATAATAGGGAGGAATCCCTCCATAGCCGGTGGCCTGAAGTTTCCTGATTTCCCCGCATACCATGGATTGATCTCCTGACGCAATTGAACCAAGAATCGGATAATCCTTAATATACACTGTCAGGGTATCCATATCTACCCCACAGATAGAGGAGTTGAAAATCAATGTTACAGTTTCAGTTATATATTCATAGATTCCGTCATCTATCGGAATAATGGGTAAAACAACCATTGTATCGCCCATCGGGATGATGATCTGATCTTCAATAAATTCATAATCCACCCCATTCTCAGCTGTACCGCCTATTTCAAGATTGATGGGGTAGTCCAGTGTTGCGATCTCGAACAGTTCAAATGCCACCTGGGCGTTGTTACATGCTTCCACAGCTGTATCCACTGCAGCATGGGTGAATCCCACATTAGCCCCCAGCCCGACACTGGAGAAACTGTTGGCTTCGAGGAATACACCTGAATCATAAGCACCATCTCCGATATCGGCAACAACAAGCTTGATGTGGTAAGTCTGGCAGGGTTGAACCACGCTGCTGGCAACCATAACGGTTGTAAAACCATCGTATTGGATGTATGGATTTGCGTTGGGTGTGGTTCCGGTACCATTGTTTACATAGAACTGACAATTCTCGCATGGCCCGTTGTTGGATGTGCCATTGTTGATGTTGTTGATTGAAACATAAATCTGCGGGAATGCAAGTACAGGAGCAATGGCTATATTCTTGGCATCGTTTGCAAAACCCTGACCACCCGAAATTCCGGGCCCGCTGATAAAGAACCCAAAAACATCGTTATAGGCTGAATTGGCATATTCAGGATACTCATCAGAACCGAATACATACCTGAATTCAACAATATTTGACTGGGGAATAAAATCAAACTCAAGTATTGATGCATCTTCGGTGTTACCACCTGATAAATGGTTAAGATCTGAATCACCGGAAGCGGTGTTATCAAATCCCTTGCCTGCGGCATTGTTTGGGCCTACAGAGTTTACTGCTTTTCCTGAAGTCAGAATTACACCCGATGAAATACCCAGATTTGACTCTCCGGAAAATGAACCTTCCGCAGTTAGAACGCCTGTATAAGTTATATTGGATGTTTCTACACCCTGACCGATCAGGATCTGCTGAACAAGGGTAACAGGGGCAACCCCTTCTACCACGGAATAGTCGGGCTGTACCTGGCTAAAAGATCTTTTATTACTGAGAATAAGGATAGCAAAGAAGAAAACCAATAAAGGCAGCTTTGGGAATTTAAAGCATAGCCTGCTCCAAAACCGATTCAACAAATCAGGTTTTTTCATGATTTTAAGTGTAAATAACAGTTTTTGATCAGATAGTAAAACACAGGTTAACAACCTGTGGCATATAGAAAAAGAAAAATCCCCCGGTCCCGCCAATGACAAAAATAAACTTTTCTGCAAATAAAACTACAGATGAAGGCAGTTTTACTAAAAAAATTTAAAAACAGTTTTAACTCAGGGACTGATAACCGGATGGGAATAATTGGTCAAAACATTGCTTTCCCAGAGACATCAAGAGGATGAAATCTATATCTTTAGACCCGAAATCAAATAACGTAAGAAATACCATGGAGAATTTATCAGATTATCTGGAAACCAATAAGCAACGCTTTCTGGATGAATTGTTCGGATTGATCCGGATTCCATCCATCAGTTCAATTACCGATCACAAACCCGATATGCTGCGTGCCGCTGAGTATTGGAAAAACACTATTCTGAAAGCCGGGGCAGACAAGGCTGAGATCATTCCCACGGCCGGAAACCCGGTTGTTTATGGAGAAAAGATGATCGATCCGGCAAAACCAACCATTCTGGTATACGGTCACTACGATGTAATGCCGGTTGATCCGCTGGATTTATGGAAATCACCCCCTTTTGAACCTGAAGTCCGCGAAGGGGTAATATTTGCCCGCGGGGCCGATGATGATAAGGGTCAGGCGTTTATGCATGCCAAAGCTTTTGAGGCCATGGTTCAGACCGGAAGCCTTCCCTGTAATGTCAAGTTCATGATTGAAGGGGAGGAAGAGATCGGATCACCCAACCTGGAGAAGTTTTGTACCGATCATAAGGAGATGTTGAAAGCCGACATCATCCTAGTTTCTGATACAGGTATGATCGCTCAGGATATCCCTTCCATTACCGTCGGACTGAGGGGACTTGCCTACCTCGAAGTTGAAGTTACCGGACCCAACCGTGACCTGCATTCCGGATTGTTTGGCGGTGCTGTAGCCAATCCGGTCAATGTTCTATCCAAAATGATCGCTTCGCTTACGGACGAAAATAACCGGATTACAGTAGCCGGTTTTTACGACAAAGTGATAGAGCTTACCGAAGAGGACCGGGCCGAAATGGCCAAGGCCCCTTTCAACCTGGATGAGTATAAAAAAGCCATCGACATTGCAGAAGTTTCCGGCGAAAAAGGGTATACGACCATGGAACGCACCGGCATCAGGCCAACCCTTGATGTATGCGGAATATGGGGAGGATACACCGGCGAGGGGGCCAAGACGGTGCTTCCGTCAAAAGCCTATGCCAAGATCTCCATGCGTCTGGTGCCTCATCAGGATCATGAGGAAATTTCAAAATTATTTGAAACACATTTCATGAAACTGGCACCGCCTTCCGTCAAGGTTAAAGTTACCAACCTTCACGGTGGCCAGGGTTATGTTTCACCAACCGATACCAAAGCTTACCGTGCCGCCAGTAAGGCTTATGAAACAACCTTCGGAAAGAAACCTGTCCCGGTCCGCAGCGGAGGGAGCATTCCTATTATCTCAACCTTTGAACGGGTACTTGGAGTTAAATCGATATTGATGGGCTTCGGACTGGAATCGGATGCGATCCATTCACCCAATGAGAATTTCCCCTTGTTCAATTTTTACAAGGGAATCGAAACCATTCCTTATTTCTACAGGTTTTACTGCGAATAAAACTTCTTTTGCGGAGAGACGAGGCTGTTTCAAAAGCCAAGAATTGTCTGTATTTCGACTACCCCGTCAAAGTGGGTAGCTTGTCCCCCCGCCGAAGAAGGCAGCTTGCCCCGCCTTCTTCGGCGGGGGGCAAGCTGTTCAATCTGACAATAGATTGATTGTCAGATGTCAGGCTTCACTCCGATAGCCATCGGAATGAAGCGTTTACTGACTTATAAGACAGCCTCGTTTTCTCAATGTAAATTATACCCGTGCTGCCCTGATGATATCGGCAAAGATACCGGAAGCCGTCACCTCGGCACCCGCCCCGGCACCCTTGATAACCATGGGCTGCTGAACATAACGGTTGGTATAAAACAACACCACATTGTCCTTCCCGTAAAGGTGAAACAGATCATGGTCAGCTCCGATCTGCTGCAACCCGACTGAAGCATCGCCATTCTCCAGGCTTGCCACAAACTTAAGCTTACACCCTCTGTCTGACGCATCCTGATACAATTGCCTGAAATGCTTTTCGTGCTTTTCCATTTCAAGGTAAAACGCCGCCACATCGCCCTGCATGCACGATTCTGGTAAAAAGGAATTACTCCTGATGTCATTCATTTCCATCCGGTAACCAGCCTCACGGGCAAGAATCAGAATCTTACGCATAACATCCGTTCCACTCAGGTCGATGCGTGGATCCGGTTCTGCATAACCTTCGTCCTGTGCCTGTTTCACTATCCGGGCAAACGGGACACTGCCATCATAATTATTAAAAACAAAATTCAGTGTCCCCGACAATACCGCCTCTATTTTATTCACCCTGTCGCCGCTCCTGACCAGGTCGTTCAAAGTGCCTATGATTGGCAGGCTTGCACCAACATTGGTTTCGAAAAGATAGGAGGTGTTGTATTCACGGGCAAGGTTTTTCAGCAAATCATAGTTTTCATGAGGTGATGATGTCGCAATTTTATTGCAGGCTACCACAGCAACGCTTTTCTTCAATAACCGGGCATAACAATTGGCAACAGATTCATCCGACGTAACATCAACAAAAACAGCGTTTCGCATATTCCGGTCTGCAATAAATGCCAAAAAATCATCCAGGCCCGTTTTTATGCCATCATTCAATTGCTCCTTCCAGGTGCCCAGATCAATTCCCTCTTCATTCAGCAGCATTTTTCTGCTGTTTGCAATCCCAACCACCCGGACCTGAATACGAAGCTGATCAAGCAGGAATTTCTGCTGATCCTTCAGCTGATCCATCAGCCGGCTTCCGACATTCCCGACGCCAATAATAAATAAATTCACCTGCCTGAAGGCCGTTTCAAAAAACTCCTCATGCAGCACATTAATGGCTTTTTTTTCATCCGGAGTACTGATAACGGCTGAAATATTCTTCTCAGAAGAGCCCTGTGCAATGGCCCTGATGTTCACATTGTTGCGTCCCATGGCACCGAACATCTTTCCACTGATGCCGGGATGGTTTTTCATATTATCGCCAACCAAAGCAATAATGGACAAGCCGGTTTCAACCTGAAGCGGATCAACCCTGTTAGCAATAATCTCGATTGAAAATTCGCGGTCAACCACAGCTTTTGCCTTACGGACATTGATCTCATCAATGGCTGCACAAATAGAATGTTCCGAAGAACTTTGCGTAATCAGGATTACATTGATCTTTTCATCAGACAATGCCCCAAACAGCCTTCGCGAGAATCCGGGAATACCGACCATTCCGCTGCCTTCAAGGCTAATGAGGGCTATCTTACCAATACTGGATATACCCCGGACTGTATTCATATTTTCGGAAACCGTACTTTCCATCAGTGTACCGGCATCCCCGGGAGAAAAAGTATTTTTTATCCATAAGGGAATGCTTTTCTTCATCACCGGCTGAATAGTCGGGGGATAGATCACTTTTGCACCGAAATGCGATAATTCCATGGCTTCCTTATATGAAATGAATGGAATTGCTTTCGCGTTACCAACCACCCTGGGATCAGCGGTCATCATCCCGCTGACATCGGTCCATATCTCAAGCTTTGCCGCTTCGGTGGCTGCTGCCAGAATCGCTGCCGTGAAATCTGACCCGCCCCGGCCAAGAGTGGTTGTTACGCCCTTACTGTCGGATGCTATAAACCCGGGAACAATATAAAGGTGCCCGGGGTTGAGGTTAATGTAATTCCTGATTAATTCCTGAGTTTTATCCTGATCAACGGAAGCTCCTCCGTACACAGCATCTGTCCGGATGACTTCACGGGCATCCACCCATTGGTTCGACATCCGGGCCAATTCAAAAGCCCCGGAAATAATCATTGATGAAAGCAGTTCTCCATGGCTTACAATGCTGTCCTGGGTCCGGGGAGAAAGCTCACGCAACAGATATACGGCTTCCAGAATGCTGTCAAGTTCTCTGAATTTTTCCTCAAATGTTTCTTTGAGTGATTTATAAAAATCACCGGAGAGCAGTTCATCCAGAACCCCGAGATGCTTTGCCCTGAAATACCTCAACTTATCTTTGTACCTAAGATTGTGCCCTGCTGAAAGAAGGCCCGCTTCAATCAGAAGATCCGTTACACCGGCCATGGCAGAAACCACTACTATGGTTCTGTCACTGGAAACCGCTTTCTGTACTATGTAAATTACTTTACGGATGCTGTCAGCATCAGCCACTGAGCTTCCGCCAAATTTTAGTACCTGCATAATATAGGATTTTTATCAAATAGAAAGGTAAAGATATGGAAAAACTAACATATGTACAAGATAGGCACATCTATCTCCTTCTGTAGATGCCCTGCATTATGACCTATATTAAAGTTATCTTACAATTTTTGCCGTGAAAACACTCCCGTTGGTCTTCACCCGGAAAAGGTAAATCCCCGGAGGGAATGACGCTAAAGAAAAACTATTTCCGTCTCCGGTTAATGAACCTGACCAAACAGTTTTCCCGTTCATCGAAATAAGACAGGCTTCAGCTGTGACGCCTGTTAAACCTGCTGTCTGAAGGATTGTTCCGGTGCCAATTACCCTTATATCATTTGAATTCTGCTCCTGAATTCCGGTTGAAAGAACTGTAAAAACCCCTTCTTCCGAGAACGGTGATCCTTCAAATGCCTGATCCAGGGCCTGAACTCTGAAATAATAATCACCGGGTTCAAGTGACCTGAATACCATAAAATCATTGTTACCTGCATTTCCCGGACACACAGCATATCTGTATCCGGAAGTAATATCAGACAGGGGACTGACCACATCAATACCCCCGCTCACGGAGCCGACCATTACATTGTAACAGATTGCCATCTGTGGCGACTGAAGGTCGGTGACCCTGCTCCAGCTGATAACAGCATAATCGCCCGATACGTAAGAATAAAGATCTCCCGGAATTCCCGGTAAGGTATTCTGCTGAAAAGAACCGGTCAGTAAATCATTCCGGTAAAGGATCGAAACCGGGTCACCCGATAAGCCGGTGAGCAGCAGATCAAAATCCCCGTCGTTGTCATAATCGCCCCAGGCAGAGGAAGCCCTTTCAACAAAAGGCAATCCCGCCTGAAATTCATCAAAGCCACCCACGCCATTGTTGTTATATATCCTGGTTGAGGCATTCCCGCATCCGGCGTTCTCCCCGGCGAGCATAATGTCCGGATCCCCGTCGTTGTCATAGTCAATCCAGTCAGCCGGTCCCAGCGCAGTACCGATCAGTCCGGCATTGGCAAAACTAAAGGTCTTGTCTCCATTGTTCCTGTAGACATATGAAACCGGGACCAATGAAACATCCTTACCGGAAATCAGAATATCGAGATTGCCATCATTGTCGAAATCGCCCCAACTGGCAGTCCCTCCCACAGCTCCTTCAACCGGCACCTCCAGTCTGGTAAAAATTCCGTTTTCATTCAGGTAAATAAAAGTCTCTGCTACAGAACCGGCATCTCCAACCATCAGAAGGTCAGGATCTCCGTCGTTATCACAATCCCCCCAGTCAAGCGAAGGGGTGTTCATGATGGTAAATCCGGCAGTTGTCTCAGTAAAGGATCCATCACCGTCGTTATGATAGAGTCTGGTATCCCAGTTTCCCGAGATCACCAGATCAGGGTAAGCATCGTTGTCATAATCGCCCCAGGCAACATCACCGTCAGAACCTCCGGCATTAAAAACTGTACCGGTCAGAGCGAATTCTCCGTTTCCAAGGTTACGGTATAGCCTGGTTGCATTGCCGTTTTCATCCCTGCCGGTTGCCACGATATCCATTTTCCCGTCAAGATCATAATCGGCTACTGCAAGGGCGCAATTGTATAGTCCTGAAATCCCGGAAGGTGTTTCAGTAAATATGCCTTCCATATTGAGAAACACCTTTCCCAGCGGCTGTGCATTATTATCAAGTCCAACCATAACCAGGTCGAGGTCATGATCGTTGTCAAAATCGGCGAAAGCAACCGCACTTCGCCCGATGGGCGGAAGTCCCGTATAAACAGGCACAAAAGGCTGGGCAAGGGAAGCTGTAATTCCTGAAAGTACCAGGAGAAACATTATATATTTTTTCATAGTATGCATAAGTTGTTGAGGTGGTGAAAATACAATAAAACAACGAAACATATGCAGGTTTGGATATATTAGATTCTGAACTTGCAGCAGGTCGTTTGCAGGCAGAGCCTGCCGTGATACTCAGGCTGAGGCAGAGCCCCTGCCAAACCTTGGGTTAAGCCGGGGCTCTGCCCCGGCTTGCTATCATGGCAGGCTCAGCCTGCTTCTGAAATCCTGGAAAAAATAAATCTTCCAGACTTATCTCTACGATTCAGGATTATGACGTCCGATAACGTATATAGGTCAGCGTATTTTCAAACACTTAACCAATGTTTCAGCCCTGAAAAGAAAAACGTCAACAGGCCAATAACTTTCAGGATTCCCTAACTTTGGCAAATTGCAATCCAATCACCCATGAAGAAAAACACATTCCTGATATTCGTTTGTTTCTTTCTGATTCTTCCTTCCCCGGAAGCCCAGTCATTCACCAGGTTTCAGGAGCAGATCAGCAAGACAGATCCCGGAGACCGGCAAACACTGGTATACAGATTCCTGACCGCACAATCAGAGATACCGGTCATTGAATCTGATACCATAGTACACTTCCTCTATTACGGAAATGCTTCATCCGTAGCGATTGTCGGTGATGCGACAGCCTGGACTCCTATATTGACAATGACACGTATCGAAGGAACCAATCTCTGGTATGTCAGCTCTTCCTATGAAAAAGATGCCCGTCTCGAATATAAGGTGGTGGTGAATGATAAAGACTGGAAGCTGGATTCACTCAACCGGCGGATTATCGAAGGAGGCATGGGCAGCAATTCGGAACTGGTTATGCCTGGATACCGACCCGCAGAATACAGTACCAAAATGCCTTCCGCTCTTTCGGGTTCTGTTACTGATACTGTGATTCAAAGCATGGTCATGAAGGAAAAACGGAGCATCAGAATTTATCTTCCACCCGGATATACGGGTAGCCACGATCGTTACCCTGTCTGCTATTTCCATGACGGGATTGAGTTTTTCAACCTCACTGCAGCCGGAAATATCCTCGATAATATGATATCCGGAAAATACATACGCCCGGTTATCGCAGTATTTCTTGAACCTGTTCACAGGGATGAGGAATATTCAGGCATCAGGCAGGGTGATTACACCCGGTTTGTAACGGATGAGCTGTCATCGTTTATCGATGCAGCTTTCAGAACGGAAGCAAATCCGGAAAGCAGGGCACAGTTCGGCATCTCAAACGGAGGTAATATTTCATTGTGGATAGCTGCTTCGCATCCGGAAAACACCGGGAAAGTCGCCGCTTTTTCAAGCAATATTGAAAAAAGTGTAACAAAAGCGTTTAAAGAATCAAGCTGCAGTAATCAGGAGATTTATCTTGATCTGGGAACCTACGACATACCTGCCCTGCTGCCGATGGTCAGGAATCTGAAAGACCTGCTGATGGAAAAGGGGTGCAGCCTCAGCTATCATGAATACCCAGAAGGGCATAACTGGGTCTTCTGGCAGAAATACCTCCCCGATGCCCTGATGTATTTTTTTCCTTTTAACATTATTGACGTTGATGAAAATTCCGTGAAATAAAAAAAAGGAGACATCTGCTCCCTTTTCTCTGCATTATTTCCTCTTTTTAAACTCCGCCAGACCGCTGTCGAGAAACTCCAGGAACTTATCCACATCAAGGTCATAAGCTTTCGGTGATACCAGCAGTTCACCCTTCGCATCCAGCAGCACATAATAGGGCTGGGCATTGATGTTGTACTTGCTGATCTGGTAATCGGCATACTTCTTTCCGATGGTTTTTTTTACCTTCCCGTCGTAGGCAGATGTAATCCATTCCGATTCGGGAAGTTCTGTTTTATCATCCACATACAGGGCAACCATTACAAAATCTTCCCGGAGCTTTTTCAGTACACGGGGATCGGCCCATACACGGGCTTCCATTTCACGGCAGTTCACACATCCGTGTCCTGTGAAATCAATAAATACAGGTTTCTGCTGTTTTGATGCACAGGAAAGCGCCTGTTCGTAATCAAAATATCCTTCCAGACCATGGGGAAGGTGAAGAATATCACCATACTTGGGTTTATCGCACAGGCCTGATCCGGAATGCTCAGTACCCGAACCGCCGGAAGTGCCATACACCTGTATGTTGTCGCGGACAATTTTATTCAGGTCGAAATCATGGGTCGCCTGTGGGGGCAGGTAGCCCGACAATGCCTGCAGAGGCGCACCAAACATACCGGGTATCATATAGGCAACAAAAGAAAAGGTTGCAATGGCCAGGCCAAGCCTTGGTACGCCGATATATTTGAGGTCACTGTCGTGTGAAAACTTCAGTTTACCAAGCAGGTATAATCCCATCAGGGTAAAGATAACAATCCATAAAGCAAGGTATATTTCGCGGTCAAGAATACCCCAGTGATAGGTCTGATCTGCAATACTGAGAAATTTCAGACCCAGTGCCAGTTCGATAAACCCCAGCACAACCTTTACAGAATTCAACCAACCGCCCGATTTCGGCATATTGTTCAACCAGCGAGGGAAAAAAGCGAATAAGGTGAACGGCAGAGCAAAGGCCAGCGAAAAACCCAGCATCCCGACAATGGGTTCAAGAACTTCGCCCCCGGCTGAGGCAACCAGAATGGCGCCTACAATAGGTCCGGTACAGGAGAATGAAACCAGTACCAGGGTAAAAGCCATAAAGAACGATCCAATGATACCACCCCGGTCAGCCTGTGCATCCGATTTATTGATCATCCAGCTTGGCAGGGTTATTTCAAACATGCCCAGGAATGATGCAGCAAAGAACAGGAATATCAGGAAAAACAGCACATTCGGAATCCAGTGTGTACTCAGGAAATTGGCAAAATTTGCACCAAGCGTCACAGCTACTACAGTTCCGATAACAGTGTAAATCAGTATGATTGATATCCCATAAATAAGAGCCTGTGCTTTGGCTTTCACTTTATCTTTTTCCTTCAGGAAGAAGGTAACAGTCATCGGAATCATCGGAAACACGCAAGGTGTAAGAATTGCTGCCAGACCAGCCAGAAAAGAAAAGAAAAATAGTGTCCAGAGTGATGAATTCTCACCCAGACCGCCATCGCTGACAGGTTTTATCTCTCCATGCTGCAATGAATCTGTTTGTTTCGATGAATCAGCAGCTGTTTTAACCGTGTCAGAGGCAACGTTCTCATCGGGTGTGGACACTTTAACAACTGCAGTACCAGCGTCCGGATTGCCTTTAATCTTAAATTCAAAATCAACTGATTCCGGGGCCAGACACTGTTTATCATCACAACACATAAATTCCAGGTAACCGGTAATTTTAAAATCCTTTGCTGAAAGCACACTGATGGTCTGAGTGAATACAGCCTTATCGTTGAAATATTTCAGTGTTGTCTGAAACTGATTGTCAAATTCTTCTACGGATTTTGATTCCTTTACCTTCCCGATGGTCTTGTAATCGCCGCTTTTCCCGAAGTTAAAAGATGTAGCGACCGGGCCATCCGGAGGTGGCGGAACATCCTGCGAATACAGATGCCATGGTTTATCGATGGTCGCTGTAAATATGAGCTGAACCTCTGCCGGGCTGATTTGCTTCGTGCTGAAGGTCCACTTTACAGGCTTCATTACCTGGGCACCGGAGATCAGGGGTATTGCCATGGCCAGAACCAACAGCAATATAATATTTTTCAATTTTGTACTCATCCTTTGTTATATATTTAGTAATCAGGTAGTTAATCAAGCCATTCAATTTTCAGAACTTTCTTTGTTTCATTTGTTATCCTGAAAGTATTGCCGATACGATGACCAACCAGCCAGGCTATTTCATTGCCGCTGATCAGTAACCAGGCATTTTCCTTCTCAACGATAGAGAACTTATTGTCAATGAAAAAATCACTGAGTTTTTTGTGGTTGCTCATGCCGAAGGGCACAAAGGTATCACCATCTTTCCATTTTCGAAGTTTCATGGGCCATTCAATTCGTGAAACATCAAGCATTGCAATATTTCCGCTCTTCGAAACAGACAAACCGGGATGGTTTTCAATAAAAGTAAACCTGAGTTGAATTGGTTTCCTCAGATCCGGATTTTCCTCGCTGATTTCAATTTCACCTGCTGGTGTCGCGCCTGCAGGGCCCAGTTGGGTGACCAGAAGCAGGTCCCTGTCTTTTATAAGACGGTGGGTTTGTGAAAAAAACTGTTTCCCGGAGATATCCCCCAAACCTGCGGCAATCTCATCGGTGACACTCCTGTTAAAATCAAATGGCTGGAGCAACTCATACAAATAGACTTCAAGCGGCTGAAGGTTCAATAATTCGCTGATTTTCAGCGTTGAAATATCCTTTCCGAAAGAACCGCACTTTCTCCTTATTTCTTCCAGATGATTGTGCAACAGTGATTCGGCTTCACGTATCCTGTCGATGGTGGATGTAATGGTCTTCCTGAATTCAGGATTGATCTCACCCAAAAGAGGTACCAGATCGTGCCTTATCTTGTTCCGGACATATTTCGAAGAGCGGTTCGAGCTGTCTTCACGGTATCTTATGGCTTCATCCCCGGCAAACTCCTCAATCTGCCTGCGGAAGGCAAACATCATCGGATGAACAACTCTGTCCCGGTTGGGGAGTATTCCATGCATTCCACCAATGCCGGTACCACGGAGCACATTAATAAAAAAGGTCTCAATCTGGTCGTCGAGGTGGTGGGCCGTGGCAACAGCTTTAAATCCTTCGATCTGAACCAGTTCATCGAACCATTCGTAACGGAGTGTGCGGGCTGCCATCTGAACCGAAATCTTATTAAAACCGGCGTATTCCCTGGTTTTAAATTGCCTGACAAAAAACCTGACTTTATAGGTTTCAGCAATCGATGCAACGAAGGCTTCATCCTGGTTCGATTCACTTCCACGAAGGTTGAAATTGCAATGTGCTATGGCAAAGTTATAGCCGGCCCTGTGAAAGAGCTCAGCCATGACCATGGAATCAACACCTCCGCTGATGGCAAGCAAAACCGGTTCTTCAGGTGAAAAGAGGTGAAAGGCGGAAATGTAAAGCTTAAAATGCCCTAACATGGGACAAAGTTATAAAAAGATCATGATTGCAAAAGGAAGGTAATTTCCACAAAACTAATCTTTAACATATTTTAATAAGTGCTCATATTTATCCGCCAGGGCGGATAAATATAATCAATTGAATTTTAAAATGTTACACAACTCTTGTTCAGTCCGGAACAATTATCTGATCGTTGCCATCAGTAAGGGTCAATTGTGTCAATGGAAATTTTATTCATATTTCCGCCAAGGTTTTGATCCTGACAACCCGGATTCCCTTCAATCATATCATCCGAATTTTTATGCCACGCGGAATAATGGTTCAATCTCAGATTACATTTGCAGACCGGCAGCTTTATTAAACCCGGTTCAACCATTAGAGGATGTTTATTTCCCTTTAATTCAGCTTCGGTTACTTTTCATACCATTTCATCAGATTCCTCCTGTTGGGTTCATTCAGGATGTTCTTGGCAGCCGGAGTATAAAGAAATTCAAGGGATTCTTTATACGCTTCCGCGATCCTGCCCCTGACCATTTTCATGGAAAAATTGATAAAGTGGTTCTGCTCGGTAAAAGCCTCGGGCAAGACACAGATGGCAGAAGGAAGCCATCGTTCGGGGAATAACCCGGCATGACGACCATGGCCGTAATAGGCATCTATTTCCTGCTGTATCAGCTTCAATGCAGCATCAATCCCTTCAGGGCTTCCGGGTTTTATTCCACTTTGCTCAAGATTCCTGCCGATCTCAGCTATGGATGGGACCACAAGCCCCACAGTAAAGGGCTGCTGGTTGTTGTGCAACATACATTGACTGATGAAAACCGACTGATCGGCAATGGCCTCTTCAATTCCTTCAGGGCTGTATTTCTCCCCATCGTTGGCGATAAGGAGGCTTTTATACCGTCCAAGTACGATCAGGTATCCATCTTTATCCATGTGTCCAAGGTCACCGGTATGCAGCCAGCCATCCTTCAACACCTCTGCCGATGCCTTCGGATTATTCCAGTAGCCTTTCATAACATTCTCCCCCCTGATTACAATTTCACCGGTTTCGGTATCGGGAAGCTGATTTCCATCACTGTCACAGATTTTAAGTTCAAGATAGTCAACCAGCCGGCCTGATGTTCCCATCTTTATGTTTTTCAGCGAATTGGATGAAATGATCGGGGCAGCTTCAGAAAGACCATAACCCTGACAGACAGGAATGCCGATGGCATAGAAAAACCGCTGGAGTTCTATATCAAGGAGTGCGCCACCCCCGATGAAGAATTCCATCTCACCACCAAAAGCAATCCTGATTTTTCTGAACAAAATCCTGTCATATAGCATTACCAGTGGTTTCAGCAATGACCGCCACCCATACCCTTTGTTAACACCGTTACCGTTATAGGCATAAGCGATCGACAAAGCATGGTTGAACAGGGCTACAGCAGATTTTCCTTTCGCAGCGATGGCGGATTCTATGTTTTTGCGAAAATTCCTTGTGAGCGCAGGAACGCTCATCATAATATGGGGCTTTAACTCCCTGATATTGACCGGAACATTTTTGATCGCTTCCATGGCAGATTTACCGGCCTGAACCGAACCTACTGCAGCACCTTTTGCCATAAAACAATAAAGACAGGCAGTATGAGCAAAAGAATGGTCCCATGGAAGGATGGCGAGTGTACGATGGGTCGGAGGGATGTCCATCAGGGTGAGCGCCTGTTTTACATTGGCTACGTAATTCAGGTGCGTCAGCATAATGCCCTTTGGATCAGCGGTAGTTCCGGATGTATAGGAGATGTTGGCCAGATCATCCGGTTTGACGCCAGATTTTCTCTTTTCAAGGATCGTACTGTTGGTCTTTAGAAATGCCTCCCCAATCTCTATCAGCTCTGCATAGGTATAGTTTCCTGAGTTGCTTTCTGGTTTGTCGTCAAGAAATATTACTGTCTGAAGATCTGGCAACTGCTCCCGAATCTGTTCAATTTTGACAGCATGAAGGCCCGACACCATCACCATCCGTGTACCTGAATGCAGCAGGCGGAATTTAAGATCGGTGGCGGCATCCAGTCTGACAGACAATGGAACACTGCAGGCTCCTGTGTAAAGAACGGCCAGTTCACCGATAATCCAGGCATTTCTAGCTTCTGAAAGGATAGCCACACGGTCGCCCGGTTCAATTCCCAGTGAGAGTAATCCGGCGGCTAAACGGTAAACCTGTTCTCTCACTTCTGAATAAGTAGTACCTTTATATTCGAGCGCAGTTTTCTCATACAGGTAATTGTTCCCTGCATATTTCAGCGCGCTCTCCTCGAAAAGGTCAATGATGGTTTTCATACACCCGGAATGACGGGGCAAGTTACGAAGAAAACGAATCAGGTGGTCAAATGTGAAAAGGCAAATTCTGTACCGGAGTTGGTACAATTGATGATCTTCGGTCTGCTTAATCGGGGATTGAATGCCCTTCAGGTTATGATTCAGTTTTAGGGTCTGAACGAGGTAAACTCTTAAATCAATCTGCTTTTTTAATTAAAGGCATGTAAAATAGTCCGTAAGGCAGTAAAATAACTGTATAGATTATGAAATGCTGCGAAACCAGATAATTATTTATAATAATTCTAAATAAGGTTAATTTATTGATTATCTTTACGATATTATTAACCAACAAACCCAATTTTATGAAAAGAATTCTGACTTTTACAGGAATTGTACTAATGCTTATCAGCAGCACTTTTGCGCAACAAGCAGCTGAAAGCCCCGCGATGGTATTTGAAAATCTATACCTTCTTCCCAAAAGAGGAATGGAAGATAAATTTGAAGCTGCCATCAAGGCTCACAACCAGAAATTTCATCCCGATGGCCCCTACAAAGCTGTTTTACGCAAAGTTGAATATGGTGAAAAAGCCGGATGGTATGTGTGGGTTTTCGGTCCGGCGACTTATTCAGCGCTGGATACCCGTCCTGATAAAGAAAACGGACATGCCGATGACTGGTCGAAAACCGTTGACCCCCTCATCGAAACTTACGGTAATTCCACTTTATGGGAATTCAACGATGATCTGTCTTTTGGCAGGGATATCATGAAAAAATCGAATTATTATGAAGTATGGGTTGTTGACCTGAAACGCGGTGAGTATTACAGGTTCAAGACCATGACGGAAAAGCTGAAGAAAGCTTATGAATCAATAGGTAATACAGCTTTTCTGGTTTACAACAATCCGATCCATACCGGGGATAATTCCGATGTTGCAATACTCTGGAGTTTCAATTCCTACGACGAATGGTCGAAAGACCCCGGAGCAAAAGACACCTATGAGAAACTCTATGGTGCCGGAAGCTGGCAAAATATGCTCGATGAATGGATGGATATTACGGTTGACTATAAATCTGAAATAAGAAAGATAGTCAAATAAAAATATCCGGATTTGAAATTTGAAACAGCCGGCACTACCTGTAATGCCGGCTGTTTCAATTTATCTGAACATTAATCCTGCTGAAAACAGATTTTCCGGATTGAACCGGAAGTATTAAATGTTGCTAAACCCCGTAAGAACAGAATGCAGCTATATAGCCTCTATGTATTTACTTATCATCCTTCGGCAGGTAGCACCGGAAGTTCCTCTTCAACCACAACCGGTTCACCCTGAATTGAATCCTGATCGATATCAGGTTGGGTTTGTCCGCTGTCATCATCAGCTTCCTTATCATCATCAGGTTTCATACTATCCAGAATCGATTTTATCATGACCTGAACTGCCTGAGAAGGTTCGCTGTCTTTCCGGTTTTCCCATTCCCATTGCCTGAGGTATAGTCCCTGGGACTCTTCGGGACTATATCCGGCTTTTACCCATTTATCAATGGCATCAGAGGGTGATTGCTTAAAGATCTCCTGGCCGTTGATGTAGAGACCAGCCAGAATCGCCACAAATGCGGCAACACCCGTAAATGACTGGCTGAGTGTAATGTCAGCCTTTAAAATTGAACCCTTCAGCGAATTACCCGACAAGGCCATTAAAGCCAGTGCAATTAACAGGCGGATCCAATCGGAATCAGTAATACCGATTAGCAGTCCGCCCAGCAATCCGATGCCTGCCCCCCCTATGATATTTCCCGGATTTTTCAACATCTTTATTCACCTGCAAAATCGCGCATTTCCATGGCAATCGAAAAATGAAAGAATTGCTTCAGATAAGTACTGTCTACCACCAGGTTGGGATTATAGATCATAAAAGCCACCAATAAATCAGAACCATAAATCTCTGCTGTAAATTCAACTTCTCTGCCACTACCATCAGCTGATTGCCGTATCAAAGTATAACTTGCCTCTTCGTATTGGTCATATTCTTCTACCAAATCCGGAGTACCTGGATCGTAAACCCAGTAGTCGGCCGGAAAACTGTTATTGAAAAGGGCATAAGTCTGGGTTTTTGCATTCTGATAGGTTGCTGCATCGAAAGGAAGAACATAATAACAGAGGCTTGCATTGGCGTTACAGGTATAGAACCAGCCATCCTTTATGTCAAAATTTGCTCCGTAAGGAATAGAAACAGTAGCTCCGGTTTCGTAGTCTTCATAAATATCATAATAAGTATCGGACAAATTGATTCCGAACTCGCTCACCATAGCCTCAATATCTGCTTTATCCTGCTCCGGCATGGTAGCCATAATCTCTTCAAAACTGGCTGTCCAGGATTTTGTTATTGACTTATTGCCAAGGGTAACTGTATTTTCTTTAGCCTCTTCAATTATTATCCTGGTCACCTCTTCGTCAGTTGCATTTTCAGGAATTGTGGTGCTGCTGCTGTATAGGCTCGACTGCATTGAAACAGTGCCTGGGATTAGGTCCTGCGAGGTGTAAAGTCTCGGCACATAATAGTTGGCCGGCATTCCCCAGTTTAAAAGCGCAGTCCCGCCTCTCAGGCCTCCGTCAGCAACACCAACCACTTTACCATCACTGGTGAAAAGCGGTGCCCCTGACTGGCCGGGTTGAATGGTTGATCCTATTTTTAATATTTTAGCCCTCGTGGAAGGGTATTTTTGCTTTTCGAGCTGATACTTCAGGTCATCACCATTAATGATGTCATCAAGTATGGGCGATGTTTCAACGCTCCTTGAAAGCCTTACTTCGTTATCCTGAATTTTATAAACTGCATGTGGAAACCCCCAGATGGTATATCTTTTTCCTGCATTGGCGTTAACCTCCGCCAGCGCCAGAGGTTTGAGTCCGAGATCGGCTGTTAACTGCAGTAGTGCAAGATCTGCCTCAAGCAAAGCCTTAACAACTTTTGCAGTGGTGTATTTGCCATCATTTTTATAGATTATGATTTCCGTAACTCCGGCAACCGCATGCAGGGCCGTTACAACATACAGGGGGTTCTGCCAGCAAAATCCTGTTGCCGTTCCAGCTTTTGGCTCAACCTTTCCGCTCTTGTTCTTTATAGAATATTTGGTTTTAATTTTAACCACCGATGTTCTTGCACTTTCAATATCGCTTTGCGCAACAGTTTCGTATGAATAAAGGAGAAAAACTGAAATCAGCGAAAACAAAATAAACTTAGCTTTCATAATGGCTTGATTTAATGTTAATTATTCTTTTTCGAGTTGACAAACCATTGCTGACAATACTTCCATCATTACTTTTTGATTTTCCGGCTGAAGTTTGGCAACTTCTGTTGCAATGGCAGAAGTTTCTTCGTTGTTCTGCCATTTATTCAGGTCGGAGCCCAGATCGCACAAACGGGTAGTTTTACTGTTCATTTCACACACCAGAATACGCAGTGCCCGGAGAAAATCAAACCGTTGATCTTCAGGCACATTTAGTTCTATTGATTCTACCAGATTTGTCAGAGGTTTTTTATCAATGTCCAGCATAGCTTCTCTGGCAGTTTTCCAGTCATTGTTCCAGTTGTCCGGATCAATGGCTCCGCAAAGGGTAGCCCTGTCTTCAGCACTGAACAAAGCCGCCTGGCCTTTTCGCTGCACTTCTGTTGTTGGCCCCAGCTCGCCTGTATTGGGATTAATTGCCAACCTTTGATAAGCAATCAGTCTGCGGGCGTATTCAGGTTCAAAGCCGGCATCAGTCCATTGCTTAACATTCTTCACAACAGATATTTCAAAAATTTCCTGGGTTCGTATCAGCATACCTGAAAGAATCCCAAACACCACAGCCATTCCAAACCAACCTGCTCGCAGGGCAGTAAAAAGGGTATTGTATTTCTCCTTTTCATATTCCGATGCTTCCATCCCGGCGTAGTTACGCTTGTCAAATCCAAGGAAAGCTCCCAAAAGGCCGGAAAGTATGCCGAAAATGGTCTTCACAACATCAGAGACCGACAAGCCCATGATGATTCCAAGCAAAAGCCCCATGCCGATACCGGACAATATGGTTGCCTTTTTGATGCTGTTGATCAGCTTTTTATCCTCTGTTCCCATGACCGGAAAGTTTGTTTTGATATTGTTTTACCTGAGCAGATTGTAATATTCGTTAAAATGCCTGATCCTGTCCTGAAGGGCAAGGAGTTTGGCATTTACCTTTCTGGTAACGGAGGTCACCACAGCTTCACTCGCACCTTCGTCGCAAATACTCCAGATTTTTCTTGAATTAAAAAAAAAGGCAGCGGAAGCCAATGGGTATTTGGTAGCCACCAAATCGGGATTGCTCTCGGTATCCTCTCCGATAAACTTCGCAAAATTTCTGTAATTTTCCCTTCCGGTTAACTGTATGAAACCCCGTCCCCGGTATTTGTAACCATCGCCACTTGCCTCATCACCATTGCCTATTTTGTGCGCATAAGCCCTGGATGCTGTTTTTTGAGGATTGCGGGCATACGCTTCGGCAACAGCGCCCTCAAAAAGCCCGGGGAAAACTACCTTTAACCTGTCAGCTGAGTAGCTGAGCCCTTCCTCAACACGTTTGAAACCACCGCTTTCGTGGCCACACTGGGCCAACAGATGCGACATCCTCAATACATTGGTAATATTGAATTTAGCAGCAGTTTCCGGTAACTGGCTGAGTACTGCATCAGGTATTTTACCACGCAGATTATCCAATTTAAAACTGACAGAAGTGACAGAGCCTACGTTTTGCCCCCCAAGCGGGAATAACATACTCCAGGCAAGATCGTCAACAATACCATTGGCTGTTAAGTTGTTTTGCGATTGCCACACTTTCACTTTACCATCGGTGATGGGCCCGAAGGTTCCGGTATCCGAGACACCTAACCTGATTTGAAGTTGCTTAACTTCATCACCGGTAGATCCAATTTTTAGTAACATTTGCTTTGGGGTTTTATTAAAATAATTACTGAAATATTTTAATTCAATAAACATTTACAGGCTAAAAGTTTAGCCGTTAAACAGCCGGAAGTATCTGGGGAAAAGAGTAGGTCGGATAGTGTTGAAAAAACCCGCGTAAAACAAATAGTAGATTGTAAAAATAATATTTATTATTCTTATTTAGACTTAATTAACATTACATTAACATATAAAATTCAGATAATCATAGCATAATTGTAAGTCTGACCATGAAATTAGTCGGATCAGGGATAAAAGAATAAACATTAAACTGCAGGATAACATTCAGACGGTTACCCAATACACCGGACCTGTATATACTTTGAAGACGGCTTCTTCATGGGAATCCGGTAAAAACGGGTTTCCGGAAGCATACTGTAGCTCTGTTTTTTATGCTGAAAAGTTTGTAGCGGATTTCGCATTTAATCTTTAAAAAACCTCTTCATAAAAACATCGCCCGATGCCTCACAACGGATAAAATAGATACCCCCTGGCAATGCCCTGACGTCCATGACAACGTTCTTCTGACCAGTTACCTCAACCTGATTTGTGATAACAACCTTTCCCAGCGGATTGACTATGGATAATGAAACAATTGCAGGTTTTTGCAAGCTGATCCGGATGTTTGCCATGTCGGTGACGGGATTTGGGAATACTACCGGTTCCGTTTCAAAAATTTCAGCATCGGCCAGGCCCAGAAAGATGATCTCATCCTCAAGAACAACCATCTTTATCCCTGCTGCGAAAGGATTTACTTCATCGAGCGAAACTGTATGGGGATAAACCGATTTACCTGCCAATTCAGCATATACCTGGTAAGTGCCATAGGCCAGTTCAGGAAAACTGAATGAACCGTCGGCAGCACTATAGGTCACCATGGCAATCCCTCCGGCAGCCTGTAGAATTACCATGATACCCTCTGCTTTAACACCATAGACAATGGTACCGCTGACACTTCCCGGCCCCTGTGGGGCATTGGTTAAAGCCACGAGGTGAATGGGTGCATCATCAGTGCTGCCTGTCAGGTTGATAATACCGGCATCTTCCCAGTGAAGCACATCCCCGTAGTAGGTAGGCAGATAACTGCCGTAATAAACCGAACCGGGGGCGGGCTCTGCTTTGGTTATATACTGAGCTGCAGCAAGGCCGCTGAATTCATACCACCCGGATTCACCGACCATTTCGGCAAAAACATCCACCACTTCGCCTTCAACCATCTTGTAACCATATGCGAACCCGGTTTCGATGGGGTTCTCACCGGCAAAAACACGTCCGGCAATAAAAGATATTCCGCTCAGGGCTACATCGAGGGTAGTATAACCTTCAATGGCCATAGTATCTTCAACAGTCCTGCTCTGATACCCGTTTTTTGAGAAAGTCACATTGTAGCTACCCGGTTCAAGCGGCAATTCGTAGTATCCATTGTTATTCGTAAATACCTGATGTTCTCCGACCCTGACTTTTGCTTCATTGATGGCATAGCCCGTAGAAGCGTCGGTCACATATCCTGAGAAACCTGACGTTACCGGGCTGGCAACATGCATTACATTGTGCACAAACAGCTCAGGATAATCCGGCAGGCTGGTCATGCATCTAAGCTCCTGTTCATGGCTGCCCGTTTCAAAACCTGCTGAACTGTATCTTATCCAGATGGTTTCCTGGGTTCCCGGCTGCAGTGTCAGGGCTGAAGGAGAAACAGAGGTAATAAATCCCCTGCTAAGGTCGAAACGAATCGCCATTTCGGAATGAACATAGGTTTCGTTCATCGATACCTGTAATCCGAGTTCCGGATCGTACGACTGAATGCCAATGGTAGCGCTGTTTGATTCAAAATTTTCAGTAACCTGCCTGTATCTGATGAGAATAGTACCATTCATCATCATTACCACCTGGGCCGTAATAAATGATTCAGTCCCCGGATAGTGAACCATCTTATTGAACTGAACAATGGTCTTTTCTTCGAAATTTTTGAAATATACTCTGGTGATGGCCGTATCGATGGCCAGGTCATCCCAGAACCAGGCGATAAAATCGGTATAGTTACTGTTGGTTGGGATTGCACCGTTTGCAAATGGCAGCAACTGCTGGTTGAAGCCAATGCTGCCATTGGAATTAATCCAGAAGATTTGTTTATTTTCTCCGTAAAAAGGGAAATCAATATCCATTTCATATGGCCCGGCGACCATATCATCCCCCAACCCCTCAACCAGGATTCCTGTTTCTGCTATGTCAGTCCATGCCCAATCCGGGCCGTTGGGTTCATCGCTGTCAATCCATGAATAACCAAAATCATCGGGTCCGCCTTGTTCACGGCCGGTAAAACCGGGAAAAGAAAACTCAATGGCAGTTTCTGATGCATTCCTGAGAACGGAATGAACAACAGCTGAATCATTGACTCCCACCGTAGCCTCAAGTGCCTGTGGATCAAAATATACCGGAGACTGGGCTTTCAGGCTGAGCGTGGAAATGCAAAGCATCAGTAAAAAGAATGTGGAGATGTTTTTCATGAGAAAGAGGATTGGATTCAGATAAAAAAGACAGATAAAGCTCACAAATATAATCCATTCCACTAATTTGTCAAGTGGAACGTATATTAAATCCTGAATCTCAATAAATGTAATTCCGTTTTATGCTTTTCTGGTATCCTGCTAAAAATTGATTGGTATTAAACACAACAAATGAATTGGATTCCTTCCGGATAAAACCGACCCAATGACTTTTCAAGGTATTATCACAACGGTAAGCTGTAATATAAATACAGAGAAAACAGGTCAGGAAACGGCTTTGAGGGTTATGCGTTCCGGCAGACACCGGAATACCGTTGAACTGATCCGGCAATCTGAACATCATTGTTAAAACATCCTGAAACAGGTCATACCCGGATGAATTTTCAATCTTCCCGGAGTATCCCCGGTACATAATCCTGATAGTACAGAAATTTAATATTTGTTTCAGCAAACATCGGACTGGTTCTCTGGTTAATGTAGTTGGGAAAAGCTATTAAAATAGGACAATTTAATACCGTCTTTCCCTTTTTTACTGCTTGAGTGAATAGTGTTGTCAAGCTGCTGATGATTTGGGTTCACCTGCAATCAGCTAAAAATAATCAGGAAAAAGATTCATTCATCAGAATATGATTGAAAAGATGAATCTGATAAAAATGAAACAACCATAAAAAGGAGGAATTTCTCTGAATGACACTCTACGCGAAAATCAAGGCTATAAACCGCTACTACAGAATAACGAAGTTTTACACATTTTTAAAAGACACAAGCATAAAGGCAGGGATATCCGTTCTTATTATTGGATTTATTTTGCTGGGATTGGAGCACTTTTTCCTGGATTTCAATTTATTACTGGATAAGCTGATTACAACCTTTACGCCCCAGGCTATCCTTGCTGTTTTTACAATATCCGAGACCTTTCTCGGACTTATCCCGCCCGAAATCTTTATTGCATGGAGTGTAAAATCAGCGGAACCACTGTTGTTTTTACTTTTCCTCGCAAGTCTTTCCTATATCGCAGGAATATTCGCTTACCTGATTGGCAAACTATTGTTCAGGATAAAATCCATAAGGAATCACCTGGAGAATAAGATTTCAGGACACATCATCAATCTCAGAAAATGGGGAGGATTCTTTGTATTTGTCGGCGCAATGCTTCCGATCCCCCACTCTGTAGTAAGTATGGCATGCGGTTTAATAAAATACGACTTCCGGTATTATCTCCTATGGGCCCTTTTCAGATATCTGCGCTTCGGTATATATGCCCTGGTGATATTTCAGGTTTTCTGATGCCGGTAATGAATTTCAAAAAAGCCTTAAACCCGGATAAAATCCCGCCAGTGGCTTTGTCCAGAGTAATCGACCGTTACCGTAGCCTTCGTGTTAAACGACCATGAATTCAGCCGGCTGCTGAGTTCCTGCCGCAGCATGGCAAGGGTATTTGTGATCATGTCTTCATGAAATCCCCTGTTCCCGATTTCAATTACCATCTCCATCGATATGATGCGTCCCAGTACTTTGCCGAGTTCAACGAGTTTGCGTTGGGGCAATTGCAGATCCAACTCAAAATTGACCATTTCTTTTACCTGCTCGGCCGATTTACCGGTAAGGCTGAAATCCCTGAGGAAACGGTAAAGGTTGGTTTCCTTAGCCTGTTTCATCAGTTTGACAACCGCTTCAGAAATCTGTGCATAAAGAATGTCATTGGAACCTTCAAATATCTGGAACGGCCGGCTGTCAACAATGGCACGTCCGGCAATGTGGTTTAGTTTATACCCTTTCGCTCCAACCAGTTGAAACAGGTGCTGGGCCGATTCCTGCATGAGGTCGGTCGATACCGACTTCACCGCGTTGGCCTTAAGCCCCTGGTCGGCCAGGTCGGTGCCGGTATCCGCATTTTCACCGGTATGGGCGCAGATGGCCGAGGTAATGGTGAATGCCGATTGAATGCTGGCCAGCCTGTGCTGTACCTGATCGTATCCAAACAGGCTCTTCGCACCGACAAACCTGCGCTGGCAGTGATCCAGTGCTTCATCCAGCATTCGTTTGGTAAAACCCATGGCCATAGAGGGAATCTGCAGGCGGCTTCGGTGAAGGCTGTCCTGCAGCATAGCGATGCCGTTGGTCTTCGGCTCAAGGCGATAAACCTTCGGGATACGGACATCAATCTTATTGCGGCCATAAGGGATCATATACAAACCAAGGTTTTCGAAATACTCTTCCACCTCAATCCCCTGGCCGGGTTTGTTGTTGTCACAGATAAAGAATTCTATATCGCGCATCAGGCCGCCACCCGCGGTCTTCCGTCGGGCGGTCAGCAACCAGTAGTCGGCCCAGCCGGTAAGTCCGGCCCAGTGCTTGGTGCCTTTCAGGTGGAAATATTCCTTTGCTTCAGTGAAAGAAGTCTGCATATTCAAAGCATCACTGCCATGGTTGGGCTCGGTGATCATCAGTCCGCCCATTTTTTTATCTTCAACAAAGCCTCTGAAAACAGGTCCTTTGATAATTTCGTTGCCATATTTGGCCAGGGGTTGCAGAAATAAGCCCCAGTTGATGCCGAGGGTCAGCCCGAGTGCCAGTGATTCATAGGAGGCTGCCGACACAACATCAATTCCCTCATGAACATGTGCACCCCTTCCGCCATAGGCTTCCGGAATAAAAGCAAGCATAGGGTCGGCTGCAAGTACCTCCCTCATGACAAAAGGGGGCATACCACGCCTGGTCCCCAGATCATCGGTAGTTGCCCGGTGATGAAAAACTGCTTCGAGCCGGTTTTTAAAGTTCTGTATAAAAGCGGAGAAGGGCAGCTGGGGTGCTTTAAAGCGCGTATTCAGGGATATGAGCGGTTGCGGAAGTTCCATGTAAGGTGTTGTTATAATCGTTGTTTAAGCAAAGCCGGTAGTTTATTCTGATCCTTCAAAACATTAATTGAATGAAAACAGAGAAATGAGCTCCGGGGCAAAGTTTCAATAGCGGGAAAAATCAATCCGGTCAAGGCACATAAAAATACCCTGCTTTACCGTGATTGTCCTGTCTCCGGTAATGCGGGGGGATGTAAAAGGTCACAGAAAAAACAGAATTATGTCTTTGTATAATAATAAACAATGTTGCGGGTGTATTGTTTTACGGGCTGATCGGGCTTCAATTTGCAGACCGGACTTTCGTTTCAAAAAAGACACCGGAACATAAATAAAAAATAATGTCAATCCGGGAGACTAATTTTAACCATCCTGAGTTATCAACTCCTCCACGAAATACATATCCACCGTGCCTTTGTTTTTGGCTTCGATCTTGCCCCGGTGGGTGCACCTGAACCTGTCGGAAATCCTTTCAAAGGTCATCTGCGAAACATTCACCATTCCCACTTCCCCGCTTGATTCCATACGGGAAGCCAGATTTACCGTATCTCCCCAGATATCATACTGGAATTTCTTGATGCCCACAATCCCCGCGACTACCGGACCGGTATGAATGCCCAGCCTCAGTTCAAAATACGGCCTTTGCTGAAGGATCCGCTCCTGCTTCAGTTCAAGCATAAACTGCTGAATCTCAAGGGCAGCATTCACCACATCGGCAGCATTGGTGCGGTTGACCACCGGCAGTCCTCCGGCACACATATAGGCATCGCCGATTGTCTTGATTTTTTCAATGCCATAACGCGTGATGATCTCATCAAACCTGCGGAAGCAGATATCGATCTCTGTGACCAGTTCACCGGGACTCAACTGCTCAGCCATGATGGTAAAGCCTTTGAAATCGGTAAAAAGTACCGTAACCTCATCAAAATGACGGGCATCTGCATGACCCTTCAGTTTCAGTTCTTCAGCAACTTCAGCTGGCAGAATGTTGAGTAACAGCTCTTCCGAGCGGTCCTTTTCCTTTTGAATGCTTGCCCTTGATCTGCGGACGTATCTCAACCGGCTCCACAATCCACCGGCCATCACCAACACACCCAGGCCAGAAATAAGAAATAAGTTTTTCCTGTTCTTTTGTTTATTGATTTCCAGTTCTGAAAACAGTTTCTCTTCCAGCATCTTCTTGTCAAATCCATACTGCAGCTCCTTCCGGGCTATTTCTTCAATGTTCTCCTGATTCAGGAGCGTGTCCTTCAGACTGGTGAACAGAGCAAGGTATTTGAAAGCACTGTCATATTGTTTGGTAGTTGAAAATAATTCTGTCAGGCCCTGCAGGGCATCCTTTTCGGGATAAAGTGCACCGATTTCCTGCGCCAGCGCCCTTGCCTGACGCAGGTAACCTGCACTGCTGACAAAATCCCCGGTATGTCTGCTCACATCCCCCAGTCCGACAAGGTTGTATATCTTGTTGCTTATATCACCGATGGAATCGTTGATGGCAATTGCTTTATTATAATAATTCAAGGCTTCGGGGTAATTCCCGGAATCTTCATGTACCCTGGCGATGCTGTTGTAGGCCTGGGCTATCCCACCCTTATTACCGGTTCCGGTTGAAATATCAAGTACGCGGCTAAAGTATTCCAGGGCTTGGGCGAAGTTGTTCTCAGCAGAATAGGTAATCCCGATATTGCCCAGACTATAGAGCATGGCCCCTTCATTACCGGACTTTTTCAGCAGATTGTATGCCCTCAGGAAATAACCCCGCGCTTTGGCAAATTGCTCCATGCTCAGGTAAATAATGCCAATGTTATTCAGGTTGTTTGAAGTCTCCTTTTCATTTTTGATCCGCTCATTGATTTTTAGCGCAGCCAGGAAATACTCCAGCGCTTTGGGATGATTGCCCTGGCTGGACTGAGTATTGCCCAGAGCGTTCAGGCAAATACCCTGCTTCAGCTCATCACCGGTAAGCTTAAACTGCTCATAAGCCTGCAGTGTATAGTCTTCCGCAGCATAATAATTACTCAGATCGTCATAGGCACTTCCGATATGATAGAGGTTGATACCGATGTCTGTTTTGTTGCCCAGCTCCTTCTCCAGCCTAAGTGCTGCCTGGTATCCGGCAATAGCCTTTTCCGGTTTTCCATAGATCTCCCATGTGCGTCCGATTTTAAACAGGGCTTTTGCTTCCCCATTCCGGTCAGCTGCCTTTTGCCACAGTTGAATGGCCAGGGTAAAAACAGAATCTGCCTTTTTCTGTTGATCCGATGAAAGATAGCTTCTGCCTTTTAAAAGCAGGGCAGCCGACAGGTAACGATTCCTGTTGGCTTTGTAGTTACCATCGGGTTTTGAGCGAATCATAGCTTCCAGTTCCTCAGCATAGCTGATGCTTTTCTCAGGATCAGAGAAAACCAACTCGTCGGCAAGGCCGACAAGCAGGTTGGCACGGGTGGAATCGCTGGCGGTATGCTTTTTCAGCAGGGATTTGATACTGTCTGCCTCCGTCTGACCGGCAACCGGCTGACTGAAAGAAAACAGTAACCCTACCATCATGACAGGTAAACAAAGTGATGCAAGTCGATTCATCGTCTCAGGATAAATTTTAATGAAAAATTACAACAATAAGAAGAGCAGGAAGATCCGGAAGTGTTCTGAGCTGATCCTAACTATCGGTTGATCAGAATCCTTGATTTCTCAAATGATTTACTAAGCTGTTTCAGTGTCTGGCAGATGGTGGGTTATAAATGCCCGGGGCAGCTGTCCGGAATTCTAGCCCGGAAAACACAGAGAATAAAAATAACAAGCATATGTTATTATATGTTCATATGTCCTTCTATGGATTATAAATACAGGTTTTTATCTGATATATACCGAATACCCGGCATAAAGAACATATCCTCAAAAATGCTGAAGATAATCCGGTGAAATGAAATAATTGTTTATCAGGCCTTTATAAACTGCCTGCTGACCCTGGTTTTGCCAGCCCCATCCACAAGAGTGATGATATAAACTCCGGCAGCAAGTCCTGAAATATCAATTCCGGAAATTCCATTGCTTAATTCACCCCGGATGACCATTTTTCCGCCTGCTCCTGAGATGGTATAATACAGCGTTACGGGATGGTCTGAACCAGTATCGACCGACAACAGATTTCCGGCCGGATTGGGATAGACCGATACTTTATCCTGTGCTGCTGCGGGCTGTTTCACTGATACTAACTCCTCCGGACAATCAACGGGGGTGAAATTCAGTGTGCCGGTGTTCGTTATCACACCTCTCCAGCACTGTCCGTCGGGTGACTTCATAATGATACCCCGGTCAATGTCCTGAATATAAATATCTCCGTCAGCAATGTGAAGTTTTGAAGCTGGACCGGTGGTACCAAGTCCAAGATAGCCGTTTCCTGCCAGCCTCATCCGCTCGGTATAAACTGCTTCATTGGCAGCCGTGGTATTAAAAACGATATATGACGGATAGCTTTCAAAATCAAGTCCTTGCCCTGCATAAAACAGGATACTGGAACTAAACCGCCAGGCATCGTTCAAATACATGGCCGCTGTAATTCCAGTCAGCCGGTCACCGGGCATAACATTCAGCGGATAATCAAGTGTTCCCCTGGATCTGCGGCCATTGAAAAGGCTGCCTACATAGTGGATATCACTGGCAGAACAACCGTCGAAAGTGGCATAATGGTTATTCATAATACTCATAATACCAAAAGCAGGATAATTGATGGGTTCATTCATTTTCAGCGTAATACCGGATGTCGGATATTGTGCACCAATGCCCAGTTTGCCATTGTACTGATAAATATTTCTGGAAATTGTATCTACCTGAGCGTTAATAGTTAAGCCGGGAATAACAATGCAAAAAAGAAGCAGGAAAGATCTTTTCATCATGATTGGTTTGAGAATTTATAAATATTTGAACTTTAATCGTATGACATACCTTTCGATAATTCAGGACTGAAATTCAATACAATCCAGGAAAAGTTAAAGGTATACAAATAATTCCTCAGAAAGCTCCGGCTTAAAATATCTTTGATCCGAAATTCAGGAGAATCCTGAATGAATTCTTCAGACTTCCGGACATCAGAATTATACCGTTATTTTTCAGAACACCATAACAACATCAAATACTTCAACAAAACCGGCAGCTCCTTTGTTATTGAATAAAGGAAACCACAACCATGGAAATTAGCATTTTTGAAACTGAAGCCAATGGCATGGCTTTTATCGGGGGAAATGATGGTCAAGAAAACCTCGCTGAAATGACCTGGATAAAAGAGAGTAATGACTTCATCATCATCGATCATACCATGGTCAGCGAATCGCTGAAAGGTATGGGAATCGGTCGGAAACTGCTCGACCGCATTGTTGAAATGGCCCGTGAACATAATCTGAAGATCCGGCCACTATGCCCCTTTGTGAAGATAACTTTCGACAGGGTGCCGGAGTTCAGGGATTTGCTTTACGATTAGCATGCAGTCATCACCTAACCAGGATTTACCAATGGAGAAAGAAATCATCAGACATTACAGCAACGGCGAAGTTACCGTTAAATGGCAGCCGGGCAAATGCACGCATTCCACCCTCTGTTTCAGGGGCCTGCCGGGTGTATTTGATCCTGCCAAAAGACCCTGGGTTGATGCCGGCGGCGCTTCCACGGAAGAAATTATTGAACAGGTTAAGAAGTGCCCTTCAGGAGCCCTCAGCTACACTTTGAACAGACCGGAAAAACAGGAACCCACGGTCAATCCTGCTGTAAGGATTGACATTATGCCCGGTGGTCCGATGATTTTCCGCGGCGAGTGCAATATCCGATATGCCGATGGTTCAGAAGGGATCATCAACAACATCAGTTCCTTCTGCCGCTGCGGTCAATCAGGCAATAAGCCCTTCTGCGATGGGACCCATCATACAGTTGCGTTTGAAGGATGATTACCATGGCCGGGACAGTGAAGAGTTGAATGTCATTGCGAAAGGGCATTGATTTTCAAAAAGTGAATACGCAAATCTGCCTGAGAACTATTTTAAACATATGCCATGCCAATTCCGCCAACAGGCGCTTTTATTGCCGCCAGAATAAGAAAAAATATCCATCAGTTTGTTAAGGCTGAAGCCTGGTCTGAAAGAAGCGCCAGGACACCTGAAGAACTTAGGGTCAGAAAAGGCCTCGTTTTTCAAAGACTTGTGAATGCCGGTGTGTTTGTTGAAGCCTCAGAAAACCGGTATTTCCTTCACAGGGAGAATCTGGCCAATTATCAGAACAACAGAAGAAAACGGGCAACCATTGCCCTGATCGTAATATTCGCTATAATTATTCTGTTCTCATTATTAGTCTGATATTCATATTATTACACTTTATCTTCAAACCTGAAGCATTTCAGGGAAAAAGGTTTCACACCATCCATCTGAACTTTCCGGTTCTGTGAAGGTTAATCTGTAGAATGAACTGTTTCTCTCTTTTTTCCGGTCAGGCTTATACTTTCAGACTGCTGTTTTATATTTAATCACCCAAAATGAAGCGCTTATGAAAAATGTTTCCACTGAATTAAAATGGGCACTGATTTTTATTGCCATGACTCTGGGGTGGATGATCCTTGAAAGGCTTGCCGGGCTGCACGATGTATATATTGATAAGCATCCTGTTTATACCAATTTCATTGCTATTCCGGCCATCGGGGTATATGTGCTGGCATTGCTTGAAAAACGCCGGAAAGACTACGGCGGGGTTATGACCTATAAGCAGGGCTTTATCAGCGGGCTGATCATCACAGCCATTGTTACCCTCTTTAGTCCGCTCACCCAGATCATTACCTCCCTGGTGATTACCCCGGAATTCTTCAGCAATGCCATTGCCTATGCCGTTGAACAGGGCAAATCCACCCAGGAACAGGCTGAAAGATACTTCTCTCTCACAAGTTACATTGTTCAGGGGTTGGTCGGGGCACCGGTCATGGGCATCATTACCACCACCATCGTTGCTATTTTTACCGTTAAGAAGGCAAAGCCATCTTAAGCAGGTTGCAGATCAGAAATTAAAAAACCGGCTGCATTCATGGTTGAAAGCAGGCCGGTTTGGTCTGGCAAGATAATTCCGGAAGTTTATTTAATCTCCCAGGTGTCGCCGCTGTTCAGCAGATCATCAACATTCTTTATTTTCGCATTGGCCTTGCCATAGGCAATCTGTTCCTCAACAAGGTCATCGTAGGTCGGATACATGGCAGCGCGGATTACGCCAAGGGCAACCGGGAAATGCGGGTAGGCCATTTTGGCGAGCATCAGGTGAATGCCGGGATCCTGCTGGTAAGTATCGTGAACCAGCAGATCGTCCTCCGTAATTCCATTCTCTCCCAGGGTAACCACTTCAAGCCTGGTTCCGTTAAGTCGGATACCTTTGTCCTTATTCTTTCCGAAAATCATGGGTTCACCGTTACGGAGGAAGATCTGGCGGTCGTCGCGGACATCCTTATTGGTCACCACATCGTGGGTCTTGTCGGCGAAAATAATACAGTTCTGAAGGATTTCAACAACGGAGGTTCCATCGTGCCTGGCAGCTTCAAACATCACCTCTGTCATCATCCTCGGATTGGTATCAACCACCCGGGCAAAGAAAGTTCCCTGTGCACCCAGTACCAGTTCACCCGGGTTAAACGGATGCTCAATGGTTCCCTGGGGCGATGTTTTGGTCACACTGCCCATCGGTGTTGTCGGAGAATACTGTCCCTTGGTGAGGCCGTAGATCTGGTTGTTGAACAGCATGATGTTCACATCGATGTTACGGCGGATAATATGGATAAAATGGTTTCCCCCGATGGCCATGGAGTCACCGTCACCGGTGGCCATCCAGACACTCAGGTGGGGATTGGCAATCTTCACGCCCGAAGCAATGGCAGCAGCCCGGCCGTGGATACCATGAAAACCGTATGTATTCACGTAATACGGGAATCTGGAAGAACATCCGATTCCTGAAACAAACATAAAGTTCTCTTTCCGGTAACCAATCTTGGGAAAAACATTGGCAACAGACGAGAGAATGGCATGGGCACCACATCCGGGGCACCATTTTACCATCTGGTCGCTGACAAAATCTTCCTTGGTGAGTTCTACAGAAGAACGTTCAATGGTTAAATTGGGTTGATTGTTCATGATTATTTCTCCTCCAAAGTTTGGTTAATGGCACGGCTCAATTCTGAAACCGTAAATGGCAGTCCCTGAACTTTGTTATATTTCAGGTATTTATTCTCCGGATGGGTCATTCTGAGGTAGTTAACAAACTGCCCGCTATTCAGTTCACAAACCAGGATTTTTTTAAAGCCCCGGAACACTTCTTCCGTATTTTTCGGCAGCGGCATAATGTAATTGAAATGGGCATGGCTTACACTCCCGCCCTGTTTCTGAACTTCTTCAACTGCTTCGCTGACTGGCCCGAGGGTTCCTCCCCAGCTCACAACCAGCAGATCGCCCTGCTTTTCACCTGCAATTTCCTGTTCTGGAATGAAATCAGCAACCTTTTGCACCTTTGCTTCACGGAAGTCAACCATTTTCTGATGGTTGAGCGGATCGGTCGATACATTACCATAAACATCCTCTTTCTCAAGACCTCCCACGCGGTGCCGCAGTCCTTCCGTTCCAGGGATGGCCCATTTGCGCACAAGCGTTTCAGGATTACGGCGGTATGGTTTATAATCCGGATCATTGGCTTCAGCGATCGGAGGTTTAATGGATGGCAATTCGGCAACCTTCGGGATGCGGAACAATTGTGAACCATTGCCGAGGTAACCATCGGTCAGCAGGATAACAGGTGTCATATGTTCCATGGCAATCTTGGCAGCCATATAAGCGTAGTAGAAGCAATTGGCCGAGGTTGAAGCGGCAATCACCACAACCGGACACTCACCATTACGGCCAAACAAAGCCTGGTAAAGGTCACTCTGTTCAGACTTGGTAGGCAATCCGGTGCTGGGTCCGCCACGCTGAACGTTCACAATCACCAGCGGCAACTCGGTCATCACAGCCAGTCCGATGGCTTCACTCTTCAGCGAAAGGCCGGGTCCGGAAGTGGTGGTGAGTGCCATGGAACCGGTATAGCTGGCCCCGATGGCAGAACAGATCCCGGCAATTTCATCTTCAGCCTGAAAAACCTTGGCACCAAGCGATTTGAACTTGGCCAGTTCAATCAGAATCTCTGTGGCCGGTGTAATCGGGTATGATCCGAGGAAAAGCGGACGGCCTGAACGTTCCGAAGCTGCCAGGAACCCCCAGGCTGTGGCTACATTTCCGGTGATGTTGCGGTAACGTCCCGGCATCATGGAAGCTTTACTGACCTGGTATACCGAATGCAGGGCTTCTACCGTATCGGCATAGCTGTAACCGGCTTCAAGCACAGTCTTGTTGGCTTCGATGATCTCAGGTTTGCTTTTGAATTTCTTATTGAAAAAATCGTAGGTTGCGTCAAAACTCCAGCTGAAAAGGTGGTACATAATGCCCAGGGCAAACATGTTCTTGCTCTTGTCAACGGTTTTTACATCGAGTCCCATCGGCTTGAGACTGGCCCTGGTCAGGGTGGTTATGGGTGCCTTTACAAGGTTAAAATTGGAGAGACTGCCATCTTCGAGCGGATCGGAAGCATAACCGGCCTTCTTCACTGCAGCTTCCTCGAATGTATCAAGGTCAACGATAATGGTGGCTCCCGGTTTGGCCCATTTCAGATTTGATTTGAGAGAGGCCGGATTCATAGCCACCAACACATCACACAGATCTCCGGTGGTTTCTATTTTTTTTGCACCGACATGTACCTGAAAGCCTGATACTCCGGCAACAGTGTTGTGCGGGGCCCGGATTTCAGCAGGATAATCGGGAAATGTGGCCAGGTCAAGACCTGCCAAAGCTGCTGTATCGGAAAACAGGGTTCCGGTCAGCTGCATTCCATCACCGGAGTCGCCGACAAACTTGACGACCACCGCTTCCCTCTGGATGACATTACTTTTAGTTTTTACCATGATAATTGGAAGGTTGATTTACTACAGGCGGCAAAGTTAATTTTTTTAAGCACTACCAAAAACAAGCAATCACATAAAAATTTGTCATCTGGTGCAATCGATTGCTGTATATCGTTCAGGTGCAATCATTTCATTGATATTAAGCACAGTAAGACCCCTTAACAAACAGGGCTTATTTAGACAGGTTAAAAAATAGTGAAAGGACCGGATATTTGAAGGAATAAGGCATATATTTGCAGCGGGAAGATCAATTCCAATTCATTAACTAAACAATATAGCCATGGCTTACGTAATTACAGATGACTGCACTGCCTGCGGCACCTGCATTGATGAATGTCCCGTTGACGCTATTTCTGAAGGTGACATCTACAAGATTGATCCGGATGTCTGCACCGATTGTGGTTCATGCGCCGATGTATGCCCGGTAGAAGCAATTCATCCTGCATAAGCAGCAATGCTTAAACTGATTCGGAAGCTCCGCCTGCGGCGGGGCTTTTTTTTACCCCGCGACAACTACAGTCTGGTCTTTTATTAACATTGAAATACCTGATTCTACAATGAATCATGAGGATATATATTGTCGGATTGTTTACTCTGTGGTCCTCTGTGCATTCTCAGTGAGATAAAAGAAATTACACAAAGGTTTAAAAAGTGTCACAGTGATGTTTTTTTCGCATTGTAATCTATAATTCTATCTCTTTTCAGATCCATGATAAATTCAGGTAGGGTAGGTTCAATGTGATAGAAACAGGGAGTTTTAAAAGATCAAAACCATCTTTTAATTTTATACAGATTTGATTGTTTTATAGATTTAGTGGTACTTTGTGTCTTAGCGCCTTCGTAGCAAAAAAACCAGCGCATCTTTATTAAACCAACACGGAAACAATATTATTTCCCGATTGTTTGTTAATGCAGGTTTTGACACACCTTCCTTTTCAACTATATTTGCATAAACTGCGCTTCAACCAATCAATCTAAAATGGATAAATTCTCCTACCTGTCGAACGCGGAGAGCGATTTTATCGAACAGCAATACAATCAGTACCTTCGTGACCCGGCTTCCGTTGATCAGGGGTGGCAGAAGTTCTTCGAAGGATTTGAATTTGCACGCAAGAACTTTGACCCGAAGCCCGAACAACTCACGGTTCCCGCAGAGTTCAGGGTGATCAACCTGATCAATGCATACCGGCAGCGCGGACATCTCTTCACCCTGACCAACCCCGTCCGTACCCGGAGAAAATACAGTCCTACCCTTGATATTGAAAACTTCGGCCTTACCAAAGACGATCTGAACAAGGAATTTCAGGCCGGCAGCGAGATCGGCATCGGCCCGGCTCCCCTGTCAAAAATCATCGGACACCTGCAGCAAACCTACTGCCAGTCAATCGGCGTTGAATTTGCCTATATCCGCAACGAAACCATCTACCACTGGCTGCGCAACCGCATGGAATCGCACCGCAACGAACCGCGTTACGGTAAGGCCTTTAAAATGTCGATCCTGCGCAAACTGAGCGAATCAGTGTTTTTTGAAAAATTCCTTCACAAAAGGTTCCCCGGACAAAAACGTTTCTCCCTCGAAGGCGGCGAATCGCTGATCCCGGCTCTGGATGCCATCATCGAAAAGGGAGCAGCCCTCGGGGCGGAAGAATTCCTGATCGGGATGCCCCACCGCGGCAGGCTCAATGTGCTGGCCAACATCATGGGCAAGCCTTACAAGGATATCTTCAATGAATTTTCGAACAAGGAATTTGACGACGAATTTGTTCTCGGTGATGTAAAATACCACCTGGGCGCCACCTTTCAGCGGCCGACCCATGCCGGGAAACCAGTGAACCTTACCCTGGCACCCAATCCATCGCATCTCGAAACGGTCGGACCGGTTGTCGAAGGCATTTCACGGGCAAAAATTGATCAGAAATACAATGGTAATACCGACAAGGTGGTACCGATACTTATCCATGGCGATGCCTCCATCGCCGGACAGGGCGTAGTTTACGAGCTTATCCAGATGTCTGAACTCGAAGGATACCGCACCGGGGGAACCATTCACCTTGTGGTCAACAACCAGATCGGCTTCACCACCAATTACCTTGATTCACGCTCCAGTGTTTATTGTACCGATGTGGCAAAGACCATACAGTCGCCCATCTTTCATGTAAATGCCGATGATGCCGAAGCTGTGGTTTATGCCATCGAACTGGCTATGGAATACCGTGATAAATTTGATAAAGACGTCTTTATCGACCTGCTTGGTTACCGCCGTTACGGACACAACGAAGGCGACGAACCCCGGTTTACCCAGCCCATCCTGTATAAAGCCATCGAAAACCACCCCGATGTCAGGCAGCTCTATGTTGATAAACTGCTGAAAGAAAGTCTGATAACGCAGGAGGATGCCGATAAGGTTGAAAAAGAAGTGACCGCCATCCTCGAAGAACACCTCGCCGCTTCAAACCTGTCCGAAAAGGCAAAAGTTACCCCGTTTCTCGGACCTACCTGGAGCAAAATCAGGGTAGCGGTAGCTGCCGACTTTGATCGTTCGCCCGATACCGGTGTTAAACTCAAAATCCTTGGTGAAATCGGCAAAAAAATCACCAGTTTGCCGGCTGACAAGGCTTTCAACCGGAAACTGATAAAACTTATGCAGGACCGTTCGGCGATGCTTCAACCCGGAGGAAAGCTTGACTGGGCTATGGGCGAACTGCTTGCCTACGGAACCCTTTTGAATGAAGGCATCCCGGTAAGGCTCAGTGGGCAGGACACCCAACGGGGTACGTTCTCGCACCGGCATTCAGTACTCACCATCGAAGATTCTGAAGAAAAATACATTCCGTTAAAAAATTTAGGTCCCGACCAGGCTGAATTTCAGGTTTATAATTCCCCGCTTTCGGAGTATGGCGTGCTGGGTTTCGATTACGGATATTCCATCGCTTCTCCCGATTCACTGACGATTTGGGAAGCCCAGTTTGGCGATTTCTTTAACGGTGCCCAGATCATCATCGATCAGTATCTCAGCAGCGCCGAGGACAAATGGCGGGTCATGAGCAACCTCGTATTGTTTCTGCCCCACGGATATGAAGGCCAGGGCCCGGAGCATTCAAGCGGCCGGATAGAACGCTTTTTATCGCAATGCGCCGACAACAATATGCAGGTTGTAAACTGTACCACGCCTGCTAATTTCTTCCATTTACTACGCCGGCAGCTGAAAAGGCCTTTCCGCAAGCCGCTGGTGGTTTTTACCCCCAAGAGTCTGCTCCGGCATCCGGCCTGTGTTTCTTCGCTCGAAGAACTCAGCCATGGTGGTTTCCGCGAGGTGATTGATGATATGGAAGTCGATCCAAAACAGGTAAAACGGGTGATTTTCACCACCGGTAAACTGTATTATGAATTGCTTGAAGAGCGGAAAAAACGGGGAACCGGTGAAGCCATTGTCAGGATCGAACAGCTTTATCCTTTTCCGAAAGAGCAGGTAAAAGCAGTGCTGGCCCGGTATCCGGAAGCCGAACGCCATGCCTGGGTGCAGGAAGAACCTGCAAATATGGGTTCCTGGTCGTTTATTGTCCGCAATTTCAAGGAAACGGATATCCTGTTGGTAGCCCGCCCTGAAAGCGGAAGTCCCGCCACGGGTTCGAGCCGGCTGCATACCCTGCGCCAGCGGAAAATCGTTGAAAAAGCCTTTGGAGAATGTACCTGCCCCAATGCCAATCTCGTTTGTAAAATGGTTTGCGCACCGCATGAATGGTCGTATATAGCAGAAACAGCAAAAACCGAATAAAACTGTAAATAATGATTATCGAAGTGAAAGTGCCCAGCCCGGGCGAATCAATTTCTGAAGTGCAATTGGCCAGCTGGCTTGTAAACAACGGTGAATTTGTTGAAAAAGATGCCGAAATTGCCGAGATTGATTCTGACAAGGCAACCCTGACCATCAATGCTGTTGAAGAAGGAGTGATACAGATTCTTGTGGAAGCCGGTGAAACAATTAAAGTTGGGTCCATCGTGGCAAAGATTGATACTTCATCCGCAAAACCTGTTACTTCGGATAAACCTGAAAAGAAAGCACCGGAGAAAGCCGCAGCAGTTGCCGAACCAGTTACAAAACCGGTTGAAGCCGTAAAGGAAACCATCATTACAAACAAAGAAACCATCGACGATTCCGGTTTGCATATTTCGCCCCTGGCCCGCAAACTGATGCAGGAGAAAAACGTGACCGGCAGCGATATCATTGAATATTTCAGCAATCTGCGCATCAGTAAGGCCGATGTGGAAGAAGTGGCAGCCAATAAAAACAGGGCGACAGCTTCACCCGTTCAGGGAAGTTCCCCGGCAAAACCAAACCGGGAAGGAACCCGGAACACCGATCGGAAAAAGATGACCACCCTCCGGACGAAACTCGCCCAACGCTTAGTTGCTGTAAAGAATGAGACCGCCATGCTCACTACCTTCAACGAGGTGAACATGAGCCGCATCGTGGAGATTCGGAAAAAGTACAACGAGAAATTCAAGGAAAAGCATGGTGTTTCACTTGGATTTATGTCGCTGTTCACCAAAGCCGTTACCATTGCCCTGCAGCAATTCCCGCAGGTAAATGCCATGATTGATGGCGACGAAATGGTTTACCACGATTATGCCGATATCGGCATTGCCGTAAGCGCTCCCAAAGGACTGGTAGTCCCCGTGGTGCGGAATGCCGAAAGCCTCAGCCTGGCGCAGCTCGAACTGGCCATCAAAGAGCTGGCACTCAAAGCCCGCGACAATAAAATCACCCTGGAGGATATGACCGGCGGCACCTTTACCATTACCAACGGCGGTGTATTCGGTTCCATGATGTCAACACCCATCCTGAACCCACCGCAGAGCGCCATCCTGGGCATGCACAATATTATTGAAAGACCTATAGCCCTAAACGGACAGGTCGTCATCGCCCCGATGATGTACGTGGCCCTTTCCTACGACCACCGGGTAATTGATGGCCGCGAATCGGTCAGCTTCCTGGTGAAGGTAAAGGAACTGCTCGAAAATCCCGAAAGAATGCTGTTTGAGGGGATGGATCCGGTTCAAGCGCTGTTGGGGGTTTAGGGTTGGGCGTTGGACGTTTAAGGTTTAAAATTGTTCAGTGGCTGCGCCATTCTATGGTTCAAAGCCCTTCGGGCGTTCAATTGGTTCAATCGCCTTCGGCTACCTGCCCGCCAGCTTGCATGTTGTATTCAGGCTGGATTGATCAAACCAGGGTTGAAATACTTGAATCAGGGAATGAAATTATATCTTCCAGATGCGGCAGATGGTCACATTTTCTCAAATTTTACAACTTCCGAGCCCTGGGCCTGAATAATCTTCAGAAAGTAAATTCCCCGGTGAAGTTTACGTAAGTCAAAATCTGATTTCCTATTGAGCATATCCTGTTGCAGTATCAGCTGTCCGGATATGTTATATATCTGAATGTTTGATATTCCCTGTGGCGGATAACTTAATTCTATCATTAAAAAATCAGTAACAGGATTGGGATAGATTTTAATTGATTTTTTCATAACATCCGGACCGGAAGCATTCAATCCGCCATTGGTTGTTTTTAAAATGATTCCGGATCTTCCGGCCACATAACCGGTAGTGGTATCGGTAAAGTATATTGATGTTAAAGCCGAACTCACCCCGGAATTTAAATTTATCCAATGATCGCCTGCATCCATAGTTTTTAAAATACTTCCATCCAATGCCGTAATATAGCCATTATTGCTATCCGTAAAAAAAACGGAAGACAACCATTTACCAAGATTTCCCAGGGGATTTGTCCTTGTCGCACCTCCGTCAACAATTTTAGCGAAAAAACTGAATGTGTTGCCCTGAGCCCATCCACCCCCGGCAAAATATCCGGTGTTATGATCGGTAAAAAAGATACTCTCCATGCAACCATATGAACTATTAGGGATCAGCACGTCCCAGTTAACTCCTCCATCCATACTTTTCATAGTCAGGAGATCTGCTCCTCCCATGTACAACGTTTGAGTGTCGGTAGCCCAAAAGCTTTTCACACCAGAACAACCTAATCCATTTTGTTTAATCCAGGTTTTGCCATTGTCGGTTGTTTTCAAAATTCTTCCCGTTCCTGCAACAAACCCTGTATCACGCCCGATAAAAAAAACAGAAGACAGTCCGGCATTTATTACCGTGTCCTGTATCACCCAATGTTCGCCGCCATCTGTCGTTTTTAACAATTCCCGATAACTCACCGCGAAACCTGTCAGCGGGTCGGTAAAATAAACAGAGTTCAGATCATTTGTAACTCCGGATGATTTAAGCACCCAATGATCACCTCCGTTGGTTGTTTTTAAAATGGTTCCTTCAGAGCCAACCGCCCAGCCAAGGTTCGGATCAAAAAAATAAATTGAACTCAAATCAGCGGTTGTATTCGTTTGCTGCTGTACCCAATCCTGAGAAAATGCATTTAATATTGTAATAATTCCGAATGCTGTAAAAAAAAGTCTTTTCATAATTGCCAAAATTTAAAAAGATTAATATTAAATTTATCGGATTAGCAGTTATATAATTCAGGATCAAGAAGTAAACAAATTTAACTTATATATCTTACTGCCAAGGCTAAGCGCTCGTGGGCAGTTTTGAAAATATATTTTTCCGGTCAGCAGAATTTTCCATAAATGTACAATTTTTCTCCCTACAACCATGCGCCAGATAGCGTTTAGCCCCGGTTAACCGGCGTTAATACTTATTGATTATCAGTCTTTTCCTCCTGCTTTTACCGTCGATGACAATTATATAACTTCCATTTTTATATTTGCTTAAATCCAGGTCTGTTTCCTTGTTTAAAATTCTGCTTTCGTGAACAATTTTACCCGTCAAATCATATAAAGTTAATTTACTGAAGATATCATCTTGCTTTAAACTTAAATGAATGTATCTTTCTGTGGGGTTAGGAAAGGCTGATATTTTGTTTACATTTTCCAATTCTTCAATCGAACTGACAATTGGATTAACCTGCCAATTTTTAATATTCCATACCTCCTGTAAATGGGTAGTATCATCGGAAAATATTTCTTTTCTAATCATTCCAACCCCTCTTGCGTAGTAATAAATAGTCGGATTATCATTTTCAAATTCATTATTCATTATCAACATTTTAGTTACATGGTTAAACTCGAAATTATTTAATACGAAAGTATTTAATGTATCAATGATTTCAGCTCCACGGACGGAATCACCGATTTCATATCTTGAAATAAAAATACATTGCCCACTTAAGTTCCATGCAACGCCCTCTTTAAATATAAAATCAAATAAATATTCATCCCAGGTCTGATAATTTAATGTTTTACTGTCGTATAATGCATGATAATATTCTATATTCATATCACCTGGTGGTGGTATAAAAAATCCATGAACAAGGTCTGTTTGAACCAGACTGTCAATAACATTTGTAGAATCGGCTTTCTCATAGACCCAGAAAGAGCCATTTTCAAATAAATAATCATATAAATCATTATCAATATAATATTCATTAGTCCAATTTTGAGAAGTAGCAAAAAAAGGGATAATAATCCCAATAATAAGAATAAAATATTTTTTCATAGCTTTCTTTTAGTATTGCCTGTTAACCGATTTACAGAGTCTGTGCGATTTATATTCAAGAGCTTCTTCTGTAAGACAATCAAAATTCGTTTTACCCCTAATCCGATCCTTAAAAAAACAAAATTTAACACTCTCCGGCTGTTGAGATAAAATTACAGTTCCGATTCAATGATAAATGTTTAAATCGTGTTTGTCGAACAAGATATCCTGTTTTCAGCATATAGCAGAAAGCAGATTCCTGCAGGGATAATTTGTGTCATCCGTGTTCCAATTTGTGAGGGAGAGAAAGATGGCGGGGGAGCGATGGTTCGACAAGCTCACCAACAGGTTCGACCTGGTTCGACTGCACTCACCACAAGCATGGCGACTTAAGCGAAAGAGCGAGAATTGAACGCATTCATCCGTGGTGATCCTTTTAATTCCAGATGGCCGGTTTTTCTGCATGAGGCGGGCGTATCAACTGTGTTCCTGAATTTGAATGAGCAGGGCGTGGGCTTAGCTCAGAAAAAAAAATTTGTTTACCTGGTGCCTTGATGTCAGGGTGACATTAAAAGTTTTTCAGGCAGAGCCTGCCATAATAGGAAGCCCGGGCTCAGCCTTTGTAGACACATCAAACAGTAAAAGTTCGTTTGGTGAGGAGCACTGACTAAGGTCATGCAGAAAAAGGCAGGGTAACCAGCCGGCTTTAAAATGCGGGTTGCATCGGGCAGGAATATTAGTGTAACCCGGGTATATGAATAAAATTATTTCAGGTTTTTACCAGAAGTTTAGAAACTTTATAACCTTTCGCGGTTCGCATTTCCAGAATATAAACACCACCCGGGTAAGGAAAGTCAAAGGAACTGGTATCGTCGTGCCCGGAAGCCTCAGTGGTTTTAAGAATTTTACCATGAATATCGTATAGGGTAAAGGTGATGTAGTCCGGCATTTTAACCTTGTAAAATATGGTAACCTGATCTTCAACGGGATTCTGAGGGTTGAATATGATGCCATTTTCCCAAAGGCTTTCGGCCGGGATTGATAGGGTCTGTGTTGGCTGGTTGCCATAAATAAGGTAACCGCCATCGGCAGGAATGGTCATATCCTGAGTCGTACTGGCTACTTGTAAAGGGCTGTTATCCATCAGATTATACCAGGTTCCTGTGTAGGGAAAATGCGATGTGAAAGTCTGGTCATTGTTACTGAAGTTGGCGTGAACCATCACGTACGACAGGGAAGAAGATGGCTGTGTACTTGTCCAGATATCTAATCTTGGTCGCCCGGTTGTGGTGAGGTTGAAACCATACTGCCCGTTCTTAAAAACGGGTTCCGTGGTCCTGAGCTTCATCATCGCTGACCAGTCATTGTATATTTTCCGACGGGCGGGTTGAGAAAACCAGTTTTCTGTCCATTGGGGTTGAGGTTTTACATCGAGACGGCAATTGTTATTTACAGTACCATTGCTGCATGTATTGATGGTGAGATCCCAACCCAGTTCTGCAAAATGCCAGAACATCTTAGGCCCCGGCACCAGGAAAAACATAGAGCCTGCTGCAGGCATACGGGCAATCGCTTTAGCGGGCTCGTTATATGTCTGACCGATTTCATGGACGGCCTTATACAGAATACGCTCCTCATCATGGCTTTCCATATTACCCTGAATGCGGTAGGTTGCAGGGTCGCTGGTATTGGCAATATTACCATTGTAACCTATGAGCAAATCTGCAAATTCATTGTCTGCCCTTCGCCAGCACATAATTCCCTTAGCGGGCGTTTCACTCAGGCGGTAATTGGTATAAACAGGAATTTCGCCAAAAGCCCAATGCTCGAAAATAACATAGAAATTGGGGTCAAGGCTCCATTGATAATCGGAATACCATTTTAGCTTAGTCATACGATCACTTAGATTTGAACCGGTGCAGCCCCCGTCATTTTCGCTGCAACTATTGGTAAATCCCTGTGTCAAATCCCATCTGAAACCATCCACCCTATATACTTCTATCCATTCCTGGATGGTACGCAACACGTAAGTATTGGTGAGATTGTCAGGTTCACGGAAGTGATTAAGGTCGGCACCAACGTTACCTGTATGCATAGGCACTACATTGCAGTAGGGGTTTTCGGGCGAAATACCATCGGACCAACCGTTATTATCTGTATCTATCATCCACATCCGCTCCAGGGGAGAGCGACCAAACACATGGTTGAGCGCAATATCCAGAATAACAGCAATGCCATTCTGATGACAGATATCAATAAACTCCTTCAGGCTGGAAGGCGAACCATAACGTTTATCGGGTGCCAGATGATAACAGGGATTATATCCCCAACTCAGATTTCCCTCAAATTCCATTACCGGCATCAATTGTATGGCATTGATGTTTAATCCTTTGAGATAACCAATCTGATCAATCAGGTCCTGATAGCTGCGATTCGGTCCAAAATCGCGCACCAATACCTCATAAATCATCAGATCTTTTTTATTGATACCTGCGTTTGGTTTGTTGCTGCTGGTCCATTGGTACTGCCAGAACGCATTATTTCCTGTTTGAATAACAGTTACTTCCCGTGATTGATTGGGAGCAATAACCTGATACTCAGGTAAACCCGGAAACACACCCAGCGAAATAATTTCAGGGTCATCGAAAGGAGAGAGAACCAGGGTAGAAAAAGGGTCAGCTGTTTTTACAACGGCAGGTGAATCAGGATACGGTGTGTTATCGCAAACCCAATATTGAAAGGCATACCAATAACCAGGGGTAAGTCCTGTTATTTCGAGCCAGAATTTGCCTGATACGGCATCCTTGTGCATTAAATACGCACTTGTCGGCGACCAGTTATTAAAGTTACCTGCAACATAAACCAGATCTTTACCTGGTACATTGATTACCAGACCAGCTTTGGTAAAATCACCTGTATCATAATTCACACCATCCTTCCACTGCGAAGGCATAGCTGCAATCACGGGTGTACCGGCTACCACGATGTCAAACGATTGGGTGATATTTAACCCATTCCTGCTCGCAGTAAGGCTATACAGACCATTGACAGGATTATTGAGTGTGTAGCTGTAATCACCAGTGGTAGCTGTATTTATTTCAGTTCCGGAAGGATCCTTGAGCGTATAAACTGCTGCCCCACCGGTATTTGAAGCCTGAACATTGATCATACCCGATGTCCAGAGGGTAATGGAATTCGGTAATGGATTGGTAAGGTTCATTTGAAAACTACCCACGTTCAGCTCCAAATCCACCGTTTGGACATTGCCGGCGGCATTTCGGACCACCATGTTAATTTTGGTGATATTTCCGGAAGTTACACCATAATAATCCATGATTGTGGGCGACAGGTTGAGAGAATATTGCTGATTTCCCAAACCGGTAAGCGCAGGTTGGGTGGTGTTATTCCCCCAGTTTCCGATAACCTGTTGCCAGGCCACACCATTAAGTGTTACACCGGTGTGTACATACAGGGTTCCTGTATTGTTGGCAAGCGGAGTTCCGGTTGCATTAAAAATAATTATGCCCGACTGATTCTGCTCAGGGGTAGCACCTCCCTGCCATGACAGCTGAGCATGACAATTGCCTGCAGTTAGCAGGCTAACAAAGAAGAGGATTGAAATATACTTAGTCATATTTGTGTTCCTGATGTTCAGAGGTCAAATATCGGCTATTTTATGATTAATTCCAAAGCATAGGCAAGCCCTGCTTTACGGTCTTGTTATTAAGACAGATAAATATCAGACACTACGGATAATTGAAATCTCAATATAAAAATGTTATATGAGTAAGGGTCGGAAAGGTTAATGCTGCCGGGATGGAGTGAAAACAGGCGAGGGTTCTGCAAAGCTCAGTAAAAGATGTCAACAAAAACTTTAACAATAAATCTGTGGTCAGCCGTATAATCCGGGTTATCAGTGTTCTATTCTGCGAGAGACTGAAAGCTATGGTTGGATGTCAGACTTTTAGAAATATTCAAATAGATGGGCTGTTCAAGGGTTCAATACCCTTCGGGCGTTCTGATAAAAATAAGTTCATTTTTCAATTCAGGCATTGCGTAATTCCATTTCATTTATCCCTCTCAGAAAGGATCATTAAGTAGCCAGATTGGATTTATTGTTATGGGAAATGCTTGTATGAATCTAACTGCCTGAAGTCTGATGCCACTGTGATTTAGCAGCATATACTATAATCGTCATGTTATATTCTCCACAAAATACATATCGATTTCACCTTTGTTCTTTGCCTGAATTTTCCCCCTGTAAGTACAGTTGAATTTATCTTTCACCAATTCATAGGTACTACCGCTGATGTTAATTTTACCGGCTTCGCCGCTGCTTTCCATTCTTGAAGCAAGATTCACTGTATCTCCCCAGATGTCGTAAGAGAATTTTTTTACACCAACAATGCCAGCCACCACCGGACCGGTATGGATACCGATACGCAGATGGAAGGCAATTTCACCCTTTTCTTCTTTCTCTTTTATCCGGTTGCGGATAAATTCCCGCATTTCGATGGCTGCTTTTACCACATCAATGGCATGGGTGTAGTTGAGCGAAGGCAACCCACTTGCACACATATAGGCATCACCAACCGTTTTAATCTTTTCGATGTTGTACTTTTGCAAAATGGAATCAAATCCACTGAAGCAATGGTGAAGTTCGCTTACCAGCAACTCAGCACTCACTTTCTCGCTCACGCTGGTAAAGTCCTTAAAATCGGTAAACATTACCGTAACCATACTGTAGGTTTTTGCTTTGAATTGCCCGGTATTTTTCAACTCTTCAGCTACCTCATAGGGCAGAATATTCAACAGTAATGCTTCGCTCCGCTCTTTTTGGGTTGCCAGCTCTGCAGTTCTTTGCTTAACCCGGGCTTCAAGGGTAAGGGTTTGTTCAGCCAGTATTTTTTCATTGGCCTGTGTTAAGGTTAAAACCTCAGCCTGTTTTAGCAGGTTTTCAGTATAAGTATCTTTTACAGTATAAATCAGGAAAAAGAGAATTGAAATAGCAAATAAATAGAATTTAATTAAAACGATGTATTCCTGAAGGGTTTCATTAACAAAAGCCGCTGGAATGCCTATAATCATAAAAAGTAAAATACCAAAAGCAACTATTTTAATCCTTTTTCTTTTAAGCTTAAAGGTAAAAACAATTTTAATTATGGCTTCGATGAACAATGCGGCTGTTGAAATAATAACCAGCATAAAAAAATAAGGCAGAATATTCCATAAAGCCAGAGATTCAGACGGAAAAAGATAATCAAATAATAAAGCCAATCCGAAGATTAATACCGGAACGAGATACCAATATACCCTATTCGGTATTTTCTCTGCAATGCCATAAAATACTAATGCAAAGAATGGAAGGATCATGAGTATATCGGCAAATTGTTGTTTTGTGTTGGGAGGATTATATAGTTTAAATTCTAAATACCATTCCAACAAATAAAACAACGAAAAAACAGAGAAGGACAGATAGAACTTTGACTTCTGAACAATAAAATAAAACAGAGTACTGAGCAGAAAAATACTGAACAGAAAAAATGGTCTCCCCATTTTTGCTATATGAAGCAGGCTGTGTTCCTTTTTGAAATTCTCGGCAATGTAAGCGGAATAATCTTCGTAAATATTATAACTGAATTTAAATGTGTAATAATATACGGATTCATATACGGATTCATCTTCGGAATCATTGGGGTTATATATCTGCCTGATTACTATTTGATGAAAACCTGTATCGGCTGTATAAACCGGATAAACATGAAGGCCGGATTTATATGGTTCTGAAATATGATTCAAACCATCCAGTTTTCCCTGGCTGACCACCTTGTCGTCATCCCAGAATATGGTTGTAAAATCAGCAATGCTGAATTCAAATCCTATGATCTTGTCAGCCATGGAAGAATCAACATACACTTTTGCCCGAAGCTCAATATATTCATTCTCGGCGACACTTACAAAAGTTTGCTTTTGTCTGATAATGTATTTCCTCCGGGGTAATGAATCAAAGGGTAAATCTGAACGGGGTGGATCATTGAAGGTGGAAATATCATAAGTATTAAATCGAAACAAAAGTGAATCATCCAACAAGGTTTGTATGGTATCTGATTTATCATTGCTGCGGAAAATAGGATTCTGAGCGTTCCCGGCAGAGCCGAACTGGCAAAACAGATAAAGGAAAATCAGTGCTGAAATTAATTTTTTCATAAACGACCTTTACTTAAAATTTCAAATATGAATTATCCGGCTCAGTATGTTGTATTGTCACTTGTTTTCAGAATATGAATGAAATCAGGTTGATTCCAAAAATTAATGTACTCTTTGCTGATTATAGAAAATGCAGAACAGGGTATAGATATTTCCTTCTCACTAAAATTACAGAATTTTTTTGAATTTCATTCATCAATATAAGTTAAATAATTCGAAAATCATTGACACCAATTCACTGACCCTTACAACTTTAAGGCCGGAACAACAAACTAAATAAAAGAAATTATTTAACTTGTAAGTACAGGCGACTTCTCCGGGAAGTCCGGAACTCGTCGTGCAATTTCCGATTAATCGGGAAAAGGTGAGTCAAATAAGAAAAAACATGGGGTCAATGCCCTTCGGGTATTTAACAGGTTCAATCGCTTCACTGTTCAATTATGATACAGAGCGACTTTGCGAGAGGGTGAAAAAAGGCGAGAGAGAGGGAGTGAAATAAGACGAGGGAGCGAAAGAGCGCGACTTAAGCGAGAAAAAAGCGACTTTAACGAATTTATCCGTGGTCATCCGTTTAATCTGTGTTATCTGCGTTCTATTTTGCGAGGGAGCGAAAAAGGGCGAGGGAGCGAAAAAAGGCGACTTAAGCGAAAGAAAGGGAACAAATCGAAGATATCTGTGGTCATCCGTTACCTTCAGGAGGCGGGCATGTCATCCGCGTTAAGTCTTTTGAATAAGCAGAACATGGGCTTAGCTCAAGGAAAAAAAAATTGTGGCACCTGGTGCCTTTGTGTCCTGGTGGCATAAAAAGATTTTCAGGCAGAGCCTGCCATAATATGAAGCCCGGGCAGAGCCCGTGCTTAGCTCAGGAAAATAAAAAATAAATTTGTGGTACCTGGTGCCTTTGTGCCCCCGCCTGCCGGCGGGCAGGTTCGTGGCAAAAAAACCCTCTCTACAAAACTCCTGCAATTGATTTATTTCGGTTAATTTTGAAGTGTGAAAATCTGCGCGGAAAATGCGAAAAAAAGTTGATTTCCTTGTGATCGGTACCGGTATTGCCGGCCTCAGTTATGCCCTGAAAGTATCGGCCCATGGCAAGGTTTGCATCGTTACAAAGAGTGAAGCCCAGGAAAGCGCCACACGATACGCCCAGGGCGGTATCGCCGCCGTGATGTACACACCCGATACCTACGAAAAACATATCCGCGATACCATGATTGCCGGGGATGATCTGAGTGACCCTGAAATCGTCCGTATAACCATCACCGAATCAACCGACCGGGTGAAGGAACTGGTGAAATGGGGTGTGGCATTTGATAAAAATCCGACCGGAAAATATGACCTCGCCAAGGAAGGCGGTCATTCCGAATTCAGGGTACTGCACCACAAGGACCAGACCGGTGCCGAGATAGAAAACAGTTTGTTGAAACGTGTCAAGGAAAATAAGAACATCGAAATCCTTGAAAACCACTTCGCGGTTGACCTGATCACCGAACACCATCTGGAACCCGGGATGAAACAGGATGGAATTACCTGTTACGGAGCCTATGTACTGAACAAATCAAACCACCACATCATCACCATTCTCGCCAAAACAACCATGATTGCCACCGGTGGGGCAGGAAACGTGTATGCCATCACCACCAACCCTCCGGTAGCCACCGGCGACGGCATTGCCATGGTGAAAAGAGCCAACGGTGACATCGGGAAAATGGAGTTTATCCAGTTCCACCCGACATCCCTCTACAACCCGGCCGAGAAACCCTCCTTCCTGATCACCGAAGCACTCAGGGGTTCCGGGGCAGTACTGAAAACCCGTCAGGGGAAGGAGTTTATGCAGAAATACGATGCAAGACTCTCGCTGGCTCCCCGTGATATTGTCGCCCGGGCCATCGACAATGAGCTAAAAATCAGCGGTGACGATTTCGTGTGCCTCGATGCCCGCCATCTCGATATGCAGGTGATCCTGAACCACTTTCCGGCCATTTATGCCAAATGCCTCAGCATCGGCATCGACATGACCAAAGTGATGATCCCGGTGGTGCCGGCAGCCCATTACACCTGCGGCGGTATCAGGGTGGATGCCTGGGGCAGGAGCAACATCAGGAACCTCTTTGCCTCCGGCGAATGCGCCTCCACCGGTCTGCATGGTGCCAACCGCCTTGCCTCCAATTCACTGCTCGAATCACTGGTGTTTTCACACAGGGCCGCACTCGACGCAGTCCCGCTGGCCAAAAGCATTCAGTTTATGAATGAAATCCCTGACTGGAACGCCTCCGGCACCGTGTTCAACGAGGAGATGATCCTGATTACCCAGTCGCTGAAGGAGCTGCAGGGCATTATGACCAATTACGTTGGCATCGTGAGGTCGAACCTTCGTTTGAAAAGAGCTTATGACAGGTTGCAGATATTGCAGGAGGAAACCGAGGATCTGTATGAAAAGTCGGTATTGACTGAAAAAATATGCGAACTCCGTAACATGATCACCGTTGCCGGTCTGATCATTCAGATGGCCATGGAACGGAAGGAAAGCCGGGGACTGCACCACAGCATCGACTACCCGAAGCAGTATAAGGCTTAGTGAACAATAAATCTGGGCGTTTGATGTTGGACGATCGTGAGCGGGTGTAAGGGAGCGAAAGACAGAGATTACTGGTTACCCTTCGACGCTCAGGGTGACAGGTTGGGTGATTGAGGCCTGAAGTTGAGAGATTTGATGGTTGAGAAAAGGAAAGTAGTGATGGAGCAAAGAAGCGATGGAGCGACCTGTCGACGGGGAGAAAGACGCCGACTTATGTGGTCAGCATCCGGATTTTCAGTGTTATAAAGGGTTTCATAAAAAAAATGTCATTGGGTCATTAGGTCATTGGAGTATCGGGGCAATGGAATGTTTAACAGATGCAGAGGGTAAATTATTCCGTTACTTTAACATTCCATCCTTCCATCATCCCATCCTTCCATTATTCCATCGCTCCAGCGACTCATCTGACTAAACAACAAAAAACGATAGAATAATTCAAAACCTATACAGAAAAAAAATGGCACTAATCAGAGATGTAAAGGGGATCCACCCAAAAATCGGGAAAAACTGTTATTTCGCCGAGAATGCAACTGTTGTCGGTGAGGTTGAAATGGGCGACAACTGCAGCGTTTGGTTCAACGCGGTGGTGCGCGGAGATGTGCATTACATAAAAATCGGCAACAATGTCAATATCCAGGATGGGGCCATCGTCCATTGCACCTACCAGAAAGCTCCGGTGAATATTGGCAATAATGTTTCCATTGCCCACAACGCCATCGTGCACGGCTGCACCATTCACGACAATGTACTGATCGGTATGGGGGCCATTGTGATGGATGGCGTAGTGGTTGAAAGCAACTCCATCATCGCGGCCGGTGCTGTGGTTTCACAGGGTACCCTGGTTGAATCGGGAAGTGTATATGCCGGAGTTCCCGCAAAAAAGATCAAATCCATCGACACCAAACTGCTCGAAGGACAGATAAACCGTATATCAAAAAGCTACACCATGTATGCCAGCTGGCACGACCCTTCGATTGAACCGGTTATTTAAAAAGAAAATGGGGCGGGGGACGGGAAAATGGGGCGAGAGACGAAATTCCTGCATTTATTGACAAGGGGGCGGGGGACGTGGGACATGGGGCGGCAATCCTGCTTCTATGGACTAAAGGACAAGGAGAATGGGGGACAAGGAGAAGGTAAACACCAACTCTCAGACTTCCGACTTCTGATATCTGACTTCCGACTTCCGACTGTGAGCCCGCTTAAGGCAGAAAAACTTTGAGCTTTGAACTTTAAACTTTGAACTTCAAATACTGCCATTCTGTCAACCAATCCTTATGGCAGACTTTTTGTTGAATAATGACAAACTAAAAAAAGATCAAAATGGGATATTTAATCATTTTCGGAGTCTTTATGTTGCTGAGCTGGGTCATCGGTGCCCGTCTGAAGTCAAAATTCAGGCAATTTAGCCAGATTCCGGTCAACAATGGATACAGCGGGGCTGAGATTGCCGAGAAAATGCTCCACGACAATGGTGTTTTTGATGTGAAAATAGTATCGGTCCAGGGTGAACTCACCGACCATTATAACCCTCAGAACAAAACCGTTAACCTCAGCCCCGATGTATATCACGGGCGTCATATTTCGGCAGCAGCTGTGGCGGCTCATGAATGTGGTCACGCTGTTCAGCATGCCAATGCCTATGCCTGGCTGCAGATGCGCTCTTCGCTGGTGCCCGTGGTCAGTTTTGCCTCTAACTGGGTGCAATGGGTGCTGCTTGCCGGAATCCTGCTGGTGAATACCTTTCCCGGTTTATTGCTGGCCGGTATTGTTCTTTTTGCTTTGACCACCCTCTTCAGCTTTATCACCCTGCCTGTTGAAATCGATGCCAGCCGTCGTGCCATTGCATGGCTCGACGGAAGCGGAATTACCACCACCGCCACCCTTCCCAAAGCACAGGAGGCGCTGCGCTGGGCAGCTTATACCTATGTGGTTGCCGCACTCGCATCACTGGCTACCCTGCTTTACTATATTATGATTTTTATGGGGAGAAGGGATTAGGAAGCTCAAAGCTGAAAGCTCAAAGTTAAAAGTATAAAGTCTGTTCGCTATTGGCGGGTAATGATTTAAAACCAGTTGCATATTTGTTACTTCAATCCGATAATCGCCGCAGGATATGTCTGTGGCGGTTATTTATTCTGAATGGTGCAATTCCATTGCACAAGCCATTAACACCTTTGTTCCGGTAATTCCGTCAGTCATAAATGATTCACGGAAAATCCGGATTTTGCACTCAAATTTGATTTCAATTTATGGAGATACATCTTAGTCACTGGATAGCTTTTCTTGCCTTTGTTATGCTTATGCTTGCACTTGACCTTGGTGTTTTCCACCGTAAATCACATGAGGTTAAAATAAAGGAAGCGCTTATCTGGAGCGCAGTCTGGATCGGGCTGGCACTGGTTTTCAACTATCTTGTTTACCTGTATATGGGTAAGGTAAAGGCCCTGGAATTCCTTGCCGGATACCTCATTGAGAAATCACTCAGTGTTGACAACCTTTTTGTCTTTATTATGCTGTTCGGGTATTTCAATGTGGAGCCCAAATACCAGCACAAAGTGCTCTTCTGGGGAATTCTGGGCGCCCTGATTATGCGTGCAATTTTCATTTTTGCCGGAGTGGCACTGCTCAACAGTTTCCACTGGCTGATCTATCTTTTCGGAGCTTTCCTGGTTTTTACCGGGATCAGGATGCTGTCACCCGGTAATACAGAGGTCAGTCCTGACAAAAACCCTATGGTCAGAATCTTCAAAAGATTTTTTCCGGTTACCCGGGAAATGCATGAAGGGAAATTCTTTGTCAGGCAGAATGCCAGACTGTTTGCCACACCCCTTTTTATTGTCCTCATTATTGTTGAGTTCACCGACCTTATTTTTGCCGTTGATTCGATTCCTGCTATCCTGGCCATTTCAAACGACACCTTTATCATCTTTACATCCAATGTTTTCGCAATTCTTGGTCTGAGAGCACTCTATTTTGCACTTGCCGGGATAACAAAGTATTTCTTTTATCTGAAATACGGATTGGCCGCTATCCTGGCATTTGTGGGAGTTAAAATGATTCTCAGCGGTTATTATAAGTTGCCGGTTGCCTGGTCACTGGCCGTTATTTTCGGAATCCTTTTCGTTGCGGTTTTGTGTTCTGTTTTCTTTCCTGCAAAAGATAAAAATATCGGTTCCGGTATTTAATGATGGTTGAAATTTCCTCACCCGGAATCTGAACTTACTTCAAAAAACCTGATCATTCTTCATTGGTCAGTGAATCTCCTGCCCTGCTTCTAACCATGTTTCAGCCTGAATAACCGTTACCGGGTCTACAAAACCGGAAATGGTTAAAATATATTCAAGCCTTTCTTATTTTTCATTGCTTTCTCACCAATCAGATTATGTCTCTATACCACCTGACCGGGCATTTACCAGGAATTCCTTCAAATGCATGTTTGGGTTTCAAGAATCATACAACCTTTGCCAATTCACCTTTCCGGTAAGTACAGCAAATGAATGAAATTTAATAAAAAAATAATTAGTGATATTTATGCGATTTATTATCCTTATCTTTGCAGATGATTTGGATAACTGAACTTAAGGCTCATTCTTCCTCCTAATCATTAAAATTCACTTATTCTGGGCCTGTAATAATTTTATTCATGAAAACACTAATTCAAAATTTTCTAATTTTTACAATTTTAGCAGGAGGTTTGGCTTCCTGTACGGATGAAAAGCAAGATTCGGACAACAAGGGTGAAGTAAATGTGAAACTGACCGATGCAACATTCCCTTTCAGTTTCGTTTCGGAAGCAAACATGGAGATACGGAAGATAGAATTCAGGAACTCTGAGGGTGAGTATGTTACTGTTTTTGAATCTGAGGGGAACACGGGAAACAGATACAACCTGCTTGACTATACGAATGGAAACACAGCCACTGTTAATAGAAGCAGTTTACCTGTCGGAACATATACTCATTCCAGGGTTACCTTTAACGAGGCTTCCGTAGTAATGAATGGAAGTATCACCGGTTCTGGCGAAAACAGCATTTTTAATTATAACAACAACGCCTTAGGTACTTATGAAGTAGTCTGTGATCCGTATCTGGAAGTTGAAGATTCCGGCGTGTCGGATGTTCTGATTGATATTGATGTCAACAGTACATTCCGGTTCCAGAGCAGTTTCTTCGGCCTAAATTGGTTTCATCAGATAACAAACATAAGCGGATGTGCATGTGAGCCAACATTCAGGGTTTGTGATTTAAACAGAACCGGTAAGATTTCAGGAAATGTTACCTACAATGGCGTTAATGCTGATAACGCATTTATTACTGTTACTTTAGACGAAAATCAGATTGCCACACATTCAGAAGCCAATGGAACATATGCTTTTATCGGAATTAAGCCGGGAAGTTATGTTGTAAAAGTTGAACTGGAAGACGGAACTGTTTCTGAAAAAACCGTTACAGTCAATGGAACTGATAATTCCAATTGTGATTTTGTGTTGAACTAGAATGTCTGCAACATTCTCATATGAAAGGCCGCTTAACAGCGGCTTTTTTTTACTGATATTGTCATTCTGATTCATCATTTCCGGTGAACTGAAGGATAACAAAAACCCTGCATGTTGCAGTTATTTCAGTGAAAGCATCATATCAATATTTTCACCGTTGTGAACAAATGTACCTGCCATTATAAACCCTTGCTTCAGATAGAATTTCAAGGCTCTGGTATTGGATGCCTGCACCCCGCCCCACAGAACCATCAGATTAAAGTGAAACCTCCGGATGTCATCCAAAGCAAAACCAAGCATACTGCTACCCAGACCGGTTCCCTGCCAGTCATCATGAACGGAAGGGGCATAGGAGCATACGGCCGAAGAATCAGGAAGGATGCCATACCCCTCATACCTTCGTTCATCATGCTCAACAAACCCTTGCTTCACCAATGAATAGGCAATAATCTTTCCTGAAAGAACATCAATACCTATATATCCGGTAACACCTGACCTGACATTCAAAATCCCGTTTATTCCATCCGCAGTGAACGGATGTGGCCCAAAACGGCTTTTGCTTTCCCCGCTCAGGCCGGATAAATAACCGAGAAGCCGGCTGCCAAAAGTTGGCTCAAATTTCAACAGATCTGCTTTCCTGCCGTCTTTGGTATGTACGATCATATTATAAAATACTTTCAGGGTTGAGGGCTAATCATCAAACAGGAGAGTCCGTCCGGCTAACCAAAATAAAAATTCTGCTATTCAGGATTAACATCCTACATCGAACACAATTTTACGATGGTTGCCCAGTTCCGCGTTGTAGCGCTTACCTTCAGCCTGTTCTCAAAAAAGGTGTTGGTCAGTTTGGTTCTTCCGTAACCATCCGGGCAATGCAGGTATATTGCTTCCCCTTTTATGGTATACTCATCGGGCAGGTATTCTCCCTCAGCTATCCTCTGAACAAGGGCAGGATCAGGAGCACCGGCCAGCAATGTCAGGTGAAGTTTGTCTTCAGGCAGTCCATGTAAGCCTATAAATGGATTGTCATCGCGAATGCGTCTCAGATCGGTTTGCTTCAGCACCCGGACAGGAACACTTAAACCAAATTCCTTCCTGATTTTTTCGGCAATGAGCTGTCCGGGAACCGCTTTGTCTTCAGTGTCAGATTCAAAAACAATGTTTCCGCTCTGAATGTAAGTCCGTATGTTCAGAAGTCCGGCCCTGGTCAATGCCTCAGCAAGAGGGGCCATTTTGATCAGGTTTTTCCCGCTGACGTTGATACCCCGCAGCAGGGCGATAAAAGTTTGCATAATCTTTTAATTTCAGACGGTTAATTTAACAGATTTCACTGAAAAATAAGGAGATGATTAAAAAAATATCCTCCGGCTATTACTGAGCAACCATACAGAACCAATGATCCGTCAAGAAGCATGGAGTAATACAAAGGGCTTACTGCATCTGACTTCCTGTAAGTGAACCACAACACAGGAAGGCTCCAGAAGATGGCCGGCATAAAATGGGAATGAAATACAAAAGTCCCTGCTGCAAGCGGATAAATGAAAATAAACAGTAAAACGATACATACAGCCAGTTTCCGGGTTAACTTTTCTCCGAAGACGACAGGAATGGTTCTGATGCCGCTCTCCCTGTCCACATCCGCATCACGGATATCGAAAAGCAAGGCCAGCGGAAATATCAGAAGGAATCGTTCGATGAAAATCCATGATACCTTTTCCACTGGAATTACACCGGAATTTCCTGTCAGGGGAACAATCACCGTAACTACAGACCAGACCAGTGCAACCAGAAAGGTCTTTACGAATGGGATCTTCCGCAGCGACAGGAACCCGGCCGGCCCAATCACAGGTAATGAATACAGCAGTGCAATCGCTCCTGATACCATGATAATCCATTTTACCAGGGCATCAACGTAAAAGAATGAAACGGCAAAAGCCGTCAACGTGAAAAGAAAAAAGAGCCAGGCCAACAGCTGATTTGAGAACATCCACATATATCCGGCTTTCCGGTCGGCCCTGCCCAGTGAATAATATTTCAGCAGACGGTGAAGGCTATATTCTGAAAGGGTCCCTGTAAAAACCAATAAATGGCAGGATTGAAAACGCGGCACATAACCCGCCTGCAGCTGTGAAGCCAGGCAGAGTACAACCGCAGCAAAAGCAATGATCATGTTGCCGTGCAGCATAAACCTGAGAAAGGGGTAAAATGGCTTTATCACAGCATCTAAACATATTTTAGCTTAATCCGGCAGTCATCAGAATGAAAATTTCTGATGTTCTACAATATGCCGGCGACGAGGAGATCATTCCGCAATTGCTCCGGATCAGTAAAACCGATGGTATGAAATCCAAGCATTTCTGCGGCAGCAGTATTGTGTGGGTTGTCGTCAATAAAAATGCAGTTTCCGGGCTTCAGATTAAACCGGTCAAGCAAAACCTTAAAGATGGCCGGGTCGGGCTTGGTCACTTTCTCTTCACCGGAAACTACAATACCTTCGAAAGTCTGAAGAAATTCATACCGGTTACAGGCTATGGGAAATGTTTCTGCCGACCAGTTGGTGAGGCCATAAACCTTAAATCCCCTGGATTGAATTTCATTCAGAATCATGACAGAATCATGAATCACTCCTCCCAGCATCTCCTCCCAGCGAAGATGAAAAGCGGAAATCTGGTCTGTCCATTCAGGAAAAACCTCACAAAGTTCTGTTACTGCAGTGGCAAAGGGCTTGCCTGCATCGATGCTGAGGTTCCATTCCGGGGTGCAGATATTCTCAAGGAACCACTCTGCTTCAGGGTCTGTTGCAAAGATTTTACGGTAAACATAACGGGGGTTCCAATCGATCAGCACTCCGCCGAAATCGAAAATTATTATTCTTTTTCCCATAGGTATTTATATCTTCAGAACCTTCCAGGCACCTGTGAACGGGATCAATCAGACTTAATTACAGGTATCCTGTGACTAAAATGCCGGTTGTTAGCAAGTATATTCGCAAGATACAAACCAGAAGGAAGATCTCCAATCTCAAGGCACTGTGAATGCTGACGGATGATTTCTGTAAAAACAACCCTGCCCTGCATGTCTATGATGCTCATCTGAACCGGAAGAAATTCAGCCGGAAGATCCAGACAAAGTTTTTCACGGGCAGGAACCGGATAAATCCTGACAGGATTCTTTTCATGGATGTTTGCAGAAGGATTCACTATATTAACTGAGAATTCTTTTTGATCACTCCCGAATGAATTACTGACTGTAAGGCTTCCCTGATAGGAACCCGGACCAGAATAACTGTGGAACGGATCGGATGCTACAGAAGTGGTTCCATCTCCAAAATTCCACAAAAAAGAATCGGAGCAGCCGGAACGGTTGATAAACTGTACATCATATGCCTGTATATGATATTCTAAAACAGCTACCGGTAATGAATCCACCATCCTGATCAACACGGAATCAACAACTCCATAATCACAATGGTTCAATTTTATCTGTAAAGGTCCATAGGGAATAAATACAGGACTACTGTCCGTACTGTCGTTGAACAGATTTGAAGGAGTCCAATAATAACCTTCAAAATCATCAAGGCAAACATCCAGACAAAGTGAGTCAGCACAGTAAATCAACAATGTATCGGTAAGAAAATTCATGCAGATCTCATTGGCTCCTATGCTGGGAACGAGTCGCCTTTCAACACTGTCAGCATCATACATGAATAACTCTGAATACACGGTAACTTTTGCCTTATGGATCAAAGCCGGATTGGTTGCATGCAAATCAGAATTCTCATCCACATAATTTGGATTATAAAAAAATGGGGTATTACCGGCGTATTCTACTGAATCTGCGCAAGCTACAACAAAATTATTATTATAGACCCGATCGGGGGCAGGCTGAAGAAGGTAAACTATACCAAGATTATTATTGCAGATGGTTCCTTCTGCAAAATCCATCTGGAGAACTGCCTGAGGGTGAAAATTATTATGTTCGATCCAATGACCGCCCCCGTGGGAAATATGCAGCCCTTTGTAGAAAAAATTATTCCAGATTTTGTCGTTATCGGCATTTAATCTGACATTGCCCAGAAAGTGGTTGGATGAATAAAACGAATTATGGCAGTACACGCTATTAAAATTACCTTCACACCGATTCCCATAGAATTTAACAGAAACCGATGTCGCCAGTGAAACATCAACATTCATTTTGAAACAATTATTATAGAACCTGGATGAGTAGGAAGATATCTTACAGTAGAAAGTATTCCCATAGAATTCGCCATTGATAGAAAGTTGTTTTGATGTATCCGGAATATGGATACTATTTCCGGTATAATACTGACTACCAACGGGAATATTATAATCATGAAATGTCAGGGAGCAGAAATTATAATGTGCTCTGATGTAAGTTGTCTTCTTAAACTGACCCGTCAATATACTCGAATAAAAACGGACCCTGGTTTGTTTCCCCGACATAAAAATGGTTTTTAGCGGAGAACTGATGATACAGCTATCGAAGGTGAGTTGTTTGATACCTCCATCCCATGGTGCAAGAATCTTGACCAGGGCTTCATCGTCGTCATAATTCTCCCCGCTTGGATTAGTCATATTACAATAACTTAAAAGACAATGGCTTGTATAATAAAGGAAGACTGAGGACAGATCACTTGCAGTATTGGCTGTGATTGTGAGTTTGTGCAGCCGAACCCTTTCACAACTCTGCAATTCAATTCTGCTGTTGATAATTACGGAAGAGGCAATACCGTTTTCAGCCTCAAAACTAACAGTATCCTGTCCTGTTAAATTAGTGAAAGGCCAAATGATAAATCCACTATAAACTCCCGGCCTTATCTTAAAAATAACCGGACCGGATATCCCGTTCCATTGCAGACTGCCGGCAGCAGACTGCACGTCGATATAATCAGGGTCGCTGCCACCAACCGTATAAACACCATTCAGCTGGGCTTTTGCTGATGTAAATGCCAGAAAAAAGATGACAGGTAAAACAATTCTATATCTGACCATTGATTATGGTATTAAAACAGGCAATTTTGTATATTATATTGATAATGACATTTGTAATAGTATAATTAAAGCAATTAGTTATGCCGGTCTGTTTTATTCGTTCTTCAAGGTATTAAAAAATACATATTCAAATAAAATTTCTTTGTCAATCACACCTTCGCTATCCATAACTTTTATGGAATTAATATTCCCTTTGTCATTGTAACCAAACATCCAAATGGTTTTCAGGTTTTCAATCAGGGATTCTTTTGTAATGGTGTTGTATTCTATCACGGCAAGTCTTCTCTGGACATCAGATTTGAAAACAAAGTGACGCTTGTAAGGCTTTATTTTATCGTCAATTTCAAGATCGACGATGGTTCCGTTGTTATATGAATAATCATTTGAATAATTTCTGCTTTGTGATTTGACTGTTTTCCCGGAGAGCTTTCCGGTCCTGTTATAAATATAGGAAATGGAAAGCTTTTGATTACCACCACTAAAGTTCTGATAGTGAATTAATTTATCATTATCATAATAATAATGTGTTGAATCGGTTATTTTCCCTTTTCTGTTTATTGATTGTTTTAATGCCGGTTTGTTCAGTTCATTTTGATAATAGTAATCTGTCGATATCAATTCATCCTCGCCGGATACAATATTGTAATAAGATATTTCTGAAAGAAAGCCATCACGATAATGCATCATTGATTTTGATTTCTTCCCTGACTGCCCGTCTATAACTTCTGAAGTCCTCAATGTATCTCCGGTTAACCTGCTGTTATAATTGTACTCTCTGGCAGCATCATAATAGGAAACTGAAATCACCTTATTACCAGACAATCCAACGGTCTTGTTTTTATTTCTTTCGGCATCGGACTGTATAAAAATCACGGTATCTGTTTTCCTGAAGAACTTGAGTTCAAAAAGCAGCACATGACCATGAATAACCCTGACCTGCATGATCGAATCTACAGGAATGTAAGGTATAAAACCGGAATTCAATACATCAAATATCTCTTTTTGATAATAATCAGATGTTCTGACCAGTTCTTCATTATCATAAAAGTCGCTCTCGTTGAACAGGGGATTGATTGGATAACGGCTGCTTCCGATAAAATAGAAACCAGGTGCAAACAGTACCATCGGGATAGTCCGGTCAAAATCGTTCAAGACCTGATGCAACAATGTACTGTTGACCAGTTTGGTCAGTGGATCCGGGCTATTTACCTGAGCATTGGCATCAATCAGCAGGAAGCAGACAACTGTAATGATTACAAAATTTCGTAGCATATTCGGTTTTTTCTCGGCACAAATAACAAACAAATGGTTGGTCAACTACATTCCGGAAAGGCTGTCATATTAACAACTACCCGGGATCAAATTACATATAAACTGACACAAAGCTATCATTTCTTCTGTGAAACATTATCACAAAAGAACTTTAAATTCCTGAAACCGGGCAGAACTTTCCGGTTTTGTTCAATTAGCCGGCTCTCCTGAAATCGAACAAATAATTACCACATAATTTTTGCCGTATTTCTTCGCACATTTCGGGCAGGTGGTGTACCACATATACCATTTCATGATCTCAAAACCACGCTCTTTCGCATGTTTTTTAAAGTCTTCCGTCCATTTTCCGGTATCACGGAATGGACCTTCATACACTTTACTAAAATATTTTCCGCTAAGGGTTGTATTTTCTGCGCCCCCGATGTGCCTGTCAACTGCCAGGTAAAGATCCATATTCCATTTTGAAGTGTGGTCTGAAAGACAGAGCCAGTCAGGCATGCCGGCCCCGGCTTTTTCAACCTTCCCGTTCAGGCGCTTCATTGCACCGCCAAAATTCACAGGCATAAAAAAGAGGGTAAATACCTTGTCGCGGATAAACATTTTGTTGTCCCACTCGAAAACCTGGTTTTCCCAAATGGCCGGTTTAAACTCAGGGCAACATTCAGGTTCGTGTTGTACTTTTTCCATTTTTCAAGACTTTGATGTGTTTCAGAATAATTGGGTTGATAAAAATTCCAGGATCATTCTATTTGCCAGTTTAAGAATGGCTTCCATTTTTGCTGCATCTGCCCTGGCATAGATATCGCGGGGCGTATGGTAATCTTCATGAAAACCAGCAAAGAAACTTATTACAGGAATCTTTCTCATTGAAAACGGTACATAATCACTTCCGCCACCACCATGGGTTTCCCATAGGTCGAGTTCGAACGGTTTCCTGAGCGACCTGTTTTGGGTTATTGCTATTTCTTTCAGGTTGTCGGAGCCTTTAAGCATGCCAATGCTGATCACCCTTCCTTCTTCATCGTCCTCTGCACTCCTTGAGATCATATCAAAATTTACATTCAGCAAAATCTTTTGCCTGCTGAAATCGAAATTTCTGACAAACCAGGTACTGCCCAATAAACCCTTTTCTTCGGCTGTCCATGCTGAGAAAATAATGTTACAAGGCGGTTTCCCGCCAGATTTCATCCACGATCCGGCCAGGGCAAGCATGCCGGCCACACCGGAGGCGTTATCATCGGAGCCATTATAAATGCGATCATTGCGCATTCCCAGATGATCGTAATGTGCACCGATGACAATGCATCTGGAGGTATCCGTCCCCTGAATATGCCCGGTGACATTTCTTACGAGTATCGGCTCAGCCTTCGTCTCAACAGAGATGATTATCTTTTTGCCTTTCAATTCTGCAGATTCAGGGACCAGCCGGATGGCAATTCTTCCGGCTGTTTCTTTCAGGTCAATGCCACTTCCCGCTAACAATCCGGCCGCAGCTTTTTCTCCAAGCCAACACCCTGGAATCAAAACTGTATCTCCGGGAAGAGAATAATTATAATCTTCATAATCAAATTGTTCCATCTCAGCCTGCCCGAATACAGATCTGTCAATGCTTTTATTAACCTGTTTATATCTGAGTTGGAAAACACTTCCTCCCGGGGAAACAATAATCATCGCCAGTGCTCCGTTCCCCGCAGCATTCCGAAACTTGGCTTCCTGGCTATAAAACTCTTTCATAGCATCACTGCCAAAACTTTTCCATCCCCGTGACAAGGTATCCTTTTCACCGGGAAAACCATCCATGACTACTACAATACAACCACTTACATCTATTCCTTTGTAATCGTTGTAAGCCACTTGCGGAGCAATTATGCCATAACCGGCAAAAGCCAGCGGTGCTTCAATCCGGAAACCAGCAGGTCCGGCTTCGGTAACATAATCTATACCAGGAATAAAACCTGCCTGGGTCCGGGTCAGATCGTTTTGTTCAACCAATATTAATTCATTCCCTGTTATTTTATGCCTGATAATGTCAAAATTCTGAAAAAAACTGTTGCCGGGACCGGAAACTGAGCCTGGCTTCAATCCCAGCTGCATCATTTCAGAATAAATGTAATCAGCTGCCATGAAACTTCCCTTCGATCCAGCCTCCCGCCCTTCCATCCAATCGGAGGAAAGAAAACCCATGGAACCCGTGAAATCTGTCCGCCCGGGATCCGGTACAACGGATTGGGCCGCTGCATTGCAAAAAAGAATAGCCAGATAAATCGCAACTTGTAAGGATTTTCGCATCATTTGGAGGTTGAGGCTGTGAACAAACAATTATTTGTTGTTATTGATTCGGCGATAAAAGAAGTTTTCTGATCCAAAAAAAATTATACTGAGTTAAAAATAAAGAAAAAATCAATCAGAACAGTTGCTGTGAAATAGATTCAGAGAAAAAATGCATTTATTCTCCGGAGTGAAAGAATGCCATTTTAGCTACCAACAAATAAAAACCAAATAGTTAAAGAAAAAAAGTGTACCTTTGTCCCAATCAAAATTAAACAAAAACATCATGAGTAAAGGAACAGTGAAATTCTTCAATGATTTGAAAGGATTTGGATTTATTAAAGACGATGCATCGGACAAGGAATATTTTGTTCATGTTTCGGGACTGATTGACGAGATCAGGGAAAATGACCAGGTAACCTTCGATCTTCAGGAAGGTAAAAAAGGATTAAATGCAGTAAATGTTAAAGTGATTTAATATATCTACAGGACATAATTCTTTAAAAGCTCTGCAATCGCAGGGCTTTTTTATTTTCATGGTAATTAATGCGGTTCTAATAGGTCAGACTATAGGTCAGTTGCTTCAGCCCGATTTCGGCAACCTTGGCTGAGAACTTCAGGTTGTAAAGCAGATAGGCTGCATTTTCATAACTTGTCTGTGCCGCCTTGACATCCAGAATGGTTGCCTGACCAAGGTTGAATTTCTGCATAACAACATCCACCAACTGCCTGGCCATTTCAAAATTCTCCTCCTGTGAATCAAGCTGATTCAGGGTTGTTGAATACGACTGGTAGGTTTTAAGCATCTGTGAGTTCAATGAATTGATCAGGCTCTCTTTTTCAAGTACCGAATTATCAACCTTTATTTTTGCCATATTCATCTGGGTCTTATAGACAAATCCGTTAAAAACAGGCACCTGCAGCGATATTCCTGCAAAAGGACCATAAAAACGGTTCATGACCAGATTACCTTTGGTCATATCCGCCTGAAAGAAATCGTATCCGGCATTGAGTTTCACTGATGGATAACGCTGCGCCGAAACCTCCCTGACAAGTTGTTCATTGATCAGCACCTGTTGCCCGGCACTCAGGTACTGTGGATTCATGCTCAGCCTGTTCATGATTGATTCAAGTTTCAGCGTGGAATCTACCTCAATACTTTCGGTAACCTCAAACAGAAACGGGGTTTTCACACCCAGAATCAACAACAGGTCCGCCTTGGTTTGCTTCACTGCAAGTTCCTGAAGCAGGAGCTGTTGCTTCGTTGAATTCACATCAGAAACAGCCTGCAACATATCTGCCGCGTCAGCCATACCAACTTTATTCCTGACTTTCACAATTCCGAGTTTTTGCTCTGAAACCCCCAGTAAATGATGTATCGTTTTCAGGTAATTCTGCTGCCGGATGATATCGTAATAGGATATCATGACATCGGCCATCACATTCTGTATCTGCAGGTTCAGTTGCATTTCACTTTGATTCTGCAACCGCTCCAGCCTCTCCTTTGCTGCCACCACCCTGAATCCGTTAAACAGAACCATGCTTCCCGACAAGCTGGCATTAATTGCATTTTCGCGCTGATCCCGTACAATTGATTCTGTTCCATCGGCCAATTGCTGATTTGTGTACGTATTCGATATGTTATCCCCGGCACTTGCCGTTATGGAGGGCAATCCGCCGGCAACACCAAAGGAGTTGCTGATCTTTGCCATCTCCAGATTGTTTTTGGCTATCCGGATGTCAAAATTATTCCGGAGCGCAGTGTCAACAGCATGCTGAAGGGTAAATGGATCCTGAGCCTGAACAATGGATGGTATGATCACAATCATCAACCTGAGAATGCTTATTACTTTTTCCTTCATTGTTCTAACTTATTAAAACAGAACTTATTCAGATACCGGCAGTGCAGAATCCGATAAAACAGCCTGCCGGGCATAACATTAAACGGGGTCAACCAACTTCTCCGGCTACCGCAGCCACTTGCTCCCTTTTGCCTGAAATATAAGTGTAAACTGCAGGAATTACAAAAAGGGTCAGTATCAGCGAAAACATGATTCCTCCAACCACCACAATACCCAGGGGAATCCGGCTGGTTGCGGCCGACCCCAGGCTCAATGCTATGGGTAAGGCCCCAAGGGAAGTGGCCAGACTTGTCATCATGATGGGCCTTAACCTCAGGGTCGCTGCTTCGATTACCGCTTGCCTTTTAGATAAGCCTTCTTCACGCTTTTTATTGGCAAATTCAACGATCAGTATGCCATTCTTGGTTACCAGGCCGATAAGCATAATCATTCCTATTTCGGAAAAGATATTCATGGTTTGGTTGAATACCCATAAACTGAGCATGGCGCCTGCGATGGCCAATGGGACTGTAATCATGATGGTCAGTGGATCCCTGAAGCTCTCGAACTGTGCAGCAAGTACCAGAAAAATCAGCACCAAAGCCAGCATGAATGCAAAAGCTGTATTCGAAGAACTTTCTGCATAATCCCGCGATGGTCCGCTCAGGGAAGTCTGGTAGCTTTCATCCAGTATTTTATCGGCAATCCTTTGCATGGCAGCCACTCCATCCCCAATGGTTTTACCTTCGGCCAGTGAAGCCGACATCGTTGCTGATTTATAACGGTTATAATGATAAAGTGAAGGAGGATTCGCATTTGCTTCTATCCGGGTAACCGAAGCAAGTGAAATGTTTTCACCTTTGTTGTTCCTTACGTAGAGATTTGATATATCCGCAGGTGACTGCCGGTCTTTCAATCCCACCTGACTGATAACCTGATATTGTCTCCCGTTCATCAGGAAGTATGCCAATCGGCGGCCGCTGAAAGCACTTTGCAGGACTTCGGCAATATCCGTTACCGTCAGTCCGGATTCACGGGCCTTAATCCTGTCGATGGTGATATCTATTTCGGGTTTGTTGAATTTGAGATTAACATCTACATTCTGAAAGGTCGTGTCATTCTTTGCTTCATCAAGGAATTCCGGAATAATTTCCCTGAGTTTTTCGAAATCCAGATTTTGTATCACAAACTGCACCGGTAATGAACCCCTTGACCCCATACCAACAGAAATTGTTTGTTCTTCGATAGGAAACACCCTGACATTATTGAAACGACCAAATTTCAGAGCCATATCCCGTGCTATTTCACTCTGTGTGCGATCCCGCTCGTCAGCAGGGACAAATCCGATACGTCCGAACCCGCTGTTGACGCCGGTACTTCCAAAACCAGGAACAGCTACAAATGAAAATTCCTCTTCCGGTATTGAATCCATCATATAATCCGCAATCCTGGTTCCCGTTTCAATCATATAGGGATAACTGGCTCCTTCAGGGCCGATAATCTGTAACCGGACATTCCCCTTATCCTCAATCGGGGCAATCTCCCGCTGAATGTTAATTCCGATAACATAAACAAGCGCCAGGCAAACGGCCACAATTGCCCAGGCAATCCAACGGTGCCTGATAAACCGGGTGATCAGCTTTTTATAACCTGTCTCCATGCCAGCAAAAAACGGTTCTGTTCTGTTGTAAAACTCACCATGCTGAGCACCACGGCGGTTCAGGAAAACATTGAGCACCGGGGTAATTGTCAGCGACACAAATGCTGAAACAAGAACAGCAACTGCCAGCACAACACCGAATTCACGGAACAAACTGCCCACAAATCCCTGAAGGAATAATACCGGAAGAAATACAATGGCCAGTGTAACGGAAGTTGAAAGAACGACAAAGAAAATCTCTTTACTGCCATCAATGGCCGCTTTGCGGACAGGTATTCCCTTCTCTATCTTCCGGAAAATATTTTCTGTAACCACAATCCCATCGTCAACCACCAGTCCGGTTGCCAGAATAATTGCCAGCAGTGTCAGAATATTTACTGAAAATCCGGCTACATACATAATAAAGAAGGTAAATATCAGCGAAATAGGGATATCAATCAGTGGCCTCAGGGCTATGAGCCAGTTTCGGAAAAAGAAAAATATGACGAAAATAACAAGCAGAATAGCAACCAATAATGTCTCGGCTACTTCATTCAGCGATTTGCGGACATTCCGGGTAGTATCAAACAGAATGGTGAAATTGATATCGCCCTTTTGCGATTTGATGATTTCATCCAGACGTTTGTTAAACTCATCAGAAATATCGATAAATTTTGCTCCGGGTTGAGGTGTTATGGCAATCCCGACTGAGCTAACACCATTCAGTTTCCAGCTTTGTTCGTATCGTTCAGGCCCGAGTTCAACAGTAGCAATATCTCCAAGACGTAAGATTCCGTCTTCATCGGCACGAACAATCAGATCCCTGAATTCCTGTTCCGTAGTGAGATTGCCGATGGCTCTGATAGTCAGTTCTGTCAGGTTACCATAAATCTTTCCTGACGGGATCTCAACATTCTCCTTATTGAGAACGTTGGTTATATCATTGAAAGCAAGGTTATAGGCATTCAGTTTATCCGGATCAATCCAGATGCGCATGGCCGGCCTTTTCTGTCCGATAATATTCACACCGCTGACTTCAGGTATTGTCTGAAACTTGTTCTGAAGCACGTTTTCAGCATAATCGCTTAATTCGAGAAGCCCTTTGCTACGGCTCTGCACAGCCATAAGAATAATAAAATCGCTGTTGGCATCTGACTTTGAAACAACCGGCGGGGCATCAATGTCTTGTGGAAGGTTCCGGACCGCCTGGCTGACTTTATCGCGGACATCGTTGGCAGCAGCTTCCAGATCCGAATCAATGTTAAACTCAACACTGATGTTGCTCCGGCCAACGGCACTTGTTGATGTGATTGTCCTGATTCCGGGAATACCATTGATTGATTTCTCAAGGGGTTCGGTTATCTGACTTTCGATGATATCGGCATTGGCGCCGGTGTAGGAGGTACTGACTGTGATCACCGGAGGATCAATGGCAGGATACTCCCTGACACCCAGAAATGTATAACCTATTACCCCGAACAGGATGAGAAGAAGATTCATCACAGTAGCCAGAATGGGCCTTTTTATAGATAGTTCAGATATATTCATTACGACTCTTCATCAGATGAAAAACAGACAACCTTCATTATATTCAACTCACTTTTAAAACCGGAACTAAATGTTTATAACCTTCAGGAAATTACTTCCTGCTTTTTTTTATTTTAACGACTCCGTTCGGACGCACATACAATACTCCGCTGACTACCACAGAATCTCCTGATTGTATACCACTGGTAATTTCAACATTGTCGCTGGTTCTTATCCCTGTTTCAACATCCTGAAAAACTGCTTTCCCTTCTTTAACCAAGACTACCTGGCTTGACAAGGCATCCGGAATGATGGCATTGGTCGGGATTACAATCCCGGTTTTCCTTTCGTTAAGGAATACACTGACGAAGGCCCCCGGGCTGATAATTCCACCGTTTAACCTCGCACGCACCCTGAGGTTCCGGGTTGCCGGATTTATCTGTGGTTCAATGGCATTGATGGTTGCAGTAAGGTTTTCATCAGAGCCGTTTGTCCGGACTGAGATGGTTTTCCCTGTTTTCACAAGGCTTTCATAAGATTCAGGAACTGAGAAATCAATCTTTATCCTGTCTGTCTGTTGCAATGTTCCAATGACGGTTGCCGGGGAAACATAGGCACCTTCACTTACAAGCCTTAATCCAAGCCGGCCGGAGAAAGGGGCTTTGATAATGGTTTTATCAATCTGGGCATTAAGCACATTGATGTTTGCCTGAATAAGGTTAGCCTGGCTCAGGGCAGCATCATAGGTCGCCTGATCAACGCCATTGACTTCAAGCAACTGCCTGAGGCGAAGCTCAGTTTTTTCGGCCAGCGCAAGCTGAACTTTTTGTTGCTGCAGTTGTGCCTGCAGATCAGCATCATTAATCCGCGCAAGAATGGTTCCTGCCTTCACTGAGGCGCCATCCGGAATATTCAGGTAAGTGATGCGCCCGCTGATTTCAGGGTGCAACTCAATCATCTCTTCCGACAAAACAGTCCCGTTTACCTCAATATCGGACGAAAAGTCTGAATAAGCTGCCACAATTACATCCACAGAAACCGGTGGCTTCCCTTTTTTGCCACCCTTTTCGCTGGTCCCGCTCTTGCAGGAAAAGAGGGCAGCCACTGACAGTGAGATTCCGATAATTAGTCTGATTTTCATGAGGTTTGAATATTTTCAGTGATATTCGCTTTAATTATGCTGAGGGTTTCACTCAATTCTTTAATGCTGGCACCATCAACTCCGCTCAATACCATGTCATTCAATTCGCCAATGGTATTTCTGATCTCAGGAAGGGCCTGTTTTGCTTTGTCTGTCAGCATCAGGCTTCTTTTGCGCTTATCATCCGGTTTTCTGATTCTTTTTACATAGCCCTTCCCTGCCAGGTAATCAACAACCCGTACAACGCTTACTTTATCCGTTTCAAGAAAAAAGGCAAGCTCCTGCTGGGTAATCATACCATCTTTTCTTTCAATCAAAACCAGAGCATGGTAATTACGGTCGATATCCAGATGCTGTAATCTCTCCCTCAGCAGATGCAGGTATCCTTTTCCAATAATGGAAAGCAACCTGCCTAATGGCTGCTCATCAAACAATACATGCATTGGGGTCATGAAGATTTCTTTCTGCAAAAATAGCCATTTTGCAACTGGTTAACATTGTTAACTATATTTTAACAAAACAATCGCCTTCTACCTGTTTCCGTTCCCGGAAGAAACTCAATGCTGCTTTTCAACAGCCCGGAGACAAGCAGGAATCCGGCATGAATAACCTGGCCCGATCCCTGATCAGGCCGGACATGTTATCACGCCATTGGTAAGGTTTACCGGAGGTTATTGAATCGAAGAACCAGGTTCTGTATTGAAACACTGTAACTCTTATTCAACCCTTACGAATTTGAGGGTCTTGCTGACCCCTCCGGCGGTAATCCGGCAGAAATATATACCATTCTCAAGGGCGGGTCCGGCAACCAGGATTGAATGGCTTCCTGCATTCCTGAAACTGTGATCCAGGGTCCTGATTTCACGCCCGCTGATGTCACAAAGCACAACCCTGCTCACACAGGGTTTTGAAAGCCTGAAACTTATCCGGGAATTTTCATTGAACGGATTCGGACTGATATTCATGGTTTCAAGCGGATTATCGCTTTCCATTTGTGAACTTCCTGTAATCACCGGAGTTATCCGGCCATAATAAACATCCTGTTCACCATTCATTGTATTTGCCCAGGCAAGGTGGGCATTGCCGTTATCTGATACCATATCAAAATAATCACCCATTTTTTCCTGATTCGGCCAACCCAGGTGTGGATCGAATGATTCTGAGAGTAATTCATTGTCAGACCATGTTTCGCCCCGGTCGAGTGAATAGGAGTAGTAAAGCGATGAATACAAAGGGGCAAATGCCGGTGCATCCCGTGTATCCAGCCAAACCACATCGATGCGTCCATTCGGAGCAACCGACATGGTTCCGAACCATTGGGTGTTACTGACTGACAGATCATCGTTGATGCGCACCGGGGTACCGAAAGACAATCCGCCATCTTCGCTTTTGGCAAACATCACGTCCCCCGGATCACCATTGTTAAGCCCCTCAACGGAAGCAAGTACATAAACATTTCCATAGCCTGGCCCTGGAGCATGATTGACTGCGATGCTGGCCTGTCCGAGTAGTCCGACAGGATTCACAGCAGGACCGGCAATCATGATTCCGTTTAGAAAAACTTCAGTAAAATAATCCCATTCCACCAATGCATCAGGATTCCAGGCAGTACTGCTTTTTGCAACCACAAGGCCATCGTTGAATCCTGCACCGACAATGTATAACTCACTTTCGGGACCAATGGCCAGTGTTCCCCAGTATGGGTCGCCATTCACACTCACACAATCTTCATAATAGCTGCCTCCATTGGTCGAACGGGTAAAGTTTCCCGGATAACAGATGCTGTAGTATGATGTCCAGAAAGAATAAATATTACCTTCACCTGCTCCACCACTTTTATCTATCTCCATCCATTGCTTATCACCACCCTGTGCCGGGATACCTTCATCCCACTGGGCGCCTCCGTCATTACTCCTGTAAACCCTGCAAAAATAATTACCTCCGCTTGAAGTCAGACTGTTGTAATAAAAAACACCCTGATTGTCAGCTTCAAGAACAGGATCCGACCGGAAAACGCCAGGGTCAATAACACCCGGAAAGTTCCAGACCTGGCCACCATCTGAAGTATATGCATAGCCTGCCTGCCTGAAATTGTTGTTAACATTGTCGAACTGCCGCCAGCCAATTGCCATGCGGTCAGGGTTCAGGGGATCTATCGCAATCGATGGTTCATTGGCAGCATCGTTCAGGATATTATTACCATCGGCATCGATGTTTACCTGCGTAGTAAAAAAAAGTGAAGTTTCACGTGTATATGCCGGAGAAGATAATTGATTCCCTTCCTGAGAGGGATGATAGGCATCAGCAGGAACTTCATTGTGCATGCCCATCCGCAAAGTCCTTTCATTTATCTCCTTCTGGGCAATTAAACTCTTTGATACGGTGAGAAGTATCAAAGAAAACAGGCATAGTTGAAATGCGGATTTTTTCATGACGATGGAAATTAACAAAGGAAAAAAGTAAAAAGGATTGGGTTCCGTAAGCAACAATCCGGAACCAGGAATCATTCTCAAAATTAATAAATAAATTCCAAAATTATCCGGAAATAAAGAATAAGAGCAAGGTGTCAAGCCTTATTATTAATTACCGGACTATTGCTCTATTCCTGTGTTGAGGTGATTGAGAGAATTGGAAAACCAAATCTAAAAAATATACCATCCATTTAAATTGTTACAATTCATTTTTGTCTGACCCTATAGAAATGCGTTTTTTGAAATTACGCTGATGATTGTTCTTTTTCCTCACGGGAAAGTACAATTACAACAAAAAAGCCGCTTTTCGGGCGGCTTGAGAATTTTAACAGGAAATCCGGCTTATTTCAAACCAAGTTTCTTCTTTACCAATGGCATAAGATCATCGGCAGGCTCAGAATAAAGGAGGAGCCCTTCCGTTGAGTTGAAAACAAAAGTGTATCCACTTTCCTTGGCAACATCTTTTACAGCATTACGCGCTTTTTCAATAACAGGAGCTGTAAGTTCTGCTTCTTTAGCCTGCAGGTCTTCCTGCGCAGTCTGCTGGAATTCCTGAATACGTTTCTGCAGATCGAGTATCTCTTTTTCTTTTGTCTGCTTTATAATATTAGACATTGTAGCCTGGTTGTTCTGATAGTCAGTGAGTTTGGTCTCATACTCTGTTTGCATTGCCTGAAACGCCCCCTGAAGCTGTTCCTGATAATCAGTGAAGGCCTTCTTGATAGAATCCTGACCTGGCATCATTTCATATAGTTGTGCAAAATTAATATGACCAAGTTTCTGGGATTTCTGGGCACTTACCTGCATGGCTGAAACAGCAATTGCAAGTATAAGGAAGAATTTCAAAATGTTTTTCATTGTGAACTGTTAAGGTTTAAGGTTTAATTGCCGGGCAAATTTACTAAATTTAGTTAATCTGCAAAAAGATGTTTATAGTATTCATTTACAATAGCCCTGATTTGGAAAGGGCTACTACAAACAATTATCATTAAAGCATAACAATCAATGAAGATGAATGGCAATGCAAGTAAATACTTAATTCCTGCTTTTGTAGGAATAACCGAGTTTATCAAGTATTTCTTCACTGATGTCGTACCTGGGGTTTGCGTACATCATCGAAACGCTTCCTGCCTTGTCGAATATTACAGCATAATTGTCTGTTGCGGCTATCGATTCGATGGCAGTATATATTTTTTCCTGAATGGGTTTAATCAACTCCTGACGACGTTTGAATAAATCACCTTCCTTGCCGAAGCGCTGCTTTTGTAAATCTTTGGCTGTTTTCTCCTTGGCAATGATTTCTTCCTCCCGTTTGTTCTTGATGTCATCGGGAAGCAATACTGCTTCTGCTTTAAAGCTCTTGTAAAGCTGGTCTATTTCACTGAATTTTGCTTCAATGTCATGCTGCCATTGAATTGAAAGCTCATCAATTTCTGCTTTTGCATCGGCATATTCGGGTATGTTCTCAAGAATGAACTCACTGTCGACATAAGCAAACTTCTGAGCAAATGAAGAAGCAGTGATGGCAAGGAACACAGCGGTAATCATCAAAATCTTTTTCATATTTAATCCTCCCTGATTTCGTTGAGGTTATTGATTTTTTTTAATTTCATCCTTTTCCAAACAAAAAGTCTGCCACAAATAAGCATGATTTGCCGGACAGGTCCGGCTTTTTATTGCAGAACTTTTAATCAATGCTCTGGTTGATCGAGAAATGGAATTGTCCTTTCCCGGCAGAGGGTAATCCGGGTACATCATCAAATCCATAACCCCAGTCCAGACCAAGCAAACCAAACATTGGAAGGAAAACCCTAACACCAACCCCTGCTGAACGGTAAAGCGAAAAAGGGTTGAATGAGCTGAAATCCTTCCAGGCTTTGCCGGCTTCCATAAATCCCATCACATAAATGGTAGCACTTGGATTCAAGGAAACCGGATATCTCAGCTCCAGGGTATTCTTATTATAGATTGTTGCACCAACATTTTTGTTCTTATAATAATCAGGAGTAAGACTTTCATTGGCATATCCTCTCATACCAATGATTTCACGACCATCGAGGTTGTTGGCTCCTGAAAGTCCGTCACCACCTAAATAATACCTGTCGAAGGGTGTGGCTCCGATTTCATTGTTATACAGTCCAAGAAAACCGTATTTCACGCGAGCACTCAATACAAGGTCTCCAATGATCTGCCTGTAAAGGGTTGCATTGAATTTCCATTTGTGGTATTCAATCCATTTGAACTTTTCCTGATCTTCAAGCGTGGAATAATCCTTATCATTGAAAAGGGAGTATGGTGGAGTTACGTCAAGACTAACTGCCACATCAGAACCTGAACGGGGAAAAATGGGACTATCGACAGAGTTGCGCGCCAGGGTGATACCTGCACTATAATTCCTGTATCTACCATTACCATTTCCGAAAGCAAAGATGCTCCCGTAATTATTGAGGTAATAATTCTGTATGTTGATTCGGGTTAACATTGTAAAATAATCATCAGGCCATGCCAGCCGCTTGCCAAGCATAAAAGACAAACCATCTCTTTTAAATGACTGATAGTTTTCGGCTGATTTTGAAACACCATTTGAATAAAGTGAATGGTAATAGCTTACACTGAACGAATTTGGTTTTTTACCACCCAGCCATGGTTCAGTAAAAGAAGCACTATAGCTGATGAATCCTTTGCCGTATGACTGAAGGCGAAGACTTAGTTTTTGCCCGTCTCCTGTTGGAACCGGCCGCCAGGCACTTATTTTAAATAAATTCTTTGCAGAGAAATTGTTGAACGAAAGGCCTAACGTACCTACTACCCTTCCGTAACCCCATCCTCCGGACAATTCAATCTGATCGCCTCCCGACGTTTCTTCAACTTTATATTCAATATCAACCGTTCCGTCATTGGCATTTGGAATTGGATTTGGTACAATCTTTTCCGGATCGAAATAGCGCAACTGAGCAAGTTCGCGTGTTGTACGAATGATGTCGGTCCGGCTGAACAACTGCCCCGGACGGGTGCGTAATTCACGAATTACAACATGATCGTTGGTGCGGGTATTCCCCTTAATATAAACCTTATTGATGGTAGCCTGCTTGCCTTCACGGATACGCATTTCCAGATCGATGGTATCATTTTCCACCCTGACTTCAACAGGTATTACCTGGAAAAACAGGTAACCATCATCAAGATAGAGTGTGCTGATATCAATTTCATTGGGATTGTAATTCAGGTTGGCATCAAGTTCACTTTGATTATAAACATCGCCCTTTTTTATCTTAAGAACCTCGCCCAATTGAATGGCCGAGTATTTGGTGTTTCCTACCCATTTAATGTCACCAAAATAATAACGGCGACCTTCGTCAACCCTAATCTTAATATTGACGAGCTTTGGGCTGATTCTGTGCACTGAGTCACTGATAATAACTGCATCCCTGAAACCTTCTTCATTGTATTTTGCAATTACCGCAGCAAGATCTTCCCTGTAATCATCCTGGATAAACTTGGAACTCTTGAATACCCTGAATTTAATATTTTCTTCAATGATTCCGGAAACAAAATCAACGACTGTGTCAGTGTTTAATGAAAGTAACTTACGGGGTAATTTAAAAAGAATCTGGTCAATGGCCACGAATGGTCTGAAAACAGCTCTATCCTTGGTATTTTTCATGGTACGCTTAAGCTGGCTGGCGACCAGTTTTTCATTGCCGGTAAAAACAATCTGATCGATCCGGACTTTACTCCCTTTTTTGATACCGATGGACAGACTGACATCGTTTGACTTTGATGAATCACGTTTTTGATCTATTTCAACGGATGCATTCAGGAAGCCTTTCTCGGTGAAGTGCTTTTTAATGATGTTTGAAGTCCTGATAACCACATTTTCGGTTACCACATCACCTTTTACCAGTTTTATCTTTTCACGAAGGTCATCAGCTTCAGATTTGCGTATGCCTTTAAAGGAAAATTTAGATAACCGCGGTCTTTCCTGCAGGTAGATATCAAGGAAAATAAGGTCCTCTTTTATGCTGGTTGCAGAAATTCTGACATCTTCGAAAAGTCCCTGAGACCAGAGTTTTTCTATAGCTTTCCGGATTTTATCTCCGGGAATCTCTATCCGGTCAGCAACCTGTAAGCCTGACAACATTATTAGAACATTCTGGTCGAGGAACTGCACTCCGCTTACGGTAACACCACCTATGATGTACTCTTTGGGGCTGGAATAGTCGATTTCGCTAAGATCATCACCCAGGCGTATCTGTGCCTGGGTTGTATATGAGAAAAAGAGCAGTAGGATAACAATTAATCGGTGGCTGGAATTCATTTATCGGTAACTTGTTTTATTTGTTCACTAATCATTCCGAAACGGCGTTCGCGGTTCTGGTAGTCAAGAATTGCTTCGTACAGGTCATTTTTTCTGAAATCGGGCCAAAGTTTCTGAGAAAAATAAAGTTCCGAATAGGCAATCTGCCATAGTAGGAAATTACTGATTCTGTTTTCGCCACTGGTTCTGATAAGCAGTTCCGGGTCGGGAATATTACTTGTTTCAAGATATAGTTTAAAGAGTTCAGGATTGATCGCTTCCGGATCTAACTTACCCGCGGAAACCTCCAGTGCAATTTTGCGTGCAGCTTCAGCAATTTCCCAGCGGCCACTGTAATTCAATGCCAGGACCAGGTCCATCCGGTTGTTGTTACCGGTCTTCTCCATGGTTTCCATCAATTGAGAATAACAGCTTTGCTCGAGATGCGTCAGGTCGCCTATCGCCCTGAGTCTTATGTTGTTATCCATTAATGTTCCAAGTTCAGAATTGAGTGTTTGAACCAATAGGTTCATCAATGCATCGACTTCACATTTGGGTCTTTTCCAGTTTTCAGTTGAAAACGCATATAAAGTAAGGTACTTTACCCCAAGTTCTGCAGCTGCAGTTGAAGTTTGCCGCACCGATTCAACGCCATTCTGATGGCCAAATACCCTCATCTCTCCCCTGCTTTTTGCCCATCGTCCATTTCCATCCATTATGATGGCGATGTGAAGGGGTAAATTTGCAGGGTCAATTTTCTCTTTAAGATCCATCTGTTTGAATCACAAAACTAAATTAGGCTGTATTCTCTTACACCTGCTGAAACAAGGTGTTAATAATTGTTAAGTGCTTTAATAAAAAACGTTAAGACAACGGGTACGTTCAAGATATCTGAGCTTTAATGAGATACTGAAAGAGACGATCGAATACCAGTCATCAAAGGCAGAGTCGCCCCGCTGCATACCGGCATTGTGCATCAGGGTAGGGTCCGAGGCTAATGCAGTGGCTGAAACTTCGCCAGGTGAAGTTCCGGCAAGGTCGAGGTAATAGGTCATACTTACATCATCAAGGTAATCGGTAAAGGTTTTATGCATACTCCAATCAACTGACATTCCGATGAAATTATTCAGACTGTATTTTAAGCCGATTCCAAAAGGTATTGCAAACCCGACGTTGCTATACTGCTTGCGCGAAGGGTAAAGAGCACTTCCCTGGCCTTCGGTACCCAGGGGTTTCAGTTCGGTCATGGCCCCGTTCACTATACCTTTCGGATTGAACAGAAAGACGGAAGCACCACCAAACATATAAGGGGTAACGAAATGGCGCAGGCTTCCGATAAAATAATTAAAAAAATTGAACTCAATTGTTCCGGAGATATCGTTTATGTTGCTTTGAAAATTGAGGTTCCTGGCCGGGTTTTCCTTTGAAACTGCATCGTCTCCTTTAACTTTGCCATATGTATATGCAACTTTAAGAGCTATCCTTTCATTAAAATTGTGTCTTACAAAACCACCAAAAGAAGGTTTGGTCTGCAGGAAATGCTTACCCGGATTCAGGTCACCAATGTAATACATACCACCGCCCATCAGGCCTATTTCCCCATAGTGCTGGGCATAAGCCGATATGCCAAAAAATAGAAAAAACAAAACAGAGAATCTTTTCATACTTAACAACAGCCCGATTTTACACGGGACTTTTTAGCCGGGAAAAAAAACGAAACTCTCCGGCCTTTAAACGCCTGATTCGGCATGCAAAAGTATAAAAAAATATGAGCCGGAAAGTAATGATAAGATGTTGCCCCTGATTAGTTACGGATATCATGGCCCCACAGTAGTTTCTGCCTGATGGTTGTGAAGAAATTATCGTTGTTCCGCTGCACCAGATTTATAAAAAACGGTGCTTTTCTTACTATCATTTCAGAAGAGGAATCAATGACTACAGACTTCGAATCAATACCAGCCATGTATTGTGACATCCGTCCATCAACTTTGATCTTTATCACGCTTTTGTCAGGGATAACGACCGGCCTTACAGTTAAATTGTGCGGTGCTATCGGAGTTATAACGAAATTCTCCGAATCAGGAGTCATAATCGGGCCATTGCAACTGAGTGAGTATGCTGTAGATCCTGTGGGCGTGGCTATTATCAACCCATCGGCCCAATATGAGTTTAACAACAGGTCGTTAACATATACATGGACCAGTATCATTGACCCGGAGTCCTTTTTATTGATTGTAAATTCATTGAGTGCGTAATTCCAGTCGCCAAAAAGCTGCCCGGGTGTTTCAACGCATAATAATGATCTCCTGTTAAGCGAAAAATCCCCGCTTTTTATGGCATCTATAGCCTGGCTGATTTCATTTTTTGAGATACTCGACAAAAAACCCATCCTGCCCAGATTGATTCCCATCAACGGGATTCCGGAATCACGAACCAAAGTAATTGCATCAAGCATGGTACCATCGCCACCAACAGAAAACAGGAAATCGACGGAGCCGGGAAGTTTGTGGAAACTTGTAAAGACTTCAGGGTTTTTATTAAAAACAGCATTGTTTTTAATAAATTCATGGAATGGTGCATAAATCATCATCTCAATGCCGCATTCTTCAAGCTTTTCAATTAGTTGTTGAAAATAGAAAAAGCGATCATTCGCAAAGTTTTTACCAAATAGTGCTATTCTCATAGTATTGACATTATAAGTTGGTCAATCCGGACCATACTTCTGCAAATGTACAACAGCCATCGGGGTTTCAATCAGATAGCAGCCATAAAATGTAGAAAAAACCCTGAATTTCCATTAGCATTGATTGAAAATTCTGCCCGGATCACTTTATCGTAATAGGTAACAAAATCAAGTCCGATCCCGATACCTTTCAGCAAATCTCCCGGAAATCGGTTATGATTCTTTATTTCGGCAGGCCAGACTTTACCTCCATCTGCAAAAGCCCCGAGGTAGAGGGCATAGGGGATGGTATTAAACCGCTCTGAAGGCGGCCAAATAAGTTTCTTCACTGCAGGTTTCAATAATGCAAACTTCATGTTGACTTTTGCCAGCCAGAAATTATTACCATCAACCACAAAATACTCATAACCCCTCACATAATCATGGCGATAACCAAGTGCCTGCGAAAGGTAGTAGGGTAAATCGGCATCTGTTGTGAACCTGGTTGTGAAACTTCCGGCAAAATGCCAGTTACGGTCAAACCGATGATAAAATCTCATCAACAGTTTAGCCGATATAAAATCATATGAGTCACCGGAGTATAGCCCTGTTTTTGCCAATGAGGCCTCCGCGTACCAGCCATTGAGCGGATAAGCCCGCTGATCGCGGAAATCGGCTTTCATCAGGTATGATAACTCAAAATAATCAGGACTCACTTCCTCATTAATCGTATACGCCCGATTTAGATGTAACAGGGAATCAGAAGCCTTTAGCGTGTTGTATCTTAACTGAAGGGTGTGTGAAAAATGAATATCGGGGCGATAACGCACGAAAACAGCCAGATCGGTTGTTTGCAGCAGATAATCATCCGCCCTGTAAAAAACAAGCCTGTCATTTTCCGTTATATATCCTGTTTCCCGTTGTCGGCTGAAAGAAGTCTGGATGCCGGCACCCAGGGTTTTTTGCCGGTTCAGATATGGCTTTTCATATAATACAAAGGCCTCCTGCTGGTATCCAAGCTTTATTTTCAGATGCAATTTCTCCATCCTGCCCCGAAAATTCTCCTGTTGAAGGAACAACCCGTATGAAAGTCTGGTCATGTCACCGTTTTGAATCCAGGCATTGAAATTACGGTCTGATAATTCAAATACCGGCCATAACCAGGTATACCAGCGTTCAGTTAAAACTATGTCAAAATCGATGATCCCTGGCTCGTCAGCACCATGATAACCGATGGTAACAAAATGAAACAAGGGAAGGTTCAGCAGGTTTCTTCGCGACTTGTCAACCAGTCCATTTATCCCGTCTTTCGTGATTGTATCACCAGTATTAAACTCCAGTTCACGCATGACAATGCTTTCACGGGTAACTCTGTTCCCGGAAATAAATATTTTTCCGACAACGGCAATATCGTTGTTCTGAGCTAAAAGAAAAGTATGATGATACAAAAGAATTACTGAAAGCAGAAGGAACCCCCGAAATAATCCCATAGATTCGTTCAGATATCGAGATACTTCATCAGCGAATCATAGCGATCTTTCAGGGTTTCGCTGAGTTCACCCTCATAGAAGGAAGCCTTTACCATATAGTCGAAACGGATAAAAGTCTGGAGAACCGGCCCTATATCCATACGGTTAATCTTCAGGGTTACTTCCATCCTTGTGGAATCAGGAAGGGTAGTAATATAAAGACTCAGGATACTCGCATCGCAGGATTCAACAATCCGGGCTATTTCGCTCAGGGCGTAGTCGCGGATCCCCATTTCCAGTACAATAATCCCACCGGGGTTATCAACAGCAGCCAGGCGTGCAAAGTATTTAACCAGACACTGCAGGGTTATTGATCCAAGATACTTATTCTTGTCGTCAACCACTGGAATCAAGGTAAGCTTCTGCTCATATACCTGCCGGATAACATCGTAAACATGCTGATTTTCCGTAACATATGGCTTATATAACGAAAGAATATGGTTACCCAGGGGTTCTTCATAACTGTTCATCTCAAAGATATCTGCTTCGGAAATAAGCCCCAGAAAATCAGAATTGTTGACTATCGGAAGATGTGAAACCCTGAATTCTTCCATCCAGTTCAAAGCAATAAGCCCGCTATCGCTTGTTTTAAGCGGCATAATGGCATCACTGATGAGTTCTTTGGCTAGCATGATTCAGGTAAAATGGATATCTGGCACAAACTTAATCAAATAACCCTTACGTGGCATCGTTTGAAGGATTTATCAAACGGGCCGGTTGTCTAATCCCATACAAATTTCCAACTTCCATCCGGCTGTCGTTTCCATACCGTATGGAAATATCCCTCCTGTTTCTGAACAACTCCAGCAGAATCTGCAAAAGTAAAGGAATACTTTCCGTAAGTGTAGGCCAGATCTCCTGAAACTGCAACATCTACGTATTCCGGAACCCAGGTCAGCGACTCACCGGAGTGATAGGATTTTTCAATGTAAGCCACAACTGAATCATGTCCGGTTACGATGTTCTTACCCCTTTTCATTACGGCATCAGGTGCAGCATATGCCCTGAAGGCTTTTGCAATGCCACTGTCGGATGCCATCTGAGCAAAGGCCAGCTCAGTATCTGTAACTTCCTGTTTCAGCTCTTCCGGAGTCATGGTAACCGAATTTTGCCTGCAGGAGAGCAGTAATATAAAAACAACAAAAAAGAAAGTGTTTTTCATGGTTAAAGAGGTTTTTGATTGTGTTCATATGGCTGTCTTCATGCTGAAAATTTAATTTATACCTTTGCAGCATAATCCTTTTATGTATGGCAAAATTAAGTGTAAATATAAATAAAATCGCAACCCTCAGGAATGCCAGGGGTGGCAATCTCCCGGATGTGCTTAAGGCTGCCGTTGATTGCGAGCGGTTTGGTGCCCAGGGTATCACCGTACACCCCCGGCCCGATGAACGACACATTCGTTATCAGGATGCACGCGACCTAAAACCATTGGTGACAACAGAGTTTAATATCGAAGGCAATCCTGAACCAGCCTTTATTGAGTTGGTGCTGGCAGTAAAACCCGCACAGGTAACCCTGGTTCCCGACTCACATGATGCTTTGACCTCGAATCATGGATGGGATACCATTACATATCAGCATTTTCTTAAAGATATCATTCGGGAGTTTCATTTGCAAGGCATCCGGACCTCAATTTTTATTGATCCCGATACACGTATGGCCGAAGCTGCGGCTACCACCGGCACCGACCGCATTGAACTTTACACGGAAAGTTACGCTTCTGATTATCTGACAGACCGCAAGAAGGCAATCATGCCATTTGTCACAGCGGCAGAAGCAGCACTAAAATCCGGCCTGGGCTTAAATGCCGGTCATGATCTGAATCTTGACAACCTTCGCTATTTTGTCCAGAACATCCCTGATCTGCTTGAAGTATCCATCGGTCATGCTTTGATTTCAGATGCCCTGTATTTTGGGCTTGAAACCACCATACAGCTGTATCTGCGTGAACTGAAACCCTGGCTGCCGGTTTAAGAGCCAGGACTATGAGCTTAAAACATGGAGTATGTGTAAACCTTATATCTGTTAAATTCTGAACCTCACTCATGAAACTCTTTTACCGTCATTTCGGCGAAGGCAGACCAATCATAATTCTTCACGGGATTTTCGGGATATCCGACAACTGGGTTACCCTTGGGAAGCGTCTTGCTGATAAGTTTTCGGTATACATCCCCGACATGCGTAATCATGGTCAATCACCGCACAGCCCCAGTTTCAATTATGCAGCCATGGCTGATGACCTGCTTGAATTTATTGAAGATCATGGTATAGAAAACCCTGTGATCATCGGACATTCTATGGGTGGCAAGGTTGCAATGACCTTTGCCCTTGAGCATCCGGGATTGTTAGAAAAACTGGTGGTGGTCGACATCAGCCCCCGGAAATACCCGGGAAGAAATGTGCATTTCGATATGATCAGTGCTATGATGAAGGTGGATTTTGAAGTATTGCATACACGGGAAGAGGTTGAAACGATGATGGTTCAGAGTATTCCTGATAAAAGAATCCGGTTGTTTGTGATGAAGAACCTATACCGGAAAACCAGACACACTTTCGACTGGCGCTTAAACCTTCCGGCCATCAGTGCCAATATGGACTATATATTTGAAGGGATTGAAAGTTCGTTAAAATACCCCGGACCGGTGCTATTCGTCAAAGGGGGAAAGTCTGACTACATTCAGGATGAAGATCTCAGGCTTATCCTCAGGAATTTTCCGGAAGCAAAGTTAATGACTATAGCTTCTGCTTCACACTGGGTTCATGCAGATGCACCGGATGAATTGTGCAGACTGTTCAGCTTGTTTCTTGGCAAAGAGTGCACAACCATTGAGACAGAGACATTTTAAACTGACGACCAATAAAAAAAATGAGGCTGTCTAAAAAGTCAGGAATTGTCTGTATTTCGACTACCCCGCCGAAGTGGGCAGCTTGTCCCGCCTACTTCGGCGGGGGGGCAAGCTGCTCAATATGACAATCGATTGATTATCAGATGTCAGGCTGAGCGGTTCCGGTAGCTATCGGAACGAAGCCTATACTAACTTTTAAGACAGCCTCATTTTCAAATTCTAACTATTCCTTATATCGCGAAATATCGACACTCGAAACACCTGCATCAATGTCAATCATGATTTTCTTTGCAGTTTTGTCGAAATTATCGGTTCTGAACAGCCCCTGACTAATTTTTTTGAAACCTTCAAAATTCCGGCTCGATAGTACTGTTTCTGAGCGTAGTTCTGCGCCGACACCCTCCGGGATTTGAATGTTAATGGATGAAGCGCCTGCATCAATATCAACTTCTGTCAGGTCACTCAGGCTGCCCAGTTTCATCTCAATGGATGATGCACCTCCATCAATACTCATCTTGCCAAGTTTATAATTACTCAGATCGAAATCAATGCTGGCGGCGCCGATATCGAAATTTAAGTCCCACACTGGTTTTGGGTTTAGACCAAGTTTAACACGCATACTCTTATTATTGAATTTCACGTGTGAATCCTCAATTTTAAGGTTGATGATTCTGAGCGTGCTGTCATCTTCAGAAGTCATGCTGTAGTTTCCAATGTTTCCTTTTTTCCAGAATGTAAGGAGTTTATCAGGGGGGGTGGAGTCATTCAGCCTGAAATCACCCGCTGCTGCTTCAAGGTTTAACTCAACACGCTGAATGGTTGAGTCATAGGATTGGTCAAGTTGCTGTTCAGCTGTACCTTTTTTCCAATCATCATCTCCCCACTCTCTTTCAAAGCGATGATTTTTTTGATCCCAGCCAAAGTCATAATAACCTGTTTTATCATACTTACTTACCAGAAGAACAGATAAGGCTATGGCAACTACAGAAAAAACAAGCTTCAGATAATCTTTAACAGGGATCAGAGAAATACCCCAAAGTATCAGAATCAAAGGCCAAAGACGCCAGATGGTAACCCAATCGAAGTAGATTACATGGACATTTTTCAGGATAAAAAGAATCCCGATCAACACGAGGACCACTCCCCAGAATATTTTACGATAGCTCATGGTTTATAATGTTTTAGATGAAATAGAATCATTTAAAACGCATCCCCTTCGGGGCGGTCTTTTTTCTTTACGGGCAAACTGTTGAATATCAGGACAAGTCCGACGACGACGAGCAGCAATGGCCAAAAATCACCAAAACTGATTTGGGGAATGAACCGTTCAGCCAGAAAAAAGCTACCAATCAGAATCAGTACTACACCTCCGATGAGGCTGCCCTCAAATTTTCTTTTGGTTGCAAGATCAGGGTTTGTTGTAAAATCCTGACCCGTACTTCCAAATCCGTCGTAGGTTTCACCCACCCCGGAGCCACTATCTCCTGCTCCAGGTGTTGGGGAAGGCGGTGGTGCAGTATATGCATTGTAAGTATTGTAAACATTCCTTTCAGGGAGTACTATCCAAAGAATGAGATAGAGCAATACTCCGCTCCCGCCAAAAACTGCGAGCAAAACGAAAATAAGCCTTACAATTGTGGGATCCATGCCGAAAAAATCGGCCAGTCCGCCGGCCACCCCACCTATGACCCTTCCGTTAACGGAGCGGTTTAATCTGGTCTCTGCCATGATTGTTTTTTTTGTTTCAGGAAGTTTGACGCAAGGGAATCCGAAAGGTTACAATTTAATCTTCAGATCCGGTTTTTCCCTTTTTCTTTATTCTCTGGGAGACAAGAATACTTATTTCATAAAGCCCGTAAAGTGGAATGGTAACAAGAATCTGGCTGATAATATCAGGTGGTGTTATAATGGCTGCAATGGTAAGTAGGATTACCAGTGTATATTTACGGTTCCGCTTCAGGAATTCAGGGGTAATGATACCTACTTTGGTCAGAAAATAGACAAAGACCGGCAACTCAAATACCACGCCCAGTGAAAAAGTGACTGAAACCACGGTGCTGATATAAGAAGAAAGTGCAAACTGGTTGTTAACCGATTCGCTTACCTGATAGGTGCCAAAGAAACTCAATGTTAAGGGTACAATCAGAAAATAACTGAATAAAACACCCACAATAAACAATACTGACATACTAACTACCGCACCGCTTGAATGTTTTCGCTCCTTTTCATATAATGCCGGTTTAATAAACCGCCAGACCTCCCAGATTACATAAGGTGCGGCCACGATCATCCCTGTAAAAAAACTGATATACATGTGGGTAGTAAACTGACCTGAAATGTTGTAATTGATAATCTTAAGGTCAAAATTCTCAATACACAATGAAGGCACATTAGCCCAGTTACCCAGCTGACAAAGCAAACGGTTGGTAATAAAACCAGCATTCTTAGGTGCAAGAATGAGTTTATCAAATATAAATTCCCTGTTCATAAAAGCAACAACCGCCATCGCAACTATTGCGATGGCTGAGCGAAACAAGTGTCCCCTGAGTGCATCAAGGTGATCCCAGAACGACATTTCCACTTCCGGATCAGGTACAGGGTTCTTTTTCTTGTTTGTTACTGTTTCGGGCATAAGCCGGAATTATTATGAATGCCAAAAATAAACAATCTGTTTGAGTTGTTTTCTCAGGATGTGAATTAGTTTTCAGAAGTAATTCTGTTCCCTGAGTTTTCACTGTTCTTTTCGAATTGAGCCAACCATATCCTGGCGCTTGTCATGGCTCCGGCAATGGCTGTCCCGGGATGCCTGATCAGCATGCGGGCTTCCGGAATCTGGGCAATCATGTATGGTAAAGCCGAAAATGCAACCGTAATTCCCAGGTAAAGGTTCCTCAACCCTTTATTCTCAAGAAACAATCTTACCACAGGATTCCTGAGTTCAAAGCCGATGGCTGAAAAAGCCATAATGACCACCAAAGCTCTGAGGGTCATCGTAAGCCCGGCATTGAAACCTTCACTGCTGAAACAGATGAAATAAGTACAATCCTTTTCCCAAAAAAAAGTTGCGATCAGAATAATTATGAGGAATTGAATCCATAGTACTGGTTTACGGAACCTACTATAAACACCGGGATATTTAAAGTACACAATAACAGCCCAGGCCAATACAGCCATTGCACCTGTCAGCATATCCGTCTTCAGGATAATAAAAATAAGCAATGGTAATGATAACAGGTGAAGCAAAAGAAGCGTCAGGGAGAATCTGCCTGCAGCTGCAGTAAATGGTGAACCTGTGTAACCGCTTATCCGGTCTTTCCGCACCTGTAGCGATATATCATCGTTGATCGGTATGGAAATACCGGTGGCAGCCGCAGCAATGCCACCAAGAATATACACCCCGGCAAGCGTAATTACCACCAGCCAGGGATCAGCGTCGGGCAGTCCGACCTGCTTAACCGCAAACCGGTATATGTTGAGGTAAACTTCAATGATATCCGAGCCATACAGAATAAGGATACTGACAACTTTATGCACCAGCGCGCTGCCCACACCCAGAATCCCCCCTGCAATATAACCTGCCTTGTTAAAACCAAAAATCCGAAGGGAGAATTCCAGAAGCAATGCCTCTGACATAATTCCGATCATTGGTCCGAGGATCAGAGCACTTGGTGAGACCGACTTCATCAGAGCACATATCAGACCTGCTCTCCAGATCAATCCCTTCAAGGGCCACATCCGGTGGAAAGAAATCATCAGCATTACAGCAAATGCTGACAGGATACTTCCTGCAAAAGGGATCCGGAGATTGTGAAGGAAACTTCCTATGATTATCTCAACAGCAGCCCACAGGCCTCCGGCAACCGCAGCTTTTATCCAGCGATGATCGGTGAGCATGTGTTCAGCGCTGCCGGTAGTTCCTGTGTTCATGATTGGTCCGTTTTCCGGGTCTGTATTTGGTTAGATAGCAACACCCGGGTTCATACTGCTATTTATTTTGATCAGCCCTGCAGTTTGTTACCAGATCCTCCATTGAATTAAAATTGGCGAACCATTGATTGTCATATTTTACTGGATAATCCTGAGGAGAAATATACCTGACCGGTGCATGAATAAAAAGCTCCGTCATGCGGTATGACCCCGTTGTGATCATTTTCAGTAATATGTCGAGACTGTCCATTCTGTAAAAGGCACACAGGGGTTCAGCCCTGCCTTGCGCGTCTGTCGGTACGACAAAGGTATTTTCTTTTGTATTCTCCAGTATAGTTTTAATAACGACCGGGTGCAGAAGTGGCATATCGCATGAAACAACCAGGTTACCTTCGGTTCTGCTCTGCTTCAGGCAGGATGCAATCCCTGCCATAGGGCCCACATCCCTGTATTTATCATTGACCACTTCATAGCCGAATCGTTCGTACCCCTGATTGTTGCTGCTGATAAGAATCCGTTCGCAAAAAGGGCTGAGCGAATCAATGGCATATTGAACCAGGGGTTTACCGGAAAAACAGACCAGACCTTTGTCGGTCCCCATGCGCCGGCTTTTTCCCCCGGCCAGTATGATTCCGGTCAGGGCTTTATTTTGATCCATCTTTTTCCGGAAACATGACTCCATTGATCGTACTGAAAACCGACGCAGCACTGTTTGCTGAAACCGGGAATATACCACCGGGTAAAAATTTCCATCTTTCAGGAACCTGTTCAACAAGCCAGGGCCTGACAACCCAGAGCTGATGCTTTTGCGACCCGGAGAGAAGACCAATTGAAGGAGCCCAGCCTCCGCCCTTTATCTCAAGCGGGCCAACTTCATCAATGATGATTATATCAATAAGTGGATTTTCCGATTGCTCCTGAAGAAGGCGATTCCCGAGGAGCAATGTTTCTTCATCAAAAGTAAATCTTCCCAGCATTTCGCTGCCGGGTTTTTCTGTCCGGGCAAGGGGATAATCCTTTCCGTTAAGAATATCATGAAGAGTAAAGCCCGATCGTTCTCCATCTTCCCACATTCCGAAAGCTGTAAATCCACCGGCTTTAATCCCGTAGTTGCTGAAAATCAGCACCAGTTCATTCAGCAATGTCGTTTTACCGGAACCACTTTCACCGGTCAGCAGAAAGATCATGATGCGAAGGTAATAAATGTTAAGCCCGTTTCAGACTTAAGAAAATCTGTCTTCGTCATTCCTGAACAAGAGACAACTGTCACCGTAACTCAGAAACCTGAAATTATTTTCAAGGGCAAACTGATAATACTTTTTCCAACGTTCACCAACAAAGGCCGCCACCAGTAATAATAGAGTACTCTTAGGTTGATGGAAATTGGTAATCAATGCATTACAAATCCTGAACCGGTAACCGGGAACAATCATGATACCGGTATGACCACTGATTGTATTTAACCCCCTCCTGTTCATATAATCGAAAATTGCCTGAACAGACTCTGCCGCCGGGATTTTTACATCACTTCCATATGGCTCCCATTGGCTGATATTGAAAAATCCTGAAGGTTCGATACCATTTATTAATTGAACACCAAGCCAGTAAAGGCTTTCGAGAGTTCGCATTGAAGTGGTGCCCACCGGGATAATGTTTCCCTGCAGGTTTTGCAATAATCTCAGCAAGAAGGAGCTCTCAATAATAATTTCTTCTTCATGCATCTGATGCTCGCGGACATCAGCCACCGAAACCGGTTTAAATGTGCCGGCTCCAACATGCAGGGTAAGGTAATCAAAACTACACCCTTTGATCTCAAGACTATTCAAAACAGAAGCTGTAAAATGCAACCCAGCTGTCGGAGCTGCCACAGAACCATTGAACCGGGCATATATGGTCTGGTAACGTTCTGCATCACTGGCAACAGGCTCCCGGTTCAGATAGGGTGGCAAAGGAACTTTCCCGCCAATCTCAATCACTTGTTCAAATGACAGTTCCTGTTTGTTCCAGCTGAAATACACCTCGTGTGCATCACCCCTGGGTTCACCCCGGCTGGCATTCAGAATAACCTTTTCACCGGAATGCGCTATTTCCATCGAGAGCATTCCATCCTTCCACTTTTTCGCATTACCGATAAAACACTTCCATACACTCTGACCGACCTGACCATAGGATACTTCAGGCTGAAGGCAGAAGATCTCAATACGGGTACCTCCCGGCTTATAAAAAACAAGCCTTGCCCTGATGACCCGGGTGTTGTTAAAAACAAGGAGACTGTTTTCAGGAATATAATCAGAAATTCTGTTGAATTCACCGGAAATTGCATTTTCACCGGACGAAATGAGTAACTTTGACATGTCGCGCCTTTCAAGCGGAAAACGGGCAATGCGGTCATCCGGCAGGGGATAGTTGTAATCGGTAATATCAATAGCCGAAATATTCATTTTAAGAGTCGTTGTCGTGATGGCCAGCGGACTGCAAAACTACTAAAAACAGGAATTGTTGTTGCTATACTTATAAAATAACGGCACGCCTTTAAATTCAGGTCGTGCCGTTAAAATTTTATCTAAATCCCGGATAATTGTCACGTTTTAATCAGCTCTACACGGCGGTTTTTAGCTTTCCCTTCTGAATTGGTATTGGGTGCCACAGGTACAGTCTCGCCTTTGCCATCGGTATGGAGGCGTGATGCTTCGATGCCATATTCTCCGCTGAGTATATTTTTAACTGAAACAGCCCTCCGCTTTGAAAGATCAAGATTCTTTGTATCGTCTCCATCGCTGTCGGTATGGCCAACAATGGTTATACTGACGGCAGGATTTTCTTTCAGGATGTCCGATATCATTTTAAGGGTTCCGGCTGATTCCGGCTTAATCTCATCACTTCCTGAATCGAAATAGATGCCATAAGTCACCAGTTTACCCTCGGTTATGAGTTTATTCCGCATATCCGGGGCTCCAACAGCAAACCTGAAATTGGATATCAGAGGAATGGCTTCAGAATTGGTTATAAACCTCAGAACATTGTATTTCACATCGGGGAACATAGCTTTCGCAACGTCAAACACTTTCACATCATTGATGAATGCCCGGATACGGGTTTTCTGAACCGTGAACGAAAGCCTCACCTTCTGGTTGATCATAAAAAGATTTTTATCAACCGCGGCATCAGCTACATAAGCACCTTCGTTATACGTTGAATAATATTGCGTATAGGACCCGAAAGTAAACTTAATCCCGCCTACACCGGGGATTGCCCCCCCTTCGTTAAAATCGTCGGGATTTAATGCTCCATAAATATAAAAGCCAAATTGAATGGACTCCTCACCATTGGATCCTGGTAAGGGAACCACATCGAATTCAACTGTATAATTATCCGGAAAATCCTTTTTAATCAAAGGAATCTGTGAACAATCACTTCCCGGTTGCAACCATTTACCCGGATAATTATTGAGGGTCACTATTTCCCCTGAACCATCCGTATTCCACAGGGGCGGATAATCTCCGGGCAGGTCCTGAGAAAAATCATCGTAGAAAATGACCGTTTCACCGGGAATAAAATCATACTTTGAAGTGGCTTTTAATGTCTGTACCTGCACAGACTGGGCATCATTCTGCTCTTCCTGGGCCATCAGCAGGGAATTCATCATGAACATAAACAGAATCACTAAATAGCGGGATGTTTTCATAAAGACTGGTTAAAGGTGGATGATATTTAAACAGGCTCAAATTACAAAATTTTAATGCCTGAGCTAAATATAATCGCAAATACCCGGTCAGGTCATCCAACTTTCCGAAAAAAATAATTGCTCAGCCCTGGATTTCACTTTACTGTACCTGTTGAATCCGATGCCTGAATTTCTATTGTTTTCCGGACAAGCCCTGAAGATGTCATGGTATAAATTCCACCATCACTATTACTGTCATTAAAATCACTGTACCGCACTTTCCAGGAAATTTCCGGGTCAAGGTAGATTTCCCTGTTTACGGGAACACCAACAATAACATTCAGTTCCTGGTAATGCATACCATCGTCGAACGGCATACTGTAGTAAGGGTTTATCAAAAGCAACGTGTCATTAATTTCCCAGGAATAAAGGATATTGGAGGCATACTCCGTTGATCGGGAACGGCTTGTTGACGATGCTGACCTGATCAGCGTAAATATCAGACTATCGGCTGGAGCCGGCCGGAAGCTCAGATTTATTTCTCCAAGGACTCCGGTGCTGATGTTCGAACCAATGCTTCCAGAAAGCGGATTTATAAATTTCTCAAAATCCCAGGGGCCGGATTGAATATGAAGCCTTTTGGCTGGCATCTGTATACTTCTGTGCTCATTAACCGAATCTGTAACATTTGTTGACTGTGAATATCTGAACAGGGCACTTCCGGCAGTTAATACGCCTCCGAATAAAATCAGAATAAATGCAACCACCACAGGCCATTTTAAAGGAGGCCATTTCAACAGTAAACGCAGTCCGGTATAAATGAGCAACCCGGAAAGTGCTGACAGCACCAGTAAAAATGCAATATAAAACAACCATCTGTCAGAAGTGCCGGGAACCATCCACTGAAATACCTGATAAAGCGTAACCGAGTCAAACTGGTATCCTCCCATCCCGACATGATCCCGGACCAGTAATGCCAGTCCGATTCCAGCATAGGAAAGCAATACCAGAAAGAGCATCAGCAAGCCGGTTATTCTGCCGATTAACTGGAAAAACCATTGTATTAAACGGGCTGTAATTTCAATGGCATTCCTTAAAAAAGCACCAAATGATTCAAGGAAACTGCCGCCTGTTTTCTGAATACCTTTACCGGCTGAGGAAAGTTCATTCCGCAATGTTCCGATGTTTACATTCTGACGTTGCATTTCGAGTTTTTCTGAAGTGGTTTGTGCTTCCGGGAGGATAAGCCAAAGAACAATGTAAATCACCGGACCGCTTCCATAGAGCATGGTAGAAGCAATAAAAACCAGGCGTAACCATAACGGATCTATTCCCAGAAATGCAGAAAGCCCTGCAGCAACACCTCCGACTTTCCGGTTAACCGGATCCCTGTAAATTTTTCCGGTTGTTCTCTGCTGAGCCGTTTCCTTTGGCCTGATATCTTCAGTATCAGACAACTGACCCGGTTCTCCCATCTCTTTGATGACTTCCTGAACAAAATCAAGAATCACGATGCCCTGCCCTTTAACTGCTGCTTTTTGTTCGAGCAGTTCGGCAATACGCATTTCAATGTCAGCCATAATTTCTTCACAACCATCTTCGACGGAAAAGAAACCACGCAACCTGCTGAGATAGCTGTTGAGGCATTCATATGCATCCTCGTCGATGTTGAATAAGCGTTTTCCTATGTTTACTGAGAAATTCTTTTTCATTTTTCAGGTGTATTAGGTGATTCTGAATTGATATCTGTTGAAAACAACCTGCCGACCGCAGTATTCATTTCATCCCAGCCAATGCGCAATTCGCTGAGAAATTCCGATCCGGGAGGAGTAATGGTATAGTATTTCCGGGGTGGTCCGGATGTAGATTCTTCCCATCGATAACTCAGGAAGCCATCGTTTTTGAGCCTTGTAAGAATCGGGTACAGAGTACCTTCTACTACTATCAGGTGAGATTGTTTCAGTCGTACCAGTATGTCGGACGCATAGGCTTCGCGGCTGCTGATTGCAGCCAGAACACACATTTCAAGCACCCCTTTCCGCATCTGGGCAATCGTTGATTCAGCTTTATCCATGATTGATAATTTAAACAACACGGCAAAGATAATACAATAAATAGTACTATGCAATACTTAGTACTAAATATTGCAATATTTATTTAATAAAAAATTAAAAGCACAGACTTTTCAGCCTGTGCCTGAAGCTATAGATGGATAAAACTATTTATACAAATCGGAAATATTGATCTGGCTTTCGTAAAGATGAATAACATCCCCGAGATCAACCACAATTACCCTGTCAATCCTGTTCGTGGTCTGCTGATACCATATTTCAACGTAGAAATCGGCAAGACTATATAGCTTAACAACATAATAAATGTATATGCGTTCCATCAATTCATTGCCCTGTCCGAGCAATGTGGTTACCTGCTCTTCAACAGGCAATCTGATAAATCTTTCTGCACTATACATCCCGGGTTTATTTTAAAGAGCGCGCGCCACTTCAATTTCATACTTATCCTGCAGGTATGTCAGGTGTTCAATGGTAGCCTTACGGTCGTATATCCGGACCAATTCAACTACGCCTTTCTTACAATAGATGCCTGCCTGGGCGGCATCATATACTTTATGGTCAAAATTATTACGGATCGAAATGGTTATTGCTTCAAATTTATTCCAGGAAAGGAATTTATCAACCGGAAAATAATAAGTATCCGGCATATCCTCATCCTGGTATATATTGGGAGCAATGGCCCTGATAGAAAGGTATTTCCTCACATTGATAAGGCTTACATAGGGTTTGACAACTTTATTGGCAAGAAAAACAATTCCATATTTACTGTACAGGGAAACAAGATCCGGTAGTACAGTGTAGTTGTCCATATTAATCCTGATACAGGCTACCTGGTTATTCTGAAGTTCAAGTCGTCCCATTACAGCATCAAACTTATGCGGGAAGCGGTCCTTGATTTTCATGGTGATCCTGATAAAATCATCCATATCATCAAGCGACATGGATTTCACTATAGCAAATATTGAACGGGGTTTCTGTTCCTGTTCATTCATCGGAATATGAAAATGATCGTAAAACCCTGGAAATGGATCCAGGTCTTCAAGCAACAATTCACTGAATTTATAATCCGAAGCAAGGTTTGAAAGTTTTTCTTTTTTAATAACAAAACCCAAAGACTCAATGTGTTTTTTATTTTCCATCGGTAAAACAATTTGGTAAAAAGGATAGGAAAGAATTGAATGAAAAGCCGCCAGATTGCTGTATTTATTAACAAATTTAAGAATAAAATGTTAATCTGGCAACGAAAATAATGCAGGTTTGACAAATCTGATTTTTCCCTGATATACTACTTTGCTTTTCCATACTCTTTTTTATAAACATTCTCCGGTTGATATTATATGGCTTGACCGTGTTTTTCACTAACTTCTTCGTTTTATATTTGAAAATTGATGATCCTTTCCAGGCCTGGGTTATGCACCTAAAAAAATATATTCCAAATACAATTACGCTTTTCAACCTCATATGTGGTTCGGCAGCCATCATTCTTGTGATAGAAGGTCAGACAGTTCCTGCTGCTGCAATGATTGGTATGGCAGCAGTTTTTGATTTTTTTGATGGCTTTCTTGCACGTTTACTAAATGTCAAATCTGAAATTGGCAAAGAGCTTGACTCCCTGGCAGATGTAATCTCATTCGGCTTAGCCCCTGCGGTATTTTTATTCAGCCTTATCAGAGAAAATATTCATGCTGCCGGATTTTCCGGTTTTGCAGAGATATTTCCTTACACAGCACTGTTGATTGCTGCTTTTTCTGCGCTCAGGCTTGCAATTTTTAACCTTGATACAAGACAGACTGAATCATTTCTGGGATTACCTACCCCTGCAAACGCTTTGTTTATTGTATCATTGTCATTGATTTCGGGAAAAGACGCCATTCAGGATGCAGGAATAATAACCCTTATAGCAGATTCTCTCTGGTTTCAACTGATACTGATTCCGGTTTCATGTGCCTTGCTGGTTACAGAAATACCGCTGTTTGCCCTAAAATTTAATAAGGGTTACTCTTTTTCAGCCAACAGGCTCAAGTATATGCTGGCAATATTCACTTTAATAACCCTTTTTACCCTCAATTGGGCCGCTTTACCATTAATTGTAATTTTTTACATTCTTCTTTCACTGATTTCCGGGAAAGAAAAATTTTGAAAAATTTTTACTTTCGATAAAAATAATTATACTTTTGCGTATCTGCCTTTTCTTAACATTACGAAATCCACTAAAGATAAATGAAACTCCTGATTAAGCTTCTCTTGATTTTGATACTGGTAGCAGGCTTCTCTGGTTATGACAGCCGGATTGCAAGCGCCAATTTCAATAAGAGTGAAATCCTTACCGAACAGGAGAATTTAGATTTATGTAAAATATTTTCCGCCGAAAAAATCGTCAGGCTTGATTCCCTCATTGAACAATTCTCTCTTAAATTCAGGTTCAGCGGGAATGTTCTGGTAGGTCTGAATGGTTATAATGTTTATCAGCGGTCGGTCGGGTATGCCGATCCGATCAATAAGATTGCATCTAAACCTGAAACCATTTTCCAGTTGGCTTCAGTAAGTAAACAATTTACTGCAGCAGCAATAATGTTATTGAAGTCTGACGGAAAACTCAGTTATGATGACCTGATCACTGATTATATTCCTGAGCTCCCGTATAAAGATGTAACCATTTCTCATTTGCTTCATCATGTTGGCGGATTACCAAATTACATGTATCTGACCGACAGATACTGGGATAGTAAAACCCCTCCCTGCAATGAAGATGTGATCGCACTGATGGCAAAATACAAACTATCTGCTTTTTTCAGGCCTGGTACAAAGTACGACTACTCAAATACAGGGTATATGGTGCTTGCGACTATTGTGGAACGAATCAGCAGCATGAGCCTGAATGAGTTTTTACAGCACAGACTTTTCAAACCCCTGGAGATGAATTCAACCTATGTCTTCAGTACTGCTGATACAAGCATTAAACGAAGGCACATTGATGGTTTCAGAGCATCAAGGTCGGGATATTCACGTATCCAGGATACCAGAAACAATGGTCCTGTCGGTGATAAGGGTGTTTGTTCTACGATTGGGGATATGTTTAAATGGGATCGTGCACTCCATATGGGCTCTCCGTTAGGTAAAGAAATTCTTGATGAAGCCTTCACAACTTTCAGAACGATATCAGGCAAGGAAATACCTTATGGCTATGGCTTCAGGATAAGGGAATATGATGGGCAAAAAGTGGTTTATCACAATGGCCTCTGGGAGGGAGCCAGAACAAATTTCCACCGTTACCTGAACTCACAAAACACCATCATTATACTGAATAACACCAGCATTCGCACAAATCATGAGTTGGTCAGCCGGATTGAAGCCATTATCGGTGGTGATAAACTAAATGAAGCTACAGAGATGATTGCCAAAATGGCCATCGAAGAGGGTGTTAATCCGGCAATTGACTTATATTATGAGATCCTGGATAACAATGCGGATATTGAAGTTGATTTTGAAAAAATTGCAGCAGTAGCTGATTATCTGCAAAAGGCTGGTAAAACTGAAAAAGCCTCCCGGCTCGAACAACTCTATACAATCGGTCGTGAAGTATCAGGAATCTGATCTGAAACCCTTTTAAGTTCTTCCTATACCTAAATTGAGCTATCCCGGTGCAGTGATAAATCGCTCAACACAGGTTAAACCAGATATAAGATCTGCTGTTTTCTTAAGTCTTTCGCTCTGATGCAATCGGAGAAGATTACCCTACCTAAGTTCAAAGTTCTTTCCAAGGTAAAGTGTTCTCACCTGTTCATCAGCAGCAAGTTCTTCGGCTGAACCCGACTTCAGCACCGATCCTTCGAAAAGCAGGTAAGCCCGGTCAGTAATGTTCAGCGTTTCATGAACATTATGGTCTGTAATTAAAATGCCTATATTCTTTTCCTTAAGTTTCAGTACGATTTGCTGAATGTCTTCCACTGCAATCGGGTCAACTCCGGCAAATGGTTCATCAAGCAGAATGAACTTCGGACCTACAGCCAGGGCACGGGCAATTTCGGTGCGGCGGCGTTCCCCTCCGGATAATTGAATCCCCCTGCTTTTGCGTACCTGGTTAAGTCCGAATTCCTGAAGAAGCGACTCAAGCCGTTCCTTCTGCTGTAGCTTATCAAGTTTTGTAAACTCCAGCACCGCGGCCAGGTTGTCTTCAACACTGAGCTGCCTGAATACCGATGCTTCCTGAGCGAGGTATCCGATACCCATCTGGGCCCGACGGTACATCGGCATTTCCGTGATTTCGGTATCATCAAGAAAAACTTTACCTGAGAGTGGTTTAATTAGGCCTACGATCATATAGAAGGATGTTGTTTTACCTGCTCCGTTAGGACCGAGCAATCCGACAATTTCACCCTGTTCTACATGAACACTGACATTATTGACAACAGTACGCTGACGGTATTTCTTTACAAGATTTTCAGTTCTGAGGATCATCGGGAATTACTTGAGCTTTCAAAAATAGGCAATAATCAGAAATCAAACTGCATCGAAACCATAACCCCGAATTTCGTAATACCGGGATGATCGTAATAACTCAACCGCCATACTGCATCAACGCGGAAGAACCTGAAAATATTTTCTATGCCGAGGCTGGCTTCAAAATATGGTTTGCCTGTAGTATAGGTGCCTTCAGGAATACCGGAATAGGACAGGTTTGCTTTGCTTACATTTCCGATCACGCCTTTTACCTGGGCCACCTCGCGCCATTTGAGTTTTCGCAGCAGGGGAACTTTATTCAGGAAAAAGCCGACAAAATGGTGTGTATAAAAGAAACTCACATACTGATCACTGACAAATTCATAATAATTCATCAGGTTAAAGCTTGATTCATCGTACCAGTAGGTTTCGTTTCCAGGGTGAATTTTGAGCAACGGATATGGGAGCCTGCCCCAGGTTTTGCCTGTTTCAATATAATACTTCGACCAACCCCACGACATGATGTTGAACCAATGCCTTATCCCAAACTGTAAACGGTGGAATTCAAACTGGCTGTTGAACAACCCGGGAGCTCCGTATGTATAATTCAACTCCAGGATAGGGTACTTTGCACCCAGGCTTGCCCTTAGAAATTCGCCCGATAGATACTTTTCCTGATAGGCAAACCTTGCATTTATTGAAAACTCGGTGGTATGCAAAACATCGGTGAGTTTCATGAAGTCGCCGCTCTCATATTCAAGTTCAAATGGCATATTCCCGACACTCCAGATACTCCTTTGATGAATTGAAAAAGTATTTGAAAAGCCTGTAAACCATTCATGCTCATAATAGGATTTATACTCTTTTACCATGGTCAGTTTATCAGATGGGTTTCTGCGGAAAATTGCCGCAAGCAGGAAGTCTTCGCGGAATGCATTCTGACTCTGCCCCAATTGTTCTACATCATATTTGAAAGATCCACCCAAAACCCTGCGTGGATTCTTTTCGAGCATGTACATGAACCCACCGCCGTATTTTAACCGCTGATCCTTAAAACCATAGGCCGTGTATCCGTCGAGCATGATGCGTTTGCTGAAATTATTGGAAGTCCTGGCACCGATTCTGAGTCTGGATCCCTCAAGCGGATTGAAACTGAACAAAGACATGTACGGCCCCCACTCCATCTTCCCCTTGACATAATACCCTGTAGTGATCATTTGTATCACATCAACCCATGTATTAAAAATCGGAAGGGATTTAAGCGTATCGACCATTTCATAAACCATTTCTTCACGTCTGGTCAGGGTTTCGTGACGAGAGTCATTCCAAAATTCAACGGTTTTATCCGCTGCATCATCATCAACCATTACAGACTGTGGCGTGTTGTAAAATTCATTCTCTTTCGGCTTGTTGATGATGAAATTACGATATGAAGTTGTTTTGGTCCCGAAGAATCCGACTGTTCCGGCAGAGTCCTTTTCTGCAATATTGAAGTCAACAATCAGCTTTTCCCTCGACAACATCCACCAGGTCTGGTCCACCAGCTCATAATCCTGGAGAAGCACCAGATCGTTGATAAAGTTTATATTCGCGTCATCCTCTATGCGCATATCAATCTTTCTGACAGCGTATGTAGTATCATGAATCCACATATTGCCGGTAAAGGTAAATTCATGCTTTCTTCTTGGTTTAAACGCAAGGTTATAGCACCACTGACCATTAAAAAAGGCACTGTCAACCAGATAGTATTTGTAGGACAGGAGTCCGAAGCTGGCAATGGGGCTCACAAAATTTTTCTGAAAAAGGGTAATGTAATTATCGTAAATGTTTACCTGCTGAACCTTATCACCCAATAACTGGGAAAGGCTTTCATCACGGATTCCTGAAACACGGTTCGCTTTGATCACTTCCCTCGATGAAGAGGTGCTTTTCCGGTAATAGATATCCGACAATGATTCTGACAGGAATACCGGAAGATAGGTTTTCCCGTTAACCGCTGAAGTATCTATGTAATCAAAGATGAAACCGAAGGGTTTCAGTATCTTCCTGTTCATGAATTTCTCAGAAAGGTTATTCGCATCCAGCTGAATCTTATTGTATGCTTCGTATTCATAATAATCGAGTTTGTCCCGGTTATTATCAGGTTTCTTTTCGATTACTTTCCTGAGTATTATCTCAGCCGGATTTTCTCCTGCCCGTATCACAACTTCAGAAAGACTGATATTGTTGGGAAGCAGTATAAAATTTATTTCCTGATAACGGTATCTGATAACGGCTTTCCCGGCAGTTGTGTAACCTATTGAAGAAGCAACGAGCGTATCTGAAGCGGCTTTTGTTTCAATCGAATAAAAACCTTCGAGATCACTTGTAGCACCAATGGTTGTTCCTTTGAAATAGACATTCACGAAAGGCATAGGCTCGCCTGTTGCCGCGTCTGTAATCTTACCGCGAACTTTGGTAATCTGGGCCTGAGCCACTGAAAAAGGTAAAACGCATAAACAGGAATAAACCACATAATATATAAGTATGCGGCGAAGTATGTTGTTATTTAAGTATTTGGCTTTCATCATTAAAAGCAACAGGAAATATTGTACAAGAGACTGTCCGGTTTTATTCTTTAAGATCGTCCCAGAACTCAATGGCTCTTCGGGTATGCGGAATAACTATGGTTCCACCAACAAGGTTAGCAATACCCATCACTTCAAGAAGTTCCTGTTCAGTAACACCATTCTCATGACATCTGAGCAGGTGATATCTGATACAATCATCACAACGCAGCACCAAGGATGAAACAAGGCCCAGCATTTCCTTTGTTTTAACCGGCAAGGCTCCATCAAGATATGCATTGGTATCCACGTTGAAAATTCGCTTTATAATTTTATTGTTATCAGCACTCAGAAGCCGGCTGTTCATCTTTTGCCGGTATTCGTTGAATTCGTCTGTTTTAATGCCCATGCTTCCTTTTGAATTTAAGTATTTATCCTGTAACAGCTGAATTGTCATTATCCTCAGCTTGGTTAATTAACCAATATGTTAATTGAGGTTCCGGGAATTTTGTGTGTTTATTCAGAATCATTTACTCAGATCACTCCCTCTTTCAGAATGTCATGAAGGTGTATGACCCCGGCATAGTGACCTTCTTCAAGAACAAGAATCTGAGTAATATTGTTTTTGCGCATAAGGTCAAGTGCATCGGCAACCAGAATATCCGCATTGATGGTCTGAGGATCCCGTGTCATGATATCGGCTGCTTTCAACTGGTGCACAGGCTCTTCGCGATGGAGCATACGTCTGATATCGCCGTCTGTTATAATACCAACAAGCGTCTGCCCTTTCAATACCGCTGTAGCACCCAACCGTTTTGATGAGATCTCAAGGATTACAGATCTCATGTCGTCATCATATTGCACTTCCGGTTTTTCGTTATTTTTATAAAGTTCTGAAACCCTGAGATATAACCTTTTACCCAAAGCACCTCCCGGGTGGTACCTGGCGAAATCTTCCTGTGTAAAGCCCCGGCATTCCAGTAAAGCAACCGCCAGGGCATCGCCCATCACCAGTTGTGCAGTTGTACTGGCTGTAGGGGCCAGATTATTTGGACAGGCTTCCCGTTCGACAGTCGAATTAATTACAATGTCAGCATTCCTTGCCAGAAAAGACTCAGTATTTCCAACAAGAGCTATCAGTTTGTTCCCCATTAATTTGAGCAATGGAACGAGCACTTTTATCTCAGGGGTATCGCCGCTTTTCGACAGGCAAATCAGCACATCGTCAGGTCTGATCATTCCCAGGTCACCATGAATGGCATCAGCCGCATGCATGAATATAGCCGGAGTACCGGTACTGTTAAAAGTACTCACAATTTTAGCAGCAATGTTGGCACTTTTACCTATCCCGGTAACAATAACCCTCCCCTTAGCGGCAAGGATAAGGTCAATGGCTCTTACAAAGTCATTGGTAATGTATTTGCTCAATTGCCCAATCGCAGTAGCCTCTTCATTTATCGTCCGAAGGGCAATTCCGTATATTTCTTCTGCTGTTTTCATCTGTGAATGGTTTTGATTTTTACGGTCAGATAACCTGTCCCGCTCTGGCAGGAGAATCCGCCTGTGTGAAACAAGCAGTCAGGCATGCCTGTATGCTTGTAATTTATCCCAGCACAGAATCGGGATTATCCGACCCATATGAAACTATTTAACAATGAAATCCATTCAATCTTTTTCACAGATATTATGTTTATAGGTAGAATGGTTGTAAAACCATTCCTGGTTATCCGTGAAATGCGCCAATTCCATTGTATTCCTGAACTGTTTTTTTTCTGACAAGCAAAGATACAATAATATGCAGGCCCGGTAATCACACTTGTCCGGCCATAAAAGTTTTCAAGTGTTATAAAAAACCCAAAAAAGTCATTACAGAAAACATGTAATAAGTTAATTGCATGATTCAAAAAAAATTAGAAATTTGTACTCCTTTTGCCAGCGGAAAAAAAACTGTCTCTTTAGCCGGGAACTAAAGGCAGTAATTGGTTAATCCATATCCGGGAAAACTGCATATCAGGTATGATCATCATACATGGATAATTAAGAATGGACACTACTTTGGTAAGGTAGAATGTGTTTTTTTTGCATGTTTAAAAGAAAAATGAGTTACTTAAAGCAATGTCAGGTAATTATTAAGGTATATAGCGAACCACGAAAAAATGCCTGAGTTTGTACTTGAAGACTATTTTAATAGTCATGGAATAAAAAATTTGATTTGTAATTGAGTAATGATTAAATTTGTTAATACTACAAGATTTAAGATTTCCTGCGGATTGGTTTTTTCCCACCATTCCGGGAACTACACAAAATAAAGACAGAAATGAAAAAAGTGGAAAATTATTCCCTTAATGAGTTACTAAAGAAGATATTTGGTTTTGATTCTTTTAAAGGAAACCAGGAATTGATAATTAAAAATCTTCTAGACGGGAAGGATACATTCGTTATTATGCCTACAGGTGGGGGTAAATCGATGTGCTATCAGCTACCGGCCATTATCAGCCCGGGTACAGCGATTATTATTTCTCCTTTGATTGCCCTAATGAAGAATCAGGTGGACGCAATCCGTAACTTCGGCGCTGAAGACGGTATTGCGCATTTTCTCAACTCCTCTCTCTCCAAAGCAGAAATTACTGATGTCAGGAAGGATTTACTTACCGGGAAGACCAAGTTGCTTTATGTTGCACCTGAATCTCTCACTAAAGATGAAAATGTTCAATTCCTGAAGGAGATTGATATATCCTTTTTTGCTATTGACGAAGCACATTGTATTTCAGAATGGGGCCATGACTTCAGACCTGAATACCGGCGCTTGCGGCCGATCATTGAATCCATCGGGAAACGGGTACCTATCATAGCGCTCACTGCCACTGCCACTCCAAAAGTGCAACAGGATATTCAGAAGAACCTGAATATGATGGATTCTACTATGTATATTTCGTCATTTAACAGGCCAAACCTCTATTACGAAGTGAGGCCCAAAGGCGAAGATGTAATCAAAGACATCATCCGGTACATTAAATCGCAAGCCGGGAAGTCAGGTATTGTCTATTGTCTCAGCCGGAAAAAGGTTGAAGAACTGGCTGAAACCCTTCAGGTGAATGGGATCAAAGCCCTTCCTTATCATGCCGGGCTCGATTCGGCTACCAGGGTTATAAACCAGGATAAATTCCTGATGGAAGAAATAGACGTTATTGTTGCGACCATTGCCTTTGGTATGGGCATCGATAAGCCGGATGTCAGATATGTTATTCATCACGACATCCCAAAAAGCCTTGAGGGATACTATCAGGAAACCGGCCGCTCCGGCCGTGATGATGGAGAGGGCAATTGCATTGCTTTCTACAGTTATGATGACATCCTGAAACTTGAAAAATTCAACAAAAACAAATCGGTAGCAGAACAGGAAATTGCCAGCCAGTTGCTGCTTGAAACAGTTGCCTATGCTGAGTCGTCGGTTTGCCGTCGAAAACAACTGCTTCACTATTTCGGAGAGATTTACAAGGAAGATAACTGCGGAAGTTGCGACAATTGCCTGCATCCAAAGACAAAATTTGAAGGTAAGGAAGCTGTAGAGCTCGTTCTTGAAACTGTATTGGCTGTAAAACAATTGTTCAAGGCAAAGCATATCATCAGCGTAATAACAGGAAAGGTCTCGGCTAACAATAAGTCATTCAAGCACAACCAGCTAGAGGTATTCGGCAAGGGAATGGAGCAGGATGAGAAGTATTGGAATGCCGTAATCCGCCAGATGCTGATCGAACGATTGCTGGTAAAGGATATTGAAAATTACGGGCTTCTGAAGGTTACACCGGAAGGGCAAAAATTCCTCAAAAAACCGTATTCGATCATGCTTACGCGTGATCATGATTATGAGAATGCCGAGGAAGAGGATTTCTTTGCCGGTGGTGGAGCTAAAACCAGTACTGCCGACAAGACTCTGTTTACTATGCTGAAGGATCTCCGTAAAGAGATATCCCGCAAGGAAAACCTGCCTCCGTTTGTAATTTTTCAGGATCCATCACTTGAGGATATGGCCATCCAATACCCCATCACTCAGGAGGAGATGAAGCAGATTACCGGTGTTGGTGCAGGAAAGGCTCAGAAATACGCAAAGCCATTCATTGATCTCATCAAAAATTACGTTGAAGAAAACGAGATCATCCGGCCAATGGATATGGTCGTTAAATCGGTCATCAACAAATCGGGATTAAAGGTCTACATTATTCAAAACATCGATCGAAAGATTTCACTCGAAGATATAGCAAACGCAAAAAGCGTTACTATAGGCGAATTACTCACAGAAATTGAACGTATCGTTTCTGCCGGAACCAAACTCGATCTCAATTATTACGTGAATGAATATGTAGATCCCTATCATCAGGAAGAAATTTATGAATATTTCCGTGAAGCTGAGAGTGACTCCATAGAAGATGCCATAACCGAACTCGGTGAAGATGAGTACACAGAGGAAGAGGTCAGGTTAATGCGCATCAAATTTATGTCTGACCTGGGAAATTAATTCTGAGTATTAAAAGGCTTATCGAGGAAATTGTAAATTAATAATACCGGGACTTAAATCATCATCGATTTTCATCCGAGAACAAGGTTACGGAATTTGCCGGCCTTGTTTTTTAGTTTATTTTTGTCACACAATCAAAAAAAAACAGAAGCATATGCAGGATGAAAATGTTAGCCTTGAGCCTGAAATGAAAGAACCCATTGAAGAAAGGATCACGATTACTACTAAAAAAAACAGTAACAGGAATCCCAACACATTTCTAACAATCCTGAATATCATTCTGCTGCTGGGATTGGTCGTTTTATATTTTATAGTCCTGAAGCCGGAAAACAATGGAACTCCCAACATGGCACTTCTTCAGAAGACTTCTTCCGGAGCCGTCACGGTAGCCTATGTAAATTCCGACAGTATCCTGGTGCATTACGAACTTGTGAAATCGATGCGGGATGAACTTGAAGCCAGGACCATTCGCCTTGAAGCGGAGCTAAAACAAAAACAGGAAGCTTTTGAAAAGGATGCCGCCTATTTTCAGGAACAGGTAAATAAAAAAGCCATATCCGAATCCTCTGCTCAGGAAATTTACGGTCAATTGATGGGCGAACAGCAGAAGCTTTATGAATTACGCGAAAAATATTCTGCTGACTTGTCCAAACAGGAATTCGACCTCAATGTGCTGTTGCTCGACAGTCTGAACAATTTCCTGAAAAGGTATAACGATAAGGTGCATTTTGATTATATTCTCTCCTACAACAAAGGAGGGAGTATTCTGTCGGCCAATGATTCTCTGGATATAACCAAAGAAGTAATCAGGATGCTTAATGAAGAATATTCAGCAAGCAGGAAATAGACGTGAAAAGCGGGCTCAATCTGTTGGTATTTTTATTTTTGATTTTTGGAATAGTCATCCAGGGCTGCCGTGATGATCACAAATCATTTGCATCAGGACAAAAGCAGATATCGCGCGAGCAGATGATCAGGCTGATGGCTGACTTCGAACTGACAGAGTCGGCTCTGAAAATGAAGCAGGTCAAGTTATCGCGCGACAGTGTCAGGTTGATTGCAGCCCGCTGTTACGACTCACTGTATGCTTTCTATGGCATTTCTCCGGAGCAGTTCCGTGAGAACCTCCGCTTCTATCAAAGCGATATGGAAGACTTTCAGGCAATGATGGATTCGGTTATTGTAGCTTTAACAAGGCACAAAGACAGCGTTTCAGCACAAAATAAGGCAGCTCAGGGTGATTCGATACTAAAAATCATCAAGGAACAGGCAACCAGGTCTGTGATAAAATCAAAAATAATTCCTATGAGGAAGAAAGTCAGGAAATGACAGATGGCCATGCTTTAGCAGACTCAGCCCCGAAGTGAACTCTCCGGGGTTCTTTTTTATACAGACTTGTCTTATCTTGTGGCATATGCCGTGAAACTTTCAATATCACCTCCGGAGTTGTAACTGTATTCCCATTCCATGCTATTGGTTGTTGTCATGGTACCTGATCCTTCAACAAAAAAACCGGAGGCAGTTTCCTGATAGGGCACTGTTATTCTGTTGGACGATACATTACCATAGGCTAAAGCATCTTCACCAGCCCTGGCCAGATTGCTGAGTAACACCCTGGACGAGTTGTTTTCATCATAGGTAATTTCAACGGGATAGGTGAAACCCCTGGCAGCAGGAGTTTCATTGAAATTCCACGAACCAGTAAATTTGTCGCGGGGATCGCCGGTATCGCCCAGTTCATCATCGGGCAGACATGAAATTGCAAAAGGAGTAATTAAGGCAAACAAAATTTTAACAAAAAGGGCCGTGCGTTTCATAAATCATTTGATTTGGATTGGTACAATGCTATTGAAGCAACTTGTCAGATCAAAAAAGATGCCGGAAATAAAATCGTGGTCAACAACACAATAAGTATCTGTTGAAACATAGCAGTTTATAAATCCTGTTTATAAGGAAATCCTTCCACCTGATGATTTATAACTCAGAGCAATGAACCACTTTCAAATATTTTCTATACTCTTCTGAATCAGGATTTTATAATTTCCCCTTCAGAACGGGCAACCACTACAGCTCCACAGGTATCACCATAGACATTCACAACAGTGCGGAACATATCGAGGATTCGGTCAACTGCAAGGATTAACCCTATACCTTCTAGTGGAAGTCCTACAGCATTCATAACAATTGCCATCATTACCAGTCCTGCCATGGGTATACCTGCAGATCCTATGGCAGCCAGCAGGGCAGTAAATACAACCACCATCTGTTGTGAAAAACTCAGATCAATTCCATAGGCCTGAGCGATAAACATGACAGCCACACATTCATACAGGGCTGTTCCGTTCATATTGATCGTTGCCCCCAACGGAAGGGTAAAGCTGGCAATTTTGTTTGAAACACCGCTTTTGTGTTCCACGGCCTCGATGGAGAGTGGAAGTGTTGCATTGGATGAGGATGTAGAAAATGCGGTCAGAATCGGAACTGACATGTTTTTTAAATGCCTGAGAGGATTAACATTTGCCAGTAGTTTTAAAGATAAAGACAGGGTTATAAACATATGGATGAGTAGTGCGGCGATTACTGTCATCATATAAATGCCAAGTCTTTGCGCCAGAATTCCGAGGTCGGGCACCTGACTCACCTGATTTGCCACAATACCGAAAATTCCAAGTGGTGCAAATCTGATAATAAACATGGTAATCTCCATCACAACATCGAGGCCTGCATTGAAAAAACCAATCATGATCTGTTGGGGCTTCTCTTTCACCTTCATGATAAAAAAGCCAAAAAGGATGGCAAAGAAGATGATGGCAAGCATTTCACCATTGGCAAATGCCTGAAAGATATTCTTTGGAACGATATTAAGCAATGTTTCTCCTATGGATTGTGTTGTGCTGCTCAGCCCTTCCACTTTCTGAATGAGTCCGATATCAGCACCAATCCCCGGTTTTGTAAAATTCACCAGTACAAGACCTGTTACTATCGCGATCAGGCTTGTAATCATATAAAAACTCATTGTCTTCAGACCAATTCTTCCCAGGTTATCTGCCGAACCAACACTGGTAACCCCACTGATGATTGAGAATAAAATCACCGGTACAATCACCATATTGAGGGCACGGAGAAACAATACTCCCAACCAGCCAACATAACTTACATATTCCGGTAACCAGGCCCCGTATGCGACTCCTATTACAAGCCCGGTCAGAATCTGCCAATGCAGTGCTACACGTTTCAACATAACAGAATATTTTGATTAAGTAAATTTTACAATTTACAGAAGCAGACCCGGTAAATTTAGGGAAGGGAATTCAATCACAGACAGGAAACCCGTAATAATTTTCGATTCCGGGTAATTATTCACCCGGTTTTTATCTTACATAAAGGAACTTATCAGATTTCAAAGGGTTTCCTCAGAAAGAAAATAATCATTGAGATAATGACAATCTATGGAAAACCCTCCGGCGTATATAAAAACGGAGGGCCTCCATCGTTTCAGATCAGACTCATATTGTCTGAGTCACGCACAAAGTTTAATAAATATAAAAATTATCAGGTCCTATGCCTACGTCAAATCGGCCGTCTGAAATGGTGACGGGTTCCCCTTTGATCAATGCTTTGAAATCAAAATATCCCGAAAGGATGACTTCAACCTGCTCTTTATCAACCAGCAGATTCTGGGCCCGTTTAAAATAAAGTTCACCATTCAGAATATTTACGGGAATTCCCAATGAGTCAGCTGACTGCATCAAAACCTGGATATCGGAATTGGTCAGATCAAAAACCGTATCATTCAACAAAGTCAGATCAGAATATGCTTCCGGTAACAAACCTGAAATTTTGAATATCATATTCATCCTGTTGGAATTGTCATAATAATAACTCCCCAGATGACCATACAACCCAAATGCCAGTACATTTTCCGAAACAATAACTTTTGCAGGAACAGTGATATCGTCAGAAATAAAAACCTCTCTGTCGTAATAGGCACCGAAAGTATTATAACCCCATTCGGAATAGGCAGGCAGATCGGTAAATTCTTCGTCATAAATCATCACTGATTTTTTGAGTTCATTTTCCTTGGAGCAACCGGTGAGTATTCCCAATAAAGTTGCGAAAATATAGAGCTGCTTTTTCATTTAACTGTAGATTTAATAGGAATCTGAAAATTCATCTGGAAACCACCGCCATAAACCGGGTTTACCAGACCCGACATTTTGCTTGTCAAAAATACAGAAGGCAGGCAAATTTCGATGCTGATGGCAGGCTTTGATTCCCTGCCGATCCTGAGTCCGGCTGCACCGTAAAGAGATGAACTGAATGATTCAGGTTGGTCAATCATTGCTCCTGCTTCTTCCTGATAAATATCCATTTCCTTATTAAAAAAAACAACATCGGTTTGTGTCTGTAATTTAAACCCGAATTCGGCACCCAATTTAAAATACATCCTGAACAGCCGGGCCCTGTATGGGAAGAACCTGATTTCCAGAGGAATTCCAATATAGCTGCTTCTTTGGTTTAACTCCTTAACTTTCAAATATTCTGTATTGACACCATCCTGCCGGTAAAACAGATAAAAATAATCTGTACTGCCCCCCCAATAAGAATTCCTACCTACAGAACAGTTGATCTGAGAAAATCTTACTCCGCCTGAAAATCCAAATTTATTATTCAAAGAGACAAACTCAGACTTAATACCGGCAAAACCTTTATACATCATGCTTTTGAGGTAAGGAGGCGAATAGTATCCTGTAGCATAGGGTATATCACCCCGGATGTAATCCATATCTGACATCTCACCTGAGATGAAAGTCATACCTGCTTCAATTCCGGCAAACTTCTGATGAATCTCCTGAGCCGGAGATAAGCCGGGTAGAATAGTTAAAACAATGAGAAGAAAAACAGTGCTGATTTTCATAAAACCGGATTTTGGTCTTTATACAATAAATTTTCATTCCGAACAACTGATGCAATCCTGCCATTACTTTCTGAGCCCTTTTGTACCATTGTCGGATTCATTTAAACAATAAATACCGATTACCCCGAATCGGGATTTTATCATGCTGTATTCGGCTTTGATCCTCAAAGATGCTAATAATACCGAAAGGTTGCTTTTTTTTCTCTCAACAGGGTTTAATAGCATGTATATTTCAATGCATAAAATGAGTAATATATCGAACATTATAATAATCTATGATTCAAATCTCAACTTATCAGTGATGATTTTATTATTCATTAAAACTTTCATTGGGTTTTCTCTTTACGAAGGTACTTAACAGAAAGAATTTACGGGCATCACTCATTTCATTTTCCCCGAAAAGCATCGTTATTGGGCAGGAGATGATCTTACCAGAGAGGACAATTTTTGGGGAGCTACACAGCAGTATGCGGTGGTCAGTGCGTCGATCAGCATTTCCGGATGGACTTTTTCGAGATCAATATAAGTCCAGCCCTGTCTGCCCCATTTATTGGGAACAGGGTAAATTACTGTTCTGTCATATACTGAAAAAACATCCTGATCAATAATGGATAATTTAATGCAGGCCTGATTTTTTTTGATGTCGAATGTCGCAAATATCTTTTTCATCACCCTGAAAGAGGTCATATCAAAGTGCGGCTGTTCTGTTGTTTCCGGAAATGAGAGTGCCAGCTGCCTGAAATTATCTATGCTTTGCATCGCTGTTATATTAATGCTCCGGTAAGGTTTAAAAACAATCACCGGACAAATAATTGACCCGTATGCATTCCCGGATCTCTGGAATACGTTTGATCTGAATCATATCTGACAAGGAAATACAATATTCTCAGGCATGAACCCTGGTATCCCTTTCCGGAATTTTATTTAACCACAAATTTAACTGTAAGTAAATGATTTCCGGAAGTAATTAACCTGGCGATGTAAAACCCTGATTTTAAAGAAGTGAGGGATATTTCAGCAGTATTCTGGAAGCCGGCACAATCTGAAATTAAACTTCCGTCGGCTGCAAAAACATTTAACTTCACCGGAGAAATCACAGGCCGGTTGAGTTTCAGCAACACATTCCCTTTTCCGGTTTGAATTGCATAGAGAGTCAGTTTTTCTGATGGGTCCGTATATGTTATCCCTACTGTACAGGCTTGCGGAAGACCGCCGGCAGCCATGACTTCTGCATTGATGATACCGGTTTCCGGAGGCCAGATGTGATCGTTGAGGATGGTACGGTCAGGGGCTATCAGAACAACGGAAGGATAAGACTGCACCTGATAGGCATCCACCACATTGTTGCCACCTCCCTGGAGACCACTGACCGAAGGATAATTGGCCCCCCAGATAGAGTCGAATTCATAAACAGCCTGATTATCGCTACCCCAGTTCATCCCGAGAAAAACCACGTTGCCCCCGTTGCAGCCGAAATAATCGTACGATGCACTCACCTCGGAAGCATAAGTCTGACAAGGGCCGCAATTAGCCGTAAAGAAATCGATGACAACATAGTTGCCGGCGTCAAGATATCCGTAAAGATGGTGCTGTTTGCTGGTAAGATCCTTGACTGTAAAATCCAGGGCTGTGTCAATGGCCACCTGTGACCGGGAAACACCCGGTAATAAAAGAAAGAGAAGTATGATGAGATTGCGCATAAAATCCGGATAAAAGAAAAATAACAAGCAGTTGAGGCGGTAAAAGTAATACCGGAAGATGTTAAATGCAAGTTTTTATATATATTAGCATGTTACATCTGCGGATTGGGACATATAGAGAGGCGGTAAACAATGCATGCAGCTTCAACTATCCCTGGTAAACAACACCGGAATTTTACCGGATTGTAATTCCCGCTTTGCGGGTGTCTTAATTTTACCCATGAGTATGCCCTGCTGACTTGCCTTAAAAAATTCGGCTTTCCGGATTCACTTTTGTACTTTGAACTCAAAAAAACATAACTTTGTTTGATCTTTGATTTTTAAAGAAAATCCGGCTATTCAGGTGCGTTTATCAGCAACCGGTAGCGTTGCGGAATGGAGAAAATTCACTGAATCCAAATCAATTATCACACTATCTGTAAAATAAAGAAGACAATATGGAAAACAACGAAACACCGGCACTGGGCATGATCGAAACCAGGGGGTTTACTGCCATGGTAGAAGCATCAGATGCTATGTTGAAAGCAGCAAGGGTTGAACTGGTTGGCTATGAGAAAACCGGAGGTGGTTATGTAACTGCCATCATCCGGGGGGATGTGGCTTCGGTCAGGGCCGCCGTTGATGCCGGGGTCCGCGCTGCCGAGAAAGTCGGGGAGATAGTTTCTACCCACGTTATACCACGGCCTCATCAGAATGTTGATACCGCTTTACCATTGGGTGCCAAAACCAGTAAGAAAGGATAATGACCATGAGCGATTCAAAAGCACATATTGATTTAAGGACCTATGTGTTCCTTGATTCATTGCAGCTACAGATGGCTTCTTATCTGTCAACCGTATCAAGAGGTTATCTGCCTGTTGGAGGCCAGGCCTGCTGTATCATCGAAATTGCACCGGGGATTGAAATCAATACCCTGACCGATGTCGCCCTGAAAGCGACCAATGTCAGGCCGGGCATGCAGGTGGTTGAGCGTGCCTTCGGAATGCTTGAAGTTCACTCCGACAGTCAGGGGGATACCCGTACAGCCGGAGAATCTGTCTTAAAAGCCATTCAGCGGACAGAGGATGAGCGGATCAAACCGAGAATCCTGACCAGCCAGCTTATTAAAAATGTTGAAGACCATCATGCCCAGCTTATCAATCGTACCCGCATGGGTATGATGCTGTTAAGGGGGGATACACTTTTCGTGCTCGAAGTTGAACCGGCCGGATATGCCTATTATGCAGCCAATGAAGCCGAAAAAGCGGCCAACATTAAAATCATTGATGTAACCGGTTTTGGAAAATTCGGCAGGGTGTATATCGCAGGTCCCGAAGCCGAAGTACTTGAATGCAAGTCAATTGTTGAAAAACGACTGGCCGAAGTCACCGGCAGGTCCGCCAGAGAAGATTACAAATAGTTAAAACCCAAAAAAATAGGAGATTGATCAATGGCTGATTTTAATACAGATGCCTTAGGCATGATCGAAACCAGGGGCTTTACAGCAATGGTTGAAGCTTCAGATGCAATGGTAAAAGCTGCCAAAGTAGAACTGGTCGGCTATGAAAAAACAGGGGGCGGCTATGTAACCGCCATCGTCCGCGGTGATGTTGCCGCCGTACGTGCCGCTGTTGATGCCGGTTTGCGGGCGGGCGAAAAAGTTGGTGAGATTGTTTCCACCCACGTTATTCCCAGGCCTCACGAAAATGTTGACAGTGCACTTCCTTTGGGCAGAGCCAAATCAAAAAAGTAAACGATGATCTTAGCCAGGGTTGCAGGCACCGTGGTGTCAAGCCATAAGCCAAGGAAACTTGACGGGATTGCCTTTTTGCTGTTGGAGAAAATAGATCCCGTTACCATGAAGGGAAAGGGTGACTATGTTGTTGCCATGGATTCGGTGGGTGCCGGCATCGGCGAAATTGTTTTCTATGTCTCCGGCAGCAGTGCCCGTTTTACACCGGTTACAGAGGGTGTACCGACCGACTGTTCTATCATAGCCATCGTCGATTTAATCGAAAAAAACGGAAGTTTCACTTACAGGAAAGACAACACTTCAAATTAATGATCTTAGGAAAGGTAGTTGGAACAGTGGTCAGCAGTACAACCCGGATTGACATTCCGGGAGCCGGATTTTTGCTGATTGAAAAATGCAGTCAGTCGGGAGAGTTAAAGGATGATTATGTGGTTGCCCTTGACCTGGTAGGTGCAGGGAAGGGTGAAATGGTAATGGTTTCGGAAGGATCTACTGCCAGAGAAACTCCGGCAACCGTTGGTAAACCCCTGGATGCCATTGTGGTAGGGATAGTTGATCTAATAGATGAAAACGAAAAGGTTGTTTACCAGAAATGATTAACAGGAATGATGTAGTTGTATTGGGGGCCCTTGAATTCAGCAGTATTGTTGCTGGTTTCATGGCCATGGATGCGATGGTAAAAACAGCGCCTGTTAAGATTATTGAGGCCCGTACCATAAGTTCCGGAAAGTACCTTATTGTTTTCACCGGGGATGTTGCATCGGTAGAATATGCCTTCAACAAAGGTTGTGAATCAGGAGCCGCGTTTATTGTTGATAGCCTGTTTCTGCCCCAGATTCATCAGGATGTGATCCCGGCCTTCGGTCATACTGTAAAGACCGGCTTGTGGGATGCTATCGGAATTATCGAGACAAAATCGGTGATTTCCGGAATTGAAGCGGCAGATGCTGCTGCCAAAGCCAGCGGGGTAAAGATCATCGAGATCAGGCTGGCAGACGGTTTCGGAGGTAAGTCTTACGTAAAAATGACAGGCTCACTGACCGATGTCCAGACCGCCATGGAAGCAGGAACACGCCTCGCAAAAACAAAGGATACCCTTTGCATGGATACCATCATTCCACAGCCCCACAACGAAATCATGCCATTCTTTATGTAAAAGCAGGATAAATGGATAATCTGGAAGACAGCATACGACAGTTGGTTCAGGAAGCATTAAAAGGGATGAACCTTGCCCCCCAATCCATTGAACCGATTCCGGAATCCGGAGTATTTAATGATATTGGGAGCGCAGTAAATGCCGCTGAAAGGGCCTTCAATGAACTTAGCTCTCTGACGCTTGAAATCAGGAAGCTGATGATAGCGAATATGAGGAAAGCAGCCTTCGAACACAGGGTAACCTTCAGCAAAATGGCCCATGAAGAAACCGGCTTCGGAAGGTGGGAAGACAAAGTGATTAAAAATGAACTGGCCATTCACAAAACTCCGGGTGTGGAAGATCTGGAGTCGATCGCCTATTCTGACGACAACGGCCTGACACTGGTTGAAAGAGCCCCATATGGAATCGTAGGATCCATCACCCCAAGCACCAACCCAACCGCTACCATCATCTGTAATGCCATAGGAATGGTGGCTGCCGGAAACTCGGTTGTTTTCAATCCCCATCCGGCCGCAAAAAAAGTATCGGTTTACCTCGTAAACCTTCTCAACAAAGCCATCAAAGAGGCCGGCGGACCGGCAAACCTGCTCTGCTGCATTGCCAACCCGACCATTGAATCGGCTAAGGAAATGATGTCGCACCCAAAAATTGCCCTTCTGGTCGTCACAGGCGGGCCTGCCGTTGTCAGGACAGCCATGAACAGCGGCAAGAAAGTGATCGGTGCCGGACCGGGCAACCCTCCTGTGGTGGTCGATGAAACCGCTGATATACCCAAAGCCGCAAAAGATATTGTTGACGGGGCCAGTTTCGACAACAATGTAATCTGCATCTGTGAAAAAGAGATACTTTGTGTGGCTTCCGTAGCAGATCAGCTGAAAACAGAGATGAAAAAACACGGGGCTCATGAATTAAACCAGGAGCAGATCCGCAAAATCACGGAGATTGTCATCGCAGAGCCAGGGTGCCGGGGCAAGGAAGGGGCCGCCAGCAAGAACCATGTCGGCAAAACAGCCGCCTTTATTGCCAGGTCAATCGGTCTTGAATTACCGGATTCGGTGCGCTTGCTGCTGTGTGAAGTCGGGCCCGACCATCCGCTGGTATGGACTGAGCAGCTGATGCCGGTCATGCCTTTGGTCAGGGTAAATGATGTTGACACTGCAATAGATTTTGCTGTTGAGGTTGAGCATGGGTTCCGCCATACGGCTATTATGCATTCGCTGAACATTGCCAAGCTTAGCAAAATGGCCAAAGCGATGAACTGTTCCATCTTCATCAAAAACGGTCCGAGTTACGCCGGACTGGGCCATGGCGGTGCAGGATTTGCATCCTTCACCATAGCCAGCCCGACAGGTGAAGGGGTAACGCGCCCTTTAACCTTTACCAGGGAAAGAAGATGTACACTGGTTGATTATTTCAGAATTGTATAGCTCTTTATGAAATTAGGAAAAGTTATAGGACGGGTGGTATGTACCAGAAAGATTGACTCTTTTGAGGGTCTGAAACTTCTTTTGGTTCAGCCGGTGGATGAAAACCGGAAACCGGCCGGGGATGCCTTTGTTGCGGCAGATACCATCCAATGCGGAGTCGGTGAACTTGTCTATTACGAAACAAGCAAAGAGGCGGGACGTATCCTGGCAAATACAATGAATCCGGCTGATGCTGCCATCATGGGCATTGTTGATGAACTATTTATTGAAAATCGCTCATGATACTCGGAAAAGTGATCGGCAATGTGGTTTCAACCGTCAGCAATGAAGCCTATCAATCCAGGAAAATCCTGGTGGTGCAGCCCATTGATCCCGAAGGGAATGCCTGTGGGAAAGCAGTGCTGGCCATAGATGCGGTGCAGGCCGGCATCGGCGATGTTGTGCTGACACTGGAAGAAGGTACTTCCGCCAGGGCCATTATTGAGGAGCCGGGATCTATGACGGTGAAACATGTGGTTGCAGCCATCGTGGATTCAGTCAGTCTGGCTTAGCCACTGACGGAACCATGGCAGCCTGACGGCAGTTAAATCAATGAATTATTTCCTGGTGGCCTGAAATGAGACATCCGGAATCTGAAGATAATTTTCTGAACAATGAATGAGTCCGGAAACGGAATTACAGAACTGGTAAAAAGGGTAGCCATCGGTGCAGATCATGGCGCCTTTGCAGTAAAGGAAATTCTGAAATCATACCTTACGGCTGCAGGATACAAGGTAACGGATGTCGGTACCGGTAACGGGACAACAGCCGTTGACTATCCTGATTTTGCCGGCGCTGTTGCGCGGAAGGTTGTCAGTGGAGAGTGCGAAAGGGGTATCATGCTTGATGGGGCCGGTATTGGGTCATCCATGGTTTGCAATAAAGTCCATGGCATCCGGGCGGCTTTGTGCTGGAATACGAAAACCATCATCAACAGCCGGCAGCACAACAATGCCAATGTGCTCACCATGGGTTCAGGCATGCATGAACCCGGTGAAATCTGTACCATGGCCGTCTTATGGCTGGAGACCGGTTTTGAGGGTGGAAGGCACTGGCCAAGGATTAATAAAATGATGGCAATTGAGAAAAACAGGAGGAGAAAAATGGATCACAATGAACTGGTTGAGAAAATCACCCGGGAGGTGATGAGCAGACTAAAAGAACTCATGAAAGATCAGGGCAACACATTGTCTGCCTCAGGCAGCCCATCCCGGGGAATGTCGCGGGAAGAACTGGTCGGCTACATCGACCATACCCTGCTTAAGCCGGGTGCCGTGAATGCCCAGTTCGATCAGCTTGTGAGCGAAGCCCTGCAGTACAAATTTTATTCAGTCTGCGTCAACTCAAGCTGGGTCCCTTATGTTGCCAAAAAACTTCGTGGCACTGAAGTAAAAATCTGTTCGGTGGTCGGATTTCCTCTGGGTGAAATGGATTCACGAAGCAAGGCTTTTGAGACCCGGAATGCTATCGCCAACGGTGCACATGAAATTGATATGGTAATGAATGTTGGGGCGTTGAAATCCGGGAATCTGAAACTCGTTGAAGAGGATATACGCGCCGTTAAAAGGGCCTGCCGCAGCAATACAATACTAAAGGTTATCATTGAAACCGTCCTGTTGACCGATGAAGAAAAAGTTCTGGCCTGCGAAATAGCCCGGAAAGCCGATGCCGGTTTTGTAAAAACAAGTACCGGTTTCAACGGTGGAGGCGCTACCGTGGAAGACATAGCCCTGATGCGGAGAGTGGTTGGCCCGGCTATGGGTGTGAAAGCCAGCGGAGGCATAAAGGATTTCAAATCGGCTGTTGACCTGATCAATGCAGGTGCGAACCGCATCGGCGCAGGTGCCAGTGTTCAGATTGTTACCGGAGGTACCTCAACCGGAGGTTATTAGAGTTATTGAACCGGAGAGTTGCAGAGTTCACCGAAGGAAATTAAAATATCTCCCCGGTCTCCCGGTCACCACTCACCATTTCCTCAGATGCAGGCTTTTCGTTCCTGGCTATTTAATTACAGTGCATCTGCCGGATCCCAGCCGGTAGCCAGATTTTCTCCAAGACTATTCAATAGAGTCATATCCTCATCACGGATCACAAAATCAAATACATTAAAATTATCCGCTATCCTGGAAGCCACCGATGATTTCGGGATAACGGCGAATCCCTGTTGCAATGCCCACCGGATCAGCAATTGTGCCGTACTTTTATTATACCCCGAAGCGATCCTGACAAGCAAAGGATCCCTCAGTTTTATACCCTTGGTTAGCGGACTGTATGCAACCGGTATGATACCTGAAAGGCGGCACAGATCGATGGTCTCAATTCTTGAGCTGTAGATATACGGATGTAATTCAATCTGATTGGCTGCAGGAACTACTTTGCAATATCCTAATAGTTCCTCAAGGTGGTGAGCCATATAGTTGCTTACACCAATAGCCTTACATCTGCCTTCCTGATACAGCGTCTCAAGGGCACGCCATGATTCTTTCCGCTTGCCCTGCACCGGCCAGTGAATGAGATAGAGGTCAATGTAATCAAGCCCAAGTCTTGAAAGACTTGCCAAACAAGCCTGTATTGCATGGTCAAAACCCTGGTCTGAATTCCAGAGTTTTGTAGTTACAAAAATCTGCTCACGGGGTACAAAACTGCCCTCAATTGCTTTACCAACAGAGTCTTCGTTGCGGTAAATCATCGCAGTATCAATGTGACGGTAACCGTACCTCAGGGCATTGTCAACTGCCCTTTGTGTTTGAACACCGTCAGGCATCTGATATACACCAAGGCCAACGGCTGGCATCGGGATGCCGTTGTTTAATGTAAATACCTGAACTGTTGACGGGAAATTCATAAAGCTTTTATTGACCAAAACCAGGAGGTTAGAATATAGTTATAAATCCGCAGACTGGTATAGTACAATGCAAAGTTAAGCTTTTTAAGCAAATCCGGAGATGAAACAATACAATGAAATCCGGGTAAGCAGAATACATTACCAAGCTCCTTTCAATTGAATTTCAGTGAATCCCGTAACCACCAGAACAGTATATCCGGAAATAAATATTACCGGTGTAAATAATTATTACTTAACCCCGTCATGTGGTCCCGCCTTTCATGATGCAGTAAAAATCAAATAAAACCTTTGTTAAATAAAAATCCGTGCCCAAAAACCGGTTTACTGTAATACAATGGAGTAAATGGGAATGTAAATATTTTTAACACCAATTTTAATTTTTAATCACCATACCAGATATCCGGTGAAGCCAGGCTGCAGTGCCAAATGCCTGCAGAATGTTGAAAACCAGAAGATTTGAAACCAAATCACATCAGCAGGGAAAAAATTAAAATCACCTTTGTAATATATTGATTTTAAATTAATTAACCAACACAGGAGAATTAAATTATGAAAAATGGTAAAAAAATTATCATTTCTCATATTACTTCTTGGCTTTGGAATGATAAACAAAAGAATTCATATGGAGGCTGATTCAGAGCCAGGTATGATGAAGAGTTCTTTTACAGCCGAAATTAAAATATCGTATAATATGAAGACCTTTTACAGAATTTTCGGGGGGAAAAACAGCAAAAGGGCGCTGATGCTATATGCGCTTCTTTCAACTCTACAAATTGCTGCACAACCTTGTCTTACACCACCTGAAGCTTACATTTCCGGTGATGCAACTATTTGTCAGGGAGCTACCACAAATATATCCTTGTATATATCATGGGGAACTGCACCCTGGCGGGTTGTTTACAACATCGATGGTGTTCCCCAGCCGGAAATAACCGGAATTATGACCAGCCCCTATATCATCACCACTGGTACCGGCGGAGATTACAAGCTCTCACAGATTCTGGATGTGGATGATTGCATAGGATTTGATGTCGGAAATCCGGTGACCATCACGGTCAACCAATTACCGGCAGCCGCCGGTTTTATTTCCGGTAACACCAGCGTTTGCCAGTCGACCAACTCGGTTGTTTATTCCGTACCGGCCATCACCTATGCCACAGGATATGTTTGGACAGTACCCGTTGGGGCGACCATAGCAAACGGAGCAAATACCAATACGATTACGGTTAATTTCGGCAGTACCGCTGTATCGGGAAATATTTCAGTTTACGGAACCAATGGCTGTGGTAATGGCAGCTCTTCCACTCTTTTTGTTACTGTTACTTCATTGCCGGATGCAGCCGGTCCGGTTTCGGGTTCCACTTCAGTGTGCCAGGGTCAGACAGGTGTTGTATATTCTGTCAGCCCGATTGCCGGTGCTGTTAATTACGAATGGATACTCCCGGCAGGGGCTACGATCACCGCCGGCACAAATACGAATACTATAACCGTTGACTTCAGCACCACCGCCTCTTCAGGAGACATCAGGGTGCGGGGCACCAACACATGCGGAAACGGGGCATGGTCAGCCAATCTCCCGGTCACAGTAAACCGCCTTCCCGGAAATGCCGGTACAATCACCGGAACATCTTCGGTGTGTCAGGGCCAGACCGGTGTCATCTACATGGTACCGGCAATTAACCTTGCCACCGGTTACGAATGGCAATTACCCACGGGGGCAACCATTAACACCGGACTCAACACGAATCAGATTACCGTTAACTTCAGTTCTACCGCCTCATCCGGGAATATCCAGGTGAGGGGAACCAATGGATGCGGTGCCGGCCAATGGTCGGCTGTTTACGCAGTCACTGTCAATAATCTTCCAATTGCAGCCGGTAGCATTACCGGCTTTTCCAATGTTTGCCAGAACCAGGCAGGCCTTGTTTACAGTGTAGCACCGGTAGCCTATGCTTCCACCTATTTCTGGGAATACCCTGCCGGATTTACCGTCAGCGGTTCATCGACCGGATCTACCATTACCCTCAACGCAACGGCACTTGCTGTTTCCGGAATTATCAGGGTCTATGGAATAAACAGTTGCGGCAATGGCGCTTTTTCTCCTGATTTCAGCATTCTGATAAGTCTGGCACCTTCAGCAGGTGCAGGACCCAATGCTACCATCTGTGCCGGAGACAACTTTCAGATCACAGGAGCCTCTGTATCAAACAGTCCCTCACTAACCTGGTCCAGCAGCGGTGATGGCGGTTTTGACGATCCTTTCAGCATCAATCCGGCTTATACACCTGGCAGCAATGATATTTCATCAGGCACTGTGACCCTTACCCTCACCGCTGATGGTAATGGTTCATGCATCCCTGCCAGTGATGCCATGACCCTGACCATTGCTCCACAACCCACAGCCAATGCGGGCAGTGATGCTTCTATCTGTTATTCAACCGGTAGTTATATCCTGAATGGTACAGCCACCAACAATGCCTCTGTTCAGTGGATAGCCCTCGATGGTAGCGGAAGTTTCAGCAGCCCAGGAAATCTGAGCACAGCCTACATACCAAGTGCAGCCGATATCGCACAGGGTTATGTCAATATTCAGCTTTCAGCCAATCCACTTACTCCATGCACCAGTTCAGTCACCGATGTGATGACCCTGACCATTAACAGGGCTCCGACGGCCAATGCCGGAATTGATGCTACCTCCTGCGGGTCCGGCGCATTCAGCCTGAATGGTTCAACCACCTTTGCCGGATCAGTATTGTGGAACACCACCGGTTCCGGAACCTTCACCAACCAGAACCTGCCCAATGCCACCTATACACCCGGTGCATCCGATATTGCCGCAGGAACCGTTCAGTTAACCATGACGGCTTTTGCCCTGGCTCCCTGTGCAGGCAGTGTATCTGATGATATGACCCTGACGCTGCTGACGCTGCCTACAGTCAATGCCGGTCCGGATGTGGCCCATTGCGGATCAGCCGGATACAGCATCACGGGCAGTACAGCCACCAATTATGGATCGCTTCTGTGGACTACTTCAGGAAGTGGTACCTTCTCAAATCCGGGAACCCTCCATCCGAACTACAACCCGAGCGTAACCGACGTGCTTTCAGGATCAGTTACCCTAACCCTTACTGCTTTCGGAATCGGTGTTTGCTCAGCTTCAGGTGTAAGTGATGACATGGTACTCTATATCAATCCGGAACCTGCCGCCAATGCCGGTGCACCCGGCAGTGTTTGTGAAGGAGCAACCTTCACCGTTACCGACGCAACAGCCGTTGGCTACAGCACCCTGACCTGGACAACCAGCGGCACCGGAACTTTTATCAATAACGGTACGTTGAGCCCCACTTATACCCCCAGCCTGACCGATGCCATCGCCGGAACAGTGAACCTGACCCTTACCGCAACACCCGTTGCCCCATGTACAACTACCGCCACCTCGGTAAAAATATTATCAGTTACCCGTGAACCCATTGCAAATGCCGGTGCTGACGGAAGCATCTGCGGCATAGTGTCTTATACCATTGCCGGAGCAAACGCCAGTAATTATTCATCGTTAAACTGGACCTCCAGCGGTTCGGGCTCCTTTGTCAATGCAGGAATTCTGAATGCCACCTATATTCCGAGTGCCGGAGACCTTGTAAGCGGAACCGTTACCCTAACCCTCACCTTGACAGGAAACTCACCCTGTTCGGTACCCGTTGCCGATGATATGATTCTTCTGATAAACGGCACCCCCACGGCCAACGCTGGCCTTGACGGCGCCACCTGTGAAGGAAATGCATTTACCATCAGTACCGCTGCTGCAACCAACTATTCAACCATCAACTGGACAACCAGCGGAACCGGATCGCTGACGAATGGAGGCACCTTGACTCCAACCTACCTTCCATCAAACAATGATGCCCTGGCCGGAACAGTATCACTGACACTGACAGCCACAGGCATTGCACCCTGTAACAATGTTGTCACCGATATGATGCAGATTATTGTGACCCCTTCTCCGATTGCCAATGCAGGTGCCAATTTCTCGGTCTGCGGCGGAACCAGTTTCATGATTCCGGGTGCCTCAGCACAATATTATTCAACGCTGATCTGGTCAAGTTCAGGAACCGGTACATTTGTGAATGCCAATCAGATCAATCCAACCTATACTCCCAGCGTGGCAGATGAAGCCAACGGGCAGGTAACCCTTACTCTGCAGGCATTTGGCAATGCCCCATGTGTGGCTCCTGTAACCAGCTCCATACTTGTAACCATCAACCAGGTTCCACAGGTATTCGCCGGAAACGATATTACCATTTGCGAAGGCCCGCACAATATAACCGGTGCCGTGGCAACCAATTACAATACCCTGTTGTGGACATCCGGCGGGGACGGTGTATTTATCAACCCAACTGTACTGAACCCCATCTATACACCGGGACCCGGCGATCTGATCAATGGGCTTGTCACCCTGACCCTGACCGCCACTTCTCTGCCTCCGTGCACCGATGTGGTTTCCGATAATGTCATTTTCGGCATCCAGCCATTGCCGCTGGCCTATGCAGGGCCCAATGCCACCATCTGCGAAGGTGACACCTATGAGCTGATCAATGCAACTGCAACCAACTATTCAGCACTCGCCTGGAGTACGAGCGGATCGGGTAATTTCAATAACATGAACACCCTGAATCCGATTTACACACCAAGCCTTGCCGACATCGCCAATGGCGCTGTAACCCTGACCCTGACCCTGAATAACGCACCCTGCCTGCCACAAACCAGCGATATGACCCTGGCGATCAGGCAAAATCCGGTAGCCAATGCAGGTACAGACGCTGCCATCTGCGAAGGGAACAGTTATACTGTAAACAATGCCACGGCTACCAATGCCTCTGGCGTATTATGGGCCAGCAGTGGCAGCGGAACCTTAATGAATCCGACCTCACTCACCCCGACATACATCCCTTCACCGGCTGATATTATGATCGGTTCAGTTCAGCTGACTATGACAGTAAATGCAACTGCTCCCTGTATTGCCACCGATATTGACGTCATGGAAATTACCATTACCCGCATGCCAACCGCATTCGCAGGTAACGATGCTACCATCTGTTCAAACCAGACCCATACCATTGCCGGATCGAATGCCAGCAATTACTCATCCCTCGCCTGGTCAACTTCAGGTGACGGAGTTATCCTTGCCGCAAATACGCTTTACCCGACCTATGTTCCCGGCACAATTGACGAATCCCTCGGTTTTGCCATTCTGACGCTGACAGCATACGGTATAAATCCATGTACCGGGAATGCCACAGATCAGATGTTACTGACAGTAATAGCCGAGCCGGTGGTTGATGCCGGACCTGATATTCAGATCTGTGTCGGATCGAATGTCCCTTTGATCAATTCCACCGAACAGAATACCTCTTCCATTTTCTGGACGACTTCGGGCAGCGGAACCTTCTCAGACCCTACCCTGGTTAACCCGGTTTATACACCAAGTGCCCAGGACATCACCAATGGTACAGTCATACTGAACATTACCGGACAGGGTGTTGCTCCTTGTGCTATAGCAGCTTCCGATGCCATGGTTCTGCAGATCAGTCAGCCACCGGTTGTTGATGCAGGCTCTGATGGTGACATTTGTGAAACAGGACAATATTATATTTTTGATGCCAGTGCATCCAATTACTCTGCCATTACATGGACAACCATGGGCGATGGCAGTTTCTCAAACCACAATTCAATCAATCCGACTTATACTCCGGGCCCTGCCGACATTGCAGCCGGTTCGGTCTTACTATACCTCAACGCTACCAGCCTCCTGCCCTGCAGCGGCTCCGTCAGCGATGCCATGCTGCTCACCATTCACCCGATGCCTCAGATTAATGCCGGTCCCGATGCAGCCACCTGCGAAGGAAATACTTATCTGCTCGCCGGTGCCACGGCACTTGATTACAGCAGCCTTTTGTGGACTTCATCCGGATCCGGATTATTTTCAAACAGTGCATCACTTAATCCCATCTATACCCCGAGTCCGGCAGATATTATCAACGGCAACGTAACCCTTACGCTCACTGCCATCAGTCTGCTCCCTTGCAACGGACAGGTTACTGACGACATGGTACTCACCATTGAACCAGGTCCGGTTGCCAATGCCGGCATCGATGAGGTTATTTGTGTAGGTTCATTTACCCTGACCAATGCAACCGCATCCAATTACAATACCCTGCATTGGGTATCGAGTGGAACTTCCGGAACACTGCTGAATACCAATACCATTACCCCAACCTATATGCCAAGTGCCGCCGATATCCTTGCAGGTTCTGTTGTTCTAACCCTCACCGCCACTGCAAATACGCCCTGCTCTGTTGACGCCGTTGACCAGATGGTGATTACCATCCGCCCAATTACCGCCATTTCAGCCGGGGCTGATGTAACCATTTGCGAAGGCGAAACCTTTACTCCCAATACGGCAACTGCTGTAAACTACGCCACACTGGCATGGACAAGTTCTGGAAGCGGTTCATTCATCAATGCCAATACACTGATCCCAACCTACACCCCCAGCCCGGCTGATATTGCACTGGGATGGGTTACACTGACTTTGACAGCCAACAGCATCGCACCCTGCACACAAACGGTAAGCGATAATATGATCCTGACTATTACCCCTCAGGCTGTGGTAGAGGCAGGCCCGAACTCTGTTATCTGCAGTGGTGAAATCTTTACCACATCAGGAGCATCTGTCACAAACCAGACATCACTTCTCTGGACATCAAACGGTACCGGTACATTTGCCAACGACGCCCTCCTGGTTACCGATTACACCCCGAGTGCAGCCGACATTGCCAATGGTTCAGTCATTCTGACCCTGACAGCAACCAGTCAGGCTCCCTGCATGGCTCCTGTTAATGACTTCCTGGTTCTGACCATCCAGCCGGCTCCGGTAGCCAACGCAGGCCCCGACGACGCCATCTGTGAAAACGACACTTATTATGTAACCGGTGCCACTGCCACCGACTATTCGACATTGCTATGGACAACCAGCGGAAATGGTACTTTTGTGGATGCAACCACCCTCAACCCGACCTATACCCCAGGTTCAGCAGATAAGGCCTTTGGCACCGTTACCCTGACCCTGACAGCCCAGGCGCTGCTGCCCTGCGCCCTTCAAAACAGCGATTCATTTATCCTGATCGTGAATCCTTCTGCAACCGTTGATGCCGGTTTCAATGCCTCCGTTTGTGAGGGTACCGGTCTGACCATACTTGACGCAACTGCCGATGACTATTCTTCCATTAACTGGACAACTTCCGGAACAGGAACCTTCAGTAACGGCAGTACCATTAATCCAACCTATTTCCCAAGCCCGGGCGATGTAGCACTGGGTACTGTAGTACTTACACTTACAGCCAACAGTATTGCCCCTTGTACCGATGTTGTAACCGATACAAAAGTGGTTACCGTTACCCCGATGCCCGTTGTTGATGCCGGACCGGATGCAACCTCCTGTGGACTCGCCGGATATAATATTACCGGTTCATCTGCATCCAACTATGTAAGTCTGATGTGGTCATCCACCGCAAGCGGGGTGTTCTCGAATGCCACAGCCCTGCACCCGACCTATTTCCCGAGTGCAGCCGATCTTGCTGCCGGAAGCGTAACCCTTTCCCTTTCAGCCAGAAGCGCCTTCCCTTGTGCAACCAATCCGTTTGATTCATTTGTATTGTATCTCCAGGAAGAGGCAACCGCTGATGCAGGAGCCGATGTTACTATTTGCGAAGGTAATTCATACACAGTGTTTGATGCTGTTGCAACCGACTATTCAGCAGTAAACTGGACAACCAACGGAACAGGGGTACTTACCGATGGTAACACCCTGAATCCTACCTATATCGCTTCTGCAGCCGATGCGCTCGCAGGAACAGTAACCATGATGCTCACCAGCTACGGAATCAGCCCATGCGGCGATGCAACCGATACCAAAATACTCACCATCAGTGCCAGTCCGCTTGCAGATGCCGGTCCTGATGCAACCATCTGTTACGGAAGCAACTATCCGTTAAGCTTATCCACCGCGCAATATCAGTCTGCTGTCAACTGGACCAGTTCAGGAAGCGGAACATTCTCGAATCCGACCCTGCTACACCCGGTATATACCCCAAGCGCTGCCGACCTGCTTGGCGGACAGGTAATCCTGACCATGACCGTGAATGCCACTGCTCCGTGCAACGGAACCGTGACCGACTTTATGATACTGATGTTCAAGGAGGGACCTCTGGCCAATGCCGGTGCCGATGAGACCATCTGTGAGGGATCAACTTTCACTGTTTCAACCGCCACTGCTTCTGAGTACCTTTCTCTGGACTGGACCACTACAGGTACCGGTTCATTCGCACTGAACAATACCCTTACACCAACCTATACCCCGGGAGCTGCCGATCTGCTGACCGGTTATGTTACCCTTTCACTGCATGCTTATGGCAACCCGCCATGTGCCGAGCATACCGATGACATGGTGCTTACCTTTTCCGAACCGGTATCTGCCGACGCAGGATCTGATGTGACGGTTTGTGAAGGTCAGATTGTTATTGTTGCCGACGCCACTGCACAGAATTCTGTTTCAGTCAACTGGACATCAAGCGGGACAGGTGTCCTGGCCAATGCCGGCACCCTGACCCCAACCTATACCCCGAGTGCCGCCGACCTGATTACCGGTTCGGTGAATCTTACCCTGACCGCTTTCGGAATGGCTCCATGCAACGGACAAGCCTCATCGGTAAAAACAGTGACCATAACACCTGCCGCTCAGGTCAGTGCCGGTCCCGATGAAACACTATGCCAGGGAAATACTTTTACAGTCAGTGGTGCCACTGCTTCAGGAACCGCTACCCTTAACTGGACAACCACCGGTTCGGGAAGCTTTTCAGGAAACGGAACCCTCACCCCGACTTACACCCCGAGCCTGTCTGATTTTGTAAGCGGTTCGGTTACCCTGACCCTTACCGGAACAGCCATCAGCCCATGTGCTGCACCAGCGACCGATGCCATGATCCTGACGCTGATCCCTTCAGCAACGGTCAATGCAGGTGTTGATGCATCCATCTGTGAAACAGACAGCTACACTGTCACTACCGCCACAGCAACAAACTTCAGCAGCCTTATCTGGACCTCAAACGGAACCGGCAGCCTCCTGAACCCGAATACCCTTACCCCGACCTACACCCCTTCAGCCGCTGATATTACCGCCGGAACCGTTACACTTACGCTTTCCGCACTTTCAGCAGCCCCGTGCAGCACCCCGGCTACAGATTATATGGTACTCAGCATCCTCCCGATGCCTGAGGCCAATGCCGGAACCGATGCCGCCATCTGTGAAGGACAAACCTATACCATCAGCGGCGCTACCGCCACAACAGGATTAACTTTCAACTGGACCTCAAACGGAACCGGAAGTTTTATCAACAATAATACACTGGCACCAACCTATACACCAAGTGCTGCCGACATTGCAGCTGGCTCGGTAACCATTACCCTGAATGTTCAGGGATCTGGTGCCTGTAATGCTGCCGTCAGCGACGCCATGGTTCTTACCATTGATCCGATGGCCGCTGTTGATGCCGGCGCCGATGCTACCATTTGTGAGGGCTTCAGCTATACACTCACCCTGGCTTCAGCATCCGGCTATGCCTCCATTATGTGGACGACTTCAGGAACCGGTACATTCACTAATCCTGCCATTGTCAATGCTACTTATAACCCCAGTGCAGCCGATATCGCCAATGGTTCGGTTATCCTTAACCTGACGGCGACCGCTGCAGGAAACTGTACCGGTTCGGTCAGCGACCTGATGACTTTGAATTTCAGCGCCCTGCCGACGGTAAATGCCGGAACAGACCTGAGTTCATGCGATGCCGTCATCACCATCAATGGGGCCACTGCCTCTGACTACAGTTCACTCTTGTGGACTTCGGCCGGAACCGGCACCTTATCAAATGCCACTACACTGAACCCGACCTATGTACCCAGTGCAACCGACCTGGCCAACGGATTTGTCGATCTTACCCTCACAGCCCAGGCCATTCTGCCTTGTACAGGAAGTGTTTCGGACATGATGCGCATCAACCTCAACCAGGGACCGGTGGTCAATGCCGGAAACGACGGAGCCATCTGCGCCAGTTCAACCTTTACCGTAAACGGATCCAATGCAGCCTTTGCTTCACTGATTACCTGGTCTACTTCAGGTACAGGAACATTCAGCAACGCACATATCCTTGCCCCGGTTTATACACCCAGTGCCGCCGATATCCTTGCCGGAACCGTAACCCTTACCCTGACTGCAACCCCGGTTGCCCCATGCTCAACCCTGGTCAGCGATGATCTCACTCTGACCATTTCACCCATCGCCACAGCCTATGCAGGAACCGACGGTGTTAGCTGCAGTCCTGCATTCCTGATCACAGGCGCCACCGCAACCAGCTACAGTTCATTTAACTGGGCCACCAGCGGAACCGGTACCTTTATCAACCAGACCACACTCACACCGACTTATCAGCCCAGTGCTGCTGATTTTACCGCAGGTTCGGTAATCATTACCCTTGAAGTAATGAGCCAGTCACCATGTAACCAGCTGGTTACCGATGCCATGGTACTTACCCTTATGAATGAGCCGACCGCCAATGCCGGTATTGATGACGCTGTATGCGAAGGGGCTACCTTTATGGTAACCACCGCTACTGCAACCGATTACAGCAGTCTTAACTGGACTTCTTCAGGATCAGGTACCTTTGCCAGCCAGAATACACTGAATCCGTTATATACACCAAGCATTACCGACATCGCCAATGGATCTGTCGTTCTTACATTAACCGCCACGGCTTCTTCGCCATGCAACAATGCTGCCATCGACCAGATGACACTGACCATTTCAGGAAGTGCAACAGCCAATGCAGGTATCAACGCTTCTGTCTGCGAAGGAAGCAATTACACCCTATCGGGAAGTATTGCGAACAGTTCAATGTTTACATGGAGCAGCAACGGGACAGGGAGTTTTACCAATGGATCAACCCTGACACCGACTTATCATCCAGGCGCAGCCGACATCACAGCCGGTGGCGTTACCATAACCCTGACAGCCTTTGCCAACGCGCCCTGCAGCGCCCCGGCCACCGACCAGATGATACTGACCATCACCCGCCTGCCGATCGTCAATGCAGGTCCGGATGCCACCAGCTGCGGCATAAATTATCCGATCACAACAGCAACGGCAACGTTCTACAATTCCCTTACATGGAGCACCACCGGAACCGGAACCTTCATTAATCCAAATGCGATCAATCCGACCTATGTGGCCAGCATTGCCGATATCACAGCCGGAAGCGTAACCCTTACCCTTAATGCAACAGGCAACAGCCCGTGCACCTCAGGCAGTTCGGATCAGATGGTTCTCTCCTTTGCCCCGATACCAACTGTTTTTGCCGGAGCAGATGCAGCCGTATGCGGCATCAACAGCTATACCCTGACCGACGCTACAGCATTACAATATTCAGGTCTGACCTGGAGTACTTCCGGAACAGGAACCTTCTCGAACACCACCATGCTGAACCCGGTATATATGCCGAGTGCAGCAGACCTGGCTTCCGGATCGGTCGTTCTTACACTTACTGCCACCAGCCTGGCACCGTGTAATACTACAGCAGCCGACCAGATGACACTAACATTCAACCTTTCGCCGATCGCCAATGCCGGCCCCAATGCCAGCAGTTGCGGCACGGTAGCCTTCCAGGTAACCGGAGCCACCGCGTCCAACAACAGTACCGTTTACTGGACACACAACGGAACCGGTACTATGACAGGCATTAACGGCCTGAATCCGGTTTACACCCCGTCGCAGGGTGATGTCATTAACGGACAGGTTACCCTTACCCTGCATGCTACAGCCCTGGCTCCATGCACCGGTGAAGCAACCGACGAAATGATCCTTAACCTGCAACCCGGACCTGCCTCCAACGCCGGTGCTGATCTCAGCATCTGCCAGGGACAGAGCGTAACACTCAGCAGCGCCACTGCCAGCGGATATGCTACCCTGGCATGGACGACCACAGGATCAGGATCGTTCAGCAGCACCACGGTAACCAACCCGATTTATTACCCGAGTGCAGGCGATATTGCTGCCGGATCAGTTAATCTTACCCTAACCTTGCAGGGAGCACCACCATGCAACACCATCGCTTCCGATTTTATGGTCCTTACCATCCAGGGCCTGCCGGTTGCCAATGCCGGGCCGGATGCGGTCAGTTGCGGAAGCTCCTACCAGCTGATCAATGCATCAGCCACGAATTATTCAGCTGTCAACTGGACAACCAGCGGAACAGGTTTCTTCTCAAACAGCAATCTTGTCAATCCGGTTTATACCCCGAGTGCAGGTGACAACACTGCCGGATCGGTTGTGCTGACCATGACTGTAACCGGTGTCAATCCATGCAACGTACAGCTGGCCGATCAGATGATACTGACCATCGGTTCATCGGTACTTGCCAATGCCGGCATTGACGAAGCCACCTGTGGCAGCAGTTCATTCACCGTTTCAACTTCATCCGCAACCAATTATAATACAATTAACTGGACAACTTCAGGAACCGGAACCTTTGTAAATCAAACAACCCTTTATCCGACCTACACCCCGAGTGCAGGCGATCAGGCATTGGGATTTGTTACCCTGACCATGCACATCCAGGGCATTGCCCCGTGTTTCCTCAATGTACAGGACGATATGCTGCTCACCATCAATGCAGGAGCCACCGCCAATGCAGGACCTGATTCGCAGGTTTGTGACGGCAGCAACTTCACACTGACCGGAGCAACCGCCACCAACTATGTTGCCATTAACTGGTCAACCACCGGTACCGGCACCATTACCAGCGGAAATACCCTTACCCCGACCTACATCCCGGGTGCCCAGGATTACATCAACGGAAACGTGATCCTGACCCTTTCGGTTATTTCAGCAGCCCCGTGTACCGGCAATGTTTCGGATGAGATGATGCTCACCTTCATTGACGGTCCTTTAGCCAACGCCGGACCCGACGACGATGTCTGTTTTGGTGTCAACTACACGGTTACCGGAGCTTCAGCCTCGGGTTACCTCACCATCAACTGGATTTCAACAGGAAGCGGAACCCTGGTTAACGCCAATTCGCTTTCGCCGACTTATATGCCATCGAATGCTGACCATATTGCCGGTTCAGTAAACCTGATCATGACCGTACAGGGTTCTGCCCCGTGTTTTGGTTCTAACAGCGATGTAATGACTCTAACAATCAGCTCACTGCCGGTTGCCACCGGTACCATCAGTGGTCCGCAGAATGTCTGTGCAGGACAAACAGGGGTCAGCTATTCTGTAACCCCGGTTCAATATGCCACCGGTTACAACTGGATACTGCCATCGGGTGCAACCATCGTTGCCGGTGCCAATACACCAAACATCGTGGTTGACTTCTCCATGTCTGCAGTTTCAGGCAGTTTCTTTGTAAATGCTACCAGTGCCTGCGGTAACGGACCTGTTTCCGCAGCTTTCCCTGTAACAGTAAGCCCGTTGCCAGGTAATCCCGGTATCATCATGGGCCCGGCAGTGCTTTGCCAGAATACCAGCAGCGTAGTCTACTCGATTAACCCTGTAACAGGTGCCACCGCCTACCAGTGGACTGTTCCTACAGGAGCAACCATTGTATCCGGTACCGGTACCAATACCATTACCGTTGACTACTCAACGACAGCCATTTCAGGTAACATCACCGTTGCTCCGCAGAACGGCTGCGGAAGCGGAAACACTTCAACCCTTGCCGTAACAGTTAACACTATGCCGGTAGCTCCGGTGATCACAGCCAGCGGGCCCACTGAATTCTGCGAAGGCGGAAGTGTGGTACTCTCAGCTACACCGGGTTATGCTTCCTATCTGTGGTCGAACGGAATGACGACCCAGGACATCACCGTAACCGTATTCGGAACTTATTCTGTAGTAGCGACTGACCTCGCCGGCTGTGCCAGTCTGGCCTCGAACCAGATTACCGTTAATGTACACATGCAGTTTGTGCCTGTGATTACTGCCAGCGGGCCGACCGACCTGTGCCAGGGCGGCAGTGTTATTCTCAGTGCCCCTGCCGGATACGCATCCTACCTCTGGAGCAACGGACAAACCTCTGCCAGCATCACCGTGAGCACCGCAGGGGTGTATAATGTCATCGTGACCGATCTTTTCGGATGTACCAGTCTGCCTTCTGCCAATGTTACCGTAACCGTTAACCCCATTCCGTCAACACCGGTGATCACAGCCAGCGGTCCGCTGAACTTCTGTGCAGGCGGCAGCGTTACCCTTTCTGCCCCGGCAGGATATGCTTCCTACCTTTGGTCGAACGGCGAAACCACCCAGAGCATTATCGTCAATGCGAGCGGTGTGTTCTCGGTAACTGTCGGCAGCCTCTTCGGATGTAATAGTATGCCTTCCGCTTCTGTTACCGTGAACGTTAATCCTTACCCGGCTACTCCGGTAATTACCGCCATGGGCCCCACTACTTTCTGCAACGGCGGAAGCGTGATACTTTCAGCCACCGCAGGATTCGCCTCTTACCTCTGGTCAAACGGAGCCACTACCCAGAGCATCAATGTAACCACTTCAGGATCTTATACCGTAGTCGTTACCGACGCCATCGGATGCTCCAGCCAGCCTTCAGCTCCGGTAAGCGTGACGGTTATGCAGCCACCCACACCGACCATAACAGCCAATGGTCCTACCATTTTCTGCAGCGGAGGAAGTGTTACTCTTACTGCACCCTCAGGATACGCCGGATACCTCTGGTCGAACGGTGAAGTAACCCAATCGATCAGCGTCACCATATCAGGCAGCTATTTTGTACAGGTTACCGATGCCAACGGCTGTATCAGCGATCCTTCCAATACCATTGTTGTGACCGTTTATTCAGCCGCTGTGCCTCCTGTCATTATAGCGCTCGGTCCGACCACCATCTGCGAAGGTGAAACCGTAACCCTTTCGGCACCGGCTGGCTATGCATCCTACGTATGGTCAAACGGCCAGTCAACCCGTAACATCGTGGTAAGCACCGCAGGAAACTACTTTGTTGTGGTTACCGATGTCAACGGATGCTCCTCTGCCGCATCAAACACCATTACCGTTGATGTCATCACACAGCCGACCGCCGATGCAGGTTCCAATGCCACCATCTGCGAAGGTGATAATTTTACTGTTACCGGAGCTTCTGCTACCGATTATTCACTGCTCACCTGGACAAGTTCAGGCTCAGGTTTCTTCGTCAATAACGGCAACCTCGACCCGACCTATGTACCTTCACCGGGCGACATCTCAACGGGCAGTGTTATCCTGACCCTTTCCGCCACCGGAATCGGCCCCTGCACCATGGCAGCAGAGAGTTCTATACTGCTGAGTTTCACTGTTGCTCCTACTGCCTATGCCGGTGTTGATTTCACCATCTGCGAAGGCAGCAATGTCGGCATTACAACCGCTACGGCCAGTGACTTCCAATCAGTTGTCTGGACAACTTCCGGATCAGGAATGTTCCTTAACGGCAACAGCCTCACCCCGACCTACATCCCGAGTGCGCTGGATATCAGCAGCGGCATCGTTTCACTTACCCTGACCGCAGTTCCTGTTGCACCTTGTGCCATTCCTGCCACCGATGCCATTATGGTGACCATTCACCAGGCATCGCAGGTATTTGCCGGTAACAATACCAGTGTCTGCCCGCCCGATCAGTACACAACCCTGACGGCAAGCGCAAGCAACTACACCCATCTTCTCTGGACAACCAACGGAACAGGAACCTTTACCGATCCTACCGTACTTGTGACCGTTTATTCACCATCAGCAGCCGATATCAGCAACGGTTCGGTTACCCTGAACCTGACAGCCTATGCCAACGCTCCCTGCACCACCATCAGCGATGATATTGTGCTGATCCTTGTTCCGGATCCAACAGCCGACGCCGGACCTGACCAGACCATTTGTGAAGGCAGCAATGCCGTGATCAACGGCACTGCCGCAGGGTATCAGTCCATCTTCTGGACAACATCCGGAACAGGTACCGTTGTTAACGGAAATACCCTGAGTCCGACCTATCTGCCCAGCCTGACCGATATCAACAATGGATGGGTTACCCTTACATTAACAGCCAATCCAATGGCTCCATGTGCATCGCCTGCCATAGATGCCATGCAGCTGAACATCACCCGCAGTCCTCAGATTTTTGCCGGAAACGACGTCAGTCTGTGTCCTTCAGTCCCCTATACAACCAGTTCGGCCACTGCCGGCTTCTACAGCACCTTACTCTGGGCAACCAATGGTACCGGTACATTCTCGAATACCACAACCACCGTTACCACTTATACGCCAAGTGCAGCCGACATCGCCAATGGTACCGTAACCCTGACCCTGACCGGTTATGCCAACAGCCCCTGCTCAAGTGTCAGCGACGACATCGTCCTGCTCCTGACCAATGAACCCACAGCTTCAGCAGGTCCGGATATCCTGATCTGTGAAGGCAACAATGTGAATATCACGGGTGCTTCGGCAACCAATTACCAGTCGCTGAACTGGGCTACTACCGGAACAGGTACGATTGTCAACGGTAATTCGCTGACCCCGTCCTATATTCCGAGTATGGCCGACATCAACAACGGAAGCGTTATCCTGAGCCTGACCGCAACACCTGTTGCCCCATGTGCCAATGCAGCTTCTGACGCCATGCTGGTAACCATCAGCCGCACCCCGCAGATCTTTGCCGGTGACGATATCACCCTCTGCCCTGCAGCTCCGTACACCACTTCTACGGCAACGGCATCGTTCTACACCATGCTTCAATGGACCAGCAACGGAACAGGTATCTTCTCGGCACCCAATGCACTTGTAACCATGTACAGCCCGTCGGCCGCCGATATTACAAACGGCAACGTAACACTTACGCTCACAGGTTATGCCGATGCACCATGCAGCAATGTCAGCGACAACATCGTCATCAGCCTGACCGAAGAAGCAACGGTATATGCAGGCACCGATGCTACCATCTGTGAAGGAATGCAGTACACCATCTCAGGTGCTTCTGCAGCCAATTACCAGTCAATCAGCTGGATCAGTACCGGTACAGGTGTCATCATGAATGGCAATACCCTAACCCCGACCTATATCCCAAGCATGGCCGACATTACCAATGGTGGTGTTGTGCTGAGCCTGATTGCCACCCCGATTGCTCCGTGCATCAGTACAGTTACCGATGCAATGCAGCTGAACATCACCCGCACACCGGTAGTATTCGCCGGAGCCGATGCAGCCATCTGTCCTCCGGGAGCTTATACCGTAAGTGATGCCACTGCCGCCAACTGTGCAGCCATCCTCTGGGCAACCAGTGGTACCGGTGTCTTCTCGAATACATCAACCCTTGTAACAATCTATAATCCTTCGCCGGCCGACATCGCTGCAGGAACCGTCACGCTGACCCTTACCGGTTATGCCAACGCCCCATGCTCCAATTCGAGCGACGAAGTTGTCCTTTACTTTATAGCAGAAGCCCTGGCCAATGCCGGTCCCGATGCAACTATCTGCGAAGGTGCGCAGTATGTCATCAATGGTGCCACCGCAGGGAATTATTCAACCCTAACCTGGACAACTTCAGGAAGCGGATTGTTTGTCAACAACGGCACACTGAGCCCGACCTACATCCCGAGTGCCGCCGATATCAACAACGGCATGGCCATTCTCACCCTGACCGCTGATCCGATGGCTCCGTGTGCCATAGCTGCAGCCGATGCCATGATACTGACCATCGAAAGAACCCCAACAGCCAATGCCGGACCGAACAGTTCAGCCTGCTATGGCGATGCATTCAACCTCGCCGGTGCTACCGCCTCGTTCTATTCAAATGTACTCTGGACTTCATCCGGAACCGGTTCCTTTACCAACCCGGCCGAAGTAAACGCTACCTACCTGCCATCAGCTGCCGACCTTGCAGCCGGTACCGTTACCCTGACCATCACTGCTTACGGCAATGCCCCATGCACCGATGCGTCAGACTTTATGGTACTCAGCATTACCCCGGGAGCAACCGTTGATGCAGGCCCCGATACCAATATCTGTTTCGGCCCCGCCCCTGTTACAGGTGCCAGTGCCACCAACTATTCAAGCCTGCAGTGGACTGTTTCGTTCGGAACCGGTCTGATCATCAATGCAGGGAACATCCTGCCTACTTACCTGCCGAGTGCAGGCGACCTGGCCAATGGTTATGCCATCCTTACTCTTACCGTGAATCCGCTCGCACCTTGCACCGATCCGATCGCCGACAACAAAACCCTCACCATCAGTGAGACCCCGCTTGTTGATGCCGGACTTGATGCCATTATCTGCCAAGGTTCGACCTATACCGTCAACGATGCCACGGCATCGAACTATGCTATGCTGCAGTGGAGTTCATCGGGCAGTGGAACCTGGGTCAATGCAAACACCCTGAATCCGACCTATGCCCCGAGTACAGCCGACATCGCAGCCGGTTCGGTAATCCTCACCCTGGAAGCCACCAACGGAAGCTGCCCGGTCGTTACCGACTACCTGCAGCTCAACATCCAGCATGAAGTTACTGTAAATGCAGGAGCCGACGATGCCATCTGTGAAGGAAGCCTCTTCACCATCACCGGTGCCACGGCAGCAGGATACAGCAACATTACGTGGACAACTTCAGGATCGGGAACCTTCAACAATGCAGGCATCCTGAGTCCGGTTTACACACCGAGTCCGGCTGATATCGCCGCCGGGAGCGTTGTACTGACCCTCACCGGTATCTCTTCCGCGCCATGTTCAGGCAGCGCCACCGATAACATGACCCTCGATATCCGCTACAGCCCGGTGGCTGATGCCGGAAGCGACGGACTGATCTGCGAAGGCGTTCAGTATGTGATCGGCGATGCCATGGCTTACGATTACGCCTCCGTCATCTGGACAAGCACCGGAACAGGTACATTCCTCAACGGATCAAGCCTTAATGCCACCTATATCCCGAGTCCTGCCGATATTACAGCCGGTAGTGTAACCCTTACCCTGATCGCTTCCAATCCTCCGTGTGCCGATGCTTCCGATTCGCAGTCACTGACCATCATTCAGTCTGCCATCGCCGACGCCGGTCCGGATGTAACCATCTGCCACTCATGCAGCCATACCGTTTCGGGTGCTTCAGCCGCCAATGCCGTCAGCTACAGCTGGTCAACCATGGGCACCGGCACCATTACCAACGGCAATACCCTCACACCGACCTATCAGCCAAGCGCAGGTGATATTTCGAACGGATCGGCCACCCTGATCCTGACCGTAGTCAGTGCATCGGGTTGCGGCAGCTTCAGCGACGAAATGGTGATCTTCATCAACCAGAACCCGGATCTTGAATTTACCTGGAGCCCGGTTTGCGAAGGTCAGCCGACCAATTTCACCGTCGACCCGACCATTACCGATATCAACTCCATCGCTGTATGGCACTGGAACTTCGGCGACGGATTCTACTCAAACGTAATGAATCCATCCCATACTTTCCCGGCAGTGGGAGCTTATGAAGTTACCCTGACCGCAACCGATACGGCCGGATATACCTCCATACTGGTCCACACGGTCGAGATCAACAGCTCACCCATCGCCTTCTTCAGTTTCGACACGCCCAACTGTCTCGGAACACCTACCCAGTTCCACAACCTCTCCTCAACCGAGAACGGTTACATCACACGTTGGGTATGGAATTACGGCGATGGTTCAGCCAACGATACCATTTACTTCCCGAACGATCCGAACCCAACCCACGATTATGCAAATGCAGGTATTTTCGAGGTAAGCCTTAATGTTCTGAACTCATTCGGTTGCGAGAACACCTATTTCACACAGATCACCGTAACCCCGAACCCGGTGGCCAACTTCTACTACACCACCCTTTGCGAAGACCTGCTGGTGAACTTCCAGGATGCTTCCTTCCCGAACGGTGCCGGTAACGTGGTAAGCTGGGCATGGAACTTCGACGATCCGGCATCAGGCATTTTCAACCTGTCGGACCTCGAAGATCCGCAACACATCTTCAGTGCCCCCGGAACCTACAATGTTACGCTAACCATCACCAACTTCAACAACTGCACCGGAACCATCACCAAACAGGTTACTGTTGGCGGAGCCCCGGCTGTAGATTTCACCTGGCAGGCGTCATGTGCCGAAGCTCTTACCAGCTTCTTCACCGATGCCACCGTTACCAATGTGAATGCCGTTGCAACTTTTGCATGGGAATTCGGTGACGGCGGTCTGTCGAACCTGCAGGATCCGCAGCATCAGTATGCCAGCGGAGGTGATTACGACGTAACCCTGACCATCACGGATACAGCAGGTTGCAGCAACACCGTAACCCACCTGGTACACGTCAGTCCGCTGCCGGTAGCCTTCTTCAGCTACTCCGCACCGACCTGTTTCCAGACAGAAACCTCTTTCAACGACCAGTCATACACTGAATCAGGATACATTACCGAATGGGAATGGATCTTCGGCGATGGCAACACCACTACCGTTACCTTCCCCAACAACCAGAATGTAACCCACCAGTATGCCAATGCCGGTTTCTACAATGCAACACTCAACATCACAACGTCCGAAGGATGCGAAGCAACAGTCACCATACAGGTAGAGGTTGTTCCGAACCCGGTGGCCAACTTCATCAATACCTCATCCTGCCTGGGTGAGCCGGTAGCATTTACCGACCTGTCACAGCCCAACGGCGGTGGCCAGATCATCAGCTGGGCATGGGATTTCGGTGATCAGACCTCCGGGGTGAACAACAATTCAGGCCTGCAGAACCCGTCGCACATCTTTGCACAGCCGGGAACCTATACCGTAAGCCTGATTGTCACCACCACGAACACCTGTGCCGATACGACCACCAGGGTCATAACCATTGCCCCTGCCCCGTTTGCCGACTTTGCTTTCACCAGCGGATGTTCAAACGACACCATTCAGTTTACCAGTTCCACTTATGTCGATCCCAATACAACCCTTACATGGTTATGGGAATTCGGTGATGGAACCATTTCATCCGATCCTGACCCGCAACACATCTACCTGAGTCAGGGGGTATATATCGTTAACCTTACCATCACCGATACTGCCGGCTGTACAGCCATGGTATCGCATCCGGTCAGCGTTATCCCCGGACCCATAGCCCTGTTTAACTTCACCGCTCCGGCATGTTCGGGCAGCGAGGTGGCATTCAATGATATGTCGATGGCCCAGGGAAGCGTGATTACCTCATGGTTGTGGGATTTCGGCGACGGAAACACACAACTGGTTACCGCACCGGGCAACCCCGATGTAACCCATGTGTATGCCAATGCCGGTACCTATACCGTAACCCTTACGGTTACCAACCTCGAAGGCTGCGATGCGGAGACAGGCATGAATGTTGAAATCGTTGTCGGACCAACCGCTGAGTTCGTTTTCGAAGAAGGTTGCCTCGGCACACCGGTAGCATTCACCGACCTTACCACCACCAACGGAGGCCCCGCCATCGTTCAGTGGCTGTGGAACTTCGGTGATCCTGCATCGGGCGTCTCAAACACCTCAAGCCTGCAGAACCCGGTACACATCTTCAATACAGCCGGTACCTTCACAGTACTCCTGACTTCAACCAGCGCAAGCGGCTGCCAGGATACCGTACAGCACAGCGTCGTTGTTACCCCGCTGCCTGCGGTAGCCTTTATGGTCACTTCGGGTACCTGCGTCGGCGCTCCCGTATCGTTCGAAGCCGACCCGGCCGTGATGGATGTCACTACCATCGCCTCCTGGGAATGGAACTTCGGCGACGGCAGTCCGGTCTCTACCTCACCCACCCCGACTCATATTTATGTGGTTGCCAATACATTTGATGTAACGCTCACCGTTGCCGACAACGACGGCTGCACGAACACCATCACCCAGCAGGTCACCATCGGTGCATTGCCTGTGGCCGCCTTCTCATTCATCAGCGCCTGTGTCGAAAACGGCACCTCATTCACCGACCTGTCGTACACCAACACCGGCGAACAGATTGTTTCCTGGTCATGGCTGTTCAGCGATCCGAATGCTGCCCCGGGCACCGATACCTCTACATTACAGCATCCCGTATACTTCTATACAGCACAGGGCTTGTACAATGTAACCCTTACCGTGGTCACCGAAAACGGCTGCGAAGGTTCCATCACCATCCCTGTACAGGTATTCCCTGCCCCGATCCCGGCATTCAGCTATATTACCAATGCCTGCGCCAACGGAGCCGTTGCCTTCCAGGATGAGTCAACCAGTTATATGGGCGCCATCGTTGAATGGGAATGGGAATTCGAACCGGGTTATACCTCCAACCTCCAGAACCCGCACCACATCTTCTATCACACCGACAGTTGCTATAACGTACAACTGATCGTGACCGATCTCCGTGGCTGCACCGATACAATTGTCCAGCAGGTATGCATACCCGCCGGCCTCGAGGTTGACATAGACTATACCATAACCTGTTCAGGCGACAGCACATGGTTCAGCCCTGTGGTGATTTCACCGGTTGGCGACTCACTGGTATCGTTCAACTGGAACTTTGACGATCAGGCATCGGGTATCTATAATACATCTACCCTCGGAAATCCGGTACACTATTTCCAGAGCCCGGGTTCCTACCTGGTTTCCCTGGTCACCATCGACGAAAACAACTGTGAAACCACCGTTTACCAAAACGTTGACGTGATTCCGCTTCCTGTTCCTTCGTTCAGCTACACCGCAGGAACCTGCGACAGTACCATTTACTTTACCGACCTTTCAAGCGGTAACGGTGAAACCATCGCAACATGGATCTGGAACTACGGCGATGGCTCAAGCGATACACTGCATGCCAGCCCTGCCGATACTTCGCACTATTACGCTACCTCCGGTATATTCGACGTAAGTCTAACCACCATCACCATCAACGGATGCCAGGCCGTCTTTAACCTGAGTGTCGACCGCATGCCATGCATCACCGCCGGTTTCGAGGCCATGGATACCCTTACCTGCGAACGCCATGAACTCACCTTCGAAGACCGCTCTGTCTGCGGCAATCCGATCGACAACTGGTCATGGGACTTCGGCGATGGTAACACCCTTGTTTACACGGTTGCACAACCTTCAGTAACCCACATTTACCAGCTGAGCGGCACCTATAATGTAAGCCTTGTGGTATCCACCACTGTTGCCGGAAAGACCGTAAGCGATACCATTTCACAAACCGTCCAGGTACTGGCTTCACCGGTTGCTGCCTTTGCTGCCGCCGACGTATGTCTGAACCAGAACACCTTCTTCACCGACCAATCGACCTGGAACGAATCCAAGATCGATGAGTGGCAGTGGGATTTCGGTGACCTCCAGTCGGTTTACGACACCACTTCGCTGCGCAATCCGGCCTACCAGTACAGCCGTGCCGGTGACTATACAGCCTTCCTGACTGTAACCAACGAGTCCGGATGTACCGACACCGTCAGCCATACCCTTAGGGTCAATCACCTGCCGGTGGCAGACTTTACCTACAGTCTGGCATGTATGAACAATCACACCTTCTTCACCGATATCAGCGACAGCGCCGATGCCTCCATCAGCCAATGGTGGTGGAAATTCAGCGACTCACTGAATATGCTGGGTCTGGCAGGCGTTCAGAACCCTGACTTTATCTTTGAAAATACAGGCAATTACCTGGTTGAACTCACCGTGGTAGATACCAACGGATGTTCTGATACCATTGCCAGGGAGCTCGTGGTAAATCCGAAACCCACCAGTGCCTTCTCCATGACTGATAACTATGAGAACACACAGGGAAGGGTGCTGTTTACCAACGGCTCCATCGGTGCCAGCGCCTATGAATGGGACTTCAGCACAGGGCTGCAATCATTTGCCATCGATCCTGTAGTTGATTTCATTAACGACGGCACCTATGAGGTGACCCTTGTATCACTGAATGAATTTGGTTGTCCGGACACCCTCAGGATGGAATACAGCCTGATGTTCAAGGGACTCTGGATACCGAATGCCTTCTCACCGACCAATCCCAATGAAGCGGTCAGACTGTTTAAGCCGGCCGGTATTAACCTGAAGAAATATTCGATCGAAGTTTACGATACCTGGGGAAATATCCTGTGGACATCGAGTGAACTTGACGAATACGGCTCACCTTCAGAAGGTTGGAATGGTACATTCAATGGCAACATGGTACAACAGGATGTTTACATGTGGAAAGCTTCAGCAATCTTCAACGATGGAACCATCTGGCATGGTACAGATGTAGGCAGCAATACCAACATACCACAAAAAACCTACGGAACCGTAACTCTGATCCGATAAGCCGTAAACGAATACAAGTAACTCAGAAAAACTCAATGATATGAAAACTATACGGATATACCTGCTAACCTTTATTGCAGCCCTGGTTTCGAATTTCGTTCAGGCACAGGATCCCCTTTTCTCGCAATTCTACAACAACCCGGTTTATTATAATCCCGGAGCCGTAGGATTAACACCGGGTGTCAGGGCAAGATTCACCGTACGCGACCAGTGGCCGCAATTACCGGCCGACCTGAGGAATTATACTTTCAGCATGGATATTGCCGAGCGAAATATCCCGGGTTCAGGCGGATTGGGTTTGGTGGTGATGTCAGACAATGCCGGATCGGGTTATATGAAAACCTCTTCTGTCGGCCTTTCAACGGCGGTTCGTATTCCGTTGCAGGATAACATGGTTAGTCAGGTTGGCATTATGACCTCTTTTGTCCAGAAAAGGATAAACTGGGATAACCTTGTATTCAGAGACCAACTGGATCCTGTGTACGGCAACATCTACGAATCCAGTTTTCAGGAACCAACCGGCGGTAATGTTGTTTATCCTGATTTTGCTGTCGGTGGTGTTTTCCGGTTTACCGAAAGCAGCAATACCTTCAGCGCCATTCAGGGAACTTTCGGCCTGGCCATGCATCACCTTTTCAGACCCAATGAATCGTTTATCGGACTCACCTCTCCCCTGCCGCGTAAGCTGGTGATTACAGGTGATCTGGTTTTCGAAATTGATGGTGATGGTGATAAATTATTCTACCAGCGGCAGCAATCGTCAGGCAGTAAAACCTTCAAATTCAATCCGGGGTTTATTTATGAATCACAGGCTGATTTTAAAACTTATTCTGTTGGTTTGAATATCCTGAAGTCTTCAATTTATACCGGTGTTTGGTTCCGTAACCGTACATCTGAACTTGCCAAATCAAACGATCTGATTTTTATGCTGGGGATCAATGCACCCTTCAGCAGCCAGACCCGGATGAAGATCAACTACTCTTACGATTTTATTCTTACCGAAGTCAGAACAGCAGCAGGATGCTCCCACGAAATCTCCATTACCTTCGAACTCGACGATTTCAATATGTTCCAGAGGAACGGGAACCGTGGCGGCGGATTCGGATTCTCGACCCGAAACCGGCGTTCTATGGAAGAACTCCAGTGCTGCCCGTTCTAGAAAAAATATGCGATCCCCCCGACCATTAATTCTGAAATGGTTTTCGCGAAAAAGCTCCTTAACCGGGGCTTTTTTATTGGTTAACGATCGGGTAAAATACTTTTTGCCACCATCACGATAGCTAACGGGACCAAGACACCAGCATTCCTTTCCGGAAAAAAAATATTTATGTTCACTTTAATGCCGGAAAAAAGCAAGCCGGAGAGCCTCGATGCCCTATATCTGAGGCTGAAGAGAGCCCATCAGAAAAAACTGCAGCAGGCTCATCCCAGCGGAAACCAACCGGCGTTAAAGACCACGCCCTTCCACCGGAAGTTTTCTTTTTGTCAGTTTATCTGCCAGAAGAACTATCAGGATCAGTAAGAGCCAGTTGGTAACCCTTAACAGCATATTGTCGGCAAAGAAGTTGTCTGACGAGGTGATGTAGGGTATCCCCGGCGGGGTGGCCAACAGATAATGGACAACCGGAAGTCCAACATATCCGCTTGCCAGCGCCCCTTTGATAACACTGACCGGGTCAGGCCTTTGCTGCCGGAATACCCGGAAGGAAACCAGGAGCCATACAAACCCGGCTACCAGGGTCAGTATTGCAATCATGATTGAAACATTTGTCTCAACAATCCCCTTTTCAGGCAACTCCAGCACCCTGAAAAGCAGCAGGAAGGGTACCAGACCCAGAGCGGTTACCATGTAAGCAAGGCCTGACCTGAAGTCGCTGATCAGATCGTCCGCCACACTGAAGCCGGTCATGATGCCGGTGAGTAAAGCCAGTGCCGAGCTGATGGCTATAGAAAATGGCAGGCGGGGCGTGCCCGATGTCATCATGATAACCACAACCCCTGTGAAGATTGGCAGCCACAGGTATTTGACAACCGCCACCCATAAAATATCCAGAGCCCTGAAAACGGCCCTGATTGCCAGCCTGACAATCAGGTAGAGCAGAGTCAGAAACCCGCTCAGCACAAATCCGGCCATCCAGTAGCGTCCGGCCGTCATGCTGTCAAAAGGGGTCAATCCCATGTGCCCGTAGAGAAACACGATATTACGGTCGGCAAAACCAAACAGGTAAATGTAAACACCCATTGAGATCAGAAGAATAAGAGCTGATAGTATCCAGGCCGCTTTTCGGGACTTCATTTTCTGAATATTTAATGGTTAACCAAAGCCGTCAAAGAATATTGCTGATATACATAAACTTTGTCAAGATCAGAAAATTACAAAAAATCTGCAGTTCAAAAAAACCACCCGACTGAAATATTCATCCGGGCTCCCTTTGTTGGGTAATAACGGCCAGGATTACAAACTTATTATTATGTGCCCCTGTTTCGCAGACCTTGCTTATTGTTGTGGTTCCACAGCCTTGGTTTTCATCTCCTTTGTTTCAGCATCAGTTGAAATGCCAGATCCGACACAACCCATTCTTCAGCTATTTTATTTTCTTCAAAACGGGAAACGACAATTTCAACCCATTTCACTTTCCTGCCGGAAGCCGGTATCCCTTTCAGGATGGATTTGTGTGTCCCGCTAAATGACCGTTGCCAGGTCACCATATTGTCCGCTTGTGATAATAATTCTATACCGGCAGTTTTTATATCGGGAATGGCTGTCCGGATCTGCTTCAGATATTGTTTTATGAATTTATGACCCTTATGGGATTTGTTGCCCGAATGTGCAATATAGTTATCTGAAAAGAGTGCATCAATCATTTCCGGATTTCCTTTTCCGAAAAGCTGGTCAACTGCATACTTTAACTGATTGAACCTGTCCATGTCACCAATTATATTCCGTTAATTATCAAGACTTTATCCACCAGGAATGATATAAATCCGTTATTTACTTCCTTTTGTATCCTGATCTGCAATTTTGTAAAATACTGTGCTCCCGGCAGTTTAACCCAATTACTCCGGATTAGGATCAGAAAATTACGAAAATTTTACGGATCAAAAAGCTATCCAGCCAGCTATCCATTCCAGGGTGCTGAACGTGAACCAAAAAATATAATGATCACCCGGTTTTTAAGCAGGGGGGCAGGTTCCCGGAAGGAGGTAACAGGAAGAGACTGAATTTACACTTTAACCTGTCATTACTTAATATGAATAAGTGAACGATTCATAAAAAGCAGAACCAGCGATGCACTAATGCACGACCACCATCCGTTCAGTGTATATCCCGCCGGCCGTGTATATCTGCAATAGATAGGTTCCGGAAACAAGGTTTGCAGTGTTTAACTGAACCGTGAAATCATCTGTGTTGAACTGCCCTGTTGTCTGGCCGGCAGCATTCAGGATAACGATCTGCGAAATCTTTGTGCCTGAAACAACCCTGACACCCTTTGTTGCCGGATTGGGGAAAACAAGCGGATGTCCGGGTACGGAACTGTTCCCGGTTCCGGTAATTTCATCATACGGGCGTTTCCACAGCCCTGTGCCGTTGATTCCCGTATAATAATTATCTGCATAACCACACACCGACAATACCGGCGAACCTTCAAGTCCATCGCCTGCAGATATCCAGGTTTCGCCATGACTTGTACTGGAGTATATTTCACCCTGATCCGTTCCTGCAAGCAGGACACCATTGCCGGCATGAAGTGTCCGTATGCCGCTCTGCCCGGGTATTCCGCCGGAAGCAGATATCCAGGTGCTGCCTTCGTCCTGCGACTTAAACACGCCCTCCGAACCGGTTCCGGCATACAGGAACCCATCGGAGTACAAAATGGTGTTAATCCGGTCATCCGGCAGTCCGTTGTTCACCTGAACCCAGGACAATCCTGAATTGTCGCTGAGAAAAACCCCGCAATCTGAGGTGCCTGCAAATAAGTTTATCCCGTCCGTAGCAAGGGCTGTGATGTTCATACAAGTCAGGCCTGTGCCGGCCGCACTCCAGCTGCTTCCGTTATTCGTGGAAACAAAAACACCTTCTTCACCGCTACCGGCAAATATTTTCCCGTTGCAAAAAGCGAAACACTGGATCCACTTGCTGGTCAGCCCGGTGTTTACTGCCTGGAAGGTTGCTCCATAGTCAGCCGATTTAAATAATCCCAGCATGTCGGTCCCGGCAAATACCGTAGAACCATCGCTGATAACAGCCCGGATCTCCACGGTCCCGATGGTAGTGGATCTGACCCAGGTTGCACCGTTGTTTTCAGAAGTAAACAGCCCCGCCCCATGGGTTCCGGCAATTAAAACGGATCCGCTGGTGACCATCGATCCGGTCACTGCCTTAAAAACCGTGCTGTTGTTGCATAAAACCCAATTGCCTCCTTCGTTGCTGCTTTTGTAAATATGGCCGTTGCTGACTCCGGCATAAATTACGGAACCATCGTTCCCGATGGCCCAGACATCCTTTTCAGTCAGGCCCGTGTTTACAGTGGCCCAGGTCTGCCCTGAATCGGCAGATTTATACACGCCTCCTCCGAATGAACCGGCATACAATACCCCGTTCATCCGGGTGAAACCTTTGACCAGCGGGATATAGGTTGCCATTTCCGACCAGGTGGCGGCGCTGTCGGCCGAAACAAAAACACCGGCATAAATGGATGAAGCGTACAATGTACCATCGGAATGAATGATGGAGCCAACGCTTGTTTGTGTAAATCCGTTATTGGCCGGGGCCCAGGTTTCGCCCATATCGGCCGACCGGTATATTCCGTTCAGATAGGTCCCGGCATAGAGAAAAACCTGGTCGGTTGCCAGCCAGTAGATGTATTTTGCAGGGATGCCGTTGTTTACCGCTGTCCATGTATTGCCATAATCCGCTGACCGGTAGATACCGTTCAGATAGGTTCCGGCAAAGAGGTAACCATTACACTCCACGATGGTTTTGATATATTTCCCTTTCAGTTCCGTTCCTGCCGGCTCCCAGCTGAGGCCCTGATCGCCGGTGCGGAAAACATTCTCATCGGTCGAAACAAAAATATACCCGCCTGCCTGCGCCAGTGATTTGGCATCACAGCTTTCCAGTCCGTTGTTACGGAATGACCAGGATGCACCCTGATCCGTTGAAACCAGCACTCCGCTGGCCGAGGCGGCATAAACACAATTATTGAAGGAGATAAAATTCCGGATATACCCGCCCGGCGGGCTGCTGACGGGTTGCCACTGAGCACCGGCCATTTGAGCCAAAAGCAGAGAAAGCAGGATGAACAGAATAATTTTTCTCATTTGCGGAATTGTATCTTACCTGTAAAGGTACACCGTTGGTTCTTCCCATACAATCGGGAAATTAGAATTTATCGGATGATTTACCGGCTTTTATCAGAGGGTATTCCTGAAAGAGGCAACAGAAGAGCCCTGAATTCACAGCAATGCAGTAACATCCCGGTATAGCGCCAGATTTATTTCTTATTCCAGGCATACAGAATAAAACCAAAGAACAGGTACCGGGGAAAGGTTTAATCTTACAGTCAATTTCACGTTTGATGGAAGAACTCCGATGCTGCCCGTTCTGACAAAGATATGCGAACCCCCTGACCATTAATTCTGCAATGGTTTTCGCGAAAAAGAGGCTGTCTCATAAGTTAAAATAGGCTTATTCTTTCCCGCCAAAGTGGGCAGCTTGTCCAGCCTTCTTCGGCGGGGGGACAAGCTACTCAGCCTGACATCTGATAATCAATATATTGTCATATTGAGTCCCGATAACTACCGGAATCGAAATACAGACAATTCCTGGCTTATGAGACAGCCTCTTTTTATTTTTTATCACGATTGGTTTACCTGAAATCGGGGAAGACTAGTTGTAAACGTCCGGCGAATTGCAAAAACATCTGCTCTGCCTTTGAAAATGGATTTGAAAAGTTGGATTTGATTTGAGAGAATACTATTCATTTTCGCTACAGCAGTTCTACAAGATGTTTTAATACGAATTCAAAAGCTTCCTCTTGATTATACTTTTCTTCCGGACGTAACAAAGCTACTGTATCACCCAGAAATTCTGTATCATTTCTCTTGGCTTCCAGATTTATTATAAACTGCTTCTTTGTTGGGATTGCTTTTTCTAAAGAGAAGCTCATGTATTCTTTGTAGCATTTGATAACCAATCCGGGATTAACTTTTGCGGTAGAGAGGGCTTTCCATAAGTCAAACAAATCTCTTCCTTTTCGTCTTTGATATAATGCTCTGAGCTTTGTCCACAATAACTCTTCAAGTGAATAGGTTGTTACATTGCACCCGCCTTTAAACCATTCAGATGTAACGGAAAACGATTTCCTCTGCCATCCTGAAACTGAAAAATGTTCACGACAGTTAGTTTCTACTTTTAGCTTCAGTTTTTGAATCGGTGGAAACTCAGATTCAAATCTGTAGTATATGGTATTGTTGTCTTTCCGTGGTGTAACATATGACTTTCCAAGAAATGAAAGTGCTTTTTGTAACCGTTGAATAGTCTCTTTAATGGGTTCAGAGCGAACCTGAACCAAATCAATGTCTTCCGAATATCTCGGTTGTGATTGCAGGTATAATTTGTGTATTGCTGTTCCACCTCTAAAAGCCAGATGGTCGGCAAGAAATTCGTCTTTGAAAATTTCAACCAATGCCCTGCAAATTACAAGATCCTGTTCTACTTGCTCATTCGTTTGCCAGGGAACATAATTTCTCCATTCAGTAATAAATGCCTGAGGGATCATTCGACTATCTGAATTTCTGTATTAATCATCAACTTCCATTTTTCATTGATGCGTTCTTTCTGCTTCTTCCCGGATGCTTTTAATGGAATCAGATAAAATGTTTTTCCCGCCTTTTTACATTGCTTATTTATTTTCTCCGCAAGGTCATTCCTGTTCAATATCACATCCAGGATATAGCCCAGTCTTTGCAGCGAAGTAATACGAGCATAATGGATTAGTTCTTCAGTAATAACTTTAGGCCTAATGGGTTCCACCAACTCATTGATTACGGCAGCTGCCCTGTTAAGCCCTCCTATTTTCTTTTCATAATTAATCAGGTCAATAGCTGTGAGCATTGGATTTGAAACGCTGATATACCCTGTTTCCGTTTTCTTTTTTTCAATAAGTATTCCGGGCGGTAGTTGTTTTGTGCTGATGTAGTTTATTCTGATTCCTTTCCTGTTTGTTGGCCTCATCACAGGATATTCTGTGACTACGAAATACTCCTGCGGTTGTTGATGTGATGCTCCATTCAATGCGGCTGCATTGAGCAAACCGACATAATATTTCCGTTCAAGGAATTGCATTAAGCCGTCAATAAACATTATAGGGGGCAGAATTCCTTTTGATGAATACTGAGGTGGTATAATTACATAGTAGCCTTTAAATACCGACACTATCTTTTCATTGCCGGTCAGGCGTTCCAGAAGCTGCTTCAGTGCTGTATCACTGTCTTGCCTGAAACTTTGCCGCAGTTCATCAAGACTGAATGATAGTTTGCCCCAGGATTGGCGTTCTTCAATCCAATGCTCCAATCGCTTATAACCTGTTTCGGAAGCCATGAGATAATTTTTGCGAAAGGTATCACTATTTGATGTCTTTCGCAAAATATTTCTTTGCTTTTTTTCAGTGTATTGACCGATAGACTGTGGGAACAGTTAAGAGAATACCGGCAGTGAGCTTAATCAAGGTTAGCCTTACCGGGATTTCTTCTGCTTCATCCTGACCTTTTCCCTGTTTCGTCCTGATTTTTTACAAAAAACCGTACGGCTTTTCCCAAAAACATAAGGATGATTTCCCGAAAACATAAGCTTGTTTTCCCGAAAAGCCGTACGGCTTTTCTGACGTTGATCAGCATCGTTTCAACGGGCGGTAGTGATCAAAGGATAAATTTATGCGGATGAATGAACTTAGAAACGGACAAAAGATGAATGAATCCCCCGAATACTTCAGGCTGTAATTCTTCCATCAGAATAAGGCAGCAGGATAATACTGAATCTCCGGCTATGGATTTTTTATGAAGCAACAGCCCTGACAGCTGCCTTCAGACAGGGGTAAAGTGTCTGCCTGGTAACCGGGATTACTTTGTCAGTTGATAGTCATTGATCAATAGTTCCGGTGAAAGGTTTAATCTTGCAGTCAATTTTCGGATCATCCCGACCGTCAGTTTTCTCTTTCGGTTCAACACTTCTGAAACCCGCCTTTTCCTACCAATTTCATGGATCAGATCCGTCTGTTTAAGCTGCATCTCTTCCATTCTGTAGATTCCGGACCATCCTGACCCCCCATTCCGGAGCATGCTGACCCCCCATTCCGGGATACTGACCCCCCCCCTTTAAAACGGAATAAATTCAGATTTCTTTTTAAAGATCGGACTGTCATTCCGGCAATGCTGACCCCGGGGTCACAATGCCATTCCGGCATACTGACCCCCCTGATTCATAAATTGGGTATTCAGTATCAGGTTCATTTTTTTCTGACATAAATGATGTTATAAAAAGACATCGAGATGGCAGGAAAAACAAAACCTATGAGCATAGTAAAGCAGATTTTACTTAAAGTACAGCAGGGACAAAGCAAGAAAGGCATTGTCCGCGATATGGGCTTGTCGAAGAACACCCTAAGGCGATACATCCAATTGATTCAGGGAAGCGGTTATCCACCTGAACAGTTGATTGCAATGGAGGATCAAGAACTTGAGCAGATTCTTAATCAGAAGACCACTGTAAACCGGGATCACTTTAACGATATTGAAGAGCTGTTTCCGTGGATTAAACAGGAAATCAAACTACCTGGCGTCAATCGTTTTGTTCTCTGGGGCGAGTATCGGAAGCGATATCCGTCAGGGTATAGTTACTCTCAGTTCTGCTGGCATTTTCAACAGTGGCTAAAGGCGCAGAACGCCAGTATGATCATTGAACATGAGCCTGGCGATAAGATCTTTGTTGACTTTGCCGGAAAGAAAATGAAGTACCATGACCGTGAAACAGATAAAGATATTGAAGTTGAGTTTTTTGCCGGATTGCTTGGTCACAGTCAGCTTTCTTTTGCTTGCGCGGTTGAATCCCAGTGTAGCGAGGATTTTCTTTCCGCCTGCAGGCAAATGCTTGAATACTTTGGTGGAAGCACCCGTGCAATTGTCTGCGATAACCTGAAAAGCGGAGTTTCCCGGGCCAACCGTTATGAACCGGAAATTTCGCAGAGCTTCAGTGATTTTTGCAATCATTATCAAATGTCCGTCATTCCCACCAGAGTTGCTAAACCTAAAGACAAACCGTTGGTAGAAGGATTGATACGCATACTTTACAGCCGTATTTATGCCCCATTACGCAACCGTACTTTCTACAGCCTGAATGAAATTAACATGGCCATTGCTGAGTTGTTGGAACAGCATAACAATGCAATGTTCAGCCGCAGAAACGAAAGCAGGCGACAGGTATTTGAAAGCACTGAAAAACAGTACCTCAACCCATTACCAGCCGATGTATTCGAACTGAAGTATTATCGCACAGCCACAGTCCAGAAAAACTCCCATATACTACTTGGACAGGACAAGCACTATTACAGCGTTCCTATGCGCTTCATTGGGAAACAGGTGTCGGTTATTTATACTGCCAATGATGTCAATATCTTTATTGAAAATCAGCGTATTGCTTATCATAAAAGAAGCCGTCGCATGCACAAATACACCACCGTGGCCGACCATCTTCCCTCAAATCACCGTTACATGCTCGGGCTATCGCCCGATGGTTTTATACAATGGGGTCAGGGTATTACACAGGATGTTGGGCTATATCTGGAAAATCTCATTAAAAGCAAGAATCATCCGGAACAGGCATATAAAAGTTGCCAGGGAATACAGTCGCTTGCGCGAAAACTCGGCAAAGAGAGGCTCATCAGCGCATGCAGCACAGGCCTGGAGCTAAAGGTTTACAACTATATGTTTATCAGAAACATAATGGAAAACCGTCAAAATGTTCCATTAACTCAGGTTCCTACTCTCCCTTTTCATGAAAATATCCGTGGCCCCGAGGCCTACAAATAATCAATTTAATAATCCTAAAACCAATTTTTATGCACGATCAAATTAAACAAAACATCCTTTCTCTTAGAATGGAAGGCATGGCCACTCTCTGGCAAAACCTATCGGAAACACATCAATTACCTCACTTATCAGCAGAACAGTTGTTGCAAATGCTGCTCCAAGCTGAGTGGGAACATCGGCAGGGTCGTAAACAAGACCGTCTGGTGCGCGCTGCGCGCTTTCGTTACCAGAGTTCACTCGAAGAAATAGACTGGCACACCAGCCGCAATCTGGATAAGAATGAGCTTCTACAATTAAGTGATTGCAGTTTTGTAAAAAGGGCTGAGAATGTTCTGATTACCGGACCTACTGGTGTGGGTAAAAGCTTTATTGCTTCAGCTATCGGGTATCAGGCCTGCCATCAGGGCTACAAAGTCGTTTACTTCAATATGCAGAAACTCTTTCAGAAACTCAGGATTGCAAAAGCAGAAGGCACATACATGAAGGAAATGCTGCGCATTGAAAAACAGGATCTGCTTATTCTTGATGATTTTGGGATCCACCCGATGGATGCTAATACCAGGCTTGAACTACTTGAAATTATTGAAGACCGGCATGGTAAACGATCAACATTAATAAGCTCTCAACTGCCAGTGTCAAAATGGTATGAAATCTTCGATGATGGGACCATCGCAGATGCCCTCATGGACAGGTTGCTTCATCAGACAATCAGAATCGATATGAAGGGAGAATCGTTAAGAAAAAAAAGGTAATATTGCACAACTCGATGTTCTTTAAAAAATGAACCCCCGAGGGGGGTCAGTATGGACCGGAATGGGGGGTCAGTATCACCGGAATAAACATCCATTCTGATTTTAATGACCTCAATCGGGTCCGGTGCTTCTATCGGGTAGTGCTTTTTTTCATAATCATCAATCAACAGCCCGAGAACATCAGCCTCATCACTTTCCGGAGTTCCGGGTCCGGCAGCAAAAATGAACTCAAGTCTTTTTAAGGCCCTGCTGTAATCTGTTTCGGTTTTTATCGGAAGGATATTCATGGTTGAACTTTTAAATTGTGTTTGCATTTATTAACTCTAATAATAGCATCGTTCTGTTTAAGCTCACTTTCTGGATCTTTCAAATATACCTTCTTCCCCGCACCCGAAATTAGAAACAGAGAGAATTCAATATCTGTTATCCAGAAATTGTTTTCTGAGATAAAGTTTAATTGTCTCTTTGTTTCCTGCCCTTTATATTGCTCTGGGTTTTCAATTTCCAAGCCTGCCAACCTGCCTTGGTTAATTTAACCGGCGATTATTTGAATAATTGTTCCAAACCTAACCTGGTTCTTTCATGAAATAACATTAAACAGTTTTTTTTAGAAGGTTTTGCATTATTATAAAAATAGACAAAGGCTGGAAAAAATATTTGGTACACAGGATTTCCATTTGTTGGTAAAACCGAAACTGAGGCTTTAATGCTGTCTGGCATTTTGGACATATACGTTTTAATCTGGTAATAATGTTAAAAAGTTGACCTATCATTAATGTTTGTGCTGACAGTCAAATAGCATTTATAGCGTGTTGGTCACTGGCTATTAATTATCCATTTTTTCAAAATTGGAGGACTATTTCATTACAATAAACTCATATGCTTCAGGGGTTTCTTGAACAACCTGTTGCACTATTCGATCATTTCTAATCAATTCTGTTTCATATCTATTCATTCTGACAAAATATAATAAAATTTTATTTGTTTTGAAGAGCCAGATTACTGCGATCGCAATAAATAATTTAAGAAAATATAAAGTTGCTATAGTGATCGAAAGTATTATCTTCACACCATTAATCAAACTCTTATGTAAAAGCCAATCAGATAACTTATATTTTTCTAATAATTCAATATTACAGTAAAAAGCTTGAATTGAATGAATTATTGGGAATAAAATAAGAAGAAATGCATAAAAATAGAAAATGATAACAATCCACCCTGGAGTCCTTATAAACTTAGAATCTAAACGGCCAGTAAACCTAGCAAAAGTAAACGCACCAAATAAACCGATCAAGAGTGATGAAAGTACCTTAAATTTAGCAAATTCTGCGTTTATAAGGGTTATAGCATCAAAAACTATTAGTCCTACCCCTAAAACACAGATATAGAAAAAAGCTTTTGGCATCAAAAACTTGATTCCATTATTATCCTTAACAAAAGTTGGTTGGGTGAGGATTAGAAGACATCCAAAAAAGAAAACCGTAGAAAGTACATCAAATACATTAGTAATAAAATCTGGTATAAATGATGAAATTGAATAAACATCATTAAAATATGATAGCAAAAGAGATATGTATATCCAAACCATAAAAATAAAGGCTAGTCGCCAATAAGTTGCGAAGGCAATACATGATTTCTTTGCTCTATATTTCGATTCTATAATAGCTTCATTTGAGGTTTCTGCAAAATAATCTTTTAAATTCTGAAAAGGAATAGCATCAAGAACAGTCCATTCTTGAGGACTAGGCAAGCCTATTAAAATAATTCCCAAAATTATTGTAATATTTGCAGGAATTGCAATAGAGTAAAGGGTAAGATGTTTATCGGAAGGTTTTAAAAATATTTCTAGCATTTCTGGACGTAACGCACACCAAATAGCAGTAATAATAAATAATATTACATCAATTGCAAGAAGGCTATACTGACTATTTTTTTTGCACCAATAATAGAAGTCAACAAGTTTATTCCAATAATTGACACACAACACAGTCAAAGTAGCCAATCCTGCAAAAGTAATCCATGAACCATTCATAATGAACTCAAATTGATTTAGAATTGAAAACAATTAGGTAGCAGGGAAGAGAGAATGGTAGTTTTTAGCATATTATAAGAATATGCTTTGGAAGAGACAAAAGAAGACTATTTTCTACATTGTTTCAATAAATATAGTTGTCTTCCCAGAATTAAATGATGGATTTTTGTTATTTGTATCTAAACTTGGTTGTTCTACATATTCTTGAAAATATGCTTTTCTTCTTTCGAACTTTTGTTCATCACGTTTATTGAAATTTTTCACAAATAGCAATAATGAATATACAAATGTAGGAGATAGAAAAATAATTGAAAATGTGGAAAGTAGTTTTGGTAGAAAATTCAGCCCAGTAGCTATCGATATTACACTTGTTGCAATTACTAGAAACGATACTATCATAACAAATAGCATTGTTCGGTAAGACCTATAAGTTTTCATAATGATTTTGAATCTTAAATTTATAAAGTTTAATTAAAAATATTTCTTTTTTTCTGCATAATGGAAATGCAGAGTTTTTCATGATTATTTTGTGTACATGATTCATGAAATCCTTCACTATTAATAATGCTAAGGAGAAAAAGTCATCATTAATCTATAATTTTCTTCAGAGGAGCGGGATATTTTTATAAATAAATTCCAAAACATAGCCAGTTTTTTTTAAGGAATGAAATAAACACCAACTTTGGGGACAGAAAGGTACAAAAGAAAAATTAATATTCCAAAATAACTTTTCAATAAAAAAAAGACATATTTCGAAAATTAGGGAAGAAGGATGTTAAGGGATTATCGCACAAAAGCCAGCAAGTAATCTCATCGCAATTTCTTTAACTCTATCCTTTCATAATTAAAATTGATTAGATTTAATTCCCGAAGAAATAAAACTAACTAAAATTGCAATTGCAGGATACCCAATATCGTGATTTTGCTTTGTTACAACGACAGCGTTTTAGTCTTAATTGTTGGCAACTTGAGCTCTTTTATCTTCTTATAAATCTCGTCTTTATATTCTGTTTTCCCAAATTTAAAAATTATTTTATTTCAAAACACTTTTTTTTTGAAAGAAAAGCAGCCAGTCCCTGCTGCTTTTCCTGTTAAACATTCTATTTCTAAGAATGATTAACTCTGCTTGTGTGTGTGCCACCTATGGCATTGACGGTTGGACTGTTTCAGTTTCTTTAATAAACTTCTTGACTTTGTTTCGCATCCAGTTCTCTTCCAAAATCGAAATCTGTCCATGTAGTAAACCAATTACTTCTGGCTTTAATGATGTCGTTTTGAATAGTTGAATCTGTAACTTTATACAAATTCAATAATTTACTTTTTATTGCTTTTATGTCTATGTAAGAGTACGCTATTAAATCAAAGAGCAATAAAATCAATTCGGCTTTTTTTATTCTGAAATCGTAATCAACGCTTTCAAATTTCTCAACTGATTTTTCTAGTACAAAGGAACGAAGGTTTTTATATCTCACCTTATCTTTCATGTAAAAAAGTGAAACAACAATAGTGAAATAGTTTAATTCTGAATCGCAACTAAAAACAGTTGCATCCTTTTTTATTCCTAAATAACTAGTAAGAACATCCTCTGTTAACCAATATTTGTTTCCCAATTCTCCCAAAGCAATAAGCAAATAGAGTGTTTCTACTTGTGTATGCTTAACTGATTTGTTTTTGTGTAGTGTGAAAATTACGTTGTCGTAAATCTTCTTGAAAACAAGATGTTTGAAGTCAATGCTAAATTTGTCTTTTAAATTGAGAGTTGTTGTTGCTAACCTTAAAACCCTACAAAGTTTTATCGTTGTGTTTACCCTTGGGGAAACTAAATACAAAAAGAAAACAAAGTCAAATAATTCAAGCAAAGATTTAATGAATTCCTTCTCGGTATTCTTTTCACGGATAATTTTGAAGTAGGTCTTTATTAGTGATCGGAGTTTGCGTTCAATGATTGCGAAAGTAAAATTCAAAATATCTTTGTAATCAATTTTTGATTCAAAGATTATGGTTTTGAATTTTGTAATGAGTTTGTTTGAATCAATATAGATTTTCCCTTTGTGCTTTTTTACAGGCTCTTCAATTCCTTCCTCTTTTACAAATATTTCCTCAATATGATACAAGAGAGAATCATTCAGAAGGTCATTTATTTTCTGCTTGGCAATTGTTATTTCAGTAATAATAGGCTTGTTGTAATGTTGTGTCTTTGCCTCATTCAAGTATAGTTTAAATTCTCGTAAGCCTAACCTAAAAGCAGTAAGGATTTTTTCTTTAGCTGGTTCTTCATTATAAAACACAAAGTAGTCGTCAACATATCTGAATATCTCAAAGTCCTTTTTTGAAAACAGTTTTTCTTTTTCAATTTCTCTCTTAGCATTATCATCAATCTTTTGCAAAATCAATTCAGCAAATATTCTTGAAAATTCAGGTCCAATTACAATTCCATTTGTTTCATTGTAATTAAGTTTTTGCATCAAATTATCAAAAACATTCCCGAAAGATTTTTTGGAATCATTTAAATTCTTTTTCACAACTTCTTTGTCAAGCAAAGCCCAAGTAATGGAGTGCGTATAAATACTATCAAAGCATTTTGAAATATCAAATTTAAAAAGTCGGTTAAATTTCTTTTCGCAACGGTGATACTGATATGATTCATAAAACTTATGAATGTTGCTGTATTTTTTATAAACAAAAAATGTTTTTAAGTTCTCATATTCCAAATCATTCTGCTCGACTATTTCATCTGTCAGCTCTGCAAGTTTTTCTAAATGAAGTTGGTCTTTGAAGTAAGTATATTTCGCAATGCGATAAGGTTTTCTAATTGAGAATTGGCTAATACTACTGTAATAAAGAATTAAATCTCTGTATTTGTCATAAAATTCAATTACTGCAAGTTGGTTTTTGGGATGTATGATTGTAAGTTCACGGAAATCATTTTCTTTATGAACTATTTTGTAACCGAAGGGTATAGAATCTCTTTCATCCTCTTTGAAATTTACTTTGCCATCTGCAAAGGGTTTAGCTGAATTTATTCCAAATAAAAGTTTAACAATTTCTTGGTTGGCTTTTGTGTTATTTTTATTGATGCTAATTTTTTCCCCTTCTAATTTTATTTTGCATGACAATAAGTAAGAATACAAATGCCTGTTTGTAAAAGTTACTGGCACTTCAAATGGCAAAATATCAGAAAGAATAACTCTTTCTTTCTTGAACTTTATATATTTCTTCTTCTTGATTCTCACTTTGTCCAACGTTTCATAATAGTGTTTAATTCAATGGCATTAAATTTTGAAATGCATGATGGGTCGAAACCTTTTACAAAGGAATTCTTAGGGGGACTTATCCGATTTGCTAATGCAGCTGGTAATGCATATTTGTTAATCAATTTTGCAAAGTAACGGTCTAGCACATGAAAGTCCGCATTTGTATTTACTAAACTGTTGGTGTAGTAAATTCCTGTTATTACATTTCGTTTGTTGTTTACCAATCGGGTATTGCTCGTTAAGAACTTAATTCTCTTTACTAAAAGTTTTCTTGCTTGTTTCTCATTTCCTTTTAATTGCTTTTCATAGAGAGCAAATGCTTTTGATAACCGTTCACCGTATCTCTTTTTTTTCTTTTCTGAAATTGTGAGTTTAAGCGGAATATGCTTGTTAGCTTCATATCCCGAAATAAATTTATAGCCCAAATATTCAATGAAGTAATTCAGCTTTCTGCGTTTGTCAGTTAAATCAATAATTCTCGTTTTGTTTATATCTTCATTCATTGTTAGCCCTTCATCAATGAAAATATCTTTGATAGTTTTTTTATAATCATGGGCTGTATTATCAATGTCAGGCATGAAAATCACAATAATGTCATCAACATACCTTGCGTAATACATAATATTTGGAATACTTTTTATTTTAGCATCAACATCTCTCATGTAAAGCTCGGTTAAGTAAGGGCTAATACCGATTCCTCTTGGAACACCTTTTGTTGTTGCTGCTATGGTTTTATACTCACTTAATATTTGTTGAATAAATCGTCTTGATAAATGAGTCAATAAATTTTCATCATATAACTTCCTCAGTAACTTGTCATGTGGAATGCTTTCATAAAATTCTTTTACGTCTGTCTTAACAATGATTTTAGGGAAACCGTCATCAAGTATATTTTTTAGTTGACTGATAATTGAGTAGCGGTTTGACTGCTTTACTTTATAAAGTTTCCGAAAATTGTATTGAAGTTGTTTTAATGTCAGAATGTTTTCTAAATTATGTGCGGTTTTGTAAACAGGCTTAGCAGTAATTGTTGTGTCAGAGGGTGCTCATTAAACTGTGTCAAATTTAAAACTTAGATTTGACAAAGCTATGAAAGAAAAAATCAATTGGGAAGAGTTCAGCAAAGAAGCCGCTGAACATATCCGACAGGGCAAACCACTGACAGGCGAAGGTGGTA
>JAZDHI010000023.1:0-8328 GCA_043806115.1 Bacteroidota bacterium
CACCTTCGCCTGTCAGTGGTTTGCCCTGTCGGATATGTTCAGCGGCTTCTTTGCTGAACTCTTCCCAATTGATTTTTTCTTTCATAGCTTTGTCAAATCTAAGTTTTAAATTTGACACAGTTTAATGAGCACCCTCATTACGTTTAATGCCTTTATAAATTATCCTCACCTGTTCTTAACGTCCCTCGTCCCTTTAACCGTCCCTCGACACATTCTCTGAATTCCAATGGACCAAAACAATCTCATCAAACTCACAGAATCTCCCCGCGATGCCCAGCAGGGCCTCCCTTATGTCATTCCGCCTGAAAAGCGGGCAACTTACATAAATGCACTACTCCGGGTTGGATTTGATGTGATTGATTTTGGTAGTTTTGTTTCGCCTAAAGCCATTCCCCAGATGGCGGAGGCTGGCAAAGTGCTGAATCTGGTCACCAAAGACGGTAGTCACACAAAGTTGATGGCCATTGTAGGAAATCTGCGCGGAGGAACCGAAGCGGCAGCTCAGCTGAAACTCGACATCATCGGATTCCCCTATTCTACCAGCGAAACATTTCTGTTAAAAAACATCCACGCAGACAAGGCCAAAGCCAATGAAATCATCAATGGTCTTCAGACAATCTGCAAAGACAACGGCAAAGAACTGAGGGTTTTTATAAGCCTGGCATTTGGCAACCCATACAACGATCCCTGGAATATTGATATATTGTCGGAGCATATTGGAATACTGGCCCGGAAAGGCATTACAACAGTCACACTGGCCGACACCATCGGTATTGCAACAGCTCCGCTTATTGGTAAGGTTTATAGTGCTTTGCTCCGGCGTTTCCCGGGAATGGAATTCGGATTACACCTGCACACCCGGCCGGGAGAGTGGCATGCAAAACTCTCGGCTGCATGGGACGCCGGATGTCGTTGGTTCGAAGGTGTACTCAATGGCACCGGCGGTTGTCCAATGACCGGATATGAACTTGTCGGCAACCTTGATACCCGGAATCTTCTTGTATTCCTTAACGAAAAACAGGTTCCACACCGGATCAATAATGAATTGTTGATGAAAGCGGTTGAAACAGGTTATTGATTTGCTGAAACAAATACATATTTTTATATATTAGCCCTGATCAACAAAATTGCTTGCGATGAAAAAAGTTGTAAAGAATGCCCGCGAAGCCATTTCAGGAATTTCTGATGGCATGACCCTGATGGTTGGCGGATTCGGCCTCAGCGGTCTCCCTGAAAATACCATTGCAGTCCTGGCTGACAGCGGAGTTAAAGGGCTTACCTGCATTTCGAACAATGCCGGAGTGGATGATTTCGGTCTCGGGTTTCTGCTGAAAAACAGGCAGATAAAAAAGATGATTTCATCATACGTAGGCGAGAATGCTGAATTTGAACGTCAATTGCTCCATGGTGAACTGGAAGTTGAACTGATACCCCAGGGCACCCTGGCAGAACGCTGCCGTGCCGGAGGTGCGGGTATTCCGGCATTTTTTGTTCCTGCCGGGTATGGTACTGAAGTTGCCGAAGGCAAAGAGGTCCGCGTTTTTAACGGAAAGCCGCATTTGCTCGAACATGCACTTTTCGCTGATTTTTCCATCGTAAAAGCCTGGAAAGGCGATACCCACGGAAACCTGATTTACCGGCACACAGCCAACAATTTCAACCAGGCCATGGCCATGGCCGGCAAAATAACCATTGCAGAGGTTGAAGAACTGGTTCCTGCCGGCGAACTCGATCCCAATCAGATTCATACTCCCGGGATTTTTGTGCAAAGGATCTTTCAGGGAAAAGATTATGAGAAAAGGATTGAGCGACTTACGGAAAGGTAGAATTTCGGATTGCGGATTTCCGCCCCCCGTTCCCCGACCCTCGTCTCTCGCCCCTTAAATCAAATTCAAAATCAATACAGCATCATAATACTTCAATCATGGCACTATCAAAGGAACAAATCGCGCAACGCATTGCGCAGGAACTGAAAGACGGTTATTATGTTAACCTGGGCATTGGCATTCCAACGCTGGTTGCCAATTACGTTCCGGAAGGAATTGAAGTAGTACTGCAATCGGAAAACGGCATGCTTGGAATGGGCCAGTTTCCTGAAAAAGGCGAGGCTGATGCCGATCTGATCAATGCCGGAAAGCAAACGGTGACAGTTCTTCCCGGAGGGTCGTTCTTCGATTCTTCCACAAGTTTTGCCATGATCCGCGGTGGACATGTTGACCTGACCGTACTTGGTGCTTTTGAAGTTACCGACAAGGGAGATATTGCCAGCTGGAAAATTCCCGGAAAGATGGTTAAAGGCATGGGCGGTGCAATGGACCTGGTCGCTTCGGCCAAAAATATCGTGGTAGCCATGCAGCACTGCAGCAAAGACGGGCAGTCGAAACTCCTGAAAGAATGTACTCTCCCGCTGACCGGCGTTGGTTGTGTAAAAAAAATCGTAAGTGATCTGGCCGTTATTGAAGTCAGTGAAGAGGGATTTGTCCTGCTTGAACGGGCACCCGGAGTAAGCGTAGAAGAAATCCGGGCTGCAACCGAAGGCAAACTTATTGTTAAAGATGAAGTGCCGGAAATGCGTTTCTAGCTTTTCAACTACCGGATAACCAGTTTTTTAGAGATGAAAGACCCGTTATCCAGTTTAATGCAGACCAAATAATAGCCGGCCGGAAGTCCTGATGTTATCAGTTCAATTGCCGGATCCTGTTTGTTTATTGCAATGTTTTGGACTTCCTTACCATCAGTGGAATAAATCAATACCTTCTCTGCCCTTTGTTTTCCCGTAAATTCAATCTTAAAACTTTTCCCTGCCGGGTTTGGAAATATCCCGGGAAGGTGTTCCTGATGAGAGATTCCTGCCGGAGTAGCCCACTGGCTTTTCAGGTTGAATATCTGTGAAACCGGGATTTCTCTGTCCCATACCTTTATTTCATCTACAGTGCCACGGAGCGCATAAAGGGTTTCAAGGTTATCCATCCGCCCGATGGTCAGCGGCTTTGTCGAAGACTGTATGGTTCCGGAAAAAGCCTTATAAGTGTCAAGGATCCCGTCAATATACAATTCCATAGAATAGCCGGTATACAAAACCGCAACATGGTAATACCGGTTCAGTTCAATGGGAGCTGATCCATCAAGATCGGCAACTCCGGTGCTGGTTTTAACAGTCCACCGCAAATAACCCTCGGGCGTAACCGATAACTTATACCGCTGCTGCCACGAACCATGAGAGATGATAAATCTTTCGGATCCGAATTGTTCACATTTTACCCAGCAGCTTAGACTTACAGCCCCCGTAAAATTCAGATCATCATGGTTTTCCGTATAGATGATATTCGACCCTGAAGTAAACCGGTACGCCAGAGAGGGCATACCCCGTGCATCGTCCGCTTTCGATGCACCGGAAACTGTAGCATGAAAGCGATCGGAGGCCATGTTTTTGTTGTCTGTATCAAAAGGATACCAGATGAGCGGAAGCTGGTAGGCAAGGGTTGTATCTTTCACCAGTATCCCGGCTGATACGGTTGTGGTAAGCATATCCTGATTGGTAACTTCCACGGTAACAGCCGCAACGGCCGGAGTTCCTGGAGCCTGCCATGTTACAGGATTTCCGTTGGACTGATTCAGAACTCCTGCCGTTACACTCCAGTTGTATTCGAGAATTTCTCCCGGTGCCGGTTCAACCAGGGCGGTAAAGGTGTTTTGCGCTCCGACAGCCGTGTAACTGAATGCGGATTGAATTCCTGTGATGACAGGTGGAACGGGAATGCGGTCAACAATATGCATATGTAATGTGTCTTCGGCGGTCTGACCATCAGAGGTAACCCTGCATTTCAATACAACTGCTGCGGGAACCGATGGTGCAGTAAGGGTGGCTGAAGTCCCGGTTTGTCCTTCAATCAGTACATCGTCAAGGTACCACTCAAATTGTACCTGATTGCCCTGACTTACGTTCCCGGGTTCGCACCATGCCGTGAACACCGCATTGGTAATGACCGTATTATGATCGGTTGACAAGGCTTTAATCCTGATATTTTCCGAATAGTCGTACTGGCTGTGATAATCAAGCACATCATCACCCACGTAAAGCCTGCCGTTATCAGCTACCGGTATCAGGCCCGAAGCATAAAAACGCACAATTCTCACTTCTCCGGCAGGAATGGTCAATTGCAATGAACCGGTATAGGATGATTGTGATACAATTTCGGTAATGGCCTCATACATCCCGAATGTTCCGGAAGGGAGGTTAATCTGTACCTGTTTGGATGCAGTGGTTGGATTATAGTACATATAGGAGATCAGGGAATCATCACCATAAAAATCCGTCTTATTCAGGTCAATCTGCAGAATTTCCGGGATGTTGGTTGTATTCACCACTGCCGCCAGGTAACCCACACCTGATCCGCTATAGAGCGACAGGTTTGTTGCAGCCCAGCCACCCCTGATGGCATCACCGGTGGCATAGGGAGTTTTTCCCTGCCAAAGCTGCTTCATCGATTCATGCGGGATGCAGGCTGTAGGGTCGTTGGCAGAAGCCCATTCGTACGAATCCTGTTTGTCCTGCGGAAGGGCATTCCAATAGAATAGTTGGCTGGCATTGGTTACATTCAGCAGCCATTTGGCCATGGCTTTCGCATAGCGTTTGTCGTATTTCGGCAGGGGCGCCAGGGCCGCAGCCTGCTGAAATCCGTTCATGATGAAAGCGTAATCGTCACCGGCATCATTGGCTTCGCCGATCAGACCCGAAACATCATAACCACCCCAGTTTCCCACAATGGATCCCCATCCCCGGAGATCACCACGGTCGAAACACCAGTCGAGCATTTTCTGCAGCGGATAATCCGTTTCTTCAACGGCATTCATGCGGGCTGCAGCCAATGTCCCGTATGAAAGCTGAAGTTCGTAGGATGGATTTGTTTCCATTCCGGCCAGGAAATCCATGGCCAGTTGCGCACCTTCAAAATACTTCCTTTCGCCTGTTTCGAGCCAGGCATTGTACAACAGCCAGGCAATGCTTCCGGCAGATTCAGGTTCCGGAACACTTTCATCCAGCGGCTGACCTGTCGCCAGGTTAAAAGCCCGGTAGTTCATATCGGGAACAGCCCATGGAGTGGTGCTTCCACCCAGCTGATTTACACAATAGAGCCACCGGTCGGCCACCGATGTAAACTGGCCGCCGAATTCAGGTGCAGCACCCGGGTAGAGGTAATTTAACTGATAGAAGAAGACATTGGGCATCACATCATACCACCAGTCGCTCCCCGAAGTGGTTGAATAACCATTCAGGTAGACATTCTGTCCGTTTGCCAGGTTGAAAAAGTCTTTTGTCATTGCAACCCAGTTTATCCCATTCTGGTTGCTTTTATCAATGCCCGCCAGTGAGGCTCCGACAATGGCCGGCATGATGTTGATGGCTTCCGCCTGGTTGAGATGCCCGTCGGCCCCAACATACGAATCGAGAAAAACCGGCGTGTTATCGGGATAATTGAACTGGCCCTGTACTCCGAGGCGCGACAGAGGGAGGTACTGACCGGTTTTCAACCCATCGAACACATAGTTATCATAGTCGATGGTAACGGCATCCCAGTTTCGGATCACAAGTGGTGTTGGCAGATCGGGCATCTGTGTGATCCTGTCTATGCTCAGTTGTCCCGGCTGGGCCATACTCTGGAGAGCTGTATACAACAATATGAATTTAAGTAGCAGGTGCTTCATCATGGTAAAATTAGGCAAAGTTATTGAGAAGGGATCAGTGTCTGTATATCAGGAAGTCATTCGGTCCCGGCGAGGTACTGCCCATCAGAAGTGTTGAATTCTCAGGGATTTCCACCGTTGTTGATTTCCCGAAATTAACCACTACTGAGATCTTTTCGGATTCCAGTGTCCGGGTGAAGCCAATCATCTCCCCCGCCATCTCCAGTTTTTCATATCCGCCATACTGCAGTATGGGATCGCTGTTTCGGAGTTTTATCAGTTTTTCGTATGCATTCAGCAGGGAATTATCCTGTAGCAGGCTTTGCTGTACATTCACCATTCTGAAATTTTCCTGTATTTTTATCCAGGGCCTGCCCGACGAGAATCCTGCATTGATTCCGGCAGTCCATTGCATCGGACTACGTGACTTGTCCCGGTTGTGGAGGTTTCCCTCAATAAGTGCTTCTGCCTGCGTATTCCCCTTTTTCAGGGCAAGATTATAATGGGTTTTACCCTGTATATCAACGATCTCTTCAGGCTTTACCGCTTCGATGTTCTGCATTCCGATTTCTTCACCATAATAAATGAAAGGAACCCCCTTTGCCGTGAGCAGGAGTACTGCCAGGGCCTTTGCCCTTTCCGTGCTGCCACCGGCGAGACGATCCATAAGGCGCGGCATATCGTGGCTTCCGAAAAACAGGGTTGGATAACCGGGCATCTGTTGCTCCATATTCTGAAGCTCCCTGAAAATCCTTTCAAGCGAGAATTCCGGAATACTGCCAAAATTGAAATTAAAGACAACATCCATCATGTCCGGTGCCTGGTACTGACTCAGGATATCCAGATTATCGCTTCCGATTTCACCAACGATAAACCTGTTGTCATATTCCGCCAGCGTTGATCTGATCAGCCTGATTGCCTCTTTAACCCCGGATTGATCTATATCGTATCTGTGGTCCTGTTTCCCGTCATTCACAGGGTTATCTGGACCTATACCATTGGTGGTCAGAAAGTTGATGACATCCATACGGAATCCATCCACACCGAGATCAAGCCAGTAACGGAGAACTTTCTGTATTTCCCGGGCAACTGCCGGATTTGACCAGTTCAGATCAGCCATCCGTACATCAAACTTATGGTAGTAATACTGTTTTGTCAGGGGTTCAAATTCCCAGGCACTGCCTCCGAAAAAGGATTCCCAGTTGTTGGGCTTATCTCGCCAGATGTAGTAATCCCGGTAAGGGTTGTCTCTTGACTTTACGGATTCCTGAAACCATCTGCATTCTGTTGAAGTATGGTTCACCACCATATCCATGATGACTTTAATACCCCGCCAGTGCGCCTCATCAAGAAAGCGCTGGAAGTCCGCCTCTTTGCCATAAACAGGGTCAATCTCATAATAATCTGCAACATCGTATCCATTGTCAACCCCGGGCGACTGCAAAAAAGGGGTAAGCCAGATCCCTTTGATTCCAAGCGACTGCAAATAATCAAGCCGGTCCGTCATGCCCTTAAAATCACTGATTCCGTTGCCATCGCTGTCCTGGAAAGAGGGCATATAGATCTGGTAGAACACGGTCTCTTTCCACCATTTTCCGGATGTTGAACCAGTGGTAGTCTGAGCCATAGCCGGGAAAAAGGCGAAGATTAACAGATACTTAAGGATCCTGATAAACATGACTTTATAGTAACAGTGATCTGTGGGGTCTTTTGACTAAAAAAGGGAGGCTCAATTTCCCGCCGGTTGAAAGGCGGGATGCATTGAGCCTGTCCCCTTAACACACACTAATTATTAAACCAACCAATTAAGGTTTTTCGTCATTATAGAGTTTCGATACCTGACCATCTGACAACGCAATGTTGTAGATTTTCAGTTCATCGATGGCACCCTTGAAGTATCCAAGGTTATCGGCTGTTGTCCAATCCATAAAATTGGCTGCAAGTTCAGCATCGGTAGCTACACAACCAATAATAAACGGTTGTGGGTCGGGTGCGGAAAGGGTCTGGGTAAGTGGGCCGATGCCCTTGTCAGCTTCTGTCCATGTTTTGGTGAGCGTTCCATCCACGTAGAATTTCAGTTCCTTGGTTGTTCCGTTAACCGAAACAACAAGGTGTGTCCAGTTACCTACCTGGATAGAGTTATCCGTTTCATTGTCGGCATCAATAATTCCACCGTCTACTTTTTTGAAAGTGAAGAATGGTTTTCCACCACCCTGGGTCTGAAGCTTGTATCCGGTCCAGTAGTTCTGTGATACGATGTAGTTGTGCTCATAGATTTCGTCAGGTTTTACCCAAACCGAAATGGTCAGGTTGGCCGGCAGGAAGGCAGTGGTGTATGGAACTTCAAGGTGAGCGCCCTTGTTTAACAGAATGGCTTTGCCACCGTTTACACCTGTTGTCCAGCTCGGCATCATGGCATCTGACCCCAAAATAACCGTATTCCCTTTAACAAAAGTCCCGACATGTTTAACTGTAGAATAAGCAGTAGCCGTAGTACCGGTTCCTTCGTCGAAATGCCATCCGGCATTGAGATACATTGTTTCGTCGATAAAACCGTAGGCCTGTGAATCAAAAGTATTCATGGCAACGGTTAACTGAGTTTCCAGATTATCGATTTCAATCTGTGTAAGCGGGGTGGCAGCC